>NZ_CP183991.1:5144561-6430702 GCF_049913285.1 Pseudoduganella sp. S-14
GATGCAAGGCCTTCGGCGCCTCCGCGTCATTCGGCTTGGCCGCAGCCCATGCCATCAGGGTCGGGGCCAGGAATATCGAACGCAATGAGAGTTGGCGCAAGCTTTGCTGCTCGCGTTCTCCTTCTGCGCGCTGCTCCTCGCTCAGGAAGCGCGGCGCCGGCGCCGGCCGCTCGCCGATACTGACCGGTTTGCCGTAGCCATCGTTGCCGACACCTGCATTGCTGATTACATGCGGCCGCAGTTCCGGCGTGTTCACCAGGATCAGCGCCGCCGCCAGCTTGCGTTCCGCTCCGCTGGCGGCCTTGCGATAACGCGCGTACAAATGTGCGGTAGTGTTGCGCCCTTCGGCGACGCTATCCAGCAGGGAGAGCGCGGTCGCTTCGTCATTGGCAATCAGGGCCCGCGTGAAGATGGCCTCGCGCAGCTCCACTTTCGATGCCGGCAGCAGGCCGGGGTGGGCGTACAGCGCTTTCAGGCTGGCCATCGGCAGGTAGCGGTAGACCGCCACGTAAAAATCGCCGTCGGTTCCTTCCGGATCTTTTGCCGCATCATCGATCGGTGCACCGCGTTCCACGGGGTCCTGGACTCGCCGTCCGGCCCTGACAAATCCGTCCAGCGTACCTGCCGTCAGCATCTTCAGCGCCAGGAAGCGGTTGGTGGTTGCCACCGACATGGCCTTGCCCTGGCTTGCCAGCAGTCGGTCGATGTCCTTGTCCGCTTGCGCCAGGCGGTTTTCAGAAACAGCCAGCCGCACAAGGTTGTATTGCATTGTCTGGTAGAGCGGATGGCCTGCTGGCACTGCCGCGGCGGCCTTCTTTTCTGCTTCGCCAAGCTCCCCGGGCCTGGCGAATGTCAGCAGGGGTGCCAGCCACAGGGCGTCGCCGTGCTTCTGCCATTGCTGGCGCGTCACCTCCAGCGCCAGCTTGCGTCGCTCCTTCACTTCCGGATTGTCGCTGCTGTCATACCAATCGAACGAATCGCCTTGCATGGTGCCGATCCATGCCGTCAGCGGCTCCCTGGCTTCGATCATTTCATTGCGCGGCAGCTTGTCGAGCAGCACCAGGTAATCGCTCAGCATGCGCGGCGTATCGGCGCCGAATGGTTCCTGCTCCAGGCGGCGCGCCAGCACTTTCACCTGCGCTGCGGGATCGAGGCGCGCGTCGATCAGGAGCATCATTTGCCTCGCTGGCGCATAGGAAGGCGCCAGCGCTTCAAGCTCTTCGCGTGCCTGCCTGAACCTGGCGATACGATTGTCGCCCGCCTCCTCCCTTTGCAGCGTGGCCATACGGATCAGGCATCGTGCCGCCAGGTAGGCGCCCAGCGGCTGCCACGGCGATTTCGCATCCTGCGCCACAGCCTGGAACTGGCGGCGCGCAGCTTCCAGATTTCCCGAATAGAAATTGGCTGCCGCTTCCTGATATGCGCGGTCTGCCTTCAGCCATGCGGGCGCGTTCTCCGGTATCGCGGGCGGCAGCACCGGGCTCGATGGTCCGCCTGTAAAGCCGCAATTGGCAAATACCGCGTCCTGCCCTTCCAGCCAGGCCTTGAACCATTGGTCAGGCTTGCCGCCCGGGCCCAGTTGCGCTCGCGCCTTTGCGGTCGCTGCGGCGCGGCGGAAGGCATCGGAGTGGCAATTCACGTAACTGCCCCAGTCTTCGCTGCCAGTGATCTTGACTTCGGCCTCGGCCGGCAAGCCTGCCTGCACCGCGAGCGGCGTACGCGCCTTGAACCACTCTCCGCTGCCATTCTTCTCCGCGTTGCCGACGTAGTCCCAGGCACTGTGGCCTTCCCCTACATGCCAATCCCACACATGGAGCGAAGCCACTTGCGCCGGAGTGAGGCCGCGCCCTTTGGCGGCCTGGTAAGCAAGGTAGAGATATACGCGCCAGTAGCTGCTCGACAGCACGCCAAGGTTGCCGGCCGCGTATTGCGGCAGCGCGCGCGGTGCGACCATGAGTTCATTGGCGTAGGGGTTGTAGCTGAAACCATCGAAGCCGCTGGAGAAAGCATATTGCGGCAGGACGATAAGCGCGGTCATGGCCGCGAACTTGCGCAAGCTGGGGAAACGTTTCATGGAGAGCGGACCTTGGTTGGTGCATGGAGGGCTTGCCATTGCGCAGCCGTCCAGGAACGAGGGGAAAAATAATAGCTGCGCGGCGCCAGGCGGCGCAGCCGCGGTTCATCGGTCGCGTAGCCGGCGGCATGGCGGCAATAGGGCTGGGTGAATCCTTGCCAGCGCAGGCGCTGGCGAAGCTCATGCTGCTGTTGCCCCATGCGGAAGGCCATCGGCACAACCTCGTCGGCCATGCCTTCGGCCAGCCAGGCATCGTCGAGGCACCAGGACGCCAGCGCGGTCACCGATAGCGCCATTTCGGGCGCCAAGCTACGGCGGATGGCGGCGACAGTGCGGGCCAGGAAGGGACGCTGCGAGCGCCGCACTTCAAAATCGAGCTGCACCACGTGGCGGTTGGCTCCCGGCGCAATGCGCAGCAGTTCCTTGACGATGGCCTGTAGCTGCACGTCGTTCAATGCCGGCGGCTCGCGTCCCGACATGTCGACGTGCAGCACCGGCACGCGCGCCGTGGCAGGCGCCATCAGCAGGCGCGCGGTGCGTGGACGTACCAGCGCTTCATCGCCTTGCAGCATGATGCTGGAGGCAACGAACGCCACCCCGGCATCGCCCGGCAGCCAGCGCAGGTCTTCCGGCCGCTCCCAGGCCCAGGCCATCTGCAGGGGCAGCATGGCCAGCGCCGGATGGGCATTCGGCACGTGGCCGCTGTCGGCGCGCCACAGGACGGCAAGCAGCAGGGTCGCGATGAGTAAAAACAAACGTTGCATGTCCAACATCATAAGGGATGGATCGCTTACCATCATCTTTTTGCACGCAGCGCTTGACCCTCACCTGGCGTGAGGCTCCAGCATGGCAGTAACGTAACGAAGAAAGGAGCTGGAAGATGATGCTGAAAGTAGGTGAACTGGCGCGCCGTTGCGGCCTGACCGTGCGCACCCTGCACCATTACGACAGTATCGGCCTGCTCAAGCCTTCGGGACGTTCCGACGCCGGCTACCGCCTGTACAACCGCGACGACGTGGCGCGCCTGCACCAGGTGCAGGCGCTGCGCCGTTTCGGCATGGCGCTGGCCGACATCGGTCAATTCCTGGCCAAGCCCGGCTCTTCCCTGCCCGACCTGATTGCCCGCCAGATCGATTCGCTCGACCGGCAAATCGCCGAAGCCGCCAAACTGCGCGAGCAGTTGACGACCCTGCGCGGGCAGTTGCTGGCAGGAGAGGAACCGGAACTGGCCACCTGGCTAACCACACTGGAGCAAATGACCGTGTACGACAAATACTTTACCAAGGAAGAACTGGCACAACTGCCAATCTACAACGACCCAGCCGCACCCGAAGAATGGTCGGAATTGATCAAGGCCGTAGGGCAGAACATGGCGGCAGGCATCCCGCCATCCGACCCAACGGTTCAAGCGTTGGCCGAAAAATGGATGGCGACCTTCAGCCGCCAGGCCGGCCACAGTGTCGACATCATGCATCGGCTCGACAATATGTGGTCGCGCGAAGAGGAATACCGCAAGCAAAGCGGCGTGACACTCGAGATGCGCAACTATATTGCGGCGGCCAGCGGCCAGGGCAAACTGGCGCTGTATGCCAAATATATGCGGCCGGAGGAAATCGAAACCATGCACAAGCATTTCCGCACCCGCGCCCACGAATGGCCGGCACTGATCGCCGACATCGGCGCGCAAATGGCAGCCAATCCCTCGCCATCGGCGCCGCAAGCACGTGCGCTGGCCCAGCGCTGGTTTGACCTGTTCACCGATATGGTCGGCAATGCGCCGGGCGTGCGCGAACGCTTCCGCCAGGCGCTCGACAACGAGCCGGCGCTCCGTGCCGGCCGCATGATGAGCGACGAAGTGCTGGATTTCCTGCGCCAGGCCCACGCAGCGGCGTGAAAAGACGAAAAAAACCGTCATCGCTAGCTGCTGATGACGGTTTTTTCTGAATTCTGGTTGCGGGGACAGGATTTGAACCTGTGACCTTCGGGTTATGAGCCCGACGAGCTGCCAGACTGCTCCACCCCGCGTCTGATGCAAGTATTATAGGGCGTCTCGCCAATTTAGGCAATATTTATCCCACTTCTTCTTACGATAGCTCGAATATATTTCGCTGAATTCCGGCAAACCGCCGTTCAGTGTAAAGTAGATGTTATGAAATTTTGCTCAGAATGCGCCCACCCTGTTGAGTTGATGGTGCCGTCCGGCGACAACCGGCCGCGTTATGTTTGCGTCAACTGTTCGGCAATCCATTATCAAAATCCCAAGATGGTGATCGGGACGGTCCCGGTCTGGGAGCGTGATGGCGAGTTGCAAGTGTTGCTGTGCAAGCGCGCGATCGAGCCGCGTCGCGGCTTCTGGACCCTGCCGGCCGGCTTCATGGAAAACAATGAAACCACCGCCGAGGCAGCGCAGCGCGAAACCGAAGAGGAAGCGGGCGCCCATATCGTCCTCGGCAGCCTGTACACCCTGCTCAACGTGCCGCGCGTGCACCAGGTGCATATGTTCTACCTCGCCACCCTGCGCGACCTCGATTTTGCGCCGGGAGAAGAAAGCCTGGATGTGAAGATGTTCACGGAAGCGGAAATCCCATGGGATGACCTGGCCTTCCCCACCATCCGCACCACGCTGGAATTCTTCTTTGCCGACCGCGCCAAAATGCGCGGAGGCGGCAGCTATGGCTTCCATACCCAGGATATTACCCAGCCGATGCGCCAGCCGTCCGACACATGATTCCCTGGCTCGACGTCAACACGCCCTTTCCCGACGTCTCCGAAGCCTTGACCACGGACGCGCCGGGCCTGCTGGCCGCCGGCGCTGACCTGTCGCCGCAGCGGCTGCTGGCCGCTTACCAGCGCGGCATCTTCCCCTGGTTTTCCGAGGGCCAGCCCATCCTGTGGTGGAGCACCGATCCGCGCATGGTGTTGCGCACCGCCGACTTCAAGATTTCCGACAGCCTGCGCAAGACACTGAAGAAGATTGCGCGCGACGGCCAGCGCTGGGAAGTGCGTTTCGACAGCGCCTTCGAGCAGGTGATGCGCGCCTGTGCCGCGCCACGCCGCGACGGCCCCGGCACCTGGATCTCGGAAGACATCATCGCCGGCTACACCGGCCTGCACCAGCAGGGCTTTGCCCATTCCTCCGAACTATGGCTGGACGGCGAACTGGTGGGCGGCGCCTACGGCGTTTCCATCGGCACCATGTTCTACGGCGAATCGATGTTTGCGCGCGTCACCGACGGTTCCAAGGTCGCCCTGGCCTACCTCGTGCATTTCTTGCGACGGCACGGCGTGGAACTGATCGATTGCCAGCAGGAGACCGGCCACCTGGCATCGCTCGGCGCGCGGTCAATCCCGCGCAAGGACTTCATTGCACACTTGCAGAAAAGTATTGTGATGCCACAGATACGCGATTGGTGCCCCATCGCACCGTTTTAAGCCGCGGACGCGTTATGATATGACTCATGACGCAGCTTAACGACCTCCCCTTCGCAACGTTGCAGTTTTATACAACGGCGCCTTATCCGTGCAGCTACCTTGATGCGCGCCAGGCCCGTTCGCAAGTGGCAACGCCCTCGCACCTGATCAACGCCGACGTGTACTCGGAGCTGGTGAAGAACGGTTTCCGCCGCAGCGGCATCTTTACTTATCGTCCATATTGCGACGGCTGCCAGGCTTGCATTCCGGTGCGCGTCGTGGCCGCCGGCTTCAAGCCGACACGCGGCCAGCGCCGCGCCTGGGCGCGCCACGGCAACCTGGAGGCGGGTGTTGCCAGCCTGTCCTTCTCGGACGAGCACTACGAGCTCTATCTGCGCTACCAGAGCACCCGCCACGCGGGCGGCGGCATGGACCAGGATTCACGCGACCAGTATGCCCAGTTCCTGCTGCAAAGCCGGGTCAACACGCGCCTGGTGGAATTCCGCGAGCCCGATGGCACGCTGCGCATGGTGTCGATCATCGACGTGCTGTCGGATGGCCTGTCGTCGGTCTACACCTTCTTCGACCCTGACGTGCCGGGTGCGTCGTTCGGCACCTACAACGTGATGTGGCAAATCGCGCAGGCGCACGAGCTGGGGCTCGATTTCGTCTACCTGGGCTACTGGATCGAAGACAGCCCGAAGATGAACTACAAGATCAAGTTCCAGCCCTTGGAGGCTCGCATCAAGGGCGTGTGGGGACCGCTCACATCTTCATCAAATCCAGCAGCGCAACCGTAGTTGCCAGCACGCCGGTCTGGATCGATTTTTCCGCATCGGCGCGGAACAGCGGGCTATGGTTGTAGGCAATCGTGCCTCTGCCGGCGCGTGCCGCTGCCACCTGCGCAGCCGGCGTGCCGCCCACCATGAAGTACACGCTCGGAATGCCCTGGCCGTAAATGAAGTGGGCGTAGTCCTCGCCCACCATGCTGCCGCGCTGGTAGCCCTTGTCGAAAATGCCCTCACCCAGCTTGCTTGACCAGACAGTACGCAAGCGCTGCAGCATCGCTTTGTCATTCAGGGTTGGCGGCACGGGCCGGTCGGTGTGGCGGATTTCCGGCAATTTGTCTTCCGGTACGCCGGCAGCCCGCGCGGTGTTCTCGGCCACGCGCTTGATTCCCTCCAGCAGCCTGGCGCGCGTCTCGTCGCTTTCCTAGCGCACGGTCAATTCCAGGCGCGCCGTATCGCTGATCACATTGCCCTTGGTGCCGGCGTGGAAAGAGCCGACGGTGATCAGGGCCGCTTCACGCGGGGCGATGTCGCGTGTGACCACGGTTTGCAGCGCCAGCACGATCTGCGATGCGATCACGACCGGGTCCTTGCCTGTATGCGGGCTGGCGCCGTGCGTGCCAATGCCGTGCACCACAATCTCCATCAGGTCGGCGCCGGAAAACGGCGCCTCGCTGGCCTCGATCTTGCCGGCTTCGATGTCGGCGCCCACGTGCAGCGACAGCGCGTAATCCGGTTTGCCAAAGCGTTTGTAGATGCCGTCGGCCATCATGTCCAGCGCGCCGCCGGTGCGTTCTTCGGCCGGCTGGCCGACCAGCATCAAGGTGCCCTTCCACTCACCCTTGTGCGCCGCCATCTGGTGGGCCGTGCCGACCAGGCTGGTCATGTGCACGTCGTGGCCGCAGGCGTGCATTACCGGCAACAGGTTGCCGCCCGAATCCTTGACCTTGACCTTCGAGGCGTTTGGCACATCCGATTTCTCTTCCACGGGCAGCGCATCCATGTCCGCGCGCACCATCACGGTCGGGCCTTTGCCGTTGCGAAGTATGGCCACCAGGCCGGTCTTGCCCACGCCTTCTGTCACCTCGAAGCCTGCTGCACGCAATTCCCTGGCCATGCGCGCGGCCGTCTGCACCTCCATATAGGACAGCTCCGGATTGGCGTGCAGGTGGTTGAACAGGGGCTCCAGGCTGGCTTTGTAGTCGCGCGCAATGGCGGCGGAGAGCGGGTTTTCGGCGGCAACGACGGGCAGGGAAAGGCAGGCCAGCAAGGCAAGTCCAGGCTTGATCACGGAAGGTCCTCCAGGGAGCGCAGTGTAAAATGCTACAAAAATACACCAAAGCTGCCCACAATGTCCGACAAATTCCTGTACTCCCTCGCCCGTCCCATCCTGTTCTCGATGGACGCGGAATCCGCCCACCATTTCACCCTGCCGGCACTCAAGCGCCTGTCCGCACTGGGCCTGACCCGCGCCATGGTGCGCCGTCCGAAAGACGATCCGCGCACGGTCATGGGCCTGACCTTCCGCAACCCGGTCGGCCTGGCCGCTGGCCTGGACAAGGATGGCGCCTTCATCGACGCGCTGGCCGACCTGGGCTTCGGCTCCATTGAAGTGGGCACCGTGACCCCGCGCGCCCAGCCGGGCAATCCGAAGCCGCGCATGTTCCGCATCCCTGCGGCGCAAGGCATCATCAATCGCATGGGCTTCAATAATGGCGGAGTCGATGCTTTCGTGGCCAATGTGCAGTCGTCGCGCTTCTACCAGAACCGCGAGGGCGTGCTGGGCCTGAACATCGGCAAGAATGCCGATACGCCGATCGAGCGCGCGGTCGACGATTACCTGCACTGTCTGGACAAGGTCTATCCCTACGCCAGCTACGTGACCGTCAACATCTCCTCGCCAAACACCAAGAACCTGCGCCAGCTGCAGGGTGCATCGGAAGTGGACGGCCTGTTGTCTCAGCTCAAGCAAGCGCAACTGCGCCTGGCCGACCAGCACAAGCGCTATGTGCCGATGACCCTGAAGATCGCGCCCGACATGGATGGCGACCAGGTAAAGAATATCGCCGACGCGCTGCTGCGCCACAAGATCGACGGTGTGATTGCCACCAATACCACCCTGAGCCGCACTGCGGTGGAAGGCATGCAGCACGGCGCGGAAGCCGGCGGCCTGTCCGGTGCACCGGTATTCGAACTGTCCAACAACGTGATCCGCCTGCTGAAAGCGGAACTGGGCGATGCGCTGCCGATCATCGGCGTGGGCGGCATCATGCAAGGCAGGGATGCCAAGGCCAAGATCGAAGCCGGTGCGCAACTGGTACAGCTCTACTCCGGCCTGATTTACGCCGGCCCGGCGCTGGTACGCGACTGCGCCGACGCACTGCGGGGCTAAGCATGCAGAAGGTCACCCTGGGCCGCAGCGACCTGAAGGTCAGCAAAATCTGCCTCGGCACGATGACCTTCGGCCAGCAGAATTCCGAAGCCGATGCGCATGCGCAGATTGATTACGCGCTGCAGCGCGGCATCAATTTCATCGACACGGCCGAACTGTATCCGGTGATGCCCTCGGCTGCGACCCAGGGTGATACCGAACGCTTCATCGGCAGCTGGCTGAAGAAGTCCGGCCGCCGTGGCGACGTGGTGCTGGCAACCAAGGTCGCGGGCCCGAATCCGTACATGCACTGGATCCGCAAGGGCAAGAGCAACCACAATGCTGCCAACATCCGCGCTGCGGTGGAGACCAGCCTGCAGCGCTTGCAGACGGACTACATCGACCTGTATCAGTTGCACTGGCCAAGCCGCAATGTGCCGATCTTCGGCGCCAGCCAGTTCGATCCCGAGAAAGAGCGCCACCACATCGCCGTCGAAGAAACGCTGGCCGTGCTGGGCGATTTGATCAGGGAAGGCAAGATCCGCCACATCGGTGTATCGAATGAGAGCAGCTGGGGCGTGTCCGAATTCGTCAAACAGGCCGAGATGAAAGGCCTGCCGCGCATCGCCACCATTCAGAACCTGTACAACCTGACAGCGCGCCATTTCGAAACCAGCTTCCTCAACGAGACCTGCTTCCGCGAACAAGTCAGCCTCATGGCCTATAGCCCGCTGGCATTCGGCCAGCTCACGGCCAAGTATCACGACAATCCAAAAGCGCATGGCCGCCTGACGATCTTCCCGCCGACCTGGAGTCCGCGCTACTTGCGCCCTGGCGTGCTGGAGGCCGTGGCGCAGTACGCGAAGCTGGCGCGCGACAACAGCATGACGCCGGCCCAGCTCGCGCTGGCGTGGTGCTATTCGCGCTGGTTCGTTGCCGCCACCATCATCGGCGCCACCACGCTGGCCCAGCTCAAAGAGAATATCGATGCCTTTGATGTGCGCCTGCCGCCTGAAATCGTGGCAGCGGTCGACGCGATCCACGCCAAGCTGCCTAACCCGGGCCAGTAACCAGCAAGGTCAGGTGTTTTCCTGACCATGAATTCAGTTGCAGCGTGGGAACGTCATTGATACTATTTTCCACACTCAGGTTGCCTGCCCCCCAGGCCAAGCCGCCCCTGATTCTTCGCCGCCCCCTCCCCGCGGCCTTGTCAAACTCCCTAATAAGAACCGACATGCACAAGAACCTGACCATCAGGGCGCGGTTGATTGCCGTCCTTTCCATGTTGTCCATCCTGCTGCTCGCCGTGGGCGGCGCCGGCCTCGCCAGCCTGGGCAACAACCATGACGCCCTGCGCACCGTATATGAAGAACGGCTGATCTCACTCGGACATCTCGACAACATGATGCGCATCGTGCTCCGCAACCACCTCGCGCTTTACCGCGCCGTGAATTCGGCCCCTGCCGCCCTGCCTGCAGCGATCGAGCAAATCGAGCAGGACCGCGATGCCGCCAGCCGCCTGTGGCAGCAATACAGCGAGTCCTTCGCCACCGAAGAAGAAAAGGAAATCGCCGAACGTTTCGACGCCGCGCGCAAGCACTTCATGCTCGATGCCCTGGCGCCTGCCCTGGTGGCAGGAAAGGCCGGCGATATCGAAACGATGCGCGGTTTGGTGAATGGCCCCGTAGAGCAGCTGTTTCCCCGGATTCGGCTGGAAATGGACAAGCTGATCGCCTACCAGCTGGATCGCGGCAGGACCCAATATGCCCTGTCAGAGGCGAATTACGTAAGGCAGCGCTCACTGGTCGTGGCTTTTTTGGCAGCAGGCATCGTGCTGGCGGCCGTCGTGGGCCGCTGGCTGGTACGCAGCATTACCGTTCCCTTGAACCGCGCAGTGTCGATTGCGCAAGCTGTTGCCATGGGCGACTTGACGCAGCAGATAGAGACCTGCGCCCATGACGAAACAGGCAGGCTTCTCGCCGCACTCAAGGAAATGAACGCGAGCCTGGCTGCCATGGCCGGCAACGTACGCCGGGCTGCGCTGGACATCACAACCGCCTCAGGCCAGGTTGCTTGCGGCAGCGTGCACCTCGCACAACGAACCGAGTCGCAAGCGAACTCGCTGGAGGAAACCGCAGCGTCGATAGAAGAACTGGCCAGCACGGTGCGACAAAATGCCGGCAATGCGCGACAGGCAAACCTGCTCGCCCAAAGCGCGTCGCATGCAGCTACGCGCGGCGGGGCGGCTGTATTCCAGGTTCTAGGCAAACTGGAGGCAATCAAGGAATCGGCGCGCGAACTGGCGGAGATAATCGGCGCCGCGCCGTGCGCCGGCCTGCAGGCTGGCCTGCTTGAACTGGATGCCTCAGTGACAACGGCGCACGCGATCATGGGCGAAGTGGTGCATGCAGCGCACCGGGTTGGCGACACCATCAATGAGATCACCGCGGCCAGCCATGAGCAAAGCGTTGGCATTGACCAGGTCAACGCGGCGCTGATCCTGATCGATGCGAACACGCAGCAGAACGCCGCCCTGGCCGAGCAGGCCGCTGCCGTGGCGGCCAGCATGCAGCAGCAATCGGCCGCGCTGTCCGACGCGGTTGGCGTTTTCCGGCTGGTGACGGAGGCGCCATTACCAAGCCGACAAGCAATCAGCGCGGCAAGCGGGCTGGCGGCGGCGAATACGCCACATTCTCACCAAATCTCACTTGCCTAGCGGGAACCTTGTTGTTAGCATCGGGTTCCGGGGTGCCTGACGGCCCAACCAGCCCCGAAGCCCGCCGCCCCGCCCACGCGGCATGTTGAACTCCCCCCTACAATGCCTGCGCCCCGCAGGCCGGAGCCGTACATGCTGAACAACCTCACAATCAAAGTCCGCCTGGTAGCGGTCCTCGCCATCCTGTCCGTCATGATGACGGTGATCGGCATCGCCGGCATTGCCAGCCTCGCGAACACGAATGCATCGCTGCAAACCGTTTATGAGGACCGGCTCGTCGCGCTGGGCCAACTTCAGGATGTGATCCGCACCATCAACCGCAACCAGCTGGCCATGTCCGATGCGCTCACCGTCGGCCCCACCGCGTTGCCCGAAATGGTCAAGACGGTGGAAGAAGGCCTGGCCAAAGCCGACAAGACCTGGAAAGCCTACGCCGCCACCAAGATGACGGATGAAGAAAAAGCGTTGGCAGAACGCTATGCCGCAGCACATGCAGCCTTCGTCCTCGAAGGAATGAATCCCGCATTGGAAGCCGGCCGCGCCGGCGACCTGGAGAAGATGAAGGCACTGATGCACGGCCGGATGAAAGAGAGCTTCCTGCCGGTACGCGATGTGATCAACCGTCTTGTGCAGTTGCAGATGGATGTCGGCAAACAGGTCTACGAATCGTCGCAGTCCAGCTACGCAAGCTTCCGGCTGGTGGTGATCGGCATGCTTGCCGGCGCCCTGGTGCTGGCTGCGGGCATCGGCTGGTGGCTGGTGCGCAGCATCACCGCACCGCTCGGCCGCGCCGTACGCATCGCCGAAAGCGTGGCCGCCGGCGACCTGACGCAGCAAATTGACGTCACTTCGCAGGACGAAACCGGCAAGCTGCTGGCGGCCTTGCGTGAAATGAACAACAGCCTGGTTGGCATCGTCGGCAATGTGCGCCACGCCACCGATTCCATCTCCACTGCCTCGTCGGAAATCGCCAGCGGCAATATGGACCTGTCGACGCGCACCGAGCAGCAAGCCAGCTCGCTGGAGGAAACCGCCTCGTCGATGGAAGAACTGACTTCCACCGTGCGGCAGAACGCCGACAATGCAAGGCAGGCCAACCAGCTTGCGGGGAACGCCTCGGAAGTGGCCCGGCGCGGCGGCGCGGTGGTAGCGCAGGTGGTCGACAAGATGAGCGCCATCAACGAGTCGGCCTACAAGATCGTGGAAATCATTTCGGTCATCGACGGCATCGCTTTCCAGACCAATATCCTGGCGCTGAATGCGGCAGTGGAAGCGGCGCGTGCCGGTGAACAGGGGCGCGGCTTTGCCGTCGTTGCGTCGGAAGTGCGCAACCTGGCGCAGCGCGCCGGCAATGCGGCCAAGGAGATCAAGCAGCTGATCGACAACTCCGTGGCCCAGGTCGAAGAAGGCAGCCGGCTGGTCGACCAGGCCGGCGCCACCATGGGCGACGTGGTCAACAGCGTTCAGCAGGTGACCGACATCATCGGCGAAATCTCGGCTGCCAGCGGCGAACAGAGTTCGGGCCTGCAGCAGATCAATGCGGCCGTGGTGCAAATGGACAGCGCCACCCAGCAAAATGCCGCATTGGTGGAACAAGCTGCCGCAGCAGCAGGCGCCTTGCAGGAGCAGGCTGCGTCATTGTCGCAGGCCGTCAGCGTGTTCCGCGTCGCCGCATCGGTACAGGAAGCAATGCCGGCCCGCCGCAGTGCCGTGGTCACCCAGCTCAAGCCGCGTGCAGCCGCCCGCCCTGCCGCTGCGGCAAAGCCGAAGCGTGGCCTCGTCGCGGCCAATGGGACGGGCGACGGCTGGGAGGAATTCTAGGCCTCGCCGCCCAGCATCGCTTGTTCGATCTCGGCGCGCGTCAAATCAGGGGCAAACTGCGAAATGAATTCGTAAGCGTAGGTACGCAGGTAAGCCCCTTTGCGCACCGCCAGCCGGGTGGTATTCGCTGCGAACAGGTGCGATGCTTCAATGGCGCGCAGACCTTTGTCGCGTCCATGGTCAAACGCCATGGAGGCCACCAGGCCAACGCCCAGGCCAAGCGCCACATATTGCTTGATGACGTCCGAATCCATTGCGGTCAGCACGATGTCGGGACGCACGCCGGCCTTGTCGAAAGCGGCATCGATGTGGCCACGGCCGGTGAAGCCGACGTCGTAGGTGATCAGCGGGTATTCGGCCAGGTCTTCCAGGCGGATCGGGGAGCGCGTCAGCAGCGGGTGGCCATCGGGCACCACTACCAGGTGGCTCCAGCGGTAGCATGGGAAGGACACCAGGTCCGGGAATTGCGACAGGCCTTCGGTGGCGATACCGATATCGGCCTTGCCCGACAGGACCCATTCGGCGATATGGTCAGGCGCACTTTGCTGCAGGGCGATGCGCACGTCCGGGAACGCATTGCGGAAATGCGATACTGCCTTCGGCAGCGCATAGCGCGCCTGGGTGTGCGTTGCCGCAATGGTCAGCGTGCCGCTTTTCTGGCCGGTGAATTCCAGGCTGGCCTGCTGCAGGTTTTCCGCTTCCACCAGCAGGCGGTCGACGATCTTCAGGATGCCTTTGCCAGGCTCGGTCAGGCCGGTCAGGCGCTTGCCGTTGCGTTCGAAGATGATGACGCCCAGTTCATCTTCCAGTTCGCGGATCTGGCGGCTCACACCCGGCTGGGACGTGAACAGCGCATTGGCCACTTCGGTCAGGTTGTAGTTGCGGCGTGCCGCTTCACGCACGGAGCGTAACTGCTGGAAGTTCATGCGTGTGCCCCTTCATCGACAAAGACGCGCAGGCGCTTGGGACGCACCACCAGGGTTTCGCCGTCTTTCAGGTTGAGCTGGATATAGCGTTCACTGGAGATCGTGGCTTCGATGATCTGGGCATTGTCGGTGCGTTCCAGGTCGAGCTGGGCCAATGGGCCGATGGCGTGCGCGCGGCGCAGCTTGACCACGATGCCCTCCGCTCCCTGCACATAGCGTTCGACCTCCAGGTCGTGCGGGCGAATGTAAGCCGTGCCCTTGCCGCTGCCGTGCCCTTCCACGTCGAATTCGACGCCGTCGCTGGCCAGCACGCCTTCATGCACGCGGCCGTGGAATACGTTGACGTTGCCGAGGAAGCCGTACACGAACGGCGACGCGGGGTGGTTGTACACCTCGTCCGGCGAACCCAGTTGCTCGACATGGCCTTTGTTCATCAGCACCACGCGGTCGGCGACTTCCAGCGCTTCTTCCTGGTCGTGGGTCACGAAAATCGACGTCACGTGCAGTTCATCATGCAGGCGGCGCAGCCAGCGGCGCAGTTCCTTGCGCACTTTCGCATCCAGCGCGCCAAACGGTTCATCGAGCAGCAACACGCGCGGTTCAACGGCCAGTGCGCGGGCCAGGGCGATACGCTGGCGTTGGCCGCCGGAGAGCTGCGGCGGGTAACGGTCGGCCAGCCAGTCAAGCTGCACCAGCTCCAGCAGCTCTTTCACCTTGCGGCGGATCTGCTCTTCCGATGGACGTTCCTTGCGCGGCTTGACGCGCAGGCCGAAGGCCACGTTTTCGAAGACTGTCATGTGCTTGAACAGTGCGTAGTGCTGGAACACGAAACCAACCTGGCGCTCGCGCACGTGGCGGTCGGACGCATCCGAGCCGTCAAGCAGCACTTGGCCCGAGTCCGGGTGTTCCAGGCCGGCGATGCAGCGCAGCAGCGTGGTCTTGCCGCAGCCAGATGGGCCAAGCAGCGCGGTCAGCTCGCCTTGCGGGAAGTCGAGCGATACATTGTCCAGTGCGACGAAGTCGCCGAAACGCTTGTTGATGTTCTTGACTGCGATCGTCATATCAATGCTCCTTGGCGTCGCCGCCGTAATTTTCGTGCAGGCGCCATTCGATAAAGGTTTTCACTGCCAGGGTGACCAGCGCCAGCAATGCCAGCAGCGAGGCCACGGCAAAGGCGGCGGCAAAGTTGTATTCGTTGTAGAGGATCTCGACCTGCAGCGGCATGGTGTTGGTCTCGCCGCGGATATGGCCGGACACCACCGACACCGCGCCAAATTCGCCCATGGCACGCGCATTACACAGGATCACGCCATACAGCAGGCCCCACTTGATGTTCGGCAGGGTCACGCGGAAGAAGGTCTGCCAGCCGTTTGCGCCCAGCACTACGGCCGCTTCTTCCTCCTCGCTGCCCTGGGCCTGCATCAGCGGGATCAGTTCGCGCGCCACGAACGGGAAGGTGATGAACACGGTAGCCAGCACGATGCCCGGCACGGCAAACAGGATCTTGATGTCGTGCTCCGCCAGCCATGGTCCGAACCAGCCCTGGGCACCGAACAGCAGCACGTAGATCAGGCCCGAAATCACCGGTGACACCGAGAACGGCAGGTCGATCAGCGTCAGCAGCAGGCTCTTGCCGCGGAATTCGAACTTGGTGATGGCCCAGGAAGCTGCCACGCCGAACACCAGGTTGAACGGCACCGCAATCGCGGCCGTCAACAGGGTGAGCTTGATGGCGGCAATCGAATCGTCTTCCAGGATGGCGCTGGCATACACGTCCCAGCCCTTTTTCAGCGCTTCGGTGAATACTGCCACCAGCGGCACGAACAGGAACAGTGTCAGGAAGGTCAGCGCCACGGTGATCAGCGCGTAGCGCACCCAGCGCGGTTCCAGCACGTCATGACGTTGCGGCAGTTCGCCGCGGCGGATTGGCGTTACGGATGCGCTCATTTGGCGTTCCTCCCGCGAGACCAGGCTTGTAAAAGGTTAATCGCCAGCAGCATGAGGAAAGAGGCCACCAGCATGACCACGGCGATGGCCGTGGCGCCGGCGTAGTCGTACTGTTCCAGCTTGGTGATGATGAACAGCGGTGTAATCTCTGACACCAGCGGCATGTTGCCAGCGATGAAAATGACAGAGCCGAATTCCCCGGTGGCGCGGGCGAAGGCCAGTGCAAAGCCGGTCAGCAGCGATGGCAGGATGGTGGGGAATACTACGCGGCGGAAAGTCTGGAAGGCCGAGGCGCCGAGGCTGGCGGCCGCTTCTTCCAGTTCGCGTTCAGCGTCTTCCAGCACCGGCTGCACGGTGCGCACCACGAAGGGCAGGCCGATAAAGGTCAGCGCTACCACCACGCCCAGCGGGGTGAAGGCGACCTTGATGCCCAGGACGCCTTCGATATATTGGCCGAACCAGCCGTTGGAGGAATACAAGGCGGTCAGGGTGATGCCGGCAACGGCTGTCGGCAGCGCGAACGGCAGGTCGACCAGTGCATCGACAATGCGCTTGCCCGGGAATTGATAGCGCACCAGCACCCATGCAACGATGCCGCCAAAGAAGACGTTCAGCAAGGCGCCGATGAAGGATGCGCCGAAAGTCAGCTTGTAGGAGGCGACCACGCGTTCCGAGGTGACGGCCGTCCAGAAGCCATCCCAGGTCATGGTAAAAGTCTTGAGGAAGATCGCCGATAGCGGGATCAGGACGATCAGGGTCAGGTACAGAATGGTGAAACCAAGCGACAAGTTGAAGCCGGGCATCACGCGGTATGGCGCCTTGCGGGGCTTGACCTCTCCTGCCGGCGTTCTTGTCGGCAACGCAACTGCTGACATGCTTGCTCCCTTATTACATTTTCGACTAACAGGAGCGCATGTTCGCATTCATGCGTTATAAACCAAACTACCCTTTTTTTATTTGCTTAGATGCCGAATCGGCAGTCATGCAACCAGTTTGGCGGCAACCGTCACCAGGACCGTCGCCAGCATGCCGCGCAAGATGCGTTCTGGCATGGACTTGGCAAACCAGGAGCCGATGGTAATACCGGGCACCGAGCCGACCAGCAATGTGAGCAACAGTGTCCAGTCGATGGAGCCGAGCCACCAATGCCCCGCTGCGGCGATGGCAGTCAGCGGCACGGCGTAGGCGATGTCGGTGCCGGCTACTTCGGCCGGGGTGAGGCGGGGGTACATCAGCACCAGCAAGGTGGCGCCAACGGCACCTGCGCCGATGGAGGAAATCGTGACCAGGGTGCCCAGCACGGCGCCTGCAATGACCGTCGCGCTGCTCAGCGCCCTGCCCTGCAACTGGCGATCGGGGTGGGCCAGCATCCATGCCAGCATTTTCCCGCGGAACAGGATCGCCAGCACGGTCAGCATGACGGAACCGGCGATGCACAGGCGAATCAAATGGCCGATCTGCTTATCCAAGGCACCGAAATGCTTGAGGCCATAGGTGGCAACCAGCGCGGCCGGCAAAGCGCCGTAACATAGCAGGCGCACGATGTCCCAGCGCACGGTGCCGCGCAGGCGATGGGTGGCCGTCCCCGCTGTCTTGGTAATGGAGGCAAAGGCCAGGTCGGTGCCCACTGCCACCGAGGGCGAAACCCCGAACATTAAGGTCAGGATCGGCGTCATGAGCGAGCCGCCGCCAACGCCGGTCAATCCGACGAGCAGGCCTACGACAAAACCAGAAACGATGAACGACAGATCCATGCGAAATCCTTCCAAGATTCGCTAGGGTATGCGCAATCACAAGATATCCCAACAACGAAGTCCTTATTTGCTTATGACAAAAAAGGTAAAAGTCCGGCTGCCATGCTGTAACGATTGGCGGATTGCCAGACCTGACCCCGACTTTAAAAAAAAAGCGCCCCGGAGGGCGCTTGCAACGGGAAGTACCAACTGCTTAGAAAGCGGTATCGAATTTCAGGTACATCGAACGGCCGTTGACGCCGAATGGGCAGGTTTCCCAGCAGTACTTGAAACCCAGTTTCGGGAAGTCACCGCCATTGGTCCATTCGGACGGGTAGGTGTCGAACAGGTTGTTGACGCCGAAGGCCAGGGTGGTCTTCTTGCTAAAGCTGTAACGAATGCTCGAGTCGACGATCCATTTGGCATCCCAGGTCTGCAGCGGGCTGAAACCTTCGCCCTGCACTTCGCCGTAGTAGTTGGCGCGGGCATTCACATTCCATTGGCCGATGGTGTAGTCGGCCGCAACAACGTGGTGCTTGCGCGGCTGGCCACGTTCGATCAGGGTCACCTGCGCCTGGTTGAACAGCTGATCGCCGGTCAGCAAGCTGGATGGCGAGTGGCGCTTGGTCACTTCGGTCTTGTTGAAGCCTAACTGGCCGGACAGCACCAGCGTCGACGAGGTGAACTTGGTCGTGTGGTCGGCAACGATGTCCAGGCCGCGGGTCTTGGTGTCGACTGCGTTGGTGAAGAACTGCGCCTGGCCGACGCCCAGCGGGTTCAGCACGTTGGCGATCGGGCCGCCGCCGGCTTCTGGCGAGATCTCGCTCGAGAACACGATGCGGTCCTTGATCTTGATCTGGTACAGGTCAGCGGTCAGCGACATGTTCGACGCTGGACGCAGCACCATGCCCACCGAGGCGTTGCGCGAGGTTTCTTCCTTCAGCGGCTTGATGCCCAGCGCTGTCGTCACAGCGCTGCCTTCGCGCGCGGTCAGGGTTTCGGTCAGTTGGCCTGCCTGGTTCAGGTTGGTCGATACGGAGCTGTAGAACTTCTGCTGCACGCCTGGCGCGCGGAAGCCGGACGATACGCTGCCGCGCAGGCCGAATTGCTTGGTCGGGTCCCAGCGCGCGCTGAACTTGCCAGTGACGGTGTTGCCGAAGTCGGAGTACTTCTCGTAGCGCACGGCAGCGCCCAGCAGCAGGTCCTTGACTGGATGGTATTCGGTGTCAAGGAACAGGGCGATGTTGTGGCGGCCCTCGTCCACGGCGGTGGCCGGGGTATAGCCAGGGAAGCCCTGGGTGCCGGATGCTGCGACGCCGCCATTCTGGTTCAGGATGGTGATTGCTGGGTTGTTGGTGCGGCCGTATTGATAGGACACCGGATCGCCTGCGACGATCTCGTAGTTGTCACGGCGGTACTCGAAGCCGGTCGCCACGAACACTTCTTCGCTGCCGAATTTGACCGGACCCTTCACGTCGGCGTTGAAGGTGGTCTGGTTGAATTTCAACTTGCCGGTGTCGGCTTCGAATGGGGACTCGGCGTAGATGCCGCCGCCCGGTTTCGGCTCGTACCAGTAGGAGACGTTGATGGTCTGCTTCTCGTGGAAATCGAGCTCGCTCATGCCGTGGTTGATGCTGATGTCGGCCTTCCAGTCGTTCGGCAGGTCGCGGCGGTAGCCGAAGGCGAACGAGGCGTCCTTCACGGTGGTGCGGATGTTCGGCAGGAAGCCTTCCGGATAGACGGCCGGCACGTTGCGGCCGTCGCCTTTGGAGCGGTAGAAGCCGGACGAATCGCCCTTGCGCTTGGACACGCCGCCGAAGGTGTAGAACTCGCTGGCCTTGTCGACCGGCAGGGCCGCGTTCCACCACAGGTAAGCATCTTTGGCATCGCTGTCGCCGATGCGCTGGGTCACGCGCGGTGGATCGACGCGCAGCGAGTCAGGGCCGGCGCGGTTGGTTTCGTCGCGCTTGCGCCCTTCCAGCGACAGGTTGATGTAGCCGCCATCTTCGCCCAAAGCCCAGCCGCGGTTCACGCTGCCGGAGACCATGTCGCCGTCGCCTTCCTTGGTGGTGCCGACCTGGCCGCTGAGGGCGGTCTCGTTCACGTTCGATTTCAGCACGATGTTGATCACGCCGGCAATCGCGTCCGAGCCGTACTGGGCAGCGGCGCCATCGCGCAGCACTTCGATGTGATGGATGGCCGACAGCGGGATCGCGTTGATGTCGGTACCGGCCGAACCGCGGCCGATGGTTTGCTGCACGTTGACCAGCGCCTGCTGGTGGCGGCGCTTGCCGTTCACCAGCACCAGCAATTGGTCAGGGCCGAGCGAACGCAGGGTCGCAGGGCGGATGATGTCGGTACCGTCGCTGATGAAAGTGGTAGAGAAATTGAACGACGGGTCCAGGGTCTGCAGCAGCTTGCCCAGTTCCAGCGGGCCGGCAGTCTGCAAATCCTTGGCGTTGATCAGGCCAACCGGTGCGGCGGTATCCAGCGCGGTTTTGGCGGTTGCGCGCGAGCCCAGCACGACCACGGTCTGCTGTTCTTCGGCGGCTGGTTGGGCGGCGGTTTGTGCGTAAGCTTGCGATGTTGCCAGTAAAACAGCACTGGCGATGAGGGTGCGTTTCATAGGAATTCCGATCTCTCTAACGATTTTTATTTGGTGCCGCCCAAAAATACTAACCTCGCACAATTGAACTCACAAAGAAATAATTCATTTATGACAAGTGAATTAGCTGCCAACGTTGCATGAATGGAACAGCTGCAAGGCTATTGGCTTGTATTCAACCAAGTGCTACATTGTCTGCAAGCGATTCAAGGGAGGAAGTGTGATGACTGATGCTCTGTTGCTGACCGACCGTTTGTGCGACCTGACCGAAATGGCCTTGCAGGCCTATACCAAGTTCGAAAAGGCCACTGTCTACTGCACTGCCAAGCACCTGATGGCCGACTTCGAAGATGCGGGCCTACCGCTGGCAGCTTTCGACAAACTGTCCGCCATCCAGGCCAGCATCCTGGCGGCTGTCGAATTCGCCCCGCCAGGCGGCAAGAACAATCCCCAGTGCATCGTCAGCGCGCGCCATGAAATCGCGGCGCTGCGCGAAATGCTGAAGGAAAAAAAGCGCCCCGAAGGGCGCCTGCCAGAGCATCTGCACTAGTCTTGCGCGGACTTACTTGTTCGGTTGCGGCGTAATGCGCAAGTAAGGACGCGGGGCCTTGTAGCCCGCTGGATACTTCTGCTTGATCACCTCAGGGTCGTGCACGGTGAGCGGGATGATCACGTCATTGCCATCTTTCCAGTTGCCTGGGGTGGCGACGGCGTACCCGTCCGTCAATTGCAGGGCATCGATCACGCGCAGCACTTCATCGAAGTTGCGGCCGGTGCTGAGCGGATAGGTGATCTGCAGCCGGACCTTTTTGGCCGGGTCGATCACGAACAGCGAACGCACGGTGGCAGTGGCCGACTGGTTAGGGTGGATCATGTCGTACAACTCGGCCACCTTGCGATCGGCGTCGGCGATGATCGGGAAAGCCACAACGGTTTGCTGCGTCTCCTCGATATCCTTGATCCATTCCTTGTGCTTGTCGGCCGGGTCGACCGAGAGCGCAATTGCCTTGACGTTGCGCTTGTCGAATTCCGGCTTCAGCCTGGCGGTCAGGCCCAGTTCCGTGGTGCAGACCGGGGTGAAGTCGGCCGGGTGCGAGAACAGCACCACCCACGAATCGCCTGCCCACTCATGAAACCTGATGCTGCCAATGCTGGAATCCTGTTCGAAGTCCGGCGCGGTATCGCCAAGGCGTAAACTCATTCTTCTTCTCCATTGTTAAATTCGATGCGCGCTGCGCCAGAACCTGCAGCAGGCGCTGACCGAAACGCCAGTCACCCAGTCCCGATTCAGCGTTGATATGTCCCAGCGCTCCCGCGTTGACGAAGTCGCTGCCCCAGCGCTGCGCCCAGCTTTCGGCACTCTTCAGCGTCATCCATGGGTCGTTGGTGCTGGCCACCATGATCGATGGGCAAGGCAGTTCGCCATGCGGCAACAAGGAGCTGACCTGGAACTTGTCGGGATCGGCTGGCCCCACCAGCAAGACACCCGCCACGTGGGGGGAGGTTGAACGCGACAGGCTCAATGCGGTGGTGAGGCAGCCGAAACTGTGTGCAACGATCAGGGTCGGGCGACGATCCTGGTCCAGTACCTCATCCAGGCGGTCGGCCCAGCGCAGCAGGACCGGATCGTTCCAGCGCTCCTGCTCTACCCGTTCGAGGCGCGGATACAGGCGCTGCCAGCGGGACTGCCAGTGTTCGGGTCCGCTGTTGTGCAGGCCTGGCGCGACCAGGACGCGGAATTGGTTCAGTTGTTGGATCGCCATGCGGCCCTCCGTTGCGTGATTATTGGCCCGCGACTTTCGCGCCAGGCTGGTAAATCTGGTCAAACACGCCGCCATCGGCGAAGTGCGTTTTCTGCGCGCTAGTCCAGTCGCCGGCGACGTCGGTGATTTTGAACAGCTTCACGTTCGGGAATTGGGCGGCGTACTTCTTCGCCTCTTTCTCGATGCCCGGGCGGTAGTAGTTCTTGGCGATGATGGCCTGGGCCTGGTCGGTGTACAGGAAGTTCAGGTAGGCCTCGGCCACTTTGCGCGTGCCACGCTTGTCGACCACTTTATCGACCACGGCGACCGGCGGTTCGGCCAGAATCGACACCGAAGGCGCCACGATTTCCACCTTGTCCGGACCAAGTTCCTTGATTGCCAGCAGCGCTTCGTTTTCCCAGGCGATCAGCACGTCGCCGATGCCGCGCTCCACAAAGGTGGTGGTGGCGCCGCGCGCGCCGGAATCGAGCACGGGGACGTTCTTGTACAGTTTTTTCAGGAAATCGCGAGCGGTGGCATCGCTGCCGCCAGGCTGGCGCAAGGCGTAGCCGTAAGCGGCCAGGTGGTTCCAGCGGGCGCCGCCGGAGGTCTTGGGATTCGGGGTGATCACTGCCACGCCTGGCTTGACCAGGTCGTTCCAGTCCTTGATGCCTTTCGGGTTGCCCTTGCGGACCAGGAAAACGATGGTGGAGCTGTAGGGGGTGGCGTTATGGGCCAAGCGCTTTTGCCAGTCCTTGTTCACCAGGCCACGCTCGGCAATCGCGTCGATGTCGTAAGCCAGTCCCAGGGTGACTACGTCGGCTTCCAGGCCGTCGATCACGGCGCGTGCCTGCTTGCCCGAGCCGCCGTGCGACTGCTTGATCTTCACGTTGTCGCCGGTCTTGGCCTTCCATTCCTTCGCGAAGGCGGTGTTGACGTCCTGGTACAGTTCGCGCGTTGGGTCGTAGGAGACGTTGAGCAAGCTCACGTCGGCAGCCTGCGCCACGGCGGCAGTGGCGAACAAGGCGGCGGCAATCAGTTTCCTGGACAGCATCTGGTTTCCCCTTTTGTGTTTGGAGATGCCAGATTAACTGCCCCTTATATAAATACGAACGAATGTTTTCGTCGTTCGTTATACCGGAAAGTAATTAATAGAAGCGATTGAACAGGACGACCAGCCAGGTTGCGCCCGACAGCAGGCAAGCCAGCAGCACGGCGGCACTGCCAAAGTCCTTGGCGTTCTTGGACAAGGGGTGGCGTTCCAGCGAAACGCGGTCCACCACGGCCTCAATCGCTGAATTGATGAGCTCGACGATCAGCACGATGACCATGCT
The DNA here is from genome assembly GCF_049913285.1 of Pseudoduganella sp. S-14. Lineage (GTDB taxonomy): Bacteria > Pseudomonadota > Gammaproteobacteria > Burkholderiales > Burkholderiaceae_D > Rugamonas. The sequence goes on from NZ_CP183991.1 coordinate 5,168,030, forward strand.
GCCAATTAATACAAGTTTCTGGAATGCAGAAACTGGCAGCAGTAGCGCGGCAATGGTGCCGATCACGAAAACGAAGAGTTCCTGGCGGAAGGCGTGTTCGGAGCGGATAGCGGTCTGCAGGCCCTCAAGGGAGTAAAAAAAGGCTGAAAAAATGCGTTTCAGGCCGCTCTTGCTTTTAAATTCACTAGTAGGTTCCATGGACACGGATTATAGCGACAGAATTCCCATTTTTTTCACATCATGGTATAAATAAGTCTGCATATACCGCACTGCACCAACCACATTATGAAAAGCGAAACCTTGCCCCCGCAAGAGCCGAAAACAACCATCCAGGTCATCGACCGTATGACGGCCCTGCTTGACGCCTTGGCGAAATACCCCGATCCGGTCAGCCTGAAGGAGCTTTCCAAGGTCTCCGGCCTGCACCCTTCCACCGCCCACCGTATCCTGAACGACCTGGTGGTGACCCGCTTTGTCGACCGTGTCGAGCCCGGCACCTACCGCCTCGGCATGCGCCTGCTGGAACTGGGAAATGTGGTGAAGAGCCGCCTGTCGGTGCGCGAAGCTGCGCTCGATTCGATGCGTGCCCTGCACAAGAAAACACAGCAGACCATCAACCTGTCCGTGCGCCAGGGTGACGAGATCGTCTACATCGACCGGGCCTACTCCGAACGCTCGGGCATGCAGGTGGTACGCGCCATTGGCGCTCGCGGCCCGCTGCACCTGACGTCGACCGGCAAGCTGTTCCTGTCGGTGGACGAGCCAAAGGCGATCCGTGCCTATGCCACCCGCACCGGGCTGGCTGGCCACAACAAGAATTCGATTACCGACCTGGCGCGTCTGGAGCGCGAACTGAGCCTGGTGCGCGCACGCGGCTATGCGCGCGACAATGAGGAACTGGAACTGGGCGTGCGCTGCATGGCGGCCGGCATCCGGGACGATTCCGGAAAACTGGTAGCTGGCTTGTCGATTTCCGCGCCGGCGGACCGGCTGCAGGACGATTGGCTGGAAGACCTGGTCAATACCGCCAACCAGATCTCCGCAACCCTGGGTTACATACCCGAGTAAGACTGGGCGCTGGTGCTGGCGCCGCTGACGTTTTCGCCGAAGGTTGGCTTGAGCGCGGCCAACCACTTCTTCATGCGGGTGGCGTCGGCCACGCGTGCTGCGGTGCCCTTGGCATCCAGCAGCACCATGATCACGGCACGGCCTTCAATCATGGCCTGCATGATCATGCAACGCCCTGCTTCGTTGATGAAGCCGGTTTTCTGCAAGCCGATTTCCCAGCCCGAGTTCGGCGCCACCAGGCGGTTGGTGGTGCCAAAGGTGACCGGACGGCCGCTGTTTTCCACCACGGCCTTCGGGTCGGTCGAGAATTCGCGCAGGATCGGGTGCTCGTATGCAGCCTGCACCAGCTTGGCCAGGTCGCGTGCGCTGGCCACATTCATCTTGGACAGGCCGCTGGAATCGACATAATGGGTGTCGTTCATGCCCAGCGACTGCGCCTTTTCATTCATCGCCTGCACGAAAGCCGGCAAGCCGCCCGGATAGTTGCGCCCCAGGGCGGCGGCAGCGCGGTTTTCCGAACTCATCAGCGCGATGTGCAGCATATTGCGGCGGGTCAGGCGGTCGCCCACTTTCAGGCGGGACGAGCTGAACTTCTCGCGGTCGACGTCTTCCTCGGTCACGGTCAGCTCTTCATCCAGGTCCTGGTTGGCTTCCACCACCACCAGGCCGGTCATCATCTTGGTGATCGAGGCGATCGGCAAAGCCACGCCGGCATTCTTTTCAAACAGGACTTCGGAGTTGGCCTGGTCCAGGACCAGGGCCACGTTCGATTTCAGGTCCAGCGGATCACGTGTCAGGTTCAGGCCCGCCAGGTCACCCATGGTCGGACGGCTGACGTCGGGCACCTTGGTCACGCGCTGGTAAACGATCTTGTTACGGCCACGCACAACGACGCTGCGCTTGACCAGTTGGGATGTCGTCGCCGGGGCAGCGTAACGGGTACCAGCTTTCTTGACAGCCGCTTGTGCAGATCCAATTGAAGCCGATGCGCAAAGCAAGGACACAAGCACGCTGATAGCAAGTTTGTTCATTCGTCATTCCCCGGTGTGAAACAGCAGAATCGCTAGTTGCAGTGTAGCAAAATCAGTTTACTGCGCAAGCAAAATCGGACTTTTCTTCACCAATGTTTTCAGCCCCACAATACACATTTCCCATAGTGACGCAGGGCTGCAACGAAAGCTTGTTCACTCCATAAATTTAACAAATTTGGCAATCGGCTCGCGCTCGGTAACCAACGTGTTTTCAATTTTGCCACTATCTGCAAAACCAAGCGACATCCCGCATACAACAGTTTCGCCGGCCGGCAGGCCAAGTACTTCACTGATGATGCGGTGGTACTGGGTGAAGGCCGCCTGCGGACACGTATCGAGGCCGCGGCCGCGTGCCGCCACCATGATATTTTGCAAAAACATTCCATAATCGAGCCAGGACCCTTGTTCCATGATGCGGTCGATGGTAAAGATCATGCCAACCGGCGCATCGAAGAACTCGAAATTGCGGCCATGCTGGGCGGCCATGCCGGTCTTGTTCTCCCGCGTCAGGCCAAGCAGCGCGTAAAGGTCCCAGCCTACCTTGCGGCGGCGGTCGACGTAGGGCGAGACCCATTCGCGCGGGTAGTACGCATATTCCTCGGTGTGCAGCTTGTTCTGCTCGGGGTCGGCATAGGCGGCCAGGATCTTGGCGGACAGGGCTGCCTTCATGGCGCCAGTCAGCACATAGACTTGCCATGGCTGGGTATTGGTGCCGGATGGCGCACGGGCAGCCACTTCCAGGATGGCTTCGATATCTTCGCGCGGCACCGGGGTGGGCAGGAATGCGCGGATCGAACGGCGCGAGGTGATGGCCGCGTCGACGGCCTGCTGTGCTGGGGAGCTGATCATGATTGTCGCCTATCTGGGTTGCTTAACCACAAATATTACTCCAATCACTGCGAGCGCCATACCGGCAACTCCCATCCAGTTCAGGACTTCGCCGAACATGGCCCAGGCCATGATGGCTGTGGTGGGCGGTGTCAAATAAAGCAGGCTTGTGACCTGGGTCGCGTCGCTGCGACGGATCAGCGCAAACAGGAGGAAGATCGCACCGATGGAGAGGGCGAGCACGGACCAGGCCCAGGCGCCGAGGAATTGTGGCGTCCACTGAATCGACCCCATGTTTTCCAGCAGCCAGGCAAAAGGCAAGACCGCGGCAAACGACGTGGCAAACTGGATCACGGCGCCAGTGCGCAGGTCGAACTTGGGACAAAAGTGCTTTTGATAGAGCGTGCCGGCCGTAATCGACAACAAGGCGAACACAGCCAATGCGATCGCCTGCCAACTGAGTCCGACCAGCGTGATCTTCGCGTAAACCACCAGAGCCACCCCACCCAGTCCGAATGCCAGCCCAAGCCACTGACGCGGACGCACCCGTTCGCCGATCAACGGTGCCGCAAAAGCCGTCAGGATAGGTTGCATGCCCACGATGAGGGCTGACAGCCCGGCCGGCATGCCCAGTTTGATGGCACACCATACTCCACTCAGGTAGCCCGCCTGCAGCAACAGGCCGGCGGCCGCCACATGGCCAACCTTCCCTTTCGGCCACGGCGCGCGCAGCACCAACACGGCTGGCGCCAAGATCGCCAATACGCCCAGGAAGCGCAGCAGCAGGAAGGTCAAAGGAGGCGCATAAGGCAGGCCATAGCGGGCCACAATAAATCCGGTACTCCAGAGGAAAACGAAGAATAAGGGAATGGGAGAAAAGAGGGAGCGCATCCGGCGATTCTAGCACTGAGGCCAAATGCCCTGCTTGGCAGCAATAATTATGACTTTTCTGGCCAGAAACCCTTTGCTGACAGGAGGTTAGTTACTTTGTGCAATGCACAAAAACTGCTTGACTTTGATTCCCGAACCCGGATAATCGCCTTTGTTGCGTTGCACAATGCGTTGTTTTCTGTTGTAGAGACATCAAGTTCCAACGACTAATTCACTTATTTGGAGAGTCCAATGTTTGCGATTCCTGAGCAGTTTTCCAATGCCACCAAGGCCAACTTCGAAAGCCAATTCGCGCTCTTTTCTTCGCTGACCAACAAAGCCTTCGAAGGCGTTGAGAAGTTCGTCGACCTGAACATCACCGCTGCCAAGGCATCGCTGGAAGAATCGTCGGTCGCCACCAAGCAGCTGCTGGCCGCCAAGGACCCGCAAGAGTTCTTCACGCTGACCGCTGCCCAGGCCCAGCCAGTTGCAGAGAAAGCCATCGCTTACGGCCGTCACCTGGCATCGATCGCTTCCGGCACCGGCGCTGAATTCAGCAAGGCCGCCGAAAGCCAGATCGCCGAGACCAACCGCAAGGTGATCTCCCTGGTTGACGAAGTGAGCAAGAACGCCCCCGCCGGCAGCGAAAGCGCCGTGGCCCTGTTCAAGTCCGCCCTGAACAACGCCAACGCCGGCTACGAGCAGTTCACCAAGAGCGCCAAGGCTGCTGCTGAAACCTTCGAAGCCAACGTGAACGCTGCCGTGAACCAGTTCACCGCTGCTGCCGCCAACGGCGCCAAGAAGCAGTAATTGATATTCCCGCCGGCCCCAGCGGCCGGCGGCATCGCTGTACGCAGGTCTCCTCGGCATCCGTGGTTTCCTCTCAGCGGGTGTCCTTCCCGAGCCCCGGCAAAGTCCGGGGCTTTTTTTGTTTACACCAATTCAAGCAAGCTCGACAGAGTTTACATTTCGTCTAATTCAAGATAATCTGTCTCAATGGCAAAACGAACTCCTGAACAGCAGCATCTACTAGACCAGATGAAGCACGTGGCCGACGGACTTGGCCGCACGTTGGCGCCATTCACCGAAGTCGTGCTGCACGACCTGCTCGATCCGGGGCATGCCGTGTTGGCGATCCATAACAACCTGTCCGGCCGCACAGTGGGTGAGCCGGCTACGGAATTGGGCCTGGCGCGGATTGCCGATCCGGCCTTCCCGCCAGTGCTGGCCAACTACCCCAACACTTTCCCCGACGGCCGCCCCGCAAAGAGCACTTCCGTCGGCATCAAGGACAGCGATGGCCAATACATTGCAGCGCTTTGCATGAACGTGGACCTGAACCTGTTCCGCAGCCTGCAGGCGATGCTGGGCCAGTTCAGTAACGTCGACCCGGCCGCAGCAGTGATCGAGTCGCTCGCCCCGGCGGCGGGTGCAGATGCGATCCGCGCGCATATCGAACAATTCGCCGCACGCCTTTCCACCACGCCACGCGCACTGAAGGCCGGCGACCGGCGCGCCCTGCTTCGTGAACTGGGCGACGCGGGCCTGCTGGATATGCGGCGCTCGATGGAAACCATCGCAGCCCATTTAGGCGTCTCCCGCGCCACGGTCTACAACTATGCGAAATAACGATGCCCGCCTGTTGATACTGGACCGCAACGTCGTCGCCGCGCTGTTGCAGCCGGACGATGTGCGCGCTGCCGTGCTCGAAGCCTTTGCCTTGCACGCAGCGCGCGCCGCGCGGGTCTTCCCATTGGTGCGTGAAGAGCTGCCAGGCAGCGCGGTATTCGGCATCAAGTCTGGCGATGTACCCTCGCAAGAACTGCTGGGATTTAAATCCGCTGGCTTCTGGCCCGCCAATCGCGAGGCTAGCAGCGACGCGCACCAGGCGACCATCATGCTGATCGACCCGCGCACCGGCCGCCCGCTATGCATCGCCGACGGTAACGCAGTGACGACAGCACGCACCGCTGCTGCAGGCGCGCTTGGGCTTCAGTTGTTGGCGCGCGCCGATAGCGAACAGTTGTGCGTGTTCGGCACTGGTGTGCAAGCGCGTGGACATGTGGAGTATGCGCTGTACGCCCTGCCCGCCCTCAAGCGCGTGCGATATGTGAATTCCGACGGCCGGCAAGCTCCTGCATTCGAAGCGCTGTTCGCCGGGCGCTGCGACGTCGCATTGGCTGGCGGCGCTCGCACTGCGGCTGCTGATGCAGTAGTTGCAGCATCGGATGTGATCATCACCGCAACACCTGGCCACAGCATGCTGTTCAGTGCAGATGCAGTGCGCGCGGGAACACACATCAATGCTGTCGGCGCCGACACGCCGGGCAAGCGCGAGCTGCCCGCCGGGCTGCTGGAGCGCGCCCGCGTATGGGCCGACGACCTGCCGCAGGCGCGGCACGTCGGCGAGCTGCAATGGGCCAGCGAGCTGCCGGCAGCGGAACTTGGCGAACTGCTCGCGGCACGTGCGGGCGCGGCGCCACGCACGCCGGACGACATCACGATTTTTGACATGACGGGCATCGCCCTGCAGGACCTCACCACGGTGCGCATGCTGTACGAGCGCGCCCTCGCCAACAACATGGGCCAGAACATCCCTTGGCCCTGGTAAGGAAGGAGAACCATGAGCATCACATACGAAGACGTCGTCGCAGCAGCCGGCCGCATTGAAGGCCACGCTCACCGCACGCCAGTGCTGACCTCCCGCAGCGCCAACGAAGAACTGGGCGCGGAGATTTTCTTCAAGGCCGAGAACATGCAGCGCATGGGAGCCTTCAAGTTCCGCGGCGGCTTCAACGCCCTCTCGCGTTTCAACGAGGCGCAGCGCAAGGCTGGCGTGGTGGCTTTCTCGTCCGGCAATCACGCGCAGGCGATTGCGCTGTCGGCGAAGCTGCTGGGCATTCCGGCCACGATCATCATGCCGGAGGATGCGCCTGCGTCGAAAATCGCCGCTACGCGCGGCTACGGCGGCAATGTGGTGACGTACGACCGCTACAAGCAAGACCGCGAAGCCATCGGCCGCAAGCTGGCGGAAGAAAAAGGCATGACCCTCATTCCGCCTTATGACCATGCCGACGTCATTGCCGGCCAGGGCACGGCGGCCAAGGAGCTGTTCGAGGAAGTGGGCGAACTGGATTACTTCTTCGTCTGCCTGGGCGGCGGCGGCCTGCTCTCGGGTTCCGCGCTGGCGACGCGCGCGCTGTCGCCAAAGTGCAAGCTGTACGGCGTGGAGCCGGAAGCCGGCAACGACGGCCAGCAATCGTTCCGCAGCGGCTCGATCGTGCATATCGATACGCCAAAGACGATCGCCGATGGCGCGCAAACGCAACACCTTGGCTCGCTGACCTTCCCCATCATCCAGCGCGACGTGGACGACATCCTGACCGTCAGCGATGCGGAACTGGTGGACGCGATGCGCTTCTTCGCCTCGCGCATGAAGATCGTCGTCGAGCCGACCGGCTGCCTGGGCTTCGCGGCGGCGCGCAAGATGAAGGAAGAACTGCGCGGCAAGCGCGTGGGTGTGCTGGTCAGCGGCGGAAACGTCGACATCGAGCGCTTCGCCGCTCTGCTCACCTGAACGGCGGAACCCGTGTCACTCGCCGAGGTAGGCGGCCTTGACGCGGGGGTCGTGCAGCATGTCTTGCGCGTTGCCGGTCATGGTGAGCGCGCCGGACTCCATCACGTAGCCGCGGTTGGCCGCTTGCAGCGCCAGCTTGGCGTTCTGTTCCACCAGCAGGATGGTGATGCCCTGCTTGTGCACGTCGCGGATCACTTCAAAGATCTTCTCGACCATGATTGGCGACAGGCCCATTGAAGGTTCGTCCAGCAGCAACAGGTGCGGGTGGCACATCAGTGCGCGCGCCATGGCCAGCATCTGCTGCTCGCCGCCGGACAGGGTGCCGGCCAGCTGCGAAGCACGTTCTTTCAGGCGCGGGAAAACGCCGAACCATTTCTCGATATCGGCTGCAATCGCGGCCTTGTCGTTCATGGTGTACGCGCCCATCATCAGGTTTTCGGTGATGGTCATGCGGGTGAACACGCCACGGCCTTCCGGCACCATCGCCAGCTTTTTCTCCACCAGGTGGAAGGACTGCGAGCCTTTCAGCGACTGGCCCATATAGGCCACCGTGCCCTCCACTTTGCATGGCGGCAGGGTGCCCGTGATGGCTTTCAGCGTGGTGGTTTTGCCGGCGCCATTGGCGCCAATCAGCGTTACCAGCTCGCCTTCGTTGACTTCCAGGTCGATGCCCTTGACTGCCTTGATGCCGCCGTAAGCGACCTTCAGGCCCGAAACTTTCAGTACATTGGCGCCCATCAGTGCGCTCCTCCCAGATAGGCTTCAATCACTGCTTTATTGCTTTGAATCTCCGCGGGCAAGCCTTCGGCAATCAGCTTGCCGTATTCCAGCACGCTGATGCGGTCGCACAGGCCCATCATCAGCTTCACGTCGTGCTCAATCAGGAGCACGGTCTTGCCTTCGTTCTTGATCTTCACCAGCAGCTCGCGCAGCGCCAGTTTCTCGGTCGCGTTCATGCCGGCTGCTGGTTCGTCCAGGGCCAGCAACTGCGGATCGGTCGCCAGTGCACGGGCGATCTCCAGGCGGCGCTGGTCGCCGTACGACAGGTACTTGGAAGTACGGCTGGCAAACTGGCCGATGCCGACGAAGTCCAGCAGCTCCTGGGCGCGTTTGCGGATTGCCGCCTCTTCTTCACGCGCAGCCTTGTGACGGAAGATGGCGCCGAATACGCCCTGGTGCGAGCGCACATGGCGGCCTACCATCACGTTTTCCAGCGCGGTCATTTCACCGAACAGGCGGATGTTCTGGAAGGTACGGGCAATGCCTGCCTTCGCCACCGCGTGCGGCGCCGATGGCGAGTAAGGCTTGCCGGCCAGCTCGAAGGTGCCGGTGTCCGGCTGGTACAGGCCCGTGATCACGTTGAAGAAGGTGGTCTTGCCGGCGCCGTTGGGACCGATCAGGCCGTAGATCTGGCCTTTGTTGATCTTGATGCGCACATCGGTCAGCGCCTGCAGGCCGCCAAAGCGCTTATTGACGCCTTCGATATTGAGGATTACTTGTTCGTTCATCTCTACTAACCTCATGCTGCCATGACGCCGGTCGACTGGCCTTTGGAATCCGAGTCCGCATCCGGACGCTCTTCATGCTTGGGCGATGGCCACAAGCCCGCAGGACGGGTCAGCATGATCACCACCATGGCCAGGCCGTACAGCAACTGGCGCAGCACTTCGGATTCGATCAGCACCTTGCCGAACAGTTTCATTTGCAGCGGTTCCACCACATGGCGCAGGATTTCCGGCAGCGCCGCCAGCAGCGCACCGCCCAGCACCACGCCCGGAATGTGGCCGATACCGCCCAGCACCACCATCGCCAGCACCGCGATCGACTCGGTCAGCGAAAACGATTCCGGCGAAACGAAGCCCTGGAAGGAAGCGAACATGGCTCCAGCAACACCGCCAAAGGTTGCGCCCATTGAAAACGCCAGCAGCTTCACGTTCCGCGTATTGATGCCCATTGCCTTTGCCGCGATTTCGTCTTCGCGGATCGCCACCCAGGCACGGCCCAGGCGCGAATGCTGCAGACGCGAAGTGACAAACACAGTCGCGATAGTCAGCACCAGGAACAGGAAGTAGTAGGCGTTCACCGAAGGCATCGAGAAGCTGCCGATGAACACGGTGGCACGCGAGCCCTGCTCGCCTGCCAGGTTCACGCCAAATACGCGGATCGGGTCGATCAGGTTGATGCCCTGCGGGCCGTTGGTGATGTTGACCGGATCATTCAGGTTGTTCATGAAGATACGGATGATTTCACCGAAGCCCAGCGTCACGATGGCCAGGTAGTCGCCACGCAGCTTCAGCGTCGGCGCGCCGAGCAGCGCACCGAACAGGCCCGCCAGGGCAGCAGCCATCGGCACGATCAGCCATACCGACAGGTGAATGCCGTTGGTGCGGATGTCTTCACCCAACACTGCCGCCAGCGCCTCGCCAACGGCGGGATTCATGTTGATCAATGATTCCAGCACGGTCGCGAACTGCGGCGATGCCAGGAGGCCGGTCATGTAAGCGCCCACCGCGTAGAACGCGATGTAGCCCAGGTCCAGCAGGCCGGCAAAGCCCACCACGATATTCAGGCCCACGGCCAGCATGATGTACAGCAGCGCCAGGTCGGCAATACGCACCCACGAATTACCGAAAGGCGCGGCCGCGAACGGGAAGATGATCAACGCGGCCAACAGCAGCGCCATACTGATGTAGGCCTGCTTTGGATTTTTTTGAATGTTAAAGTTCAGCATAGTCACGTCCCCATCAGGCGCGGTCGGCCACGCGTTCGCCCATGATGCCGGACGGACGCACCGTCAACACCAAAATCAGTACGATGAAGGCGAAGATATCCTGGTAGTGCGAACCCAGGAACCCGCCAGTGAGTTCACCGATATAGCCGGCGCCGAGCGCCTCGATAATGCCCAGCACGATGCCGCCGATCATGGCGCCGTAGATGTTGCCGATACCGCCCAGCACCGCAGCGCAGAATGCCTTCAGGCCAGGCATGAAGCCCATCGCGAACTGGATGGAGGCATAGTTGGCGCCCCACATCACGCCTGCCACGGCAGCCAGTGCCGCGCCGATCGCGAAGGTTGCGACGATGATCTTGTTCGAATCCACGCCCATCAGGCCGGCCACGCGCGGATTCTCGGCCACGGCGCGCATTGCACGGCCCATCCGGGTGCGCTCCACCAGCATCACCAGGCCGAACATCGAAATGGCAGCCAGCACCAGCAGCAGCACCTGGGTCACCGTGATCACGGCGCCGCCCACCATGATTGGTTCAGTCGGCAGCAGTTGCGGGAATGGCAGCGGGTTGCGGCCCCAGATCATCATGGCGAAGGTCTGCAGCAGGTAGGACACGCCAATGGCGGTGATCAGCGGGGCGAGGCGCGGCGCGTTGCGCAAGCGGCGGTAGGCGATGCGCTCGATCAGGATGTTCACGAGCATACATGCCGGAATCGCGCCGATGATGGCGATGCCCAGTTGGACATAGCCTGGCAGGCCAGGCGCATACACGCCCAACAAATTCAGGATGGAGAGGCCGATCATCGCGCCGATCATCAGCACGTCGCCGTGGGCGAAGTTAATCAGGTTCAGCACGCCGTACACCATCGTATAACCGAGGGCGACCAGCGCATACATACTGCCCAGCACCAGGCCGTTAAGAATTTGTTGGATAAAGGTATCCATCGAGTATGCCCTTTAGAACTATAAAAAACGGCACCCAAGGTTTCCCTCGTGGTGCCGCCGTTTGGAAGCGTTCGCCATGATAGCGAGGTTTCCGAAAAACTAATCGTGGAAAATCCGCAATATTCTAAATTAAATTTATGCGCTGCGTCCTTCAAGCCCTTTTGGTAGCGGGAAAGTCACAGCTTCCTCGACGCCCTCCAGGGTACGCACGCTTTTCGCGCCCAGCTCCTTCAGGCGGTTGATGACCGCATCAACCAGCACTTCCGGCGCCGAAGCGCCTGCGGTAACGCCTACGCGCAGCTTTCCTTCCAGCCAGGCCGGATCGATCTGGGCCGCGTTGTCCACCATATAGGCCGGGGTGCCCTTCTTCTCCGCTACTTCGCGCAGGCGGTTCGAATTGGAGCTGTTTGGCGAGCCCACGACAATCACCACTTCCACCTGCGGCGCCATGAATTTCACGGCTTCCTGGCGGTTGGTGGTGGCGTAGCAGATGTCGCCTTTTTTCGGCTCAATAATATTCGGGTATTTTGCCTTAAGGGCTTCGATGATTTGTGCCGTATCATCCACGGAAAGTGTCGTTTGCGACACATAGGCCAGCTGGCCCGGATTCTTGACCTGCAGGCCAGCTACATCTTCCACGGTTTCGACCAGGTACATGCCCTCGTCGGTCTGGCCCATGGTGCCTTCGACTTCAGGATGGCCGTCGTGGCCGATCATGATGATCTCGCAGCCCTGCTTGCGCATCTTGGCCACTTCCACGTGCACCTTGGTCACCAGCGGACAGGTGGCATCGAAGATCGACAGGCCGCGCGATTCCGCTTCGGCGCGCACGGCTTTCGACACGCCGTGGGCGGAGAACACCAGGGTATTGCCGGCTGGGACATCGTCCAGTTCTTCGATGAAGATGGCGCCCTTGGCACGCAGGTCTTCCACCACATAGGCGTTGTGCACGATTTCGTGACGCACGTAGATCGGCGCGCCAAACTGCTGCAGCGCACGCTCGACGATCTCGATGGCGCGGTCAACGCCGGCGCAGAAGCCGCGCGGCTGGGCGAGGAGGATTTCTTTGTCCATGTTCTTTTACAGCACAGAGATAAGGTTCACTTCAAACTTCACCGGCTGGCCAGCCAGCGGGTGGTTGAAGTCGAAGATGGCAACGTCGTCGCGCAGTTCGCGCAGCACGCCGGCGAAGCGGCCGCCTTTTGGCGCGTTGAAGTCGACCAGGTCGCCGATCTTGTATTCGTTGTCCGGATCGGAATTTTCTTCCAGCGTAGCACGGGATACGGCCTGCACCAGGTCCGGGTTGCGTGGGCCGAAGCCTTCGCCCGGCGCCAGTTCGAACACCTTGTGCGTGCCTTCCGGCAGGCCGATCAGCAGCGCTTCCAGATTCGGTGCCAACTGGCCCTGGCCCAGCATCAAGGTGGCAGGATTGCCCTCGAAGGTGGAAACGATATTGGTGCCATCCATGGAGGCAAGGCGGTAATGCAGGGTGAGGTAAGCCGAAGCAGTGACAACGTTAGACATGGAAACAACTCTGGTGACGGGCAAACCTCTATTGTAAGCCATCGGGCGGCGCACGGCGCTGCGGCCCGCCCCTTGACCTGCGCAAAACCTGACCCAGCGCAAATTGCCCCCTCCTCCCGCGCCAGATAATGGGCGACGGAGGTGACCATGGCAATTTCCGACTGGCCCGAACAGCTGCGCCCGCGCGAGCGATTGTTAAAAGCCGGGCCGCAAGCCCTGTCCGACGCCGAACTGCTGGCGATCTTCCTGCGGGTGGGCATTCCCGGCAAGGATGCGGTGGCGCTGGCGACCGACCTGCTGGGGCGCTTCGGCTCCCTGCGCGCCCTGATCCATGCCGGCCGGGCCGATTTCACCGCCGTGCCGGGCCTGGGCGCCGCCAAGTATGCTCAGCTGCAGGCTGTCGTCGAACTGGCACGCCGCGCGATCTCCGAGGAAATGAGCGCCGGCGAGGAGCTCTCCTCGCCGCACGCCGTGAAAGACTTCCTGCGCCTCTCGCTGGGCGGCCAGCCTTATGAATCCTTCCACGTCCTGTTCCTGGACGTCAAAAACCGCCTGATCGAAGCCTGCGAATTGTTTCGCGGCACGCTCACGCATACCAGCGTCTACCCACGCGAAGTGGTGCGGGAAGCGCTGGCACGCAATGCCGCGGCCGTCATGCTGGCCCATAACCACCCGTCAGGATCACCCGCCCCGAGCGAGTCGGACGTGCTGCTGACACGGGCGCTGGTACAGGCTTTGGCATTGGTGGATATACGGATTCTTGACCACTTTGTCGTAGCCGGACACCAGGTGCATTCCTTCGCAGAACATGGTCAAATCTAATTGTTAAATATCGATTTTTATTGAGACACAATTGTTTTTCGCAAGTGCTTGAAAATCTTGAGAAATTTCCATATACTCTTGTTTTTCCAATTTCGGAAGTAATTCAAGGAGTGTGCCATGGCACGTGTTTGCCAAGTGACTGGGAAGAAGCCGATGGTCGGCAACAATGTTTCCCACGCAAACAACAAAACCAAGCGTCGTTTCCTGCCAAACCTGCAGAACCGTCGTATTTTTGTTGAATCTGAAAACCGCTGGGTCTCCCTGCGTCTGTCTAACGCCGGTCTGCGCGTGATCGACAAGGTCGGCATCGATGCCGTCCTGGCCGACATGCGTGCACGTGGCGAGAAAGTTTAATAGGGAGCTGAATCATGGCAAAAACTGGCCGCGACAAGATCAAGCTGGAATCGACCGCTGGTACTGGTCACTTCTACACCACGACCAAGAACAAGCGCACCATGCCTTCCAAAATGGAAATCATGAAGTTCGATCCTAAAGCACGCAAGCACGTGATGTACAAGGAAACCAAGATCAAGTAATCGATCTTCGGTTCGAACAAAAAAACCGCCCTCGGGCGGTTTTTTTATGGCTGCATCGCCAGCTCAGTTAAGCGCAGGCAACTGCGCATCGAGCAGTTCTTTCTGCATCTTCAGCATGGCAGCTTCGGCTGCGCGCTTTCCGGACAGTCCGACATCGGCCTTAAACTCGCTGAACGAAGCCTGGCCATTGCCAGTCGCCGTCTTGGTATCGACCAGCTTGCCGTTCTTGTCCGTGATTGCGCATTGGAGGTTAACGGTATAGTCAGTCGGCGGCCAGGTAAAGGCGCTGGAAGAATCGGAGTTAACCGTAATGGTTGGCGTAATCAGGTAACTGATCCCCTTCGCCGCCATGGCCTCGCGATCATCGGCGCTCTTCACCTTGACGGCGCCGTCGAAGACATTGCTCAGCATCTTGTAGAAGCTGGTCTCCAGGTCGCGGTAGGGATAGGAAGTGACCTTGTCGCCGCCGCCGCCCGGAGTCACGACCTCTTTCGCCAGCAGGTCGGCCGGAATAAAGTATGCCACTTTGGCCAGGCTCTTCGGCTTGGCATCGGCTGGCAAGGCAATCTGGTCAAGCTTTGGCGAAATCATTACCGGGTGCGCGCAACCGGTCAGGATCGCGGCCGCAACCAGCAGGAATGCGAACTTTAGATTCCTCATAGTCCGCCCCTTTATTTGATGGCCTTGACGAACTCAGGGTCCGCGTACAGCGAGGCCAGCAGCTTTTGCACGGTGTTGTGGTAGCCGGTGACGGCGGCTGGAATGGCGGTTGCGCCGATGAAGGAGGACTCCCAGGCGTTATCGACCGTTTTCACGCTTTCATAGACGGAGACGCCACCCTTGCTGACAACAAAACGGGCCGAAATGCTTGCAGTACCAGTGCTGAAGCCGGAAGCATCGAGTGCATTTTTCTCCAGTTTGCCGGTCACCAGGGTATCGGAGCCGACCACAAGCTTGTTGGCCAAGGACAGTTCCTGACGCAGTGCTTCCGCTACGTAAGCGCCATAATTGCCACCAACTGGCGAAGACATCGCGCTGCCGCGGATCGACAGGGTGACGGGGGTGTCCGTGCCGGCCGGCGCACTGAATTCACCGACCTTGGCCTTCACGTCCCCCATATTGTTCAGGGTAGCGACGTTGTCCATGGAGGGTGTGTAGTTCGGCGCGGTCAAGGCGCAGCCCGACAATGCCGCAACAGCTACAACCATCACACCATACGAAGCGAACGATTTCATATTTCCTCAGAGAAGTTGTAAAAAAACCCATTATCTCTTTGGTAAATACTTTTCCGCAACATTATTTACTGGCCACAACCACTTTCTGTCTGAAGTTGGAGACGTTTTCCGGCGTGGATCGCTTTCACCTTCCCCTCATGCATCATGTAGCGGATGGCCAGCTCACGGTCACCCGTTTCCACCATCAGCCAATCGGCATGCTGGGGATGCGGCTTGACCGCGTCGCCATACACACGCTGCAGCTTGGACGCCGGATCGCCGATCCGCACGCCGCGTTCAGCACCGAAGCCCCCTGACACGTCGACCCGCGCCACCACTTTCTTCACAAAGGTTACTTCCACCTTCGGGTAACGCTTGGAGCGCGCCACGCGGCATACCTTGTCGTCCGTGATCATCGAGTCCGCTTCCAGGCCGCCAAAGGTGTTGCCCAGGTTTTCATAACGTGCGCCGACCTTGTAGGGACCCAATCCCTCCGGTTTGATTTGCCAGTTCGCTGCCGCATGCGCACTTCCGGCCAGCATTAACGCCAGCGGCAAAATTAAGCGTTTCAAAACTGCCTCCATAGAATTAATTTCCGAAAGGCAACAGCATACCTCCAAGGCAGGGATCACGCCAACACGAATTGCGCTTCCATCCGGGCCGCCAAGACATTTGGCCGACACCACCCTTGCGACGCGCTGCCGGCGCGCAGTCATTGGTTTTCCTCAAAAACAAAACGGCCCCGCAGGGCCGTCTTATCGCAAGGTCGATCAGGCTTACGCGTAGCTGCGCAGGCGCAGCGAGAACTCCTGCAGGGACTTGATGCCGGACGCTTCCGCGCGTTCGCACCAGTCTTGCAGCTTCTGCACCAGTTCATCGCGGGTGAAGTGCGAACGCTCCCACAGCATGCCCAGTTCCACGCGCATATTGTGCATGGTTTCCAGCGCCTTCGAGTGCTGGAACAGTTCCACCAGCTGCTGCTTCTGCGGGCCTTCCAGCTTGCCTGGCTCGCTCTGCAGCAGCTTGCGCGAAGACTTCAGGAAGCGCGATTCCAGCTGCGATTTGTCCTTCAGCTGCGCCAGTTCTTCTTTCCAGGCGTGCTTGACGGACTTGGCGTACTTGGCCATCACGTCGTAGCGGTTGGCGATCACGGACTGCAGGGTTTCGAAGTCGGCCTTCACCTTGGCGGTGTCGAACTTGGGCTTCGGCGGCATCTTCTTCACTTTGGCCATGCCGATCATTTCCATGGCGCGGATGTAGCCCCAGCCGATGTCGAACTCATACCACTTGGACGACAGCTTGGCCGAAGTCGCATAGGTGTGGTGGTTATTGTGAAGTTCTTCGCCGCCGATGATGATGCCCCAAGGGATGATGTTGGTCGCTGCATCGGAGCAGTCGTAGTTGCGGTAGCCCCACCAGTGGCCGATGCCGTTGATGATGCCGGCTGCAGTCACAGGAATCCACAGCATCTGCACGGCCCACACGGTAATGCCCTTGGCGCCGAACAGGATGAAGTCGATGATCAGCATCAGCGCCACGCCCTGCCAGCTGAAGCGCGAGTACAGGTTCTTCTCGATCCAGTCGTCAGGGGTGCCGTGGCCATACTTCTCCATGGTTTCCTTGTTCCTGGATTCAGCGCGGTACAGTTCGGCGCCTTCCCAGAACACTTTCTTGATGCCCTTGGTGACCGGGCTGTGCGGATCTTCCTCGGTATCGCACTTGGCGTGGTGCTTGCGGTGGATGGCAGCCCATTCCTTGGTCACCTGACCGGTGGTCAGCCACAGCCAGAAGCGGAAGAAGTGCGACGGGATCGCGTGCAGTTCCAATGCGCGGTGCGCCTGGTGGCGATGCAGGAAGATCGTCACGCTGGCGATGGTGATGTGGGTCAGGATCAGCGTCACGCCAACCGTCGCCCAGGCACCCAGGCCAGTTACGCCATTGCTGAAGAAATCAAGAACTACGCTTAAATCCATTACAACTCCAAATGAGATACTCCGAATAGGCGCAATTGTACGCGCATTCGCAGGTGATTTGAGGAAGGTTTTCCCGTAGGCACTGATTATTTTTTAGGCAGACTGCTCGGGCAGAGGGCCGAGCAGGCGGATCTCACGTTGCGGGAACGGTACAGAAATCCCGTGTTCTTTCAAGGACTTCCAGATTGCCCGATTGACATCGGAGGTCACGCCGCCACGCCCGTTTTCCGGATCCGCGATCCAGAAAGCCAGCGCCAGCTCCAGGCCGTCCGCCCCGAAAGCTTGCAGCATGCCGGACGGCGGCTTGTCCTTCATTACACGCTCGATGCTGAGGGCTGCGTCTTCCATCAGCTTGAGCACGAAGTCCACATCGCTGTCATAGCCCACCGTCACGCGCGTGATAATCACCACCGCCGGGTTGGACAGGGAAGAATTCTGCACCGCCCCCGACACCAGCATTTCGTTCGGCACGATCGATTCAACGCCATCGGTCCCCTGCAACACGGTGTAGCGGGTATTGATCTGGGTGACCTGGCCGGTGTACTTGTCCACCGTGATCACGTTGCCGATGGTCAGGCTGCGGTCCAGCAGGATGATGAAGCCCGACACATAGTTGCTGGCGATCTTCTGCAAACCGAGGCCAAGGCCGACACCCAGCGCACCGCCAAACACCGACAGCACGGTCAGGTCGATGCCCACCAGCGACAGGCTGACCAGCACCGCCACCAGGATCAGCACCGCGCGGCCCATGCGCGCAAACACTACGCGCAGGTTGGAATGCATGGTGTGCAGGTTCATCAGCTTCTCTTCGAGCGCCGCGCCAGCCCACATGGCCAACAGCAGCAGCACCACGACCGATACTGCCGCCTGCAGGATGGTGGCGATCGACACCTTGTGCTTGCCGAGCGGGATCAGCGTATCGTCGAGGAAGTCGAAGAGGTCCTGATAAAAACCGGTGATATACAACACGAAGGCCAGCCACACCAGCAGCTGGAAAGCCTTTTCGAAATTCTGCATCCCCTCGCCCACCACGCCGCCGCGCGAAAACACGCGGCGCAGCAGGTAAAAGCCGAAGCGGATCACCGCGAGCGAGCTGAAAATCGGCAGCGCCAGATTGACCAGATTGGTGTGGAAATGCATGCGGCCCAGCACTTTCTGCGAGGCCCACAGCAACACCACGATGAGCAAGGGTCCGACGACGCGGCCGAAGCTCTCCAGGCCAAAGCGCGCTACATGGTTGTTCGCAGTGCGCGCCTTCACGCCGCGCCACAGGAAGCGCGACAAGGTCCAGCCCAGCAAGACAGACAGCGCGATCGCGCCCACCTGCCACATCAGGCTTGGATCGCGCAAATCCCCCAGCAGATCATCCAGCAATTTCGCTAACGGCATCGTTCGGCATTCTCCTTATGGTCGCGCCCGTGTCCCACCATGGGGTCACACCCGTTTCGGGACACGAGCTCTGCTATGTTACGGCCGCGCCCGTGTCCCATTTCGGGTGTGACCCCAAGGTGGGACACGGGCTGGGCTGTTACTCCTCGTCGGCCATGGCTGGCTTGGCCATGGGCTTGCGTTCGAAGACGGCGGCGAAGAAGCCGTCGGTTTGGTGCTTGTGCGGCAGCAGCTTGAGGTAGTCGCCCATCTCGAGGTTGGCGATCTTTTGTTCTGCCAGTACTTTGGACATCGGCACCAGCTCAAAATCCGGATGGGTTTCGATGAACTGCTTGGCGACGGCGTCGTTCTCTTCCTCCAGCAGCGAGCAGGTGGCGTACACCAGGCGGCCACCGCCTTTGACCAGGCGCGCGGCACCGTCCAGGATCGAAACCTGCTTCTCGTGCATCTCGGCGATCGCGCCTTCCGGCTGGCGCCATTTCACGTCGGGATTGCGGCGCAGCGTCCCCATCCCGGAGCATGGCGCGTCCACCAGCACGCGGTCGATCTTGCCTGCAAGGCGCTTGACCTTGGCGTCCCTTTCGTGCGCGATGGCGACCGGGTGCACATTCGACAGGCCCGAGCGCGCCAGGCGCGGCTTCAGCTTGCTCAGGCGCTTTTCCGATACGTCAAAGGCATACAGGCGGCCGGTATTGCGCATCTGCGCGCCCAGCGCCAGCGTCTTGCCGCCGGCGCCGGCGCAGAAGTCGACCACCATCTCGCCGCGCTTGGCGCCGAGGATCTGGGCCAGCAACTGGCTGCCTTCATCCTGCACTTCGATCGCGCCGGACTTGAACAGCGGCAGGTTTTGCAGCGCCGGCTTTTTCTTCAGGCGCAGGCCCAGCGGGGCAAACGGAGTTGGCTCGGCCACGATAGGTGCGGTTGCCAGTTCGGCCACCACGGCATCGCGGTCGGTTTTCATGGCGTTGACGCGCAGGTCCAGCGGCGCTGGCGTATTCAGTGCATCGGCCAGGGCCAGGGTTTCGTCTTCGCCGTATTGTTCGACCAGCTTGTCGAACAGCCATTTCGGCATATTGGCCCGCATGGACTTGTGCAGCAGCGAGCGGTCGATTTCCAGCTGGCGCTTCAGCCATTCGGATTCTTCTTCGCTCAGGCCCGGCAGCGCATCGATGCCGACGGCATCGGCCATGCCCAGCAGGACCAGGCGGCGCATGGTGGCGCCGCCGGCACCGGCTTCGGCGCGGTCGGTGAAGAAGGCTTTGTTACGCAGCACGGCGTACACCGATTCGGCGATGGCGCCGCGCTCGCGGCCGCCCAGCTTCGGGTGCGATTTGAAGAAGTGCGACAGGGTGGTGTCGGCCGGCGCGGTGAAGCGCATGATTTCACGCAGCACGTTTTCGGCGCTGGTGAGGATGTAGGGTGGCAAACGCATGGTGTTCTTTCTCTATTCAGTTGCGGTCAATATTGACCTTGCCATCTTCGACCCTCAATCGGCCTTCAACGAACCAGCGGATAGCACGCGGGTACATGATCCATTCCTGTTCCAGCACGCGCGCCGCCAACACGTCGGCGGTGTCGCCCGGCAGGACAGGCACGGATACCTGGTCCACCAGCGGACCGTGGTCCAATTCGGCCGTCACGAAGTGCACGGTGGCGCCGTGCGTGGCTGCGCCGGATGCCAGCGCCTGCTCATGCGTGTGCAGTCCAGGGAACAGCGGCAGCAGCGATGGGTGGATATTCAGCATGCGATTTTCGTAGTGGCTGACAAAGCCCGGCGTGAGGATGCGCATGAAGCCGGCCAGCACCACGAGGTCGGGGCTGAAGCCGTCAATGACTTCCTGCAGCGCAGCATCGAATGCTTCGCGGCTAGGGTAATCCTTGTTGCTGACTACTGCGGTCGCAATGCCGTGCGAGGCCGCGAATTCGAGGCCCTTGGCATCCGCCTTATTGCTGATGACGGCGGCAATGCGGGCGGGCCATTGTTCGGCCTGGGCTGCACGGACCACCGCTTCCATATTGCTTCCGCGTCCGGAAATGAGGATGACGATGTTTTTCATGGCCGCCATTGTACCTGCTCAGGCGAGCCAACGCGACATTATGCTGCTACGCAGCAAACTATGCAAGCGGGGAATTGCGCTTACTCGAAAGAGTAGAAGACGCGGAACGGTACTTTCTTTTCTGCCCAGAAATCAGCGGCATCGCGGAAGACATCGAGCAGGCACTCGCGTGCTTCACGGTCAAACTTTTGCGTGTTTGGCAACTGCTCCAGCACGATCAGGAAGCCCGCCTGCGGGCCGGCCTTGTCCATCGTTTCGGTCAGGGTCAAGCGCAGGGCGTCGAAATTCTTGGAATGCGGTTTAGGGATGTGGAAAGACTCGGCAATAATGCCCAGAACTTGCTGCTTGGTCAGGCCGGCATTGCAATGCGCATATAAGAAGTGCTGCCCCAGGCGCGCTGCCTCGTCCTGCAGCTCTGCCACGCGGAAGGCGCGAATAGACTGGACTAAATTAGGCGGCACAGTTATCAACAAACTCATCTTTCCCTCAAATCGACCTATCAAGTACAAGCCGTAGGCGGGTCAATGCGCCGGGGCCGGAGCTTTCGTTTCTCCCTGTCAATCTGATTCCACGCCATAAGGGTAACGTGTT
This sequence comes from Pseudoduganella sp. S-14, assembly GCF_049913285.1. GTDB lineage: Bacteria > Pseudomonadota > Gammaproteobacteria > Burkholderiales > Burkholderiaceae_D > Rugamonas. The sequence continues at coordinate 5,189,184 of NZ_CP183991.1, forward strand.
GTACTCTATGAATCAACCCGAAAGTGAGTCCTAACGCAAGTTTTGTTAAAAACTTACCATATTAACCCAAAAGCATGGGGTTACATTTTGTTGCCTTACTTCCCCCAAGGATACAAGCCTTGGCGTTAATATTTAGGCGTGCAATTCCGATTAAACCAAAGTGGACTGCCAAAAAGACAGAAACGAGGTAAACAAAATGAAAGCCAAAACTAAATTGTTTTTCGCAGCACTGAGCCTCGGCGCCCTGCCGCTGGCGCAGGCCCAGGCCACTGATTTTGAGGACTATGGCCGTGTGACCCGCGTCACGCCGGTGACCGAGCAGATCAACCGCCCGCGCCAGGAATGCCGTACCGAGTACGTCCAGGTGCAGCAGCCGCAGGAACGCGGCGTCGGCGGCAGTATCCTGGGCGGCATCCTGGGTGCAGCCGTTGGTAGCCAGGTCGGTTCGGGCCACGGCAAGACGGCCGCCACCGCTGCCGGCGCCATTGCCGGCGCCGTGATCGGCGACCGCACCCAGAACTCCAACGCCCAGCCAGGCGCGGTGCAGGAGCAGGCCGTCAAGCAGTGCCGCATGGTTGATGCTTTCGAAACCCGCACCACCGGCTATAACGTGGAGTACGATTACCGCGGCCGTAACTACACCAGCTTCATGAGCTACGACCCTGGCCAGCGTATTCGCCTGCGTGTAAATGTTGAACCAATGAATAATTAAGTTCCGGGCCACCTCTCTTACCCGGACTGCCGGCCAGCGATGGCCGGCAGTTTTTGTTTGTGCGCTTGCTTGTGAGCAAGATAACGCGGGATAATGCCGCCATGCTGATTAAACGTAAATCCATCGAAAAAGAGGAGTCTTCGCGTCCGGCGACGCGAAAACCCAAGTTTGCCCCGGTTACGCTCTCCGAGCTGGACGGCGTGCGCTACCTGCATTTCGGCACCGAGTGGGTGCAAGGCGCCATGCGCATCCGCAAACCGGACTGGCCGGAGCTGGAGTACGCTCAGCAAATGATGGCCTGGATGCTGTGGAACGACGCCCCCGCCCACATCGCCCAACTGGGCCTGGGCACGGGCGCGCTGACCAAGTTCTGCTACAAGTATTTCCCTGCAGCGCAAGTCACCACGGTGGAACTGAACCCGTCGGTGATCAGCATCTGCTATTCCATGTTCAAGCTGCCCGACAATGACGGCCGGCTGAACGTCGTAGAAATGGATGCGATGGATTACGTCACCAACCCGGACAACCACGGCACGCTGGACGCGCTGCAGGTCGACCTGTACGACGCCACCGCGCGCGGCCCGGTGCTCGACACGCCTGAGTTCTACCAGGCTTGCGCCGCTTGCCTGAACGACGATGGCATCATGACCATCAACCTGTTCGGCGACCATCCTAGCTACGCCAAGAACTTGAAGGCGATGAAGTTCGCCTTCCCTCAAGTGGTGTCGCTGCCGGAAGTCCATGACGGGAATGTGGTGGCAATCGCCTTCAAGACCCGCCGCAACATCGACGTGGCTGCGCTGGCGGATCGCGCCGCGCAAATCGTCGCCGAAACAAAATTGCCCGCAAAGTCCTGGCTCAAGGGACTGAAAGCCGCACTCGCATAAGGTCGCACATGGCAAAAGCACTCGATCTTCAAATTATCTTCACCTGGCTGCTGGCTGATGGAATGGTCGAGAAAGCCGAAGTCAAAGGGCTGTACGCGCAGGCCCAAGGCATCCTGCGCAACACGCCGGGCGCCATGCATCCGCTCAGCGCCGTGGCGCACTGCAAGCTGGTATCGGCCAAGAGCGGCAAGCTGCTGACGCTGGACGTACTGACCGAATGGCTGGCCCAGCGGGCCAAGCTGCCCTTCTACCGCATCGATCCGCTGAAGATCGACTTCACCAAGGTGGCGGACGTAATGTCGGCCAGCTATGCGGCGCGCTTCAATATCCTGCCGGTGGAAATCACGCCGGATACGCTGACCGTGGCCACCGCCGATCCGTTCGCGCTGGAGTGGGAAGCGGAAATCGCCAAGGTCGCGCGCCGCGTCATCAAGCGCGTGATCTCGAACCCGCTCGATATTTCCCAGTACACCTCGCAGTTCTTCTCGCTGGCCAAGTCGATCAAGCACGCCAACAAGAATACTGGCCAGGACATCGCCCTGCGCAATAACTTCGAGCAGCTGGTCGAGCTGGGCAAGATGAACAAGACGGTCGATGCCAACGACCAGCACGTGATCAATATCGTCGACTGGCTGTGGCAGTACGCCTTCGAACAGCGCGCGTCGGATATCCACCTCGAGCCCAAGCGCGAACTCGGCACCATCCGTTTCCGGATCGACGGCGTGCTGCACCAGGTCTACCAGGTGCCGGCGGTGGTGATGATCGCGATGACCGCCCGCATCAAGCTGCTGGGCCGCATGGACGTGATCGAGAAACGCCGTCCGCAGGATGGCCGCATCAAGACCCGCACCGCCGGCGGCCAGGAAATCGAATTGCGTTTGTCGACCCTGCCGACCGCCTTCGGCGAAAAGCTGGTCATGCGTATCTTCGACCCGGAAGTGGTGGTGAAGACCTTGCCGGAGCTGGGCTTCCCGCCGGAAGACGCCAAGCGCTGGGACTCGCTGACCAACCGTCCGCACGGCATCATCCTCGTCACCGGCCCGACCGGCTCGGGCAAGACCACCACGCTGTACACCACGCTGAAAACGCTGGCGACGCCAGAGGTCAACGTCTGTACGGTGGAAGACCCGATCGAGATGGTGGAGTCCTCGTTCAACCAGATGCAGGTGCAGCCCGGCATCGACCTGACTTTCGCCGACGGCGTGCGCGCCCTGATGCGGCAAGACCCGGACATCATCATGGTCGGCGAGATCCGCGACCTGGAAACTGCGGAGATGGCGATCCAGGCCGCGCTGACCGGCCACCTGGTGCTGTCCACCCTGCACACCAATGATGCGCCATCGGCCGTGATGCGCTTGCTGGAACTGGGCGTGCCTTACTACATGCTGGAAGCAACGCTGATCGGCATCATGGCGCAGCGCCTGGTGCGCACGCTGTGCGTGGACTGCAAGGAGGAAGGCGGCGAGCTGGCCGACGATCTCTGGCAGGGCCTGAGCAGCGGCTGGGATATCGGCAAGCCGGAAAAGGTGTATCGCCCGGTCGGCTGCCCCGAGTGCCGCCAGACCGGATTCCGCGGCCGCACCGGCATCTACGAACTGCTCACCACCAGCGAATCGTTCAACACCATGCTGGAAGAAGAAACCGACATCACCGCCCTGCGCAAGCAGGCGGTCGCCGAAGGCATGGTCCCGTTGCGCATTGCCGGCGCTTTCAAGGTGCGCGAAGGCGTGACCACGGCGGAGGAAGTGCTCAAGGTTACCGCCATGGGGTGACGCAAAAAAAGGGACTTTGCAAACGCCAAAATCCTCGTATATAATACGGCCTCTTTCGGGTCGTTAGCTCAGTTGGTAGAGCAGCGGACTTTTAATCCGTTGGTCGCAGGTTCGAGCCCCGCACGGCCTACCAGAATGAACAGGAAAGCCTCGTCTTCGGACGAGGCTTTTTTGTTTCTGCTGCCAACTGTAGCAGTCGTTCGACTGATACAGCATGACTCCCGTCGCTCCGCCTTGTGTCTTGTTCGCCCTGTGCCGCGATCCTAGACTGTGCCATTCCTTCGTTGCGGGTTGCACACCATGATCGAACTCCTGCCCCTGGCGAGCTATTGCCTCGTCATGTCGGCCACGCCTGGGCCAAACAATGTCATGCTCGCCATCACGGGCGCCAATTTTGGCGGTCGCGGTGCATTGCCGGTCATCCTCGGCATCCAGGCCGGCGTTTTCGTGCAAACCATGCTGATGTGCGTCGGGCTGGGAAGCCTCTTTGTCACCTACCCATTGGCGCAACAGGTGCTGCGCGTCGCGGGCTCACTGTATCTCGTCTACCTTGCCTGGAAACTCAGCGGCGCATCGGTGGATGGCGTGCGCGCTGCCAAGGCCGTGTCCTTCGCCCAGGCTACCGTCTTCCAGGCGCTTAATCCCAAAAGCTGGCTGAAAGCCATTACCGTGGCATCGGTCTTCATGCCCGCGCAGGGCAATGCCTTCGCCAATGCACTGCAGGCGTCGGTCATTGGCATGCTTGTAGGGGCTCCCTGCAATTTCATGTGGGCCCTGTTTGGCATGTCGATCCGGCGCTTGCTCGACGACCCGCGCAAGCAACGCGCATTCAACCTGGCCATCGGTGCGGCGCTGCTTGTCCTGGCCCTGATGTTTTTACGCTAGACTCTCGTCATGTTCGCCATCGACCGCAGCTCTCCCATCCCATTGTCCAAGCAGATTGAGACACAGTTGCGACACATGGTCGAGAGCCGCGCGCTGCCTGGCGGCGCCAAGCTGATGTCGATACGCCAGCTCGCCAGCCAGCTGGCAGTGAGCACCAACACCGTCGTTGTAGCCTATGACCGGCTGGTCGCGGCAGGCGTCATCGACTCGCAAGGCACGGCCGGCTTCTATGTCTGTACCAGGAATGACGACGGCAAATCGATTCCTGACGAAGCCGCACTGGAAGCGGGCGAGGAGCAAGAGCCGGTCTGGCTGGCGCAGCAGGCAAACGATCAACGCGAAGGTGTATTGCTGGCCAGCAGCGGCGCACTGCCGCCAACCTGGCTGCAAGACGCCGTTCCGGCGGCCGCGATACAAAGGGCATTGGCCCGAAGCAGTGCCGGCATGGCCTCACGCTGCCCGCCCCAGGGGCTGCCCGAATTGCGCGAACACATAGCGCTGCTGCTACGCGGCATAGGTTTGGACGTTGATGCCGGCCATGTACTGACCACCTTTGGCGGCACCCACGCGATCGACCTGATTTGCCGCAGCTTTTTACAGCCCGGCGACACCGTACTGGTCGAAGATCCCGGCTTCTTCCTGATGTTTGGCAGGCTGCGGCAGGAGGGGATACGCCTGGTCCCGATCAAACGCCGCCCCGATGGCCTCGACCTGGACGAGCTGGAAGCGGCGTGCCGCGAACATCGGCCACGCATCCTGTTCATGCAGACCGCCTTGCATAACCCGACCGGCTGGAGCAGCAGCGCCGCCAACCTGCATAAGGTCTTGATGCTGGCGCAGCAGCATGGCTTCCTGATTGCAGAAGACGATGTGCATGGCTATTTCCAGCAATCTCCAAGCACTCGGCTGGCTGCCCTGTCCGGGCTCGATGGCGTGATCTACTATTCGAGCTTCTGCAAGGCGCTGAGCCCTGCCTTGCGCATGGGCTACCTTGCCGCAACGCCCGCCCTGCTCAAAGTACTGATGCGCACCAAGATTCACTCCATCCTGACGACGCCTGCCTTGAACGAATATGTGCTGCTGGAAGTGCTTAGAGCGGGTAACCTGCGCAAGCACCTGGAGCGCTTGCAGCGCAAGATCATGGCGGCACGTAATGCCAGCACGCGCCAGCTAAGCGCAGCCGGCGTGCAATTCGAGCAGCCTGGCGAAGCGGGCATCTTCCTCTGGGGGACGATGCCCGAGGGGCTCGATGTGGATCTTCTGGTGCAGGATGCATACCGCAACAAGATCCTCCTGATGCGCGGCGCCGCCTTCTCGCCCAGTGACACACCGGATCGGCACATTCGCTTCAACGTGGCCTTCAGCCAGCATCCGCGCCTTAGCCAGTACCTGCAAGAGCGCCTGGAAGCTGTGGCCGGCGCACGTTCAAGCCTCAGCCGGATGCACGCGCAGAAGCCGGCCTAGCGGAAGAACAGGGTCCGGCCGTCGGCAGTGACGGCAATCAGCTGGCCGTCGTGCCATGCCGGCGTCGAAATGTAGGCCCCCAGGCGCTTCACATGCTCGACCGATGCCAACATGGGTTGCGGTCCCTCGAACAGGCGCCTGCTGTCGAACTTGCCGCTTTTCGCATCCAACAGGCCGAAATCATCGGCCAGGCTTCCCGGCGTGCGCCACGACAACTGCTGCCTGCCGGTCGCCGCGTCAAGTGCGAATAACTCGCCGCGCATGCTGGCACCGTACGCGGCGGCGCCAGCCAGCACCGGCGTGGCGCAGGTCCAGACCTTGGTGTCATGCTCAAGCACGGGCTGGCCAGTGCGCTTGTCGAGGCCTACCGGCAGGTTGGTGTCGGACATGCCGAAATAGATGTGCTTCGCATCGGCCACGGAGCCGGAAATCACCCAGCAACCTTTTTCCGTTGTAGCGCCCTTGTTCGCGTCGTGCTGACGGCAGGGCCTCCTCCTTGTGCAAGTCAGTCTTGAGGAAGCGCGGCCATGCAAGAAAACCACAAATCCGCCCAGCCACCCCATGTCTGACAAGCAAACTTCGAGCGTGTGACAATGCGCGCCTTTTGCCGCATATGGCCTCACCTAGAATCCGTGATGGAGCAGAGCTGTCCCGATCCCCCCAACAGGAGCTAGCGATGATCACGACGTGGATTGAAACCGGCAATGTCGCGGAATACCAGGGCGCTGACTGGAACAACTGGATCAGCACCCAGAATTTCCCGAACGTGGAGGCGGCCCAGGCCTATGCCGCGCAAAACAGCGCAATCAGCTTTTTCTTCTTCTGCAGCCAGGCCATGGCGCTGACCAACGGACGCAGCTTCCAGCCCGGCGACGCGGCCTTCTTCAGCGGCCAACCCTGGCTTGGCAGCGCTCCCCAATGCGACCTTTACCAGAAGCAGACCTTTGCCACACCGGCTTTCATCCATGATTTCCCGCAAGGTACAGCGCAAGACAATGCACTGTGCCTGCAATGGAACACCAACATCCAGGGCTTTACCTACCAGGCGATTACCGGCGACCCCTGGAATATGCTCTATGCGTCGAATCAGACCGCCTATTTCGATACCAGCGTCACCAGCCTGCCAAGCAGCGCAAGCGCCGTCATCGTCACCTGGCACGCCTTCCCCAACCGCTTGAGCCAATACCTGGGCGCAGGCGCCAGCCCGGCCAATCCCTACAAATACACTGCAAAACAACTGATGGCAGTCGCCGACCAATACGGCACCAGCAAGGTGCCGCTGCCGCCGTTCCAGCAGATCCCGACCCAGTTGTGCCCGCAAGCCACCTGGAACGACTCGCTGCATACCTATGGTCCATATGGTCCGCGCGGCTGGCAGGACGAATACTGCGAATGGAGCGTGGCGCGCGACCCCAATACGAACAAGATCACGCGCATCGACATGACGTGTGAAAACCCCGAGTACTGGAACACGCTGTGGATGATCGATCCGCAAAAGGTGGCCGCGCTTTACACCAGCACCCTCAACTTCGATGCGCCGGCCAATGCGCAGGTGCAGGTGCTGGCGTCGGACCTCTACCTGACCGATCCCGTGAGCAAACAAGCGGTGATCGACCCGTCCACCGGACGCCCAGCCTACAACCCGCTCAATAAATGGAACAGCGGCCCCAAAGCCGTGCGCGGCGCCAACGCCAGCGGCGGCGCCATGCACCTGACCAGTACGCCGAACACCTTGCAGACGGAGATGGCGCTGGCCGGCGGTGCAACCATCCAGCGTCCTTGCGGCAATAGCGTCCCGCAGACCCTGATCTGCTGCGCACAATATGGCCAGGCATATCGCAACAGCGATCCGCATATTGGCCAGGCGGTCAACCAGGTGGTCGGCGGCCAGGCAGTGGGCGAGCCATGCCAGGTAGCCCTGGCGAATCCCACCGGCCTGTATATCCAGGTACCCGACCTGAGCGGATTCACCCTGCCGGCCGATCCTAAGCTGCCGCCTGGCGCCAAGGCCCAGGATTGCTGGCAGATCGTGCGCGGCAGCGCGACACTGACCGATCCGGTCACCGGCCAGCCGTTTGGCGCGCCGGCGGAGAGCGGCAACTTCGTCCTGCACGCGGTGTTCCAGATTCCCTCGGCCTGGATTGCGGCCGGTGTGCAGTTCACCGTCGGCGATATCCTCGATGCCAATGGCGATCCGATCGAATGGGGCGGCCAGGTGATCCAGCAAATGTTCGTCGGCTTGTGGGCCCGCCCCCTGCCCTTGTCGCAGGCAACGGCCACACAGCCCTGCGTGCTGCCGCCGCCGAGCGGCGTGACCCCGCCGCCCACTCCGCAGCCGCCCAACTATGCGCAAGCGCTGCAGCTGTTCCACAGCGCCGTCTGGTCGGCCTACTACAACACCAGCGTGCCGAATCCGATGGAAAACCCGATCTCGCTGGCCAGCAATTCGACCATGATTGCGCCGACCGTGCGCTGCGGCCAGAGCAACGTCCCCATGAGCCTGACCTGTGCGGTCACGCTGGGCGCCCAAGGCCAGTTACCGACCGTCGATCTCGGCGCCGGCATCACCGTCAGCGTAACGGGCTACCAGGACGATATCAATTATGCGGTGCCGGGCAACTCCTATCCGAGCGGCTGTGGAGTACTGAACCTGCAAGTGAGCGTAGCCCCCACTGCTGCACTGGGCTTGCGCGCCCTGACCCTGACCAATTATGGGCAAGACCAGCAAGCGCCAATGCCGGCCATGCTGAACATCCTCCCGGCCTGAGCGCAGAAAGGAAAGCCACCATGTCCCCGAGCATGAGCATGCGCGGGGCGTGCCGCATCTGGGCCGCCCTGCTATTGACCCTGTCCGCCAGCAGCGCAGGCGCCGCCTGTCCAAGCTGGAGCGGGGTTCCCGTCGTCTCGCCGGTCATTCCCTGCGATTCCCGCGGCACCAACCAGACGGCGTTCAACAACCTGGCCTGGCAGCAGTTTATCGCCCTCAATTGGGCTGCCGACCCGAACCAGCCGGGCCAGCCGAACACCAGCGTGCCGGCCGCCGCCTTCGGAGCGCCGGGCACCACGCCGGTCGCCTGGGAAACCTACAAGGAAAGTTCGGAAGTGTTCCGCCCGAACGGCAAGGCGCCGCTGCCATGGGGCGCCAGCCAGGCCATGCCAGCGCGCATGCTGGCCGCCGCCAGGGGCCACGGCAAACTTGCTGCGCCGAAGGGGATCAAGCCTCTGTTCATGGCCAGCAAACTCACGGAGGCCGATAGCAGCGCGCTGCACGACATCGCGGAAGCCGGGACGAACGGCGCCTGGCTTACGGCCCAACCGAAGATGAACAACTACCTGACCTTGTTCGAGAAGCGCCTGAACCGGGACGAATACAACTACATCACGCAGAACCAGCTGTTTATCGCCAACAAGCAGGCCAGCTTCGCCATGACCCAGGGCATCAACATGCCCGACGGATCGGCCACCTTCAGCAGTTACGGCACGGTCGGGGCGATCGAGATCAAGGCAGCCTGGATCCAGCTCGACGACCCAAGCCTGTGGCCGATGTTCAAGACATCGACGGCCATGGTGTCCTACCCGGTGGCGGGCGGCGGCATGACGCCGCCCAAGCAGGTCACCGTGGGCCTGGTGGCACTGCACATCATCCGCAAGACGCCGAACGCCCAGCAGTTCATGTGGAGCACCTTTGAGCACAAGTACAATGCGCCCAGCAGGACTGAACTGGGCAATCCGTCCCTGCCCTGGTATACCTACTACAACCTGAACTGCAATCCCACGACCGACTATTACCAGTGCAAACAGAACCAGCCGCCCAAGTCGTGCAACGGCGAAGGCGCGACATGCACGCCTGATCCCTATACGGCGCCGGTGCAGGTTGTCCGCAACACGCCGATCAGCAGTACCACCACCAACGATATCGCGGGCTTGAACAAGAGTGTCTGGGCGACGATCAGCGCTGCCAATCCCGACTCTGTCTTCCTCAACTACCAGCTGGTCAACGTGCTTTGGCCGAACAACAATACGCCGATCGGCGCCGGTGCCACTGTCCCGCTGACCAATGGCGACGCCCAGCCGCCAGTCAACCAGCAGCCTGTGGCAAACGTGGTGCTGGAGACGTATCACCAGAACCTCAATTGCCTGAGCTGTCATGCCAGCGCGCCGATCGCCGGTCCCAAGGCGATCTTGGCCTCCGACTATTCCTTCCTCTATGACGCGGCCACCAACCCGGGCACCTTGTCCCGGATGTTCGCGGCCCAGGGCAAGTCGAAGTAGGTCGCCAAGGCTGCTAGCGGAAGCGCTTGGGCTGGCGGCGACGGTTGGCGGCGTTCTGGTCTTGCAGGATGCCGTCCACCCGTTCGGAGGCGGAACGCGAGAGCTCCAGCGCCTGCGCCACGTCGGGGAAGAATTCAGGCAGGCGGTAGCCCAGCCAGGCGTAGGCCGAGTAAAGGCGGCAGGCATCTTCCGCTTCCTGCAGGTTCATCCACTGCAGCGGGTTCTGCTCCGGATGCAGGTGGGTCACGCGCTGGCGCGACAGCGATACGCACCAGTGTTCCCAGGCCTTCTGCAGCGTGACCACGTTGGATGAAACCGGTACCAGCGACAGGGTGAACTTGTCCGCCACCGACAGCGGCAAGGTATCCAGCCATTCAGCGCGCTCGAACTGCTCCTCGGTGATGCGCGGGAAGAAGAAACCGTCCGGCACGTCGATATTGTGAACGAAGCGCTTGAGCAAGCGCGCCAGCGAATCCTCGCCGGTGACGGAAGCGATGCGGTGCAGATGCTCCAGCGTCGGCGCCACGGCGAAACCTGTGGCTTTCAGTGGCGGCAGTTTTTCCTTCAGCAGCGAGCGCATCACGCCGTGCGTCTCGTCGTCGTAGCCCGCCACGTGGCCTTCCTCGTGCACGCCGTAGCGCCCTGCCCTGCCTGCGATCTGGCGTGCCAGGGCCGCGGGAATTTCCTCTTCCTCGTAGCCGTTGTACTTGACGGTGGTAGTCATCACCACGCGCTCGATCGGCAGGTTGAGGCCCATGGCAATGGCATCCGTGCCCACTACCACGTCGGCATGGCCGTCCCGGAAGCGTTGCGCCTGCGCGCGCCGCACTTCGGGCGACAGGTTGCCGTACACCGTGGCGACTGACAGGCCGGCTTCAGTCACCATGTCGCGCCACATCAGCACTTCGCGGCGCGAGAAGGCGATCACGGCGTCGCCCTTGCGCAGCGCCTTGAGCTTGCGCACGGCGGAGGGCTCCATCGACAGCGGCGCCTTGCGCTTCAGGATATGGACTTCGATCGGGCATTCCAGCCGCTCGGCCAGGGCTTCCACCGCGCGCCGCGCTTCGGCCGCGCCCACCAGGTAGACCGTGCGTGCCGGCGCGCCGCAAACGGCGGCGGTCCAGGCTGCACCCCGATCGCGGTCCGACAGCATCTGGATCTCGTCAATCACGGCCACCTCGACCTGCGTGCGCGTGTCCAGCATTTCCACCGTGCTGGCGACGTGGCTTGCGCCTTCCTCGATGCGGCGCTCTTCGCCGGTTACCAGGCTGACCTTCAGATCCGGGTCGGAGGCTTGCAGGCGCTCGTAGTTCTCCAGCGCCAGCAAGCGCAGCGGCGCCAGATAGACGCCGCTGCGCGCTTTGGCCAACGCTTCCATCGCCTTGTGGGTCTTGCCGGAATTGGTCGGCCCCAGCAGCGCGATGAATTTGCGCGGCAGGCGGCGTGCGACTTCGAAGGTATCGGGGTATTCGGCCAGGTTGATGCTCTGGCGCGTGCGCTCGGCGTGGCGTTCTTCGCGATGGCGCTCGAGCGCATGTTCCAGGCGCTGGCGGATGCGATCGAAGACGATGCCGGCCGGCTCGGAGGTCTGCATGTCTTCCAGCGCATGCAGGAAGTCCATCGGCCGCATGCCGTAGTCGTCACATTCCTCGCGCAGCTCGGCGGCGAAGGCGACGACGTCAGCATGCAGGGCGGCCTGCGCCGCGTCGCTGCCGCGTTCCAGCAGCAGGGCTGCGCGACCATCACGCTCCAGCTTGCGCCATTTGGATGGCTTGGCCAGCACGCCTTGCTGCGGCACCAGGTCGTAGGGAATGTGCAGGCCGTCCAGCTCCACAGAACCTGTAAAGCGCAGGAATACGCGGCCTTCCTGCTTTGCCAGTTCGATGCCGCGGGCTGCAAGGCCCAGCTCAGTCACCAACTGTTCGTCGTCGTCAAAATCTGTCATGGCGAGACGATTATAGCGAATGGCGCCGTGCGGCTAGTTCCAGATACGGTAGACCCAATAGGTTTCGTCTTCCAGCCCGCGCCGCAGGATCTCGGACGGGCTAAGCCCGCTGATCTCGCGCGCTTCGCGGCTCATGTGCGACTGGTCGGAATAACCGCCCAGCTGCGCCATGTCGCCGAGCGAAACCTTGCCTTTCAGCGCGGCGTCGCGCGCGGCGATGAAGGTCTGCTCGGCGCGATAGGAGCGGCGCAGGCGGCGCAGCGGCTGGCCTGCCCATTCGCGAATGCGGCGTTCGGCCATGCGCACGCTGCGGCCGATGCCTGCGGCGGCCGCCCGGCCTTCCATGCGGCGCACCCAGTCGCCCACCGCGCCATCGAAAGTGCTCTCATCGCGCACGGCGCGCCAGCGCGGCTCAAGGAAATCCTCCAGCAAGGCTACACGCGTTTCGTCGTCGGGCGCGACAAGCATTTGCGCCCCCAGCTGCTGCCATTCGGCGTCGAGCAAAGCGTGCAGCGGCTGGAACTGGTCGACGATGGTGCTCATATCGATTCCCGTCAGGCGGTGCAGCGCTTCAGGGAAAAACAGCACGGTCATGAAATGCGTCGGCCCCGGGTTGGCGGTCACCGTGGGACCGGTCCACGCGCCCGACAGTAGCACCCCGCCCTCCGGGCATTGCTCCGCCATCGGCGGCTCAACCATCCGGGACTCGCCCACCAGTTGCAGGAACAGCACCGGAAAACCTGTCGCCGGATAACGGTTGAGGCGCTGCTCGTCGGGCAGCTCGCAGCCGACCGTATTGCGCACGACGATCGCACGCAGGCAGGAGGCGAGCGAACGGCGCGGCACGATGAATTTACTAATTGGCAACATGCACAGCATTGTAGCGCGATGTCGCAAATGTTCAAGACCCGACCGCACGGTCGACGCATACTGGCCGCATGAATACGACAACCGCCTCCACTCGCGGCGCGCTGCGCCAACTCTCCGACCTGCCCGGGCCCAAGGGCCTGCCCTTGCTCGGCAATATCCTGCAACTGCGACCGCGCAAGGTGCATGCCGATGTCGAGGCCCTGGCGCAGCAATACGGTTCGCTGTTCCGCATGAGCATAGGCCGCTCCCAGGCGCTGGTGGTTGCCGATGCGGCGCTGGTCAATGGCATACTGCGCGACCGGCCTGACGGCTTCCGGCGCCCCGACGTCACGGCCCAGGTGTCCGATGAAATGGGTGGCGAGCGCGGTGTCTTCCTTGCCGAAGGCGCGGCCTGGCGCAACCAGCGCAAGATGGTGATGCAGGCGTTCGCACCGCATGCGATCAAGGCCTATTTCCCCCTGCTGGCGCGCGTCGGTACACGGCTGCAGGCACGCTGGGCGCAGGCAGCGCATGAAGGTCGCCCTATCGCCCTGAATGCGGACCTGAAGCGCTACACGGTGGACGTGATCGCCGGCCTGGCGTTCGGCGAAGAAGTCAACACCATCGAGCATGGCGACGACGTGGTGCAGCAGCAGCTGGAGCTGATCATGGAAGGTACCGCGCGGCGTTCCCTGCTGCCGGTCCCGTATTGGCGCTACGTCAAGCTGCCCTACGACCGCAAGCTGGAGGCCGCGGTCCTCGCCATGCGCGAAGCAAGCAATGGCTTCATCGCCAAGGCGCGCCAGCGCATGCACGACGATCCTTCCCGCGCCGAAAAACCGCAGAACATGCTGGAAGCGATGCTGGCCGCAGCGGACCAGGAAGGCAGCGGCATCGACCATGCCGCCGTGGTGGGCAATGTCAGCACCATGCTGCTGGCGGGCGAAGACACGACGTCCAGCGCCCTGTCCTGGCTGATCTGGCTCCTGTCGCGCCATCCGGCGGCGCTGCAGCGCGCGCAGGAGGAGGTGCGGCGCATCGCGCCCGATCCGGCGACCTTCAGCATCGAGCAGATGGACCAGCTGGAATACATCGACGCCTGCGCGCACGAGGCCATGCGCCTGAAGCCGCCGGCGCCCTTCATCCCACTGCAGGCCAACCGCGACTGCGTGGTGGGCGATGTGCAGGTGCCGAAGGACAGCGTGGTGTGGTGCGTGCTGCGGCACGACAGCGTGGCGGAAGCGAAGCTGCGCAATGCAGCCGCTTTCGATCCGCAGCGCTGGCTGGATGGCAGCAATGCGCGCCAGCTTGCAATGCCCTTCGGTTCAGGCCCTCGCCTCTGTCCGGGACGCTACCTGTCGCTGCTGGAAATCAAGGTGGCCATGGCCTGCCTGCTGGGGCGCTTCAACCTGGTTTCCGTCGCAGGAGACAGCGAGGAATACCACGGCTTTGTCATGTCGCCAGGCGCTTTGACCATGCGGCTTTCACCAATAGCTGGATAGTCAGCGCAAAAACAAAGGCGCAGAAGAAAGATGCCGCCACCGGCTGCGCGCGCAGCAGCAGCGAGATCGCCACGCAAAATGCGGCAAAGGCAAAGTAGCCCAGCATGGTGCCGCGCAGCAGTTGCACCGCGCTGTTGCGGCCTGCCTGTACGTGGGTGAAGCCCGTCAGCACCGTGCCCATGACCGGGAACATGGCCAGGAAACCGCTCAGGCGCGGTCCCAGCCCTGCGGCCGCCGCGCTGACCGACATCACCAGCACTGCACCTGCCAGCATCCGCCACGGCAAGTCGCCGCCACGCCGAACTGGATTCGCACTCGCGGCAGCGGACGGCGTAGCCGGCGCCGCAGGGAACAGGCGAGGCGCGACAAGCAGCGCGACGACAACAGCCACCGCAGCAAACGGCAATGCCAGGTGCAGCGACTGCAATCCCGCCACCGCAAGCGCCCATGCGCCCAGCGCGAGCGGCATGGCGCCGGCGACACCCATCCGGCCAGAAGCCCAGGCATACGCCAGGCTGAAGGCAATCATTGCCAGTACCGCCATCAGGGTTCCTTCCGCCGCCGTCGCGGCAAACCCGGCGCCCTGCTCCAGCGAGATCGCCAGCAGTATCGGCCCCGCGACGATCGGAAAAGCCGAAAGCCAGCCGGCAACGCCGGCCCCCCAGCGCCGGCCGGCCAGCGTGACGGCATAGATCAATGAGGGAACGAGGAAGAGCTTCAGGGCGAGGATGGAATTCATGGGGCGCGAGTCTAGCACGCTCGTCCTTTGTAACGACTAAGTAACAGCACGTTGACACGGGAGTCCCGATTCCGCACTATCCTCGCTCCCTAGTTCCAACGAAGCCATTGCAATGAGTGCAACTAACATCCTCCCCAAGCTCACTTCCCTGCTGATCCTCGCTGCATGCACCGGCCTGTCCCAGGCGGCAGCAGTCGAGCCGGCCAAACACGCCATCACCCACGAGGACGTGTGGCTGATGAAGCGCGTCGGCGCCCCGCAGCCCAGCCCGGACGGCAAATGGGCCGTGTTCTCGGTCACCGATCCGGCCTACGACAGCAAGGAGCAATGGTCCGACATCTGGATCAAGTCCCTGGTGGACGATAGCGCACCGCGCCGCCTGACCTTCAGCAAAGGCGGAGAATCCGCCCACGCCTGGTCGCCGGACAGCCGCTTCCTGCTGTTCGTCGCCAAGCGCGAAGGCGACGAAGCGCCGCAGATCTACCGCCTCGACGTTGCCAGCGGCGGCGAAGCGCAGCGCATGACCACCTTGACGCTGGGCGCGCGCATGCCGAAGTGGAGCCCGGATGGAAAGCAGATCCTGTTCGTCAGCGAGATCTTCCCCGGCACCACCGATGAAGAAGCAGTGAAGAAGGTCGCCAAGGAGCGCAAGGAGCGCAAATACAGCGCCCGCGCCTACGAATCCTTCCCGCCGCGCTTCTTCGACAAATGGCTGGACGACAAGAAGGTGCGCCTGTTCGTGATGGATGCGCAGGCCGACGCCAAGCCGCGCGATATCCTGGCCGGCAGCAAGCTGGCCGACCTGCCGGGGTTCGGCGGCAGCCAGGGCGACGACGGACAGTCCCTGAACGCGGTCTGGACGCCCGACGGCAAAGGCGTGGTGTTCGCCGTTTCCACCAACCGTGATGAAGCCGCACGCGCCTCCACCTTCACCCAGATCTACAGCGTGCTGCTGGCCGGCGGCGAGCCGGCCCAGTTGACGAAGGACGGCCGCAGCTACCACGACTTGCGCTTTTCACCTGACGGCAAGACCCTGTTCGCGCTGACCGAAGAAGAAGTACCGAACAAGGTGTACGACCTGACCCGCGTAGCCAGCTTCGCCTGGCCGTTCACCAGCACCCAACCGAAGATCCTGACCCAGGACCTGGACCGATCGATCTCGCGCATCGCCCTGCCAGGCGACGGCAAGCGCATTTACTACTCCTTCGAACACGCCGGCCTGGAAAAGGTCAGTTCGATGAACTACGCCGGCAGCGACAAGCGCGAAGAACCATCGCTGCCGAACGGCTCGATCAATTCGCTGAACGCGGGCGGCAAGGCGCTGGTAGGCGTGTGGGAATCGGCCATCAACCCACCGGAAATCTACTCCTTCAACGGCGCCCCGAAGCGCCTGACCTCCTTCAACGTGGAAAAAGCCGCGACAATCGACTGGCAGGCGCCCGAGCATTTCTGGTACAAGACTCCGGACGGCCGCCAGATCCACAACATGATCGTCAAGCCAGCCGGCTTTGACCCGAACAAGAAATACCCGCTGTTCGCGGTAATCCACGGCGGCGCGGCAAACATGTGGCGCGACCAGTTCGTGCTGCGCTGGAACTACCACCTGCTGGCCAAGCCGGGCTATGTAGTGCTGCTGACCGACTACAAGGGCTCCACCGGCTACGGCGAAGAGTTCGCGCGCTCGATCCAGCATGACCCGCTGAAAGGCCCGGGCGACGAAATCAACTGGGCAGTGGACGAAGCGATCAAGAAATATCCATTCATCGACAGCACCAGGCTGGCAGCCGGCGGCGCAAGCTACGGCGGCCACCTGGCCAACTGGCTGCAGGCCACCACCACCCGCTACAAGGCCATCGTGTCGCACGCCGGCGAGATGGACCTGGTGATGCAGTGGGGCACCAGCGACAGCATCTACGGCCGTGAAGTCAACGGCGGCGGACCGGTATGGAGCAAGCTGCCGGTATGGCGCGAACAAAGCCCGATCATGCAAGGTGAGAACCACGAAAAAGGCACCGGCTTCAAGACGCCGATCCTGATTACCGTGGGCGAACTGGATTACCGCGTACCGGTCAACAACGCGCTGATGAACTTCGCGGCGCAACAACGTTTGAATACCCCTAGCAAACTGGTAGTATTCCCGGACGAAAACCACTGGATCCTGAAAGGCGAAAACAGCCGCTACTTCTACAACGAAGTTCACGGCTGGCTCGCCAAATACCTTCAATAAGAGGAGAAGTCAATAATGACGGTTGCAAACTGGTGTATCGCCGCGGCCTGCCTGCTGCCCATGGTCGTTGCGATGACATCCAAGGTCGCCTCGGTCACGAGCAATGACCGCTACGACAATACCGATCCGCGCGACTGGGCCGGCCGCCAGGCCGGCTGGATGAAGCGCGCCATCGCCGCACAGCACAACGGCTTTGAGGCGCTGCCGCTGTTCATTGCCGCCGTCATCCTCGCGCAGCAGGCCCACGCCAACCAGGACCGCATCGACATCCTGGCGATGTCCTTCGTCCTGATCCGCGTGACCTACAGCATCATCTACATCAGCAACCTGGCGACGATGCGCACGGTGGTATGGTTTGCCGGCATCATCGTCAGCCTGGCGATCCTGGCCCAGTCCTGACCTTCATGCGGCGCTGGCTGCGACCGGCGCCGCTGCGGCGGCAGGCCGCAGCCGGATCGCCAGCACCATCAAGCCCGCCACCAGGCAGGCAGCGCCCGCCGTGAACAGCGCTGGATTGTAGGTAAGCAGCAGCGTACGCACCTGCCCCGCCCCGAACGCCGCGACTGCGGCGCCCAACTGGTGGGCTGCGAAAATCCAGCCGAACACCATGCCGGCTTTTTCCTTGCCGAAGGTCGTCGCGACCAGGCGCACGGTCGGCGGCACGGTGGCGATCCAGTCCAGGCCATAGAACATGGCGAATATCGACAGTCCATACAGCGTGAACTCCGAATACGGGAGCCACAGCAGCGACAGGCCGCGCAGGCTGTAATACCAGAACAGCAGCTTGCGATTGTCGTAGCGGTCCGACAGCCAGCCGGACAGGATGGTGCCAATCAGGTCGAACGCGCCCATCATCGCCAGTACCGACGCCGCAGGCACCGGCCCCAGGCCGGCATCGCCGCACAGGGAAATGAAGTGGGTCTGGATCAGGCCATTGGTACTCAGGCCGCAGATGAAGAAGCTGCCGGCCAGCAGCCAGAACACCACGCTGCCCGACGCTTCGCGCAGGATGCGGAACGGCGTTGCGAAACCGATCGCCATCGGTGCCGCAGTTGTTGCCAGAGGCTGCGTTGCGCCAAACGGCACCAGGCCCACGTCTGCCGGGCGATTACGCATCAGGAAGAACACGGCAATCGCAATGACGCTGCACGCCACCAGCACCGGCACGACAGCCATGCGCCAGCCGAAATGCTCCACCAGCCACGCGCCGACCGGCAGGAAGATCAACTGCCCGGTTGCCGAACTGGCCGTCAGCAAGCCGACCACCAGGCCGCGGCGGGTCTCGAACCAGCGACTGGAGACTACGGCGCTCAAGACCAGCGCCGTCATGCCCGAGCCCACGCCCAGCATCAGGCCCCACAACAGCACCAGGTGCCAGAACTGCGTCATCCCCAGCGCCAGCAAGGACCCCGCCGTGATCAGGGCAAGCGCCGTCACCACCACTTTGCGCAAGCCGAAGCGCTCCATCAGGATCGCCGAGAAAGGCCCCATCAGGCCAAACAAGGCGAAGCGCACCGCCAGCGCCGACGAAATCTGGTCGACGCCCCAGCCGAACTCCTTGCTCAGCGGCTGCAGCAGCGCGCCCGGCAAGCCCAGTGCCGCCGACGACGTCAGCCCGGTGAGGAAGGTCAAGGCAACGATGACCCACGCGTAGTGGATGCCGCGGCGTTGCAGCCGCTGGGAGAGAGTTTGTGCAATCATGCCCTGGATATTAGATGATGATCGTCATGAATGCAAGAAATAGAAAAGCCGGCGCTGGGCCGGCCCTTCTTTGGCGCGAGGCGCCTGTTTATTTCTTGATCTGCAGGGAAGATTTCACTTCCTGCACGCCCTCGACTTTGCGGGCCAGTTCGACAGCTTTGTCAGCTTCTGCCTTCGATGGCACGAAGCCGCTCAGCATGACGATACCCTTCTGGGTTTCCACGTGAACGTCCATGGCTTTCACCAGCGGATCGGCCGCATACTCAGCCTTCACCTTGGTGGTGATCATGGTATCGGACATCGCGGTACGGGTGCCGGCGGTCGCGTCACGTGCTGCCGCGCGTGTATCGGCAGTTGCCTCGCGCGTAGTATTGGCCAGGTTGGTTCCAGCTTCGCGGGTGTCCTGGGCAATGGTCTCAGTGGTGCTTGGCGTGCCGGCATGGGCCAGCGCGGTCTTATGGGCGGACTTGGCGTCCGACTTGCAGGCCGACTTGGCCGAACCGCTCATATCGTCGCAACGTTCCTTGGCCAGGTCATACTCGGCATCAGCCAGTTTTTTCTGGGCCTTTTCGACGTCCCTTGGCGTGTTCTGGTGCTGCCTGGTCGCATCCAGGATAGCGCGAGCTTCGGCTACTTTGGCTTCGTCCTTGCAGATGTCTTCGGCATTACCCTTCAGGCTCTTGCAATTGTCTTTAGCAACCTTGTAGTCGGATTCAGCCTTATCCTTCGCAGCTTTGTAGGCATCGTTATCGGCAGCCTGCGCGACAGCGAACGAAGTACTGAACAGGGCAGCCAGCGAAATACACAGGATTTTCTTCATGGTTAGTCCCCTTTAGGATGGTTTGCATGGGGAATTACACGCCTCCCGCGGACTAATTTCTGTGCGCGACCGAACACAGTCGCGTTATTGCTCGTCTTTAAGTAAGCCTTTGCCCCACAACACCCGTGCCTGCTCGAAGGGGTTATGTTCGCCAGCGAACACAGCGCTGCTGGTGGCAAGTTGCAGCCATGCACGCGTGTTGTGTGAACCGTGCTCAACAGGTTGGCGCACTTGCATCAGCCAGGCATGCACCTGATGGTATTGCGCGGCGTTGGCGCGTTGCGTCCATGCCAATGCCACCAGGTCGGAGAAGGCTTCCTCGCGGCGGGTGTCGCGCATGGCCTTGGACAATGCCTGCAATTCCGGATTGTCGAGCTGCTCATGCGGCCCTTCGACAAAGCCGGCCGGCAAGGCGTGCCAGCTGCCGTGCGCCTGGCGCCAGCAATGGCCCACCTCGTGCGCCGTCATGGCTTCGATCAGGACTTTTTGCTGCTCGGCAGGTACGCCCGACAGCACTTGTTCCGCCTGCGGATTGCCGCGCATGGAAAACACCAGCTTGCAGCGTCCGTCGGCAAAGCCCATCGCCAGCGGCACGTCGTTCGGGCCGGCTTGCGGCTGGACCACGATATCGATCGGGAGTTTGAGTTCCTGCTTGGCGTATGCCAGTACAGGGGAGCCGGCTTGCAGCCAGCGCGTTTCAGTTTCGGTCAGCTGTGCAGCGCCAGCAGAAGCAGCGAAGAAGGACAGCAGGATGGACAGGCTCAGCTTCATAACGGAACTCCGGTAACTGGCTACAACTATACATGCCTTACGGCAAGCTGTTACCGGAGTTTCTGCGCTGTTACAAAATATTGGCTGAGCTAGTCGGCAAGTTTATTTTGCGAGCAAGGAGTTGGCAGTCGGGAAAGATGGACGGATGTCGTTCGGGACTTTCTTCATCTTGTCCAAGGCCTTCTGCACATCAGGGCGAATGACGACGTACTTCGCCATCATGTCCTTGGCGCGCGCGTAATCGCCGGTCGCTTCGATGGTGAGGAACTCGCGGTCAAGCTCGGTCACCGCCTGCTTGATTTTCCTGGAGTCGACCGAGAAGGTGCCGTCGCCGTGCGACACGAAGCCGCCTTTGTCCAGCAGGTAGTTGACCTGGATCGCCATGCCGCGCGCGTGCGAGTCGGTCAGGCCGAAGTGCAGCGTGCGGAAGGCCGACGCGAGGAAGGTCGTGTGGAGTTTGCGCTCCGCAGCTTCTCCCTGGCCCAGGGTGTCGTTCAACTGACCCTTCTCCATCATGTACATCAAGGCGAACAGGCCGGTGATGTCGGCTTTCGCTTCTTCGATGGTGGAATAGGCTTCCTTCAGGTCCTGGCGCGGGGTCGACTCCGTAGCGCCGGCCTTGGTGATGTGCGGACCCAGGCCGTGCGTGATTTCGTGCGCCAGGATATGGGTGAAGAAGGAGTTGAAGTCCAGGTCCTTCTGGTCCGCTGGGCGCAACACCAGCTTGGCGATCGGCGTCAGCGTGGCCTTGAATTTTTCTTCCTGCACGTTCTTCAGCATCACACGCTTGGAACCGCGCTGGCTGATGATGCGTTCATCGTTCGGCAGGTTGTAGGCGGCAGTCTGCACGCCCATATTGCCGTCGCCCGCGCCGTAGACCTGGTTTACCACCACCATCGGCGCAACGGCGCCGACTTTCGGGTTGCGGTATTTCGGATCGACAGGCAGGTTGTCTTCCAGCTCCTGCATATGCTTGGCGAAGAAGTCCAGCTTGCGGGTTTCCTTTTCGTCGCGGATGTTCACATACGCTTCGAAGGCAGCCTTGTAGCCGAACAGTTCGTCGTTATAGGTTTCGTATGGGCCGATGGTGACGTCGACCGGCGAATCCAGGTCCATCCAGGCAAAGTCGGATGGCAGGTAATCGTTGGACAGGAATGCGTCCGCGCGCAAGTCGAGGAATTTTTTCAGCGAGGCGTTGCTGGTGGCGAGAGCGGCATCCTTCAGCAACCTGGCCAGCTTTTCAAGCTCCGGCTTGTATTCCTCCGAATACTTCACGATCTTGAATTTGCCGTCATCGCCTTTGCGGATGGTGGTGAAGAACCACTGCGCGTCCTGCTTCTGCGCGGCAGGCAGACCGTTGATCCAGGCTTCCAGTTCTTCCTTGCTGGCGCCTTCCGGATAGAAGTTGGCGGCGGCAGGCTTATGGTCCGGCACCTTGATGCCCGCTACTTCCGCCGGCAGGAAGGACTTGTGGTCGTCGAGGATGGACCACGGGCCCTTGTTCAGCCAGAAGTATTCGGCGCGCGCCTTGCCCAGCGCGGACTCGTCCTTTTGCAGCGCAGCGTACAAGGCCTCGTTGCCCGACCAGCGCTGGCGCAGTTGCAGGGTATCGACGATCTTCGCCGCTTCGATCAGCTTCTTGATCGCCTGGCGGTCGCCGGCGGAAAGCCGGGACGTATCGGCTTTCAGCTGTACCGGCGCGTAGCGCTTGGTCATCTTCTGCAACTCGGCTACATCAGCAGGACCAGCGGCAGGAGCAGCGGCAGCGGTGGCGCTGGCAATCGCCAGCACCAGCGGGGACAGGAGGTTTTTCATGTGGCCTTTTCTCTACAGTTGAAAGGAAGGCCACATTGTATGCCTGCGTCTACCAGGCGCGGTAAGTTTTTCCGCTTTCCGCGCCTTCCACGCAACGGCTGTAGGCGCGTGCAACGCGGCTGGCCGGAACGGGCTCGAAGCCATGAAACAGCGACTCGAATTTTTGCGCCGACTCCTCCAGCAGCGAAGGATTGACCACGTTGATGCGCAGGCCGCGCTGCAGCTCCACCGCCGCGCCGCGGGCAAAGCCCTCGATGCCGTTGTTGACGGTCACCGTGTTGACGCAGCCGCGCAGCGGATGGTGCGCATCGACGCCGCTGGTCAGGGTGATCGAACCGCCATCGCTCAGCGCATGCTGCGCGACCAGCGCCACGTTCACCTGCCCCATCAGCTTTGAATCGAGACCGATGCGGAACTGCTCGCGCGTCATCGCTTGCAGCGGGCCGACGTGAAGCGCACCCGCAGCGACCACCACATCGTCCACCCTGCCGGTTGCCGCGAACAGGGCCTGCACCGAAGCGACGTTTTCGATTGTCACGCGATGATCGCCGCTATGCCGGCCAGCGGTGATCACGCGATGGCGCTTGCCCAGCTCCCGCACCACGGCGCCGCCGATGGTGCCGGTGCCGCCAATAACCAGGACCGTACGCATTACCACACGCGGTAAGTCTTGCCGTTGTCCGCGCCTTCCACGCTGCGGCTGTAAGCCAGGGCCACGCGCTTCACTGGCACGGTTTCAACGCCGTAGAAATAAGGGCCATACGTTTCCACCGACTCGTTGACCAGGGTCGGGCTGACAGAGTTGATGCGCAGCCCGCGCGGCAGCTCAATGGCTGCGCCAAGCACGAAGCCATCCACGGCAGCGTTGACGGTGGTGGCATTGACGCCGTAGCGGACCGGATTGTCCGACAGGCTGCCGCTGGTCAAGGTGATCGAACCGCCGTCATTCAGGTACTTCTGCGCAGCCAGCGCCACGTTCACCTGGCCCAGCAGCTTGGAGTTCAGGCCGATCTGGAACTGCTCCGCGGTCATCTCCTGCAACGCGCCGAAATGCGCATCGCCGGCAGCGACTACCACGCCATCCACCTTGCCGACTTGTTCAAACAGCGCCTGCACCGACGCCGGGTCTTCGATCTTGACCTGGAACTGGCCGCTGCTGCGGCCCACGCTGATCACTTCATGGCGCAAGCCCAGTTGTTCCACGATGCCTTTGCCGATGGTGCCCGATGCGCCGATAACGATGATCTTTTTCATGTTGAATCTCCTGTTGGGTTTCGAAGTGACGCCAGTATGCGCTCCGTCACCACAGGAATAAATGAGCTATCATTTAGTTAATTACAAACTCATGATTAGCAATGGACAAGCTCCGCAGCATGGAAGTATTTGTCGCCGCCGTCGACACGGGCAGCTTCACGGCCGCAGCCGAGCGCTTCGGCATTTCCGCCGTCATGGTGGGCAAGCACGTGCGGGAACTGGAACAGAAGCTGGGCGCCGCCCTGCTCACGCGCACCACGCGGCGCCAGTCCCTGACCGAGATCGGCCGCCAGTATGCCGAGCAATGCCGAACCATCCTGGCGCAGATCAGCGCGGCGGAAAGCCTGGCCGAAACCATGCGTTTGGCCCCGCGCGGTGTGTTGAAGGTGTCGGCAGCAGTCTCGTTCGGCATGGAATGGCTCAGCCCCATGATCCCCGAGTTCCTGGAAATGTACCCGGAAGTCAGCCTGGACCTGAACCTGAACGACCGCATGATCGACATGGTGGAAGAAGGCTTCGACGTGGCCGTGCGCATCGGCAAGCTGGAAGATTCATCGCTGGTTGCACGGCCACTACGGCCCTATGGCCTGGCGATTTGCGGCTCGCCCGAGTACCTCGCACGGCGCGGCGCGCCGCAGCTACCGGCCGACCTCGCGCAACATGAATGCCTGGAATTCAGCGGCTGGGTGCCGCAGGCACGCTGGCGGCTGAAGGGAGAGAAAGACGCGCGCAACGTACCGCTCAGTCGCCTGCGCGCCAACAACAGCTACGCCCTGAAACAAGCCGCGCTGAAAGGCTTCGGCCTGATCATGCAAGCCGAAACAGCGCTGGCGCAAGACATCGCCGCCGGCCGCCTGGTGCGCGTGCTGGACGACTACCTGCCCACCCCGCGCCCCATGCACCTGCTCTACCCCCGCAACCGCCAGCCCACACCCAAGCTGACCAGCTTCATCGACTTCGTGCTGTCCCGCCTCGGCCCAACCGATTAAAAAGTCGGGGCTTGCCAGCCGCCGCCGAGGGCGCGGGCGAAGCTGACCGTGGCGAGCATGCGCTGGGTGTTGATCTGCACGGCGGCGCGGTCGGCGGCCAGGGCGCTGCGCTGGGCGTCGGTGACGTCGAGGTAGGTGCTGATGCCGCGCTCGTAACGGGCGCGGGCCACGTCGTAGGCGCGGGTGGCCGCTTCGCGGGAAGTGGCCTGAACCTTGCCTTGCTGCGTGCGCTGCTGCACGTCGGACAGGGCGTCTTCCACTTCACGCAAGGCAGTCAGCAGCTTGCCTTCGTGGTTGGCTACCGCTTCTTCGTAGCGGGCCTTGGCAACCGTCAGGTTGGACTGGTTGCGGCCGCCGTCGAAGATCGGCAGCGACAGCGCCAGCGGACCGAGGCTGAAGACGCGCGAACCGCCTTTGCTGATATCGCTCAAGCTTTCCGAGGCGTAGCCGAAGTTGCCGGTCAGGCTGACCGATGGGTAGAACGCGCCTTCCGCTACACCGACGTTGGCATTGGTCGCGCGCAGGGTGGCAACGCTGGCGGCCAGGTCGGGACGGTTGGCCAGCAGGTTGGCTGGCAGACCGGCTGGAATGACCGGCGGCGCCGGCAGTTCTGTAGCGCTTGCCTGCGCCAGCTGCATGGTCGATGGCGAAGCGCCGACCAGCACGGCCAGCGCGTGTTCCAGCGTGTTGCGCTGGCGTTGCACTTCTTCCAGGTCGGCTTCGGCGTTGGCGCGCTCGATGCGGGCACGCGAGGTGTCCAGCTCATTCGACAGGCCGGCGTTGAAGCGGGCGTTCACCAGGTCCTCGGTTTCCTTGCGGGTGGCCAGCGCGCCGCGCAGGATGGCCATTTCGGCATCCAGTCCGCGCAACTGCCAGTAGGTAGTGGCGATCTGCGAGGACAGCAGCAACAGCACGCCGTCGCGGTCATGGCTGGCCGCCAGCGCTTGCGCGTCGGCCGATTCCACGGCGCGGCGCACGCGGCCGAACAGGTCCAGCTCATACGAGAAGCCGGCTGCCACGGAGTAGTTGTTGCCGTGGATCGAGCGGTGGCCCAGGGCGATGCCTTGCGAAGTATTGGCCGAGCTGCGCGAATTCGATACGCCGGTGCTGAGCGTCACGGATGGCAGCTGGCCGGCTTTCACCAGTCCCAGTTGCGCTTCGGCCTGGAACAGGCGCTGCGCCGCCGCCTTGACGCTCGGGCTGTCGCGCAGGGCCTGGTGCTCAAGCCGGTTCAGCGTGTCGTCGCCGAACACGGTCCACCACTGCGATGGCAGTTGGGCTTCGCCTGCTGCGCCTTGCGGCGCGTGGCGGAAGGCCTGTTCCTTCATGCCTGCGGGCGCCTTGAAGTCGCTGCCCACGGTACCGCAGCCGGCCAATACCGCCGCCGCGCCGACTGCCATTGCAATCATTTTGATGTTCATAGTTCTTACTCTCATTTAGTGCGCACCAGCGCCGCCGCCCGAAGGGGATTTCACCTTGTCGGACAGCCACAGGATCAGGATGCAGGACAGCAGGATGCCGCCCACGATCAGGAAGCCGTCGTTGTATGCCATCACGAAGGACTCGCGCCGCACGATGCCATCGACCGCCTTCAGCGCCTTGTCCGATGCGGTAACCGGGTCGAAGCCTTTGCCGATAAACGACTGCGTCAACTGGTCCAGGCGCAGCTGGGTCGCGGCCGAGAAGCTGTTCACTGCCTCGCCCAGGCGGGCCGAGTGGAAGTGTTCGCGCTGCGTCAGCTGGGTTGCCAGCAGGGCGATGCCGATCGAGCCGCCCAGGTTACGGATCATGTTGAACAGGCTCGATGCCGATGCGGTGTCTTTCGGCGCAATGCCGTTCATCGCGAAGTTCGACAGCGTCAGCATCACAAAGGGCTGGCCCAGCGCGCGCACCACCTGCGACAGCAGCAGCTGGTCGTAGCCGGTGGTCGCGTCCATATAGGCATTCATGATGCAGGAGACGCCGAACAGCCCCAGGCCGATCGAGCATAGGATGCGGTTGTCGACCTTCATCGACAGCTTGGCCGCAAAGGGCATGATGAACAGCTGCGGCAAGCCGGCCCACATGATCACTTCACCGATCTGCATCGGCGAATAGCCGGCGATCTGGCCCAGGTACAGCGGCAGCAGGAACGATGAGCCGTACAGGCCCATGCCCATCACCGCCGCCAGCGCCGACGCCACCAGGAAGTTCCGCTGCGTGAACAGGCCCAGGTTGACGAAGGGATGCGGCCGCATCGCGCTGGTCAGCACCCAGCCCAGCAAGCCCACGATAGCCAGGCCGGCAAAGGCGATGATGAAGCCGGACTCGAACCAGTCCTTGCTGTTGCCCTCTTCCAGGAAGATGGTCAGGCAGCCCAGGCCCATCGCCATGAAGGCGATGCCCAGCCAGTCGGCATTGAACAATTCACCAAGCTTGCGCTGCTCGTGGTCGAGGCCATAGGCCACGCCGGCGATCAGCAGGATGCCGGGCACCCAGTTGATGTAGAAGATCGAAGGCCAGCCATACAGCTCGCTCAGGTAGCCGCCCAGGGTCGGGCCCATGGAAGGCGCCAGCGTTGCGGTCAGGCCGAAGATCGCCATGCCCACTGCGCGTTTCGACGGCGGCAGCTTGGCCATCACCAGCGTCATCGCCATCGGGATCAGCGCGCCGCCGGAAAAGCCCTGCATCATGCGGAACATGATCATGCTTTGCAGGTTCCAGGCCGCGCCGCACAGGGTCGAGAACACCAGGAACAGTGCAGTGGTGCCCATCATGTAGCCGCGCATGCCGAAGGTGCGCGTGAGCAGCGCCGTCAGCGGGATCACGATGATCTCGGCCACCAGGTAGGCGGTCGAAATCCAGGAGCCCTCTTCCTGTGTCGCGTTCAGCGCGCCGAGGATGTCGCGCAGCGAGGAGTTGGTGATCTGGATATCGAGCACCGCCATGAAGGCACCCAGCATGCCCGCGGCGACTGCGATCCAGGTGCGGCCGGATACCCGGCCTTCAGGCACCGTCATTGGGGCACTCATTTTGCGTTCGCTTGAGTGTTCGATTTGATGCTGACTTCAGCGATGGCCGACATGCCCGGCACCAGGCGGCCTTCATAGGCTTTCAGGTCTTCCGGCTTGAAAGTGATCTTCACCGGCACGCGCTGCACGATCTTGGTGAAATTGCCGGTGGCGTTATCGGCCGGCAGCAGCGCGAACTGCGCGCCGGAGGCTGGCGAGAACGAGTCAACGCGGCCAACCAGCTCCTTGCCGGGCAGTGCGTCGATGGTCAGGCTCACTTCCTGGCCCACGCGCATGTCGGCGAGCTGGGTCTCCTTGAAGTTGGCAGTGACCCACACATTATCCTGCACCAGCGCCACCAGTTGCTGGCCTGGCTGCACGCGCTGGCCTACTTCCAGGGTGCGCTTGCCGACGCGGCCATCGACCGGTGCGACGATACGGTTATAGGCCAGTTGCTGCTGCGCGTCTTTCAGCTGCACTTGCAGCACTTTGACCTGCGCCTTCAGCACTTCGCGGGCGGAGGTGGCGGAGCCGATTTGCGCTTTCGCGGCAACGGCGCTGTCCTTGCGTGCCGCCACGTCGGCGGTGGCGCTGGCGCGGGCGGCGGTGGCCGCATCCAGTTCGGCTTTCGAGACCGCCTTCATCTGGCTGGTATACAGCTGGCCATAACGCTCGGCGTCCTGCGATGCACGCAACTGGTTGGCTTGCGCCTGCGCCACTTGCGCAGCAGCGGCGCTGGCTTGCGCATTCACTTGCGCGATCTGGGCGTCTGCCTGCAGCACCTGCTGCTGCACGCTGGCGATCTGCGCCTGGATCTGCTCGACCTTCACCTGCTGGTCGAAGGGATCGAGCTCGGCGATCACGTCGCCTGCCTTCACCAGCTGGTTGTCGTCTACCAGCACCTTGGTCACCACACCCGAAATGCGCGAGGACACCGGATGCACGTGGCCGGCCACGTAGGCATTTTCCGTTTCCACGTAATGGTGGCTGCGGTACCACATGCGGCCGCCAGCGGCCAGGGCTGCCAGGGCGATCAGGCCGGCGATGACGAGCACGCGACGGTTCGGAGGAGTGGCGGCTGTGGCGCTGGCCGCCTGCGGCGCGCCGGCTTCTGGCACGGTGCTGAGCACTTTTTGTTCGGCTGGGTTGTGCTGGGACATGGTGGGAAACTCCCTGAAAATGAAATGAGTCGTGTGCATTATTGGTCAATCAATGATCAAAGTCAAGAAATGAAACGATTGCATTTCATTTTTATTTGGCATAAAGTGGGGTCTCTGCTAGCCTTCGGGCATTACGTACGGTTTTCAATCATGTCTATTGAACAAGTTATCGAGCCAGTCAAAGCCGGGCGCCCCAAGGCCGCCGAGGCCGAAGCGCGCCTGAACGACCTGCTGGATACGGCCGCCCGGCTCATCCTGGAAAAGGGCTATGGCAAGGTCAGCCTGGAAGCCATTGCCAAAGAAGCGCGGGTTGCCGTGCGCACCATCTATGTGAAGTTCGGCGGCAAGGCCGGCCTGCTCAAGGCGATCTTGCTGCGTCACCGCGCCGGCGCCTTCGATCCGGTCGGCATGGAAACCCTGCACCGCCCGGTGCGCGAAACGCTGCTGGAGTTCGGCCTGCGCTTCCACCGCCTGGTCAGCACGCCGGCGGCTACCGCGCTCTATCAAATCGTGGTGGCGGAAGCCCACGCCAACCCCGATCTGGCCGAGGCGTTCTGGGACGCCGGGCCGCGCCAGACGCGCGAGCTGGTGGCGCGTTATTTCGCGCGCCCGGACGTCCGAGCCCAACTCGACACCAAGGCGTCGCCGGAGCGGCTGGCGATCCATCTGATGAACTGCCTGATGGGCGACCAGTTGCGCCGCTTCCTGTTCGACTCTCGCTGCGGCGTGGCCACCACGCCAGAGGAGATCGAGCAAGGCGTGGACCTGTTCCTGCACGGGGTCTTGCAGCGTTAAGCAGCCCTTAAGCGCGCGCGGCAGCGTATGTGCGCTAGCGAACGGTGCCACCGCGGCTGGCTGCCCGATACTGAACTTCTCGAGAACCAAAATTAAAGTGGGAGGTTGTATGAGCAAGGTCGATCGGCTCGAATGGAGCAGGAAAATTGCCACGATCAACGAGCGCATCAAAGGTTTCCAGGAAAACCCGAACAAAGAACACCTGGACGCCGCGATCAATGAACTCAAGGCCTATGCGGAGGCTGCCAATAGCGGCGGTATCGAAATCCCAGAGCGCTTCATTGCGAGCTGACAACAAACCGGGCAAAAGCCCGGTTTTTTTATTGCAGCAACGCGCTTCCTGTGTCACGATGCCCACCCCTAGTATCAACTTATTGGTAGTAAATCATGAGTGAACAAGCAACCCAACAGCAGCAGAACGACGACCAGAAATTCTTCGAGAACATCGACGCCTACATTGCACTGGCCAACGCCCACGAAAACAGCAACAAGGGCGCCCCGCAACTGGTAGGCGCCAGCCTGCTGTTCGCCGCCGCCCGCTACAACACCTACCTGGTAGCACGTGCCCAGCCTGACCTGGAAGCCTTCAAACTGAAGAAAGAAGAAGCCAAGGCCTACTTCATGGACCAGTTCAACAAGATGTTTGACGATAACTGGGAAGACTACGGCAAGCACTTCGAGCAGTACCGCGACCAGAAGTAAGCAACTCCCGGGCTCGCGTGGCCCCAGGAAAATTGCGCATGATGGCCCTGTCCGGGCAAGCGAGCCGAGACTAAGATCGTGCTTTCGACGCCCGGATCATCACCATGAAAACTGCCTTCATTGCGCTCCTGGTCTTCTTTATCCACATCGGCGCCCCCGCAGCAGCTCCTTCAGCGAGCGATGGCCAACAGGACTTCAATTGGGAATTGGGGACCTGGCAAACAACACTGCGGCGACTCAGCAAACCCCTTACCGGCAGCCAGGAATGGCTTGAATATGCCGGCACGACGACCGTCACTCCGCTGATGGGAAAACGGGCAAATATCGTTGAATTTGATGTGCAGGGCCCTGCCGGCAGGATTGCTGGAGTTTCCCTACGCCTGTACCAGCCTGCGAGCGGGCAGTGGAGCCTGCATTTCGCGAATCTCGCCAATGGCGCGATGACGGAGCCAATGCACGGCAGCTTCAAGCAGGGGCGCGGCACCTTCTTCGGCCAGGACACGCTGGATGGCCGCAAGATCCTGGTCCGCTTCCTGATTATCCCGCTTGGCGCGGACCAGTGGCGCTTTGAGCAGGCCTACTCCGCCGACAATGGAAAGACCTGGGAGGACAACTGGATCGCGGTCGATACGCGCCAGGCTGTCCTCCCATCGCGCTAACGGCTTAGCGCTTGCGCGGCGGCGGCAGGTCGGTGCAGACGCCTTCGTAGGCTTCTGCTGCCATGCCGATCGATTCGCCCAGGGTTGGGTGCGGATGGATCGTCTTGCCGATGTCGATGCCGTCGGCGCCCATTTCGATCGCCAGGGCGATCTCACCAATCATGTCGCCGGCGTGGGTGCCGACGATGGTGCCGCCGATGATGCGGTGCGTCTCTGCATCGAACAGCAGCTTGGTGAAGCCTTCGTCACGGCCGTTGGCAACGGCGCGGCCGCTGGCTGCCCATGGGAAGTGACCCTTCTCGACCTTGATGCCCTTGGCTTTCGCTTCATCTTCGGTGATGCCGGCCCATGCCACTTCCGGATCGGTGTAGGCCACCGACGGAATGATCTTGGCGTCGAAGTGCGCCTTCTCGCCGTGGGCTGCTTCGGCGGCAACGTGCGCTTCGTGCACGGCTTTGTGCGCGAGCATCGGCTGGCCGACGATGTCGCCGATGGCGAAGATGTGCGGCACATTGGTGCGCATCTGGCTGTCGACGTTGATGAAGCCGCGGTCGGTGACGATCACGCCGGCCTTGTCGGCAGCGAGCTTCTTGCCGTTCGGGCTGCGGCCGACTGCCACCAGGACCATGTCGTACAGCTGCGGTTCCGGTGCGGTGGCGCCGGCTTCGGCGGCTTCGAAGGTGACCTTGATTCCTTCCGGCAGCGCTTCCACGCCGACGGTCTTGGTCTTGGTCATGATGCGGTCGAAGCGCTTCTCGTTGTACTTCTGCCAGACCTTCACGGCTTCGCGGTCGGCGCCTTGCATCAGGCCGTCCAACATTTCGACCACGTCGATGCGGGCGCCGAAGGTGCTGTACACGGTGGCCATTTCCAGGCCGATGATGCCGCCGCCAATGACCAGCATCTTCTTCGGCATAAAGCGCAGTTCGAGTGCGCCGGTGCTGTCGACGATACGGTTGTCTTCAGGGACGAATGGCAGCTTCACCACACTGGAGCCGGCGGCGATGATGGCCTGCTTGAACTGCACGACCTTCTTGCTGCCGTCGGCCGCAGTGACTTCAATGTGGTTAGGGCTGAGGAACTGGCCCACGCCCTGCACCACGTTCACCTTGCGCATCTTGGCCATGCCGGCCAGGCCGGTGGTCATCTTCTTGATGACGGCGTCCTTGTAGCTGCGCACCTGGTCGATGTCGATGGTCGGCTTGGCGAAAGTGACGCCGTTCTTGGCCATGTGGCTGGTTTCGTCGACCACGGCTGCCAGGTGCAGCAGGGCTTTCGACGGAATGCAGCCCACGTTCAGGCAGACGCCGCCCAGGGTCGCGTACTTCTCGACCAGCACGGTGTTCATGCCCAGGTCCGCGGAGCGG
The DNA here is from genome assembly GCF_049913285.1 of Pseudoduganella sp. S-14. Classification (GTDB taxonomy): domain Bacteria; phylum Pseudomonadota; class Gammaproteobacteria; order Burkholderiales; family Burkholderiaceae_D; genus Rugamonas. The sequence continues at coordinate 5,221,461 of NZ_CP183991.1, forward strand.
AAGGCGGCGGAGTAGCCGCCAGGACCGCCACCGAGGACCATCATGTCGCAGGTGATGTCGACCTGGCCGGCGTAGCCGCCAGCCTGCGGCGCGGCCATGGGAGCAGCTGGTGCTGCTGGAGCAGCGGCCGGCGCCGGTGCTGCTGCGGACGCAGGAGCCGCGGCCGGCGCGGCTGCGGCAGGGGCGGCGGCGCCTGCGGCCTCTTCCAGCACCATCAGCGCCGAGCCTTCGCTCACCTTGTCGCCAACCTTGATCTTGAGTTCCTTGATCACGCCAGCGTGGGTCGACGGGATCTCCATCGATGCCTTGTCGGATTCGACGGTGGCCAGCGACTGGTCGACCTTGACGGTATCGCCAACCTTGACCAGCAGCTCGATCACTTCAACGTCCTTGAAGTCGCCGATGTTCGGTACTTTAACTTCGATCATCGCGGCCTCCTTACAGCAGGATCTTGCGCATATCGGCCAGTACTTCGGCCAGGTATGCAGCGAAGCGGGCACCGGACGCGCCGTCGACCACGCGGTGGTCGTAGGACAGCGACAGCGGCAGCATCAGGCGCGGCACGAACTGCTTGCCGTCCCATACTGGCTTCATGGAGGACTTGGACAGGCCCAGGATCGCCACTTCCGGTGCATTCACGATCGGTGTGAAGGCAGTACCGCCGATGCCGCCCAGCGAGGAGATGGTGAAGCAGGCGCCCTGCATGTCGGTCGGCTTCAGCTTGCCTTCGCGCGCTGCCAGCGACAGTTCGCCCATTTCCTTGGCGATCTGGGTCACGGATTTCTGGTCGGCGTTCTTCACGACCGGCACCACCAGGCCTTGCGGCGTGTCGGCAGCGAAGCCGATGTTGTAGTACTTCTTCAGGATCAGGTTCTCGCCCTTCTCGTCCAGGGACGAATTGAAGGTCGGGAATTTCTTCAGCGCGGTCACCGAGGCCTTGATCACGAAGGCCAGCATGGTGAGCTTGACGGCGTCCTTGTTCTTGGCGTTGGCGTTGTTGCTGTCGACGCGGAACTGTTCCAGGTCGGTGATGTCGGCGTCTTCGAACTGCGTCACGTGCGGGATCATCACCCAGTTGCGATGCAGGTTCGGGCCGGAGATCTTCTTGATGCGCGGCAGCGGGGACAGCTCGGTTTCGCCGAACTTGCTGAAGTCCAGCGATGGCCATGGCAGCAGGTTCAGGCCTGCACCGCCGCCAGCGGCTGCCGGTGCGGCATTCGGTGCTGCGACTGCGCCGGAGACGATGCCCTTGACGTAATTTTGCACGTCCAGCTGGGTCACGCGGCCTTTCGGACCGGTGCCGCCAACGCGGGTCACGTCCACGCCCAGTTCGCGGGCAAACTTGCGGACGGATGGAGAGGCGTGGGCCAGCTTGCCGTTGACGGCAGGCGCGGACGGCGCTGCAGCGGCAGCAGGAGCCGCTGCTGGAGCCGGGGCTGCGGCGGGAGCGGCAGCAGGAGCCGCGGCTGGCGCAGGCGCTGCCGCTGGGGCGGCGGCACCGCCGACAGCGTCAACGATCAGCACCAGGGAGCCTTCAGCAACCTTGTCGCCTACCTTGACCTTGATCTCTTTCACCACGCCGGCGTGCGACGATGGAATTTCCATGGAGGCTTTGTCGGATTCGACGGTCACCAGGGACTGGTCCTTGGCGATGGTGTCGCCGACCTTGACCATCACTTCGATGACTTCCACTTCCTTGAAATCGCCGATATCGGGGACTTTGACTTCGACCGGGCCCGAAGCAGCCGGCGCAGGCGCGGCGGCAGCGGCAGGCGCTGGGGCAGCAGCAGCAGGCGCGGCTGCCGGAGCTGCGGCTGCAGCCGGCGCGGCGGCAGGAGCGCTCGGCGCATGCGCCTCGCCAGCGCCGGATGCTTCAACGATCAGCAGCAGCGAGCCTTCGGCCACCTTGTCGCCAACCTTCACCTTGATTTCCTTGACGACGCCGGCCTGCGACGAAGGGATCTCCATCGATGCCTTGTCCGATTCAACGGTCACCAGCGACTGGTCGACCTTGATCGTGTCGCCCACCTTGACCATCAGTTCGATGACTTCAACTTCCTTGAAGTCGCCGATATCCGGGACTTTCACTTCAACCATGCTCATAGTGTTTGCTCCGTCTTCTTATTTATTGGGTCACCGGATTTGGCTTGTTCGGGTTGATGCCGTACTTCTTGATGGCGTCTTCCACCACCGACATCGCGATCTTGCCTTCGTCCGCCAGGGCGCGCAGGGATGCGACGGTGATGTAGTAACGGTTCACCTCGAAGAACTCGCGCAGCTTGGCGCGGCTGTCCGAACGGCCAAAGCCATCGGTGCCCAGCACCTTGTAGGTGCGGCCTTCCGGCATGTAAGGACGGATCTGCTCAGCGAATGCACGCATGTAGTCAGTGGTTGCAACGATCGGGCCGGTGCTGTCCTTCAGCAGGCCGGTCACGTACGGCACGCGCTGTTCCTTGGTCGGGTTGACCATGTTCCAGCGTTCGCAGTCCTGGCCATCGCGGGCGACCAGTGTCAGCGAAGGAGCGGACCAGACGTCGGCAGCGATGTTCCAGTCGTTCTTCAGCAGTTCTGCAGCGAAGATGGATTCGCGCAGGATGGTGCCCGAGCCGACCAGCTGCACGCGCTGCTTGGCGGACTTGTCGCCCTCTTGCAGCAGGTACATGCCCTTCAGGATGCCCTCTTCCTGGCCAGCCTTCAGGCCTGGGTGGGCATAGTTCTCGTTCATGATGGTGATGTAGTAGAACACGTCTTCCTGCTCACCCACCATGCGGCGCAGGCCGTCCTGAATGATGACTGCCAGTTCATGGCCGAAGGTCGGGTCGTACGGTACGCAGTTCGGGATGGTCGCTGCAACGATGTGGCTGTGGCCATCTTCGTGCTGCAGGCCTTCGCCGTTCAGCGTGGTACGGCCGGCGGTACCCGCCATCAGGAAGCCGCGTGCGCGCATGTCGCCCGCTGCCCAAGCCAGGTCGCCAACGCGCTGCAGGCCGAACATAGAGTAGTAGGTGAAGAACGGGATCATCACGCGGTTGTTGCTCGAGTACGAGGTCGCCGCGGCGATCCACGAGCTCATGCCGCCCGCTTCGTTGATACCTTCCTGCAGGATCTGGCCGGCCTTGTCTTCGCGGTAGTACATCACCTGGTCTTTGTCGACCGGCTCGTACAACTGGCCTTGCTGGTTGAAGATGCCGATCTGGCGGAACAGGCCTTCCATACCGAAGGTACGGGACTCGTCAACCAGGATAGGCACCACGCGCTGGCCCAGCGACTGGTCGCGCAGCAGCGCGGTGATGATACGCACGTAGGCCTGGGTTGTGGAGATCTCGCGGCCTTCCGGGGTCGGGTCGGTCACGGCCTTGAAGGCCTCCAGGCCTGGCACCACCAGCTGCTCGTCGGCCTTGGTGCGGCGCGATGGCAGGTAGCCGCCCAGTGCCTTGCGGCGCTCGTGCAGGTACTTCATTTCAGGCGCGTCGTCGGACGGCTTGAAGAACGGGATGTCTTTCAGCTGGTCGTCCGGGATCGGGATGTTGAAGCGGTCGCGCATTTCGCGGATCGCCTCGTCGTCCAGCTTCTTGGTCTGGTGCGCGGTGTTGCGCGCTTCGCCGGATTTGCCCATGCCGAAGCCCTTGACGGTCTTCACCAGCAGCACGGTTGGCTTGCCGACGGATTCGTTGGCCATCTTGAATGCGGCGTAGATCTTGTGCGGGTCGTGGCCGCCGCGGGTCAGTCGCCAGATGTCGTCGTCCGACATGTTGGCCACCATTTCCAGCAGCTTCGGATGCTTGCCGAAGAAGTGCTTGCGCACGTAGGCGCCGTCCTTGGCCTTGTAGTTCTGGTATTCGCCGTCGACGGTTTCCATCATCACCTTCTGCAGGATGCCGTCCTTGTCCTGTGCCAGCAGGTTGTCCCAGCCCGGGCCCCAGATGACCTTGATAACGTTCCAGCCGGCGCCGCGGAAGTCCGCTTCCAGCTCTTGAATGATCTTGCCGTTGCCGCGCACCGGACCGTCCAGGCGCTGCAGGTTACAGTTGACCACGATGTTCAGGTTGTCCAGCTGTTCGCGGGCGGCCATGCCGATCGCGCCCATCGATTCCGGTTCATCCATCTCGCCGTCGCCGCAGAAGGCCCAGACCTTGCGGCCGTCGGTGTTGGCGATGCCGCGTGCGTGCAGGTACTTCAGGAAGCGCGCCTGGTAGATCGCCATCAGCGGGCCCAGGCCCATCGATACGGTCGGGAATTGCCAGAATTCCGGCATCAGTTTCGGGTGCGGGTAAGAGGACAGCCCTTTGCCGTCCACTTCCTTGCGGAAGTTCAGCAGTTGTTCTTCGCTCAGGCGGCCTTCCAGGAAGGCGCGCGCATAGACGCCGGGCGACGAGTGGCCCTGGATGTACAGCAGGTCGCCGCCGTGCTCGGCGCTCTCGGCTTTCCAGAAGTGGTTGAAGCCGATGCCCAGCATGTTCGCCAGCGAGGCGAACGAGGACAGGTGGCCGCCCAGGTCGCCGTCCGCGCGGTTGGCCTTGACGACCATTGCCATCGCGTTCCAACGCATCCACGAGCGCAGGCGCTCTTCGTATTCCAGGTTGCCTGGGCAGTGGGCTTCTTTGTGGGCGGGGATGGTGTTGACGTAGGCGGTATTGGCGGAGAACGGGATATCGGCGCCGCGGCGGCGGGCCAGGTCGACCAGTCGCTCCATCAGGTAATGGGCACGTTCAGGGCCTTCGTTTTCCAGGACGGCTTCCAACGCCTCCAGCCATTCTTTGGTTTCCTGTGCATCAGGATCGTTGGCCGTTTGTGCCGTGACCTGGTCAAGTTGAGCTGACATGTAACTAGTCTCCTATCAATTGAAGGCGCCCCACCCTGTGTGCTCCGGACGGTGCAGGTGATTATTTATTAAGACTTTGGCTAAGTGTGAAGGATTCTATCAGCGAATTCGCCATTTTTCAAATTGCGGAAGTTGATTTTACAATGTGAAATTTGACGCAAGCCGTGCGGGCGGCTTCAATCATCGCGATTCGGTCAGGCGGGCGGCGCACGATGCGCCCCGCGCCCCGTCACTTGCGGCAGAGCCCCAGGCGCGGATTAAAGGGATCGAGCCACAGCTCCCTGCGGGAAAGCATGGCGGGATCGATGTCCTTGTTCGGCAGGTCGACGCGGCGCCGTTTGCACAGTTGGGCGCGCTGCAGAGCGGCGCGGTGGTGCTCGAGCACGAAGCGCTCCAGCGTGCCGTCCTTCAGCAGCGACTCCATGCCGGCGCGGATGCGTTTATATAGGCGAGGGTTCTTGGGCGAGACGAAAAACATCGACGGTATGTTGTCGTGCAGCAGAATGCTGTCCTCTACCGCCAGTTGGGGAAAGGCTTGCTTGCGCAAGTCATACTCCTGGAAGATCTCGTTCACACCACGTGGGAAGTAGTCGAAACGGCCAGCGATCAGCATATCGAACAGGCCGATGTAATTACTGCCCGTGACGTACTTGAAGCCATTGTCCTGCAGCGAAGCTCGCGTTACCCATACAGAACCAACGCCGGCGGTCAGGTCCTTGAGTCCCTGCGGCAGGGCCATCTTGCGCATTCGGTCCTGATTCCTTCTGTCGATCAGGGCAATGCGCCAGCTTTGCAGCCCCATGTCGGTCGGCACTGGAACCGCACGCAGGGTCTTGAGCCATTGGGCGTCGGCCGGATAGGCCGTTACGTTAATCAGCTTTCCGTCCTTGAGCGCTTCGAGCAGTCGTGGACGCTCCATATGGACGTCCGCGTATTCAATGGTGTACGGCCCGAATTCGGGTGCCGTACGCTCCATCACCTTCTGCAACAAGGCTTTTGAATACTCGCGCCGCAGGTCGGCGGACGAAGCGGCACGGTCGAAGATCACGGCATCCACCGCCCGGGCGTCGAACGCCGCGCATGCCAGTAACAACGCGGCCAGGCGAGCGATTGTCTCCTTTATCTTCATTCGCCTATGATATCGTGATATGACCAACAATTACATTCATCCAACGCCGGGACTCCCCGGCCGCCTGCTCGCCCGCCTCGCTAATTCCCGACGCATCGCCACCGCCCGCCGCGCGGTGTTTTCGCGCCTGCCGTTCCTGACGCTTGAAAGCGATGTGCGCGACGTCGTTTATCTGACCTGGATGATGGATGCTGCGGACGCGCAGGCAATGGTGCCGGTAGGCGTGCGCTTGTGGCAGCGCAACGGCCTCACCCCGTTCAGCATCCTGACCTATCGCCATGGACACTTTGGTCCGGCGCTGGCGGGGCCGGCGCGCCGTCTGATGCCATCGCCCTTGCAAAGCAACTGGCGCTTCTACCTGGAGGAACCGGGCAAGGTCTACTTCGTGCGGAATATCATGGATAGCGCGCTTCATGCGCTCGGCACGCGTATGTTCAGCGATATCCTGCCGACGCACTTGCCCGGGCGCTTTGTGCACGCGCGCGAGGGAGAGGGATACTTCACCAGCATCGAGCCTGGAGCCGGCAGCGCACCGCTGCTGGAAGCCCGAACCCGAGCAAACAGTCAGCGCGTCCTCCCGCCGGACCTGGCCGGCGCTTTCGCCAACTGGGACGAGGCAGTCGCCTTCCTCGCGTGCCAGCACATGGCGGTGATCGAGGTTCCTGGGCTTGGCCGCATGGTGGAATCTGCGATCAGCCTGCCGATTCCGCTCGATGAGGCGCTGCCGTTGGTGGCTGAATCGGTGAACTGCCCGATGGCTGGCGCCGGGGCGGGCACACCCTTCTGCTTCGCCGTGCCGCGGGTGCGGTTCAGGGTTCTTTCGGAGTCTCTAGCAGCTTCTTGAGCACGCCGCGCGGATTGGCCATGAATTCGTGCATGACTTCATAGTGCTCGGTGTCTTCGTAGGCGCGCTGCCGGATGCCTTCCGGCGTGCAGACGAAGATGCTGGCCTCCGGATAAGCCATCAGGATCGGAGAATGGGTCGCGATCACGAATTGCGAACCTTCCTGCACCAGCTCATGGATGCGCTTCATGGCACGTAGCTGGCGCTGCGGCGACAGTGCCGCCTCGGGCTCGTCGAGGATGTAAAGACCTTTGCCGCCAAACCGGTTCTCCAGCAACGCGAGAAACGATTCGCCATGGGATTGTTCATGCAGCGGGCGTTCGCCGTACGAACGGCCAACGTCCAGGTCTTCGATCGCGGTGGCCACATTGAAAAAGCTCTCGGCTCGCAGGAAATAGCCGTCCTTCGGCATGCGCGCACCACGCCCAATGCGCAAGTATTCATGAAGGCATGAATGTGATTCGCGGGTGCTGAAGTTGAAGTTTTTGCTGCCGCCTTCCGCGTTGAAGCCCAGCGCGACGGCCAGGCCCTCCAGCAAAGTCGACTTGCCTGAGCCGTTTTCGCCGACGATGAACGTCACCGCCGGGTCGAATTCGAGGCGGCCGAGGTGGCGCACGGCGGGCAGGCAGAAGGGGTAAGCCGAGAAATCCGGCGTCTTGTCGGGACGCAGCTGGGCGTCGATCAGGAACTGATAAGAGATCATTTGTTGGCAAGCTTACAATCATGTGCAGTGCAGGACAAGGCCGCCACCATTTATAATGGCGACTTTCCATTCCACCAATCCAAGCAATCATGTCTGCACAACTGATCGACGGAGTAGCACTCTCCCAAAAACTGCGCGCTGAAATCGCTTCCCGCGCCGCGGCACTGACCGCCAAGGGCAAACAGCCTGGCCTGGCCGTGATCCTGGTCGGCGACGACCCGGCCAGCCACGTCTACGTGCGCAACAAGGTCAAGGCATGCGAAGACGCCGGCATCCGCTCCGTGAAAGAGCAATACGCTGCAGACATGACCGAGCAAGCCCTGCTCGAACGCATCGCCACCCTGAATGCCGACCCAAGCATCCACGGCATCCTGGTGCAGATGCCGCTGCCCAAGCACATCGACCCGCACAAGGTGATCGAGGCCATTGCTACTACCAAGGACGTGGACGGCTACTCGGTGCTGAGCGCCGGTGAACTGATGACCGGCCTGGAAGGCTTCCTGCCATGCACGCCTTACGGCTGCATGAAGCTGATCGAATCGACCGGCGTTTCGCTGAAGGGCAAGCATGCTGTCGTGATTGGCCGTTCCAACACCGTTGGCAAGCCAATGGGCCTGCTGCTCTTGCAAGCTAATGCCACCGTCACCATCTGCCATAGCGGAACGGCGGACCTGGGCTATCACACCCGCCAGGCCGATATCGTGGTGGCTGCAACTGGCCGCCGCAATACCCTGTCTGCTGATATGGTAAAGCCGGGCGCCATCGTGATCGACGTCGGCATCAACCGCGACGAAAACGGCAAGCTGTGCGGCGACGTGGACTTTGCGGGCATCAAGGAAGTGGCTTCGCATATCACGCCGGTGCCGGGTGGCGTGGGGCCGATGACCATTACCATGCTGCTGATGAATACCATTGAATCGGCGGAGCGCGCTTAAACCGGTAAACCTGGGTCTGACCCAAGGGTCAGACCCAGTCAGCGCCGCTGCTGCGGGTTTGGTTGTGCGCCTTTGACTTTCGACGAACGCCAAGGGCTTAGAACCAACTCTGTAGTGTATGCATATAGTGGGTCTGACGGGGACGCCGAGTCCCTTGGGTCTGACCCGGATTTTAGGGCTTTGAGGAGCAAAAATGACTGACAATCCCCTGCTGGACTTTAGCGGCTTGCCGCGTTTCGATGCAATCAAGCCCGAACACGTCACTCCCGCAATCGAGCACCTGCTTGAAAAGAACCGCGCCGCCGTGGCGCAACTGGAAGCGCCAAGCGACCAGGTAACCTGGGATAACTTCGTCACCCCGCTGGAGAATTCCACCGAGCTGCTGGGCCGCGCCTGGGGCATCGTCAGTCACCTGAACAACGTGGTGGATACGCCCGAGCTGCGCGCCACCTACAACGAAAACCTGCCGAAAGTGACCGAGTTCTGGACCGCCCTGGCCCAGAACGAGGCGCTGTTCGCCAAATACAAGGCCTTGCGCGCCAGCGCGGAATTCGCCACCCTGTCACCGGCACGCCAGCGCATCGTCGACAACGCGATCCGCGACTTCCGCATGGGCGGCGCCGAACTGCCGGCCGACAAGAAGGAACGCTTCGCTGCAATCCAGGAAGAACACGCCGCCACCAGCACCCGCTTCAGCGAGAACGTGCTGGACGCCACCAATGACTGGAAACTGCTGGTGGAGGACGAAGCCGAACTGCGCGGCCTGCCCGACGATTCCAAGGCTGCCGCCAAGGCGCTGGCCGAAAAAGACGGCAAACAAGGCTGGCTGTTCACCCTGCACTTCCCTTCCTATTACCCGATCCTGCAGTTCTGCGACAACCGCGCGCTGCGCGAAAAGGTCTACCGTGCCAACGCCACCAAGGCTTCCGACCTTGGCGATGCGTTCAGCAAGCGTGACGATTGGGACAACACCGCTAATATCGCCACCCTGCTGACACTGCGCGCGGAAGAAGCCGGCCTGCTCGGCTACAAAAACTTCGCCGAAGTCTCGCTGGTGCCGAAAATGGCCAAGTCGCCGGAACAGGTCATCGAGTTCCTGGAAGACCTGGCCAAACGCGCTCGCCCGTTCGCCGAAAAAGACCTGGCCGAACTGCAGGCCTACGCCAGCAAGGAACTGGGCATCGACAACCTGCAATCGTGGGACCTGCCCTACGCTTCCGAAAAGCTGCAGCAGCACCTGTACTCCTTCTCGGCGCAGGAAGTGAAGCAGTACTTTCCCGAGCATAAAGTCGTGGACGGCCTGTTCAAGCTGGTGCAAACCCTGTTCGGCGTCAGCATCCGTCCGGACAGCGCCCCGGTCTGGCACAAGGACGTGCGCTTCTACAGCATCGAACGCGATGGCGTGCTGGTAGGCCAGTTCTACCTGGACCTGTACGCCCGCGAAGGCAAGAGCGGCGGCGCCTGGATGGACGACGCGCGCGGCCGCCGCATCAAGAACGGCGAGCTGCAAACTCCGGTCGCCTATCTGACCTGCAATTTCACCGAACCGCTGGTGGTGGACGGCGTGCCGCAGCCATCGCTGTTCACCCACGATGAAGTGATCACGCTGTTCCACGAATTCGGCCATGGCCTGCACCACATGCTGACCCAGGTTGAAGAGCTGGCGGTGTCCGGCATTTCCGGCGTCGAATGGGATGCTGTCGAGCTGCCATCGCAGTTCATGGAGAACTTCTGCTGGGAATGGGATGTGCTGAGCCATATGAGCGCCCACGTGAAGAGCGGCCTGCCGCTGCCGCGCGCCCTGTACGACCGCATGCTGGCGGCCAAGAACTTCCAGTCCGGCCTGCAGACCCTGCGCCAGGTGGAATTCGCCCTGCTCGACATGCTGCTGCACTACGATTTCCAGCCATCCGGCACCAAATCGGTGCAGGACGTGATCGACGAAGTGCGCCGCAAGTTCGCCGTTATCATCCCGCCAAGTTTCAACCGATTCCAACATTCCTTCGGCCATATCTTTGCCGGAGGCTATGCGGCGGGATACTATAGCTATAAGTGGGCGGAAGTACTGTCTGCCGACGCCTACGCAGCCTTCGAGGAAGCGGCGGCGCTGGACGGCGGCAAACTGTCCACAGAAACTGGTAAACGCTTCCAGCAGGAGATCCTGGCCGTCGGCGGTTCGCGCCCGGCACTGGAGTCGTTCACCGCATTCCGCGGCCGTGAGCCGAGCATCGACGCCCTGCTGCGCCACAGCGGCATGGCGGCTTAATGGAGATAGAAAGTCAATGAAACGCGCTGCCCTGCTTTTGCTGCTGCTGACTGCCAGCGCGGCGCACGCCCAGATGTACAAGTGGAAGGACGAAAAAGGCGTCACCCACTTTACGGAGACGCCGCCGCCAGCCACCGCCAAGAAGGCTGAAGTAAAGAACTACAACACCGCCGGCGCCGGCGGCGCCGAGTTGCCGGCCGAACTGGCGGAGGTGGTGCGAGCCCGTCCGGTAGTGCTGTACACCACCCCCAACTGCGGTGCCGGCTGCAATATGGCCCGCACCCTGCTGGCCAACCGCGGCATCCCGTACCGCGAAAAGACGGTTTCCACCAACGACGACTTCGATGCCATGAAAAAGGCCGGCAGCGAAGGCCAGGTGCCATTCCTGCTGGTCGGGCGCACGCGCCAGATCGGCTTCGAGCAAGGTGCCTGGGATAGCGCGCTGACCCAGGCTGGCTACCCGACCGAGAAGATGCTGCCGCCGGGTTATTCGAACCCGCCGCCTACGCCGGCCGCGCCGCCGCGCGCTCCGAGCGCCGAGGAAGTAGCCGCCGGCAAGGCGGAAGCCGACCGCGCAGCAGCCGCAGCGGAAAAGGCTCGGCGCGAACGCGAAACGCCTAAAAACGCACCGCCGAACTTCCGCTTCTGAGACGCATTAAGAAACAATGACGCAGATTGATTTCCACAGCGGCGTGCCGGACAAGGTTGCCTATGCCTGCCGCCTGCTGCGTAAAGCGTATGCCAGCACGCCGCGCATCGTCGTGATGACCGAAGACGCAGCGCAACTGGCGGAGCTGGACAAGGCCCTGTGGACCTTCTCCGCCATCGACTTCCTGCCGCACGCCCACGCCAACGATCCGCTGGCACCCGATTCCGCCATCGTGCTGGCCGACAGCGACACGACAGAACTGCCGGAAGCCGCACTGCTGGTCAACCTGGCGCGCCGCGCTCCTGCGCAGTTTGAGGCGTTTGCGCGTTTGATCGAAGTCATCTCCTCCGACGAGGAAGATGCAGCGGCGGGCCGCCTGCGCTATGCTGCCTACAAGCGCCAGGATTTCCCGCTCAAACACCTCACTGTAGGCAAGTAGTTAATGAACCAGCCTTTTGACGCCAGCATCCCGGTCCTGACCGAAATCATGAACGACGAGGCGCCGCCGCCGGCGCCCGCCGTTGCAGCGGCGCCGGCCGACGAAGCGCAACCCGCGCCGAGTGATGCAGTGGACTGGGAAGCGCTGCAGCGCCGCGTCTCCGAGCAGGTGCTTCTGCAGTTGTCGAACCGCGTCGATTTCGTGCTGGAGCAACGCATCAAGGACAGCATGGCCGAAGTCCTGGAACATGCCCTGCAGGCCCTGACGGCGGAAATCCGCGATGGCCTGCACGACACCATCGGCAAGATCGTCACCCGCGCCGTGCAGCAGGAAATCACGCACCTGCAGGCCAGTTCCACCCGCCAGAAATAATTCCCTCTTTGCCATTCGGGGATTTTGTTGTATTTTCTCTGGCAAATCCGACTTTTTGACTGGAGCCCCCGATGCAGTTCAAGAACAAGTTCATCCCTGTCGCCCTTGCCCTGGCATTTGCCGGCAGCGCCTACGCACAGGACACTATCAAGATTGGCCACGTCGCCCCGGTATCGGGCCCTAATTCGCACCTGGGCAAGGACATGGAAAACGGCGCCCGCATGGCCGTTGAGGACCTGACCGCCAAGGGCGTCAAGATCGGCGGCAAGCCAGTCAAGTTCGTGGTGCAGTTCGAAGACGATGCGGGCGACCCGAAACAGGGCACCACCGCCGCGCAAAAGCTGGTGGACGCCAAGGTCCAGGGCGTGATCGGCCATCTGAACTCCGGCACCACCATCCCGGCCTCCAAGATCTACTACGACGCCGGCATCCCGCAGATTTCGCCGGCGGCCACTTCGCCGGTGTACACCAAGCAGAAGTTCAACACCGCCTTCCGCGTAGTTGCCAACGACAACAAGCTGGGCGGCACCCTCGGCGCCTATGCAGTGAAGAACCTGGGCGCCAAGAAGATCGCCGTGATCGACGACCGCACCGCTTACGGCCAGGGCGTTGCCGACGAATTCGTCAAAGGCGCCAAGAAAGCCCTGCCGGGCGTGCAAGTGGTCGGCAAGGAATTCACCAACGCCAATGCCACCGATTTCAACGCCATCCTGACCAACATCAAGTCCAAGAATCCGGACCTGGTGTTCTTCGGCGGCATGGACTCGGTCGGCGGCCCGCTGCTGCGCCAGATGAAGGCGCTGGGCATCAATGCCAAATTCATGGGTGGCGACGGCGTCTGCACCGATGCGCTGTACCGCCTGTCCGCCGGCGCTGCCGCCGATGGCGTAGTCACCTGCGCCGAAGCCGGCGGCGTGACTGCCGACATGCAGAAGAACATGGACGACTTCCGTGCCCGCTACAAGAAGAAGTACGGCCAGGAAGTGCAACTGTACGCGCCGTATGTCTACGACGCCATCATGACCATGGCGGACGCCATGGAAAAAGCCAATTCGTCCGAGCCGGCCAAGTACCTGCCGGTGCTGGCCAAGATCAAGCACCAAGGCGTGACCGGCCTGATCGAGTTCGACCCGTTCGGCGACATCAAAGATGGTGCGTTGACCCTGTTCACCTACAAGGGCGGCATCAAGACCAAGATGGAAGTGGTCAAGTAACAAACGCAGTACGCGAGAATTATCGGGGGGAGCCCGTGGGCCGCCAGCCAGCATGGCGGCCCGTTTTCGTTTCAGGAGAAAGTGCAATGCAAACCAAAACCATCATCGCAGCCATCGCCTTGGCCTTTGCCGGCGCCGCGAGCGCCCAGGAAGTGGTCAAGATCGGCTACGTCGGGCCGCTGTCCGGCCAGTCCGCCCACCTGGGCAAGGACAACCAGAGCGGCGTGCGCATGGCGGTGGAAGACTTGAACGCCAAGGGATTCAAGGTCAACGGCAAGGCGGTCAAGTTCGAGATGGTGTCGGAAGACGATGCCGGCGACCCCAAACAGGGTACTTCGGCAGCGCAGAAACTGGTCGACGCCAAAGTACAGGGCGTGATCGGCCACCAGAATTCAGGCACCACCATTCCGGCATCCAAGATCTACTACGACGCCGGCATTCCGCAGATTTCGGCTTCGTCCACCAGCCCGGTGTACACCAACCAGGGCTTCAACACCACCTTCCGCGTGGTGGCGAACGACTTCAAGCTGGGCAGCTCGCTGGGCAAGTACGCCACGCAGAAACTGGGCGCCAAGCGCATCGCCGTGATCGACGACCGCACCGCCTACGGCCAGGGCGTGGCAGCCGAATTCCTGAAGGAAGCCAAGAAAGGCGCCGGCGTGCAGATCGTGGACAAGCAGTTCACCACCGACAAGTCGACCGATTTCAACGCCATCCTGACCTCGATCCGTTCCAAGAACCCGGACCTGGTGTTCTTCGGCGGCATGGACTCGGTGGGCGGCCCGCTGCTGCGCCAGATGAAGGCGCTCGGCATCAAGGCCAAGCTGATGGGCGGCGACGGCATCTGCACCGAAGCGCTGCCGAAACTGTCGGGTGGCGCCGACGACGTGGTGGTGTGCGCCGAAGCCGGCGGCGTGACGCCGGAGCAGGAGAAAAAGCTGGACGAATTTGCCGGCCGCTTCAAGAAGCGCTACGGCTACGACGTGCAGATCTACGCCCCGTACGCCTACGATGCAACGATGGCAATTGCCCACGCCATGGCCGACGCCAAGTCGACCGATCCGGCCAAGTACCTGCCCTTCCTGAAGAAGGTCAGGCATGACGGCATCAGCGGCACCATTGCCTTCGACGCCAAGGGGGATATCAAGGATGGGGCGCTGACGTTGTTTGGCTACAAGGCCGACAAGAAAACGCGCATCGAAGTCATCAAGTAATAAAAAAAGCCGGGCTAGCCCGGCTTTTTTACGCTGTGCTTGCGTCATTTCTGCGACAGGACCCACTTCACCAGGGTCTTGGCTTCCGCCTCGCTAACCTGCGGGTTGGCTGGCATCGGGACTGCGCCCCAGACGCCGGAACCGCCCTTCATGACTTTCGCAACCAGCTTGGCTTCAGCATCTTTCTGGCCGGCGTACTTGGCAGCGACGTCCTTGTAAGCCGGGCCAACCAGCTTGGTGGCCACTGCGTGGCAAGCCATGCAGTTTTTGGCCTTGGCCAGGTCAGCGTTTGCAAAAGCAGCCTGCGACGAGAAAGCCGCGGTAACCACGAAACCAACCAACAGTGAACGTTTCATTTTCATCTCCAGGAAAAAAACTGACACAATTCTACTCCACAACGCGCGCTGCGTATTATGGGTTGACCGTTAGCTGGATATTGCTATGATGGAATACTAAGGAGTTTTCCATGCCCATTATCTTATTGATTATCGCCCTCGTGGCACTGAAGTACTTTGAAGTCTGGAAGTTCGCCGACCTGTCGTGGTGGTGGATCGGCGGCATCATGGCCATTGCCTTTGTCTTTTTCGAAGTGATCGAGCCGATGCTGGGCCTCGACAAGCGCAAGGCCCACAACGTCGACGAGCAACGCCGCAAGGATCGCGTCAAGAAGGCGTTCGACGACCTGAAGAAGCGTAAGTAAGGGTTTCGCCATCCGCGGGCACGACGACGCGGCTGGCCAGGCCTGCACGCAGCGCCTGTTCTTGTAGCGCTGCCCGCTGAACCGGGCAGTGGCTCAAGGCTTCAAGATGGTTTGCCACCACGATGCCCTTCGTGGCGCGGGCGAACTGCAGCACCTCTTCGATTCCCATGATGATTTCGTGGCCCAGGTCGAACCTGGCGCCGCCAGCCGGTACGACGCTGACGTCGGGCTGGTGCCGCGCCAGGAAATCCAGCACTTCCTGCGTCAGGATGGTGTCGCCGGACAGGTACAGGCTCGGCTCTCCGGGCATCTCGATGAAATAACCCACACCGTGTTCCATCATCAGGCTGACCAGGCCTTTGCCGTGGCGGCAGTTCACGGTCCTGATGCGCCCTTCAAGGAAGGGCTGGGGTTCGTGATGTCCCGGCGCCAGCGGCTGCACGTTCAGGCCGCGCTGGCGCAGGTGTCCCTCATCATGCGGCGTACAGATGACGGGGATCTGCTTGCCACGCAACCAGGCTTTGGCGGCGCGGTCCAGATGATCGAAGTGGCCTTTCTGGCAGTGCGTAATCAGGCAATGCGTGACCGTTTCCAGCATGCCTCCCGTCAGCGGCGGCAGCTCGACGACCGGATTGCGCATCCTTTCTCCCAGCAGCTTGAGCGGCGGCAGCGCGCCCTTTGGCGCCAGCATGGGGTCCACGAGTATTTTGTATGGGCCAAACTCGATAATGGCCGTCGCGTTGCGAAGTTGAGTGATCTTCATGCCGAAATTGTGCGCCCGGGCGGCTCGCCCTACAATGGCATGATCCGACACAATCCATCCATTTCCAGCCATGCGCATCGGCCTCCTGCTCTACCCGAATTGCCTGCCTGCCGGCTTGTTTGCCGCGATGGACTTGCTGCACGCCGCCAACCTGCGGGCCGGCAAGGCGCTGTTTGAACCGTTCTTTGTCGCCGCCCGCGCCGGCAAGGTCGAATGCGCGCACGGCCAACAGCTGCGCGCCGCGATAGCGCTGGACGAAGCGGGAGTGGATGCCTTGATGGTGCCGGGCTTCTGGGGCCAGTCGCTGGGCCAGGCTACGCGCACGCTGGACGCCAATGCAGGCCTTGTCACCATGCTTGCCGCGCTGCCGCGCCGCGTGCAGCTCTGGGCTTACTGCACCGGCGTATGCCTGGCGGCAGGCAGCGGCCGGCTGGACAGGCAGGCCGCAACGATCACCTGGTGGCTGGCGGAATTCGCCGCAACGAATTTCGGCAAGGTGCGCTGGCAGTTCGAGCGCACGCTGGCATTCAACGAACGCAACGCGACGGCCTCGGGCGTGAATGGGTATTTGCCGATCGTGCAGGCGTTGATAGAGGACCGGCTGGGCAAGGAAGCCTATCGCGAATTGACCAGGCTGATGGTGCTGCCGCGGCCGGAAGAAAAGACGCATCTCGCCTTCCACCTGCTCGACCTGATTGAGCAGCAGGACACCCTGCTGCGCAAGCTGCACCTGGTCGTCGAACAATTGGACGCAGGCGACGCAACGCTGGCGCGCGTGGCGCACCTGCTGCATACGACGGAGAGGACGCTGGCGCGCAAGGTCCTGGCGGCAAGCAGCATGCCGGCCGCAGCCTACATCCGCCGCATCAAGCTAAAGCAGGTGAGCGAACGCCTGATTTACACCAGGGCGTCCGCCACCGCGATCAGTCTTGAGCTGGGCTTCAGCAGCGATTCAGGCATGCGCCGCATGTTCAAGGACCTGACCGGCTTCACCCCAGCCCAGTACCGAACTAACTTCAGTAGATGAAAGTCGGGGTCAGGTCTGGCAATCCGCCATCTTTTTCGCATCGCGAAAAAGATGGCGGATTGCCAGACCTGACCCCGACTTTTTATTTGCGAGCGAGCTGGCTGAGGTCGCGCACGGCGCCGCGGTCGGCGGAGGTGGTGAGCGCGGCGTAGGCTTGCAGGGCTTGCGAGACGTAGCGCTCGCGATTCACCGGTTTCCAGGCATCGGCGCCGCGCGCTTCCATTGCGGCGCGGCGCTGTGCCAGCGTCTCCGGCGTCACGCGCAGGTTGATGGTGCGCGCCGGGATGTCGATGTCGATCATGTCGCCCTCTTCCACCAGGCCGATGGCGCCGCCTTCGGCTGCTTCCGGCGAAGCGTGGCCGATCACCAGGCCGGACGAGCCGCCGGAGAAACGGCCATCGGTGAACAGCGCGCATGCCTTGCCCAGGCCTTTCGACTTGATGTACGAGGTCGGGTACAGCATTTCCTGCATGCCCGGGCCGCCTTTCGGGCCTTCGTAGCGGATGATGACCACGTCGCCTTCGTGCACGGTGTCGCCCAAAATGCCTTCCACTGCAGCGTCCTGGCTTTCGAACACGCGTGCCTTGCCGCTGAATTTCAGGATCGATTCATCCACGCCCGCGGTCTTCACGATGCAGCCTTTTTCGGCGATGTTCCCGTGCAGGACCGCCAGGCCGCCGTCCTTCGAATATGCGTGCTCCAGGTCGCGGATGCAGCCGCTGCTGCGGTCCAGGTCCGAGGAGGCATAGCGCTCGGACTGCGAGAACGCCACCTGGGTCGGCACGCCGCCAGGCGCTGCGCGGAACAGCTGGTGCACGGCCGCGTCGTCGCTGCGCTTGATGTCGTACTTTTCAATGGCTTCGGCCATGGTCGGGCTGTGCACCGTGTGCTGCGTGGTGTCCAGCAGGCCGGCGCGCGCCAGTTCGCCGAGGATGGCAGTGATGCCGCCGGCGCGGTGCACGTCTTCGATATGGAACTTGTCGGTCATCGGCGCCACCTTGCACAGGCATGGCACCTTGCGCGAGATGCGGTCGATGTCGGCCATGGTGAACGGCACCTGCGCTTCGTGCGCGGCTGCCAGCAGGTGCAGCACGGTGTTGGTGGAACCGCCCATGGAGACGTCCAGCGCCATCGCGTTCTCGAACGCTTCCTTGGTGGCGATGGAGCGCGGCAGCACGCTGTAGTCGTCCTGTTCGTAGTGGCGCTTGGTGATTTCCACGATCAGGCGGCCGGCGCGCAGGAACAGTTCCCTGCGGTCGCTGTGGGTAGCGACAATGGTGCCGTTGCCGGGCAGGGACAGGCCCAGCGCTTCGGTCAGGCAGTTCATCGAGTTGGCGGTGAACATGCCGGAGCAGGAACCGCAGGTCGGGCAGGCCGAGCGCTCGATTTCCGCCACGTCGGCATCGGATACGGTGCGGTCGCCGGCCTTGATCATGGCGTCGACCAGGTCCAGCTTGATGATCTTTTCGCCGCCGTTGACAGCCTTGATCACCTTGCCCGCTTCCATCGGGCCGCCGGAGACGAAGACGGCCGGGATGTTCAGGCGCATGGCTGCCATCAGCATGCCGGGGGTGATCTTGTCGCAGTTGGAGATGCAGACCATGGCGTCGGCGCAGTGCGCGTTGACCATGTATTCGACAGAGTCGGCGATCAGGTCGCGCGAGGGCAGCGAGTACAGCATGCCGCCGTGGCCCATGGCGATGCCGTCGTCAACGGCGATGGTGTTGAATTCCTTGGCTACGCCGCCCGCTGCTTCGATCTCGCGTGCAACCAACTGGCCCAGGTCCTTCAGGTGGACGTGGCCCGGCACGAACTGGGTGAAGGAATTGACCACGGCGATGATCGGTTTGTTGAAATCGCCATCTTTCATGCCGGTGGCACGCCACAGGGCGCGCGCGCCTGCCATATTGCGGCCTTGGGTGGTGGTGTAGGAACGGTATTGCGGCATGGTGGGGTCTCCTCAGTAAGAGTCCAAGGTTGCCTTGGCCCTGACGAGTTGTCAAATATATGATAATCGCTACTGTGATATTCTTTGCGAATGAATATCGAACTTCGCCAGCTGCGCTATTTCGCCACGGTCGCCGAGGAACTGCATTTCGGCCGCGCCGCGCGCCGCCTCCACATGACGCAACCGCCGCTGTCGCAGACCATCATGGCGCTGGAGGAGATGCTGGGCGCACCGCTGTTCGAGCGCAACCGGCGCGGCGTGGCGCTGACCGCGGCCGGCGAAGCATTGCTGCCTGAGGCGCGCCGCCTGCTCGAACAGTCTGCAGCCCTGCCGGTGCTGGTGCAGCGCGCAGCCAGCGGCGCCAGCGGGCGCCTGTCGCTGGCTTTCGTGTCGTCCGCCGACTACAGCGTGCTGCCACCGACGCTGCAGGCTTATCGCGCCGAATTCCCGCAGGTAGAGATCACCCTGAAGGAAGCCACCTCCGACCTGCAACTGGACGATCTGCTGGAAGGCCGTGTGGACGCCGGCCTGCTGATCCCGCCCCTGCCCGACCGCGCACGGCAGGAACTCGACTACCTGCCCGTCCTGAGCGAACCGCTGGTGCTGGCCGCACCCGCGGGACTGCCTGCACTGGCGCGGGCGCGTACCGCCGACTTGCGCAAGCTGGCAGGCCTGCCCCTGATCATATTCCCGCGCCATATCTCGCCCGGCCTATACGACGCCATCCTGTCGGTGTTCCGCGAGGCAGGCATCACCGCCGAGGTGGGGCAGGAAGCGATCCAGATGCAGACCATCGTCAGCCTCGTTTCGGCTGGCATGGGTATCGCACTTGTGCCACAATCCGTGTCGAATTTGCGCCGGCCGGGCGTGGAATACCTGCCCCTGGTCCAGAGCACGCCGCTGGTGGAAACCGGCCTGGCCTGGCGGCGCGACAATGCCTCGCCCGTGCTGCGCGGCTTTTTGGAATTGATGAGAAAGAGAATCTGAATGCCGTTAATGCATCCAATGCCCGATCCGGTCGCCGTCCACCTGGGTCCTGTGGCGATCCACTGGTATGGCCTGATGTACGTGCTGGCCTTTGCCATGTTCATTGCGCTGGGCCGCGTGCGCATCAAGCAGCCGCACATTGCCGCGCAAGGGTGGACCAAGGAAGACCTGGACGACATGCTGTTCTACGGAATGCTGGGCGTCATTGTGGGCGGCCGCCTGGGCGAAGTGTTCTTCTACCAGCCGGAAATGCTGCTGACGCCGCTGCGCATCTTCAAAGTGTGGGAAGGCGGCATGAGCTTCCACGGCGGCTTCCTGGGCGTATTGATCGGCATGGCGCTGTGGGCGCGCAAACGCAAGCGCAACCTGCTGGACGTGTATGACTTCATCGCGCCGCTGGTGCCGCTCGGCTATGCCGCCGGCCGCATGGGCAATTTCATCAACGCCGAACTGCCGGGGCGCATTGTCAGCGATCCGAACCTGCCATGGGCGATGATCTACCCGAACGCAGGCCCGATGCCGCGCCACCCCTCGGCGATCTACCAGATGCTGGTCGACGGCATCCTGGTGTTCTGCATCCTGTGGCCGTTCGCGCGCAAGGCCCGCCCTCGCCTGGCAGTCGGTGCGCTGTACGTGCTGCTGTACGGCTGCGCGCGTTTCTTCACCGAGTGGTTCCGCACGCCGGACTGGGAAATCACCGTGGCCGGCCTGCCGATCACTTCAGGCCAGATGCTGTCGCTGCCGATGATTATCGGCGCCGTCATCATGCTGGTATGGGCGTACCGCTCAAACCAGCCCGATAGCGCCGGCCAGCGCGCCTAAGGCAATCAGCCACAAGGGATTCAGCTTGGTCGCATAGGCCGCCGCCGCGGCGGCCAGCGCCAGCACGATGCCGCGCCATCCGGCGCCGGCCACACTCAGGAAAGTCCAGGCGGCGCCGGCCAGCATGCCGGCCGCCAGCGGCGCCAGCGCATCGCGCAGCGCGCCGGCCCAGCGTCCTCCTCCGCCGCCATGGCGGTTGATCACCGTCCCCAAAGCCAAAACCAGGCAAGACGAAGGCACGATGGCCGCCAGCGTGACGACGACCGCACCCAGCCAGCCCTTGATCATCCAGCCGATCAGCGTGACGAACAGCAGGTTCGGGCCGGGGGCTGCTTGCGCCAGGGCGTACATTGCGGCGAACTGTTCGTCGGTCAGCCAATGGTTTTGCACGGAGACGTAATGGTGCACGTCCGGCGCGACCAGCACCACGCCGCCGCCGATTGCCGTCAGCGACAGCACAGCCAGGTGCCAGGCCAGGCCGCCCAGTTTGACTTCTTCGTTCATGGCTTACTCCAGACGAAGGCGAATAGCAGGAAGCCGATCGGCACCAGCGTGGCAACCACCGTGATGAGTCCGACCTTCGCCACGCCCAGGCCGACGAATGCCGCCGCCAACAGCGCGACCTGCGCCATGCGGCGGCCGCGCCGGGCGGTGCCGCGCAACATGCCCACTGCGAGCTTGAGTGCAGTCGCGAGGATCAGGCCCGACGCTGCGGCAGCCATGCCGCGCATGGCGTTGATGAACAGCGGATGGTGCGCCAGCTCCTGGTAGGCCGCGCCAAGCGCGATCACGATGAAGAATGGGCCGAGCAGGAGGCCGGCCAGCGCGGCAAAACCGCCTGCCACGCCGGCGTAGCGCTGGCCGACCATCACTGACAGGTTGCAGATCGTGGGCCCGGGCAGCAGCTGCGCGATGCTGAGGAGCTGGCCGAATTCAGCGGCGCTCAGCCACTGCGTGCGTTCGACCAGGTGGCGGTAGGCAAAGGGCAGCACGCCGCCAAAGCCCTGCATCGCCATGTGAGAGAAGACCTTGAACAGCGCCCAGCATCCGACCCGTGCATCCTGCATCGCCACCTCCAATCAGCCCGGCACGTCCGGCTGCCGCCGGGGCGCCGCCACGCATGCGCTACGCGAACGCGTGATGGAACATATATCCCGCCAGTGCAAACAGCACCACGGCAAACACCCGCTTGAGCGCCGCCACATCCATTTTGTGCGCCATGCGCGCGCCGAGCGGCGCCATGGTTACGCTGGCTGCCACGATCACGGCCAGCGCCGGCAAATAGACGAAGCCCAGCGAATGCTGCGGCAGGCCCGGCTCCGACCAGCCAAAGTAAATATTCGACAAGGTGCCCGAAAGCGCGATCGGGAAGCCCAGCGCCGCGCTGGTCGCCACCGCCTGGTGGATACGCACATTACACCAGGCCATGAACGGCACCGAGATGAAACCTCCGCCCGCGCCCACCAGCCCCGCCACGGTGCCGATCACGCCGCCCGCGGCAAACATGCCCGCCGTGCCAGGCAATTCGCGCCCGGCGGAAGGCTTCCGGTTGCGCAGCATCTGCAGCGCTGAAAACGCGACGAACAGCGCAAACAGCAGCGCCAGCGCAGAAGCGTTCATCTGCTTGCCGATCCAGGGCCCGATCCACGAACCAAGCACGATGCCCGGCGCCATCAACGCCACAATGCGCCACTGCACGACGCCATGCCGATGGTGCGCACGCACCGATGACAGGGAAGTAAACATGATCGTCGCCAGCGAAGTCGCAATTGCCATATGCACCACCAGCCCGGGCGCAAAGCCCTTGGCCGTGAAGATCATGGTGATGAAGGGTACCAGCACCATTCCGCCGCCAATCCCCAGCAAACCCGCTGCGTATCCGCCGCCCGCCCCCATCAGGAGCAGGATGCCGACCAGGCTCCAATCCATCAATCGCCTTTCAGCAGCGCCATCACATGCTTCCACTGGGCCGGCGTGACCGGCGTGATCGACAGGCGGCTGCCTTTTTGCAGCACCACCATATCTTCGAGCTGCGGCAGCGTACGCATTTCCGCCAGGGACAGCAGGCGGGTCTTGCGCACGCCCTTCACGTCGACCGAAATCCAGCGCGGCTGCTCCTGTGTTGCCTTCGCATCGTAATAATGGCTCTTGGGATCGAACTGCGTGGCGTCGGGATAAGGCCCGCTGGCCACTTCTGCGATGCCGGCAATGCCCGGCTCGGGACAGGAAGAATGGTAGAACAGGACGCCGTCGCCAACCTTCATCGCATCGCGCATGAAGTTGCGGGCCTGGTAGTTGCGCACGCCGAACCACGGCACCGTCTTGCCCTTGGCAGACATCACGTCGTCGATGCTGACTTCGTCGGGCTCAGACTTCATCAACCAGTATTGCATGGCTCTCCTCTGGGCGTAAAAAAACGGTTGCGCACCCTCGGGTGCTGGCAACCGCTTTCATGGAATGAGGCCCCGCCTGTGCCGTTATGCCGGCATCCCGAACCTTACGGTTCAAGGTGGTTGCAGTTAGTTCAACTTCGGGTTCATCAGACTAGTGACGCTCACGCCCGTCGAACAAATTTCCGCAACCGATGCGTGTAAATGGTTCAAGGAATATATGGCAAATCTCGAACACCGCAGGGTGACACGAAGTTTACTCCTCAAACGTTTTGCGGGAAAGGCCTTTAAGACAATTTTTGGGAATTAGAAGAGATTCTCTTGCGGGGTCAGCGCGTTGTCGAGCACCTTGTGCATGGCGCCCAGCTTCTCCTGCACTTCCAGCATCGACGGGCCGCCGTTGGCAGTTTTCGATGCGAGAAATTCCGCCGCCATGCCCAGCGCCGCCATCACGGCGATGCGGTCATTGCCCTTGACTTTGCCGGCGTCGCGGATGGCACACATCTTCTTGTCGAGCAGGTTGGCCGCTTCGCGCAGTGCGCGTTCTTCATCGGCCTTGCATGCCAGCTTGTAGGGCTGGCCCATGATGGTCACGTCGACATGGATCATTGCGCATCCTCAGGAGTGTCTGCTTCGGCAGCGGGGATTTTATCCAGCAGCGCCATCACGCGGGCATGCGCTTCGCCCAGGCGGCGTTGGTATTCGAGATTATCGGCCACCAGGGCTGCATTGGCCTGGCGCAACTGAGCGTTCTCACGGCGCAAGGTGTGCGCGAGTTCCGCCAGGCGGTCGATTTTATCGGAAAGTTCTTGGAAGTCTGCGATCATCCCGAAACTATATGGCCGTACGGTTGCACGGTCAACTTGGTGTTAAACATTCTTACGATTGTAGCTCATTTGAAAGGATGGCCGGCAATCTTGCGCGCCGCCGCCGCGATGTCGATGCACACGTCCTTGAATGCGCCGCCGATGTCGGCCAGGTCATTGCCTAGTTCCCTGAACCAGATGCCAAGGCTCATGATCCGTCTCCCGTGATTGAACCCCGCCATTACACCAAACGAAAATGACAGCTGGCCCACGCTTTGATTACAAAGCTGTAATCGAGCGCCGTCCGCATTGACGGCGCTTTGGCATTTCCTGACAATGCAGGGCATGAAAGCCCTACTGGTAGAAGACGAACAGCGAATCGCGAGCTTTGTATGCGGCGGATTGCGCGAACAAGGCATCCTGGTGGACCATTGCGAAGATGGGAACCAGGGCTATGACTACGCGCTGTCACGCCAGTACGACATCATCCTGCTCGACATCATGGTGCCGGGCCGCGACGGCCTGGCGATCCTGAAAGCCCTGCGCCGCGACGGCCGCGATACGCCGGTGATCCTGCTCACCGCGCGCAATGAACTGGACGACCGGCTGGAAGGCCTGAACCTGGGCGCCGACGATTACCTGGCCAAGCCGTTCTATGTGGAAGAACTGATTGCCCGCATCCACGCCCTGCTGCGCCGCGTGAGCGGCGAACGGCAGAACGTGCTGACCGCCGGCCCGCTCAAGCTGGACCGCCTGTCGCGCGTGGCGGAACTCGATGGCCGCGAAGTAGAACTGACCAGCCGCGAATTCAACCTGATGGAATACCTGATGCGTGCACCGGGCCGGGTCTATACCCGCACCCAGATCCTCGAGCACGTTTGGGGCTACGATTTCGACCCGCAAACCAATATGGTCGACGTCTGCATCCAGCGCCTGCGCAAGAAGCTGGCCTTGCCCGAACACGTGGCCATCGAAGCGGTGCGCGGCGTCGGCTACCGCCTGCGCAAGCCCGACGGCGAAGCATGACGCCGTCGCACCGCCCCTTCATCCGTTCGTACCGGCTGCGGGTGGCGCTGACGACCGGCGGCCTGGTCACGGCCGTGGTGGCCGTGCTGTTTGTCGCCGCCGCCCTGACTTTGCTGAACCGGCGCGCAGCCATCATCGACCGCGTCATGCTGGCCCAACTGGCCGGGCCGGGCTTCGGCGCTTCGCCGGTCCCGCTCTGGAATGCCATCGACGCCCACCTGAACGCCAGCTTCAGCGGCTTTGCGCCGGAAGGCGACGACGAGAAATTCGCCATCCTGCGCGCGGCGGACGATGCGCGCGGCGTGATTTACCAAAGCCCCAACTGGCCCGCTTCGCTGCTGGTACCGGAAGCGAACGACAGGCAGCTGCGCACTTACTACGGCGGCGGCAGCCAATGGCGCATCGGCCAGGTCCGGCGCGGCAGCGTGCTGGTGCAAATGGGCGTCAACACCACCCTGTCGGAAGCGCAACTGGTCGTTTCGATCAAGCGCTTCGGCGCTTTCGTGGTTGTGCTGTGCCTGATGGTATGCGGCGTGGCCTGGTACCTGGCCGGGCGCGCCATGCGCCCGATCGAGCACCTGAGCGGCGTGATGGAGCGCATCCGCGCCAGCGATTTGCGCCAGCGCGTGGCGGCCGACGAAGAGGCGCTGGAGTTCGAGCGCCTGGTCACCGTGTTCAACGACATGCTGGACCGGCTGGAGCGCAGCTTCCTGCAGTCGGCCCGCTTCTCCGGCGACGCCGCGCACGAACTGCGCACGCCGGTCTCGATCCTGCAGGGCGAACTGGAACGCGCCTTCGAACGCGCCGGCGCCTATCCGGAACTGGAACAGTCGCTGGCCGACATGCTGGACGAAGTGCGGCGCCTCGACAATGTGGTGCGCAAGCTGCTGATGCTCTCGCGCGCGGACGCCGGCCAGCTCCAGATACCGATGCAGGCGCTCGACCTGGTGCCAGTCCTGCGCGAACTGGCCGACGACCTGGACCTGATGGCGCCCGAGCGCCCGCTGCGGCTCGACCTGCCGCCGCGCATGCAGGCGCAAGGCGATGCCGACCTGTTGCGCCAGGTACTGCAAAACCTGGTCAGCAACGCCGTCAAATATGGCGTGCCGCAAGGCTGGATCGCCATCACCGGCCGCCGCACCGCCAGCGGCTGGCAAATCGACGTGGCCAACGCCTCCGCCGGCATCGCCTTCGAGCAGCGCGACCGCCTGTTCGACCGCTTCTACCGCGCCGGCCATGCCTACAACCGCCGCGTGGCCGGCGTGGGACTGGGCCTGGCCCTGGCGCGCGAGATCGCCCGCGCCCACGGCGGCGAACTGCGCCTGTCCGACTGCACCGCAAGCGAAGTGACTTTCAGCCTGTCCCTGCCGGCAAGCGCAAGCGACAACTGACTAGCAATTCAGGCATATCAAGCTTCCAAGAAATATAACCGTCCGGAAATGCCGGACGCCCCTCGTTCATAGAGGGGGCGTGCCGCCACGCCCGCCCCGCGCACGCTTGCATGAGCTGCCGTTGCGACAGCAAGCTGAACTTGTCATTATTTATTTACGAAAAGACCACAAATTCTGACAAGTTATGCTGGGAGGGACTATGCAGTACAAGCAGGTCGAACGGGTCGACGCTGCGCTCGACGCAACACGCACCGACGACCCCTTTCGCGATGACCGCTTGCTGGCGGAAATGCAGGACATCGTCACCGGGGAGAACACCTTCGGCATCAGATTAGTCGACACGCCCGAAGGGCGCAGCAAGGCTAGCATGCTGATCCACAAGATGTATGCCTGGCGTGGCCTGGAGGGCACCCATGCACTGACCGATGATCCGAACCGCGTCACGCTCATGGCGCACAACCGCGACGAAGCAGTCGGCACGCTGACCCTGGGGCTGGACAGCCCGTCCGGCATCCTGGCCGACCAGCTGTTCCGCGCCGAGATCGACGCCTTCCGGGCGCGCGGCAAACGTGTCTGCGAATTCATCAAGCTGGCCTTCGACATGGGGCCAAAATCGAAGAGCTACCTGGCAGCGCTGATCCACCTGGCCGTCATGTATGCCTACGACATCCACCGCTACGACGTGCTGTTCATCGAAGTCACGCCGCGCCATCGCCAGTTCTACCAGCGCATGCTCGGCTTTCGCCAGCTTGGCGAAGAGGTCGTCAATCCGCGCGTCAACGTGCGCGGGGTGCTGATGCACATCGAATTGTCGTACATGAAGGAGCAGATCCGCCTTCATGGCGGACAGCCCGATTCCGAGGAACGTTCCTTCTATCCCCTGTTCTTCTCGCAGCATGAAGAAGCGGGAATCATCCAACGCCTGCGGGAACAGGAATAATCGCCATGGCCGAATCCAACACCGAACGCCGCTTCGATTACGCGCAAGCCTTCTCGCGCAATATCGGCTGGGTCACCGAAGCAGAGCAGCAAGCCCTGCGCAACAAGTGCGTGGCGATCGCCGGCGCCGGCGGCGTGGGCGGGGTGCATTTGCTGACCCTGGCGCGCATGGGAGTCGGTGCTTTCCACCTGGCCGACTTCGACACCTTCGACATCCCCAACTTCAACCGCCAGGCCGGCGCCTTCATGTCGACGCTGGGCCAGCCCAAGGTCGAGGTGATGGCGCGCATGGCGCGCGACATCAACCCCGAAGTCAAGATCCGCACCTTTCCGCAGGGCGTAAACCAGGGCAACCTGCGCGATTTCCTGCAAGGGGCGGACGTGTATGTCGACGGGCTCGACTTCTTCGCCTTCGAGGCGCGCAAGCAGACCTATGCCATGTGCGAGGCGCTGGGCGTGCCGGCCACTTGCGCGGCGCCGTTGGGCATGAGCGTGGCGGGCCTGAACTTCGTGCCGGGCGGGATGACCTTCGAGGAGTACTTCGGCTGGGGCGACCTGCCGGAACTGGACATGGCCATCCGCTTCCTGGTCGGCCTGGCGCCGGCCGCCCTGCACCGCAGTTACCTGGTGCCGGGCGGTATCAACCTGGCGGAGCGGCGCGGCGCCTCGACCTCGATGGCTTGCCAGCTCTGCTCGGGCGTGGCCGCCACCCAGGCCATCAAGATGATGCTCAAGCGCGGCAAGATCCTGGCGGCACCGCAGGGCTTCCAGTACGACGCCTATCGCGACAAATTCGTCTACACCTGGCGCCCGGGCGGCAATAGCCATCCCCTGAACTGGCTGGCGATCCAATTAGCCAAGCGCAAATTCTCGGCAATGCTGGCGGCGCAGTCCAAATAAATGCAGTTTGATTTTAAATTAATACTCACGCCAAGCGCGGCATAAAAAGTCACACAACATATCAAAGTATGCGAATGTTCACCAAATATATCATCCAAGTCGTTGAATTTGCTACTTAATCTTGAGAAGCTACATGTCGGAATATTTTACAGAGCAGGCCGCGCAGCGCAAACAACATGGTTTGAAAGTTAATACTAAGTTTTTGTTTTTCGGTCGCATTTTAAATATGGCATATGTATTGCTTGGATAAAGATCATGACGTGAACAAATTGAATGCTCAGTCATCCCAAAACTGGTGCTTTATCCTCTCAACGGAGAAATGTAATGAAGATTCTCACACCTAGCGTTCGCGGCCTGGCCGCCAGCATGCTGCTAGCGTTTGGCGCTCTGGCAACTGGCAGCGCTGCCGCTGCACCCTCCTTCCAGGTGGACCCAACGGGACTGGCACCGGCCGGCAACATCTTCACCGCCGACGCCCTCAACGGCGTGTCGTCCGCGCGCGTGGCCTATACCGGCGTGGGCAACAATTACGTGTCCAACGGCTACATCGTGTTCAGCGGCTTCTCGCTGAATTCGAACAACGTGTCGACTGCGGATACCCGCGTCAACTTCGACTATGGCTTGTATGCCACTTTCCACCAGGACTTCTCTTGCAGCGGCATTCTTGGCCCGGGCGTCTCCTGCACCCCGACCGCGCTGTCGCTGCAGCTGTGGGCCGACGTCGGCAACGACAACACCTATAACCAGGCCGTGGTCGGAACCGATCCGTCGATCAACTTTGCCGGTGCCCAAACCCAGCTGGCCTGGTCCGACTTTGCCTACAATGGCGTAGGCGGCATCGACAATCTCGGCGGCGTGTTCCAGAACGTCACCATGAGCTGGTTCCTGACCGCGGAAGGCAAAGCCTACTTCTTCGACCCGGATCCGTTCTACACTGCCTCGTTCGCAGCATTCAACAACACCACGCAAGGGGTCGATTGCGATACCGTGGACTGCACCAACGCCCTCGACATTGCCATCACGCAGGAAGGCGGCATCCTTGATTTTGTCGCCCCCGTCCCTGAACCGGGCGTGCTGGGGCTGCTCGGCATCGGCCTGCTCGGCATGGCAGGCGTGTATCGCCGTAAACAGCATTGATCTGCATGCCTGACCAAGATGGGACCGGCGACGGTCCCATTTTTCGTTTATCACCGCCCCGCTTTACCCCCTCCCGGCCACTCGCGCGCCATGCCATTGCATCTTTGGCATGATTACCATCAATTCAACGTTTGACCAATCGCAAAGAAATTCCCTTGAAAAGGGAAAGTGTCGTCCCTATAATTGTTGGCACTCGTTAGCCGAGAGTGCTAACAACTGTCAATAAACCGAGTAAAAGGAGTTTTGTATGAACCTTCGCCCTTTGCATGACCGCGTCATCGTCAAACGCCTGGACCAGGAAACCAAGACCGCGTCCGGCCTGATCATCCCTGATGCAGCCGCTGAGAAGCCGGACCAGGGTGAAGTGCTGGCAGTTGGCAACGGCAAAGTTGCTGACAACGGCACCGTGCGTGCTCTGGAAGTGAAAGTGGGCGACCGCGTTCTGTTCGGCAAATACGCCGGCCAAGCCGTCAAGGTAGACGGCCAGGAACTGCTGGTAATGCGCGAAGAAGACATCATGGCCGTGGTACAGAAGTAATCACAGCCCCTAGACAGACAGTATTCAGGAGAAAACAAACATGGCAGCTAAAGAAGTCATTTTCGGCGATTCCGCTCGCTCCAAGATGGTCGAAGGCGTGAACATCCTCGCCAACGCCGTTAAAGTCACCCTGGGCCCGAAAGGCCGCAACGTGGTGCTGGAGCGCTCCTTCGGCGCCCCAACCGTCACCAAGGACGGCGTGTCGGTCGCCAAGGAGATCGAGCTCAAAGATAAGCTGATGAACATGGGCGCGCAGATGGTCAAGGAAGTCGCTTCCAAGACCTCCGACAACGCCGGTGACGGTACCACCACCGCAACCGTGCTGGCCCAGGCGATCGTGCGCGAAGGCATGAAATACGTTGCCGCCGGCATGAACCCGATGGACCTGAAGCGCGGCATCGACAAGGCAGTTGCTGCCACCGTCGAACAGCTGAAGGCCATCTCCAAGCCATGCACCACCTCCAAGGAAATCGCCCAGGTTGGCGCGATCTCCGCCAACTCCGACGCATCGATCGGCGAGCGCATTTCCGAAGCGATGGAAAAAGTGGGCAAGGAAGGCGTCATCACCGTTGAAGACGGCAAGTCCCTGCACGACGAGCTGGACATCGTGGAAGGCATGCAGTTCGACCGCGGCTACCTGTCCCCATACTTCATCAACAACCAGGAAAAGCAAGTTGCCGTCCTGGAGAACCCATTCGTCCTGCTGTGCGACAAGAAGATCTCCAACATCCGCGACCTGCTGCCAGTACTGGAGCAAGTAGCCAAAGCCGGCCGTCCACTGCTGATCATCGCTGAAGACATCGAAGGCGAAGCGCTGGCGACCCTGGTGGTCAACAACATCCGCGGCATCCTGAAGACCTGCGCAGTGAAAGCTCCGGGCTTCGGCGACCGTCGCAAGGCCATGCTGGAAGACATCGCCATCCTGACCGGCGGCCAGGTAGTGGCTGAAGAAGTCGGCCTGACCCTGGAAAAAGCCAGCCTGGCAGAACTGGGCCAAGCCAAGCGTATCGAAGTGGGCAAGGAAAACACCATCGTCATCGACGGCGCAGGCGAAGCTTCCGCCATCGAAGGCCGCGTGGCCCAGATCCGCACCCAGATCGAAGGCGCGACCTCCGACTACGACCGCGAAAAACTGCAAGAGCGCGTGGCCAAGCTGGCCGGCGGCGTTGCCGTGATCAAGGTTGGCGCAGCCACCGAAGTCGAGATGAAAGAGAAGAAGGCCCGCGTTGAAGACGCACTGCACGCAACCCGCGCAGCTGTGGAAGAAGGCATTGTGCCAGGCGGCGGCGTAGCCCTGCTGCGTGCCCGCGCTTCGCTGAACGTAAAAGGCGACAACGCCGACCAGGACGCCGGCATCAAGATCGTGCTGCGCGCCATGGAAGAGCCACTGCGCATGATCGTCACCAACGCCGGCGAAGAAGCTTCGGTGGTCGTGAACGCCGTCCAGGCCGGCACCGGCAACTACGGCTACAACGCTGCCAACGGCACCTACGGCGACATGGTTGAAATGGGCGTGCTGGACCCAGCCAAGGTAACCCGTTCCGCGCTGCAGAACGCTGCCTCCATCGCTGGCCTGATGCTGACCACCGACTGCATGGTTGCTGAAGTCGTAGAAGACAAACCGGCCGGCGGCATGGGCGGTATGGGCGGCATGGGCGGCATGGGTGGCATGGACGGCATGATGTAATCGCCGACAGCCTCACAGCTGGCTAAAAAGCCTGCAAGGTTCGCGCCTTGCAGGCTTTTTCTTTATTGAGATACGTCATTTCCCTAGGCGACGCAGCGGTCGTCATGGCGGCAAATCATCGCAAGTAGGCAAGCCGGCAAATAACCGTGCTACAATCACAATAACTTTTACGCAACTTGCATTTAATTTCGACAATATGAAGAAACTTCTGACCGCCCTCCTGTTTGTCGTCGCAGGCACCGCCTATGCGGGCCCGATGGAATTGATCACCAATGGCAGCTTTGAAAAGAACGGCGTAGCGGCTGGTTCCTGGACCATCAAGTCCGCGCTGGACGGTTGGAGCGTCGGCGCAAAAGGTGTTGAAGTGCGCAATAACGTGGCCGGTACGGCGCAGGACGGCGGCAACTTCCTGGAGCTGGACTCCTCGGTCAATAGCTGGATCAGCCAGACCATCGACACCGTTGCCGGCGGCAGGTACGACCTGTCCTTCTACTACGCCCCGCGCGAACACACATCGGCCGCCACCAACGGCATCGACGTGCTGTGGAACGGCAATCTGCTGAAGCACGTCGAGCAAGACAACTTCACCTCCAAGACCAATTGGTTCAAGATCGAGTTGTCGATGTTTGCCGTCGGCAGCCTGTCGAACCTGAGCTTCCAGGCTTCCGGCATCAGCGACAGCATCGGCGGTTCGCTCGATAACGTCTCGCTGAAGGCAGTACCGGAGCCTGCAACCATCGCCTCGATGCTGCTCGGCCTGGGCATGATGGGCCTTGCCCTGCGCCGCCGCAAGCAGTAAGCGTCCACTCTGCGTATCCCGAAAGCCTGCCTGGTTCACGCCTCGCAGGCTTTTTAATTCTGTTAGTATTGGCGCACTTTCACCGCATGGTCGTGCCAAGCAATGTCTTCCTCCCGTAAATCCGCCCTCGCCGGCGCAGTGGCCGGCCTGCTCCTTGCAGGTATCGGCGCCTGGTATGCAAGCAATCACAAAATCCATGCAACTGCTACGCCGATGGCCGCTGCGCCGGCGCCTGTGGCCATGCCGGCAGCGAAAGCAAACGTGAGCCGCGACCAGGCTGTTGAAAAGCTGATGGCGCTGCCGGAGCTGAAACGCCTGGCGGACGCCATCGAAAAGCGCAGCGGCGGCGAGCGCCATGGGGCGCTGCTTGAAACCGATCCAGCGCCGCGCGACGTGAACGGCAGCCCTTATTACCAGCTCATTTTCGTGGAGAATGGCGACGACATGGCGCAAGCTGTGGCCAGTTTCCTGGTCTCGCACGTGAACGGCGATATCCTGGTTGAAGACGATATCAGCGGCGAGCTGATGTCGCTCGATCAATGGCGCAAAGGCTTGAAGGACTAGATCATGTACACCCTCTATTACGGCAAAGTTGCAGCCAGCCTGGCGATCCACGCGGCGCTGAAAGAGATCGGCGTGCCTTTCGAACGGGTGGCAAACGAGCTTGAAGCGGGCCAGCAGCGCAGTCCTGAATACCTGTGCATCCACCCGCAAGGCAAGGTGGCTACCCTCCTCATCGACGGCAAGCCCGGCGCCGAATCGGCGGACCTGAAGCATTAACTGGATGGTAAAGATGTTCAAGAAGTTGTTTGCGGCGTTCAGCGCCAAGTCGAAAGTCCGCGCTGACGCGCCGTACGGCACGGAAGAGTTAAACACCGTGCACAAGATGCTGTTCGCCGACGATGCCGGCCAGCTCTTTGGCGAAGCTCCCGACGCGCGCGTGGTGCAAGCCATCGCACAGGACGCAAGCGAAGAATCGCGCGTGCGGCTGCTGGCTGCGCACTGGCTGCGCGCCAACGGCCATGCCCCGGCCGCGCCGGAAGTGCTGGGCGTGGTAATCGAAGTGCCGCTGGACGGCAGCATGGACACCCTGGCCGCCTACGCTGACGGGCGCGTGCGCTACATCAACCAGACCGGGCGCACCGCCGTTTTCGAAGGGGCGCCGGCCGACGTGGCGGCGCAGGCGAAAACGCTGGTGGCAAGCGCCATCCCGGCCTTCATCAAGGCTTCGCCGCAAAGACCGGTGTATGCACCGGGCCCGGGCCAGTTGCGCTTCACCTTCCTGTCGCAGGACGGCAATCGCGTCACCGATGGCTTCTTCAGCGACGTCGTGCGCGATGAACTGGGCAAGCCCGTGCTCGAGCAAGGCCAGCGGCTGCTGGACCTGGTGGTCAAGCAGGGGAACGCGCGGTAAGCGGGAGGGGGGCGCTCTGCACCCGCCCGATCCACCACACCGAGAACACGATCAGCACCGAGGCAATGACGCCGATGGTGCCGTATCCCAGCAAGCGCCCTGTCGCATCGGTATGCACCAGCAGGCCGCCGGCAAAGGCGCCAACCCCCGTTCCCACCTGCTGGACCGCCGCGTTCGCGCTGAGGAAAGCGCCGCGCCGCTGCGGCTCGGGGATGGTGGTCAGCAGCGCCTGCAACGGCACGAAGCGGCCCGACATGGCAACCATGAAGAATGGGAAGAACAGCATGATCGCCAGCAGCGGGATGTGCGGCATGTGCGTCATGAACAGCGTCGGCGCAATCGAGAACAGCGCTACCCAGCGGAATACGCGTTGCTTGCCGGCCCTGTCGGACCAGCCGCCAATCAGGCGTGAGCTGAACAGGGTCGCAATGCCGCCGCACAGGTAGACGTAGCTGATCTGCGCCGGTTCGATGCCGAGGTTCCCGACCAGCATGGGCGAAATGAAGGGGATCACCATCATGCCGCTGACCGTCACCACAAAGCACAGCAGGAAACCGCGCAAGTGGGCGCCCACCGCGAACAGGCCAAGCAGCTCGGGCAGCACGCGCGCCAGCGGCACCGGCGCGTTCGCCAGGTGCGCAGTCATCGACGGCAAGCTGCGCGCAGCGACCAGCCACACGACCATCGACAATACTACCAGCAGGTAGAACGGCGACTGCCAGCCGAAGTGGGCGCCCAGCATGACGCCGATCGGCACGCCCGCGATCGCGGCCATGCTGAAGGAAGTCATCACGACGCCAGTGGCGGCGCCGCGGCGTTCTTGTGGAATCAGGTCGGCGATGATGGACATGCTGATCGCCCCCAGCACGCCGCCGGTCATGCCGGCAAAAGCTCGCGACAGCACCAGCACGTGGAAATTCGGCGCCAGGGCGCAGGCCAGGTTCGACAGGTTGAACAGCATGAACACGGTCAGTTGCAGCTTCTTGCGGTCAAAGCGGTCGGCATAGGTTGCCGCCAGCAGGCCGGAAAGCCCGGCGCACCAAGCGTAGGCCGATACGGCGCCGGAAACCTGGGCGGCGCTGATGGTGAATGCCTTCATCAATTGCGGAGCAAGCGGCATCATGACCATGAAGTCCATGATGACGGTGAATTGGATGAACGCCAGCAGCCACAGGACTGTGCGTTCGCGTTGCGGAGTGAGTGTCTGGGTCATCAGCTGAGTTGGTTAATGTCGTTGATGGCGCGCTTGAGGATAGCGCGAATTGCGTCGACGTGCTCGCGGCTGGCACGCGGGCCGCGGCCGCGGGTGATGACGGCGTCTTTCAGGGCATGCATCAGGGTGCGCAAATCGCCGCCGTCTTCGCCCCTCGCGTTTTCCACCAGGCGCGCCATGTAGGCGTCCACCATATTGCGGTTCTCGTCGAGGAACTGCTGCCCTTCCGGCAAGACCGAATACAGCTTCTTGTTGCCATCCTTGACGATGTCGACATGGCCCATGTCGGCCATCATCGACAGCAGCGGGTAGATCGCGCCCGGGCTGGGCGAGTAGCTGCCGCCGGTCAGCGTTTCCAGTTCCTTGATGATTTCGTAGCCGTGGCGCGGCTTGTCGGCGATCAGTTGCAGCACGACGTAGCGCATGGCGCCAGCGTCAAACATCTTGGGCCCGCGGCCGCCGCCGCGCTGGTGATGGTGGTGTTCATGGTGCAGCCGGTGGTGGCCGCGGAAAAAGTGGAACATGGCTTTCTCCTGGAAAGTTAAGATATATCTCAATAAGACATATCTTAACTTATATTTTGCAAAATGCAAGAAGCTTGAAATGTTAAATCCCGCATGGAAGCCAACCGGCGTGCGCCACACAATGGCCTCACTTAGGGGAGATATGATGGAAAACCATAAACAATACGGCGTATTGCCTGGGCGCCTGGTCATGCTCGGCTTCGGCAGCATCGGCCAGGCCGTGGTGCCCTTGCTGTTTCGGCATTTCGGGCTGGAGCCATCCCAGCTCACCGTCGTGTCGCGCGGCCCGGACAAGAGCGGCGTCGCCGAGGAATATGGCATCGAATACCAGGCTACACCGCTGCAGGAGGGGAGCCTCGAGAGCATCCTCGATCCCCTGCTGCGCAAGGGCGACTTCCTGCTTAACCTCTCGGTCGACGTGTCGAGCCTGGACCTGATCCGCTATTGCTGGCGGCGTGGCGTCCTTTATCTCGACACATGCACGGAACCGTGGAGGGGCTTTTACGATGACGAAAAACTATCGTTGTCGCAGCGTTCGAACTACGCGCTGCGCGAGGCAGTGCTGGCCTTCCGCCTCGACAAGCGCCACGGCGCGACAGCCGTGGTGACGCAAGGCGCCAATCCGGGCCTGGCCTCCGTGCTCGTCAAACAGGCGCTGATGAATATGGCGCGCGACCAGCGCCTCGAAGTGGCGCGGCCCGACTGCTACGAAGACTGGGCCAGGCTGGCGCACAAGCTCGATATCAAAGTGATCCACATCGCCGAACGCGATACGCAAATCTCCAGCCGCCGCAAGGCGCGCGACGAATTCGTCAACACCTGGTCGGTGGACGGCTTCGTCAGCGAGGGCTTGCAGCCGGCGGAGCTGGGCTGGGGCAGCCATGAGAAGCATTGGCCGGCCGATGCCGCGCGCCACGGCTACGGCAGCGACGCCGCCATTTATCTGAAGCGCCCCGGCATCGCCACGCGCGTGCGAAGCTGGACGCCGCTCGAGGGGCCTTATCACGGCTTCCTCGTCACGCACGCCGAGTCGATTTCGATCGCCGACCACCTGACGCTGCGCGAAAACAACGAAGTGGTGTACCGTCCTACCGTGCACTATGCCTACCATCCCTGCGACGACGCAGTGCTGTCGCTGCACGAAGTGGCCGGCAAGAACTGGCAGCAGCAAAGCGAACAACGCATCATCGGCAAGGAAATCGAAAGCGGGATGGACGAACTGGGCGTGCTCCTGATGGGTAACTCGAAAGGCGCCTACTGGTTCGGTTCGCGCCTTGGCATCGAACAGGCGCGCGAACTGGCGCCGCACAACTCGGCGACTTCACTGCAAGTGGTGGCGGGCATCCTGGGCGGCATGGCATGGGCCCTGCGCAATCCCGATTGCGGCGTGGTGGAGCCGGACGACATCGACGACCAACTGGTCATGGAAATCGCCGCGCCCTACCTGGGCGAGCTGGTCGGCGTGTATGGCGACTGGACACCCCTCAAGGAGCGCAGCGGCCTGTTCGACGAGCCGCGCGACCTGGACGATCCCTGGCAGTTCCTGAACTTCCGCGTCACCTGACATATGGGCACGCTGCTGCGCAAAGAACTGGGCGTCATCGAAAACTCATACTATGAGGCGAGCGTGCAGCGCGCAGCTGCCCTGCCCCCGCTGGCAGGCAGCACCAGCGCCGATGTCTGCGTGGTGGGCGGCGGCCTGGCCGGGCTATCCGCAGCGCTGGAACTGGCCGAACGCGGCTATTCCGTGGTCTTGCTGGAAGCCCAGCGCCTTGGCTGGGGTGCATCCGGCCGCAATGGCGGGCAAGTACTGCCTGGCTTCGGCAACGACGGCGAGTACGCCATAGAGCGCCAGTTGCCGCGCGAGGATGCGCGCCGTGCATGGGATGCCTCGGTGGCCGGCGTCCAGCTGCTGCGCAAGCGCATCGACAAATACAGCATCGATTGCGACTACA
This sequence comes from Pseudoduganella sp. S-14, assembly GCF_049913285.1. GTDB lineage: Bacteria > Pseudomonadota > Gammaproteobacteria > Burkholderiales > Burkholderiaceae_D > Rugamonas. The sequence goes on from NZ_CP183991.1 coordinate 5,259,014, forward strand.
TGCCCGGTGCACTAAGCCTGGCCGTCAAGCCCGGCAAGATGCGCGCACTGGAAGCCTGGGGGCGGCACGTGGAAAAAGCTTACGGTTATCCGCTGCACTGGATTTCGCCACACGAAATCGGCCAATGGATCGACAGCCCGCGCTTCCATGCCGGCGTCGCCGACATGGGCGGCGGGCATGTGCATCCGCTCAAGTACACGCTGGGGCTTGGGCGCGCCGCGATGGCTGCCGGCGTGCGCGTCTTCGAAGATTCGCCGGTATTCCTGCTGGAGCGCGGCAATACATCGCTTGTGCATACGGCCCAGGGGCAGGTGGCGGCGCGCTTTGTGGTGCTGGGCGCGAATGTCTATCTCGCCGAATATGGCGACCTGGTGCCACGCGTGAGCGCACGCATCATGCCGGTGGGGACCTATATTGTCGCCACTGAAGCGCTAAGCAAGGTCCACGCAGACAGCCTGCTGCCGCGCCGCAGCGCCGTGTCGGACACCAATTTCGTCCTGGATTACTTTCGCTTCAGCGCCGACCACCGGCTGCTGTTCGGCGCCGGCGACAGCTACAGCGCCAAGACGCCGGCCAACCTGGTCGAACGCATCCGGCGCCGCATGGTAACCGTATTTCCGCAACTGGCGGACGTGGGCATCGATTACGCGTGGGGCGGCTTCATCGACATCAGCATGAATCGCGCGCCGGACCTGGGACGCGTCGGCCACAACATCTATTACATGCAGGGTTTCTCGGGCCACGGCCTGGCCTTCACCGGAATGGCAGGCCTGCTGGTGGCGGAAGCTATCGCGGGGCAGGCGGAGCGCTTCGACATCTTCGCGCGCCTGAAACACGCCCCCTTCCCCGGCGGCACGCTGCTGCGCACACCAGCGCTGGTACTTGGCATGCTTTACTTCCAGATGCGGGATCTGTTTTGAAAGTCGGGGTCAGGTCTGGCAATCCGCCAAAATGGCGGATTGCCAGACCTGACCCCCCACTTTCAATTATCAAGGTGGGAGATCTGCAGGCGGCGGCTTTCCTGCACCACGCCGTTGGCTTTGTGCTCCAGCACCAGTTCGGCGTTTTGCTCGTCCAGCGAGATGCCGACTGACAGGATGTCGATCAGCAGCAGCTGCAGGATGCGCGAAATCATCGACAGGAAGGCACTGCTGTCTTCCGTGTGGTCGACCGCCAGGCAAACCGTAGCCTTCTTGGCCAGCGGCGACTGGCTGCTGGTGATGGCGATGACGTCGGCCCCGGCGTTGCGGGCCGATTCCACCGCCTCAACCAGCTCCGGCAGCTTGCCGGAATTGGAAATCGCGATCACCACGTCGCCCGGCTTCAACAGTTCGGACGCAAGCTTGAACAGGTGGGAGTCGCCGTAGGCGGCGGTAGGAATGCGGAAGCGGAAGAACTTGTGCTGGCCATCCAGGGCTACCACGCGCGAGTTGCCCATGGCGTAGAACTCGACCTTCTTTGCCTTGGACAGCAGCTCGATCGCGCGGTCCAGCGAGTGCACGTCCATCTGGTCGCGGAACTTCAGGATCGCGGAAACCGTGTTGTCGATCACCTTGGCGCTCAGGTCGTGCGTGCTGTCGGATACGCGCACCTGGCTGTGACGCACCGGGATGGCGCCGGTCAGGCTGGACGCAAACTTCAGCTTGAAGTCGGCCAGGCCCTGGAAGCCCAGCGAGCGGCAGAAGCGGATCACGGTCGGCTGCGACACTTCCGCCAGACGAGCGATATCGGCGATCGGTTCGTTCAGGACCAGGCGCGGTTGCTCGATCACCAGTTGCGCAACGCGCTGTTCGGCCGGGGTCAATTCCGACTTCAGCGACTGCACGCGTTCCATCAGGGTGTTGGCGCCGGTGCGGCCGCGCAGGTGTTCGGACAAGATCGTGGCGACACCGTAGAACGCGGGATTCGGCGTGGTGATCACATACGTCGGAATGTCGGCCAGGTAGGACGAGAAACGGCCCTTGGCTTCGAAGCGGCTGCGGAACGGCGAGTCCTTGAACCATTCGCCCATGCGAGGCACGATGCCGCCGCCGATGAAGATGCCGCCAAAGGAACCGAGCGTCACAGCCAGGTTGGCCGCGGCGCCGCCCAGCATGGCGCAGAAGCATTCCAGCACTTCGAGGCAGAGTGCATTCCTGTCTTTCAGCGCGCCGGCGATGATCTGCTGCGAGGTCAGGTCGCGCACGCTCAGGCCGTTGCGGCGCGCCAGCGCACGGTAGATGATTTCCATGCCGGGGCCGGAAATCAGGCGTTCGTTCGACACGTGCGGCCAGGTCTGCCAGGCGTATTGCAGGATCGCGTATTCACGTTCGTCGGCCGGCGCAAAGTTGGTATGGCCGCCTTCAGAACCAAGGGTCACGAAACCGTCGGTGGTCGGGATCACGCCAGAGCAGCCCAGGCCAGTACCGGGGCCCAGCACGCCAATCACCGAGTTCTGCGCCGGTGAGCCGCCGCCAACCTGCATCAGGTCTTCCGCCTTGAAGCCGGGGATCGCCATCGCCAACGCGGTGAAGTCGTTCACCACCAACAGGGTATGCAGGCCCAGTTCACGCCGCACTTCGTCGGTGGAGAACTGCCAATCGCGGTTGGTCATGCGGATGTAATCGCCATGCACCGGGTTGGCCAGCGCCAGCGCACCGTGATTGAGGTTGACGTCGCCGTGATCCGCCAGGTAGTTGCGCAATAGCGGGACGATGCCGGTGAAGTCGTCGCACTGAAGCACCCGCACTGCCTGGAACTCGCCAGGTGCGGTTTGCAGCGCCAGGCGCGCATGGGTGGCGCCGATGTCAGCCAGCAGGCGGGGGCCGTCCGCAAAAGCGGATCGGTTAGCTTTTGGGTCTGCCTCTATCTGTTTCATTGTCTTTTAAGTATTAGATAACGCCTTAAAGGCGGGAGGATACCCGAAAAACAAGGCCCCGTGCGTAGACGGGGCCTCTTATATTTATACTACGTAGCCAAACCAGGCGCCGTAGCCTGGCAGTTGGACCTCTTCGCCGGCCACTTCGCCCGGAAGGCCCGGCTGCTCCAGCTTTTGCGCCCCCTTGGCTGCCGGCAGCGCGAAATTGACCGGCGCCGCACCGAGGTTAAACAGCGCCAGCACGCTGCGCTGCCCTTCCAGGTCGCGCCGCAGGGCAAGGACCGGTTCCGGCGCGTCGTAGAACACGATGTCGCCACGCGTGAGCTGCGGCATCGTCTTGCGCCAGGCGATCATTCGGCGCGCGAAGTTCAGCGGCGAATCCGGGTCTTCTTCCTGCACCGAGGCGGCGATGGCCCTGTGCTCCTCCGCCACCGGCAGCCACGGGGTGCCGGAAGTGAACCCGCCATGCGCGCCAGTGGTCCAGGCAATCGGCGTGCGGCAACCGTCGCGTCCCTTGAACTCGGGCCAGAAGGTCTTGCCGTAAGGGTCCTGGATCAACTCATACGGTACGTCGGCTTCGCTGAACGCCAGCTCATCGCCCTGGTACAGGCAAGGCGTGCCTTTCAGCGACAACTGCATGGCCAGCACCAGCTTGGCGAAAGCTGCCTGGTTGCTCATGCCATTCCAGCGCGTCACCACGCGCACGGCGTCGTGGTTGCCGACCGACCAGGATGGCTGGCCGTCCTTGACGCGCGCCTTGAAGTCTTCCACCTGTTTGCGGATATGGCCTGCGCTGCTGTCGGCAGTCAGCAGGTTGAAGCTGTAAGCCATGTGCAGCTTGTTGCCGCCGGCGGTGTATTCAGCCATCACGGCCAGCGAATCGTCGGCGCCCACTTCGCCGATTGCCACGGCGCCGTATTGATCCAGGAGCACGCGCAGCTTTTCGAGGAAGGCCACGTTTTCCGGCTGGCTCTTGTCGTGGATGTGCGCCTGCATGCCGTATGGGTTGGCGTCGCTGACAGTGGAAGTGTCGCGCACCAGGGCCGGCGGGTTGCTGCGCAACTGGCGGTCGTGGAAGTGGAAGTTGCAGGCATCCATGCGCACGCCGTCGACGCCGCGCTTCAACCAGAAACGCAGCGCGTCCAGGTGGGCCTGCTGCACTTCCGGATTGTGGAAGTTCAGGTCCGGCTGGCTGACCAGGAAATTGTGCATGTAATACTGCTTGCGGCGCGAGTCCCACTGCCACGACGAGCCGCCGAACACGGACAGCCAGTTGTTAGGCGGGTTACCGTCCGGCAGCGGATCGGCCCAGACATACCAGTCGGACTTGGGATTGTCGCGCGAGGAACGGCTCTCCTTGAACCATGGATGGTCTTCGGAAGTGTGCGACATGACCTGGTCGATCATGATCTTCAGGCCCAGGCCGTGGGCCTTGGCGATCATGCGGTCGAAGTCGGCCAGGGTGCCGAACATCGGGTCGACGTCGCAATAATCGGCCACGTCATAGCCGAAATCGCGCATCGGGGATTTGAAGAACGGCGAGATCCAGATGATGTCCACGCCCAGCTTGGCGATGTAGTCGAGGCGATCGGTAATGCCATTCAGGTCGCCGATGCCGTCAGCATTGGTGTCCAGGTAACTGCGCGGATAAACCTGATAAATGATTGCTTCTTTCCACCAAGGTGTGCTCATATTCCTCATCCCGATCCAAAACAGTTATGTAGATAATATACATGATGATCACCGGAAGTTCAAATACTATGAAACCTTTAAAATCAAATACTTACGATTTTTTGCGTAGTTAAACTACATGTAAGTGAAACCTGTAGTTGCCAACACAGATGCGTTCGCATAGCATCGCGCCCATTATTTGAAATCGGGAGACCTCATGTCGACGCAAGAACTGGAACAGGGTAACGGGCCGATGCCCCGGCAAATCCCGTACATCATCACCAACGAGGCTTGCGAGCGTTTCAGCTTTTACGGCATGCGCAACATCCTGGTGCCGTTCCTGATCAGCACCTTGCTGCTGTTCATCCCTTCCGAGCATCGCGCCGGCGAAGCGAAGCATGTGTTCCACACCTTCGTGATCGGCGTCTACTTCTTCCCGCTGCTGGGCGGCTGGCTGTCGGACCGCTTCTTCGGCAAATACAATACGGTATTCTGGTTCTCGCTGATCTACTGCGCAGGGCACGCCTGCCTGGCGCTTTTCGAGAGCAACCTGAATGGCTTCTACTTTGGCCTGTTCCTGATTGCCTTCGGCTCGGGCGGCATCAAGCCGCTGGTAGTCTCCTTCGTCGGCGACCAGTTCGACCAGACCAACAAGAAGAAAGCCAAGGTGGTATTTGACGCCTTCTACTGGAGCATCAACTTCGGCTCCTTCTTTGCTTCCCTGCTGATGCCGATCTTCCTGAAGGACTTCGGCCCGGCCGTCGCGTTCGGCATCCCGGGCATCCTGATGTTCGTCGCCACCTTGGTGTTCTGGGCCGGCCGCAGGAAGTATGTCCACGTGCCGCCGTCGGAGCCAGGCAGCGAATCGTTTTCCCGTGTCACCCGCACCGCGCTGTTGTCGGCTGCACCGGGCCAGTCCCGTCCTGGTTTGACCGTCGCGGCCATTGGCGTAATTGCCGCGCTGGTGTCGCTGGCGATGACCCCATCCTGGGGCTTCGTGATCGCGGCCTGCACGGCGCTGGTGCTGCTGATCTCTTTCGGCGGCATCGGAACCTCGATGCAGCTCGAGCGCGCACGCGGCAAGCATAGCGACGAAGCGGTGGACGGCGTGCGCGCCGTGCTGCGCATTTTCATCGTGTTCGCCCTGGTGACCCCGTTCCACTCCCTGTTCGACCAGAAAGCGTCAACCTGGATCGTTCAGGCAAACGATATGGTGCACCCGACCTATGAACTGCTGGGCTGGTCCTTCAGCTTTGTGCCGGCCCAGATGCAGGCGCTAAATCCGCTGCTGGTCATGCTGCTGATTCCATTTAATAACATCGCGCTGTTCCCGCTGCTGCGCAAGCTGGGCTTCGAACCGACGCCGCTGCGCCGGATGGGCGCTGGCATATTCTTCGCCGCACTGGCCTGGGTGGTGATCGGCACGCTGCAGGTGCTGATGGATGGCGGTTCGCCGGTGTCAATGGCCTGGCAGATCCTGCCTTATGCATTGCTGACCTTTGGCGAGGTACTGGTGTCCGCAACGGGCCTGGAGTTCGCGTATTCGCAGGCGCCCTCCTCGATGAAGGGTGTGATCATGGCACTGTGGTACCTGGCGATCACCGTGGGCAACCTGTGGGTGCTGATTGTGAACGCGGGCGTGAAGAACGACGCCGTGTCCGCCTACATCAAGACCACTGGCTTCTCGGTGATGGCCTTCCAGATGTACTTCTTTGCCGCCTTCGCCGCCTTGGTGGCAGGCTGCTTCGCGCTATACGCAATGCGCTACAAGATGGTGGATTTCTACCGCAAGGATACGGAACCACAGGTCTGCTACGGCGCCACGCCCGAACCGCAAAAGGCATGAGCAAAGGGGCGCAGGGCGCGGCGCCGCACCGTACTAGTCAGCAGTCTCTTTGTCTTGTAGGCTGTCTGCTACCGTTTACAAGATGGTGGACTTTTACCGGCTGATACGGATGAGCATCCTGCGCGCCCTGGTTCTTTGCCTGGCCATGACGGCCTCCTTCGCCCGCTCACAGGTGGTCGAGCTGCGCGTAGCCTTCGAGGATAAGGATACCTACGACCATACCGGCGCCGGCACGGTAATTCCTGATCATCCGGGAGTCGCAGTAGAAATGGTGGCAATGCTGCCTTCCCGCGTGCCGCGCCTGAAGATTCAATTTTCGCGCAAACCATGGGCACGCTGCCTGGCGGAACTTGAAGCCGGTGCCGTGGATGCCGTGTTCTCCAGCAGCTTCAAGCCAGAGCGAACGAAGATGGGCGTCTACCCGATGCGCGATGGCAAGGACGACAGGCGCTTTCGGATCGACACCAAAACTTACAGCCTGTACCGCCTGACCGATTCACCGCTCCATTGGGATGGCAAGCGTTTCTCATTTCCACCAAGGCTGGTCGCTATGCGCGGCTACGCCATCGTTGACGACCTGCGCAAGATGGATGTCCAGGTCAACGAAATCAGCAGCACCGAGGATGCCTTCCGCATGCTGCTGGCTGGCCGCGCCGACGGCTTGGCGCAGTTGAGCGACGTAGGCGACTACGTGCTGCGCAAAAATCCCGAGTTCGCGCGCATTGTCAAAGTCTCCCCGCCGCTGGCCGGCAAGGACTACTATTTGCAGTTCAGCCACCAGTTCCAGCAAAAATATCCTGAACTGGTCACCGCGGCCTGGAAAGCACTGGCCGATATCCGCCAGGAGGAACATGAACGGCTGACGGCGAAGTACCTGAAGCAGTACGCCGACTAAGCAACGGCGAAAATCCGCACAAGACGTGGATGGAATTCCGGAATTCCGCCACGCCACAGCGCGGCCGCGCCAGCCGTCAAAGGCTGCGCACCAATCAAATCAAGCACTTGCCGCATTCCAATTTTCTGGCACGGAAGCTGCTATTAGCTGGTCAAAACACCCCCTATCCAGGAGACCAGCATGACCAAGCTTAAACTCGCATCCCTCTTCGTGGCCGCAGCATTCGCTTCCGCCGCCAACGCCCAGGAAGTTGTCCGCCTCGGCAACCTGAAATTCGCGCACTACGGCGCCGTCTCGTACATCAAGGAAATCGCACCGAAGTGCGGCATCAAGGTCGAAGAACACGTGTTCGCCAAGGGTCCTGACGTGATGCAGGCGATCCTGGCAGGCGAGCTCGATGTCGGCGCCACCGCATCGGAAGCCGCCATCCAGGGCCGCGCCAATGGTGCCCCGATTTATGTCGTCGCCGGTTTCGCCAAGGGTGGCGCGCGCCTGGTCGCGCGCCCCGACAGCGGCATCAAGGCGATCAAGGATTTGAAAGGCAAGAAAGTCGGCGTGACCCGCGGCGGCATCCACGAGGTGCTGCTGGCTGCCGAACTGGCGCAAGCCGGCCTGACCTTCTCCGACCAGCCGGGCAAGGACGTGCAACTGGTGTTCCTGGCCTTTGCGGACCTGAACCAGGCCCTGCTCGGCAAGAACCTGGACGCGATCATGCAATCCGAGCCGCAGTCCTCGCAAGCCATCAACAAGGGCTTTGGCGTGGAAGTCATGAAGCCGTATGACACCCCGATCGGCGAACCAGTGCGCACCATGGTGATGAGCGAGAAGTTCTATTCGACCCGCCGCGCTACCGCCGCCAAGTTCATGAACTGCTTCGTACAGGCCACCAAGACTTTCATCGACGACAAGCCGACCGCAGAAAAATACGTGCGCAACGTCATCTTCAAAGGCCAGATCACTTCCGACGACTTCCAGGACGCGATCGCCAACTCGCCGTACACCTACGACATCTCCCCGCAGCACATCCAGATCACCACCGATGTGATGAACAAGACCGGCGTGGGCAAGATGCGCAAGGCGCCTGTGGCTTCCGAGTGGGTCAAGACCGACCTGCTGGACGAAGCCAAGAAGAGCCTGAACATCAAGTAAGGCGAGGCATATCATGGCAAAACTGAATTTGCGCCAGATCGCAGCGGGCTCCGTGGTGCCCGTGCTGGTGATCGCACTGTGGCAGGCCAGCGCCTCGCTGGAATGGATCAACCCGCAAGTGCTGCCCTCGCCTTGGGCAGTGGTCACCAAGTGGATCGAATACCTGCTGCCGCTGCAGCCTTACGACCCGGCTGCCAGCTCCTGGTTCGCCTGGGCGCTGTCCGGCGAGCTGATTGGCGACACCATCAGCAGCATGTACCGCGTGCTGGTCGGCTTCGCTGTCGGCGCCGGCCTGGCCCTGCCTTTCGGCCTGGTGATGGGTTCGAGCAAACGGATGTACGACTGGCTCAATCCCCTGCTGCAGGTGCTGCGTCCGATTCCGCCCATCGCCTACATCCCGCTGGCGATCCTGTGGTTCGGCCTGGGTAACGCGCCCGCCGTATTCCTGATTGCGCTGGGCGCATTCTTCCCGGTGCTGATGAACACCATCGCCGGCGTGCGCCACGTAGATGGCATCTACATCCGCGCCGCCCGCAACCTGGGCGTCAGCCAAAGCACCATGTTCGTGCGCGTGATGCTGCCGGCAGCCGTACCTTACATCCTGTCCGGCGTTCGCATCGGCATCGGTACCGCCTTCATTGTGGTGATCGTTTCCGAGATGATCGCGGTGAACAACGGCCTCGGTTTCCGCATCCTCGAAGCACGCGAGTACTTCTGGTCGGACAAGATCATCGCCGGCATGATCAGCATCGGCCTGCTTGGCCTGGCGATCGACATTGGCATGAACAAGCTGAATAACCATCTGCTGCGCTGGCACCGCGGCCTGGAGAACTGAGATGAGCGCAACCCATATCGACGTCAAGGGCGTCAACAAGGTATTCAAGACCGACAACCGCGAAGTGGTGGCGCTGCGCGACATCAACCTGCAGATCCCGCAAGGCCAGTTTGTCTGCCTGCTGGGACCATCGGGCTGCGGCAAGTCGACCCTGCTGAACGCCATCGCCGGCTTCTCGCTGCCATCGAGCGGCGCGATCACCGCCGACGGCCGGTTGATCACCGGCCCGGGCCCGGAACGCGGCATGGTGTTCCAGGAATACGCCCTCTTTCCATGGATGACGGTGGAAAAGAACATCGCCTTCGGCCTGGAAGTCAAAGGCATGGCGCAGGCGCAAATCAAGCAGCGCGTGGACCAGCTGCTGCAGATGCTGTCGCTGTCGGACTTCCGCAACCGCTATCCGAAAGACCTGTCGGGCGGCATGCGCCAGCGCGTGGCGATCGCGCGCGTGCTGGCACTGGATTCCCCGATCATGCTGATGGACGAGCCTTTCGGCGCACTGGACGCATTGACCCGCCGCAACCTGCAGGACGAGCTGCTGCGCATCTGGTCGGAGCTGAAAAAGACCATCATCTTCGTTACCCACAGTATCGAAGAGGCAATCTACCTGGCCGACCGCATCGTGGTCATGACCTATCGCCCTGGCACCGTCAAGCGCGACATGATCGTGGAGCTGCCGCGCCTGCGCGACCCCGCATCGGCCGACTTCAATGCCCTGAAGCGTGAACTGGGCGCGCTGGTGATGGAAGAGCAGCAGCGCCACCACAGCGACGAACTGCGCATGGCTGCGGTGGACTAAAATTGCGCTTATGCGCAAACCTTTCCTATTGCTGTTAACCCCGGCGGCCGCGATTATCGTGGCCGCCTACCTGCTCGGCGCCTATCGTGCCGGCAACGAACAGTTGGCGCAGGGCCAGCGCCAGCTGCAGCTCATGGCGCCGGAACTGCAGTCGGTGCTGGAACGCTTTGAAACCCTTCCCTTCGTCCTGGCGCAGCAACCCGACCTCACCAACGCCCTGGCCCGCCCGAAAGATCCTGAAGCAATCGCCCGGCTGAACGAAACGCTGCAAACCATCCAGCAGCAAGCCAAGGTTGGTGCGCTGTACCTGATGGACCGCAACGGCCTCACGCTGGGCGCCAGCAACTGGGACCAGCCGCTCGGCTTCGCCGGCAAGAATTTTTCCTACCGTCCGTATTTCCAGGCCGCGCTGCGAGGCGATGCGGGCCGCTTCTACGGCATCGGCACCAGCACCAGCGAAGCGGGCTACTTCATCGCACAGCCGGTGCGCCGCCACGGCGAGATCGATGGCGTAATCGCCGTCAAGATCAGCCTCGCCGAACTGGAACGCAACTGGAACAGCAGCGAAGATCCGATCCTGCTGGCCGATCGCCATGGCGTGATCTTCCTCAGCAACCGTCCGAATTGGCGCTACCACAGCCTGGAGCCGCTGCCGCCCAGCGCGCTGGCTGAACTGGCCCGCACGCAGCAATACATCGGCCGCGATGTCACGCCGCTGGCCCGCAATCCCGGCCCGCGCGTCACGCAGGAGGTGGGACGGCTTGGCTGGCAGCTGATGATCTTCCCGAGCCAACTGCGCGTGGTCCGCAGCGGCATCAACTGGGCGCTGGCAACTGCCCTGCTGCTGGCCTGCGGCGGCGTATCGTATTGGGCCATGCACCAGCGCCGCCGGCGGCGCGAGGAACGCCTGGCCTTCGACCGCGAACTGGAGTCGCGCATCGCCCAGCGCACGCAGCAACTGAGCGAAACCAACCGCATCCTGCGCACGACGCAGAACGAAATGGTGCAGGCCGGCAAACTGGCGATGCTGGGCCAGATGGCGGCCGGCATGACCCATGAACTGAACCAGCCCCTGGCAGCGATCCGTGCCTTTGCCGACAACGCCCGCACCTTCCTGGAGCGCGGCCAGCCGGAACAGGCGGCCAGCAACCTTGGCCACATCGGCGATGCCAGTGCGCGCATGGGCGCCATCATCAGCCAGCTGAAAGGTTTCGCGCGCAAGGACGAAGCCGTCGGCCCGGTGGACTTTGGGCGCGCCGTGCGCAGCTCGGCCTTCCTGCTGGAGAGCGAGAGCAAGCGCCGCAACGTGGCGATGGAGATCGATACCGGCGCCGTTCCGGTGATGGTGGCAGGCGATACGGTGCGTATCGAGCAGGTGCTGATCAACCTGCTGCGCAATGCCCTCGATGCTGTCGAGGGCATTGCGCAGCCACGCGTCTCCGTCGTGCTGTCGCGTGAAGGCGGCGACGGCGTGGCACGCATCAGCGACAGCGGCCCGGGCATCCCGCAAGAAGTGGCAGCGCACCTGTTCGAGCCCTTCTTCACGACCAAGCCGGCCGGGAAAGGGCTGGGCCTAGGGCTGGCGATTTCCTCGTCGATCGTGCAGGCAATGAACGGCCGCCTCTCGGCCCGCAACCTGGACGGCGGCGGCGCGCAGTTTGAGTTACGCTTACCGCTTATCAAAGAAGGAGCTGCCCCATGAAGGCGCTATTGGTTGAAGATGAGGCCGCGCTGCGGCTGGCCACCTCGCAAACGCTGGAACTGGGCGGTTTTGCGGTGCAGGCTTGCGCAAGCGCCGAGGAAGCACTGCCGTTGTTGCTGGCGAACTTCGCTGGCGTGGTGGTGACCGACGTGCGCCTGCCGGGACTTTCAGGGCTGGACTTGCTGGCGCGCGTGGCGGCGCTGGACGCCGAGCTGCCGGTCATTGTCGTCACCGGTCACGGCGACGTCAGCATGGCGGTCGAAGCCATGCGCGCCGGCGCCTACGACTTCATCGAAAAGCCTTTCGCCTCCGAACGCCTGATGGACGCTGTCAAGCGCGCCCAGGAGCGCCGCAACCTGGTGCTGGAAAACCGCCGCCTGCGTTCCGAGCGCGCGCAGCATCCCGACATGCCTGACCTGATCGGGCGCTCCGAAGCCATCGAACACCTGAAGGTTGTCGTGCGCAACGTGGCGCCGACCGGCGTCGATATCCTGGTCAATGGCCAGACCGGAACCGGCAAGGAAGTGATGGCCCGGCTGATTCACGCGGCCAGTGGGCGCAAGGGGAATTTCGTTGCAATCAACTGCGGTGCCTTGCCGGAGTCGGTGTTCGAGAGCGAGATCTTTGGCCACGAAGCGGGCGCCTTCACCGGCGCGCAAAAGCGGCGCATCGGGAAGCTGGAATTCGCCAATGGCGGCACGGTTTTCCTCGACGAGATCGAGAGCATGCCGATGGCCTTGCAGGTCAAGCTGCTGCGCGTGCTGCAGGAGCGGCGCCTTGAACGGCTGGGCGGGAACGAGTCGGTCGCGCTGGATTGCCGGATAGTCGCCGCCAGCAAGGCCGACTTGCTGGCGCTGTCGGCGCAGGGCTTGTTCCGCGAAGACCTGTATTACCGGATCGGCGTGATCAGCATCGACTTGCCGCGCTTGCGCGACCGGCGCGAGGATATTCCGTTGCTGCTGGCGCACTTCGTCGCCGAGGCAGCCCAGCGCTACCAGCGGCCGATGCCGATGTGGACGCCCGAGCAGATGGCTGTGTGGCAGGCAGCGGATTGGCCGGGCAATGTACGTGAACTGCGCAACTTCGCGGAACGCCTGACGCTTGGACTGGTACCTGCCGCGTCGATCGCCCCGCCGCATGGCATCCCGGCGAGTGCCGCTGCCGCTGCCGCGGTAGGCAGCGCGGCCAGCCCGGCATTTGCCACAGGTGCGGGCATTTCCTCGCCTGCGGGCGTGGCCACGGGTGCGGGCATGGAGTGGGCTGCCGGCGCTGGGGCCACGGGCAGCGCCGCGATGAGCGCTGGTGTTGCGTCAGCGGCCGGCGTCGCAATGGCAGCCGGCGCGCCCGCCGCCGGCGCGGTGGCGCTGGACGCCGAGCAGCCGTCCCTGCCGCAACAAGTCGACGCTTTTGAGCGCGACCTGATCCTGCGCGCCCTGGCCGCCGCCGATAACAATGTGGCACTGGCGGCAGACCGCCTGCTCCTGCCCCGCAAAACGCTGTACGACAAGCTGAAGAAGCACCAGATCCAGCGCGACTAAAATGTAGTAAAGCTACACGTATTGCGGTAAGATTTCTGTAGAATCACTACTACGGAGACCCAATGAAGCAGCGCACCCTCGTCGCGGCCCTGCCGGCGGTTATTGCGGCAGTTTCCGCCGCGGCAGCACCAACCACCGCCCTCACCGCAGCGCCAACTGCAGCGACACCGCACACGCTGGCCTCCTGCGACGGCCCGCACGAAACAGTGCTGGCCCGTACGCAAGGCTTTGACGCCCGCGCCCTGTGGCTGGACGGGAGGTTGGCGAAATGGCCCGGCGCCCAGGCCGAGGGCGGCTTCAGGCTCTATTACGCAACCGCGGCCGGCATCAGCGCCCCGCAAGGCGCCACCGTTAGCGGCGCGGATGGTGCGCTGCAGCTCAGCGCAACGACAGAAGCGCTTCCCTCGCCTCTGGCCGAGCGCTTCAGATATACCGGAGACGGCGTACTGCTCGCGCTGTCCCCCGCCGACCGCGTCCGCCTGCCGGCGCTGCTGCCGAAACAACTGGTGCTGGTGCAGGAGAACGCCGACGGCACCGTGCGCGACGCCACGGCTTTGCAAGTCCCGGGCGTGCTGGATGACGTCTACGCCGCTGCAGAACAAACGACCGACCTTGGCGCCAGCATCGCCAAAGGCGGCACCACATTCAAGCTGTGGGCGCCGACCGCGCAACGCGTCTCCGTCTGCGTCTTCGACTCCGGCAGCAGCAAGCCCAAATCCATCACCACCATGCATGCCGACGCAAAAACCGGCATCTGGTCCGCCAGTTCGCCCAGCAACCTGTCCGGCCGCTACTACAAATACGTGGTGGACGTGGTCGCGCCGAAAACTGGCCTGGTGCGCAACGTCGTTACGGACCCTTATTCGGTCAGCCTGACCGCCGATTCCGCCCGCAGCTACATCGCCGACCTGTCCGACCCGCGCCTGGCGCCCGCCGGCTGGAGCAAGGACCAGCCGCCTGCCAAGGTGAAGGCGCAGCCGGACCTGTCAATCTACGAACTGCATGTGCGCGACTTCTCGATCAACGACCTGTCGGTCAGTGCCATGAACCGCGGCAAATACACCGCCTTCCGCGAGACCGGATCCAATGGCATGAAGCATCTTGCCATGCTGGCCAGGGCTGGCCTGACCGACGTGCACCTGCTGCCGGTGTATGACCTGGGCAGCGTGCCGGAAAAAGGCTGCGTCGCTCCCGTCGTGCACGGCGCGCCGGACAGCGACCAGCAGCAGAGAATCGTCAGCGACAACGCGCTGAAGGACTGCTACAACTGGGGTTACGACCCTTGGCATTACAACGCCCCTGAAGGCAGCTACAGCACCGATGCCTCCGACGGCGCGCGCCGCATTATCGAACTACGCGAAATGGTGATGGCGCTGCACAAGACCGGCCTGCGGGTCGGCACCGACGTGGTCTACAACCACACCTATCGCGGCGGACAGCACGAGCGCTCGGTATTGGACCGCATCGTACCCGGCTATTACCAGCGGCTGAACCTGAAAGGCGAAATCGAAAACTCCACCTGCTGCTTCAACACAGCCACCGAGAATCGCATGATGGCCAAGCTGATGATCGATTCGGCCGAACTGTGGACCAAGCACTATCACATCGATTCCTTCCGCTTCGACCTGATGGGACACCAGCCGCGCGCCGCAATGGAAGCGCTGCAGGTGCGCGTCAATAAAGCGGCCGGGCGACACGTGAACCTGATCGGCGAGGGCTGGAACTTCGGCGAAGTCGCCGACGGTGCACGCTTCGTGCAGGCTTCGCAACTGTCGCTGAACGGCAGCGGCATCGGCACATTCAGCGACCGCGCGCGCGATGCAGTACGCGGCGGAGGCGCTGGAGATTCGGGTGCGCAAATGGTCGCGCAGCAGGGGTTCATCAATGGCCTTGTGTACGACCCGAACGCCGGCGCCGGCTTGCGTCCCGTGACGGACCTGATGAAGGCATCCGACCTCGTGAAAGTCGGCCTGGCAGGCTCGATCCGCAGCTACCGCATGCAGACCTTTACCGGTGAAACCAAGGAGCTGCAGGCAATCGTGTATGGCGGCAACCAGCCGGCCGGCTATGCGAGCCAGCCCAGCGAAGTAGTCAACTACGTAGAGAACCACGATAACCAGACGTTGTACGACATCAATGCCCTCAAGCTGCCGATATCCACAACCAGCGCCGACCGCGCACGCGTGCAGATGCTGGCGGCGGCAATCAACGCTTTCTCGCAGGGCGTGGCGTATTACCACGCCGGGTTTGAAATCCTGCGTTCTAAATCGATGGACCGCAACAGCTTTGAATCGGGCGACTGGTTCAATCGCCTCGACTGGACCTACCAGACCAACTATTTCGGATCCGGCCTGCCGCCTGCTGCGGACAACGGCAAGGACTATGCACTGCTCCAGCCCTTGCTGGCCAATCGCGCGCTGCAGCCAACGCCCGTCGATATCGCATTCTCACGCGACGCCTTCCGCGACCTGCTGCGCATTCGTGCCAGCAGTACACTGTTCCGCATGCGGACCGCGGACGATATCAGGAAACGCCTGCACTTCCTGAACACCGGACCGGAACAGGTGGCAACCGTCGTCGCGGCACGCCTGGATGGCGCTGGTTATGAAGGCGCGGGGTTCAAGACGGTTGCTTACTTTATCAACGCGGACAAGGTGGAGCAGACAATCGTCGCCGCTGGCGAAGCCGGCAAGGCTTATCGCCTGCATCCCGTCCAAGCTGGGGCGGCGGCTCGCTACGACGCAGCAACGGGCAGCTTCACCATTCCGGCGCGGACGGCTATAGTGTTTGTTGAATAAACTTAAAGGCCAGCGGCCGCCCATCCATGACAATCATCCTTCGCGCGATTCAAGGCGATATCACTGCAAATGGATGGAATGCTCAACAGGCTGGTGCGCCATTTCAGATGGACGCAAATGAATGTGCGTTCATGCCAGAATATGGATAAAGCCATCGCGAAAGCTGAGCATGACGCAGGAACTCGTCTGCACTATCGGCCACTCGAATCGTTCAGTCGACGAATTCATCGGGCTGTTGCGCCAAAACGGCATCGAATGCCTTCTCGACATCAGGACGGTGCCGAAGTCGCGCCATAATCCACAGTTTGGGCAAGACCAGTTAGCTGCGTCGCTGGCCGCAGCAGGAATCGAGTACCGTTATATGCGCGGGCTTGGCGGGCTGCGTCGTCCACGGAAGGATTCCGAAAATACTGGCTGGCGTAACCTGTCCTTTCGCGGCTATGCCGACTATATGCAGACGGAGGAGTTTGCGGAGAACGTCGATGCTGTGGTGGAACTCGGACGCAACAAGTGCTGTGTGCTGATGTGTGCCGAAGCAGTACCGTGGCGCTGCCACCGCTCGCTGGTGGCCGACGCTTTGCTTGTCCGCGGCGTGCACGTGGACGACATCATCGACGCGCGACAACGGCGACCACACAAGATGACGCCATTTGCCAGCGTTGAAGGGGTACGCATTACTTATCCCGGCGAAGAAGAGTGTGGAAATCGGTGAGCTTTCTGGATCAGGCGTGATGATATCCTGATTCAATTTTGGTCTCCTCCATGAAGAGAACTTTGCACGCTCTGGTCGTCGCAGCCATATTAATCGCCTCCTTGCAAGCCAATGCATGTATCAATTCGGTCGGCACCAACTACCGCGGCGAAATCATCAGGCCAGGCACATACACGGGCAATGGCCTCAAGCCCCAGCTGATCACACCGAACGACAAAGCCTTTCTGATTCCTTGGTCTAAGTACGCGGTCGCAGAAGTGCGCAAGTCGCCAACATTCCGCAATTTAATCGAATTGTCCGCAGTTCTGATCCGCTTCGACAAATTGCCTGAAGCGGTGAAACTGCTTCAATTTATAGAGAACAAGTACCCAGGGAAATATCAAACAGCGTCCAACTTGGGTACTGCATACGAATTACTGGGGCAGAACGAAGATGCATTGAAATGGATTCTCGAAGGGCTGAAGCGAAATCCGAACGACCACTTTGGAACTGAATGGCTGCATGTTCACATCCTGAATGCAAAGTTAGGGAAAGTCCCTCGGCCGACTTCTGGAAAATCAATCCTGAATCTCGACTTCGGCAATGATGCAATGCCGCGACTTCCGGCACAGCTTCCCAACGGGAACGATGGAAAGCCAACCTCTCTGTACGCGATGGGCCGTGCGCTAAGCTACCAACTGACGGAGCGGATCTGGTTCGTTCCCGCTCCAGACAAAATGGTTGCAGGGCTGCTGCTCGATTGGGCGAATCTGGAGCTGCTCGCGGGTGCAGTGGAATCGGCTGACGTGCTTTATGACGCCGCAATTCGTTACGGCGTTAAAGAGGACAAGACAATCTCTCTTCGCCGGAAGGAAGTGGAAAAGATTCTGTCGCTAGCGAGGAAAAATCCCAGCGACAAAACAGGGAATTGCGAGTTATGCGAACCACCGGCTTCGGATCTCAAATAGGAACAGCTTAGCAATGACGGTACGCGACTTCAAAGCCTCGGACTTCCCTGCAGTCTGTCGCATCTATTTTGAAGCAAAGCGGGAAGAACTGAAGTTCGAGCCCTACCCTTTTAACGTCACCCCACTTAATCAGGACGAAGTTCTCCTGGCGGCTTTTTACGAATCCGATGTCATCGTGTTCGACGATGGCACTGTACGTGGGTTCGCGGCGACTTTTGCCGGCCAATTGAGGGCTCTGTTTGTTGATGGTGCGGTGCGAGGCAGAGGTATCGGCCAGTCACTGCTTGATGCCGTGCTGGCAAGGGGAACGGAAGGTCTTTCCCTGAACGTCGCAAAATCGAACGGGGATGCCTTGCGATTTTATGCTCGGAATGGTTTTTCGAATGTTGGTGAAACTGTGAGGCATTACGCCGGCCATGAAATCATGTACCTCAAAATGCAGCTTGCGCCTAAGCTTGGGGAGGTCATCGCATAACCTGCAAAAACTTGTATCTTGTTGCCAGGCGCAATGGCGTTATTGGCCGGATGGCGTCTTCTTCGCCTCCGCAGCTTCGACATGAACGCGAAGCGCGCGCAGGCCGACCCGCTGGATACGGGCAAGTGGCCGCTGAGGTGCTGGCCGTGCTTCCTTATCTCTTGTTGCGCCAAACATCATCAGCTGAATCTTTTCCATCTCGGTGAGCGAAAATGGTAAAGGCGCTTCCGACGCCTCAAAGAAGTTGATCCCAATGTGGATTGGAACCGAAGTACGTGGTGGCGAGTTGGCGGAGTAGACCAACGTGATTGGGGCCACTTTCGGTGCCGAGTCCGAAGTGGACTCTATCCACAGCTTGGCGCGGCAAACCTTGGTGTAGTTTATTCCACCTTCAATCCTGTCCGGGAGCCTCTCGTGGTCAGTCAGCCTCACCCTGATCTCGCTTAAGCTCCCTGAAGTTACTCTTTCTCAAGTAGGTGCCAAGGCCAATTTCCTGCCACCCTGCCGGCATCCGCGCGTAAAGCCGGGGCAAGAGCCACATGACGTCGTGGTCAACCGCGAGGAACGGCTGGTAGGCGTCAATCATCGCCTGGTGCCGGGGCGGCACAGGAATAGCCGCAGGAAACGCCTTCTGCGATGCGCTTTGCGCTGCCTTCTGCAATGCGCTTTGCGATACATCGTCGAAAGCCCTTGATACTATCGTGTAAACGTGTGCCGCCATTTCGTCCTCCGCGCGCCCACCGTCGCAGTCTGGAACGCCAGAGCACCCGCTCAGGAAAAACAGGCAAGACAAAACGGTGGCAATTACTCGTAACATTGCTGAATTGATTTTTTTACAATCCGATAGTTTGCGCCAAACTGCGCGCTTCTGGCAAGCCGGACCCAAGCCGGCCTTATGGCGAGAGCAGGATTGTGGAGTTTTTGCCGTTGGTGCGAACGACGCCGTCCTTCACGGTATAGGCGACGCCGGCGTAGGCATCTTTTACCTTGGTGCCGTCTGCAAATACGCCGCCGACCGCTATATCCACTGGCTGGCCGGTCTTCACATCCAGCGCCACGACTACCTTGTCCTCGCCACGTACGCGGCTGAAGGTGTACGGCAGGTCCGCCAGCTTCTTATGCTCGCCGGCACCGACCGCAGGATGCGCCTGGCGGAATTTCCCCAGCTTTGCCCAGTGCGTCCTCACTTTGGCATTTGTTTTCAAGTCGCCCCAATTCATGAAGGAGCGCAGCTTTGCATCGCCCTTCGCTTCGGCCACGTCGAGGCGCCGTGCGATTTCGTCGCCGTAGTAGATCTGTGCGGCGCCGGGGGCGAGCAGCAGCTTGTTGGCTGTCTCGAACGGCTTCTGGCGCGCAGGGTCGAAGGGATTGCCGTCGTCGTGCGAGTCCATATAGTTCATGACCGAATGCCCTTTCAGCGGACCAGCAAGTTGCGCCGCGTATTTGCTGAACAAGGTTTCGTAGTCGCCCTTCGCATCATGCACCAAGCCAAAGTTGATCAGGCCATTGAAACCATTCGCGTAGTAATTGGCTTTCTCGCCGCCGCCCATATCGAAGTCCTGGCCATGAGCGATGTTGTAGTTGTAGACCTCCGCCAGCATGTAGAAGCGGCCATCACCCAGCACCTTCCTTGGATTCAGGCTTTTCCATTCGTCGTGCGCGGCCAGTGCGACCTTGCGCAGCTCGGCCCATACCGCAGGCTCAACGTGTTTGGCCGTATCTGCGCGGAAGCCGTCGACGCCGTATTTGCGCACCCAGTCCGCGTGCCATTTCATCAGGTAGTAGCGCGGGGCGCGTGGATAGCCGGTGCGGGCAAAGAAGTCATCGAGTTCTTTCACTTCGCGTTCGTAGCGGCCTTCGGCTTTCCACTTGGCTGCCAGCGCTGGCGGCAGTTCCACCGGCGTATCGCTCTCAGTGCGGAAGTCTGGCAGGTTCTTTACCAACGTGCAGCTTACGGTGGACGGCACGTCCTTGTACTGGCATTGCGGCTCGGTGCGTACCCAGCCTTTGGGCCAGGCAGGGTCGGCCTCCGTCACTGGGCCCGTGTGGTTCATCACCACGTCCAGCAGCACGCGAATGCCGCGAGCATGAGCGGCTTCAACGAAATCGCGGAAGTCTTTTTCCGTGCCAAGGTTGGCGTCCATCGCAGTAAAGTCGCGCGCCCAATAGCCGTGGAAGCCGTAGGACTTGCCGGTTCCTTCGTCGGTGCCGGAGTGGATTTGCTCGACTGGCGGGGTGGTCCAGATCACGTCCACTCCCAGCTCGTCGAAATAGCCGGACTTGATCTTTGCCGTCAGCCCCTTGAAATCGCCGCCCATGAAGCCGCGCAGTGGTGCAGCGTCTGCCTTGCGGCCATAGGCCAGGTCGTTCGCCTTGTCGCCATTGGCGAAACGGTCGGTCACCAGGAAGTAGACGGTCGCATTCTCCCAAAGGAAGGGCTTGGGCGGCGCCGCGGATGCACTGTTGGCGCCAGCGGCAAGTAGCAAGGACAACGCGAGGGATGAAAGTTTCATTCAGCTTTTCCTATGTAATGACTGTTGGATTACTGCGGCCTGTGTGCATGGCGATGCTCGCCACGCTGTCTGCGATTGCAATCAGCCCTGCGAGGGCTTGCTGCGTTGGGATATGATGCTGCTCCGGATCCGCCTCGTAGCGCTCCAGGTAGACGCGCAAGGTGGCGCCCTCGGTGCCGGTACCGGACAGGCGGTACACAATGCGCGAGCCGTCCGTCATCATGATGCGAACGCCTTGCTGGCTGGCGTGCGAGCCGTCCACCGGGTCGACGTATTCGAAATCGTCGGCGGCCTGCACTTGGTAATGGTTCAATTTCTGCCCCGGCAGGTTGGGTAGCTTGATGCGCAAGTCCTGCATCAGCAGCTGCGCCGCATCGCTTGCGATGGCTTCGTAATCGTGGCGCGAGTAGTAATGGCGGCCAAAGCGCTGCCAGTGCGCCGTGACGATGTCCTGCACCGAGCCGCCGCGCACGGCCAGCAGGTTCAGCCAGAACAATACCGCCCACAGGCCGTCCTTTTCGCGGATGTGGCGCGAACCGGTGCCGTAGCTCTCTTCGCCGCACAAGGTAGCCTTGCCGGCGTCGAGCAGCGTGCCGAAGTACTTCCACCCGGTTGGCGTCTCATAGCAAGGCACGCCAAGTTCGGCAGCCACCCGGTCGGCGGCACGCGAGGTGGGCATGGAACGGGCAATGCCGGCGATACCGTCCGCATAGCCTGGCGCTACGGTCGCATTCGCAGCCAGCACGGCCAGGCTGTCCGAAGGTGTGACGACGAAATCGCGGCCGACGATCATATTGCGGTCGGCGTCGCCGTCGGAGGCGGCACCAAAGTCCGGCGCGGCGTTGGCGCACATGATATCGATCAGTTCTTCTGCGTTCACCGGATTGGGATCGGGATGCAGGCCGCCAAAGTCCGCCAGCGGCGTGCCATTGATCACCGTGCCCTCCGGTGCGCCCAGCATGCCCTCAAGGATGGCGTGGGCGTACGGGCCGGAAACGGCATTCATGGCGTCGAACCGCATGGTAAAGCCACCGGCAAACAGGCGGCGAATGGCGTCGAAGTCGAACAGCTTCGCCATCAGTTCCGCATAGTCGGCGACGGGGTCGATGACTTCGACCGCCATGGCTTCGACGGGCGTGCGCGCACCGGGTGAATCGATGTCGATATCGGACGCATCGCTGATGCGGTATTGCGCCAGCGCCAGCGTACGTTCGTAGATTGCTTCGGTCAGCGTTTCAGGCGCGGGGCCGCCGTTGGCGGCGTTGTACTTGATGCCGAAATCGCCGTCCGGGCCGCCGGGATTGTGGCTGGCCGAGAGGATGATGCCGCCCAGTGCGCCATGCTTGCGGATCACACAGCTCGCGGCCGGCGTGGACAGGATGCCGCCCCGCCCCAGCAACACGCGTGCAAAGCCGTGCGCAGCGGCCATCTTCAGGATTACCTGGATTGCTTCACGATTGTGGAAACGGCCATCGCCGCCCAGCACCAGCGTCTTGCCGGCGACTGAACCAAGCGTGTCGAACACGCCCTGTACGAAATTCTCGAGATAGTGAGGCTGCTGGAACACTGCGACTTTCTTGCGCAGCCCCGAAGTCCCCGGGCGTTGCCCGGGGATAGGAGTAGTTGCCACCGTCTGGATTGCCATATTCGCTCCTCAGAAAATAAATGGGGACGTACCCCATTTTTCTTCGAAAAATAAATGGGGTACGTCCCCATTTATTTTCCTGCGAATGGCGCGTTTGGTGCGCGCCGCTGGATGGCTTAGGCTTCCTTCTTGGCCGAGTCGCCCACGATCAGGCAAACGATGCCGCCGATTGCCATCGAGACGCCGCCCAGCACCAGGACATACACCGAGTGGCCGTTGAACAGGTGCTTGATGACAGGGCCGAGCACCAGGTTGGCGACAATCTGCGGCAGCACCACGAAATAGTTGAACACGCCCATGAAGTAACCCATGCGCTTGGCCGGCAGCGCACCAGCCAGGATCGCGTACGGCATGGTCAGGATGCTGGCCCATGCAATACCCACGCCGATCATCGGCAGCATCAGCATGTTCTTGTCATGGATGAAGGCAATGCTGATCAGGCTCAGGCCACCAATCACCAGGCAAAGCATGTGCACCATTTTGCGGCTAGTGACGTGTGCCAGCTTAGGCAGCAGGAAAGCCACCAGCGCGGACACGCCGCCGTAGATCGCGAACAAGTTGCCGACCCAGTTGCCCGCCTCCTGGAAGATGGCCGATTTGCCGTCGGTGGTGCCGAACACGTTTTCTGCAACTGCCGGGGTAGTGAAGACCCACATGCCCATCAGTGCAAACCAGGCGAAGAACTGCACCAGCGCCAATTGCACCATGGTTTTCGGCATGTGCACGAAGCCGCCAAACACTTCCTTCAGTGAGAACAGGAAGCCTCGGCGTTGCGCTTTCTCCATACGGAACTTCTCGACATCTTCCGGCGGCAGTTCGTCGGCGGTCAACACGGTCCACAGCACCGACAGGAAGTATGCAGTACCGCCAGCATAGAACGAGTAGCGCACGGAGTCGGGGATTGCGCCGTTGACCACTTCATTGCTGACGTGAAGGAAATTGGTGAAGATCATTGGCAGCAGCGAAGCAATCACGCCCCCCAGGCCGATAAAGAAAGTCTGCATCGCGAAGCCGGCGGTTTGCTGTGATTCATCCAGCTTGTCGCCGACGAAGGCGCGGAATGGCTCCATCGAGATATTGATCGATGCATCCATCAACCACAGCACGAGGATCGCCATCCACAACGCGCTTGAATTCGGCATCAGGAACAGTGCGATGCTCGCCAGCAGGGCGCCGATGAAAAAGAAAGGACGACGACGTCCCCACTTCGCGTGCCAGGTGTTGTCGCTCAGGTAGCCGATGATCGGCTGCACCAGCAGGCCGGTGACCGGAGCAGCAAGCCAGAACAGCGGCAGTTCGTCCGGGGTCGCGCCCAGGGTCGAGAAAATGCGGCTGGTATTGGTGTTCTGCAGTGCGAAACCGAACTGGATGCCAAAGAAGCCGAAGCTCATGTTCCACAACTGCCAAAAGGTCAGCCGCGGCTTGCTGATGATGGAATGCATTTGCATCACTGTCCCCGAGTAATTTTGTAGCAAAATAACATGGCAAATTCAGGCTGTCAATGTGCAGACAGCCCGCAAATACGCCATTTTTAGACGTTTTTGTAGTCAGGCTACAAAACAACAGACAGTTTTGCCTTCATTGCACTACCTGCTGGCAAAGCCAGTTGCAGGGTGTGGCTGCGGGCATCCCAGCGGGCCTCGACAGCCTTGCCATCCAGCTTTACGCTGCGCGGGCGGCTCACTATATTGTGGACCTTGAGCGCGTAGACGCGGCTGACTGGCTGCCACGCTTTGCCAACCTCGGTCTCAATACCAATGTCGAAACCGCTTGCCGATGCAGCGCCGGCAAAATGAGCGATTTCGTATTTTCCCTGTTCGTAGGCGTTGGCGGTCGCACCGTCGTCGTCATACAGCTTGCCGCTGGTGGCGCCGGCTGTGGCGTGGTAGTAGTAATTCAACTCGATCTGCTTCGTGTTGTAGTCGCGCGTGGTCTGCACCACCTTCGCCAGCGGCACGAACGCACCGGCGCGTACGAAGACCGGAATATGATCGGCGACCACCGGCACCACCTCGTTGATGCCGCCCTTGTGCGCCGCGTCGCCATAGAAGTCGAACCAGACCTTGGCCGACGCCGGGAAATTGACTTCCTTGCGCTGCGCACCGGGCTCGGTGACCGGCGCCACCAGGAAGTCCCGGCCCCACAGGTAAGTCGATGCCACGCCGTTGTCGCCGCCCTCGAACATGATCGGGCGCATCAGCGGCAAGCCGGTCCGGCTATTGTCGAATGCCGCACTGTAGTTATAAGGCAGCATGGCGTAGCGCAGGCGGATCGCATCGCGCGCCAGCGCTTTGGTGCGTTCGGCGCGGAATACCGGCTCGGCCGGCACCTCTTCCTGCGCATGCGGGCGGAACACAGGCTGGAACACGCCATACTGCATCCAGCGCACATACAGTTCATCGTCCAGCATTGGCGAAGCAAAGCCACCCAGGTCGGAATGCATATAGGCCAGGCCCTGCATGCCCATCTGCAAGGCAATTTCCATCTGCGACTGCAGGCCGCCCCAGCTCCGCTGCACGTCGCCGGACCATGGGATCATGCCGAAGCGCTGCGAGCCGGAATAACCGGCACGCATCAGGATGAAGGGACGCTCGTTCGGGAAGTCTTTCTTGTAGCCTTCGGCGATCAGCCGCGCCCAGTCATGACCGTAGATATTGTGGACCTGGTCGGCGCCAAGCTGGCCATTGCTGCCATGGCGCAGTGCGGAAGGATGCACCTCCGGCTCACCAAGGTCGCCCCACCATCCGGCCACGCCGCCCTCTTTGAGCTCCTTGTAGATATTCCAGAACCAGTCGCGCCCTTCCTGGCGGTACAGGTCAACCAGGCCGGTGTTACCAAAGTAGAAGTCATATTTGAACGGCGCGCCCGCAGCGTCGGTAGCCAGCGCCTTCTTTTCGACCGCTTCCTGCCAGCGGCTGGACGTGGTCAGTACGAAAGGCTCGGTAATGACAACGGTTTTCACGCCCTTTGCCGCCAGGTCGGCCATCATGCCTTTCGGGCTGGGGAAGCTTTCCTTGTCCCAGGCCAGGTTGCCCATGGTGCCTTTGACGGTCTTGCCGAACCAGTACAGGTCCAGCACCACGGCATCGACCGGGATCTTGTCGGCGATGAACTTGTCGACCACCGCGCGCGTCTCCGCCTCCGTATGGTAGCCGAAGCGGCTGGCGAAGTTGCCGAAGGCCCAGCGCGGCGGCAAGGGCTGGCGGCCGGTCAGGCTGGTGTAGTTGGCCACCACGTCTTCCCACTGCTCGCCGGCGATCACCTGGTAAGTCTTGCGGCCGCCAATGGTTTCGTAGGACAACGTGCCGTCTTTCCTGCTATCGAAATCCAGGTAGCCGATCTGCGGGTTGTCGAAGTGGATGGCGTACTTCTTCGATGACAGCGCCATCGGAATGGTGAAATTCAGCAGCTGCGAGCGGGCCTCATAGCCGTAATGGGCACGGTTGTACAACTGGAAGCGGTTGCCGCGGCGGTTCATGCCGGTCGCCCTTGCACCGGCGCCATACAGGGCCTCGTCGCCGTCCAGGGAAAACTCGATCGCTTCCATGCCGCCTTCGCGGCGGTAACCGCGCCTTTCGGCCACCAGCGGCTGGCCTTTATACAAATAACTGATGCGGAACGGCTGCTTCTCCACACGCACGGTAATGCCCGGCGTGGCGAATTCCAGCACGCCGCCTTCCTCGCGCAGGGTGCTGGCCACGACCGCAGGCGGCAACACTACCGCGTGCGACACCGCATCTACCACTTCGCCCTTTGGAATGAAGGTGGTTTCCACAACGGCGGCGGAGTAAGGCTTGATGATGTACTTGCCATCGTTTGTGCCGATTTCCAGGGCGTTGCCGCTCTTCGCGGCAGATAAGAAATGGCGATCCGCGTTCTGCGCCATGGCAGCTTGGCTAATAAGGGCCAATATTGCAAATTTAATTAGTTTCATGGGGTGATATATTAGCGGGCAGTTTTATCTGAGAGGAGAATGAATTGAATAAAACGACTATGAAAAAACCAATGGCTCTGGCCCTGGGCCTGGCCCTGGCAGCGGGCTTTGCCCATGCCGCGCCAGCCGCCAAAAAAGGCAAAGGTACTCCGGCCGAAGCGAAGAAATTCATCGCGCAGACTGAAGAAAAATTCGACAAACTGGGCAACGACGCCAACAAGGCCGCCTGGGTTGCTCAGAACTTCATCACCGACGACACGGAAGCGCTGACCGCCTACTTCGGCGAGCAGCAACTGGATGCGGCCGGCCAGGCTGCGCTGGAAGCCCGCCGCTTCAACGGCGTCAAGCTGCCGGATGACGAAGCGCGCAAAATCAAGCTGCTGCAGCTGACGCTGATGCTGCCGGATCCGAAGGAGCGCCAGGCCTACGCCGACGCCAACGCCAAGCTGAATGGCGCCTACGGCAAGGCCAAATACTGCCCGACTGACGGCCGCCAGTGCATGGCTCTGGGCGAACTGGAAAAGACCCTGGCCAACAGCCGCGATCCGAAAGTCCTGCTGGACGCGTGGAACGGCTGGCACATGCAGTCGCCTTCCTA
This sequence comes from Pseudoduganella sp. S-14, assembly GCF_049913285.1. Taxonomy (GTDB): domain Bacteria; phylum Pseudomonadota; class Gammaproteobacteria; order Burkholderiales; family Burkholderiaceae_D; genus Rugamonas. Next base: position 5,285,928 of record NZ_CP183991.1, read on the forward strand.
CAAGAAGCTGTACACCGACTACGTCGAGCTGTCCAACAAGGGCGCGCGCGAAATGGGCTATGCCGACACCGGCGCCCTGTGGCGCTCGGGCTACGACATGACGCCGGAACAATTCTCGGCCGAGATGGAGCGCACCTGGCAGCAAGTAAAGCCGCTGTACGACGCGCTGCATACCTACGCCCGCTACAAGCTGCGCGAGACCTACGGTCCGGACCAGGTGCCGCTGGAAGGCCCGATCCCGGCCCACCTGTTCGGCAATATGTGGAGCCAGAGCTGGGAGAACATCTACCCGCTGCTGATGCCTGCCACCGGTGCCTCCAAGTTCGACCTGACCAAGGTGCTGGAAGAGCGCAAGACCAGCGCCAAGGAAATGGTGCAATACGGCGAGCGCTTCTACACCTCGCTGGGCATGCCCAAGCTGCCGGAGACCTTCTACCAGCGTTCGCTGCTGGAAAAGCCGCGCGACCGCGACGTGGTATGCCACGCTTCGGCATGGCAGCTTGACGGCAAGGACGACGTACGTATCAAGATGTGCATCCGCCCGACCGAAGAAGAATTCGCCGTCATTCACCATGAGCTGGGACATATCTATTACGACCTGGCTTACAAGAACCAGTCCAACCTGTTCCGCACCGGGGCCAACGACGGCTTCCACGAAGCCATTGGCGACACCATTGCGCTGTCGATCACTCCGAGCTACCTGAAGAAGGTCGGCCTGATGAACGAGAACCCGGACCCGAACGCCGACATCGGCGTCTTGCTGAAGCGCGCCCTGGCCAAGGTTGCCTTCCTGCCGTTCGGCTATTCGGTCGACAAATGGCGCTGGGACGTCTACAGCGGCAAGACCAAGCCAGCGGACTACGACAAGAGCTGGTGGCAACTGCGCGAGCAGTACATGGGCGTGAAGCGCCCCCTGCCGATGCTGGCTGACGGCTTTGACGCCGGCGCCAAGTACCACGTTGCTGCCGACGTGCCTTACGCCCGCTACTTCCTGGCCCACCTGCTGCAGTTCCAGTTCCATCGTGCCCTGTGCAAGGAAGCCGGCTACACCGGTCCGCTGCACCAGTGCTCGATCTACGGCAGCGAAAAAGCCGGCAAGAAGCTGTGGACCATGCTGGAGATGGGTACGTCCAAGCCATGGCCCGAAGAGCTGAAAGCCGCTACCGGCGAAGACCGCATCGACGGCCAAGCCCTGCTCGACTACTTCGCCCCGCTGAAAGTCTGGCTGGACGAGCAGAACAAGCAATTGGCCGCCAAAGCCAAGTAATACAAAAACGGGGGCCGCGGCCCCCGTTTCCTTTGCTACTGGATGCTTAGAACTTGTAGTTCGCGCCCAGCAGGAAGGTGCGGCCATACTTCTGGTATTCCAGTTGCTGGTTGCGGTTGCCGTTGTAGGTCTCGTAAGCAGCATCGCGCAGGTTGTTCACCTGCAGGACCAGGCCTACGCCCTTGAACATGCCTTCGTTGAAGGTGTAGCCAACCTGGAAGTCCAGGATGTTTTCGCCAACAACGTAGCGCAGCGAACGCTCACCGGCGAAGTTGCCGATCTCACCTACGAAGTCCGAACGCTTGCGCTGGCTCAGGCGAGTCTCAAAGCCGGCCTTCTCGTAGTACATGGTCAGGTTGCTGGTGTGCTTCGACAGGCCTGGCAGCATGATGGTCTGGCCCAGGTTGGCGCTAGGTTCCTTGATGGTGATGGCGCTGTCGTTGTACGAATAGCTGCCGCTCACGCCGAAGCCGTCCAGTACCGGAGTCACCATGTTCAGCGGCAGCGAAGCGGTCAGCTCCAGGCCCTTCATGTTGCCGCCCTTGCCGTTGTAAGGAGCGGTGTAGTTACCGAACGGGGTAATCGCCTTGGTGCCAGGGATCTGCGCCGAGAAGTCGCGGGTACGGGTCTCGGTGAAGATGTAGGTATCCAGCTTCTTGTAATAGAACGCCAGTGCCGCGTAGGCTTTCTTGCCGAAGTATTTTTCGTACGACAGGTCGAATGCCTTGGCACGCCATGGGTCCAGCTGCGCGTTACCGCCGCTGCCGCCTGGTTTGAAGTCGTTGGTGCCGACGTTGAAGTCCAGTGCGGAACGCAGCTGGTCAACGCGTGGACGGGCGATCTGCTTGGCCAGGGCCATGCGCACGGTGTGGTCGTTCGGCAGTTGGAAGGCCAGGTTCATGCTTGGCAGCACGTCGGTGTAGGTCTTGCCGTCGTGGACTGGCTTGACTTCCTGGCCGGCTGCGGCAGTGCCGTCCCAGTACTTGGCGTCCGAGGACTGGTCGGTGCGCTGCACTTGCACGCCGAAGTTACCGCGCAGGCTGACATCGCCCAGTTCATGTTCGATATTGGCCTTGGCGAAGGTCGTGGTGATCTTCTCATTCACGGTCCAGGCCTTGGCGATCAGGTAGCTCTTGTCTTCGGTCGGAGCGAAGGTCATGTACTTGGCCACGACGCCCGGCACGTTCCAAGCAGGGATGGTGCCTACGCCTGCGAAGCCCAGATCAACCGGTGCATACAGCAGGTCCGACGAAATGGTCGAAGCAGCGCCTGCCAGCTTGATGTCGCCTTCCGGCTGGTGTTTTTCCTTGCTGCGGTCGGAGTAGTGAACGCCGATATCGAAGCTCGAGAAGTACTTCTCAAGCGCGCCGGACGACTGGATGTTGGCAGCGAGCTTGAAGCCATTCAGCTTGTCTTCCACGTGCGGAGTCTTGCCGTAGCCGGAACCGTAGATGGTGTTACGCACGTACAGGCTGGCCGGGTTGCTGTAGTCGCGGCCCGGGTTCATGGTCGGGAAGCCGCCGGTGCCCAGCGCCAGGGCAACGGAATCCAGGTATGGATTGCCGGCTGCGTCGCTGATCTGCAGGTTGTTTTCCAGGTTCACTTCATCACGCTTGGCGGTGGAGCGGCTCAGGTCAGCTACCAGGGACCAGCCATCCATCTTCCATTCGTTGTTCCAGCCGATGGCGCGGATGTCGTCCTTGCGCTTGTCGTACATGCCGCGCACCAGCGGGTACACGCCGGTTGCGGTACCAGTGGCGAAGGAACCATTGTTGGTGGTGACATTTTCGAAGTTCAGGCCCGGAGTGTTGCCGCCGTTGTAGCCGCCGACGTGAACTTCGAACTGGTTTGCGGTGTCTTCATGCTTGAAGCGCGAAGCATACACGTCGACCATCGAAGTGAAGTTCTTGCTCGGACGGTACTGCAACACGCCCATCAGGCCATCGCGCTTGTTATAGCCGCTGCGTGCCAGGGACTTGATGCCATCGGTGACCATGGTACCGGCAGGCACGCCAGGACGGGACTCATTCTTCCATGGCTCATACAGGCCGGTTTCGCGGGCCAGCACTGGCGAATCCAGGTGGGCGAAGCCGATCGCCACGCCGATGGTGCGGTTGGCGAACTGGTCGATGTAGGTGGCGCTGAAGCGGCCGCCGCGCGAATCGGTGTCGGCGATGCTGCCCAGCGAATTCTTTTCCATGCGGGCGTTCAGGGACACGGTGCGGCCGCCGAAGGCCAGCGGACGCACGGTCTGCAGGTCCAGGGTGCCGGACAGGCCCTGGCCGACCATGCCGGCGTCAGGGGTCTTGTAAATGGTAACCGCGCCAATCAGTTCGGACGGGTACTGGTCGAATTCCACGCTGCGGTTGTCGCCGGTGGAAACTTGCTCGCGGCCGTTCAACAGGGTGGTAGCGAAGTCCGGCGACAGGCCGCGTACGGAAATGTTTTGCGCACGGCCGGCAACGCGCTGGGCAGCCAGGCCTGGCAGGCGGGCGATGGATTCGGCGATGGAGGTATCAGGCAGCTTGCCGATGTCTTCCGCGGAGATGGCCTCGACGATGGAAGTCGCGTTTTTCTTGACGGAGATCGCGTCCTCAATACCGCGGCGAATGCCGGACACGGTCACAGTTTGCATCGGCGCGTCAGCTGCCTGGCCGGTGGCGGTGGCGGTGGTGGTTGCGGTCTGCGCGTACGCAGAGCCCGCGAAGGCGGATACAAATACAGCACACCCAGCCGCAACCGGACTCAGTCGGAAAGCGGTATTGCCTCGCTTGTTGGCGAAGATAGTCATCAAAGTCCCCTCACTCATTAAACATTCTTTCCCGCAACCTACACAGACCGGTTTATTTCGACTACACGGGAATCCTTGGAAAGCGAACGCTCTTACGGACGCTCTGAGGCGGATTCTGTACTAAAACTAGATTTGGTGTCAATGAATGACCATCATCATTCCTGTGTATTTCTGCCTTTCCCGGCGGCTTCTCTCTGTTATTTGGCACCGGCACGTTGTATTTCGGCTACAAATTTAGACATATCCATGTGTAGTAGAACTACAGTCAATTTCGGTGTATTGTCGGGCCCATAAGACGTCCAGACCGGAGATTTCATGAAGAAGACTGCTTTCGCCGCCCTGCTTGGCCTTGCCCTCCTGCAAGCCGCCCATGCAGCCCCGCCAACTGTCCAGCATATGGAGCCCCCTTTCTGGTGGGCCGGCATGCAGAATCCCAAGCTGCAACTTATGGTGAATGCGCCACAGGTGGCGGACCTGGAACCAACGATCGACTATCCAGGCGTGCGGATCGGGAGCGTGAGCCGGGTGGCCAACCGCAACTACCTCTTCATCGACCTGGTACTGGCGCCGGACGTGGCGCCGGGCCGCTTCGACATCCGCCTCGCCGCGCCGGGCAAGCCAAGCCTCACTTATGGTTACCAATTACTGGCGCGCACGCCCGGTTCGGCGCAGCGCCAGGGCTTTAACAGATCCGACGCGATCTACCAGGTCATGCCGGACCGCTTCGCCAACGGCAATCCAGCCAACGACAATATCGCCGGCATGCCGGACAAGGCCAACCGCGCCGAGGGCAACGGCCGCCACGGCGGCGACCTGACAGGCATGGCCGCGCACCTGGACTATATAAAGGACATGGGTTTCACGCAGGTGTGGCCAACGCCGCTGGTGGAGAACAACCAGGATATCCACTCGTACCACGGCTATGCGGCAACCGACCATTACAAGATCGACGCGCGCTACGGCAGCAATGAGGATTACCGCAATTTTGTGGCACAGGCGCGCACGCGCGGCATTGGCGTGATCCAGGATGTGGTGTTGAGCCACATCGGCAGCCGCCACTGGTGGATGCAAGACATGCCGATGCAGGATTGGCTCAGCTACGACGGCAAGTACACGCCGACCGCGCACCACCGCGTTGCCAGCGTCGATCCGTACGGCAGCAAGGAAGATGCGCGCAACTTCACCCAGGGCTGGTTCGGGCCGCATATGCCGGACATGAACCAGACCAATCCGTTCGTGGCGAACTACCTTATCCAGAACAATATCTGGTGGATCGAGTATGCCGGTCTGTCCGGCCTGCGCGTGGATACCTACGGCTACTCCGATACCGCCTTCCTGACTGAATGGTCGAAGCGCGTGCGGGCGGAATATCCGAACCTGAATATGGTGGGCGAGGAATGGAGCACCCGGATTCCTATCGTGGCCCGCTGGCAGGCCCTGAACGCGCCCAGCATGATGGACTTCCCGCTTAACGACGTGCTGCGCAAGGCATTGGGCGACACGGACGGCACCTACCGCCTGTACGACGTCTATGAGACGCTGGCGCAGGATTATCTCTATCCCAACCCGTCCAATCTGGTGCTGTTCGAGGGTAATCACGACCTGGCGCGCAGCTTCAGCATGGTGAACAGCGACCCTGCCCTGCTGCGCATGGCGCTGGCCTTTACGCTGACCGTGCCGCGCATCCCGCAGTTCTACTACGGCACTGAAATCCTGATGCCGAGCACCGTGAAAGGCCGCGACGACCCATCCTATCGCCACGATATGCCAGGCGGCTGGGCAGGCGACAAAGTGAATGCCTTTACAGGCGAAGGCCTGAGCGCGGCGCAGCGCGAGATGCAGTCCTTCGTGAAAAAGCTGGCCAACTGGCGCAAGACTTCCAGCGCGGTCCAGCACGGGAAGATGATGCAATACGGGCCGGAACAGGATACTTACGTCTACTTCCGTTATGACGGCAAGCAGAAAGTCATGGTCGCGCTGAACAAGAACGCAAAGGATGTGACGCTGGATGCAGACCGTTTCCGTGAAATGCTGGACGGCGTGCGCAGCGGCACGGACATCATCACTGGCCGCAGCATTCCGCTGGCGGGCAGGTTCACGCTTCCAGCCCGTTCGGTCCTCGTGATGGAGGTCCAGTGATGCTGCGCCGCCCGCTGCTTGCCGCTGCCATCTCAGCCGCCTTCGCAGCTGCGGGCGCGCTGGCAGGCGGCCCGGCGCTGGCACATACCAGCATCGAACTCCCATTCGGCAGCTTCAAGGCCAGCTTTGCAACGCCGGATGCGCAAGCGGCGCTGCGCAGTTACACGCAGTCCACCAACATGCCACTGCGCGACAATGCGCCGCAGTCAATCACCTTCAGCGAGCAGGCTGGTTCGCCCAAAGTCCGCAGCGGCAATCTGGCCTTCGACGCACTGTTCGCACTGGCGATGACGGAAATGAAGCAGGACTCGGTGCAGGCCATCCGCGATGGCAGCTACAACGGCGGCCAGCCGATAGCTTGCGAGTGCTTCGAAACCGGCGAAAAATGGCATTACGTGTGGACGCGCGACTTGTCCTACGCTGCCAACCTGGGCCTGGCGATGCTTGATCCTCAACGCACTCGCAACTCCCTGCTGTTCAAGCTTTCCGGCTACCGTAACGGCAAGCCGCCGCTGGCGGCCGGCAGCGAAGACGGCCTGCAGATCGTGCAAGACACGGGCAGCGGCGGAAGCTGGCCAGTCAGTACGGACCGCGTCAGCTGGGCCTTCGGCGCCGAGCAAACGCTCAAGTCGCTGCCAGCGGAAGAACGCGCGAAGTTCGCCGCCACTGCCTTGCTGGCGCTGCGCAACACGATCGAGAACGACCGCATCGCCGCTTACGATCCCGCCAGCGGCTTATACAACGGCGAGCAGTCCTTCCTCGACTGGCGCGAACAGTCGTATGCAGGCTGGATTCCCAACGACCTGTCCAGCATAGCCACGTCCAAGTCGCTGTCGACCAACGTCGCCCACTATAAGGCACTCACGCTGGCGGCCGAACTGGCGCAGCAGGCGGGCGACAACGACGGGGCATTGCGGTACGCGCGCTGGGCGTCAGGCTTGAAGATTGCGATCAACGACCGGCTTTGGCTCAAGGACGCGGGCATGTACAGCAGCCTGGCCGCCGGTCACTTCGACTGCGCCGCCATGCACAAGTTTGACTGGCTTGGCCAGTCGCTCGCCATCATCACCGGCGTCGCCGATGCCGGGCAGGCGCAGTCGATACTGGCCCGTTATCCGCACGGGCCATTGGGCGCGCCGGTGATCTGGCCGCAGCAGCCAGGTTTGCCGGTGTACCACAATCGTGCCTTGTGGCCTTTCGTGACAGCCTATGGCTTAAGGGCCGCTGCGCAGTATGCAAACGTGGCCGTTGCCGACGCCGCCTATGCCAGCTTGCTGCAGGGCGCGGCGCTCAATCTGTCGAATATGGAGAACATGGAGTGGCAAGGCGGCGATCCTTCCGCGCCGGCCATCAATTCACGCCGCCAGCTTTGGTCTGTGGGCGGCTTCCTTGGGATGATGGTGCAGCAGGTGTTTGGCGTCGGCGTCGATGCCGAGCGGCTGCACCTCAATCCCTTCATTACCGCCCGGCTGCGGCGCGAGTGGTTCGCGGGCAGCGATGCGATCGAGCTGTCCGGCCTGGTCTTGCACGGCAAGCGGCTGCATATCAAGATCAAGCTTCCCCCGCCTGTTGCGCTCGAGGGCTATTACATGCCGGCAGGCGGCAAGCTGAATGGCAAGGACGCGCGCGGCCCGATTGCATGGAACGAACTGGCCGACGATAACCTGATTGAAATAGAAATGGGCACGCTGGTGCCCGGGCGGCAGCAGATCACCTTTGCGGGCAGCGAGGCCGCTTCGACTGCACCGCCAGAACCGGTCGTCCGGCAAGCAGGAGACGGCATCCTTCGCATCGCGCCGGGAGCGGAATCGCAGGAAGGCACGCGCTTCAACGTGTACCGCGACGGACAACTGGTCGCTGCGGACATCACCGCCGGCAGTTGGCCGCCTGGCCCTGCGGCCACCACGTCGTCCTGCCATGCGGTGGAAGCGGTCTACCCGGCCACCGGCTTGCGAAGCCATCACTCGCAGCCGCTCTGCACCACCCCAGCCGGCAGCACGGCCGGGCCAAGTGCTGTGACGGACAGCGTGACCGCGACAAAAGACGGACGCTACAACGTCCAGCTTCGCTACAACAACCACGCCCACCAGATCAACCTCGGCATCACCAACGCCGTGCAGTTCCTGCGCCTGCGCGACAAACACGGTGCGGTCGCGGTGGAGGGCGTCATCCAGATGCCGCACAACGCTCCCGCCAACGGCCCGGCATGGTCGACTCCCCTGCCCGCCACGCTGAAACAAGGCAGCTACCGGCTCGAACTGCAGCCCTTCTACAATATGAGCAGCCTGCAAGCCAACGCCGGCTACGCCGACGCGGGCGGCAGCAGCGGCGCACGCAACGATGCCGACGTGCTGGCGGCACGCCTCCTGCCAGCACCCGCCGCAAGCAAACCGCCGCTGCACGGCACCTTGCAGCTGGTGGAAAAGTTCAAATCGCCCCAGCTGGGCAACGAACGCACGCTACGCATCTATCTGCCGCCAAGCTACGGCAGCGACACCAGGCGGCGCTACCCTGTACTTTTCATGCACGACGGCCAGAACCTGTTCGACGCCACAACCGCCAGCTACGGTACCGAATGGAACATTGACGAGGTGGCGGACCGCCTGGTGCGCCAGGGCGACATGGAGGAAGTGATCGTAGTCGGCATCGACAACACCGCTGACCGCATCGCCGAATACACCCCCTGTTGCGACCCCAAGCACGGCGGAGGAAAGCTGAACGCCTACGCCGACTTCGTGGCGAAAACAGTCAAGCCATGGGTGGACAAGCAATACCGCACCAAACCCGGCCGCATGCACACGGCGGTGATGGGTTCATCGCTGGGCGGCCTGGCATCGATCGGCATCGCGCAGCGCTACCCGCAAATATTCTCGATGGCAGGCGGCGTCTCCAGCTCTTTCTGGTGGAACAACCGGGAAGAAGTGAAGCATCCGCCAAAGAAGATGCCGGTCCGGTTCTACATCGACGTGGGAACGGTCTATGACGGCCAGGAAGACAGCGAAGCATTCCGCCAGGCCATGCTGAAGAAGGGCTACCGCGAAGGCCGGGACCTGCGATTCCTCGTCGACGAAGGGGGACGCCATAACGAGCAATCGTGGGCCGGCCGCGTGCATGCTGCGCTGGCCTGGTTCTTCGGCAAACCAGGCCGCGCCGCGCCGCAGAAGGCGCCTTAAGCCGGCAAGGCGCGCAAGCTGCGGCTTGGCGACAGTTTCATGTGCGAGCCGCCTGCGGTCTCGCGCACCTTGAACACCGACACCGCTTCCTCCAGGCTTGCGGCCTGCAGCTGCAAGGCCTCGGCAGCAGCGGCGGCTTCCTCGACCAGCGCCGCATTCTGCTGCGTCACGCTGTCCATCTGGGTGATGGCATCGCTGATCTGCTCGATCCCGTCGCGCTGCTCACCGGTTGCCACGGCGATCTCGCCGATGATCGAGGTGACACGGCGCACGCTGTTGACCACTTCCTCCATCGTGACGCCGGCCTCGCCCACCAGGCGGCTGCCCTCTTCCACGCGTTCGACGGAATTGCCAATCAGTTCCTTGATCTCCTTCGCTGCCGCAGCGGAGCGGTGCGCCAGGTTGCGCACCTCGCCCGCCACCACGGCAAAGCCGCGGCCTTGCTCACCGGCGCGCGCAGCTTCTACCGCCGCATTCAGCGCCAGGATATTGGTCTGGAAAGCAATGCCATCGATCACGCCAATAATGTCGACAATCTTGCGCGACGATTCGTTGATCGCACCCATGGTCTGCACCACTTCCGAAACGGTCGCGCCGCCGCGCACGGCGACATTGGAAGCCTCGTCGGCCAGCTTGCGCGCCTGGGTCGCATTCTCATTGTTCTGGCGCACGGTGCTGGTCAGTTCCGTCATCGACGACGCGGTTTCCTCGAGCGAGCTGGCTTGCTGTTCGGTGCGCGTCGACAAGTCCATGCTGCCGGTCGCCACCTCGCTCGATGCGCTGGCAATCGTCTGGGTGCCGGTGCGCACACGGCTCACGATATCGGACAGGTTGCTGCTCATTTGCTTCAATGCCGACAGCAGTTCGCCCACTTCATCCTTGGTTCGCACGTCCACGTCGACGCTCAGGTCGCCCGCCGCGACTGTCTTGGCGATATCGATCGCCTGATCCAGCGGACGCGTAATACCCTTCACGATCCACCATACGATGACCGCGCCGATCACCGTCGTGACCACCAGCACCACCAGCAGGGTAACGGTAGCAGAGCGGTTGGCCGCTTCCGCTGTCGCCACCGCTTCCGCCGCATTTTTCTTGGACTGCGCATCGATGAACGCCACGATTTCATCGATCTTCTTGGTTGGCGCGCGGTCCATGCCGGCAACGGCCTTGTCGAGAATCTTGTAGCTTTCCGGGTTGGCCGCATCAAACTGCTTGAGCGCGGCCATATAGCTCTTGCCAAGGTCCTCGTGCATCTTGATCGCTTCGTCATCCAGCGTGGTCTGCAGGTTCAGCTTTTTCAGCATGGCCGACAGCTTCTGCAGTTCGGCGTTGGTGGTCTGGCCGCTCTTGACGAAGGCTGCGGAATATTTTTCGAGCTGCGCAGGATCGTGGCCGCGCACCAGGATGTTTTTCCACTCCTGCACCTGGATCTTGAACTCAACCTGCGCGCCGCGCGCAGTATCGACGGCCTGGGTCAGGTCGACCGAGCGCTGCATGCTCTGGGCATTGCTGGATTTGATGAAGCTGATGGCGCTCCAGCCCTGGTAGCCGACCGTCAACAAAGCCAGCATGAAGAAAGCGCCCAGCAAGGCCAGGCGCACTCCGATCTTTAGATTGCCGAAGTTCATGATTAGTTTCCCCTTGGTAAAAAAAGGCGACATTATGCCTTCAGGACTGCAATCTTCATCATGCGCCCTAAAGTACCAAAAGCCAAGAAACCTGTTTTCGCAACAACCTAGCTGTGGCGCGGGGGAAACTCCATGCGGTAAAGATCCGTCTTTCCCGAATCAAGCCGCTCGACAAAACGCATGCCAAGCTTCATCAGCAACGCTGACGACGCCGTATTGCCGGGCGACACGATGCCTAGCAAGCGCGGCAAGCCGACGACATCGCGGCCATAGGCCATGGCCGCCGACGCCGCTTCCCACGCATAGCCCTGGCCCCAATAGGCTGGCAGGTAGGCATAGCCTATATCGGTATCGGGCAAGGTGTCGCGCTTGATCAAGCCGCACATGCCGATGGCGGCGCCGTCTTCCTTGCGCACCACCATCCACAAGGAATAGCCCAACCGGGCCTGCATGGCGACGGGGCCGGCGAGCAAGGCGGCGCGCGCACCGTCAAGGTCGCGCACGCCCTTGTCGCCAATGTTTTCGAGGAAGGAAGGCTCGTTCACCAGGCGCAGGTAGAACGCAGCATCATCAACAGTTGCGGGACGCAGGGTCAGTCGTCTGGTATCGATCATTGCTCCGGCCAATCGTTAGGGTCGGCCAGGAACTTGTACATCACATACACGTCGACAAAACCGAGCTGCTTGTGGCGATAGGCGCGCGGCAGCGTGCCTATGACTGAAAAGCCGAGCCGCTTCCACAGCAGCACGGCAGAAACATTGGTACTGACCACATAATTGAACTGCATGGCGAGGAAGCCATCGCGCCGCGCCTGTTCCAGGCAATGGCGGCCCAGCATCTTGCCGATGCCCACACCTTGCGCAGCGGGGCTGACCATGAAGGAAGCATTGGCCACATGCGAACCCCGGTCGAGCTGGTTGGGCAGCAGGCGGTACATGCCGAGCAGGCGACCGGTATTCAGCACCGCCACCCAGGTCTTGATGCCGCGCCCGAACCAGTACGCGTGGCAGTCGTCGCGGCTGGTCTCGGCGGCGAAGTAATAGGTATCACCGCTGGCGATCAACTCCTGGAAAATCGTCCACATGGAATCGAAATCGGCTTCAGTAGCCGGGCGGATGACGATGTCTTTCAAAGCTGCTCCCAACGGCAGGAATGATGCTGAATTTTCATGTATTTTCCCTTGCAAGTCCAGCATGCCCGGACAGGCGGAAGTCGACTTGCTGCGGCCGGCCCGGCAAGGCCAGGCGTGCCGTGGCCCGCGGCGCTTCAGCCACCACTTCCCCGCGCCGCAGCACCAGCCGCCGCGCAGCGCGCAGGCGGATTGCCTCCACCGGATCGCGGGCATCAAGCAGCACCAGGTCGGCGTGGCAGCCGGGTTGCAGGCCGTAGCCATCCAGGCCGAGGATCTTTGCCGGCGTTTCCGTCACCGCCGCGAAGCAGGCGCGCATCGCATCCTGCCCGGTCATCTGCGCCACGTGCAAGCCCATGTGGGCCACTTCCAGCATATCGCCCGAGCCCAGGCCGTACCACGGATCCATCACGCAATCGTGGCCGAAGGCGACGTCGATGCCATGCGCCAGCAGCTCCGGCACACGCGTCATGCCGCGCCGCTTGGGATAGCTGTCATGGCGTCCCTGCAAGGTGATGTTGATCAGCGGGTTGGCGATGGCGGCCACGCCGGCTTCGCGGATCAGCGGCAGCAGCTTGCTGGCGTAGTAGTTGTCCATCGAATGCATGGACGTCAGGTGCGAGCCGGCCACGCGGCCCTGCAAGCCAAGACGCTGCGTGTGGAAGGCCAGGGTTTCGATGTGACGCGACAGCGGATCGTCCGATTCATCGCAGTGCATATCGACGCGCAAGCCCTTCCCGGCCGCGAATTCGCACAGCACGCGCACGGACTCGGCGCCATCGGCCATGGTGCGTTCGAAATGGGGAATGCCGCCGACGACGTCCACGCCCATTGCAATTGCACGCTTCAGGTTGTCCAGCGCACCTGGGCAGCGCAGCACGCCGTCCTGCGGGAAAGCCACCAGCTGCAAGTCAAGGTAAGGCGCCACGCGACGTTTCACATCGAGCAGCGCTTCGACGGCGAGCAAGCGGTCGTCGCATACATCAACGTGGCTGCGAATGGCAAGCAGGCCGCGCGCCACGGCCCAATCGCAATACTGCAAGGCGCGCTCCACCAACGCTTCCTGCGTCAGTTGCGGCTTCAGCTCGCCCCACAGCGCAATGCCTTCCAACAGGGTGCCCGACTGGTTCACGCGCGGCTGGCCGTAGCTTAGCGTCGCGTCCAGATGGAAATGCGCATCGACGAAAGGCGGCGTGACCAGGTCGCCTTCCGCATCGATCTCGCGAGCCCCCTTGGCTTGCAAGGCGGGAGCGACATCGACGATGCGTCCCTGCGCGATGGCGATATCGATGCCCTGGCGGCCATCAGGCAAACTGGCATTGCGGATGACAAGATCCATCGCTTAGCTCCACAGGTGAGGATGGCCGATTGTAGGCAGGCTGGGCAGGGCGCGCAATGCTGCACTGCATAACTTCTGCTTCAATAGTCGGCAAAAATGTCTTTCCATTACCATATTTCGTCGCTAGAATGGGTTTATTGCAGCGCACCATTTCCCATCAATCCAGGAGAAAATATGTTTTCGATTCCCGAGCAATTTTCCGCAGCCACCAAGTCGCAGCTGGAAGCGCAGCTGAAAATCCTCAACAACTTCGCCACCACTGCCTTCGAAGGCGCGCAAAAGGTGATTGCGCTCAACCTGAGCACCACCAAGGCCTCCGTCGAAAAAGGTTCCGCCGCTGCGCGCGAACTGCTGGAGGCGAAAGATCCGCAAGAATTCTTCGCCAGGAGCACTGCCCGCGTGCCGAATTTCGACGGCCTGTTTGCCTACAACCGCGAGCTGTTCAGCATTGCCAGCAAAACCCAGGCAGACTTGTTCCAGGCAGCGCAGGAGCAATTGAAGGAAGCCGGCCAGCAAGCCGCGATCGCGCCCAAGCTGTCCGCCCCGATTGCGGCGCCAGCGCCAGTGGCGGTCCCTGCTCCGGCGCCAGCCCCTGCTCCGGCACCGGCACCAGCTCCCGCACCGAAGGCAGCCAAAACCGAAGCCAAGCCAGTCCCCAAAACTGACGCCAAGGTAGAAGCCAAGCCCGAGGCAGCAGAAAGCAAGCCGGAAGTAAAAGCTGACGCCAAAGCAGCCAAGCCAGCCGCCAGCTTCCCCGACGCAAAAGCCGCCCACGCCAACGCCGCCAAAGCCCACAAGTGATTTAAAAGTCGGGGTCAGGTCTGGCAATCCGCCAAATTGGCGGATTGCCAGACCTGACCCCGATTTTCATCTTGGCGCGCTCGGCGAAAAATCCTGCCCTGAGGTATCCTTGCAGGCTCTTGGCAGCATTTTCTAATGAGCATATGAGTTTATCGCGCCTGATCGGTGGCTTCGTCCGCAGCCATTGGCGTCCTTACGCAGCCGCCGGCGCCATGCTGACCGGCGTTGCCATCATCGGTATCTGTATTCCGCGCCAGATCGGCTATATGGTTGATGGCCTGGCGGCGGGCAAGCTTGGGCCTGAGGCTTTGTGGCAGGCGATCGGCCTGCTGCTCTTGCTGGGCGTGGCCAACTACGGCTTGCGCGTCGCCTGGCGCATGAAGCTTTTTTCGGCCGCTTATCAATTGGGCGTTGAACTGCGCACGCGCTTCTACCGCCGCTTGTCGCTGCAAGGTCCGCAATTCTTCCAGAAGCAGCGTACAGGCGACCTGATGGCCCTGGCCACCAACGACATCGATGCGATCGAGATGGCGGCTGGCGAAGCAATGCTGGCCGGTTTTGATGGTTCGCTCACCCTGCTGCTGGTGCTGGGCATGATGCTGGTCGGCGTCGACTGGCGCCTGGCCTTGTTCGCGCTGATCCCGTTCCCGCTGATGGCCTGGGCTTTCTGGCGCATCTCGTCGCATATCCATACCGCTTCCGCCGATTCGTTGAAGCGCTTCAGTGCCTTGAATGATCATGTGCAAGAAACCCTTTCCGGCGTGCGTACCCTGCGTGCGCTTGGACTGGAACAGCGCAGCAGCAAGCGTTTTGAAGAACTGGCTGGCGCCGCTGCCGACGCCAGCCTGACTGCGCAGCGCTGGGAAGCGGCGTATGAGCCAGCCGTCGGCCTGACGCTCACTGCGGCCACCGGCCTGTCGCTGGGCCTGGGCGGCTTTCTCGTCTGGCGCGGCGAATTAAGCATAGGGGAGCTGACGTCTTTCAGCATGTACCTGGGCCAGTTGATCTGGCCGATGTTCGCGGCGGGCTGGGTGCTGTCGCTGATCGAGCGTGGCCGCGCCGCCTATGCGCGCTTGCAGCCGATGCTCGATGCCCCCCTGAGCATCGAAGACCATGGCACCCTGCCGCATGTAGCACCCGGCAACCTCGAATTGCGCGGCGTGGGCTTCGCCTATCCCGGCCAGCACGAGCCGGCGCTGTCCGATATTTCGCTGACCTTGACGCCGGGCCAGACCCTCGGCCTGGTCGGCCCGACCGGCGCCGGCAAATCGACCCTGCTGCGCGTGCTGCTGCGCCAGGTCACGCCAACGCAGGGCAGCGCGCAATGGAGCGGCCACGCGCTGGACCAGTACACGCTGCAGGCGCTGCGTGCGGCCATCAGCTGGGTGCCGCAGGAGTCGTTCCTGTTCTCGGCTTCGATTGCCGACAATATCGCGCTGGCCAAGCCCGGCGCCACGCGTGCGGAAGTCGAGCGCGCAGCCAGCCTGGCTGCGATCCACGACGACATCCTGCTGTTCCCGCACAAGTACGAGACCGAAGTCGGCGAGAAGGGCATCACCTTGTCCGGCGGCCAGCGCCAGCGTGTTGCCATTGCGCGCGCCCTGCTCTCGGACAACGATTTGCTGCTGCTGGACGATGCCTTGTCCGCAGTGGATACCGGCACCGAAACCGCCATCCTCGAACACCTCGAAGAACTGCGCCGCGCCCACGCTACTCGTTGCGCCATCATCGCCAGCCACCGCCTGAGCGCCGTGGTCGATGCGGACCAGATCGTGGTGCTGCAGCATGGCCGCATCACCGAATCAGGCACGCATGAAGAACTGCTCGCGCTGAACGGCTGGTACGCCAGCCAGTGGCGCTACCAACAACTGGAGGCCAGCCTTGACGCAGCCTGATAAAACAAGCGCACGCGAACAGACGCGCCAGGCCGTCGGCCTTCTGAAAGAAGCTTCCGGCCCGGACCTGCACCATCTCGGCTGGGCCGTGCTGTGGCTGGCCTTTGCAGCCGGCATGGAAGTGCTGGGTCCCCTGCTGGGCAAGCGCCTGATCGACGAACACCTGCTGCCAAGGCACCTGGACTGGACCCGCATGGCCCTGCTGCTGGGCGGCGTGCTGCTGACCGGCTGGATCGCCACCTGGGTGCGCTACCTGCAGCTGGCCCGCCTGTCCGGCGTCGCCATGCGTTCAGTGCAGCGGCTGCGCGAGCGCGTCTACAGCCACGTGCTGCGGCTGCCAATGGCTTTTTTCGATCGCGCCATCACCGGCCAGCTGGTGTCGCGCGTGACCAACGATACCGAGGCCGTGAAAGGCCTCTACATCCAGGTCCTGTTCGTGATCCTGGACAGCACCATCGTCCTGGCCGGCACCGTAGCCGCCATGGCCTGGCTGGACTGGCGCCTGATGACCCTCGTGGTCGCGCTGCTGCCTTTCGTGCTGGTGATCGTGTGGGCTTACCAGCGCCTGAGCGCTCCGGCCGTCACCCGCGCCCGCCAGCTGCGCAGCGACATCAATGCGCAGATCGCCGAATCCATCGGCGGCATGACCGTACTGCAGGCGAATAATGCGGAGCAGCGCTTCGGCGAACGCTTCGCGCAAACCAACGCGGAACACTACACGCAGCGCCTGGCCGAGATCCGCGCCAACGCCTGGCTGCTGCGTCCCGCGCTCGACATGCTGAACATCCTGCTGCTGGCGTCCGTGATCTTCATGTTCGGCCAGCGCGACATGAGCGCGGCGGAAGTGGGCGTGCTGTATGCCTTCATCAACTACATCGCGCGCGTCATCGAGCCGCTGATCCAGATCACCATGCAGTTCAGCCAGTTGCAGCAATCGGTGGTGGCGACATCGCGCGTGGCGATCCTGCTCGGTGAACAGAGCGCACCGGAACACCGCGGCGCTGCCGGCTCCCATGCGCGCCACGCCGCCAACGATGACGGCGCGCCCGCCATCGATATCCGCGCGCTGGATTTCGAATACATCGAAGGCCAGCGGGTGCTGCACCAGTTGTCGCTGGAGATTCCGCAAGGGGCGTTCTTCGGCATCGTCGGCCACACCGGCAGCGGCAAGTCGACCCTGTTGTCGCTGCTGCTGCGCTACTACCCCGCCCCGCACGGCAGCATCCGCATGAATGGCATGCTGCTCGATGAAATCGACAACGAGCAGTTCCGCGCCGACGTAGGACTGGTGCCGCAAGATCCCTTCCTGCTCGCCGCCTCCGCTCGCGAAAATATCGACATGGGCCGCGGCCTGCCGCAGCAGGAAATCGAGACCGCGGCGCGTGCGGCGCACTGCCACGGCTTCATCATGGCGATGGAAGACGGCTACGAAACCGTACTGGGCGAAGGCGGCTCGCGCCTGTCCTCCGGCCAAAAGCAGCTCATTGCCATTGCGCGCGCACTGGCGGGCAAGCCGCGCATCCTGCTGCTTGACGAGGCCACCTCGCGCATCGATTCGCACACCGAACAGATCGTGCAGGTGGCGCTCAACGAACTGCGCGGCCAGGTAACCATCATCGCCATCGCGCACCGCCTGTCCACCATCCGCGAGGCGGACCGCATCATCGTGCTGAACCACGGACGCATCGTGGAACAGGGGCCGCACGAGGACCTCATGCAGATTGACAATGGCTTGTACCAGCGCCTTTACCTTTTGCAACAGCTCGCCGCCTGAATCTCGTTTCCGCACGATAAGAATTACTAGTTGCCTGGTAGCCGGGGTATGCTGTCCTCCAGAGGGGGGACAGCGCCATGCAAAAGAACCTATCTATCAAACGTATCTTCCTTGCGTTTTTTGCCATTACGGTCGTGCTGGCAACACTGACCATGCTGGCATTGCTCCGTGTCTCCAGCAAAGGAGCGGAAGCCAAGCAGGCCGCCGATTCGCGCTACCAGTCCTATCTGCTTGCCGACGAATTGCGGCAAAGTTCGGACGACCTGACCCGCCTGGCCCGCACCTATGTGGTGTCGGGCGAGGCGGCTTTCGAACAGCAGTACATGGACATACTGGCCATCCGCAACGGCCAGAAGCCGCGCCCGAAAAACTATGAACGCATCTATTGGGACTTCGTCGCCGCAGGTACGCCGGTGCCGCCCTCCTCCGGCCAGGCCATCGCCTTGTCGGAGCTGATGAAACGCGCCGGCTTCACGGGCCAGGAATTCGCCAAGCTGAAGGAAGCGGAGGCCAACTCCAACGAACTGGTTCACACCGAGGTGATCGCGATGAACGCGGTCAAGGGCAAGTTCGATGACGGCAAGGGTGGTTTCACGCGCGAAGGCCCGCCCGATCCGGAGATGGCCCGCCGCATCATGCATGACAAGGCCTACCACCAGAACAAGGCCAGGATCATGCAGCCGGTGAATGAGTTCCTGGCCCTGCTTGACGAACGCACCAGCGCCGAAGTGGCTGCAGCCAGCACCGCCTTCGAACGCGCCCAACGCCTGGCGCAGGCGCTGCAAGCCATGTCGGTCATCGCAGCCGTGGCATGCCTGCTGTTCGCTTACCGTTATATCCGCTCGGGCCTGCAGCAGGCGATCGATACCGCCGAATGCATTGCCGGCGGGGATCTGAGTCGGGACATCGACTCCAGCCGCAGCGACGAAATCGGCCAGTTGCTGCAAGCGATGGAGCACATCAACAAAGGCCTGGCGAAAATGATCGGCAATATCCGCAACAGCACCGACCAGATGACAGTGGCCACCGGCGAGATCGCCAAAGGCAACGCCGACCTGTCGGCCCGCACCGAAACGCAGGCTTCCTCGCTGGAAGAAACGGCCAGCGCGATGGAGAACCTGACCGACACCGTGCAGCAGAACGCCAGCAACGCACAGCAGGCCAACCATCTGGCAGCCGATGCGGCGCAGGTGGCGGAGCAAGGCGGCGACGTCGTTTCGCAGGTGGTCGCCACCATGGGCGCGATCAAGGATAGTTCGGCGCGCATCAGCGACATTATCGGCGTGATCGATGGCATCGCGTTCCAGACCAATATCCTGGCGCTGAATGCGGCAGTGGAAGCTGCAAGGGCGGGCGAACAAGGGCGCGGCTTTGCAGTGGTGGCGTCGGAAGTGCGCAACCTGGCGCAGCGCAGCGCGGCCGCGGCCAGGGAAATCAAGGAATTGATCGGCAATTCGGTGTCGCGTGTGGAAGAAGGCGGTCGGCTGGTCGATGCAGCCGGCGATACCATGCAGCGTATTGTCGCTTCGGTGCACAAGGTGGCCGGCATCATGGGGGAAATTACCAGCGCCAGCCAGCAGCAGGGCAGCGGCATCGGTGAAGTGAACCAGGCGATAGGGCAGATGGATGCGATGACGCAGCAAAATGCGGCACTGGTCGAGCAAGCTGCTGCCGCGGCGGAGAGCTTGCAGGAGCAAGCCCAGGCTCTGGCGCAGGCGGTCAGCATCTTCCGGCTGAAGGGTGGCGCCGTAGCCGGCAAAGCGCGCACTGAGGTCGCGCTGGCAGCCAGCACGCCGGCACGGGCGGCTGCATTCCGTCCTGCTGCCAAGGCCTCCGGCCGCAACGCTGCCGGCGCCGCACCGCCCCGCTCCGGCGCCCCGGAGCGATCCCGGCGCGCTACGGCGGCCAATACGGCACGCAATACGGCGCCGGCAAGCGAAGGCTGGGAAGAGTTCTAAGCGCTGCGCCAGCGGCTGGCGTGGGCGAGTCCCGCGGCCCACGCCAGGCAGCCCGCAATCGCCCATGCCGCCACGGTCACCGCGTTTGCGGAGCCATTGAAGCCGACCAGGTCCAGCGCGGCTTCTTTCGGCGTATTGAGCGCGATATACCAGGTGAACAGGAAAAACGCCAGGAACAGCCGCGACCCGCGCGTCAAGCCACCGAGCAGGCTGGCGGCAGATGCCAGCGCCAGCACGCCGGCAAGTGCAGCAACAGCGCGTAACGGGGCGTCCAGCGACCAGCGCAGGGCCACGATGGCGAGCGGCAGGGCGAGCACCAGGCTGGCCGCCCACTGCCGCAGGTAGCGCCGCGCCAAGCCTCCAGGCAGCGCCGCGGTCATCGCATCCGCTCCGCTCTGCCAATCGCGCGGCGCGATGCCGCACACAATCATGCCCCAGCCCGCGACGCCGGCAGTCATCACGCCCGGAAGGACCTCGGGCGCGGCCAGCGCTGCCGCCACGGTGCCCGCTGCAAGAACCAGCGCTGCGGAAGGCGACATGGACAGCACAAGCGCCACTTCCGCCAGTACTTCGCCAGCAAAGCCCGGCACGCGCATCGCCAGTCACGGCAAGGGCCGCAGCACCACCGCCACCGGGCGCAGCGCACGGTCGGCCAGCGCCAGCAGGCGCTTGCCGCGCACCGATCGTGGCCGCACCCGGTCCGGCGAATAACGGTGGAAGAACAGGGTTGCCGGCACCAGCAGCAGCATGGACAGCGACAGCGTCGCCGCACGGATGCCCCACGCTTTGAGGGTCCACAAGGACGCCGGAAGGAGCAGCGTCGCTCCAGCCGGATCGAAAGCACTCCGGCCGAGGACAAAGGATGTCGTCGCAAAATGTTCGCGCAGTGTCGTCACAGCCACCGACAGCCCCGAGAAATCTAGAAACATCGGCCACAGCGCTCCCGGGCTCTCGGTCACACCAACCAGCGCCCCAAACTGCATGCACCACAGGAAGAAGAACAATACGTCGCCGCGCTTGCCCACCAGCGGCCCGATATTGTCGAACAGGACCGCGCAGGCGGCCGCGTAGCTGACAATCGGCAGCAGCATCAGCAGATAGGTCTGCAGGTAGACCAGCACTTCGACCGGCCCTTCGCCCCGCAAGGCATGCAGCGCCAGGGTGGAAGCAAGGTAGGCGAGCACGAACAGCAGCAGGTACGCCACGCCGCCCAGCCAGCGCCCGGCAACCAGCAAGGCATTGCTGGCGCCTGTTGCGCCGATCACCGCGCCCATGCCGCTTTGCAGGTCGTCCGCAACGCGCCCGCGCACCAGGTAGAAGCCTGCCAGTCCGAGCAGCATGCCGGCGATATGCGCGCTGCCAAAGGCCAGCGCCTGGCTGGTGTACAACACACGCTTTTGGTCGATCATCATCATCGTGATGCCATCGGCCGGATCGGAAATCCCGAGCCAGCACAGGGCCATCGCCGCCAGCAGCGCCACCAGCGTGGACCGTCGGCGCAGCCGCAAGCGCACCTCATTGAGCGCCATGACACGGATTGCATTCATGCGGCCTCCGCAACCGGTTCCGACAGCGCATAGCGTTGCGCCATCAGCGCTTCTTCCAGGCTCGGCTCGACCGCATGCGCGCCCGCAAACGGCTGCCCCGGGTGCGCCACGCGCAGCTGCACCTGCGGGCCCTGGCATTGCGCCTGCAGCACATGGAAGCGGCTGCGCAGCGCATCGTAATCGGCGGCATCGACACTGGCCTGCCACACCTGGCCGCGCGCCCGCTGCAGGATGGCGTCCGGCGTTTCCAGCGCCAGCAAGCGGCCCTTGCGCATGATGGCCAGGTGGCCGGCAATGCTCTCCACGTCCGGCACGATATGGGTCGACACGATCACAAGCTTGCCGAAACCCAGTTCGGACAACAGGCGGCGGAAGCGCAAGCGCTCCTCCGGGTCCAGGCCCGCCGTCGGTTCATCCACGATCAGGATATCGGGATCGTTCAGCAGCGCCTGAGCGATCCCAAGGCGGCGCCGCATGCCGCCCGAGAACGATGCCGCCGGCCGCCGCGCATGTTCGGACAGGTTCACCAGTTCCAGCAGGTGGCGGATGCGGGCCGGATCGCGCACGCCCTTCAGCGCTGCGAAATACTGCATGCACTCCAGCGCGCTCAGGTTTGGATAAACGCCGAATTCCTGCGGCAGGAAGCCAAGGCGGCGCCGCATCGCATCCGGATTGCGCACAATATCCTGGCCGTCGAACAGGATGCTGCCGCCAGTGGGCCGCGACAGCGTGGCGACCAATTGCATCAAGGTGGTCTTGCCGGCGCCATTGTGACCAACAAGACCGACCACGCCACTACCAAGTTTCAGGGAAACATCGTCCACCGCTTTCAGGTCGCGGAAGGCCTTGCTGACATTGCGCAGTTCGAGCATCTTGTTTTCGCCTCAAGTATGTTGTTGAAGCAAACTTTATCGAGCCCGCTGCGGGCCCGCGCAGGAAATGCGATGAACGGTAAGAATCGAGGGCCGAGCGGAAAGAGATGGCATGTAGTTTCACAAGTGGAAATTCCACTTGCATTTTCCCCACAGTTGGGGCGTCTATCATGCAAATAGTGAGCTCGATTGCGGATTTCCCGCTTGCAACAGGCATATAATGAACCGCACACGCTGCTCATGCGACCCCAAGGACTCAAGTTGCCAGGCTTTCCGGTTTTGACGATTTCCAAGCGCCTCCGAACGCTGGCGGGCGCCTGCCTGCTTGCGCCCTGCCTTGCATTTGCCCAGTCGCCCCTCGACAGCGAAATCGCGCAGATCCGCGAACTGGTGCGTTTCGTTCCCGACAAGGCCCTGGTCCAGTTGCAGCAGCTGGAACCGGTGGCGCGCTCCGCCCCGCCCCTGACCCGCGCCGAATTCCTGGCCCAGCTCAGCCTGACCCACCGCAGCCTGGGCAAGCATGACGTGGCGCTGGCGTTGGCCGAAGAACTGCATGACTTCGGCCGTGCGCAGGACAACAAGATCATCATCGCCAAGGGCTTGCTGACCAAGGCCTACGTGCGCTCGGCGATGAACGAGCGCCAGGTGTCGCACGAACTGGCGTTCGAAGCGGAAAAGCTGGCCAGCGACACCAACGACATGGTGCTGCGCGTGCAGTCCACCATCACTGCCGGCCAAAGCTACGCTGAACAGGGCAATTATCCCGTGGCCCTGATTCGCCTGCAGTCGGCAGTGGAACTGGCGCAAAAGGTCGAGAGCGACAAGGTGCCGCTGGCCAGCGCGCTCAATGCGCTCACCCTGTTCTACACCCAGGTGCGCGAATACGACAAGGCGTGGGAAACGCTGGGCGAAACCTTCGAAGTGTCGGAGACCCTGAATTCGCCGGGCCGCATGGCGATCGCCAACAACACCGAATATGGCCTGGCGGTCGACACGCAGCAATACAAGCGCGGCATGCGCGCCCTGCTGGCCAACCTGGACCTGACCCGCAAGCTCGGCGCCAAGCGCATGATCGCCACCACGCTGGTGAACCTGTCCGATATCAACCTGAAGCTGCACGATTTCCCCACCGCGCTGCGTTTTGCCAACGAAGCTTCGGCCGCCGCGCGCGATGCGAACGACGATGCCAACGAAGCCACGGCGCGCATCAATGCCGGCCAGGCCTACATGGGTACCAACAAGGTCGCGGAAGGAAAGAAGTCTTTTGCGCTCGGCATGGCTTATTACGAGAAGACCGGCGACAAGCCGGAGCTGCAAGCCCTCCTGACCGAGTACGGCGAAGCGCTGGAACGCGTGGGCGACTACCAGGGTGCGGTGGAAGCCTACCATCGCGAACGCCAGATCTCGAACGAATTGTTCGAATCGCAGCGCAAGAAGACCATGTGGGAGCTGCAGGAAAAGTACGACACCGAAAAGAAGAAGCGCCAGATTGAACAGCTATCGCACGAAAACCAGGCCAAGGGCGCGGAGCTGACCGCGCGCCGCCTGCAGCAGCGCATCTGGTGGCTGCTGGCGGTGGTGTTCGCGCTGGCTGCCGTGATCGTCGGCCTGCTGTACCGCAAGGTACGCCAGGCCAATGCCCAGCTCGAGGTGAAGAACCTGGAGTTGAAGGCGCAAAGCTCGCTCGATCCGCTCACGGCGCTATACAACCGCCGCCACTTCCAGGAATACATGCGCACGCATAACCAGGTGGAGCGGCGCGGCGTCAATGGTGAAGACATCGTCGGCGCCCTGTTCCTGCTGGACGTCGACCACTTCAAGCACGTCAACGACACCTACGGCCACGCCGCCGGCGACGCGGTGCTGAAGATGATTGCGGAGAGCCTGCGCATTGCGCTGCGCGAGACCGACATGATCGTGCGCTGGGGCGGCGAGGAATTCCTGGCCTTCCTGCCGGCCATCCCGCGCAACGGCGTGGACGAAATCGCGCGCCGCATCCTGAACTGCGTGTCGTCGCAGCCGGTGCCGTTCCAGGACCACATGATCCACGTGAATGTATCGGTCGGCTTTGCGCCATTCCCGCTGGCGCCGGGCGGCCTGCCGCTGCCCTGGGAACGTGCGGTCAACCTGGTGGACATGGCGCTGTACCTGGCCAAGGCCCATGGCCGCAACCGCGCCTACGGCGTGCGCGGCTTCAGCAACTTCGAACAGACCTCGATGGAGGCCATCGAGCAGAACCTGGAGCAGGCCTGGCGCGCCGGCTTTGTCGACCTGACGCTGGTGTTGGGCGGCATGCCCGACGAGCCGCCGCCTTCCAATGTGGTGCCGCTGAAGAGCAAATCAGGGAACTAGTGCTTTTCCTTGCGCGCCTCGCGGGCCGACTCCTGCATTTCCTGGCCAGCCTGCTCGACTTTTTCGCCGATTTTTTCGGTGGCCTTGTTCAGCTTTTCGCCAGCCTGCTGGGCCGCCTGGTCCAGTTTCTCGCCGGCCTGGCCCAGCTTTTCTTCAGCCTTGCTGGCCGCCTGGTCCAGCTTTTCGCCTGCCACGCTGGCGGCCTTGTCAATCTCGCGGCCGGCCTGTTCCGCCGGTCCGATGCGCTTGTCTTCGGGTTTCTGGCAACCGCCCAGGGCCAGCGCCAGCGTTGCAAACAGCACGGCAATCATGCTTTTCATGGTATCTCCTTTCCTTCCAGCATAGTGAAAATGTTACGCTAGAATACTCCAATGGACGCGCACATTCCCATCCTTAAGCGGGCGGGCATGGTGCTGGTGGTGCTGGGCACCTGCGACCTGCTGGCCATCCGGTCCGGCCTTTTCCTGCTCGGCGCGGCAGCCGGTATCGGCTTGCTGTTCGGCAGCCTGCACATGGCGTCGCTGGTGCGCTGGGTGGCTGCCTTCGCCCTGTGCGCGCTGGGCGTGATGATGCTGGCCTGGCCCCTGATGCAGCCGGTCGACCTGACCCTGACCCAGCTCAGGCTGCAGCCGCGCGTCCTTCCCTCCCTCGTCACCAGCGCAACCTGGCTGTTGCTGCTGCACTGGCTGTACCGCACCCTTGGCGCGCCCGCTGTCCTTGCCGCGCGCCGCGCCGCCGGCCACAAGGCGCGCCACATGGGACTGGCGGCCGCCAGCGGCGCCGCGCTGTCGCTGATGCTCTGCGTCGCACTGTCGCTACTGCTGCATGGCGATGTCGCGGAACGCGCAAGGCGCGCGGCCGAACGCCAGTTCGGGCCCGATTACCGCTATCACGTAGCAGCGCTGAAGGTCGACGGAAAACGTGTGGAAGGGCTGGTCACCGCATGGAATGGCAACGAGATCCGCCACATCCCGGTGGCATGGCAGGACGACGCTAACGGCGACCGATGACGAAGGCGCCGACCAGCGCAGCCACGCCGAACACCAGCAAGGTGCTGCAAAACGCCAGGTTGAGGAACTTGGAAAGGTTCAGCACCCCGAGCACGGCGGCGGCCAGGAAAGCCAGTCCGAAGAACAGCAGCCAGCCGGCCGTATCGGCAGCCGGCAACTCGGCGCCGCGCGCCTGCACATGGCGCATGAAGGCACGCCGGATAGCGTTGGATGCCAGCAACACCAACAGGAAAACGCCACCTGCAGCTAAAAAGTTTACCTGCATCTGCCCTCCAATGTTTGGCTCTGGGCAGATGGTAGCACCGAGTCTCAATCGGCGACGATCTTTTTGGGCGGCGGCGGCGGAGCGAAGGCGACGTTATCGCCCTCCGGTGCGGAATCCTGGGCGTCCGAAAACTCGAGCCAGCGATCCAGGCTGGCACGGCGGCGGATGGTGATGCCCTTGTTGCTGATGTAACCGATCTGCTCGAAGTTATCCAGCTTGCACACCATCTTGGAGGTGGTGGGCAGGTTGTCGCGCAGGCGGTCGTAAGCCTTGCGCGCCTTCTGCTCCCACTTGGCCAGGGTTGGCTCGTTGAAGCGGTTGCTTTCGTAATAGATGGTCAAGGTATGGTCGTGATTGCCGAAGCCGACGACCGCCGCGCCCTTGCGGACAGCGGACAGGATATCTTCCTTGATATTGGTGGTCGGGACGAAAATGGCCGCACGGCTATCCGTTTCATCGGGCCGCTGGAGCGGCAAGTCCTGGCCAAACTGTACACCCATTGATGTTTCTCCCCGGCTATATTCGTCCGATTCTACCTCGCGTCCCTTCCCGGTTCAAGCGGCGGCACGCCGTATAATGCGCATGCCTCATCCTCTTTATAGCCTGATAATGACCGCTTTTCCACCTGCCGCCCGCGATACGGCAGCCCGCAATGTACGCGACCTGCTTGCCCACGCCATCGAATACGCCGCGCCGCAGCAGGCTTTGGTGGTGTTCGACCATCGCAGCCCGC
Organism: Pseudoduganella sp. S-14; assembly: GCF_049913285.1. Lineage (GTDB taxonomy): Bacteria > Pseudomonadota > Gammaproteobacteria > Burkholderiales > Burkholderiaceae_D > Rugamonas. The sequence goes on from NZ_CP183991.1 coordinate 5,312,601, forward strand.
TTTCCCTGGTACTGGCAGACGCCTACCGCGCGGCCCTGCCGGAGGGCCGTTTCATCGACTTCGACACGGTGCAGGCGGCCGACGTGCTTGCGGCTTTCGAGCAACTACAGGCGGGCGACCTGGTGGTGCTGGTGCAGACCACCAGCTTCCGCCTGAACGAATACCGCATCCGGATGGAGCTGTTCAAGCGCGGCCTGAAGGTGATCGAGCATATGCATTTGTCACGTATGCCGGACGGGCAAGGCCTGGTCTATATCGATGCACTGGCCTACGACCCGGCGTACTACCGCGGCGTCGGCCATGCTTTGAAGACCCGCATCGACCGCGCGCAATCAGGCGTGGTGGAAAGCGGCGGTGAACGGCTGGTGTTCGCCTCTGCGTTTGAAGAAGCCAAGCTGAATATCGGCGACTACAGCGCCATGAAGAATGTCGGCGGCCTGTTTCCGATCGGCGAAGTGTTCACCGAAGCGCAAGACCTGGAAGCAGTCAACGGCCGCGCCAAGGTCTTCGTGTTCGGCGACACCACTTTCCACGTCAACCGCCCGGCCACGCCGATCACCATGATCGTGGAAAAAGGCCGCGTGACCGGCGCCGAGAACAGCACGCCGGAGTTTGACAATATGCTGGCAATCATTCGCGCGCATGAAGGCGAAGTATGGGTGCGCGAACTCGGTTTCGGCATGAACCGCGCCTTCTCGCGCGAGCGCACAGTGGACGATATCGGCACCTATGAGCGCATGTGCGGCATCCATCTCTCGCTCGGCGCCAAGCATGGCCAGTACCAGAAGCCGCAGTTCAAGCGCAAGGACGCCCGCTACCACGTCGACGTCTTCGTCCAGACCGATGCGGTCTACCTCGACGACGAGCAGGTCTACCGCGACGGCGGCTGGGCTCCTGCTTCCTGAGGCAGCCACTGCCAGTTGGTGATGGCGCGCAGCAGCCATTCGGCTGGGCCATAAGCGTAGTGTTTGAGCCACCAGGCGCTGAGAGTCATTTGCGCGAGGAAGACGGCAGGCACCAGCGCCAGCACGGCGATTGGGGGCAGCTCGTCGCACAGGCGCAGTCCGTAACCCGTGAATAGCAGCGCCAGCACCAGGGACTGCAGCAAGTAATTGCTCAACGCAAGCTTGCCCATGGGCGCCAACGCCGCGATCGCCCGCGCGCCGTGACGGCTCCTGAACAGAAGCATCATGAGGACGATGTAAGCCGCGGTCAGGAGCGGCGCAGTCAGGTAGCTGAGCGCCGTGGCGAAAATCACCAGCACACCGCCCGGCGCGAATTCGGAAGCAGCCGCATACAGCAGTGCACCACCGAGCCCGAACACGGCGCCAAGGCGCAAGATGGGGCGAACCAGCTGCTCGATCGCCTCAATACTCCCCAGCAAATTAGCGCGCGCTGCGCCAAGTCCAAGCAGGAACATCGCCAGCGCACTCGGCCCCTGGCCAAACATCAGGAACGCGGAAGTCGATGGAAACTCGCCCGTGATGAATGCCTGCGTGCTGCGGGCATCGCCATGGAAGGCGGCCACCCTGGCAAAGACAGCCTTCAGTTCCAGCAGGCCCGCTTCCGGCGAGAACAGGAGCACCACACCCAGCACGACCAGCATGAAGGACGCCAGCATCAGTAACAGCGCCGCACTTTCTGCCGTGCGCCAATGGCGGCCATACCAGAGCAACAGCAGGAGGCACAGCAAACCATACAAATGCAGGATGTCGCCATAGTACAGGAAGCAGCCATGCAGCACGCCCAACAACACCAAGCCAGCCGTCCGGCGCAGCATGCGCGGACGAAACGCGGCGCCCGCACGTTCGGCGGCCCACGCCTGGAGCATGAAGCTGTAGCCAAACAGGAAGGAGAACAACAGGTAGAACTTGGCTTCGAACAGGAGCGCGACGATGAAGCGCACTGCCATATCGATGGCGCCCGCATAGCGCGGATTGGTCACGCCAGAGGCGAAGTAAGGGTCGGCAAACGACCAGATGTTGACGGCCAGGATGCCAAACAACGCAAAGCCGCGCAAGGCATCGATTTGCAGGAGGCGGTGTTGGTTCATCCTGCGATTATATATTTAGCAACCCGGCATCCACCAGGGCCTTGTCCCAAGGCGGCACGGGCTGGTACTGCGCCAGCAGGAAATCGATCAGCGCCCTCACCTTCGGCGATAGCTGGCGCGTGGCCGGGTACAGGGCGCTCAAATGGTTCAGGGGCAAGTCCCAGTCGGCCAGCACCGGCACCAACCGCCCTTCAATAAGGTCGCGCCAGGCCAGGAAGGTTGTCGTATAGACGATGCCCAGCCCGCGCAAGGCCGCATGCTGCAGAACCATTCCGTTATTGGCGGTGAAAGCCGGCGTCACGCGTACTGTGGCCTGCTCCTCGCCGCGTGCGAAGTGCCAGGCGATACCGCCGGTGAGGTGGCTGAAGTGCAGGCACTGGTGGCGATGCAGGTCCTCTGGAATCTCAGGCCGGCCTGCCCGCGCCAGGTAGGCCGGCGAGGCGCACAGGATGCCGCGGCAAGGCGCCAAAGGCCGTATTGCCAGAGCACGGCTGTCCGGAATCCCGCCCACGCGGATCGTCAGGTCGAAGCCATGTTCGATCGGATCGAGCAGTGCATCGTCCACATGCAGCAGCGGCGACAACTGCGGATGCGGCAGGCTGAAGCGCGCCACCGCATCGGCCAGCCATTCGCTGCCGAAGCTGGACGGCGCCTGTATCCGCAGCGGCCCTGCCAGCTCGACGCCGGCATGCGTCACCACCCGCGCAGCTTCCTGCGCCTGCAGCACCGCCAGCGCGCAAGGCTCCAGGTAAGCCTGCCCTGCATCGGTCAGGCTCACATCGCGCGTGGAGCGATGCAGCAGGCGCGCATTGAGCCGTTCTTCGAGCGCAATCACATGCTTGCTCACCATGGCGCGCGTCATGCCCAGCCGGCGCGCAGCACCGCTGAAGCTGCGCTGCCGCGCCACCTCCACAAAGATTTCCATTGCCTTGAGCTGGTCCATGGGGCGATTGTCTCCATTTCGGAGACAATGTGTCAACCGTTTGCACATTGTTGGCATCCAATGACTTCCCTACAATGACTTGAATTAAGATAAGGAGCACCCCATGCTGACCGACGCCCAGAAAGCCCAATACGCCAAGGATGGCTTCATCGTCATCCCCGGCTTCAAGACCGCAGAAGAAATCGCCGCCCTGCGCGCCCGCGCCGCACAAGTCGTGAACGACTTCGACCCGGCCGTCGCGCAAGGCATCTTCACCACCAAGGAACAGGAGAAGAAGGCCGACGACTATTTCCTCGGCTCGGACAACACCGTGCGCTGCTTCTTTGAAGAAGAAGCCTTCGGCCCGGACGGCCAGCTGAAACAAGCCAAGGAGCTGTCGATCAACAAGATCGGCCACGCCATGCACGACCTGGACCCGGCCTTCCGCGCGTTCACCGCCGATGCGCGCCTGGAGCAGATCGCCCGCGATATCGGCCTGGCCGAACCGCAGGTCTGGCAATCGATGTACATCTTCAAGCAGCCCGGCATCGGCGGCGAAGTGCGCTGGCACCAGGACGCCACCTATTTCGACACCACCCCGATCAGCGTCACCACCTTCTGGTTCGCACTGGAAGACGCCACGCTGGAGAACGGCTGCATGTGGGCCGAACCGGGCGGCCATCGCTCGCCGCTGCGCGAACGCTTCATCCGCGAAGGCGACCAGGTGAGCGTGGAAAAGCTGGACAACACGCCATGGCCGACCGACGCCACCGCCGTGCCGCTCGAATGCAAGGCCGGCTCGCTGGTCTGCTTCCACGGCCTGCTGCCGCATTACAGCGCGCCGAACCGCTCGCCGGTTTCGCGCCACGCCTACACGCTGCACGTCACTGACGGCCGCACCGAATACTCCAAACGTAACTGGATCCAGCGCGATGCGTCCTTCCCGGTGCGAGGCTTCCTGTGAAAATCAGCATCTTCGCGCCGCACTGGGGCAGCAATGACTTGCCTCCGGACGTCTTCATCGCCAAGGTAAAAGAGGCCGGCTTCGACGGCATCGAAATGTCGCTGCCGCTGGACCGCGCACAGCGCGACAACTGGGCCTACAAGATCGCCAACGCCGGGCTGGACCTGATTGTCGCCCAATGGGAGACAGTCTTCCACAGCGACTTCGAGGCGCACAAACAGGCGCTTGGCGAACTGCTGCGCAATGCCTGCGCAGTGCAGCCAGTACTGGTCAACTCGCACACCGGCAAGGACTGGTATACGCCACGGCAGAACGAGGAACTGATCGCGCTCGCCGCCGGCATCTCGAACGAATATGGGGTGCCGGTGGTGCACGAGATCCACCGCAGCCGCTTCAGCGGCCACCCGATGCTGCTGCTGCCCTACCTCGATCGCCTGCCGCAGCTGCACCTGAACGCCGACCTCTCGCACTGGTGCGTGGCCTGCGAATCGCTGCTCGAAGACCAGGAGCTGACCCTGGCCAAAGTACTGCCGCGCGTGCGTCACATCCACGCACGCGTCGGCCACCAGCAAGGCCCGCAAGTGGCTGACTTTCGCGCACCGGAGAATGCCGATGCGCTGCAGGCCCACCTGTCCTGGTGGGACCGCATCATCGAACTGCGCCGCAACAACGGCGCCGAACGCATGACGCTCACGCCGGAATTTGGCCCGGCCCCTTACACCTTCACCTTGCCTTATACCGGCCAGCCAGTCAGCAATGCGTGGGACCAGAACGTGGCGATGCTGGACCTGCTGCGCAAGCGCTATTGCAAGTAATGCCGTTGGCAGAATGGGCCGGACATGAAACGCATTTTCTCCGCTTTGATCCTGATGGGATGCTGCCACGCCGCGGCCGCGCTGGCAGACGACTTCCCTGCCAGCTACATCCGCGCCCAGCTGCTGAAGGCAAACAATCGCGTCGACGTCGACCTGGCCGCCATTGCCCCAGGCAAGCCGGTCAAGGTCGATTATGTTGACGCGCCGGTGTGGATCTACCGTCGCACGGCTGAAGACCTTGACTATCTGCGCGGCGGCCCGACGACGCAGCTCGCCGACCCGGAAGGAAAAAACTGGGCTGAGTCGATCGCCGCCGCCAACCAGACCTCCGCCTCGTCCGTATGGACACGGCTCTTCTTATCCGGCCAGCCGCCGATAGAAAAGACACGCTATCGCTCACTCAAAGACGAATACCTGGTGATCGCCGCATGGAGTCCGCACTCGGGATGCTCACTGCAATTCCAGGAGCCCGATCGCCGCCAGGAGAAGCAGGCGCTGTTTCTCGATCCTTGCCGAGGCGCCAGGTTCGATGCTGCAGGACGCGTGCTGAAAGGTGAGCTCTACACCCCACCCGGACAGCCAAAGAAGACCACCCGGTACAACCTCTTCGTGCCTCCACACTATTTCGTTTCAAATTCCCGCTTGACGATAGGCCTGGCGGCTGGAGCATCCCTGCCTGAACTCGACGCAGCAACGCTCCGGAATTATCAAGGGATGGAGCACAATGAGCGCCTGGCCGCCGCTGCTGCCTGCAACGATATTGCGGAGGTACGGAAAGCCCTGAAAGCCGGTGCCAACGCCAGCGCTTACGTCCCCGGAAAGAGAAACCCCTTCGACGCTGCGATCGTCGGCGGCAGCATGGAGATGATTCAACTGCTGGTCGCGAATGGCGCCCGTCCGACCCCGAACTCCCGCAATGCCGCCACCTTCGTGAAGCGGCGGGAGGTCATTGACCTGATCGACCTGCTCGAAAAACGCTAGAAGCAGAGTCCCGCGCGGCATATCCACGGGATTGCCGATTTTGCAATTAACTGGCATACTTTAAATTGCAAATCCGCAATAATTGAACATGCAAAATGCGTGTCGCGCCCTTATGACTTACACCAACAGGACCATTCCCGTCTTTCTCGGAACCGCCGCCGGTCTTGCCCTCGTCAACATCCTGGGCACCATCGTCGTCAATGTCTTGGTATGGATCAGCATGAACCAGGGAACAGACCTGGGCCGGGCAATCACGGCCGCAGTCGGAAGCCCCTGGTATCAGAAAGCTTCGATCGCTTCGCAAATTTTCGCCAGCGCCATCGGCGGTTACATGACCGCGTCATTGGCTGCCAATCAGCGCTACCTGAACGCCGCAATTGCTGGAGCCCTGCAGAGCGCATGGTTTGCCATCCTGCATACCTTCCCCATTCAGGGTGCGGAGTTCGACATAATTTCAATCATCATCTGGTTCGTGCTGCCGCTGCCGGCTTCCGTCCTTGGCGCATATATTTACGCCCTGCTCCTGGTGCCAGGTCCTGTTTCACAACATAAGATCAGCACGGAGAACATCAATGGATAAAGCAGGATTCTGGAACATCATCGACAAGTCGCGGCATGCTGCCGGCGGCGATCCGGAGCGGCAGCTTGACACGCTTGGTGAACTGCTCGCAGAGATGTCTCCCGAAGAAATCGTGTCCTTCGACCGCCATTTGTCCGCATACCATGCTCGGGCCTACCATTGGGACCTTTGGGGCGCGGCCTACATTATTGGAGGAGGATGCTCGGACGACGGCTTCCTTGATTTCAGGGGCTGGCTGATTTCCCGGGGCGAGAAAGTCTACGAAGCCGCAATGTCCAACGCCGATTCGCTTGCAGCGGTCGTGGAGGACCATGATGGCGAGTGTCAGATCGAGGGCTACCAGTACATCGCCTGGCAGGTCTGGGAGGAAAAAACTGGCAAATCGTATGATGATTTCCCCGAGCACGACCTGCCAAAGGGCGGCGAAATTGAAGGCTCGCCATGGGAAGAAGAGGACCTGGATGCCCGGTTTCCCGCGCTTACCAGGAGGTTCGGCTGATAGTAAGGTCAAGGTGAAATGATGCCCTGGCTGGTCCAAACCTTCGCTCTTCTCTGCGTTCTCACCTCTGTCCACGTCGCCGCAACAGCGCTGGCAGCGCACTGCGCCGGCATCCCTGTTCGCAAGGTCTCCTTCGGAACAGGAGCAGCGATTTGGGAGAGTGGCAAGTTCCGGCTCGGATGGTTTCCAATTAGCGGATACGTCCGATTGAAAGACTCGCGCGAAGAGATTCTCTCCGACGCCGACATGGCCGACGCGTTCGACCATGCCCCGGTCTGGAAACAGATCGCCGTTCCAATTGCCGGCCTCGGATCGGTCCTGCTCATCACAATGCTGACACTGGGACATGAGGGAGCGGAAGCCTTTGCCGGCGCCTTCCGCCAATTGGTCCTTGGCGCGCTCAGTCCTTTCACCGACGCCCAGGAATACCTGCGGGCAGGCAGAACTTTTGCCGGCTCGCACTCCCTGGCCAATTTTGCGGGACTTCTCGGAGCAAAGATCGTGGCAATGAACCTCTTGCCGCTGGGCGGACTCAATGGCTTGCATCTTCTCCTCACGCTGATACGCGGAAAGCAGCCCAGGCAGTGGGAGGCTCCCCTTATCCCGTGGACTTTCCAGATGATGCTGTTCCTTTTCGGCAGTTGGCTACTCGCGATCGCCGTTTTCGTTGGGGGGAAATGATGGGAGTCGAATATCGCCACTTCTTCGTGGTGGATCAGGAGAACTGGCATCCTGAGCAGGACACGTTCGAGCGCGTGAACAAGGTGCTCGGATCTTGGGGCCTTAACGACAAGCTGTTGGAAATCGTCGACCTCACGGCCGGAAAGCAAAGCAGGACCACCGATGCAAGCATTCCGAAAGGCCTTGCTGGCAAAGTGTTCAAGTTCGAAGGCCCAAGTGGGGGTACAGTCGCTCGCCTGGCGGGTCCTTCTCTCCATGATTGCGAGGACGAGGAGCGCTATCTTTCGGAAATCCTCGTCATAGTTGGCGAGGACTACAGGATTCAGTGGAGCTGTGAAGGGCTTTTCTTCGAGCTGCTGGAGGCGCCCTCCATCGTTTACCAGGACGAAGAACCATATGGGACGGCCTACGCCGAGTCATTCCCGTCCACGAATACGACAGCGCCGAAGGTAAAGCTACACGTCGAGGATTTCGCGAGGAAGCATCTCGCTCCAACGGAATGCAAAGGATATTGGCAAGGGGCGGTAATCCTCGACTTTGGCAAGGACCTGCCCACGTTTGCCGATGAAGTTCGCTCCTTGCCAAACCGGGAATTCGTCGAGGCGCTGCGAAACGCTTTGCGCGCGCAATCAATTATCGAAATTGGAGAGTTCTACTAGATATCGGTGTTTTCATCGCTCATATGCAGCGTTCCTTTCAACCAGCCTTTCAAGCTCCATGCAAAACATGCCCTACCCCACTGTCCTGGAATACCGAGTATGGTGCCATCCGGAGCGCGGCGCCCCGGACGCGCCGTCGAACCGGCTTGAAATCCTGCGAGAACTCACTCCACGGAGCAGGAAATGCTGACCATCGCTGTATTGCTGCTTTTCTTCACAGGCATCGCACACTCATACCTGGGCGAGCGCTATATCCTCATGCGCCTCTTCAAGCGCGACAACCTGCCCCAGCTCTTCGGCGGAACCCGCTTCACAACTGGAACGCTCAGATTTGTCTGGCATCTTCTCACCTTGGTCTGGTGGGGGATCGCGGCGATTGTTTTACTGGCATCGGGAAAGCCGGTCGAAACCAGGACGGTTCTTCAGGTCTTTAGCATCGTCGCAATGGTATCCGGCCTGTTCCCTCTCTACTTCACCCGCGGCCGGCACCTTTCCTGGATAGTTTTCTTCGCCGTCGGCGCCCTTCTCTGGTTCGGGTATCCGCGATGACGGCCTGCCACCGGGCCGGGCGGGAATCCAATGAAGCTGATGCAAATAACAGCGTCCTGGTCTACGATGGACGTATGCTCATCCAGGAGCGAATTCAGGAGATGCACGATGTACCACGCTATCGTACGCCGCAGGATCACCAAGGTATTCGCAGGACTCAGTGAAGGCCGGGTTGAGGCGGTGACCGACGAACTGGCGTCAAATGCCACACACTATTTTGTAGGCACACACGCCTTGTCCGGAACGCGCAGGACGCCCGAAGCCATCCGCGCGTGGTACGAACGCCTGCTTCGCCTTCTGCAGGGGATCAACTTCACGCTTCATGAAGTGAGGGTTTCGGGCTGGCCCTGGCGCACGCAGGTTGAGGCCATCTGGACTGAGACCAACAATGGGACCGATGGCGTACAGACCACCGCTGAGGGGGTGAACCTGATTGAGATCCGCTGGGGCCGCGTGACCAGTGTCCGCATCTATCCCGATACGGCCGCGTTGGAACGAACCCTGCACCGCATTGCGGCCAAGGGCACCGCGGAAGCGCTGGCAAGCCCTATTACCTCATGAGCCGGTCCTGATGTTGCGAAAACCGCGCAATGCGAGCGGATAGATTCCGCCTCACTTATACTAGGGCGCACCGTCTGCCTGAAGAAGCCCTATGATCACCTGCTACCTTCGCTACATCATCGATCCGTACAAGCTCAAGGAATTTGAACACTACGGGAAAATCTGGATTCCGTTAGTCGAGAAGTTTGGCGGCGCGCACCATGGTTACTTCATGCCTTCCGAAGGCGCGAACAACGTCGCACTCGCGATGTTCTCGTTCCCGAGCCTTGCGAACTATGAGGAGTACCGGATCAAGTCCCTTGAAGACCCGGAGTGCCAGGCAGCCTTCAAGTATGCTGAAGACACCCGTTGTATCGTCAGTTACGAACGAAGCTTCTTCCGCCCCGTCTTCGCTTAGAATCCGTTCCAGCCAGATGGTGGATATGCCGGCCACAATGATCATTGAGGAGCATGGATGCCAATAGCGCGCACCACCCAAGGGCAAGCAATGGACGAGCTCGATCGATTGGAAGCGATGTTTCGTGCACGGCCGACAGAACTCACCATTGATCAGCGCCGGGAAGCGTGCGACGCCTTGGCCCGGCTCTATCCGACTGCCGCGGACGTCAGTGTCGCTCCCGTCATGGCGAACGGCGTTCCCGCCGAATGGACCTTCACGTCGGACGCGCGCGAAGACGGCGTCATTCTCTACCTGCACGGCGGCGGCTTCGTATGGGGTTCCCTGGGAAGCCACCGGCATTTTGTCAGCGAACTCGGTCGCGCGGCGGAAATGAAGACCTTCGCCCTGGACTACCGGCGCGCGCCCGAATTCCCCTTCCCAGATGCGCTGGACGATGCCGTTAACGGATACCAGTATTTGCTTGATCGAGGCATGCAGCTCACAGTGGCAGGCGATAGCGCGGGCGCAGGCCTTGCAGTCGCCATGCTGGTGCGTTTGCGGGAGCTGGACCTGCCCCAGCCGGCGAGCACGGTCCTGTTCTCGCCCTGGGCCGACATGACCATTGCAGCAGGCAGCTACGCCCGAAACGCCAAACGCGACCCGGTGCTGAATCGCGAACTCATGCTTTTCCTGGCCGAGCAATACCTCGGCGACCGGCCGCGGGACGTGCCCCTGGCTTCGCCTGTTTTCGCCGATCTGCACGGCATCGCCCCACTCAACATCTTCGTCGGCGCCACTGAAGCGCTGCTCGACGATTCCATCGCCCTCGCCCGTGCAGCCACCATCGCCGACGTTCGCGTGCGGCTCGAAATATGGCCGAAGATGTTCCACTTCTGGCCCAACTACTACCAGGAATTGAAGGAAGGCAAACAAGCCCTGGACATGGCGGGGGCGATCTTGCGTGATGCCATGCTGGTGAAGTGATCAGCTAGCCATTCGCTTGCCGAAGCGTGAACTGGCGGAACCGCGACTTCACCTGGCCGACCAATTCGCCGTGCAAAACGCCTTCGCTGGCCGAATTGATCAAATCCTGGCTGCGGCAGCCTACCGAACGGAAATCCTGCAGTGCATACGCCTCGCAGCCCATGCCGGAAATCTGCTCCACCAACGCGGTCAGGTGCCGGGGTGTAGTCAGCTTGGGATGGATCGTGGTCCTGAATTCGTATGGAACGCCGCTCTCAATGACAAGGCGGGCGGCAGTGCGTGCTGCTTGCGCGCTGCCGCTGACGCCAGTGATTTCATCGTAGGCGTCGAACGAGGTCTTGATGTCGAGGCCGACCCAGTCCGTCAGCGGGAGCACCTGCATCAGGCGTTCAGGGTAGATGCCTGCGGTGTGCAAGCCCACTTTGAAGCCGAGCGCTTTCACGCTGCGTATCGCATCTTCCAGCGCCGGATCAAGGGTCGGCTCGCCGCCGGAAAACACCACAGCGTCCAGCAGCCCTACCCTGCCGGCGAGAAAAGCGAGCATGTCGCGCCAGGCGATCGCCGGTGCAACGTCCCTGGGTTGCAAGTGCGGGTTGTGGCAGTACCCGCAGCGCCAGGGGCAGCCCTGGACGAACACAACGGCTGCCAGCTCGCCGGGATAGTCGGTCGACGTGAACCTGGCGTAGCCGCCGACCTTGAGCTCCCTGTCAGCCATTGTTCCGGTGCTCGACGAAATAAGTACGCTCGTTGAATTCCCCCTTTTTGCCAACGTTGAAGGACGAGTATGGGCGGTGATACCCCATTACACGCGTCCAGATTTCGCAAGGCTGGCGCTCTGCGTCGGTGAGGGCGATTTCCTGGTTTGGCTGCTTGGCGGTCATGCATATCTCCTTAGTCAAGTGAAAGTTCGCGCGTCTTGCGCGCAAGGATGTCCTCATCGCATTTCGGACAGAATTCGTGCTTGCCGCTCAAGTAGCCGTGTTTCGGACAGATCGAGAACGTCGGCGTGACCGTGATGTACGGCAGGCGGAAGCGCGTCAGTGCGCGCTGCACCAGGCGGCGGCAGGCATCGGCGCTGGATACCTGCTCGGTCATGTACAGGTGCAGCACGGTGCCGCCGGTGTATTTCCGTTGCAGCTGGTCCTGCCGCTCCAGCGCTTCGAACGGGTCATCGGTGAAACCCACCGGCAGCTGCGAGGAGTTGGTGTAGTAAGGCATTTCCTGCGTGCCTGCCTGCAGGATCGACGGCATGCGGGCACGGTCCTCCTTGGCAAAGCGGTAGGTTGTGCCTTCGGCCGGCGTGGCCTCCAGGTTGTACATATGTCCTGTCTCTTCCTGGAACTCCAGCATGCGGGCGCGGATGTGATCGAGCAGGCGTATCGCCAGCGCGGCTCCGGCTTCGGTGGTGATGTCTTCCGTGTCGCCGCTGAAGTTGCGCAGCATTTCGTTCATGCCATTCACGCCAAGCGTGGAGAAATGGTTGCGCAGCGTGCCGAGGTAACGCTTGGTATAAGGGAACAGCCCGCCATCCATCAGGCGCTGGATCACCTGGCGCTTGATCTCCAGGCTAGTCTTGCCCAGTTCAAGCAGTTCGTCCACGCGTGCAAACAGCGCCGCCTCGTCGCCCGCATACAGGTAGCCAAGGCGGGCGCAGTTCAACGTGACTACGCCGAGCGAGCCGGTTTGTTCGGCCGAGCCAAACAAGCCGTTACCCCGCTTGAGCAGTTCGCGCAGGTCGAGTTGCAGTCGGCAGCACATGGAGCGGATCATGTTCGGCTTGAGTTCCGAGTTCACGAAGTTCTGGAAGTAAGGCAAGCCATAGCGGGCAGTCATTTCGAATAGCAGCTCGGCGTTCGGGCTGTGCCAGTCGAAGTCCGGCGTGATGTTGTAGGTCGGGATCGGGAAGGTGAAGGCGCGGCCTTTGGCGTCGCCGCGCATCATGACTTCGATGTAGGCGCGGTTGATCATGTCCATCTCTGCCTGCAGGTCGCCGTAGGTAAACGGCATCTCTTCGCCGGCGATCACCGGCACCTGCTCCTGCAGGTCTTCCGGGCAGGTCCAGTCGAAAGTGAGGTTGGTGAAAGGCGTTTGCGTGCCCCAGCGCGAGGGGACGTTCAGGTTGTAGACCAGTTCCTGCATGGTCTGCAGTACCTGTTCATAGCCCAGCTTATCCTTGCGGACGTAGGGCGCCATATAGGTGTCGAAGGAGCTGAAAGCCTGGGCACCGGCCCATTCGTTCTGCAAGGTGCCGAGGAAGTTCACGATCTGGCCGGCGGCGCTGGAGAGATGCTTCGGCGGCGCCGATTCCACTTTTCCCGGCACGCCGTTCAGGCCTTCGTTCAGCAGCGTGCGCAACGACCAGCCAGCGCAATACCCGGCCAGCATGTCGAGGTCATGGATGTGGATATCGGCATTGCGATGCGCTTCGCCGACTGCGCGCGGGTAGACGTGGTCGAGCCAGTAGTTGGCGACCATCTTGCCGGAAATGTTGAGGATCATGCCGCCCAGCGAATAGCCCTGGTTGGCATTGGCGTTCACCCGCCAGTCGAGCTGCTGGAGGTATTCGTTGATCGAGGACTCCACGTCCACGGTGGTCTTGCGGGCAGGGTTCATTATTCTCTTTAACTACATGTTGTGTTGCAATGGATATTACACACTAAATGTAGTGAACGACGACTTGACGGCGCTGATTTTTGATTTCCTTGATCTGGTTTAAATTTGATAAGATTCGTGCAAATTTCGCCTATCCCATGAAACGAGCACTCTTTATCTGCACGCAAAATCGCTTGCGCAGCCCGACAGCGGAGCACGTCTTCGCCAACTGGCCCAATGTGGAGACCGATTCCGCGGGCCTGGGCAATGACGCCGACCTTCCCCTGTCGAGCGAGCAGATCGCGTGGGCCAACATCATCTTCGTGATGGAGAAGGCTCACCGCAACCGTCTCTCCCGCAATTTCAGGGCGCACCTGAACGGGAAGCGCGTGATTTGCCTCGACATTCCTGACGACTACGAATACATGCAGGCCGAACTGGTTCGGCTCCTCGAAACCAAAGCCGGCAAGTTCCTGCGCTAACCCTGGAATGACGATGCCTGCCAAAAGCGTTGATGGCTACGAAATTGAGTACACCGGTGAACTGCTTGAAGGAACGAAGCAATGGGGCGCCTACGTCTCCATCTTCGCCCCTTCCGCGAACCCGATGCACATGACCCATATCTGTCCAAAGCGCCGCGTTTCGGCGGACCTGACCTTTTTGGACCAGCATGCCGCCGAGGCCGAAGCGGAGCGTGCTGCATTGAAAATCCTTGAAGACTTGCGCCCCTGACTTCATGCCGCAGAATCCAGACACCAAATACACGCTCGGCCGGCAGCTTCGCACCTGCGCCATCCTGTCGGCAATTGCTATCGCCATCATCACGCTGCTGCACGACAAGCCCTATTTATCCAGGCTGCTGGGCAGCCTGCCGCTGCTGCAGCAAGCTGGCATCGGCGTGGCGGTCGGCCTGCTGTATTGGATCGCCAGCGTCATCGGGTTCAAGTTTGCTGCAGGACGCAAGACCAACAGGTCCACCGCCGAGAGCTACAGCCGCCTGGACTTGAGCGGCTGGAATCCGCTCTGGATTGCAGTGGCTGCAGGTTTTGGGGAGGAGCTGCTGTTCCGCGGCGCGTTGCAGCCCTTGCTTGGCATATGGCTCACGTCCGCCATCTTCGTGCTCGCGCACACCAAGGCTTACAAATTCAACCAGCTGAATGGCCGGGTGCTGATGCAGGCAGCAAGCATCTTCGTTGTGAGCATTTTGTTCGGCTTCATTGCGCAGCATGCCGGGCTACTGGCCGCGATGATCATTCATGCAGCCATTGATATCGCCGGGCTGTTTGCCATTCGCCGCATGGCGGCGCAAGCACCGGCCTTGCCTGACTACTGCGCGTGAAGCAGGTCGGTTTCCGCCAGTTCCTCCCTCGCGGGAACCTGGCGCGGCAAGGTCATGATCACGGTCGTGCCTTTTCCAAGCTCGGATTCTACGTGGATGGTGCCGCGCAAGACGCCGGTAACGAGGTTGTAGACGATGTTCATGCCGAGCCCTGACCCGCCCTGCCCCATCTTGGTGGTGAAGAAGGGATCGTACACCTGGCGCAGCGTGCGTGCACTCATGCCATTGCCGTCATCGGCAAAGCGCAGTTCGACATTATCCTCGTCCATCTCAACGGCGCTGATGGTGATATGCCCGGCCTCCCGTCCCTCGAAGCCATGCATGATGGCGTTCTGGATCAGGTTGCTCAGCACCTGGCCTACGCTGCCGGGGTAGGACATGAAGTTGAGCGTCTCCGGCATCCACACCTTCACTTCGCAGTTGGCACGGCGCAGCTGGGCGGAATAAGTCGCCAGCGTGTCGTGCACCACGCCATGCAGGTTGAACGAACGCCGTTTGTCGGAGGTCTGGTCGACCGCCACCTGCTTGAAGGAGTGGATCAGGTCAGCCGCCCGCGTCAGGGAGTTGGTGATGATCGAGCACGCCATGCGCGCATCCTTCAGATGCGTATCGAGGGCCGAGCGCTTGATGCCGCCCTCGGAGAGCTGGCGCTCAAACTCCTTGCACATATCGCTCAAGGCCGTCGCGGTCAGCAGGCTGTTGCCGATCGGCGTATTCAGTTCGTGCGCAATGCCTGCTACCAGCGCGCCCAGCGATGCCATTTTCTCGGACGTGATCAGGTTGGCCTGCGCCTGTTTCAACGTCAGCAGCACGGCCGACAGATCCTTGTGCGCCATTTCCACGTTAGACTTTTGCAGCGCCAGTTCATTCAGGCTGCGCTCCAGGCCATGCTTGGTGTCGACCAGCGCTGCCTCGGCCTGCTTGCGCTCCGTGATATCGATAATGACCCAGACGCATCCTTTGCGCGGCTCATTCTCGTCCAGCATGCGTCCGTTCACCATGCACCACAGGCGCCGGCCGCTGGAGCTGGTCAGCTCCAGCTCGAAGTGCATCGGCGTGCCATCGGCCACGCAGGCAAAGGGATCGCTCAGCCCGCCCGTCAGCATATTGCAGGAACGGCCCGCCAGCTGGCCCGGCTGGTAACCCATCATCTCTTCCAGCCCGCGGTTGCAGCGCACGATCAGGCCGTTGGCGAACAAGCCGATGCCGACAATGGCGCTATCCTGCAGCGCACGCAATTCGTCGGCCGTGACGCGCAGCTTTTGCGCCAGCGCGCGGCGCCGCTGCAATGTCATGATCTGCGCGCCGATCAGGGCGCTGATGATAAAGCCGGCCAGGCCGATCACCGTGATCAGCCTCAAGTCGCGGCTATAACGCTCGCTCGCATGGCCTTCGAATTTCATGATCCAGCGCCGCTCGCCGACATCGAGCGGGATGCTGCTGGTCAGGCCAGGCAGCGCCGGCATGCGCTCGCCCGAACCAAGCTTGCCAAAGCTGTTGAACATCAGGTTGTCGACCGTGGCCGGCATCTTGCCGCCGTCGTTGATGTAGCCCGCATCGTTGATGCTGACATAAAGGTGCTGCAGCATCGGACTGTCGATCGTTTCCGACATCAGGTCGTTGACACGGAAAACGATGGCGACAAAGCCCACCAGCGCTGCGTCGCGCTCCTGCTCCGTCAACAGCGAGGCGCCACGGCGGTAGATCGGTGCGCGCGCAACGAAGCCGGGCTGGCCGCTGGCGTCCTGCACCAGGGTGATGCGTTCGGTGGCCACCACGCGGCCGGTGGCCTTGCCCAGCTGCAGGGCCTTGTAATGCGGGGGCAGTGCGGCCAGGTCGAGGCCGAAGGCGTTTTCATTGCCCCGCATCGGCTCGTTGTATTCGATCAGGAAGTGCTCCTGCCGCACCGAAGCCGGATGCACCTTGTAGTCGGGATAGCCGCCGCTTTGCAGGCTGTCATCAGCACGAATGCGTGCCGCATAGGCATCCAGTTGGCTGGATGGCACGCGCCGCACGAACTGGATGGCCTGGAAGCCGGGATAGCGGCGCTTGAGGTCCAGCTCGCGCACATAGCGGCTGAATTCCACGCGCGAGACATCATCCTTCACCGCGAACACGCCCTTAATGCTAAGCAGCATGTCGAAGTAGGTTTGCAAGCGAAGCTGGGTGTCGCGCGCAATTTTTTGCGTGTCGCGCTGGAAGGCTTCATTGGTCTGGCGGTCCTGCACATTCATCACGAACATGCAGACCCACACGGTAACGCAAATACCGACAATAAAGGCCAGGTATCCGTGTATGCGCATGCTTGCTCCGACGGGACTATGGAGACGACTATAGCATAGTGAAATCCCTCATGCGCCAGGGAAACGGTCAGCCGTTGTTACCCTGTCGCATCCTGGTAGCGCAGCGCAATTTCCCTGACCTGTTCCTCGGCGGCCAGCAGCGCATCGACCACATCCGGGTCGAATTGCTCGCCGCTGCCCTGGCGGATCAGTTCGATGGCAGTCTCGTGGGTAAAGGCCGGACGGTACACGCGTTCGGACACCAGCGCATCATACACATCGGCCACCGCGACCAGGCGCGCCGCTACCGGAATCGCATCGCCAGCCAGGCCTTGCGGATAGCCGGAGCCATCGTAGCGCTCCTGGTGGCTGTAAGTGATCTCGCGCGCGAAGCGCAGGAAGGCGTTGGAGAAGCCCAGCTCGCGCTCCACCCCGGCGATGGCATCGCGGCCATGAACCGTGTGCAGCTTCATGATCTCGAATTCTTCCGGCGTCAGGCGGCCCGGCTTGAGCAGGATCGCATCGGGAATGCGCACCTTGCCGATATCGTGCAGCGGGGCTGCCTTGAACAGCAGCGGGATATGGGCTTCCACCAGTTCATCGGCAAACCGCGGGTTGCCCTGCAACTGGCGCGCCAGCGCCAGCACGATGTGCTGGATGCGGCGCAGGTGCGAAGGGTCTTCCTCGTCGCGCCATTCGGCCAGGCTGGCGATGGCCCAGGCAGCGGCATCGGCGATCTGGCCCAGTTCATTGAGCCGGTTGCGCTGGTGCTGCACCTTGGCGCGCGCCTCGCGCAACTGCAGGTGGGTGGCGATGCGCGCACGCAGCAGCTCCGGCACCAGCGGGCGCGCCACCACGTCGGAAGCCCCTTCGGCCAGGGCGCTTTGCTCCAGGTCCGGCTGGCCGCGCTCGATCATGGCGATCAGCGGGATGCCGGCGGTGTCAGGATTGCCGCGCAGGCGTTGGCAAACCGCAAAGCCATCGCGCACCACATCGACCAGGATCAGGTCGGGGCGCGGCAACAGCTCCGCCGAGGCAAGCGCGTTGTCGCCATCCTCGACCAGGCGCACGGCATACCTGTCTTCCAGCAGGTGGCTGAGCTGTTGCAGGTGGTCGGCCGATCCGTCAACGATCAGCAGCAGCGGCTTGGTCTTTGGCTTCTTCATTGCGGCATGATACCGCACGGGAACATCACGCAGGGAATGTTCAGTCGGCGAGGGCCGGCGAGCCATCGGGCAGGAAAGCGCCGAAACAACGGGTGCATTCGATGCAGAACAGGTGCGCCACCCGCACGTTCTTCTGGCGCAGGACCAGTTGCAGGTGGCCCTCTTCGCAAATCGGGCAGGTCTCGCGCATGGTGCCGCAGGCCAGCACGTCATCGGCCAGGTAGTTTTCGTCGTAGCGCACACCATCAACGACGCGCTGCGGGTCCAGTTCAACCAGGAAAAGCACGGGTTCCGGGCCTCGCTGGTCGGGCACTGGGTAGGCGCCTGAATGATAGTGATTCATTTGATTCATTGTCATCCCCTTTGCCCAGCGCAGGTTACGGGCACTTTAACGATAGTCAAAGATCCCTCATCAGGCAAGGTCAACGGAAAAATTTGCTTGCAATTAGATCGTGCACTATCTATACTGCCGGACATGGATACGAAATCATTTGACCTCGAGCAGGTTCCCAAGCTGGACCAGCAACTGTGCTTCGCCTTGTACTCGACTTCCCTGGCGATGAACAAGCTGTACCGCAAGCTGCTGCGCAAGCTGGGCCTCACCTACTCGCAATACCTGGTGATGATGGTGTTGTGGGAACAGGACGAGCAAACGGTATCGGCTCTGGGTGACCGCCTGTTTCTCGACTCGGCCACGCTGACGCCGCTGCTCAAGCGCATGGAGCAGGCCGAACTGATCACCCGCACCCGCTGCCCGCAAGACGAGCGCCAGGTGATCATTGCCCTCACTGCGCATGGCAGCGAGCTGCGCAACGAGGGTGCCAAGCTGCCGGCTTGCGTGCTGGGCGCCAGCGGCTGCGACCTGGAGCAAGTGATTCGTTTGCAGCGCGAGCTGTCGGTCCTGCGCACCAGCCTGATGAACAATGCGTAACAGACAGATGCCCACCTTGGTGTCGCGAGTGTGGGCATTTTTTAAAACCAATTAAGTAGTGCACTATTTGATCGTCAACTAAAGGAAATTTGCCATGAAAACCGTTATCGCCGCTTCCGCCCTCACCCTCCTCGCCGGTGCCGCCATCGCCGCCAGCCAGCCGGGCGTTGAACCGCAAACCGCGCAATTCCTGAAAGCGCTGGAAGGTGGCAAGCCGCTGGAATCGCTAAGCCCTGCCGATGCACGCCAGGTACTGGTCGGCGCCCAGCAAGGCGCCAGATTGCCTGCCGCCGACGTGTCCGACAAGGTGATCGATGTCGATGGCGAAAAGATCAAGCTGCACATCGTGCGCCCGGCCGGCGCCAAGGGCACCCTGCCGGTCTTCATGTTCTTCCACGGCGGCGGCTGGGTCCTGGGCGACTTCCCCACCCACGAACGGTTGGTGCGCGACCTGGTAGTACACTCCGGCGCCGCGGCCGTCTTCGTTGACTACACCCCTTCGCCGGAAGCCGGCTATGGCGTGGCAATCCAGCAAGCCTATGGCGCCACCAAATGGGTCGCGAAAAATGGCAAGGAAATCAATGTCGACGGCACCCGCCTCGCCGTGGCCGGCAATAGCGTCGGCGGCAATATGGCAGCGGTAGTGGCGCTGATGGCGAAAGACCAGGGCCAGCCGAAACTGCGCGCCCAGGTCCTGTTGTGGCCGGTCACCGATGCCGATTTCGACAACGCCTCCTACAAGCAGTTCGCCGAGGGCCACTTCCTGACCCGCAATGCAATGAAATGGTTCTGGGACAATTACACCACCGACCTGGCCAAACGCAAGGAAATCTACGCCGCGCCCTTGCAGGCCACGACCGAGCAATTGAAAGGCCTGCCGCCAACGCTGATCCAGACCGCCGAATTCGACGTCTTGCGCGACGAAGGCGAAGCGTATGGCAAAAAGCTCGCTGCCGCCGGTGTCGAAACCGCCACAGTCCGCTACAACGGCATGATCCACGACTTCGGCCTGCTGAACGTGCTGAGCAACGTCCCCGGCACCAAAGCCGCGATGCGCCAGGCCGGCGAAGAACTGAAATACCGCTTGAAGTAAAAGATGAAACCACAGATGTTTCAGGTTTTTTACAAATAAACGAAGTGTCGCAGGACAAAGCTCTCTAGAATAGCCCGGCATTTATGACAACAAGCTTGGGGATTCGATGAAACGCTTTCAATTCGGTCTTGCCGCACTTTGCCTGACGGCGACGGCCTTCGCTGCCGAACCATTCGATGACAAGTTCCGTCAGCTCGATGAGCTGCTGCCTTCGGCCAACCAGTACCGCACCGCTTCCGGCGCTCCCGGCCATGCCTACTGGCAGCAGCGCGCGGACTACACGATCCGTGCCACCCTGGATGAGGCCAACCGCGCCATTACGGGCAGCGGCCAGGTCACTTACCACAACAATTCACCGGATACCCTGCACTATCTGTGGCTCCAGCTTGACCAGAATATCTATAAGCCGGATTCCGATGCCCGCATGAGCATGACCGCGCCTTCGCGCGAGGCCTGGGGCCGGGCAAAGAGCGATGAAGAAGGCATGAAGTATGAAGGCCTGCGCAATATCCTGGCCGGCCGCGATTTCGATGGCGGTTTCAAGATCGGTTCCGTCAAGGGTTCCGGCGGTGCGCCGCTGAAGACCACCATCAACCGCACCATGATGCGCATCGAGTTGCAGCAGCCGCTGAAGCCGGGCGAGAAGTTCAGCTTCTCCATCGACTGGACCTACAAGATCAATGAGCAGAAAGTCCTTGGCGGCCGCTCCGGCTACGAGTACTTCGCAGAGGACAAGAACGCCCTGTTCGAAATCGCGCAGTGGTTCCCGCGCATGGCCGCCTACTATGACGTGTACGGCTGGCAGCACAAGCAGTTCCTGGGCTCCGGCGAATTCACGCTGGAGTTCGGCGACTACGACGTGCAGATCACCGTGCCGGCCGACCATATCGTGGCTTCCACCGGCGAATTGCAGAATCCCGGCGAGGTTCTGACTGCGGCCCAGCGCGACCGCCTGGCAAAAGCCCGCACCAGCAAGACCCCGGTCGTCATCGTGACCCAGGCCGAAGCCGAACAGGCCGAGAAGAACCAGGCCAAGGGAACCAAGACCTGGCACTTCAAAGCGAAGAACGTGCGCGATTTCGCCTGGGCTTCGTCGCGCAAGTTCATCTGGGATGCACAGGGCTACAAGAAGGATGGCAGCAACCTGATGGCCATGTCCTATTATCCGAAGGAAGGCAATCCGCTGTGGGAGAAGTATTCGACCGCCGCCATCATCCACACCATCGAACAGTACAACAAGTACAGCCTGGATTACCCGTACCCGACCGCGATTTCCGTCAATGGCCCGGTGGGCGGCATGGAGTATCCGATGATCTCCTTCAACGGCCCGCGTCCGGTGAAGGACAAGAAGACCGGCGAGATCACCTATACCAAGCGCGCCAAGTATGGCCTGATCGGCGTGGTGATCCACGAGGTTGGCCACAACTACTTCCCGATGATCGTCAACAGCGACGAGCGCCAGTGGACCTGGATGGATGAAGGCCTGAACACCTTCGTCCAGTCGCTGGCCCAGGAAGCGTGGGAAGACAACTATCCGGCCGGCCGCGGCGACCCGCGCTTCATCGTCGACTACATGCGCTCGAAAAACCAGGTGCCGATCATGACCAACTCGGAGTCGCTGCTCCAGTTCGGCAACAACGCCTACGCCAAGCCCGCCGCTGCCCTGAACATCCTGCGCGAGACGGTGCTGGGCCGCGAGCTGTTCGACTACGCCTTCCGCGAATACGCGCGCCGCTGGAAGTTCAAGCGCCCGACCCCGGCCGACTTCTTCCGCACCATGGAAGACGCGTCGGGCACCGACCTTGACTGGTTCTGGCGCGGCTGGTTCTACACCACCGATGCAGTGGACGTGTCGATCGACGGCATCAGCGAGTACGGCGTAAGCACGAAGAATCCGGAAACCGAAAAGGCCTGGAAGAAGGCGCAGCACGATGCGGAGCCGGTCTCCATCATCGACCAGCGCAACAAGGGCATGCCGCGCAAGGTGGACGAGCAGCCGGCGCTGAAGGATTTCTACAACGAGCACGACGACTACACCGTCACCAACGCCGACCGCAACAAGTACGCAGAGCAGGCCAAAGACCTGGAACAATGGGAAAAGGACCTGCTGGCCCAGGGCAAGCACCTGTACCTGGTGGACTTCTCGAACCTCGGTGGCCTGGTGACCCCGTTGATCCTGCAGCTCGAGCTGAAGTCGGGCAAGAAGACCATCGAGCGTATTCCCGCCGAAGTATGGCGTTATTCACCGAAGAAGATCACCAAGGTCATCGTAACCGACGAGCCGCTGGTGTCGCTGGTGCATGACCCGTACTGGGAGACCGCCGATATCGACCAGTCGAACAATGCCTGGCCGCGCAAGGTGACGCCTTCCCGCCTGGAGCTGTTCAAGTCGCATCAGCCGGAAAACATGATGAAGGACTTCAACACGCCGCTGAAGAAGCAGGATGCCGAAGGCGACAAGGAAGGCGCCAAAAAGGAATGATGCGTTTCAAGGCCATCCTCGCGGCGGCGCTGCTCTGGTGCAGCGCCGCGGCCCAAGCCCATAATTTTCACGTGGGTCTGACCGAGATCAGCTTCAACCCACGTACAGGCAGCACGGAAGTGGTTCACACTTACACGGCGCATGATGTGGAGGCGCTGCTGATGAACCTGTACCAGCGCCAGTTCGACCTTGGGTTGGAGGAGGATCAGGCCGTGTTCCGTCGCTACCTTGAAAAGCAGTTCCGCATCAGCGTCAACGGCAAGCCGGCGGCGCTGCAGTGGGTCGGCATGCAAGCCAATGTCGACAGCATCAACGTATTCCAGGAAATTGAAAAGACCGCCTTGCCGCCGGGCGCCGTCCTGCAGAATGGCGTGCTGACGGATTTCCTGCCGCAGCAAGTCAACAACGTCAACATCAGCGGCCCTGGCCGCCCGGCCGCTTCCCTCGTCTTCCACCGCGATCGTCGTGAACAGCCGCTTCCCTGAGCGGCTGCCGGTGCCAGCCCTCGCGCTGGCCTGGCTGCTTGCGCCGGCAGCCGCCCACGCCGACGATCCCTTCATGCAGCGCGTGCTGGTCGAAGGCGCGCGCGCCAGCCAGCTTGGCGTGGCAGATTCGGCCGGCATGGGCAGCGTGTCGCAGCGCCAGCTCGAAACGCGCACCATTTACCGTCCGGGCGAATTGCTGGAGGCAACGCCTGGGCTGGTGGCCAGCCAGCATAGCGGCGAAGGCAAGGCCAACCAGTTCTACCTGCGCGGCTTCAACCTCGATCATGGCACCGACCTGCGCACCACGCTGGACGGCATGCCGGTCAACCAGCGCAGCCATGCGCACGGCCAGGGTTGGACCGACTTGAATTTCATCATTCCCGAACTGGTGGCACGGCTCGACTACAGCAAAGGCCCCTACAACGCCAGCACCGGCGACTTTTCTTCCGCCGGCGCCACGGCGATCAATTACGCGAGCCGCCTGCCGCAGGCCCAGGCCAGCGCCAGCGCGGGCCAGAACGGCTACGGCCGCGCCCTCCTGGCGGGCTCGCGTGAATCCGGCGACCAGGGATCGCTGCTGTACGCAGTAGAAGCCGTGCACAACGACGGCCCATGGGCACGCGGCGACGACTACCGCAAGCTGAACGCAGTGCTGCGCTACAGCGAAGGCTTCGCCAACAACGGCTACACCCTCACCGCCATGGCCTACCGCGGCGCATGGAACGCCACAGACCAGATCCCGCAGCGTGCGGTGGACCGTGGCTTGCTGGGCCGCTTCGACGGGATCGACCTGACGGACGGCGGCCAGGCGCGCCGCTTCAGCCTGTCCGCCGCCTGGGCGCGCAGCGACGACAAGCACAGTACGCGCGCCAACGCCTACATCATCAACAACCGGCTCGAGCTGTTTTCCAACTTCACCTATTTCCTGGACGATCCGGTGCATGGCGACCAGTTCGCCCAGCCAGACCGCCGCGTGACCAGCGGTTTCGACGTGAGCCATAGCTGGCATGAGCATATGGACGATATGGCGTGGAGCACCACGCTGGGCCTGCAGGCGCAGAACGACAATATCTTCAATGCCTTGCAGCATACGCAGGCGCGCCAGGTGCTGGCGACCGTCCGCGCCGACCATATCGTCGAAACCAGCGCCGCGCTCTACCTGCAGCAGCGCCTGCGGGTCACGCCATGGCTGCGCGGCGAAGCCGGCGTGCGGCTGGAGCGCTACCGCTTTGCCGTCGGCCAGGCGCGCGCCGGCGATACGTTGGCGAGCCCGGGCATCAGCCTGGCCTTCGGGCCATGGGAACGCACCGAGTTCTACCTGAACGCCGGCCGCGGCTTCCATAGCAACGATGCGCGCGGGGTGACGCAGGCGCAGGATCCGGCCACGCCCCTGGCCCGTTCGCGCGGCCTCGAATTCGGCCTGCGCTGCGAAGCAGTCAAGGGCCTGCAAACGGCGCTGGCCCTGTATCGCCTGGACTTCGACTCGGAACTGATCTACCTCGGCGACGCCGGCAGCACCGAAGCGGGCCGCCCGAGCCGCCGCCACGGCATCGAGTTCTCCAACTACTACAAGCCGTTCAAATGGCTGTCGCTTGATGCCGACCTGGCGTTTGCGCGCGGCCGCTTCCGCCAGGCGGCGCCGGAGGGCGAGCGCATCCCCGGCGCGGTAGAGGGCGTGGCGCAACTGGCCGCCACGCTCACCCCGCCAGGGCCCTGGTCCGGCTCCCTGCGCCTGCGCTGGTTCGGCCCGCGCCCGCTGGTGGAAGACAACTCCGTCCGCTCGAAGGCCAGCGCCACCGTCAACGGCCGCCTGGCCTACAAGCTGGCCGCACGCGCCACGCTGGAGCTGGAAGGCTTCAACCTCGCCAACCGCCAGGTATCGGCCATTGACTACTTCTACCAATCGCGGCTGGGCGGCGAAGCCGAGGCCCGGGCGGACATCCACTTCCACCCGATCGAGGCGAGATCTTTCCGCCTCAGCCTGAATTACGCATTCTAAGTACAATAAGGGGCATGATGACGCCACTGCCCCAATTGATCCACACCCTGCGCAGCGCCGGCTACGCCCTGCTCAAGCCGGCCGACGTGGCCAGCCTGGCCGGCTGCTCCCTGGATGAACTGAATTCCCTGGTCCCGAGCTGGGATGACCTGGCACCGGACAACTACCTGAAAGACGGCGGCCGCTATCGCCGCCGCCGTCACTCCTGCTTCGTGCAGGATGGCCTTGCCCTGGACCAGACCGCCCACCGCGCCCACTGGCAGCCGGTCGAATACAACGCCCTGCACGGCGGCATGCGCCGCCTGTTCGAACCCATCGCCCCGCAAACGGTGGCCAATCCGGCTTGGGGCAGGCTGCTGGCAGCCATCGGCCAGGCCTGTGCCCAGGTACGTGGCCAGCATCCCTGGTACGTGGAAGCCCACCAGTTCCGCATCGACACTACCGACGGCATCGGCCGCCCGACCCCGGAAGGCGCCCACCGCGATGGCGTCGACTTCGTGGCCGTGCTGCTGGTCGGCCGCCATGGCATCAAGGGCGGCGAAACCCGCGTGTTCGAAGCCGACGGCCCGAACGGCAAGCGCTTTACCATGACCGAGCCATGGACCATGCTGCTGCTCGACGACGCGGCTGTCATCCACGAATCGACCCCGATCCAGCCGCTGGCCGAACATGGCCACCGCGACACCCTGGTCATCACCTATCGTGACGGCGGTTTCCAAGGCGGGTGAAAAAACGGTATAGTCTGAACACCCAACCATTTCGGAGGTGACTTGGACTCCAGCTACGAAATCGCGCCCGATGAGCTGGAAATACTCATCGTGGAGGACAGTCCAACCCAGGCCGAGCGCCTGCGGCGGCTGATCCGGTCCTCGGGCTATCATGCCAGGGTGGCCGCCAACGGCAAGCTGGCACTGGCCGATATTCGCGAACACAAGCCGCACCTGGTACTGTCCGACATCGTCATGCCCGAGATGAACGGCTATGAGCTGTGCCGTGCCGTCAAGGCCGATCCGGCCCTGCGCGATATCCCGGTCATCCTCGTGACCTCGCTGACTGATCCCAAGGACATCATCCGCGGCATCGAATGCGGCGCCGACAACTTCATCCGCAAGCCCTACGCCGAGGACTACCTGCTGAACCGCATCGGCCAGATGCTGGTCAACCAGAAGCTGCGCAAGAATTCCAGCATGGAGGTCGGCATCGCCCTCTACCTGGGCGACCAGAAACACTTCATCAATGCAGAACGCCAGCAGATCCTCGACTTGCTGATTTCGACCTACGAGCAGGCGGTGCAGGTCAACAGCGAGCTGCAGGCGCGCGAGCGGCAGGTGATCGAACTGAACATGCGCCTGGCGCACCATGCCGGCGAGCTGGAAACCATCAACCGCGAGATCGCGCTGAAGAACCTGGAACTGGCCGAGGCCAGCCGCATGAAGTCGGCCTTCATCGCCAATATGTCGCACGAGCTGCGCACGCCGCTGAACGCCATCATCGGCTTTACCGGCGCGCTGCTGATGAAGCTTCCCGGCCCGCTGACCGATGAACAGGACCGCCAGCTCAACACCATCCGTTCCAGTGCACGCCACCTGCTCTCGCTGATCAACGACATCCTGGACGTGGCCAAGATCGAGGCCGGCAAAGTCACCCTGACGGTGGAATCCGTGCACTGCCAGCAGTTGCTGGGCGAAGTGGCCGATACCCTGCGCCCGCTGGCCGCGCAAAAGGGCCTGGAAGTGTTGATCGACATGCCGGAGCAGCCGATCGTGCTGCAGACCGACCGCCGCGCATTGGCGCAAATCATCATCAACCTGGCCAACAACGCCATCAAGTTCACCGAAAAAGGCATGGTCAGGCTGGCATTGGGCCAGCGCAGCGACGAAGAGCAGGCTGTGATCACCGAATTCAGCGTCACCGACAGTGGCAGCGGCATCAAGGAAGAAGACCAGGCCAGGCTGTTCCAGGCCTTTTCCCAGCTCGATAACACCTCGACCCGGCACGCGGAAGGCGCCGGCCTTGGCCTGTACCTGAGCCAGAACCTGGCCAACCTCCTCGGCGGTTCGCTGTTCTTCAGCAGCGACTTTGGCAAAGGCAGCACCTTCACGCTTGCGCTCAAATGTCGGCACGCATCCTGATCATCGAAGACAATCAGGCCAATATGGACCTGATGACGTATTTGCTGCAGGCTTTCGGCCATCGCCCGCTGTGCGCCAGCGACGGTGAAATGGGGGTGGCGCTGGCCACCAGCGAAAAACCGGACCTGATCCTGTGCGACCTGCATCTGCCGAAGCTTGACGGACCGGGCGTGCTGGCGCGGCTGCGCGCCAATCCAGCCACGCAGGCGATTCCGATCCTGGCCGCCAGCGCCCTTCCCGTTACCGACGGCTGCGCAGCGCTGCGCCGCGCCGGATTCTCAGGCTGCCTGCCCAAGTCGATGGAGCCGGATGTGCTGATTCCGGCGCTGGAATCCTTCCTGCCGGCGCACCTGCGCTGCGCCGGCGCGCAGCCGGTGCCGGCACCTGCGGCGTCGGCCGCGCCAGCAGCAGCGGGGGCGCCCTCGGCCACGGCGGCACGGTCCCGCGTGCTGCTGCTCGACGCCGCGCCCGAGAATTCCGGGCTGGTGGCGGCCATCCTGGCACACAGCGGCTACTCCGTCAGCACGGCTGCCAATCCAATGGATGCCGGCGTCCTGCTGGACGGCCACCAATTCGACCTGGTGCTGTGCGAGCTGGGCTTGCTGGAAGCCGGCCGCCTGGCCTTCCTGGGCGATGCGCTGGAAATGGCGCCAGGCCTGCCGGTGCTGCTGATCCGCCCCGATGCCGAAGACGAACTGGGAACGCTGGGCGCCGGACGCAAACGCAGCGTGCTGTCCCACCCGCTCGAGCCGCAACAACTGGTCGGCGCCATCGAAGCCCTGCTGCACAATTAAGGGGTTCCCTCACTTGCAATGCGAATGATTCGCATTTATTATTGCGTATTTTCAACTTCGTTAAACCAGTTCAATGCGCAAACATGTCGTTCTGGCCGCCGGCCTGCTGGCCGCCGCCTTGCCCGCCCTCGCGGATGAAAACCTGTTCGGCTACGTCCGCGGCTCCGAAGTCCTGCCAAAAGGCAGCGGCGAGTTTTACCAATGGGTCACCCAGCGCAACAACAAGGGCAGCGGCCATTACCGCGCGGTCGACACCAAGACCGAAGTGGAATACGGCGTGACCGACCGCTTCCAGGTGTCGGCCGAAGTCAACGGGCTGGCCGTCAAGAGCCAGGGCTTGCTGATCAACGGCTACCTGCCAAAGGACATCGATTCCAACCTGCGCCTGCAAGGCTTTGAAGTCGCAGCCAAATACAACTTCCTCAGCCCGGCCAAGGACGATTTCGGGCTGTCCGCCTACACCTCCTTCGAATACGGCCGACTGGACGTGCATTCGGGCCAGAAGAAACGCGAACTGGAATTCGAAGCGCAGCTGCAGGCGCAGAAGTACTTCCTGGAAGGCCAGCTGACCTGGGTGGGCAACATCGGCCTGCGTGCAGCGCACGAAAAACGCAAGGCCATTGCCGACCTGCCGGAAGACTTCGAATGGCCGACAGATCCGGAGATGGAAATCTCGACCAAGATCGGCACCGGCCTGTCCTACCGTTTCGCACCGGGCTGGTATGCCGGCGTCGAGGCGCTGTTCGAAAACGAGTATGAGACCGAGGTGGGCCAGGAGCGCTGGTCGGTCTTCGGCGGCCCTTCGCTGCACTACGGCGGCAAGCAATGGTGGGCGACGCTGACCGTATTCCGCCAGCTGCGCGGCGGCGGCGAACGTTACGACGGCCAGCCTGCGAAGCAATTGCACCTGATCGAGCGCACCAGGAACGAGCTGCGTTTGAAGGTCGGCTACAACTTCTAAAGGAGCTCGACATGAGTGCACCTCGCTGGAATGCCTTCTTCCTTCCTGTGGCCGTGCTGGCCGGTCCCACGGCCTATGCCACCGACTACCTGACGGTGGCGCAGGCGCAGGAGCAGTTGTTCCCCGGCGCCCAGTTCAGCGAGCAGACCCTGAAGTTCAGCGGTGAGCAGCGCGACCGCATCAAGGCCGCCGCCGGCGTGCGCCAGCGCAGCGACGAAATGAAGCTCTGGCGCGCCGAGAGGAACGGCAAGCTGCAGGGCTGGCTGATGGTCGATGAAGTGATCGGCAAGCACGAGTTCATCACCTACGCCACCGCCATTGGCGCGGATGGCAAGGTACTCGGCATCGAAATCATGAGCTACCGCGAAACGCACGGCGGCCAGGTACGCGAGCCGGCGTGGCGCAAGCAGTTCGTCGGCAAGTCGGTCAGCGATCCGTTCAAGCTGGACCAGGACATCCAGAACATCAGCGGCGCCACCCTGTCGTGCCGCAACGTGATGGATGGCGTCAAGCGGCTGCTGGTCATCCAGCAGATGTTCCTCAAGGCCTGATGGACGTAGTGCGCCGCATGCGCCCTGCATTGGGCACTTTCGTCGAGGCAGGCTGCGCCGGCAGCGCCGGCCTGTCCGCCCTCGACGCGGCCTTCGCCAGCCTGGCACTGGCGCAGGAGCGCTGGAGCTTCCAGGACCCGGTCAGCGAACTGTCGCGCATCAACGGCAGCGACGGCGGCTGGGTCGCCGTGCATGGCGACACGGTGCGCCTGCTGCGCCTTGCACGCGCCCTGATGCTGGCCAGCGGCGGCTACTTCGACTTTACCGTCGGCGGCGCGCAGGTGCGCCGCGGCAGCCTGCCCGACCATGGGGGCTTGCCCGCGCTGGAAAGCGGCTCGGCGCTTGACGTGGAACTGGGCAGGGGAGCTGTCCGCTTGCGGCGGCCGGTGCGCCTGGTGCTGGACGGAATCGCCAAAGGCTATGCCGTCGATGCGGCCTGCCGTGCCATGCGCCGGGCCGGCGCGGCGGCGGGCTGGATCAACGCCGGCGGCGATATCCGCGTCTTCGGCGACGTCGAACTGCCGATTGCCCTGCGCGGCGAAGACGGCGGCGTACGCCCTTACGGCACGCTGCGCAATGCGGCTTTCGCCAGTTCGATGGTGGCCGCCCGGCGCGACGAATCCTTCGGCGCCGACATCATTGGCCCGGCCGGCCTGGCGCCGCAACCAGGCGTCTGGTCGGTGAGCGCGCGCAGCGCGTGGCGCGCCGATGCATTGACGAAGGTGGCTGCCATCGCGCCTGCGAAGGTGCGCGCAGCGCTGCTGGCAAGCCTGGGAGGGCAATTGGCATGAAAGGCTATCCGCACTGGTTCTTGCGCGCGCTGCTCGGCGCAATGCTGATGATGCTGGTCACCGGCCTGCTGCTGGCGCCCGGCACGCTGGTGATGCGCGCCGAAATGGACCTGCCCTGGCGCCTGCCGGGCGAGGCCCGCGTTTACACGGCGATGCTGCACGCGGCCGGCGGCTTCAGCCTGGCGGCGTTTACCGGGTCCTTATGGAGCCTGCACATGCGCGCGGGCTGGCGACGCAGGAAGCACCGCGGCAGCGGCTTGTTCGTGGGCTCTTTGCTGGTGCTGCTGTGCATGAGCGCCGTGGCAGTCTATTACCTGGGCGAGGAGCAAGCGGGCACCATTGCAGCGCTGCTGCACCTGGCCCTGGGCATTGCCCTGCTCGGCCCTTTCGGCTGGCACTGGCTGCGCGGCTACCGTAGCCGGCGGCATCATGGCCCAGCGGTTTAAGCCAGCACCAGCCAACCCAGCGCGAGCAGGCTGAACACCGCGGCGATCATGCCGAGGGTATTCTCCGACCGTTCATCGGCGCTGGTCAATTTCCACAGGAATTTCAGCATTCTTGTCCCCAACCGGGTCCCAACGCCAAGCGGCCGTCAGGCGCACCTGCAAATAATCGAGGAAGAGGCGGACCCGCAGTGGCAGGTTGCGGCCGTGCGGCAGGATCGCCTGCAGCGGCGCGGCCGGCATGTCATAGCTGGGCAACAAGCGCTGTAAACGCCCGGCCAGCAGGTCATCGCCCACATCCCAGATCGATTTTACTACCAAGCCACTACCTTGCAGCGCCAGCATGTGCGCAGCCTGGCCATCATTGGTGAGGAAGGTTGCGGCCACGCGCACGCTGGCGGCATGTTCGCCAGCAAAGCGCCAGTCGACGCGCCGGGCTTCACCGATCACGATGCAGCGATGCCCGGTTAGCTCAGCAGGATTTGCCGGCGTGCCGTGCTGCGCCAGGTAGGAGGGCGCGGCGCACAGCACGCGGAAGTTCGGCGCCAGCCGGCGCACCACGAGGTTGGGATCTTCCACGCTGCCGAAACGGATCGCCATGTCCTGCCCGGTTTCCAGCAGGTTCACTACCGTATCGGTCAGTTCAAGCTGCACCTGCAGGCCGGGGTGCTGGCGCTGGAAGTCGGCAACGATGGGAACGATGTGCTGGCGTCCCAGTTCGGCAGGAGCGCTCAGGCGCAGCACGCCGTCCACTTCTTGCCGGCTGTGCGCGAGCAGGGACTCGGCCTGGCCAACCTCCTCCAGGATGCGCAGGACGCGCGCATGGAACAAGGCACCGTCGGCCGTCAGCGTCTGGCGCCGGGTGCTACGTTGCAGCAGGCGCAGGCCGATGTTCTTCTCCAGCTGCGCCAGGCGTTTGCTCACCACCGATAGCGGCAGTTCAAGTTCACGCGCCGCGGCCGACATGCTGCCCGCCGCAACGATGTGCGCAAAAGCCCGCAGGGCCGGCAAATCATCAAGCATGGGCCGATTCTTCCTGAATTGGAAAATATGTATTCGTCATTGCCGTCTATTTTAGCCACAGCAGGGCGAATACCATGCAATTCTTTCCAAAGGAGATATGATGAAACAGCTGACCACCCTGTTGCTGGCTGCCCTGCCCCTGGCTGGCGCCCACGCGGCCCCCGAAGCGCAACTGGTCCATCCCCGCCAGCAGCTTGTCGACCCTTCGCTGCCGGCGGCGCAGGCCGAAGCCAGCGTGCTTGCTGCCCGCCGCTACGCATCGTTCTGGAACAACGGCGACCAAGCGCTGGCCCGCGCCGCGCTGGCGCCAGGATTCACCGACCGCACCCTGCCGCCTGGCCGCGCCCAAGGATTGCCAGGCCCGCTGGCGGCATCAGCCTTCGTGCGCGCTGCCGTACCCGATATGAGCGCTGAGATCGAGCAACTGATTGTCAGCGGCGACCGCGCCGTCGTGCACCTGCGCTTCCGGGGCCATTTCACCGGCAGTTTCAAGGGCGTGCACGGAAAAGGACAGGCGATCGACTTCATCGCCACCGACATCTACCGCGTCGTTGACGGCCGCATCACCGACAACTGGCACATCGAAGACAACCTCGCCTTCCTGCGCCAGCTCGGCGTGATCGGAGACTAAGCCAGCAACTGCAGGCGCGCAGCGGAAGGCAGACCAGGGAAGGTGCGTACCAGCGCCGCGTCGGGCAGGCGCAGGTGGCGCTCGGCCACGTGCGCCAGCACATGGCGGAAGTCGGTGGTCACAGGCAGGTCGCGGCCCTCGTTCAACTGGGCCTCGGCCAGGCCTTTCCATTCGCCTGCGACCTTGCCGCCCTGAAGCTTGCCGCCCAGCAGCCACATGGCGTTGCCGTGTCCATGGTCGGTGCCGCGGTTGCCGTTTTCGCGCGCGGTGCGGCCGAACTCGGACATCACGACGATCACGGTATCGTCGAACAGCGGGCCAAGGCGCTGCGCCAGCGTCGCCAGCCCCTGCCCCAGCGGCTGCAGGCGATTGGCCAACTGGCCGGCGCCTGCGCCCTGGTTGGCGTGGGTATCCCAGCCGCCCAGCGCCACGAAGGCGAGCTGGATGTTCGGATTGTTGCGCATCAGCGTGGCGAGCCTGCCGGCATCGTCAGGGAAGCCGTTCGGCAGCGGCGCGCCGTTATCGGCCGCCTGCATCTCGGACAGCATGCCGCCGTTGGCAGCGGCCATCACTTCCTCATGTGCCTTGCGCCCGGCCTGGTACACCTTGCCGTAGCGTTCATTGCCGGCGTACAGCGCGTCGAAAGCCTTGGCGATCTGCGGCCGGTCGAGTGGCGTGGAGCGGGTGCCGGCCGCGCCATTGGCGAGGTTGGTGGCCGGCTGTGCGCCCGACAGCACGCGCGGCATGACGGGGCCGATGCTGAGGGCGCGCGTCGGCGTGGTGTCGCCCGGCAGGCTGCCAAGCAGGCGGTTCATCCAGCCATCCTGCGTGCTTTTCACGCCCGGCGTGGCAGACTCCATATAGTCTTGCGCATCGAAGTGGGAACGGCTCGCATCCGGCGAACCGCTGGCGTGCACGAAGGCCAGCTTTTTCTGCTCCCACAGTGGCATCAAGGGCGCCAGTGCCGGATGCAGGCCAAAGTAGCCATCCAGGTTCAGCGCGCCGTCTTCGGCGCCCGGCCTGGCCAGCGCGATATTCGGACGCATGCGCGCATATTCGGGGTCGGCCACCGGCGCCACCACGTTCAGGCCGTCCACCGCGCCGCGCAGCATGACGACGATCAGTTTTTTAGCGCTGGGCGAGCTGCTGCCGGGGGCCAGGGTCGCTGCCCAGGCATGGGGGCCGAGCGGCAGCATCAGGCCGGCGCTGGCGGCAAAGGCGTTCAGGAATTGGCGTCGTTGCATGGCGCGCTCCGTTAGCGTTGCATGAAGTCGGGACTGCCGAGCAGCATGGCGGCGCGCAGGCGTTCATTGCTGTCGGCGACGATGGCGGCAGTCTGTTTCGACACCGACGTGCCTAATGCTTCCTGCACCTTGTCGGCATCGGCGCCGTTGGCAAGTGACAGCGCGTAGCTGATGCGGCGGCCCAGGCCATCCGGGTTGAGCCAGGCGCCTTCCGTGTTCTTGTAGCCATCCGGCGTCTGGCAGCCGTACAGGGGCATGCCGAGCCGGTTCAGGATGCCGACCAGCGGCTTCACTTCGGGCATCGGCATGGCAGCGGCGCGCGAGGCGGATACCACGTACTGGTAGGGCGTCTTGAACTTGGCGCCGGCATATTGCTGGTCCATGAACTCCGGGCTGGAGAACAGGGTGCGCAGCACGGTGCGGATGTCGCCCTTGCTGGCGATCCAGCTTTGCGCCATGCGCTCCACCAGCGCGGGCGGCGGCTGGTCGGCCACGAAGTACTGCGCCAGCTTGCTGCTGACATGGCGCGCGGTCGCGGGGTGCGTCGCCAGCACGTCCAACGCATACTCGCCTTCCGCTTCGCCGCGCACGGTGACCGGCTTGCCCAGCCAGGTCTTGGCGCCGTTATCGTGGCGGCGCGGATCGAAGGCGAACTGGGCGTCGCGCTTGGGGCGGTAGGTCCAGCCGGTCAGCATGCGCGCCAGTTCGGTCACGTCTTTCTGGGTATAGCCGCCGTCCACGCCCAGGGTGTGCAGCTCCATCAGCTCTCGGGCGTAGTTTTCATTCAGGCCGCCGGCCTTCGAGACCCAGTTATCCAGGTAGAACAGCATGGCCGGATGATGGGCCGTGGCGCCGAGCATCTGGCGGAAGGAGCCAAACACGTATGGACGGATCGCATCGCGCTCGTAGCTGGCGACCAGGGCGCGGTCCTGGCCTTTGCCTGAAAATACGTTGAAGTGGTTGTACCAGAAGTCAACCATCACCTCTTCCAGCTGGCGCGGGCTGTCGATGGCGCGCAGCAGGCGGGCTTCGGCTGCTTCGGACGCCATCTGCTGCACTACTTCCCGGCGCTCGCCCTGGTCGCCGCTGCGTGCTTCCTGGAATCGTTCCAGTGCATCGCCCGCGCTCATTTTCAGCGTTTCCAGCCTGTCCAGCCGCTGGGCTAACGCAACAGGCAAGGCCGGCGGGTTGAGTTGCTCATCAATATAAGCCTGCACGCCGGACTGGCGCACCCGCTCGATATCGCCGGGCCGCGGTCCATATGCCAGCCGGTTCAGCACATGGACAGCCGCCTGCTCGCCGGCCAGTGGCGCAGCCCACAGGGCGGCCTGGGGGAGCGCCGCAAGCACGGCGCCGAGTATCCACCTTCGCATGATGTCGTCTCAATACAATGATTCGCAGGACTTTCTTTATACGCTAGCCGCCGGATTGAGGGCAAAGACTCCTTTGTATCAGGATGTTAATTGTTTGATTTGTATGCTCTAATTCACGTTGCGCAAATTGAAAGGACGGCATGAAGAGATATCAGGTCCCGCTATCGGTGGCGGCCATGCTGGCGCTCAGCGCCTGCGCCATCACCGGACCGGCGAACAAGGTCGCGGCGGATGCGCCGCAACAATGGCAGGCACCCCTGCCCCATAACGGCAGTACCGGTGAACTGGCCCATTGGTGGCAGCGCCAGTCCGATCCGCTGCTGGTGGAGTTGATCGAGGCCGCACAGGCGGCCAGTCCCACCATCGCCAGCGCCCAGGCGCGCTTCGCAGCAGCCAGCGCCGAGCGCACCGCCGCCGGCGCCGCCCTCGCCCCCTCGCTGACCGGCGTACTGACCTCCACCCGCATGAGCCAGCAGTCCGCCAGTGCGCCTACCAATACCACTACCCAGTTGCTGGCCCAGGCCCAATGGGAGATCGACCTGTTCGGCGGCGGCCGCGCGCGCCGCAACGCTGCCATCGCGCGCCACGAAGGCGCGCAGGCGGGCTGGCACGAAGCCCGCGTCAGCGTGGCGGCCGAAACGGCCAACCAGTATTACAGCCTGCGCGCCTGCGAAAAGCTGCTGGACGTCGCCCGCATGGATGCCGCTTCGCGCGCCCATACCGCGCGCCTGACCGACATCACCACCAAGGCCGGCTTCCAGTCGCCCTCCGCCAATGCCCTGGCCCGCGCCAGCGCCGCCGACGGCAATAACCGCGCGGTAGCCCAGCGCGCCGCTTGCGATAGCGAACTGAAAGTGCTGGTGGCGCTGACCGCCATCGCGGAACCGGACCTGCGCGCGCGGCTGGGCGACAGCGCAGCCGATGCCGTGCTGTCGCCGGAAGCCGGCCTCGCCATCGATACGGTGCCGGCCCAGGTGCTGGCCCAGCGCCCGGACGTGTTCAACGCCGAGCGCGCAGTGGCTGCTGCCAGCTACGACGTCGCCAGCGCGCGCGCCGAGCGCCTGCCGCGCCTGGGCCTTTCCGGCTCGATCGGGCGCGGCCGCCTGCATGCCGACGGCCAGGACATCACCGCCAACGTGTGGACCATCGGCCCCCTGCAAATGACCCTGCCGGTCATCGACTGGGGCGTGCGCCGCGCCAACGTGGAAGCTTCCCGCGCCAGCTATGACGCAGCCGTTTCGAGCTACAAGGCCAGCGTGCGCCAGGCAGTGTCGGAGGTTGAACAGGCACTGGTGGCGCTGCAAAGCACCCAGGAGCGTGCCGAGGATGCGCAAACCGCGCTGGACGGCTACCGCACCTTCTTCACCGCGACCGAAGAACGCTACAAGAACGGGCTGGCCAGCCTGCTTGAACTGGAAGACGCCCGCCGTACGCGGCTGGCCGCGGAAAACACAGTGGTGAACCTGCAGCGCGAACGCAGCGCCGCCTGGATCGCCCTGTACCGTGCAGCAGGCGGCGGCTGGACCGCACCTGCCGCGCAATAAGACTGGACAAACTATGAAACCACTGCACCGCACTCCCTCCGCTACACCCGTTCACCATGCCATGGCAGTTGCCATCGCCCTCGCCGCCCTGGCCCAGGCGCCCTGCGCCATGGCCGAAGACAAGAAGCCTGCCGCCGCCAAGCCATCGCTGACCGTCACGACCGTCCGTCCGCAGAAAACCAGCCTGCCGATCCGCCTGACCGCCAACGGCAACGTCGCCGCCTGGCAGGAGGCAATCATCAGCAGCGAATCGAACGGCCTGCGCCTGTCGGACGTCAAAGTCAACGTGGGCGACGTGGTCAACAAGGGCGCAGTACTGGCCGTGTTTGCGCCGGAGACCCCGCAGGCAGAAGTGGCGCAAGCCAAGGCCGCGTTGATGGAAGCCGAAGCTGCCGCCGCGGAAGCGAAGGCCAATGCCGAGCGCGCACGCTCGATCCAGGACACCGGCGCCCTGAGCGCCCAGCAGATCAGCCAGTACACCACCGCCGAAGCCACGGCCCAGGCGCGCGCCGCCTCCGCCAAGGCCATGCTGGCGTCGGCCGAACTGCGCCTGCGCTACACCAGGGTGGTCGCCCCCGATGCCGGCGTGATCTCGGCCCGCAGCGCCACCGTCGGCGCAGTGGCCGGCCCGGGAACCGAGCTGTTCCGCATGATCCGCCAGGGCCGCCTGGAATGGCGCGCCGAAGTCACGGCCGCCGACCTGCGCAGCATCAAGATTGGCGGCAATGCCGTCGTCAAGGCCGCCAATGGCAGTGAGCTGACCGGCAAGGTGCGCATGGTGGCGCCGACCATCGACCCGCAGACCCGCTCCGCCCTGGTCTATGTCGACCTGCCGCCAAATAGCGGCAAGCAGGCGTCGTTCAAGGCCGGCATGTTCGCCACTGGCCAGTTCGAGCTTGGCGCATCCGATGCGCTCACCGTGCCGCAGCAGGCGATCACCGTGCGCGATGGCTTCAGCTACGTCTTCCGCCTGAACCAGGACCAGCGCGTGAGCCAGGTCAAGGTGCAGCCGGGCCGCCGCATCGGCGACCGCATTGAAGTGCTGTCCGGACTGGCGCCCGATGCGCAGATCGTGGCTGCCGGCGCAGGTTTCCTGAACGACGGCGACCTGGTACGCAATACCGGCGCGCCGGCGCAAGCCGCTGCGGCGGTCAAGCCGGCACGCTAAGGAGGCGCCGTGAACTTTTCCGCCCTCTCAATCAAGCACCCGGTTCCGGCAATCATGCTGTTCATCCTGCTGTCGCTGGCAGGCTGGATGGCCTACCGCGCCAACCCGGTGCAGGACTTCCCGGACATCGAACTGCCGATCGTCACCGTTTCCGCCTCCCTGCCCGGCGCCGCGCCGGCCCAGCTGGAAACCGAGGTGGCGCGCAAGATCGAGGATTCGGTCGCCACGCTGCAAGGCGTGAAGAACATCTACGCCAAGGTGCTGGACGGCACGGCCACCATCACCGTTGAATTCATCCTCGAGAAGAACCTGTCCGACGCGGTCAACGAGGTGCGCGACGCCGTCACCCAGGTGCGCGCCGACATGCCCGGCGAAATGCGCGACCCGGTGGTCAGCAAGGTGTCCACCGCCGGCCGCGTGATCCTGGCCTTCACCGTCACCCCGAAGCAAGGGACGAAGATCGACGATGCGGACCTGAGCTGGTATGTGGACAATACCGTGGCCAAGAAGCTGCTGTCGGTACCGGGTGTGGGCGCCGTCAAGCGCGTCGGCGGCGTAAGCCGGGAAATCCGCGTCGAGCTGGATGACGAACGCATGGCTGCCCTGCGCGTGTCCGCGCTGGACGTGTCGCGCATGCTGCGCCAGGTACAGAAGGAAGCGCCGGGAGGGCGCGGCGACGTCAGCGGCGCCGAGCAATCAGTGCGCACCATCGCGACCGTGAAGAGCGCGCAGGAACTGTCGCAGATGGACATCCCGCTGGGCGATGGACGCCACATCCGCCTCGATCAGGTGGCCGACGTGACCGACACCATTGCCGAACCGCGCTCGGAAGCGACGCAGGACGGCAAGAAGGTCGTCGCCTTCGAAATCTTCCGTACCAAGGGCGCCAGCGAAACCCAGGTTGCCGCCGATGCGCGCGCAGCAGTGGAACAATTGCGCAAGGCGCATCCAACCATCGACATCACGCAATCGATCGACAATGCCGAGCCGGTGGACGAGAACTTCGACGGTTCGATGGAACTGCTGTACGAAGGCGCCATCCTGGCCGTGCTGGTGGTGTGGTGGTTCCTGCGCGACTGGCGCGCCACGCTGGTAGCCGCTTCGGCGCTGCCGCTGTCGGTGCTGCCGGCCTTCCTCGGCATGTACTGGATGGGCTTCACGCTGAACACCGTGACCTTGCTGTCGCTGGCCCTGGTGGTCGGCGTGCTGGTGGACGACGCGATCGTGGAAATCGAAAACATCGAGCGCCACCTGCACATGGGGAAAACGCCGATGCAGGCCGCCCTTGAAGCGGCCGACGAAATCGGCATGGCGGTGATCGCCACCACCTTTGCCCTGGTTGCCGTGTTCCTGCCGACCGCCTTCATGGGCGGCATTCCCGGCAAGTTCTTCAAGCAGTTCGGCTGGGCCGCCGTGCTGGCGGTGCTGGCATCTCTGGTCGTGGCGCGTTTGCTGACGCCGATGATGGCAGCCCACCTGCTGAAGCAGACCGACAAGCCGCAGCAGGAAGACGGCTGGATCATGCAGCGCTACATGAAGACCATGCGCTGGTGCCTGAATAATCGCGGCAAGACCGCGCTGGCCGCAGGCGCGTTCTTTGTCGGCTCGATCATGCTGGTGGGCCTGCTGCCAACCGGCTTCGTGCCGCCGGCCGACCGCGGCCAGACCATGGTCAACCTGGAACTGCCGCCCGGCTCCACGCTGGCCGAAACGCGCGCCATCGCCGAGCGCGCCCGCCTGGCCATCATGGAAGTCAAGCCGGTCACCAACGTATTCAGCTCCATCGGCGGCGGTTCTTCCGGTGACGCGTTTGCACCCGGCGCCGCGGCCGAAGCGCGCCGTGCCGTGCTGACCATCACCACCAGGCACCGCAACGACCGCAAGGAATCGATGCCCCAGATCGACGACATGATCCGCGAAAAGCTGTCCGCCCTGCCGGGCGCGCGCTTCACTGTCGGCCCGCCGGATACCGGCGTGAAGATGCAGCTCGTGCTGCGTTCGGAAGACCCGGTGGCGCTGATCGAGTCGGCGCGCAAGGTGGAGCGCGACCTGCGCACCCTGCACGGCATCGGCAACGTCACCTCGAGCGCTTCGCTGGTGCGTCCGGAAATCATCGTGCGACCCGATTTTGCCAGGGCGGCCGACCTGGGCGTAACCGCCAATGCCATCGGCGAAACGGTGCGCGTGGCCACCGCCGGCGACTACGACTTCGAGCTGACCAAGATGAACCTGGCAGAACGCCAGGTGCCGATCCGCGTCAAGCTGCCGGACAGCGTACGCGCCGACCTCGATGCCATCGGCCGCCTGACAGTTCCCGGCCGCAATGGCCCTGTGATGCTGGCCAATGTGGCGGCCATCACCATGGATTCCGGCCCGGCCCAGATCGACCGCCTGAACCGCAGCCGCAACGTGACGCTGGATGTGGAGCTGGGCAGCCGCTCGCTGGGCGAACTGGATGAAGAAGCACGCCAGCTGCCGTCGATGAAGAACCTGCCGCCAACCGTGACCCGCGCCGAACTGGGCGACACGCAGGAAATGCAGAACCTGTTCGCCAGCTTCGGCCTCGCCATGCTGATCGGCGTGCTGTGCATCTACGGCGTGCTGGTGCTGCTGTTCCACGATTTCCTGCAGCCGCTGACCATTCTTGCCGCGCTGCCGCTGTCGATCGGCGGCGCCTTCGTGGCCCTGCTGGTGACGCAGAAAGCGCTGTCGATGCCATCCATGATCGGCCTGATCATGCTGATGGGGATCGTGACCAAGAACTCGATCCTGCTGGTCGATTATGCCATCCTGGCGCGCGCCGAAGGCATGAGCCGCTTCGATGCGCTGGTCGACGCCTGCCACAAGCGAAGCCGCCCGATCCTGATGACCACCATCGCCATGGGCGCCGGCATGATGCCGCTGGCCATGGGCTGGGGCGCCGACCCGAGCTTCCGCTCGCCGATGGCGATCGCCGTGATCGGCGGCCTGATTACGTCCACCCTGCTGTCGCTGCTGGTGGTGCCGGCCGTGTTCACCTATGTGGACGATGCCGAACACCTGATCAAGCGCATCGTGCATAAGGTACGCAAGCCGCACAAGCATGCACCGGCGCCCGTCGCCGAATAAGGAGCCTGCCATGAAAGTCCGCACCGTAGAAATCGAACCCGCCCGCGTTGCCTGCCTGCGCCACACCGGGCCCTTTGGCCCGGCCCTGGGCGATTTCTGGCGCGAGGTGGTGGCGCCGTGGCTGCAGTCCAACGGCCTGACGGGACGCGTCACCTACGGCGTGGCGATGGATGATCCCGGCAATACGCCGCCAGAGAAGTGTCGCTACGACGCCTGCGTCGAAGTCGGGCATGACGACCCTGCGCCGCCGCCAGCGGCGCTGGCAACCATTCCCGGCGGGCGCTATGCCGTGGTGGACTATTATGGCCCGGCAGGCGGTATTGGCGACGTGTGGCACGAATTCTATTCACGGGGCTTGCCCGAGGCGGGCTTGAAAGACCGCCCCGGCCCCTGCTTCGAACGTTATGCCGCAGACTTTTGCGCGGACCCGAAAACGGGCGAATTCGCCTGCGAACTCTTTATCCCGATCGACTGATCATGAGCAGCCAGCCAGGCCACGACAGCGACCACCTGCGCTTTCACCGCGCACATGAACACCTGAGCAAGACCTTTGGCGCGGACACCTTCGGGCTCAGGGCCGAAGCGTTCGCCCGCTTCTTCGGCACGCCGCTGTTCCTTGGGGCGCAGACTATCATCGTCGCGGTGTGGATCGTTGCGAACATCTGGGGATTCACGCATTTCGACCGCTACCCCTTCATCCTGCTGAACCTTGCGTTCAGCCTGCAGGCAGCTTACGCGGCGCCGCTGATCCTTCTCGCGCAAACGCGCCAGGCCGAACGGGACAAGGCCCACAACGATGCCGACGCG
This sequence comes from Pseudoduganella sp. S-14, assembly GCF_049913285.1. Classification (GTDB taxonomy): domain Bacteria; phylum Pseudomonadota; class Gammaproteobacteria; order Burkholderiales; family Burkholderiaceae_D; genus Rugamonas. The sequence goes on from NZ_CP183991.1 coordinate 5,354,167, forward strand.
CGCCACCGCGAGGCGCTGGCACAGCAGGCGGCTCGCCACACCGCGCAGATGATGGAGCTGCTTCGCCAGAATACTGAACTGACCCAGACCACCAAGCAGCTGGTCGAGCGCATCGACAAGCTGACCGCTGAAGTTCACGGCCACCTGCTGCACGAGCGGAAGGACGTTCCCTGAGCATCAGGCAGCTTCACAGGAAACACATAATCAACGCATAATCGGCATTCACAATTGCGCTTCCACCAGCCACCATGGAAGAGCAATGCCAAAAAATTCCGCCGTAGAAGGCCGGCCGCCAAACGGGACTATCGCGTTTGTCGCACTGTTCGGGGTCGCCCTGCCCATCGCCGCGCTGCTGTTTGAATCAATCACCGGCATGTGTCGCCAGATCTTCTTCGATCCCCTTCCGACGCCGATTCACTTCGCCCTGTACGCCACCATTCCATTGGCAAACGTACGCCTGTTGCTCGCATTGAGGCGCGGCGCAGCATTGCCGCCGCGCTGGAGCCTTTTGCATGCATTCTCCGCCGGCGTTGCCGTTTTTTACAGCCTGGTATTCCTGCCGATATCCCCCATTGCGGCATTCGCGGTCATCGCTTTCGGCATCGGCCTGCTTGGCCTCTCGCCGCTGTTTGCCGTGGCATGCGTCATATTCTCCAGAAAGGCATTGCGGGCTGCAAGCGGACAATCGCCTGGCAAGCTGTGGCAAGGCATCGCGCTCGCATTCCTGGTGCTGCTGGTGATTGATGCCCCGTCCACCATGACAAGGATCGGCATGCAGATGGCTGCGTCGGACTCCGCCGAGATTCGCCTGGGCGGCATCCGGCTGCTACGCAAGGTGGGCGATGAGGACTTGATGCTGCGCCTTTGCTACCGCCAGGGCGCACAGGCGACCGACCTGCTCGGCACCCTGTTCACAAGCCAGGCGGAAGCCGACCCACAGCGTGCGCGGACCGTCTTCTACCAGGTGACGGGAACAGTATTCAACTCCCGCCCCGCTCCTGTTCACCGGTCGATGCGCGATTGGGAGCGCACATTCGACGATGGCCAGGGAAATGCCAATGTAGGCCAGCGGGTCAACGACGTCGCGCTGGCAGCGTCGCGCATGGATGGATCGATTGACGCCAATGCCGCGCTGGGCTACATGGAATGGACCATGGAGTTTCACAACAAGTCGCCCAGCCAGCAGGAAGGCCGGGCAGAGGTTGTCCTGCCGCCAGGCGGCGTCGTGTCGCGCGCAACGCTGTGGATTGACGGAGAGGAGCGCGAGGCCGCTTTCGGTGCCCGCGCGCAGGTACGCCAAGCCTACGCGAAAGTGGTCAGCAAGAACCGTGATCCGCTGCTGGTCACCACGGCGGGGGATGACCGGATTCTGGTACAGCTGTTTCCAATCCCTCCGTCCGGCAACATGAAAATCCGCCTCGGCATCACCATTCCCCTGGTGCCTCAAGGCCAGCAAGCAATGCATCTCCAGTTGCCGGCCTTCAGTGAACGCAACTTCGACCTGGCGCCGGACTTGCGCCACGCCGTATGGTTCGAGTCAGCAGCACCGTTGAAAGGCAGCCCCGGGTTAAGAGCCCAGGCAGGCCCACGCGGCATCTATGCCGTACGCGGCGAACTGGCCGAGCCATCGCCGGCGCATCCAATGCATACGGTCTGGGTGCCCGGCGCGCGGCCTGCAGCGCTGGCATGGAGCACCGATGAGAAAGGCGGCGACGGCAAGATCGTCGTCCAGGAAGTCAGCGAAGCCGCCGCCATTCCGCCGCAGCGGGTGGCCATCGTCATCGATGGCTCGGCATCAATGCAGCAACGCAAGCGTCAACTGCTTGATGCCCTGGCTTTCTTCCCACCAACCATTGAGATGGCCGTGGTGTTTGCCGGGGACGAGACACCGTCGCTGTTCCTCCATGACGCCACCAATTCGCTACTCACGCGCCAGTACGTCGGCAAGCTGGACTTCGCCGGCGGACGCGATAACAGCGACGCACTGGGTGTGGCGTGGGACTGGGCCGCCATGTCATCGCGCGGAGCGATTGTATGGATCCATGGCGCCCAGCCCCTGGCATCCCAGTCAACGGGCGCCTTGCAGCAGCGGCTGGAACGCGGGGCAAGCCAGGTCGCCCTGTATGACCTGGCCGTGGAACGGGGACCAAACGTGATAGCGCAGCAGCTCGAAGGAGCTAGCGCGGTAGCAAACTTCGGCAACCTGGCCGAAGATCTCGGCAAGCTGTTTGCACAATGGGCGCCCGGAGCCAGGCGCACGGTCCTGTTGCGCGAGCGACGCAGCGGCGGTGGCATGCCACAATCGAGCCAAACCTCACAGCACCTGGTGCGGCTGTGGGCTGCAAATGAAGTCGCCGCAATGAGCGCAGCCTCGTCCCGCAAAGCTGATGCCGTCAGCCTGGCCGTACGCTACCAGCTGGTGACCCCCGTCACCGGCGCCGTCGTGCTGGAAACGCGCGAGCAATACAAGGATGCCGGCCTGGAGCCCGTACCGCCGGGCAGCGTGCCGACTATCCCGGAGCCGGAAACCTGGGCGATGATCCTGGTGGCGAGCCTCATGCTGGCGTGGCACCGCCGCTTGCGGCCCCAATGAAGCCGGCGCCATTTCCCCTGCTGCTGGCCGCCTTGTGCCTGGCGTGCTGGCCGGTCCTGCTCTGGTTCGCCACCGGCACGCTGGACGGTTCGAACGACAGTGCAGGCTTGCTGGCCGCGGCGGCCGCCGCAGCCGTCGTAGCCTTTGCGCCGGCGCGGCAGGCCCTGGCACGTCCGCTGCTGCTGCCGTGCGCATGGCTTGCCGTCTATCTCGCCGCCACCATTTGCAAGGTACCTGTGCCGGCGCGTTCGTTGATCCTTGCGGCGGCAATCACGGTACTGGCCAGCAGTGCCAGGCTGGGCAAGCGGTTTGACGTGGCCCTGTTCGCGCTTTGCATCCTTGCATTGCCGTTCGCCGCAACCTTGCAGTTCTACCTGGGATATCCGCTGCGGGTCCTCGCCGGCGACGTGTCGGTTTTCCTGCTGCGCATGAACGGCGTCCTCGTAACGCGCGAGGGCGCCATGCTGGCATGGCATGGACAGCTGGTGTCGATCGACGCACCATGCAGCGGAGTGAAAATGCTGTGGACAGGCCTGCTCCTGGCAAGCGCCGCGGCAGGAGCCAGGCGCCTTGCATCGCTACCCACGACTGCGGCGCTGACGCTGGCAGTCGTCGTGGTCGTTGCGGCCAATGCACTCCGCGCTTCGGCGCTGTTCTACGTGGAAACCGGCATCGTGCACCTGCCGCAGGCGGCGCATGGCGCCATCGGCATCGTCAGCTTTGCTGGCGCAGGCGCGGCAATACTGTTCGTGACGCATCGCATGGGCAGGAGTGCGCCATGAGACCGTTAGCCGCCATGGCATTCGCCGGCTTGTGCGCTTTGGCCGCGCTCGCGCCCGCGTGCGTCGAAAGCGGTGCAAGCACCCGCGTCATGGCCGACTTTCCGGGATGGCCCGCCAGCTTTGAAGGCAAGCCGCTTTCGCCGCTTCCCCTCACGCCGATCGAAGTGCGTTTCCAGCAGAACTTCCCTGGACGCGTGGGCCGATTCAGCGATGGCGAGCGCGAAATCGTTATCCGCTGGGTGGACCGGGGCACGCGCAAGCTGCATGCAAGCAGCGACTGCTTCAAGGCGAATGGCTACGAGCTCGCCATGCGGCCCGTCAAGATCGTCGGAAACGAGCGCTGGTCGGGCTTCATCGCCTCCCGCGGAGCGCAGCAGCTTGAAGTGCATGAACGGATTACCGATGGCCACGGCGGGCAGTGGAGCGACGTCTCGGCCTGGTATTGGGCAGCGCAACTGGGACAGACAAGCGGCCCGTGGTGGGCCATCACCGTTGCGAAGGCCGCCAGCGGGCATGCGCCTTAATCGGCCGCCCAGCCGCCGCCCAGTGCGCGGTACAGGTCCACGCTGGCGCCCAGAACGCGGCTGCGCAATTGAAGGCGCGTCACGTCGGCGTTGAACAGCGTGCGTTGCGCATCCAGTTCTTCCAGGTAGGAGGCGTAGCCATTGCGGTAGCGGTTGCGCGCAATGCGCAGCGTTTCGGCCGCCGTGGCGCGGCGCGCGTCGTTCTGCACCGACTGCTCCTGCAATCGCTGCAAGGCAGTCAGGCTGTTCTCCACTTCCACCAGCGCCGCGCGCACCGTCTGCTCGTAGGCCACCAGCGATTGGTCGCGCTGGGCGGCGGCGGCATCGGTCTGCGCCTGCACGCGGCCGCCATCCCAGATTGGCGCGGCCAGGCCGGCGCCCACGCGCCACAGGAAAGTCGGGTCGTGCAGGAACTTGCTGAAGTCCGGCGATTGCATGCCTCCGGTAGCGGTAAGGCGGAAGGCAGGCAGCAATTGCTCGCTGGTCGCCCGCACCCCGGCCCTCGCTGCCGCCAGCGTGTGCGCGGCGCGCGCGATGTCTGGACGCCGCCGAAGCAAGCTTGATGGCAGCCCGACCGGTATCTCCGGCGGGGCCAGTTCGTCCAGGGTCTTGCCGCGCGCGACCGGACCTGGACTGCTGCCGGCCAGCAAGGACAGCGCGTTTTCCTGGTCGCTGATTTGCCGCTGCAACTGCGGGATCTGTTCGGCGGCGGCCTCGTACTCGGCTTGCGCCTGCAGCCATTCCAGGCGGGAGGTATAGCCGGTCTCGAACTGCCGCTGCGCCAGCCGGCGTGATTGCTCGCGCAAGTCCAGGGTGGCGCGCGCCAAGTCGAGCTGGGCATCGAGCCCGCGCAGTTGCAGGTAGCCGTTGGCTGCCAGCGCCGCCACCGACAGTTGCGCTGCGTCAGCGTTGGCCTGTTCGGCTGCCAGCGATTGCGCTGCCGCCTCGCTGGCATGCGCCAGGCGTCCCCACAAGTCGACTTCATACGCCGCTTGGAACTCGCCGGAAAACAGCTTGGTGATGTAGGGCGCGCCGTTATAGGCCAGTGTGCGCGTACGCACTGGCGTCAAGGTGGCGCCCAGCGTTGGCGCCCGGTTGGCCTCCGCCGCCGCCAGCCGCGCGCGGAACTCCGCCACGCGCAAGCGTGCCAGCCGTGCGTCCGTATTGTGCTCCAGCACGCGATCCACCAAGGCGGACAGCGCCGGGTCGCCATACGCCTGCCACCATTCGCGCTCCGCCAGGGTCCGTGATGCGAGCCCAGTCGGGGCGGCAGGCTGGCTGCGCCATTGCTCGGGGACCGACAGCTGCGGTTCGAGCGCCGCGGGGATGCGCGCGGCGCAGCCGGCCAGCGCCAGGGCAACGCATGCGGCAGCGCTGCGCTTCATGGCCGCGCTCCCGCTGCTTTCTCGTCCAGGACAGCGGAGGTATCGACGCTGACGATTACCGACATCCCCGGCCGCAGGCGTTGCGCCAGCTTCTGGCCCTGGTCGATCCTGATCCGCACGGGAATCCGTTGCGAGATCTTGACGAAGTTGCCCGTTGCGTTATCTGCCGGCAGGACGGCGAACTCGGAACCGGTGGCAGGCGATATCCGCTCAACCTGCCCGGTCAGGGTGGCGCCATCCAGCGCGTCGACCTTGAAGGTTGCGCCTTGTCCCACCTGCACGGCGTTCATCTGCGTCTCCTTGAAGTTGGCGATGACCCACATCTCACGCGGCACCAGGCCCATAAGCTGCGCGCCGGAGGCCACATACGCGCCACGCCGTACGTTCACCTGCCCCAGCTGCCCATCGGCCGGTGCGACGATGCGTGTATTGTCCAGGTCCACGCTTGCCGCTTTCAGCGCCGCCTCCGCATTTGCCACTGCCGCTTCCAGGGCGCCGCGATTCACGGCGACGGATTGCGCCTGCTGGCGCGCGATATCCACGTTCGCCCTGGCCTGGGCTACCGCCGCCAGCGCCTGGGCACGCGCCGCTCGCTGCGCATCCTGCTCGCGTACCGACAGCGAACCGTCGCCGACCAGTTGTTCCGCCCGCCCGTAATCTGCCGAAGCACGCGCCGCCTGCGCCTGCGCATTCGACAGCACCGCTTCCTGCAGGGCGATGCCGGCCCTGGCGCTGGCGCGCGACTGCTCCCAGTTCCCCAGTGCCGCCTTTTGCGCGGCCAACTGGGCCTGTGCCTGCTCGAAGCGCTGGCGGTAAATGCGCGAATCCAGTTCCACCAGCAAGTCGCCCTTGCGCACGAACTGGAAGTCCTGCACCTTCACGTCCGCTACATATGCGGGCAGTTGCGATCCTATGACTGTCACCTGGCCGCGCACCGTGGCGTTCTCGGTCGACACCAATGGACTGGTGAAGGGTGGCAGGCGCCACGCGTACAGCACGATCAGTACGCCAATCAACGCGATCAGGGCGAAACCGATGCCCGACAGCCACTGTGCGCGCCGGTCTGGCGCAGGAGGCGCAGGCGCGGTGGCGGGTGCCGCAGTTGCGGAAGTCTCGTTTGCTGGTGGCGATGCGCTCATTGGGCCCCCGAATTGGAAAGTGAAACTTGCGCCATGCCGGTCTGCGCATTCTGCGCCGGCGCTGCCGGACGGGTGGCCGTGCACACCTGCCACGCATAATGCAGCGCCATCCACGCCAGCGTGCCGCAGGCAACAAAGAAGATCATCAGGAAGACGTCGTTGTAGGCCAGGATATTGGCCTCGCGGGTCGCCGCCCCGCTCAGCGACGGCAGGCCGAACGCCTGTACCCGCGACGCTACCTGCGGGTCCTGCAGCGTAAGGTGCTCCACCAGCTGGCTCGAATGGAATTTTTCACGCACCACCTGGAACGTCCCCACCAGCGCCGAGCCAAGCAGGCTGCCCAGGTTCTGCGTCATCGAAAACATCAGCGAGAAGCTGATCAGGTTGCACGGCTGCGCGATCACCGCACCGAAGCCCGACACGAAGATCGGCCCAAGGAAGAACGTGCCGCTGAACGCCAGCAGGAACTGGCTGAAATACATCTGCTCCGGGCGCGTCAGGCTGGTGGCCTGCGAATCGATCCACGCTCCCACTGCCATCAGCGCCAGCGCGAACATCAGCATCGGCTGCAGGCGCTGCGGCGCAATGAGCAGCGCACTGGTGAGGATGCCCAGCGTGGCCCCTGCCAGGGCCACCAGCCACAGGGTCTGCATCTGGTCGTTGTTCAGGCCGATCGCCTGCAGGAAGCCGACCGCGCCGCCCGCCTCCGACTGCACCACGCGGATCAGCAGCACCGAGATCGCCAGGCGCGTCATGCTGGCGGTGGTCAGCCAGCGCGTATTGAGCAGGGGCTTGCGCCGGTTATGTTCGATTGCCACCGCCGCCGTGAACAAGATGATGAAGGCAACCAGGGCCCAGCCGATCCAGCGCGCCTCGAACCACCACACGGTGCGCCCCAGCGCCAGCACGGCGCACAGGAAGGCCACGCCGGGCGCGAACAGCGCAAAGGTCACGAAGTCCATTTTCTCGAACGCTTTCACGCGGTCGCCGGGTGGAAGCTTGAGCAAAAGCACGCAGCCGAAGGACAGCAACGCCATGCCCAGCTCGAAGGAATACAGGCCGCGCCATTCGGCGATGGACAGCAGCTCGGAAGAGAAGATGCGCGCCAGCGGCAGCGACAGTTGGGCAAAGCCGATGCCCAGCACCACACCCTTCAAGCGGTGCTGGGCCGGGAAAGCCTGCAGCACATAGTACAGCCCCAGCACCGTCAGCGCGGCGCCACTGATGCCGTGCGCCGCACGCACTGCGATAGCCGACGCCAGGCCGTGCACGAACAGGTGTGCCACCGTGACCACGGCATACAGCAACAGGAACAGTTCGGTGAACAGGCGCAGGCCAAACTGCTGGCGGAACTTCACCAGCAACAGGTTCATGGAGACATTGCCCATGACGTAGGCCGCCGGCAGCCATTGGATTTCCGCGCTGGTCACGCCCAGCGAGCCCTGGGCATAGACCAGGTTGACCGTGACCAGCGCGTTACCGAGGCCGCCGGTCAGCGCGACGATCAGCCCAACCAGGAGAAAGGCCAGCCGCTTCGGTGCCGAGTGCAGCGGCGTAGACGGAGAGCCCGGCAGCAGCGGGCGCTCGTGAGGCAGCCATTGTTGTGGGGCGTACTCATCCATTGGATTAGTCTACACCCGGGCCGCACGGCTGCCTACAACTACACGACCGGCGGGTCGCTCTCCCTGTCGAACACGCGGGGCCCTGCCAGGGCTGCGATGAATGCCGCCAGGGCCGGCTGCAGGTCGGCCGGCGCCGTGCCTATCAGGCCCGGGTCCGGCACGCCGCCCGGCAAAGTAGCCGGCACCCCAGCTGCCGCCAGCAGCGTCGCCCCCGCGCCCACCACCATCAACGGCTTGCAGTGGCGGTATTGCAGCGTCACGAACTCCACTGCCAGCGCGTTGGCCGCCAGGGTTTCGGCCGCGGCATCGCCGTCGGGTACCACCACGGCATCGAACAGCACTGCCGGCCCGGTCTCCAGCGACATGTCGGCCTCCAGTCCGCCGACCATGCCAACGTGGGGCGCCACCAGGCGCGTGACCGCGCCCTGCGCTTCCAGCCCGGCCTGCAGCGAATCGACCATGGCCTCGTCGCAGCCGGCCGCGATCAGGATCGCGACCTTGCGGCCGTGGATGCCCACCTGCCCCGGCCGCGACAGCAGCGACAGCCCGGGCGACGGCTGGTAGGTCGGCAGCTCGCGCGTCGTGGCCATCGGCTGCGCATCCGGCACCCTGGTGCCCAGGCGCAGCGCCACCATGTCCGCCAGCGCAGCATCGACGTTGACCAGCATGGACAAGGTGCGTTCGCGGATCGCCGGCACCTGCACCTTGCCCAGTTCGAAGCTGAAGGCACGGGCGATGTGCATCTGCTCGGCCGGCGACTGGCTTTGCCAGAACAGGCGCGCCTGCGAATAATGGTCGGCGAACAGTTCCGGCTTGCCGCGCACCTTGTCTTCCTGCAGCGGTTCCGGGAAGGACATGAAGCCCATGCGGCCGGCCTGGAACGGGCAGCCTCCGCCCAGCGAGTTCGGTTCGTACGCTACGCGGCCGCGATGAATGGCCTGCCGGTGCATGCCGTCGCGCTGGTTGTTGTGCACCTGCGCGACCGGGGCATTGATCGGGATCTCATGGAAATTCGGCCCGCCCAGGCGGCTGATCTGGGTGTCCACGTAGGAGTGGATGCGTCCGGCCAGCAGCGGGTCGTTGCTGAAGTCGATGCCGGGAACGACATGGGCGGCGCAGAACGCCACCTGTTCCGTCTCGGCGAAGAAGTTGTCGGGGTTACGGTCCAGCACCATGCGGCCGACCGGCTGCAGCGGCACCAGTTCTTCCGGCACGATCTTGGTCGGGTCGAGCACGTCGAACGGGAATTCGGCCGCTTCTTCTTCCGTGAAGACTTGCAGCGCCAGCTCCCATTCCGGATATTCGCCCATTTCGATCGACTCCCACAGGTCGCGGCGGTGGAAGTCGGGGTCGGCGCCGGAAATGCGCACGGCCTCGTCCCACACGAGCGAATAAGTACCCTGCCTGGGCAGCCAGTGGAACTTGACGAAGCGCGACTGCCCCGCCGCATTCACCATGCGGAAAGTATGCACGCCGAAGCCCTGCATGGTGCGGAAGCTGCGCGGGATGGCGCGATCCGACATCAGCCACATCAGCATGTGCATCGATTCCGGCATCAGCGACACGAAATCCCAGAAGGTATCGTGGGCGCTGGCCGCCTGCGGCATCGCGCTGTGCGGCTCCGGCTTGACCGCATGCACCAGGTCCGGGAATTTCATCGCGTCCTGGATGAAGAAGACGGGCATGTTGTTGCCGACCAGGTCCCAGTTGCCTTCGTCGGTATAGAACTTGACGGCGAAGCCGCGCACGTCGCGTGCGGTATCGGTCGAGCCGCGCTCACCGGCCACGGTGGAGAAGCGCACGAAAACCGGCGTGCGCTTGCCCGCAGCGGCAAACGGCGCGGCGCGCGTCAGCTCCGTCAGCTCGCGGTAGCACTCGAAGTAGCCGTGCGCTGCGGAGCCGCGCGCATGCACCACGCGTTCGGGAATGCGCTCGTGGTCGAAGTGCGTGATCTTCTCACGCAGGATGAAGTCTTCCAGCAGCGCGGGACCGCGCAAGCCGGCCTTCAGGGAATTCTGGTTGTCGGCAACCGGCACGCCCTGGTTGGTCGTGAGCGGCTGGCCGCCGGCATCGGTACGGACCCGGTCGAGCGGTCCGTTATTGGGATTGTCGCCCTGCGGCGGTGTGCCGGCGCCGGCCTTGGGCGATGCGGCGCCGGCAGTGCCGGCTGTTTCCAGCGGATCCGCTGGACTGGCGGTGGCGCCGGCAGGCGGAACGCCCGCGCCATGCTCCGCAGCCTTGTTGACGTTGTAGGGAAATTGCGCGGCCAGTCCGGCGCCGCGTTTAGCCGGGTCAGGTTTGGTCGTGGGCACGGCGCGCTCCCCGGCTCAATGCTTGCGCGAACCGAGCAGCTTGGAGACAGCGTAGCCTGCGGCCAGCGCGACCAGCAGCGATTTGCCTGGGCTCTGGCGCACGTAGTTGCGTCCGGATTCGGCAAAGCGCTTGTAGGCAGCATTCAACTGGTCGCCTTTGGCGCCCACCTGGTCGGTGATGCTGGTGATGTTGTCGGCCACTTTATCAATCGTGCTGTGCATGCCGGCGCGCAGGTCCTTGGCCGGGTTGTCGCTGCGGGTGATGTTGTTGTCCATGATCGGGTTCCTTATCGTTCAGGTTGCAGTGGAAGGGTCACGATAAGGCTGCACGCTTGCATCCACCGTGCGCCAGCTAACGATGTGCGGCGGCGATTTCAGGCAAGCTGAGATTGTCCCTGTTGAAAGGTGCCGTGTGATTCCTATCGACCCTGTCACGAGCGCAAGCACCGTCACGCCGGCAACGCTGGGCGACCGTGTTGCGCCGGCTTCGGCGACTCCAGCGCCCACCAATACGACGCCCTCGGTGTCCTCGCTTGGCCTGTTCCTGTCCAACCTGGTCCTGGCGCAGCGGCGCTTGCGCGAGCTGGCCGCATCAGGCGCCGATGCCGCGGCATTCGCAGCTGCGGCCCAGCAGGTGGTCGAGAACATGAACGCCAACGCCCCCGCCACCCTGGCGGCAGTACTGACATCGCAACAGGCAGCGCTGGGACAGGCCGGGATCAACGTCGCCAGCGGCGGCACGCTGTCGGCGGATGAGGGCACCCTGGCGACGGCATTCAACGCGGCGCCGCAACGTGCCATCGCCGGGCTGGGCGAAGCTGTCGGCGCGGTGGCCGACGCTGCCGCCGCCACCCTGCCTGACGCCGGCGCACTGGCGCTGGCAGCCGCTGACGATGCAGCAGCCACACCGTCGCCCAACCTGGCAGACCTGGCAACTCAGCAGCGTATTGCTGCGCAACAGGCGGCCGAGACCCGCCGCATTGCCAGCGAGGCCCTGACTGCCAACCAGCTGGAAGATACCCAGCAGCAGCGTCTAGCCGAGGCACAGGCTGCGGAAACGCGGCAGTTGGAAAGTACCCGCGAAGAAGACCTCGCCGCACAGGCATTGGCCGACCGCCTGGACGCCGCGCGCCGCGCCGCCCTGCAAGAGGCCGAAACCAACCAGCTCGGTCGCACCCGGGCCGAACGCGCGGCGGCCGACCGGCTCGATACCGCGCGCCGGCTGGTCGCCGAGCAAGCTGAGTCTGCCGAGACGGAGGAGCTGATCGCCGCCCGACTGGCACTTGCCCGCCAGCAGGCAGCCAGCACCGCGAATGCCGCTCCCGCCAGTACTGCCGCCGCAAGCGCAGCCGCCGGCAATGCACAAGCCGGTTCGGCTGGCGCGGCGGCAGGCGCAGCGCCATCACCGGCCCAGCCTGGCGGAGCCGCGAACGCAACAGCACCCCCCGCTGGCCCGCCTACGCCCGAGCAGGCCGCGACAGCCGCCGCACAAGAATTGCGTGCCGAACAAGCCGCGACAAGCGCCGCACGTACGCGACAGGCCCAGATAGATGCCGCTGCAGCACAGACCAGACGCATTGCCGAAGAAAGCGAGCGTACCCGCGCAGCCGCGACCAGCGACGCCCTTTCCCTGCAAGACAGGTTGACCGCCCAGCGCCTGGAACAAGCAAGGAACGCCGCCCGCGATGTGGCGGCCGAACAAGCGGAGGACCGTCTCGAAGCTCGCCGCCAGGCATTGCGTGAAGCCCAGGCCGCTGCGCAAGCCGCCGCCACGCTGACCAGCAACGCTGCCATCGCCCCGCCGGCCGCCCCGCCCAACCCGGCCATCGCTGGCGCACCGGCTGCACCGCCTGGCGCCGTCCCGCCCGGCAATACCGCGATCCGCCCACCGGAGGCAGCAATCAGCGCGGCAGGACCACAAGTCAGCGGCGCAACCGCAACCGGCATTGCCGCCGGCCCAGGGCCAGGTCCGGCGGCGGGCACCGGCATCGGTCAGGCCGGCACCGCCGCGGCAGGCACTTCCGCCACGGCCGCTGCTGCTGCCGCGCAGGAAGCGAGCGCCGCCGCCGAGCGCGCCGCCCTTGCTGCCGAGGCGGCGCGCCGCGCTGCCGCTCCCACGTCGCAGCAAGCCCAGCGCCTGCAGGCTGCCGACCCCGCCATTGCCGCCGCAGTGGCGGCCTACCGTACCGGCGATATCGCCGCTGCTGCGGGACGTCCTCCAGCCGCGGCGCCGGCCAACGAAGCGGTTCCAGCCCCGGTGGCCGTGCCCGCCACCACCCCCGTCGCGCCGGTCCAGTCACGCCCCGCCCAGCGCGCAGCAGAGCCGGCTGCCGGCCGCAATGCCGGCGCGGGCGGGCAGCCGGGCAACAGTCCCGGCAGTGGCGCAGCAGGCGCCGGCACGCCCGGCGAAGGAGCGCTGGCAGGGCGCGCACGTGGCGGGCGGGCAGCCCCCGGGGCGCCGCCGGCGCCAAGCGCTCCGGCAGCGCCGCCTCCCGGCAGCCGCATCGACAATAATGCTTGAAAGCAAACCGAAGTTCGTCGACACGCACAATGCCCGCCATGGGCGTGGAAGACAGATTCCATCGCGGCCTGCGGCGCCTCCTGTTGAAGCGGGTGGGCGCTGTGCTGCTTTTCCAGCCTAACTGGCAGAATGCGGCAGAAGTGGAAGCCGAGTTGCGTGCCTTCGCTGCCTCTCTGGCAAGAGAACTTCACTTGCGCTCGGGGCTGACGCTCAGCGTACTGCCTCGCCCAGTCCGGGCCGAGAAACAGCAATAGTTCGCTATTTCCAAGGGCAAGGACGCTGGCCTAGCCGACCGCATCCACGCCGCCCTCGCCAAGCAGCCAAAGCGCGCCCCCCTCTCCAGGCCGCCCCGTGCTTCATGATGCGCTGCGGCTTGCCGCGCCGCCCGGATTGTGGATAATCACGCCATCGACAACAAAGGGAGACCCTTCGATGAAGCTGAAGCACTCGGCAAGCGCAGTGGCGCTGCTGGCAATGGCCGCAGGCGCCTGCGCGCAGGACATGGTGGTAAAGATCGGCCATAGCGGCCCGCTGTCCGGCGCACAAGCGTTTTCCGGCAAGGACAATGAAAACGGCGCCCGCCTGGCCATCGAAGAACTGAACGCCAAGCCGATCACCGTCGGCGGCAAGAAACTCAAATTCGAACTGATGTCGGAAGACGACCAGGGCGACCCGAAAGCCGGCGTTTCCGCCGCCCAGAAGCTGGCCGATGCCGGCGTCAAATACGTGGTCGGCCCGTACAATTCCGGCGTCGCCATTCCCGCTTCCCGCATCTATAACGAAGCCGGCGCCCTGATCGCACCGGTAGCGACCAACCCCAAGTTAACGCAACAAGGTTACAAGGGAATCTTTCGCATCAACGCCAGCGACACCCAGCTCGGCTCCAAGATGGCGCTGTACGCCGCCAATGAGCTGAAGGTGAAAAATGTCGCGGTAATCGACGACCGCACTGCCTTCGGACAGGGCCTGGCGGAAGAATTCAAGAAGCAGGCACGCGCTTCCGGCCTGCAGGTCGCCGGCCACGAATACACCACCGACAAGGCGGTCGACTTCACAGCCATCCTGACCAAGCTGAAATCGAAGAACGTTCAGGCCGTATTCTTTGGCGGCTACGCGCCGCAAGGCGCACCGATGGCGCGCCAGATGAAGCAACTGGGCATCCAGGCCAAGCTGCTGGGCGGCGACACCATCTGCACCGCGGAAATGGGCAAGCTGGGCGGCGATGCCGTCGGCGACAATGTACTGTGCGCACAGGGCGGCGCGCTGCTGGAGAAAGCTGCTTCCGGGCCGGCCTTCAAGGCCAAATTCAAGAAGCGTTTCAATGCCGACCCTGACGTCTATGCGTCGGCCTACTACGACGCAGTGCTGATGTATGCCGCCTCGATGCAGAAGGTGAACTCGATCGACCCGGCCAAAGTCGGCGCCGATATTTCCGCCGGCAGCTACAAGGGCGTATCCGGCACATACGCCTTCGATGCCAAAGGCGACATGAAGTCCTCGCCAGTGACCATCTTCAGCTTCAGGAACGGCCAGCCGGCCGCCATAGCAAGCTATTAAGCAGCGCCGCTTCTCCTGCGGCCGGCTACAGCAGCCGGCCGCAATTTCCAACTGTCGCGAATCTTCCACAGTGACAATTGGAGAATTTATCGCGCCTTTTTGCCGCTAGACTCCTTCCTGTAGTCGCCGCACGGCCACCCCGGCCGCGCCACATTGGCAACTCGTCATTCGGCCCTGATTCCGCCGACAACTGAAATTCCCGACAAACCCATTGCGAGCGGCATCCGTTACCGGATCGTCTTCGCTCGCCTACCGGACGAGGAAACATGGCACATCCGACCGAACGCGCCGAAGTACTGGCTTTCCACCTCGGTGCAGAAGAATTTGGCATCGACATCCAGGCAGTGCGCGAGTTGCGCGGCTATGGCACTGTCACGCGCCTGGCGAATGCGCCGGACTTCCTGAAAGGCGTGGTCAACCTGCGCGGCCAGATCGTGCCGATTGTCGACTTGCGCCTGAAGCTTGGCATGGGCGAGGCCAGCTACAACACGCTTACCGTGGTGATCGTGCTGGCCGTGCGCAGCCAGCAGATCGGCATCGTGGTCGACAGCGTCTCCGATGTCGTCAACCTGCGGGCCGAACAGATCAAGCCACCGCCCTTTGGCGGCTGCAATTTGCATCACGACTACCTGACCGGCATCGCTACCGTGGGCGAGCGATTGCTGCAATTGACCGACCTGTCCACGTTGCTTGCAGATGTCACCGCTCCTGCCCGGCTTCCGCTGGCGGCCTGAACACGAATCCGTGGAGAGACCAAAATGATCCTTAATCGAATGAAAGTCGGCACCCGCCTGCTCAGCGGCTTTGCCATCATTGCCCTGGTGGGCGCCCTGGTGGCCGGCATCGGCATTGTCAACATGAGCAAGATGAACGATATGGGCGAGCGCGTCTACGAGCGCGAATTGCTTGGCTTATCGTACATCAAGGAAGCCAATATCAACCTGGTGTTCATCGGACGTGCGCTGCGCGGCTTGCTGCTGGCATCCAGCGAGCAGGAACGCGACAAATACCTGGCGCGCATCGAAACCGGCCGCAGCGAGATGCGGGCCAACCTGGCCGAGGCCGACAAGCGATTCTTTTCGCCGCAGGGGCGTGAATTGCTGGCCAAGCTGAACAGCGAACTGGATGCTTACGACAAGGGCGTGCAAGAAGCCACGCGCCGCGCCAGGGCTGAGCCGTTGCAGGAAAACCGCGAACTGGTCAACTACGTGCTGGGCTCGATGGCCAGCGTTTCCAACTCGGCCGACGACCGCATGTCCGAGCTGGCGCGCATGAAGGAGAAAAACGCTGCCGAAGCTGCACGCGCCTCGGTCGACCTGTACCAGTCCAGCCGCAACTTCATGATCATGCTGGTGGTGGGCAGTGCATTGATGGGCCTTGGCCTGGGCGCCTGGATCACCCGCGGCCTGCTGCGCCAGCTGGGCGGCGAACCGGCCGATGCCGCAGCGATTGCCGAACGCATTGCCGGCGGCGACCTGTCGGTCGACATCCGCACCAGGCCGGACGACAAGTCCAGCATGCTGTTCGCCCTGGGCCGCATGCGCGACAGCCTGGCGCAGATCGTGGGCCAGGTGCGCAGCGGCACGGACACCATCGCCACCGCTACCCAGCAGATCGCGGTGGGCAACCAGGACCTGTCCTCGCGCACCGAGCAGCAGGCCGGCTCGCTGGAGGAAACCGCTTCGTCGATGGAGGAACTGACTTCCGCCGTGCGCCAGAACGCCGACAATGCGCGCCAGGCCAACCAGCTGGCCGCGTCGGCGTCGGAAGTGGCGACGCGCGGCGGCGCCGTGGTGGCGCAGGTGGTCGATACCATGGGCGCCATCAACGAGGCGTCCAGGCGCGTGGTGGACATCATTTCGGTGATCGACAGCATCGCCTTCCAGACCAATATCCTGGCCCTGAATGCTGCGGTGGAAGCGGCGCGTGCCGGCGACCAGGGCCGCGGTTTTGCCGTGGTGGCGAACGAAGTGCGCACGCTGGCGCACCGCTCCGCCGACGCTGCCAAGGAAATCAAGGCGCTGATCGAGAACTCGGTGGCCTGCGCGGAAAGCGGCAGCAAGCTGGTGGACCAGGCCGGCCGCACCATGGATGAAGTGGTGGCCAGCATCGCCAGCGTAAGCGACATCATGGCGGACATTTCGGCGGCCAGCGCCGAGCAATCGACCGGCATCGACCAGGTCAACCAGGCGATCTCGGAGATGGACCACGTGACCCAGCAGAACGCCGCGCTGGTAGAGGAAGCTGCCGCCGCAGCCGAGTCGCTGCAGTCGCAGGCCAGCCAGCTGTCGGAACTGGTGGCGGTATTCACCTTGCACAAGGCGGCAACCAGCGCCGCCATCACCGTGGCGGCCGCACCGCGCGCACCGGCCCATGCCGGCAAAGCGGCTGCCCGGCGTACGGCAACGCCCCGCCCTGCACTGCCGCAACCAGCGCCCAGCCAGCACACCATTCCGCAGCGCGCCCGCAGCAAGGCGGCAGTGGTGAAAGACGACGCCGGCGAGTGGGCGGAGTTCTGATTCAGCCTGGCCCGCTCGAGCTGCCGGCGGCCGGCTTTTCCGCGCTGATCCAGGCTATTGCGGCAGCATAGCCTGGCGGCGCGGGCAAGCTGGCGGCGGCGAATCCTGGCCATGGCCAGCGGCCATAGGCCAGCTGGTAGCGGCCTTGTTCCAGCGCCAGCACCGACAGTTCATTCAGGTATTTCCCGATTCCTACGCCGATCGCTTTCAACACCGCTTCCTTGCCAACCCAGCGCGTGAAGAAGTTCATCGGCGCCGCGCGCTCGCATGCTGTCAGCGCTTCTTCTTCCACGCATGACAGGCGCTCGTCCTGCCTTTCGATGTCGACCCCAACCGGTCCCTGGCTGGACAAGGCGATCAAGGCATAGTCGCCGGAATGCGACACATTGAACCACAGCCCCTGCACGCCGGCCAGCGCGGGCTTGCCGTGGCGGCCGGTGCGCAGCATCACGTCCGCAGGCGCGCATGCCAGTGACTCACCCAACAGGCGGCGCAAGGCGGCACGTGCCAGCACGTAGCGGCGCTGCGCCGCAGGTGCGCGAAATTCTTCCGCCCGCCCGCGTTCAGCCCCGTTCAGCAAGGCCCATGCCGGCTCCAGCGCGCCATCGAGCCGCACGCGCCACACGCTCAGGCCGGCCGGCAGCGACGTATCCAGCTTCTCAGGCAGCATGCAGGGCAGGATCGTTGAGCGGCACATTGCGCAGCCGCTTGCACAGGCCGAACAAGGCCAGGCCCAGCACGCCCGCCGCGGCGCCCAGGACGAAGATGCCGGCGGTGGCCGACAACAGCTTGCCCAGCAAGCCGATGCCAATCGTGGCCAGCGAATCGCCAGCCGCATCCTGCGCCGCCCACAGGCCGTTGACGCGGCCCAGGTAGTGATCCGGCGTATGGCCCTGCACCAGTCCGTACTGCAGCAGCGACGCTATCGCCACGCAGTAGCCGAAACAGGCCAGCAGCGCCAGCACGAAGGGGAACGCCGGCTGCACGCCCAGCAGCATCAGGCAGGCGAATGCCGCCAGGCTGGCGCCGATCATGGCGCGGCCGGGGCGCTGCAGGCGCTCGGTCCAGCCGCTGACCGCCGCTCCCAGCGTGGCGCCCAGCGACACCGCCGAATACATCAGGCCCAGCTCCAGCGCGCCCGGCGCCATGGCCGGGAACAGCACGCGCACCGCCGTGGTCAGCGTCACCAGCGTGCCGACCAGTACCGTGGCGGCCAGCACCGGGCTGGTGGACAGGAAGCGCACCCCGTCGGCCAGCGCGCGCAGCGGGTGCTCATCGCTCGCATATTGCGGCAGCATGGCGGGCAGGCGCAGCAAGGGCAACAGCGTCAGGCCGGTGCCGATGGCGGCGATGGCATAGGCCCAGCCCACGCCGGCAGCGGCAATCAGGACGCCGCCGATGGCCGGCGAAATCACCGTCGCCAGCCGCATCGAGACCATGCTGATGGCGCGCGCCTGCATCAGATTTTCGCGGCCGACGATAGCGGGCATGCAGGCCAGCAGCGCCGTCACGCCCAGGGCGCCGAAGAAGCCGTCCCAGGCCGACAGCAGGCACACCGCCCACAGCAACGGCGCCGGCAGCCAGGCATTGGCAGCCAGGCCGACGAAGCCCAGGCCGCAGATGGCACGCGCCAGCAGGATCAGCTTGCGGCGGTCATAGCGGTCGGCCAGCACGCCGCCCAGCAACAGCCCGGCAAACATGCCGCCGCCTTCCAGCGCCAGCGCCAGTCCCACCTGCAGGCTGTCGCCGGTCAGCGTGTACACCTGCATCGGCACCGCCACCGACAGCATGCCAAGCCCCAGCAGCGAGATGGTGCGGGCAATAAAGACGCTGCGGAAGTCGCGGTTGCGCCGCAGCAGGCCAAGGTCGACCAACATTTTCGTGCTCATTTCCATTCCTTCATTCATGCGCTGCGCCGCTGGCGCAGCTGGAGCCGCTGCTCTGCGCTGCCGATAGCGCGGTCCAGCAGCGGGCCAAGGGTTTCCAGCGATTGCGGCGACAGGATGTTGTCGTGCGAGCAGTGCGCCAGCTGGTGCACTTCCAGGTCCGTCACATGCCGGTGCCATGCCTCGACCGGGCGGATATACTCCGGCAAGGATTGGCCGGCGATGAACAGCGTGACCGGCCCGTCATAGTCCGGCGTGCGCGTTTGCGCCAGCAAGCGCACGGCGTCGCGGTAGTTGGCGAAGACCTGCTCCAGCATGGCCGCCTTCTCCTGCCGCAGCACTTCGTCGGTTTCGCCGTCGTAGGCATCGCCCAGCAGGCGTTCCTGTTCGCGTTCCGCGCCCAGCGCCGCTTCGGCGCCTTGCGGATCGGTCCAGTCGTGCACCTCGGCCGGATAGGTATCGAGCAGTCCGAGGAAGCTGACTTCCTCGCCCTGCGCCCGCAAGCGCTCGGCCACGCCGTAGGCGACGGTGCCGCCCAGCGAGTAGCCCAGCAGGTAGTACGGCCCTTGCTGCTGCACGCCTCGCACGATCTCCACCTGCCGCTCCAGCAGCGCTGCCATGTCGCGGCTGGCAGCCACCAGGCCATGTGGACGGGGCGACTGCAGGCCGACGATGGCGCGCCCGCCGCCAAGATAGCGCGACAGCACGCTGTACTGCCATGCGAAACCGGAGCCCGGATAGAAGCAGATCAGCGGCGGCCCGTCGCCCTGGCGCAGCTGGATCACCTCGTCAAAGCCGTCGTGGCCGAAATCGTTGACCATGCCCTCGCTGTTCAACAAGGCCGCCAGGCGCGCCACCGTCGGCGCCGTCATGACCTGGCCCACCGTGATGCGCCGCTGCAGCGTGCGCCGCACTTCCGCCGCCAGCTTCATGGCCAGCAGCGAATGCCCGCCAATGGCGAAGAAGTCGTCGTCGGCGCCCACCGCCTCGCTCCCCAGCACACGCGCGAACACTTCGGCCAGCCGCTCTTCCAGCCCGCGCGCCGGGGCCCGGCCGGCTGGCTTGCCGCTGCGTGCCGGCAGCGGCAGCGCCTTGCGGTCGAGTTTGCCGTTGGCGCTGAGCGGCAAGGCTGGCAGCGTCATCACCGCCACCGGCACCATATGCGACGGCAGGCGCGCCGCCAGTGCGCTACGCAGCTGTTCCCCATCCGGTTCCGCGGCCGGCGCCGCTACCACATAGGCCAGCAATTGACGCGCATCCGCAGCGCCGCTGTCGCCGCCCAGCACTGCGGCTTGCACCGCTGCTTCGGCCACGCCGGGCTGCTCGCGCAAGGCGGCCTCGATCTCGCCCAGCTCGATGCGTTGGCCGCGGATCTTCAGCTGGTCGTCGGCGCGGCCCAGGTACTCCACGATGCCGCCTTCCAGCCAGCGCACGATGTCGCCGGTGCGGTACAGGCGGGCGCCGGCCACGAACGGGTCGGCCACAAAGCGCGCCGCGGTCAGCCCCGGTTTGCCGATATAGCCGTCGGCCAGCTGGAGGCCGCCCAGGTACAGCTCGCCGACCGCGCCTGGCGGCACCTGGCGCAGCCAGCGGTCCAGCACACGCAGCTGGGTGTTCCAGACCGGGCGCCCGATCGGCACTCCAGCACCGCCCTGCCCCATGTCACCAACGGCGGGCATGTAGCTGACGTCCACCGCAGCTTCGGTCGGGCCGTACAGGTTGTGCAGCGCCGCCGAACTGTATTGCGCGAATTCGCGCGCCAGCGACTTGCCAAGCGCTTCCCCGCTGCAGAAGACCAGGCGCAGGCTGTTGCAACGGCGCTCACCGAGCTCCGACAGGTGGCCGGCAAACACCGACAGCATCGACGGTACGAAATGCAGGCAGGTGACGCCATGCCGTTCGATAGCCTGCACCAGCGCGGAAGGGTCGCGATGCGCATCCGGCTCGGCCAGCACCAGGCAGGCGCCCTGCATCAACGGCCAGAAGAATTCCCACACCGAGACGTCGAAGCCGCAAGGGGTTTTCTGCAGCACGACATCTTCCTCGCGCAACTGGTATTCATACTGCATCCACGCGATACGGTTGTATATCGCCCTGTGCGGCACCATGGTGCCCTTGGGCCGGCCGGTGGTGCCGGAGGTGTAGATCACGTACGCCGGATGCGCCGGCGTGATCCTGACGTCCAGCTGCGGCGCAGGCACGCCGGCCTGCGCCAGTTCGTCAAAGCGCAACACCGGCGCGGCGGCCGATGCGAAGCGTCCGGCGTGGGCCTCGTCGGTAACCAGCAGGCGCGGCCCGGCGTCGGCCAGCATGTAGGCCAGGCGGTCGGCGGGATAGCCCAGTTCCAGCGGCAGGTAGGCGGCGCCGGCTTCGATCACGGCCATGATGGCGATGCTGAGGCGCACCGAACGCGGCAACGCCACCGCGACGATGTCGCCCGGCTGTACGCCCTGCTGCACCAGCTGCGCCGCCAGGACGCAGACCTGGCGCCGCGTCTCGGCATAATCCAGTACGCAGCGCGCATCGGCCAGCGCCGGACGGCAGGGTGTGCGCCGCACCTGCGCAGCCAGGACGTCGCGCAGCGTCAAGGCGGAAAGGGCGACGCTGGTGTCGTTGGCGGCAACCAGCGACTGCTGCTCGCAGGGCGTCAGCAGGGGGTAGCGCGCCAGCGGCAACTGCGGGCTTACCAGTGCCGTGCGCAGCAACTGCGCCACGCGCTGGGCCAGCGCAGCGGCGTCGACGACGGCGCCGCGCTGCTCGACCAGCAGCGTCAGGCGCTCGCCCGGCAGCACCAGCAAGGCCAGCGGGTAGTGGCTGTAGCCGCGGTTGACCACGTCGCCGATGCGCAGCGCCTGGCCGTCGCGGCCTGGCAGCTCCTGCGCCAGGTAGCCGTTATCCGGATAGTTTTCCACCACCAGCAGCGTGTCGAACAAGGACGCCGCGCCGGCCGCGCGCTGGATCGCTGCCAGCCCCAGGCCGTCGTGCTCCATCAGGGCGATATGGCGCCGCTGCAGCGCCGGCAACTGGTCCCACAATGGCTGCGCCGCATCGAGGCGGGTACGGACCGGGATCGTGTTAAGGAAGAGGCCAACCTGCTCCTCGATACCGTCGATCCCGCCGTGGCGTCCTGACACCGGGCTGCCGAACAGCACGTCGCTGCGCCCCGCCATCATGCCCAGCACCTGCCCCCAGACGGCCTGCATCAGCACGTTGAGCGTGATGCCGCGGCTGCGCAATTCTTCCTGCAGCTTCGCCGTCAGCGATGCGGGCAGTTGCAGCATGTATTCCTGCACCGGCGCGGCCTCCGCAGCGGGGTCGAACAGCAGCAGCGGCTCCGCGCCCTGCAGGTCCTCGCGCCAGGCGGCTTCCGACGCTGCGCTATCGCGTTGCGCCAGGCCTTCCATCACGCTCGCGTAGCTGGCGCGCAGCGGGGCAAGCGCGACGCCGGGCTGGCGGTAGGCTGCCATCAGGTCGCGCAGCAGCAGCGGCGTGGACCAGCCATCGATGACCAGGTGGTGCACGACCAGCAGCAGCACGTGGCGGCGCGGCGCCAGCGTCGCCAGGGCTGCCTGCAGCATGCCGCCGAAGCGCGTGGTCGAACCGTCCCGCGCCAGCAAGGCGCACTGCAAGGCAAGCAGTTGCACCTGGGCCTCCGCTGCGGGCAGGTGGCCGAAGTCGTGCTGTTGCCACGGCCATACGGGCATCGCCCCAGGCGCGGGCATCAGGAACAGGGGCCGTTCGGCCGCATCAAGGTCGAACATGCCGCCCAGCTGAGGATAGCGGTGCAGGACGGCTCCGAGCGCGCCATGCAGCCGAGCCGCGTCGACTTCGCCTTCCAGGTGCAGCAATGTGAATGCGTTGTAGCTGCCCTGTCCTTGCGCCGTTTGCGCATGGAACAGCATGCCCGCCTGCAGCGGCAGCACGGGCAGGATCGCGCCGTGCGCACCGTGGCGCTGCTGCAGCAACGCGCGCTGCTGTGCGGTCACGGCGTCGGATAACAGTGGCGCCGGCGAGGCTGCGGCGCCAGCCGCGGCAAAGGGCGCCAGCTGGCCGGCCATGGCACGCGGCGTGCGCTGCGCGAACACCGCGGCCGGGCGCAGCAGGTAGCCGCAATGGCGCAGGGCGGTGCACAGCATGATGGCGGAAATGCTGTCGCCGCCGAGGGCGAAGAAGTCGTCGCCGGCCGAGACCTGGGCGAGCTTCAGCACTTCGGCCATGGCGCGTGCCACCAGCAGGGGCAGCGGACCGGCTGCATCGTCTGGTGCGGCCGATACGCTCGCTGCTGCGGCCTGCGGCGCCGGCAGCTGCTTGCGGTCGACCTTGCCGCTCACATTGCGCGGAAACTTGTCGAGCACGACCAGCGCAGCCGGCACCATATAGTCAGGCAAGGACTGGCGCAGCGCCGCCAGCAGTTCGGCGCCACAGGCCGCGCGCCGGCCCTCGTCCAGGCCCGGCACCACGCAATAACCGACCAGGCGGTGCGTATTGTTGATTGCCTGCGCCAGCACCACCACGCTTTCCACACCAGGCAGCAGCGACAGCGCATTCTCCACTTCGCCCAGCTCGACGCGGTAGCCGCGCACCTTGACCTGGTCGTCGCCGCGGCCGAGGAATTCCAGCTGGCCCGCATGGTTCCAGCGCACCAGGTCGCCGGTGCGGTACATGCGGCTGCCAGGTTCGCCGAACGGACACGCCACGAAGCGCGCCGCGCTCAGGCCAGCGCGCGCCAGGTAGCCCTGGGCCAGGCCGGCGCCGCTGATATACAGCTCGCCCGCCACGCCGACGGGCACCGGCATCAGCCGCGCGTCCAGCACATGCGCCAGCGTATTGCCGATCGGGCGGCCGACCACCGGCAGTTCGCTGTCGGCCAGCGCGGCGCGCAGTGTATCCACCGTGTACTCGGTCGGGCCATACAGGTTGTGCGCCTGCAGGCCCGGGAAGGAACGCAGTTGCTGCCACAGGGCTGCCGGCGCCGCTTCGCCGCCGATAAGCAGGAGCACCGGCTGGTGCCGGCCCGGCGCCATCAGGCCGTTGCCCAGCATCTGCGCCAGGAAGGAAGGCGGCAGGTCCATGGCATCGATGCCGATGCGCTCGACTTCCTGCACCAGGCCGTATGCGTCGCGCCGCATCTCTTCGTCGAACACATATAGTTCCTGGCCGCGCAGCATCCAGAACAGCTGCAGCCAGGACGAATCGAACGAGAATGAGTGCGTATGGGCGGCGCGCAGGGCGCGGCCGGGATGGCGCCCTGCCACTGCTGCCAGCGCCGGGCCGTACACCGACTCTTCGTGCGCCAGGAAAAGGTTGAGCAGGGCGCCGTGCGTGTTCATGACGCCTTTCGGCCGCCCGGTGCTGCCGGAAGTGAAGATGATGTAGGCCACGCTATCGGCCGGCAGCAGCCCGCCGCGCTCCTCCTCGCCCAGCGGCGCACAGGACAGCTGGTCCAACGCAGTGCGTGCGGCGGCGCTGTCGACGTCGATGCGGGCCATGCCTGTGGGTGGCGCGATGGCAGCCGCACTGGTGGACAGCAGCAAGACAGGCGCCGCATCGTCGCACATCATGGCGATGCGGTCCGCCGGGTAATCCAGGTCCAGCGGCAGGAACACCGCTCCGCATTCCATCACGGCCAGCATCGCGACCACCGACTCGGCCGAGCGGGGAATCGCCACCGCCACCACCCGGCCGGGGCCGGCGCCCTGGGTACGCAGCAGGCGCGCCAGTTGTGCGACACGGCCCGCCAGGGCGGCAAAGTTCAGGCTGGCGGCGCCGCACACCAGCGCCAGCGCGTCCGGCCGCGCCGCTGCTTGCCTCGCCAGGATGGCCGACAGGCGGTCCACGTCGGGCGGCGCGATTTCCGGTCCGCGCGACCAGGCGCCGATGCGGGCCAGTTCGTCCTCCGTGGCGGGCGCCAGCGCCTGCAGCTCGCGCTGCGGGTCCGCCAGCCATTGCTGCAACATGCCGGCCAGGCGGGCCACGTGCTGCTCCAGTTCCGCCACTTCGTAGCGTGCCGCGTCGGCGCGCAGTTCAAGCGAGATATGCTCGGCCACCTGCAGGTTGAATTCCAGGTCGTCCACCGGTCCGGTCGCCAGGTGGTGCGTCAGGCCCTGCAGGCCAGCCAGGTCCAGCCGGTAATCGAACATCTTGAAGTTGACCAGCGCGCCGTACAGTTTGCGGCCGGTCCCGACCAGGCCCGCGTCGCGCTGGATCTGCTCCGCTTCGTAGCGCTGGTGCGGGCGCACTCCGTGGACGGCGGCGCGGAAGGCGCGCGCCACCGCAAACCAGTCCATGCCGCCGGCCATCTCGACCGACAGCGGCAGCACATTGACCGCCGGCGCCAGCGCGTTGATGGCGCGCGAGCCCATGCGGCGCATGAACGGCATGCCGATAGCCTGCCGCTTCTGCCCTGTCATGCGGTACAGGTAAGCGGCCAGCAGGCCATGCACCAGGTCCGGCACGGCCAGGCTTGCAGAGGCGGCGTGGCGCTGCAGGCCGGCGGCCGTATCGGCCGGGAATTCCCATGCCACGCTGTGTACACGTCCGGACGGCGGCGCATTGCGCAGCGACAGGCTGGCCGCCGGCGGCAGGGCTTCGCAGAAGCCGGCCCAGAAGGCACGGTCGCGCTCCCGCGCATCGCTGCGCTGGTAGGCCTCGTATTCCTCGACTGCCACGGCCGCCGGAGCGAAAGGCGACGGCGCGGCGACAGCGCCGGTTGCCAGTGCGCCATAGTGGGCGGCGATGCGCCGCGTCAGGGCGAGGAAGCTGAAGCCGTCCAGCATGATGTGGTGGAAGCGCTGGTACCACAGCCAATGATCCTGGCCGACCTGGAACAGGGCTTGGCGGTAGCACGCATGGCCGCCGGACAGGTCGAACGGCGCCGCCATGTCGTCCTGCATCCAGGCGTCGGCCCGCTGCCGTGCGTCGGCATAGCCGCGCAGGTCGAGCTGCACCGGCGGGTCGATGCCGTCTGCAGCGCAAGCGGGGCGCAGCTGCTGGCGCGCGCCTGCTTCGGTCTCGAGGTAGCGGGCGGTTACCGTATCGGCTTCGGCCAGCCCGCGCTGGATCGCGCGCGACAGCAGCTCCGGCTGCAATGCGCCGCGCACTTCGATGCAGTGGGCAATGAGGTAGCCCTGCTTGTTCTCGGCCACCTGGTCGGCCAGCCAGATGCCAAGCTGGCTGCCGTTCAGCGGCAGGTATTGCTGGTCCATGGATTTTTCCTCAGGCGCGGGCTGCGAACGGGTTGATGGTGTGCCAGTAGCTCTCGATGTAATCGATGCACTCGCGGCGCCGCGCCGGACCGTGCTGCACTTGCCAGCCGGCCGGTTGCTCGGCGAACTCGGGCCACAGGCTGAATTGGCCAGCGCCGTTGCGCAGCACCGTGAACCGGTAGCTTTCGTCGTCAAAAGGATTGGTCGTGTTTTCGTTGCTCATGGTTCCTGGGTCTCGTCAAAGTCATTCATCAATTCACACAGCCCTTCCAGCAGGCCGTCGCGCCAGCACAGCCAGTCGTGGCCGCCGCGCACTTCGCGCAGCATGGAGCGGTAGCCGGCGGCGCGGAGCGCCTGGTGGAAGGAGCGATTCGGGCCCAGCATCTGGTCTTCGTAACAGCCGATCTCCAGCAGGAAGCGCAAAGGTCGGCCGGCAGCCGGTCCTTGCGCCACCGAGCCGGCAAGCCAGCCGCCGCTGGCGGTATCGGATGGATCGGGCCACCAGAACGAACCGGATTGGCTCAGCACATTGCCAAAGCGCGCGGGCCAATGCAGGGCCGCATAGGCTGCGGCAAGGCCGCCGAAGCTCTGTCCTGCGACAATCGTGCGCTCCGGCAGGGCGCTGAACGGTTCCAGCGCGTACGCTGCCGGCAGCAGCTCCTGTTGCAGGGCTTCCCAGAACGGAGCGTGGCAGGGCAACTCCAGCGCGCGCCGTTCTGGCGTCACGGCATCGACCAGCAGGTAGACCGCCGGCGGCAGCGCCTCTTGCGCAGTCAATATGTCCAGCGCACCGAACAACGGCATCTGCCGCGCCCAGTACTGGCCATCGAGCAGGACGACCAGTGGCGCATCATTCGCTGCCTGCGGCGCCGTGCGGTAGATCCATGTGTCCCGGCCGAGACCCAGCGCGGCACTCTGCCAGCGATGCTGGTGCAGGCGGCCTTGCGGCGGGCCCGCCTCCGCCCAGGCGGGATGGCTGGCGGCATCGGGCAGCAGCAGCGGCGACAGGGGCAGGCCCCAGCTGCCGCCATGGGCCGGGCCCGGATTCAGCGGGTCGGCCTGGGCGTTTGTCTGCAGCAGGCCGACCCACCAGCGGCGCAACGCCGCGCTGCCGCCCTCTTGCGGCGCTTCCTGTCCCGCGCCAAGCGGCATCAGGAAGTAGCTGCCGCGCCAGTCCGGCGGCAGCCGGGTGCTCCAGCTCCACACGTCTGTCCCGGGATGGTGGCGCATGGCGGCCGGTCCCACGCTGGGGTGCGGCGTGTGCGAATACACGTCGATGTAGACAGCCTGCGTCTGCGCGGCGGCTGGTGCACGCCACAGGAAAGTGATGCTGCAATCTTCGGCGTACTCCAATAGCGGGGTGCCGCGCGCGGCGACCTCGTCCCACCATGCCGGACTGCCAAGATCGGTGCGCTCCATCATGCCTGGCGCTCCTGCGGAAATGCCGGTCCCGGCGCAGCCGCGACAGGCGCCGCCCACACGCTGTCCAGCGGACCGCTGCGGGCGCGGCGTGCAGCCAGGCGCGCCGCCCATGCCAGCGGCAACGCCAGCACCAGGGCCGTCAGGTCGACACCCACCGCGCCCATGCTGCCGTGCGCCCACATGCCTAGCGAAGGCGCCAGGCGCGCCAGCAGCGAGGTGGCGGGAATCGCGCAGCCGGCCAGGGCGCACAGCGCCAGCAACTCTGGCGCGGCACGCGCGGCGCCGCGCCAGAAGGCCCACGCCACACAGGCCAGGAAGACGCTGTAGTAGGAGGTCATCAGCACCGCATTGAGGTTGTCCGACGCAGCGTGCAGCCACTTCGCAGCCAGCAACGCCCCCGCCACGCCAGCCACGCTGCCAAGGCAGGCGCCGACTGTGGCGGCGGCCAGGACGGCCGTGCGGCGCGGCTGGACCGGCGGCGCCTGGTCGCGCAACTGGTTCTTGCGGCGCTTCTCGACCCACAGCAGGTTGCCCGAGTAGAACAGGAACGCACCGGACAGCCCGAAAGCGAAGTAGATCCAGCGCATCCAGTCACCGCCGTAGCTGCCGAAATGCAGGGCGAAGAACGGCGCCACGAGGCTGCTCCACGTATCGCTTTTAGTGGGCAGCATGCTGTTGTTGAGCACCTGGCCGTTGTACGGGTCCATCAGGAGATAACCGGATACCGCGCCGCGCACCACGTAGTCCTCATTGGCCACGCCGACGCGGACCAGGGGACGCGGGCTCTCCAGGTCCATGAACAGCATTTCCGTCACCTCGAATCCCGCTGCTTCCTGCTGCGCCAGGCGAACCAGCTCGCTGGCCGGCGCCAGCTTCGTCACGTCGCCCGGTCCCGCGGTTCCGCTCGGGCGTACCCACATCTTCCGCTCACCGTACACCACATGCTGCAGGCTGTCGTAGAACTGGTCATGGAAGGCGAACACGATCACCGTCAGGCTGATCACGATGTGGAACGGCAGGCTGGCGATGCCGATCACATTGTGCGCATCGAGCCAGAAGCGCTTGCGGTTCTTGCCCTTGCGCAGGGCGAAAAAATCCTTGACCAGCGTCGGCAGCAGCAGGACCACGCCCGACACCAAGGCCAGGAAATACAGCACCCCCGCCACGCCCATCAGGTACGCGCCCAGGTACTCGTCGCCCAGCGTGCCGGGAATGCCGCCGGTGCGGTGCAGCATGTCGACCAGTTCGCCGAACAGGGACGGCCGCACCTCCTGCGCCACCAGCTTGCCTTGCTCGTCCAGGCTTGCCTGCCAACGCATGGCGTTCAGGTCGATGTCGCGCCCCGCATGGCCCGCGCTCCAGGTCACCGGCGCCGGATTGTTTTCATGCCGCACCACGTGCAGCGTAAATTCCTCGCGCGCAGCGGGATGGGCCGCCAGCACTCCGCGTACCACGTTGTCGACCTGCTGCGGCGCCAGCGCGCTGGCCAGGGCGGAGGGTGCGCTGACCCAGCGCTCCAGCGGGTGCTTGAACATGGTCAGCGCGCCGCCAAAGAAGCCGATGAACAGCAGGATGCCGGCGCAGATGCCGGTCCAGGTGTGAAGGGATTGGTAAATGCGAAGGATATCGCTACGGACTTTCATGGCTTACCCCAGGGTGGAACGGACGTAGAACAGCAGGCTGTATGCGGCCACATTGGCGCCGCCCAGCCACAGCACGGCGCGCAGGCCGCTGCGGAACAGGTAGACCGTGGAGAAAACGGCCATCCACAGCGGCGCCATGATCCACATGACGAACTGCGCCTTCTCGCGGGCATGGATGCCGCCCGGCCCGGCCCAGGCGAACAGCCCGGCCAGGGCCAGCGCCAGCGTGGCGCCCAGCACCGCGCCGGCAAAGGTCTTGCTCCACCAGTCGGGCCGGATCGCATCGGGTTTGGCGCTCATGGTTTTCCTTTCAACAGGGAGCCGAATGGCAGCAGGCTGAATGCCAGCATGCTGACGACAATCCACGCGAACACCGCCGCCAGCGGCGACAGCGCAGTGCAGGCAGCGGCCAACGCCAGCAGCAGGGCCAGCACGCCGGCCGCAACGCCAAGCGGGCCAATCGGCTGCGCCAGCCAGCCCTGGTGGCGGTGGCCGAGGTAGAGCAGGCAGCAGCCCGCGACGTCAAGCAACAGGAACAGGATCATTTGCAAATGTACGGCGTTGGCCGAGTTCAAGGATGGAGAGATAGAACAGCGGCACCAGGAACACGCCCAGGGCCGTGGAAAGGAGCACGCCACCCAGCACGCTGGCCCCGATGGCCTGCTGCGCCGCCGCACCGGGCCCGCTGGCCAGCACCAGCGGCACGATGCCGGCGCCGAACGCCAGTGAGGTCATCAGGATGGGCCGCAGGCGCTGGCTGGCGGCGGCCGTGACGGCAGCCCAGGGGCCCTGCCCTGCGCGCACCGCCGCCTCGGCGAATTCGACGATCAGGATCGCGTTCTTGGCCGACAGGCCCACCGTGGCCAGCACGCCGACCTGGAAGAAGATGTCGCGCTCGAGACCCAGCAGGCCGGCGCCCGCCACCGCCCCCAGCACGCCCGGCGGAATCGCCAGCAGCACGCAGAACGGAATCGACCAGCTGCCATACAGGCCGGCCAGGCACAGGAACACGAACAGCACCGATACCGCGTATAGCAGGGGCGCCTGGCCGCGCGACAGCTGGTCCTGGTAGGACAGGCCGCTCCATGCCAGGCGGCTGGAAGGCTGCTGCGCCACCAGCGCCTCGATGCGCGCCATCGTGTCGCCGGAACTGGCGCCGGGCGTTCCTGCGCCGCTGACGTGCACCGCCGGCAGCCCGTTGAAACGGCGCAGCTGCGCCGGCCCGCTGTCCCAGCGCGTGCCGGCAAATGCTGACAGCGGCGTCATGGCGTTGCCGCTGCCGCGCACCGACCAGTGCTGCAGGTCGTCCGGCGTAGCGCGCCACTGCGCATCGGCCTGCACCAGCACCTTGCGCACGCGCCCCTGGTGCAGGTAGTCGTTGACGTACACGCCGCCCCAGGCCGCGCTCAGGGTACTGTTGACGTCTTCCAGGTTCAGGCCGAGGGTCAGCGCCTTGGCCTGGTCGATGTCGATGCGCAGCTGGGCCTTGCTTTCGCTGCCGTCGGCTTCCGCATAC
The DNA here is from genome assembly GCF_049913285.1 of Pseudoduganella sp. S-14. GTDB lineage: Bacteria > Pseudomonadota > Gammaproteobacteria > Burkholderiales > Burkholderiaceae_D > Rugamonas. The sequence goes on from NZ_CP183991.1 coordinate 5,384,793, forward strand.
ATCACGCCGGGCAGTTCACCCGCCTTGGCGGCCAGTTGGGCAGCCCGTGCGGCCAATAACTCCGGCGTCGCGCCGGAAGTATCCTGCAGCCAGAATTCGAAGCCGCTGGCCTCCCCCAGGCCATCGATCGGCGGCGGCACCATGGCGAACACCCGCGCATCGCGCAGCTTGCCCAGCGCTCCGCTGGCGCGCGCGGCAATCGCCTGCGCCGAGTTTTCCGCCCCCTTGCGCTGCGACCAGTCCTTCAGGTTGACGAAGGCCATGCCGGCGTTCTGGCCGGCGCCGCCCATGCCCATGCCGGCAACGGTGTACACCATCGCGACATTGTCCTTCTCGTTCTCGCGGAAATGGCGCTCCACCTGGCGCGCCAGTTCGGCCGTGCGCGGGTAGGTGGCGCCGGCCGGCAGCGCGAAGCGCACCATCACCGTGCCCTGGTCGTCGACGGGAATGAAGGAAGCCGGCAGGCGCTGGTAGCCCCACGCGGCCGCGCCCAGCAACACCGCATACACCGCGGCCAGGCGCCAGCGGCGGCCGGGCAGTTTTTGCAGCACCGCGTCGTAGCGCCGCTGCAGCGCTGCCATGGCGCGCGCAAATCGTCCCTGCGCACGGTGCGCCGCGACGGGACGCAGCAGCGCTGCGCACAGCACCGGCGTCAGGCTGATCGCCACCAGCACCGACAGCGCCATGGCAGCGACCAGCGTGACCGAGAACTGGCGATAGATCACCCCGACCGAACCGGGGAAGAAGGCCATCGGCAGGAATACTGCGCCCAGCACGATGGCGATGCCGGCCAGTGCACCTGTGATGCCGCCCATCGATTGCAGGGTCGCTTCGCGCGCGCCGATGCCTTGTTCCGCCATGCGGCGCTCGACGTTCTCCACCACGACGATGGAATCGTCCACCAGCAGGCCGATCGCCAGCACCATCGCAAACAGCGTCAATGTATTGATCGAGAAGCCGGTCAGGGCCAGCACGCCGCAGGTGCCAAGCAGGACCACCGGCACGGTGATCACCGGCACCAGCGTGGCGCGCCATCCCTGCAGGAAGACGAACATGACCAGCACCACCAGCAGCACGGCTTCGGCCAGCGTCACCGCCACCTGGCGGATCGACAGCTTGACGAAACGCGTGGCGTCCTCCGGATAAGCCACCTCCACGCCGGCCGGGAAAGACGGCTGCAGCGCCGCAATACGCTCGCGCACGCCAGCCGCCGTGGCCAGGCCGTTGGCGCCTGGCGCCAGCATGACCGCAAAGCCCGAAGCCGGCTGGCCGTCCAGGCGCGACGCGGCCCCGTAGGATTCGCTGCCGACCTCCACCCGCGCGACGTCGGACAGGCGCACCACTGCACCGTCCGGGCGGGTCTTCAGGATCAGGTCGCGGAACTGCTGCGGTGATTGCAAACGCGACAGCGCAGTCACCGACACGTTCAGCGCCTGCCCTGGCGGCGCCGGACGCGCGCCAAGCTCGCCCACCGGCACCTCGGTATTCTGGCTTTCGATGGCGCGCACCACGTCAGCCGGCATCAGGCCAAAACTGTGCAGCTTATGCGGATGCAGCCACACGCGCATGGCATGCGGCGAGCCGAAATTGCGCACCTCGCCGACACCAGGAACGCGGCTGACCGCATCGATCACCTGGCTGCTCATCCAGTCCGCCAGCGCCGCCTCGCCCAGCGCACCCTGGCGGTCGCTGAACACCACCACCATCAGGAAGCTGTTCTGCATGGCCGTCACGTTCAGGCCATTCTGCTGCACCGCGCGCGGCAGGCGATAGGCCAGCTGGTTCACCTTGTTCTGCACCTCAAGCTGGGCCAGCGCCGGGTCGGCGCCCTGCTCGAAGGTCAGCATGATCTCCGCCTCGCCTGCGGAACTGCTGCTGGCATCGAAATACGTCAGGTGCTTGAGGTTCTTCAGCTCCTGCTCCAGCACCTGCACCACGCTGTGCTCAACCACCTGTGCCGAGGCGCCCGGATAGCTTGCCGACACCCGTACCGTCGGCGGTGCGATGTTGGGATACTGTGCCACCGGCAGCAAGGCCAGCGCCAGCAGTCCACCCAGCATGACCACCGCCGCCAGGACCCAGGCCAGCACCGGCCGGGCGATAAAGAAACGCGCCACCACCGCTCAGCCCTCGTGCCCCGGCTGCGCCGGAACGGAAGCCGCGCCCAGGGCCGCATCGGGCCACTCGACCGCATTGACGCGCCCTCCCGGCGCCGCCTTCATGGCCCCCTCGACGATCACTCGCTCGCCCGCCCGAACACCCGACAGCGCAGCCCAGCGTCCCTGGTGGCTTCCAGCCAGCACCAGCTCGCGCAGTTCGACCTCGCCCTTTGCATTGACCACCAGCGCCGAGGCCTTTTCCCCTTCGCCCAGGCGCACCGCCTGCTGCGGCAGCATCACCACTTCCGGCTGCACGCCGTGCTCGACGCGCGCCCGGACGTACATTCCGGGAACCAGCAGGCGCTCCGGATTCGGAAAGCGCGCCCGCAGCGTCACCATGCCGGTCTGCTGGTCCACCTGCATTTCGGCGAACTGCAGCTCGCCGGCATGGGCGTACTGGCTGCCGTCTTCCAGCGCCAGCGTCACGGCGCGCGCGCCCGGCTTCAAGCTGCCGCTGCGCAGCGCACGCTGCAAGGCCAGCATCTGCTGGCTGGACTGCACCACGTCCACATACACGGGGTCAAGCTGCTGCACGCGCGCCAGCGGTTCCTGCTGCGCGCGCGATACCAGCGCGCCTTCGGTGGCTTCCGCGCGCCCGATACGGCCGGCGATGGCGGCACGCACCCCGGTGCGCTGCAGGTCGATTTCCGCCGCCCGCAGCGACGCCTGGCGTGCGCGTACGCGTGCCAGGCCCTGCTGATAGTTGGCTTGCGCCAGGTCGTGGTCCTGCTGCGTCACCGTGCGCGAATCCAGCAGGCGTGCGTAGCGCTCGGCGACCACGCGCAGGTTGACCAGGCTGGCCTTTTCCAGCGCCAGCTCGGCGCTGGCCTGCTCCTGCCGCGCCGCATAGCTGGCACTGTCGATGCGATACAGCAGTTGCCCGGCCCGCACGTCCGCGCCTTCCTCGAAGTAGCGCCCCACGATCACGCCGTCGACCTGCGGGCGCACTTCCGACACGCGCACGGCCGCCACGCGGCCTGCCAGCTCGCTGTGCAGCGGCAGCTTTTCCATTGCCAGGGTGGCGACGGCCACTTCCGGCACCGCCGGCGCGGACGGCTTCTCGTCTTTCACGCCACAGGCAGCCAGCAGCAGCAGGGCCGGAAGGTACTTCATGAATCGCATATTTTCTCCAATCCGGTCATGCGGCCAGCGTGGCTCCGCCGTCGACGACCAGGTCCTGCATGGTGATGTGGCTGGCCAGGTCGGAGGCCAGGAAAACAATGGTGTTGGCAATCTCGCGCGCGGTGGCAATCTTGCGCAACGGGATGCCCAACTTGAACTGCTCTGGCAGGCCGGCGATGGTGCGCTGCATGCCTTCGTCGTCAGGCAGCATGGAGCGCAGCATCGGCGTATCGGTGGAGCCAGGCGACACCAGGTTGCAGCGCACGCCGTACTGCGCCAGCTCCAGTCCCGCGCAATGGCTCAGGCTCACCAGCGCCGACTTGGAAGCGCAATAGGCCACCATGTTCAGGCGCGGGACGTGCGCCGCGTTCGACGCCACGTTGACGATGCTGCCGAAACGCTGCGCCTTGAACTGCGGCAGCAGCCGGCTGAGGATGTGGAACACTCCGCTGACATTAATGTCGAAGCAGGCCTGCCAGTCCTCGGCGCTGGTGTTCTCCAGCCGCCCCAGGCGCAGCACGCCGGCCGCGTTGACCAGCACATCCACCCGCGGCGTTTCCAGCAGCAGCTGGTCGCAGGCCGCGGCGATCGCCGCGCGGTCGGTAATATCGAGCTGCACGGTCTTGAACGGGTACTTCTTGCCGTGCCGTGAGCCCAGCTCCGAATCGAAGCAGCGGTCGATACCGATCACGCGCGCACCCAGCTGGCGAAACGCCATCGCCGCCTGGTAGCCGATGCCGCGCCCGGCGCCGGTCACCCACACCTGGCGCCCTTCGAAATGGAAGCCGGGAGGACGCGGCGGCGCCTGCGGACGCGCTGAAGCGAGGTTGTTCTGGTCGGCCAGGAACATGGCTCACCTCATGCGGCGATCTTGCGCTGCAGGACGTCCCACCACGCGTTGAGCGTCGGCGTGCCGGCCAGTTCTTCGAAGCTGACGCGCAAGCCCAGCTTCTCCCATTCGGCCACCAGCGCCATCACTTCCAGCGAATCGAGACCGTAATCGACCAGGTTGTCGTCCGGCCCGAAGCTGCCCTCTTCCAGGCGCGGCAGCAGGCTGGCGCGCAGCCAGTCGATGGTCAGCCGGGGGCGCGCGGCGAGCACCTGCGCCGTATGGGTCACGCTGCCGCAGCGGCCAGCCACGTAGCGCAGCGCCATGCGGTGCTCCTCCTCGCTGAAATCGGCCAGCGCGTCCGCCACCATGAACGGCTGCACGTCGCGCATGAAGGCGTCCAGCGCCGTCGTCATGCAGCCGATATGGGCGTACACGCCGGCGATCAGCAACTGGTCGCGGCCCCAGTCGCGCATCAGGGCTTGCAGGTCGGAGCGCTGGAAGGCGCTGTAGCGCCATTTGACCAGCACCGTATCGCCCGGCAGCCGCGCCAGCGCGGCGGTCACCTGCTGCAGCGCCGGATCGGCTGTGGTCAGGCCCGGACCCCACATATCGTTCAGCAGCGCGCGCTCTTCGGCGCTCTGCCTGACCGGCTGGGCGGTGTACACCACCGGCACGCCGGATGTCCGCGCCCATGCGCACAGGGCGGCAATATTGGCCACCAGCGCGATGCGCAGTTCGCTTTCCTGGCCGTAGAAACGCAGGAAGTAATCCTGCATATCATGCACCAGCAGCACGGCGCGGCCGGGCTCCGGCTGCCACGCCACCTTGTTGGCTGGCAGGCTGTCCGGCTGCGGCATCGGGTAGGAAGAAATGACGGGAATACTCATGGTCCAGGCTCCATCTCAGTTCGGGATGCTGGCGCGCAGCGCCAGCTTGTCGGTCTTGCCGACCGCCGTCAAAGGCAGGCGGTCCAGCATTTCAAAGCGGTCGGGCAGCTTGTAGTCGGCCACGCCCAAGCAGCGCAGGTATTTGCGCAGTTCGACCGGGCGCAGGCTGTCGCCGCGCGGCACGATGCAGGCGCAGCTCATTTCGCCCAGCAGCGCATGGGGCACCGAAATCAGCGCCGCCTGCAGTACGCCCGGATGGCGCAGCAGCAGGTTTTCCACTTCCTCCGCCGCGATCTTTTCGCCGCCGCGGTTGATCTGGTCCTTCACCCGGCCGACGACGCGCAGGTTGCCGTTGGCGCTGCGCTGCACCAGGTCGCCCGTGTGGTAGAAGCCGTCCGCGTCGAATACGCGCGCATTGTGTTCGGCAGCGCGGTAGTAGCCGCGGAAGGTATAAGGGCCGCGCGTGGCCAGCATGCCGGTCTCGCCGTCGGCAACCTGCTGGCAGTCCGCGTCCAGCACGCGCACCTCGTCGGCGTCGCTCATGGGGCGGCCCTGGGTCGCGTAGACCACGTCGTCCGGATCGTCCAGGCGTGTGTAGTTCACCAGGCCCTCGGCCATGCCGAATACCTGCTGCAGCGCGCAGCCCAGCTCCTGCGGGACACGGCGCGCCAGCGCTTCGGCGAAGCTGGCGCCGCCCACCTGCAGCAGGCGCAGCGACGACAGCTGCGCGCGGCGTTCCGGCTGCTGCGCCGCCTGCAGCCACAAGGTCACGGCCGACGGCACCAGCGCCGCCATGTTCACGCCATGCCGTTCGATCAAGGCAAAACAGGCCAGCGGTTCCGGCGCCGGCGCCAGCACCACGGTGCCGCCGGCGTGGAATACTCCCAGCGCGCCGGGGGAGCTGAGCAGGAAGTTGTGGCCGGCCGGCAGTGCGCACAGGAAGCGCGTGCCGCGGTCCAGACGGCAGATTTCCGCACTGCGCCGCACACTGTAGTAGTAATCGTCATGGGTGCGCGGGATCAGCTTGGGCGTGCCGGTGCTGCCGCCGGACAGCTGGAAGAACGCCACTTCGGAGGCGGGTGCATGCTGCGGCCGCGGCCCGATGCCCTGCGGCTGCTCGCGGAAGCCGTCCGCACCCAGCACCACGGTGTGCGGCACGGCCAGCTCGCGCGCGAACGCGTCGTTGGCGAACAAAGGGTGGCTGGCCGAAGCAACCAGCAGCTTTGGCTGCAGCTGCTGCGCATACGCCGTGAGCTCCAGCCGTTGGTGGCTGAACAGCGCATTCACCGGCGCCACGCCGGCCTTCAGCAAGCCAAAGAAAGCGATATACAGCTCCGCCACATTGGGCAGCTGCACCAGGGCGGTATCGCCTACGCCCAGCCCGCGCCGGGCCAGCGCTTGCGCCAGTTGTTCCGCCTGCTCGTCCAGTTCGCGATAGCTGAGCATGCGCTCGCCGCAAATCACGGCGATGCCCTGGGGATGTTCGCGCGCCTGCCGCTCCAGGATCTCGGTCAACGGCAAGCCGGCCCACAGGCCCTGCTCGCGGTAGCGTTGCGCCGCGTCCTGCGGCCAATGAGTGAATTCAATCACGCGGCCTCCCTTGCGGTCAGGGCGCCAAGCATGGTCTGCAATTTGGCCTGGGTTTCGGCCCACTCGGCATCCGGGCAGGAATCGGCTACGATGCCGGCGCCGGCAAACAGCTGCACGCGGTTGCCAGCCACCCGGCCGCAACGAATGGTCACGGCCCATTCGCCGTTGCCTTCGTCGTCGCACCAGCCCACCATGCCCGCGAACAGGCCGCGGTCAAACGGTTCGACCAGGTCGATCAGCTTGCGCGCCAGGCGTGTCGGGAAGCCGCAGACGGCGGGTGTCGGATGCAGGCGGCAGGCCAGCTCCAGCGCACCCATCGCCGGGTCGCGCAGCTCGCCTTCGATCGGCGTCGACAGGTGCCACATGGCGGCAGTCGAAAGCAGCGACGGTCGCTCCGGAATCACCAGCTCGCGGCAGACCGGCGCCAGCACACGGCGGATCTCGTCCGTCACCAGGCGGTGTTCATAGGCGTCCTTGGAAGAGCGCAGCAGCGCCTCGCTCACCTCGCGATCGCGCACCGGATCGGCATCGCGTCGCGCAGAACCAGCCAAAGGATTCGACTCCAGGCGCGCGCCCTGCTTACGCAACAGCAGCTCGGGGCTGACGCCCACCAGTTCCGAATCGTCGGCCAGCGGCAGGCGGAACTGGAAACCTGAAGGATTGCGGGATACCAGGCGACGGAAGATATCGCCAGCGTCGGCATGCCCGGCCAGCTCGACGTCCAGCAAGCGCGACAGCACGGCCTTGCGGATGTCGCTCAGGCCGAAGTTGGCGACCGCCTGGCGCACGCCCTGCTTGAAGCGCTCCTCGCCGGGAATGCTCTGCGTATGAAGGATGGGCGGTAAGTCCGCCGCTTCGCCACGCACCACATCGCCGCGCTCGACGAATTCGGACACCACCGGCACCACCAGCGCGGAAGGCTGGCGCGTGTCGAAGGGAATGGCACCCAGCGCCACCGGATGAGGATTGCCGCGCACGCGCGCGCGGCGCAAGGCTGCCGCGACATCGGCCTGCAGGCGGCCGGCGTCGTGTGCCGGCGTTTCGATGCGCTCCGCAACGCCGCTGCCACGCAGCGAGCGGTGCGGCGACAGGAATAAGCTTGTAGCCATGTTCTACCTCGCAAACTGTTTGAATGGTTCGCTGGCTTTACGCTGGCTGGGGAATTCAGGGGCATGCCCCTGCGGGGTCAGAAGCCGTAAGTGGCGCTGACGTAGTAATTGCGGCCCAATTCGAAGAAGCTGAAGTCCTTGCTCTTCTCGGACAGGTCGACATCGGTCAGGTTCTTGACGCCGGTGCGCAGAGTCCAGTGCTTGCCGACCTTGGCGGACAGCCCCAGGTCGACGCGGGTATAGGCCGGCAGTTCCTTTCCGGAGTAGAACTGCTTGCCGGTATAGTGCGCCGACAGCGAAGCCTGCACACCCGGCACGGCAGTCCAGGCCAGTCCGATGCGGCCCACGTTCTCGGGACGGTTGTCCAGCACCGTGGTCTTGCCGTTCTCGTTGACGTAGTCGGCCTTCAGGTGGGTGAAGTTGCCCGACAGGGTTAGCGAAGGATGCAGCTGCAAGCTGGCTTCCAGTTCCAGGCCCTTGGTCTTGGCCTGAGCAACATTGACCCAGCGGCGCGAATTGGTCGGCGCATCGTAGGTCGCCACGATCATGTCGTCCACATCGTTCTTGAAGGCGACGGCGGTCAGGTCCCAGCCTTTCTGGTGCACTTCGAATCCCAGCTCGTAGTTGGTGCTGGTCTCAGGCGACAGTTCCGGATTGCCGGCCAGGAAGCAGCTACCGCCGCAGCTCACGATACGGTACTCCTTCGTCAGCTGATAGGCTTCCGGCGCCTTGAAGGCTTTGCTGATGCCGCCTTTCACGGTCAGCGAATCATTGCTTTGCCATACCAGGTAGCTCTTGGGCGAGAAGTGGCTGCCAAACACGCTATGGTCGTCCAGGCGGCCGGCCAGCGTCAGGTGCAGATCCTTGGCCAACGCCAGTTCATCCTCGACGAATACCGCCTTGCTGTCGGTGCTGACCTTGCCGGTATCCTTGTAGCTGACCGCATCGCGGATCACCTGGCGGCGCAGGTCGACGCCGGCGGTCAGCGCGTTGATGCCAAAGGTGGTATTGCCGTAGAACTTGGCGTAAGTATTCTCTTCCTTCAGGGTGCGCTGCTGCGGTGCGTCGTAGCGCGTATTGAAGTCATGGATTTCAGCGCTCTCGCGGGTGACGTAGGCCGTGGTGTTGCCCCAGTCCCAGCTGGCGCGGTGGGTCAGGCCATAGGTGTTGCGCTCGATCTCCTGGTCGCGGATGTCCTTCGATTCGAAATTCCATTCAGGGTAGAAGGCGTAGTAGTACATCACGCGCGGACGCTTGTCCTTGTTGTAGCCCAGGTCGAAGTCCAGCGACTGGTTTTCCGCCAGTTGCCAGGTCAGTGTACCGGTCAGGTTGCTGGCTTTTTTCTCTTCCAGGCGCGGGGTGCGCGTCGCTTCGCTGGCAGGGGCACCCCACCAAGCGTCGCGGTCATAGCGCTCGCCGGCAAGGGAAAGGCTGAACGTGTCACTCAACGCGCCGGACAGGTTGGCGCCGACGCGGTACTGGTCGCCGCCATAGCCGCTGTCCACCGTACGGTACTCACCGGTCACGCTGCCCTTCCACTCCTTGGTGGCCGGCCAGGTAATGATGTTGATCACGCCCCCCATCGCGTCTGAACCGTACAGCGCCGCCATCGGGCCGCGCACGATTTCCACCCGCTTGATGCTGGACAGGGGGATCGAGCTGAAATCGAAATCGCCTCCGCGCCACAACGCTCCGCCGGACGATACACGCTTGCCGTTCACCAGCATCAGCGTGTACTTGCCGCCCAGGCCGCGAATGCGGATTTCGTCGCGGCCGTTATCGTCGGTCTGGTTATTGACGCCGACGCTGTCGCGCAGCAGGTCGGCCAGGCCATTGACCGGCGACCTGGCAATATCTTCGGCTGTAATGACGGTGGTGAAGGCAGGTGCTGCGGCCACGGTGTGGGCGCGCATGGAGGCGGTTACCACAACGACGCTGCCGTCGCCGACACCGCCTGCATCATCGGCAAACGCAGGAAGGCCGATGGCGGCCAGGCTTGCTGCGATGAGGGTTTTCGAAAGGGACATAACAAGGTTCAAGAATTAAAATGAACGCAAATGATAATCATTCGCATTCAATCATGCAAGAAGTATAAGGCAAAAAAGTTAATCTGTCCTAATTATTAACGGCTACCATCCTCGCCAGGAGGAAAAACATGGATCACATGCACCTGATGACGGTATTCGTGGCGGTTGGCGAGCAGGAGAGCTTTGCCGGAGCCTCGCGCAGCCTGGACATGTCGCCGGCGGCGATCACGCGCGCCATTTCGGCGCTGGAGGAAAAGCTGGGGGCGCAGCTGCTGCAGCGGACCACGCGCAATGTGCGCCTGACCGAAGCCGGCCAGCGCTATCTCGACGACTGCCGCAACATCCTGGCCAGCATCGAAGAGGCCAATGGCGCCGCTGCCGGCATCAACGCCGAACCAAAAGGCAACCTGGCCGTCACCGCCTCCGTCCTGTTCGGGAAGAAATTCGTCACGCCCTGCATCGTGCAATTCCTGAAGCAGTACCCGGAGGTCGACGTTTCCGCCTACTTCCTTGACCGCGTCGTCAACCTGATTGAAGAAGGCGTAGATGTTGCCGTACGCTTGGGTCCCCTGCCCGATTCCAGCATGAAGGCCTTGCGCGTTGGCCAGATGCGGCGCGTGCTGTGCGCTTCCCCCGAGTACCTTGCCCGGCATGGCGTGCCACTGCATCCAGAAGAGCTGCAGCAGCATACGATCATTTCGGCCAGCAACATCACGCCGCGCGTCGAATGGAAATTTGGGCGCGACGGCAAGCCGCTCACCGTCCGCATCAAGCCCCGATTTACCGTAACCAGCAACGACGCTGCGATTCGTGCAGCGGTCGAAGGATTGGGCATCTGCCGCCTGCTGTCCTACCAGATGGCTGAAGAACTGGCGACGGGCCAGCTGAAAATCATCTTGCCGGAATTCGAAGAGGAGCCATGGCCGGTGCATATCCTGCACCGCGAAAGCAAATACGGCTCCTCCAAGGTGCGCAAGTTCATCGACCTGCTGGCGCAGCACCTGCGGACGCATCCGCACCTGAACTGAGCTTGCCGAGGAAAGCTCCGGTGAGCGTGGCGACTTCTTCCAGCCGGGTATCCATCACAAAATGCCCACCGTCCAGGATATGCACTTCGGCTGAAGGATTGTCGCGCTTGAAGGCTTGCGCGCCGGGCACCGTGAAGGCCAGGTCGTGCTTGCCCCATACCACGAGCGTCGGCAACTGGCGCTGTTTCAGCCAGGCCTGCCATTCAGGATAAGCCGCCAGGTTGTGCTGGTAGTCGTAAATCAGGTCGGCCTGGATGCGCGCCTGGCCAGGGCGATTGAGATAGGCATATTCGTCCATCCACAAGTCCGGATCGTAGGCTTCGACCGCAGGATCGCTGCCGATATGTCGTGCACGCGTGGCCGCGACCGACTGATGTACGGCAACGACATCCTTCTCATGTGCGGCACGGTCCGCCCAGAACGGTTTGCGCTTGGCCCACATCGCACCCAGTCCATCTTCGTACACATTCCCGTTCTGGAACACCAGCGCCCGCACCGCCTGCGGCCGTGCCAGCGCCAAGCGCATGCCTACCGGTGCACCGTAATCCTGCATCAGCAGTACGTAGCGTTGCACGCCGACGGCGTCGGTGAACTTCTGCATGACCGCGGCCAGGTTGTCGAAGGTGTAGGCGAACTTTGCCGGGTCCGGCGCATCGCTGTTGCCGAAGCCAGGATAGTCCGGTGCAACCATGTGGTAATGATCGCCCAGCTTGCGCAACAGGCCGTCGTACATGCGCGAGGAGCTTGGCACACCGTGCAGCAGCAGGACGGTGGGCTTGCTGGCGTCGCCCGCTTCACGGTAGGCGATATTGACGCCATCAACGGCGACGCTGCGATAAGCGACAGGTGCTGCGTGCCCGGCTCCTGCAAGCGCAATGGCGGCAGCGGCTACGAATGTTTTCATATTGTTCTCCAGTGAGTTGTCGATGGCCCCACTCTATCGACACCCCGCGCCAGGCGGAACGCCGCCGGGCGAAATGGATTGTTTCGCTGCGCGTAGTTCCGGCATCCAGGGCCGCTTCCTACACTCCGTCCCATCACAACCACTTTTGAAGGAAGCGAACATGAAAACCAACCGCATCGCCGCCGCGTCACTGTCCCTGGCCTTTGCAACCATCACCGCATCCGCAGCCACCACGGACGTGAGCTACCGCACCATAAAGGTCGATGGCGTCAATATCTTCTACCGCGAAGCCGGCCCTAAAGACGCGCCCACCGTACTGCTCCTGCACGGCTTCCCCACCTCATCCCAGATGTTCCGCAACCTGATTCCGCAACTGGCCGACCGCTATCACGTGATCGCCCCCGACTACCCCGGCTTTGGCCAGAGCGATGCGCCGGCGGTCGACAAATTCGCCTACAGCTTCGACAACCTGGCGAACGTGATCGACAAATTTACTGCCGCCGTCGGCGCATCGAAGTACGCCTTGTACGTGCAGGATTACGGTGCCCCGATCGGATTCCGCCTGGCTGCCGCGCACCCAGAGCGCGTATCCGCCATCGTGGTACAGAACGGCAATGCGTATAACGAAGGCATCGACAATCAGTTCTGGGCGCCGTTCAAAGTCTATTGGGCTGACAAAACCGAAGCGAATGCCGCCAAACTGAAACCGTTTTTCGAGATCGGCGCAACCAAATGGCAGTACACGCATGGCGCGCGCGACGCCAGCAAGATCAGCCCCGATGCATGGACCGTCGACCAAGCCTATATGGACCGCCCTGGCAACAAAGACATCCAGCTCGAACTGTTCTACAGCTACGGCAGCAATCCGGCGCGCTATCCGGAATGGCAAGCCTACTTCCGCAAGCACCAGCCGCCGATGCTGATCACCTGGGGCAAGAACGACCAGATCTTCCCTGCAGCCGGCGCTGCGCCTTACTTGCGCGACCTGCCCAAAGCCGAGCTGCACCTGCTCGACACCGGCCACTTCGCCCTCGAAGAGGACGGCGAGCAAATCGGCAAGCTGATGCGCGATTTCCTGACGCGCAAAACTAAGTAGCGTTTTGCAAGCTGATTGAGCACTTTAAATCTATTTCGGACCTGATAGCCGGCCTGAAAAGACTAAAGCAGGAAGCATGGATTCATACGGATGTGGAGGCTTGGTTGTCGAAGCCGCAAAAGGCAGAATTTTATTATGTGCCTTGGGACTACATGCAAAGCCTGGATGATGACGAGGTATTTGTGGACGACGATGGCCTGGAACTTCCACTTGCTTTGAAAGATAAAATTTGCATGCACGTATGGAGCCCCAGCATCAACGAAAAAACCCTGCCAGATCAATGACCTGGCAGGGTTTCTGTACGTCCTGGTGCCGGAGAAGAGAATCGAACTCCCGACCTTCTCATTACGAATGAGCTGCTCTACCAACTGAGCTACACCGGCAAAGAGCCCGGATTATAGCAAACAAACTTGCGCGTTTGCTAGTATCGGGACGCCATCATTGCAAAAATTACACGCCTTCCTGGTGATAGCTGGTGACCAGTGCCACTTCGTCGCGGGAGCCGAGGAAGACCGGCACGCGCTGGTGCAGCTTCTCAGGCTGGATGTCGAGGATGCGGCGCTTGCCGTCGGTGGCCATGCCGCCGGCCTGTTCGACGATGAAGGACATGGGGTTCGCTTCGTACATCAGGCGCAGGCGGCCTGGCTTGCTTGGATCTTTCAGGTCAGCCGGGTACATGAAGATGCCGCCGCGGTTCAGGATACGGTGCACGTCGGCCACCATGGAGGCGATCCAGCGCATATTGAAATCGGTGCCGCGCGGACCGGTGGTGCCTGCCAGCAGTTCGCCGATGTAGCGCTGCACCGGCGCGTGCCAGTGGCGCTGGTTGGACGAGTTGATCGCGAATTCCTTGGTCTTGGCAGGAATCTGCATATTGCGCTGGGTCAGCACCCACGAACCCATCTCGCGGTCCAGGGTGAAGCAGTTCACCCCATTGCCGGTGGTGAGCACCAGCAGGGTCTGCGGGCCGTACAGGGCGTAGCCGGCGGCCACTTGCTTGGCGCCTGGCTGCAGGAAGTCCTGTTCGGTCGGCTCGGTCATGCCTTCCGGCGCTTTCAGCACGGAGAAGATGGTACCGATCGATACGTTGACATCGATATTGGAGGAGCCGTCCAGCGGGTCGAACACCAGCAGGTATTCGCCTTTCGGGTAACGGTTAGGGATCGGGTGGATGTCTTCCATTTCTTCCGAAGCCATCGCTGCCAGGTGGCCGCCCCATTCGTTCGCTTCCAGCAGGATCTCGTTGGAGATCACATCCAGCTTCTTCTGGACTTCGCCCTGCACGTTTTCCGATTCCAGCGCGCCCAGCACTTCGCCAAGTGCGCCCTTGCCGACGCTGTGGGAAATGGTTTTGCAGGCGCGGCCCACCACCTCGATCAGGAGGCGCAGTTCGGCCGGAATGGAGTGGTGCTGGCGTTGTTCTTCAACGAGGTATTGGGTCAGGCTGATACGTTTCATTGTTTCCCTAGGTTTGTGCTTAATTAGTTTGCGAGTGCTTTGCTGACCACTTCCATCACATCATTCGACAAGGGGGTGGTGGCGGCGACTTTTTCCAGCGCGTGCCGCATATGGACTTGCAGCGCCGGCGCGTAACGGCGCCAACGGTCCATGCTGCGTGCCAGGCGTGCGGCGACTTGCGGGTTCAGGGCGTCGAGCTTGATCACGTGTTCGGCCCAGAATTCGTAGGCGCTGCCATCGGCGGCGTGGAATTGCGATGGATTCTGGTTGCAGAAGCTGAACAGCAGGCTGCGCGCGCGGTTCGGGTTCTTCAGCGTGAAGGCCGGATGTTTCATCAGTTCGCGCACTTTGGCCACATTGGTGTGCGGGGCGGAGCCTTGCATGGCGAACCACTTGTCCACCACCAGCGCTTCGGCTTTGAAGTCCTTGTAGAAGGCGTCCAGCTGCTTGCCGGCGTCGGCGCCGCTGTGGATCAGGGCGGACAGGGCGGCGGCGCGGTCGGTCATATTGGTGGCGGCAGCGAACTGCTCGCCGGCCAGCTTGGCCGCTTCTGCGTTCGGCTGCACCAGCAGGTAGGCCAGCGCCACGTTTTTCAGGCCGCGCTTCCCGGCCGAGATGGCGTCCGGGCTGTAGGCGCCTGGCGTTGCATTGTCTGCATACACCTGCAGCAGCTCCGCATGCAAAGCAGTACCGATGGCGTGTCGTACGAACTGGCGCGCGCTGTGGATTGCTTGCGGGTGCACCACTTCCATCTGCTCGGCGATGATCGTCTCCGACGGCAGGATCAGGCACTGCTCGCGGAAGGCGGCATCCAGCTCCTTGTCGGTCAGGACCGCACGCAAGGCGCCGATGTAGGTGTCGTCCAGCTTGAGCGGTTTGTCGTCCAGCACCGCCTGCGTCAGCGACAGCAGGCGTTCCATGGCCAGGCGCTGGCCGGCTTCCCAGCGGTTCACCGGGTCGCTGTCGTAGCGGAACAGGTGCAGCAGTTCATCGTCGGTGTACGGGTACTCCAGCACGACCGGCGCAGAAAAATCACGCAGGATGGACGGCACCGGCGCCTCGGCAATGCCTTCGAAGCGGAAGGTCTGTTCGGCCTCGGTCAGCTCCAGCACGCGGGTCGGAATCAGGTCCTTGCCATCGCGGCCGAGCAGGCCCACGGCTACGGGGATGTGGAACGGCAGCTTGTCGTCCTGGCCCGGGGTGGCCGGGCAGGATTGGCGCAACCTAAGTTCATACACTTGTTTGGCGCCATCGTGATGGCCAATGGCGCTCACCACCGGCGTGCCGGCCTGGCTGTACCAGCGTTCGAATTGCTTCAGGTCGCGCTTGTTGGCGTCGGCCATCGCGGCGCGGAAGTCGTCGCACTGCACGGCCTGGCCGTCATGGCGTTCGAAATATAGGTCCATGCCCTTGCGGAAGCCTTCACGGCCCAGCAAGGTCTGGTACATGCGCACCACTTCGGCGCCCTTCTCGTACACGGTCACCGTGTAGAAGTTGTTGATTTCGACGAAGGAATCGGGACGCACCGGGTGCGCCATCGGGCCGGCGTCTTCCGGGAACTGGGCCTGGCGCAGCGTACGCACCTGGTCGATGCGGGTCACGGCGCGGCCACTGTCGGTGCCGATCATGTCGGCGCTGAATTCCTGGTCGCGGAACACCGTCAGGCCTTCCTTCAGCGACAGCTGGAACCAGTCGCGGCACGTCACGCGGTTGCCGGTCCAGTTGTGGAAGTACTCGTGGCCCACCACCGCCTCAATGCCGGAGTAGTCGATGTCGGTTGCGGTGCGCGGGTTGGCCAGCACGAACTTCGTGTTGAAGATATTCAGCCCCTTGTTTTCCATCGCGCCCATGTTGAAGTCGCTCACGGCGACAATCATGAAGCGGTCCAGGTCCAGCTCCAGGCCCCAGCGCTCCTCGTCCCAGCGGATGGAATTTTTCAGCGACTGCATGGCGTAGTCGGTCTTATCGAGGTTGCCCTCTTCCACCCACACCTGCAGCAGCACTTCGCGGCCCGACTTCAGCTTGAATTTCTCTTCCTGGCATACCAGGCGCGCTGCCACCAGGGCGAACAGGTAGGACGGCTTCTTGAACGGGTCTTCCCACTTGGCATAGTGGCGGCCGTCACCGAGCTCGCCCTCTTCCAGCAGATTGCCGTTGGAGAGAAGGACCGGATATTGCTCCTTGTCCGCGCGCAGCATCACGGTGTAGCGCGCCATCACGTCCGGACGGTCCGGGAAATAGGTGATGCGGCGGAAGCCTTCGGCCTCGCACTGGGTGTAGAAACCGCTGCCGGAGGTGTACAGGCCCGAAAGCGTGGTGTTTTCAACCGGAGCGCAGGTGGTTTCGATCTCCAGCAGCACATTGACCGGCGCGTTACGGATGGTCAGGGTATTGTTGCCAATTATGTACTGGTTTGGGTTCAGCACAACCCCGTTCATGCGCAAGGCGATCAGCTCAATGGCTTCGCCGTGCAGCACCAGGTCGTGGCTCTTGCTGTCCGGGTTATGGCGCAGTTGCACGCGGTTGGCGACAATGGTGCAGGCGGGATCGAGGTCGAAGCCCAGTTCCACGGTCTCCACCAGGTAGCTGGGCGGGGTGTAGTCTTTACGATAGATCGTTTGCGGGCTGTCGGTACGCATGGTTTGGGCGAGCGAGGACAAAGAAGGCTATTTTACCAATACCGGAAGCGGGGCACGCCCGATTCTTTTCCGCTCTCCCCGCGGGGGTAACATTCTGTAATAATTAGGTGAAACGCATGTTGCCGGATTAAACTGGCCTATGAGTATAAAAGGAGTGTTGCCATGAAAGCGCTAGCCATGTTGGTGGCGGCCACCAGTTTGTTGCTGAGCGGCTGTGCCACTACCCTGCACAGCAACGTCACGGTGTTCCACGAGTGGCCGAGCGACATGCAGGACAAATCGTATACCTTCGAAACGCCATCGCCGGGCGAGGATACGCTGGAGTACCGCAGCTACCAGAACCTGGTCAGCGGTGAACTGGCCAAGCTGGGCTTCAGCCAGGCCGCCAGCACCAAGGACGCCAAGCTGCGCGTCGGCATGCAGTTCAGCACCATCGACCGCCCGGTCAAGGTCCTGACGGCGACCGACCCGTGGATGTATGGTCCCGGCCCATGGGGCTATTACCCGCGCTGGGGCTACTACCCTTACCGTTATCGCTACTACGGTTTCTACCGCCCATACTACGATCCGTGGATGTGGGGCCCGATGGAATTCCGCGAAACCATCCAGCATAACTACGACCGCAACCTGCGCGTCACCATCAACAACCTGCAGGGCAAGAAGCTGTATGACGTAACGGTGCAGAACACCAGCCGCAAGCAATCGACGCCGCTGGTCATGCCCGCCCTGGTGCAAAGCGCCTTCACCGGCTTCCCGGGCGAAAGCGGAAAGGCCAAGCGCATAGATCTTGAGCTCCAATAACGCCGTCAAATCCATCGGGCGGTGGCTGCGTGAAGGCGCATCCACCGCCTTTTTCCGTTCTCCGCGCTGGGAAGGCCTTGCCACCGGTCCCGGCGTCGTAGCGGTCCTGGTGCTGCTGGTGCTGGCGCTGTCAGTGGCTTTCCAGCGCCTGTACATCCACGGGCCGGCGCTCTTTTACTGGAAAGCCATCGCCTACGGCTGGCTGCCATTTGCCCTGCTGCCCTTCTATGCCCTGATGGCGCGCGGCACCGGGCCGAGCGTGCGTCCCGGGGCGGCGCCGGACCTGGCACGGCTTACCACCCTGCTGCTGGCGCAGACCGTGTGGCTGGAACTGTTTGTTGACCTGTGCTTTACCGCCATGCTGTACGGCGAGTCGGAGGCCTGGTCGGTGCGCCATCTTGGAAAATGGGGCGCGTGGATCGTGTGGGCGATTCCGGTCACCCTGATGATCCTGTCGCAACTGGTGCTGCTGGCGCGTGGCGGGCGCGGACGGCGCTGGCCGCTGGCGCTCATGGCGGGCATGATGGCGGGCGTGGTGGCGCTGGGCGTGGCCACGCAGCAGCCCGACTTCTGGTACCCGAAAAAGCAGGAAGCCGGCAACGAGGACTCTTCGCGCTACCTGAAGCTGACTGCGGAATTGATGGAGTCGCAGCCGGTGCTGCTGTCGCGCCAACTGGCGGCGCTGGCGCCGCAGCGCCCGGGCAAGGTCGATATGTATGCGCTGACTTTCGCGCCCTATGGCGACGAAGTGTTCCGCCGCGAGAGCCAGATGGTGGCGGACGTGATGTCGCAGCGCTTCGACACTGCCGGCCGCACGCTCCAATTGGTGAACCATTTCCAGACTGCCGAACAACTGCCCTGGGCCACCACCGTCAACCTGCAGAAGGCGATCCACAGTGTTGCGCGCACCATGGACAGGAATGAAGATGTGCTGTTCATCTACCTGACGTCGCATGGCGCGCGCGAAGGCCAGCTGGCGGCCGATTTCTGGCCGTTCGAACTGACCGAGCTGACGCCGTCCATGCTGCGCAAGTGGCTCGATGAGGCGGGCATCAGGCATCGCGTGATTGCGGTGTCAGCCTGCTTCTCGGGCAGCTGGATTCCTTCGCTGAAGGACGATGCGACCATGGTGCTGACGGCGGCCGATGCCGACCACACTTCCTACGGCTGCGGCTACAAGTCGGAACTGACCTTCTTCGGCCGCGCCATGTTCGACGAACAGCTGCGTAGCCATACGCGGTCCTTCGAACAAGCCCACGCCGCTGCGCGCGAAGTAATCCGCAAACGCGAAGTCGAGGCGGGCAAGGATGACGGGTATTCCAATCCGCAGATTTCCGTCGGCGCCGCCATCCGCGCCAAGTTGGCAACGTTCCAGTGAACGTATCGAGCTATGAAATAGACGGCCGCTGTCAGGCTGGCCATTGCCCCGTATAGCCGCCGCTGATCTCGTAGATCAGGGTAACTGTCCATCAAATTGTGCAAGGCTGCAACAAGACAATACATGTCCAGGAAAGTTCAATGCCAAGGCAACGCGCGGAGGGAAATATCGTTGTGGCCCACGCCGGGAACGACGTGGAAAGTTGCGAGGCCCGTGCGGAAGCTGCGGTACAGCGCTTCGCTGCTGGCACGGGGGATGACTTCGTCGCGCTCGGCGGCGAGGATGGTGGTGGGGGCGTTGATGTTGGGCGCGTAACTGGCCGAGTCGTAACGGTCACGCAACAGCAGGCGCACAGGAAGCCAGGGGAAATGGTGGGAAGCGGCAGCGGCCATGCTGTCGTACGGCGTGACCAGCACCAGGCGCTCTACGGCTTTGACACTGGCCAGACGGGTGGCGATGCCGCTGCCCAGGCTGCGCCCGACCAGCGTCACTCGCGGGTGCTGCGCGCGGACATGCTCGTATAGCGCCTGCGCATCGGCGAACAGGTCGACCTCGGTCGGCTCGCCCGGCGTGGCGCCGTAGCCGCGGTAGTGCATCAAATACAGTGACTGGCCGGGAAATGCAGCCTGCAGCTCCGGCAGGCTATACCCCACCGCCTCGGCATTGCCGCCGAAGTAGATCACGGCGGATGGGCCTTGCTGCTCGTGCAGCGTGACGCCGACGCGCGCGCCGCCGTCCAAAGCCAGCACGGTGCCGCCTTCAAACGCCTGCGGATAGTAGATCATGCTGCGCTGGCGAAAAAACACCAGCGCGCATACTGCGAGGTACAGCGCCAGCACCAGGAGAAGCAGCGACAGCACAATGCGCATGGTCAGCGGTAATAGGCTTCGCTGGCGAAGGTAATGAGACCGATCAGGGCCACAGCACTCAGCAGGACAATCAGCAAGCGTCCAAATTTCGGGGTGCCGTCGTCGTCGTCGGCTGGGCGGTTCTGGTCGGTCATAGCGATATCAAGGCAAGAGGATGGTGGAGCCGGTGGTGCGGCGCGCCTCAAGGTCGCGGTGCGCCTGTCCCACGTCGGCCAGATTATACCGCTGCTTGATTTCGATCTTCACGTCGCCACGCGCCACCACGTCGAACAACGACTGCGCGCAAGCCTCGAGGTCCGCACGCGTCGCCGTGTAATTGCCCAGCGCTGGCCGTGTCAGGAACAGGGAGCCGCGCGATGCCAGTTCGCCCAGCGAAAAGTTGGCCACCGGCCCGGACGCATTGCCGAAACTGACCATCATGCCGCGCGGGCGCAGGCAATCGAGCGAACCGATAAAAGTATCCTTGCCGATCGAATCGAACACCGTGGACACGCCTTTGCCGCCAGTGATCTCGCGTACCCGCTCGGTGAAGTTTTCCGTGTTGTAGTTGATTGCGTGGGCGGCGCCATGTTGCAGCGCCAGCGCCACCTTTTCGTCCGAGCCGGCGGTGCCGATCAGGTTCACGCCAAGGGCACGCGCCCACTGGCAAGCGATCAGGCCCACGCCTCCGGCCGCCGCGTGGAACAGGATAGTGTCGCCCGCCTTGAGCGGCGCCGCGCTGTGGAACAGGTATTGCACCGTCATCCCCTGCAGCATCATCGCGGCCGCGGTATCGCTGCCGATAGAATCGGGCAGCTTTACCAGCAGGCCGGCGGGCATGTTGCGCGCCTGCGCGTAGGCGCCATTCGGACGGCCGGCATAGGCCACCCGGTCGCCCACGCGCACATGGCTTACGCCCTCTCCCACCGCCTCCACCACGCCGGCGCCTTCCTGTCCGAGCCCGCCCGGCAGCGGCTGTGGATACAGGCCGCTGCGGAAGTACACATCGATAAAGTTCAGGCCGATCGCCTCGTGCCGCACCGTCGCTTCGCCAGGGCCGGGCGCCCCGACTTCGGCATCGACGTATTCCATCACTTCCGGCCCGCCGGTGCGGGACATGCGTATCGCCTTGACCATTCAATACTCCTCTAGTGTGTGATAAAGCCGCGCTCGCGCAGCCATTGTGTCATGCGTGGATAGTGTTCGCGCGCCCAATGCGTGGAGTTGATATAAGCGCTGCCGCCGTCGATCTCGGTTTCCCACAAACCGTGCGCGGCACGCGGCAGCATCCAGACCTGGTGGTCCTTGTGGCCGCTCGCATCGAGCGTTTGCCGGAACAGTTCGGCGCTCTTATGCACGGGTACGAAAGCGTCTTTCTCGCCCAGGATGTACACCACAGGCGCCTTCAGCTTTTTCAGGTCCGGCAGCGGATCGTAGCTGTAAAAGGCCGCGCTGGTCTCGCTCGGCATCTCTTTCAAGGTATCCGGCACGATTTCGACCTGGCTGGCCCAGCGCGCCTTCTCGCCGGCGCGCGCCGCGGCCAGCAATTCGGCGCGATTGGCGCCGCGGCTGGTGACCCAGCGCATCAGCTTTTCCTGGTAGGCGGCGCCAGCCTTCACTTCGTCTTCGCTGAAGCCTTGCGCACGCAGCGAGTTCTCGATGCGGTACACCTCCTGCTCGGCAGGCGGCACGGCCGATGCGGCTTGGGCAATCACGAAGGCGACCTTTTGCGAACGTACCGCCGCCAGTGGCGCCAGCCAGCCGCCCTGGCTGTGGCCCCAGGTGCCGATGGCATCGGCCTTGATGTCGCTGCGCTTGCCGAGCAGCTCGATGCCTGCGATGGCATCGTCGGCCAACTGCTCCATGGTGGCCTTGTTGAATTCACCGGTGGATTTTCCGACGCCGCGCTTGTCGTACATCAGCGCGGCCATGCCGTGGGCCGCGAAGTAGTAGGCTTGCAGCGCATAGGCGCCGCGCGGTGCGGGGCTCGACATCTGCGTCAGCACGATGGCCGGGAACGGCCCCTTCCCTTCCGGCAGCACTAGGGTGCCGGACAGGGTAACGTCGCCATTCCTGAACGTGACTTCTTCCGAACGGAATTGCAGGCGCCGGCCGGCTTCCTTCTTGCCGGCCTGCTGCCAGATCATCTGGCTGCCCTCGAAGCGCATCGTCGTTTCGCGCACCGCGGGATTCAGGTTGCCGGCGCCGGCGTAATACACGTTCTCGCTTTCGACGAACATGGAAGCGTAGCGGCCCGTGCTCATATCGGTGTAGAACATTTGCGGGAAGTCGCCCCATTCCGACAGCACGACGATGCGCTTGCCAGCGAATTCGTAGGCGCCCAGCAGCGGCTGGTGACGGGCTGGATCATCGGCCAGGGTGCGGCGGAAAGCAAATTTGCCCGCCTTTCCGTTCAGGCTCACTTTACCGGCCAACAGGTCGCCTTGCAGCTTGCCGTCAAATTGCAGGACCCCGTCCGGGCCGGGAAGGTTGAAGCGCACCTGCTTGCCCTGCTGCGCGACGGCGTCCAGCGGTAACCCTTTTTTCTCAAAGGCGGGAATGTCGACAGTGGCTTTGCCATCCGCGCCAAAGTGCGGCCGCAGGAAATTGACGTCGCTCCCGACGCCATAGGTACCGACCCAATGCCCGGCCAGCGCAGGCGCTGCGGCATGCGCAGCGAACGTGGCCGATGCGGCAGCAATGGCGGCGATCGCGCCAAGGATGGATTTCATGCAGACTCTCCTCGATCTTGTAATGAGGGCGCTACATTGCCAGCGCGCGCGGCGCCGGCCAAGAATCATGCGACAGGCTGCGATTTGGCGGCATCAGCCTGCAGTTGGGACAGCACCAGGTGGGCGCTTGCCATGTTGGTAGCGCAAGCAACGTTGTGCACGTCGCAGGCACGCACCAGTGCATTGATATCCGGCTCGTGCGGCTGTGGCGTCATCGGGTCGCGCAGGAAGATGATGGCATCGATATGGCCATCTACCAGCAGGGCGCCGATCTGCAGGTCGCCGCCCAGCGGGCCGGAGTGCTTGCGTTCCACTGTCAGGCCCACTTCTGCAATCAGGCGGCCGCCCGTGGTACCGGTCGCGCACAGCTTGCAGGTACGCAGGAAGGCAGCGTACTCGCGGGCCAGCGCGATCATGTCGTCTTTTTTCTTGTCGTGGGCAATCAGGGCAATGCGGGGCGTCATTTCTCTTTACCTTTCACTTTCGACAGCAGATAGATACCGGCCAGCACCAGGGCCGTTCCCGCCAGTTGCCAGCTGGTGACGGGTTCGGACAGGATGACGGCGCCAAAGAACAGGGTGGAAACAGGACCGATCATACCTGCCAGCGAAGCGGGACCGGCGCCGATGCGCTGCACGGCGACCATGGTCATAAATACCGGCATCACCGTGCACAGGATGCCGTTCACCAGCGACAGGCCGTACACCTCCATCGGCTGCACCAGCAGTCCAGCAGGCCGCAGGATAAAGAACTGGCCGATGCAGGCGGCGCTCGACACGCACATGGCATACGACACCAGGCGCAGCGAGCCCAGGCGCTTGACCATTTCGCCGGACCCCAGCAGGTACAGCGCGTATGCCAGTGCGGAACCCAGCACCAGCAGCGAGCCGAGGGCCACGTTGCTGCCGCCATCGCGCAGGTCGTGGAAGAATACCAGCACAATGCCGGCGTAGGCAGTGAGCAACGAAAGCCACTGGCCGCGGCCGATGTGCTTCTTCAGCCATAGCGCGGAACCCAGCAGCACGAAGGTCGGCGTCAGGAACAGGATCAGGCGTTCAAGGCCAACGGTAATGTATTGCAGGCCAAGGAAGTCGAGATAGGACGACAGATAGTAGCCAACCAGGCCCAGGCCGATCAGGCGCCAGGCATCGGCGCGGCGCAAAGGCGGATCGGTGCGCATCTTCCACAGCGCGATGGCGGCGAAGACAGGCAGCGAGAACAGCATGCGGAAGGCGATCACCGTGACCGCGTCGAGGTGGTAGCGGTACAACAGCTTGGCCACGATGGCCTTGGTGGAAAACAGGACGGCGCCGCCGATAGCAATCGCCAACCCTCCCAGGTAGGCGGCGCGTTTGCCCTGCGGTTCCGATGTGGCTATTTCCATGCCACCATTGTAGCGGCAAGCCGCCAGGCTTGCTGGCGGCCCGCCAAAGCCGGTAAGACAGTGCCTGCCCTTGCGGGTCGGGCACCGTTGTGCCGGTTTTGACCGTGTTTAAGACACGACTACGGCCGCCTGGCCAGCGGCGACGGTGGCGGTCGTGACCTTGGCGATCACGGTCGCGGGCGCATTGCCGCCAACCAGCTTGTTCACCTGCTTGAACTGGGCCACCAGCGAGCCCGGGGTCAGGGTCACCACGGTAAAGCCCTGCGCATCGGTGTTCACGTGACGCAGCCATGGGTTGCTGTTCAGGCTGGACAGCTGCTGCGCCAGGCCGACCAGGGTGGCGAAGTTGGAGTCGGCCTTGATGGCCGACAGCACGGCATCCATGGTGGCGTCCAGGACGGCTTCCGGCACGCCTTTCGCGCCAAGCGCGCCGCGCAACTGGATCATCAGCGAAGTCGCCAGGGAATCGGCGGTCGGCGACACCTTGCCCATCGTGTAGTCCAGCAGGTTGACGTTCAGCGCGATGGTACCGACGTTCGGCACCGGCACCGACAGCGGCAGGGAGACCAGCGTGTCCAGGCTGCCAAGGCTCGCCGACGCTTCGCGCAGGTAGGTGAAGAAGGAATCGGAGCTGACGCCGGCCGACACCAGGTCCACCATCACCGGCGTGCCGCCGCCCGCCGCGTCGTAATCGTCATTCACTGTGCCGGCGAAGAAGGAATGGATGTCGCCGGTCAGCGCCACCACGTTGCCGATGCTGTTGGTCTTCAGGTGCGCCATCAGGGCCTTGCGTTCGGCGTTATAGCCGTCCCACTGGTCGCAGTTGATCAGGAACTTGCGGAAATAAGGCGCCAGCGCGGCGGCCTGGCCCGATGCAACCACAAACACCGATGCTGCGCCCTTGGCCTGCACATCCGGCTTAATGTAGCCGATCGCGATGCCTTGCGCGGCTGCGGTCGCCTGGGCAACGGCGTTGCCGCCCGCCTTGGCCGCGTTTTCCGCCTGGCCGAATGCCAGCACTGCCACGCTGGCCTGGGTCGAGTTCAGCCCGGCGCCGACGGCAGCCGTCAGGCGCGCGCTGGTGTCGCCGCCTGCGGCCGCGGCAGTGGCGATCGCAGTCGCGGCCGCAGCAGCCACCGAAACCGAAGCACCGGCGGTCATGGCGCCGACAATCGCGCTGGCAACCGGCACATTGCCGCCGGTCGAGGTAGCAGCCGTGGTGCCGATGTCAGTCGCCAGCTTGGCGACCGCCTGCAACGCCACCAGGGTGGCGATGGCGTCAGTGCCACTCAGGCCCATGCGCAGCAGCGAGACTTCATTGCCCCACAGTTTCCAGGTCGAGGTGGCAGCCTTCATGGTGTTCTTCCACCAGTCGCGCTGGGTGGCGCCCAGCATGCTGATGGCGGCCAATGGATCGGAGCCGCCTACGGCAGCCACTTTCTGCGCTTCGGCGGCGCTGTACAGGTCCTGCGCCACCAGGTAGCGCGCGCCGATACTGCCCAGCGGCTGGCCTGTAGCCGGATTGGCCATCTGCTCCGGCACCACGTGGTCGGCGCGGTACAGGCGCTCGTCGGTCATCACCAGTTGCATCAATTTACCGAACTGGAAATCACGGTAGATCTTGATGTTCTGGAAGCCGGTGGCCGCGCTGTCCAGCGTGACGTCGGCCGGCATGAACTCGAACCAGGCCTGGTTGGCGCTGCGGCGGCGGTTGGTGTCGTGCTTTTCGCCTTCCGAGTAGGTCTGGGTATCGCCCCAGGAATCGTCGCTGAACTCGTGGTCATCCCAGATCGCGATGAAGGCGAAGCGCTCGTGCACGGCCTGCAGGCGGGTGTCAGTACGGTATTTCTTGTACAGGTAGCGGTAGTCGGCCAGGGTGGTCGCGTATTTCGCACCCGAACTGCCATTCTTGAAAGTGCCGTCCGGCAGGGTCAGTGCGCCATGGCGGGATTCGACCGAGCCCACCTGGAAAGCCTCGCCCACAGTCTCGTAAATGTAGTCGCCGAGGTGGACGATGAAGTCCAGTTTTTCATTTTTGGCAATATGATCCAGGGCGCCCCAGTGGTTGATGCTCCAGTCCTGGCAAGTCAGGTAGGCGAACTGCAGTTGAGACACGCTGGCATCGGCTGCCGGCGCGGTCTTGAAGCGAGCCACGTTGGAACGCACGTCGCCGGCTGTGAACTGGTAAAAGTAAACGGTATTCGGCTGCAGGCCGGTCACCTTGTGGCGGATCGTATTATCGAAATCGGCATTCAGCTCGATCTGGGCATCGACCACCATCGTGCCTTCGAGCGCCTTGTTGCCGCCCAGGGATGCCGTATTGTCGGCCGCGGAGACCTGCACGCGCACCGTTACGCCGCTCTTGACGGTGACGGTGGCCACGTCGTCGAGGGAAGTAGGCACCACGCGGGTCCACAGCATGATGCTGTCGGCGCGCGGGTCGCCGGAGGCTACGCTTTGCGGGAACTTCCAGTTGGCGCCGGTAGCGGGCGGCAAGCCGGGTGCCGGCGGGGTGTAATCGCTGCCGCCGCAGCCTACCAGGCCGCTGGTGGCAGCCGATACGGTAATGAAGCCGCCCAATTTGATAAATTGCCGACGATCCATAAGTCTCCTTCAATATAAAAGTTGTTGTTTTACGATGGTAACTTTACAAGCCGATGAAATGCCCTCGAGGAAAGCTACTAAACACGCCCGCAAGGGTTGCGGATGCAGTTTTGGTCGCGCCGGCGCGACAATTTCCGGGAGATACCGGTATGCTAGAATGTCGCCCTCGATTGCATACCGTCTAAGGAAGATTGAACATGGCTGGACACAGCAAATGGGCCAATATTAAGCATAAAAAGGCTGCAACGGACGCGAAACGCGGCAAAATCTGGACGCGCCTGATCAAGGAAATCACGGTGGCGGCACGCATGGGCGGCGGCGACCTGAACTCCAATCCGCGCCTGCGCCTGGCAGTCGACAAGGCCGCTGACGCCAATATGCCGAAGGACAACGTGAACCGCGCCATTACGCGCGGCACCGGCGGCGGCGACGGCGCCAACTATGAAGAAGTGCGCTACGAAGGCTACGGCATCGGCGGCGCGGCCATCATCGTGGACTGCATGACCGACAACCGCGTGCGTACCGTGGCTGAAGTGCGCCATGCCTTCAACAAATACGGCGGCAATATGGGCACCGAAGGCTCCGTGGCCTTCATGTTCCAGCACACCGGCCAGTTCCTGTTCGCACCGGGCACCGACGAAGCCAAGCTGATGGACGCTGCGCTGGAAGCCGGCGCCGAAGACATTCTGACCGACGAAGAAGGCGGCATCGAAGTGCTGTGCGGGCCGCACGATTTTGCCGGCGTGAAGGATGCGCTGGAAGCGGCTGGCTTCAAGGCCGAAGTGGCGGAAGTGATCATGAAGCCAGCCACCGAGACCGTATTTACCGGTGAAGACGCGGCCAAGATGCAAAAGCTGCTGGACGCACTGGAAAACCTGGATGACGTCCAGGAAATCTATACCAACGCTGTCATCGAAGAATAAACCTTATGAAGATCCTGGTAGTCGGCTCGGGTGGCCGTGAACACGCTTTGGCTTGGAAACTGGCGCAGTCGGAACGCGTACAGATGGTCTATGTTGCGCCTGGCAATGGCGGCACCGCACGCGACGTGCGCCTGGAAAACGTGCCGATCACCGACCTGAACGCGCTGGCCGATTTCGTCGAGCAAGAGCACATCGGCCTGACCGTGGTCGGCCCGGAAGTGCCGCTGGCTGCCGGCATCGTCAACCTGTTCCGCGCGCGCGGCCTGAAAATCTTTGGCCCGACCAAAGAGGCTGCGCAGCTCGAGTCGTCCAAGGACTTCGCCAAGGCCTTCATGAAGCGCCACGGCATCCCGACCGCCGAATACGAGACCTTCGCCGATGCCAAGGCCGCCCACGCCTTTATCGACAAAGTCGGCGCGCCGATCGTGATCAAGGCCGACGGCCTGGCCGCCGGCAAGGGCGTGGTGGTTGCCATGACGCTGGAAGAAGCGCATGGCGCGGTCGACCACATGTTGTCCGATAACGCCTTCGGCGACGCCGGCGCGCGCATCGTGATCGAGGAATTCCTGGCCGGCGAAGAAGCTTCCTTCATCGTCATGTGCGACGGCAAGAACGTACTGCCGCTGGCCACTTCGCAAGACCACAAGCGCCTGATGGACAACGACCAGGGCCCGAACACCGGCGGCATGGGCGCCTACTCCCCTGCCCCGATCGTGACCCCGGCCATGCATGCGCGCGTGATGCGCGAGATCATCATGCCTACCATCCAGGGCATGGCGAAAGACGGCATCCAGTTCACCGGCTTCCTGTACGCGGGCCTGATGATCGACGCCGCCGGCAACCCGAAAACGCTGGAATTCAACTGCCGCATGGGCGATCCGGAAACCCAGCCGATCATGACGCGCCTGAAGACCGACCTGCTGGGCGTGATGGAACACGCCGTCAACGGCAGCCTGGACCAGGTGGAACTGG
This sequence comes from Pseudoduganella sp. S-14, assembly GCF_049913285.1. GTDB lineage: Bacteria > Pseudomonadota > Gammaproteobacteria > Burkholderiales > Burkholderiaceae_D > Rugamonas. The sequence continues at coordinate 5,413,286 of NZ_CP183991.1, forward strand.
AATGGGACCGCCGCACCGCCGTTGGCGTGGTGCTGGCAGCCGCCGGCTACCCTGACGCGCCGCGCAAGGGCGACCATATCCACGGCATTCCGGCTGAAACGCCGGATTCGGTCACTTTCCACGCCGGCACCACCGATGACACGGAGGGCAAGCTGATCACCTCCGGCGGCCGCGTGCTGTGCGTGGTGGGCCTGGGCGACAACGTGAAAATGGCGCAGAAGCAGGCTTACGAAGCGGTCGACAAGATCGGCTTCGAAGGCGTGCAGTTCCGCCGCGATATCGGCTGGCGGGGCTTGAAGCACTAAATGACCGCCCCCAACCCACAAGAAGTCAAAGCCTGGCTGCTTGGCCTGCAAGACCGCATCATCTCCGCCCTGGAGGATGTGGACGGCAAGCCATTCCTGCGCGATGCGTGGGAACGCCCGGAAGGCGGCGGCGGCATCTCGCGCCTGATCGAAGAAGGCAACGTATTCGAGCGCGGCGGCTGCAATTTCAGCCACGTGACCGGAGCCAAGCTGCCGCCATCGGCCTCGGCGCACCGCCCGGAGCTGGGCGGCCAGCCATGGGAAGCCATGGGCGTCAGCCTGGTGCTGCACCCGCGCAACCCCTACGCGCCGACCGTGCACATGAACGTGCGCTTCTTCAGCACCAGTACCGCCGACGGCAAGCCGGTCTGGTGGTTCGGCGGCGGCATGGACCTGACGCCCTACTACGGCAACAAGGAAGACGCCAGGCATTTCCATGCGACCTGCCGCGACGCGCTGCAGCCCTTCGGCGACGACCTGCACCCGAAGTTCAAGAAATGGTGCGACGAGTACTTCTACCTGAAGCACCGCAAGGAAGCGCGCGGTGTCGGCGGCATCTTCTTCGATGACTTCAACGCACTCGGCTTCGAGAAGAGTTTTGAAATGACCCGCAGCGTAGGCGACGCATTCCTGGCCGCCTACCTGCCGATCGTGAAAGCCCGCAAGGACACGCCCTACGGTGAACGCGAACGCGACTTCCAGGCCTACCGCCGCGGACGTTACGTCGAATTCAACCTGGTGTTCGACCGCGGCACCCTGTTCGGCCTGCAGTCCGGCGGCCGCACGGAAGCGATCCTGATGTCCATGCCGCCGGTCGTCAAATGGCGCTACGACTGGCATCCGGAAGACGGCAGCGCGGAAGCGGCGCTGTACACCGACTTCCTCCCGCACCGCGACTGGCTGGCCGAGTGAAACGCTGCATCGCACTGCTGGGAGGCAGTTTCGATCCGGTGCACAACGGCCACGTCGCGCTTGGCAAGCAATTTGTCCAGCTGCTGAACGCCGATGCACTGCTCGTCATTCCAGCCCTGCCCTGGCAAAAGGGCGCGCTGGTGGCGACGCCGCAGCAGCGGGTGGACATGCTGACTTTGGCCTTCCAAGGTCTGCCCTGCCCGGTCACGATCGACTGGCAGGAACTGGCGCGCGGCAGCGCCACGTATACGATCGAAACGCTGCGGGCAATCCGCGCCGACGTGGGGCCCGATGTGTCGCTGGCCTTCCTGATGGGCGCCGACCAGCTGCAGCGACTGAATACCTGGCACGAATGGCGCAACCTGTTCGACCTGGCCCACTTCTGCGTGGCGGCCAGGCCCGGCTTCGAGCTGGACGACGCCCACGTGCCGGCCGAGGTGGCAGCTGAATTCCAGCGCCGCCTGGCCACGCCGGATCAGGTCAGGAACACCCCGGCGGGCATGACCATGCTGGCGGCTGATGTAGCCGTCGACATCTCGGCCACTGCCATTCGTGCTGCATTACAACGGGGGGATGGGGCGAACTCGCTTCTGCCACCGGTAGTGCTAGACTATATTGAACAACATAATTTGTATAAGAACTAAATAATGGATATCAAAAAACTGCAATCCATCGTCGTGGACGCCCTGGAAGACGTCAAGGGCCAGGAAATCGTCCTGTTCGACACCACCGGCTTGACCAGCCTCTTCGACCGCATCGCCATCGCTTCCGGTACTTCCAACCGCCAGACCAAGGCACTGGCTGCCTCGGTGCGCGACAAGGTCAAGGAAGCCGGCGGCGACGTGATCGGCATCGAGGGTGAAGATACCGGCGAATGGGTGCTGGTGGACCTGGGCGACATGATTGTCCACATCATGCAGGCGCCGATCCGCGCTTACTACCGCCTGGAAGAAATCTGGGGCGAAAAGCCGGTGAAACTGGGCGCCGCCAAGCGCAAGTCCACCACCGAAGGCAAGGCTGCCGCTGAAAAAGAGGCTGCGCCGAAGAAGTCCGGCCACCTGGCTGCCACCAAGGCTGCCAAAGCCGCCGAAGCCGTGGTCGAAAAGAAACCAGCGGCCAAGAAGCCAGGCACCGTGAAGGCAACCGCCGCTGCCGGCGCCGTGGCCAAGAAAGCCGCCGCCAAGAAGGCCGCGCCGAAGGTCGTGGCCCCGGAAGGCAAGAAAGTGAAGGTCGCTTCCACCAAGACCGCCGAGGCATCCGCCAAGGCCGCCAAGGAGAAGAAAGCCGCCGCTGCAGCCGCAGCGCCGGCCAAGACCGTCATCAAACGCATCAAAAAGCCTGCGGCTGAGTAAGCCCAGTGCAGCTGATCATCGCTGCGGTCGGCCATAAAATGCCGGCCTGGATCGAAAGCGGCTTCACCGAATACGTGAAACGCATGCCACCGGAATTGCGCATCGTGCTGAAGGAAATCAAGCCCGTCGAGCGTTCCGGCAGCAAGACCGCCGCCACCGCCATGGCTCTGGAAAGGGAGCGTATCGAAGCGGCCTTGCCGAAATCGGTGCGCATCATCGCCCTCGATGAACGCGGCAAGGACCTGACCAGCGTGGGCCTGTCCCAGCAGCTGGAAGCCTGGCAGCAGGATGGCCGCGATACGGCCTTCCTGATCGGCGGCGCCGACGGCCTCGATCCGGGGCTGAAGGCCAAGGCGGAAGGCATGATTCGCCTGTCCAGCCTGACCCTCCCGCATGGCATGGTACGCGTCATGCTGGCCGAACAGTTGTACAGGGCGTGGACAATAACGCAAAACCACCCTTATCATCGTGTCTAAACCCTAAGGCATACGATGAAACTGGCCGAAAAAAAGATCTACCTGGCTTCCAAGAGTCCTCGCCGGCGCGAATTGCTGCGCCAGATCGGCGTGGACTTTGAGTTGCTCCTGCTGCGTAATGACGGCCCGCGCGGGCCGGATGTCAGTGAAGATGTCCATGCCGGCGAGGAGCCGCTGGCCTATGTCGGCCGCGTGGCCCAGGAAAAGGCCGATTTCGCCTGGGACATGATCCAGCGCCGCCGCCTGATCCTGCGCCCCATCCTGGCGGCCGACACCACCGTCACCATCGACGGCGAAATCCTCGGCAAGCCGGCCAATGTGCGCGAAGCCACCGACATGCTGCACAAGCTGTCGGGCCGTACCCATCAGGTCTTGACCTCGGTGGCCGTGCATTCGCAAGACTTTTCCGGCCATATCACCCAGGTCTCCGACGTCCGCTTCGGCAAGCTGACGGATGCCGAGATCAAGACTTACTGTGCCACCACCGAGCCTTACGACAAGGCCGGCGGCTATGGCATCCAGGGCCTGGCCGCCCTGTTCGTTGAACACATCGAAGGCAGCCACTCCGGCATCATGGGCCTGCCGCTGTACGAAACGGCGCAACTGTTGCGCCAGGCAGGATTGAAACTCCCCTGATGAACGAAGATATCCTCATTAATATCACCCCCCAGGAAACCCGCGTCGCCCTCATCGTGCAGGGCGCCGTGCAGGAACTGCATATCGAGCGCACCCTGACGCGCGGCCTGGCGGGCAATGTCTACTCCGGCAAAGTGGTGCGCGTGCTGCCCGGCATGCAGTCGGCCTTCATCGACATCGGCCTGGAACGTGCAGCCTTCCTGCACGTGGCCGATATCTGGGAAGCCCGCCCGCATGACGGCGCCCAGAACGCCACCCCGACCCCGATCGAGAAACTGCTGTTCGACGGCCAGGTACTGACCGTGCAGGTCATCAAGGACCCGATCGGCACCAAGGGCGCACGGCTGTCGACCCAGATCTCGATTGCCGGCCGCATGCTGGTCTACCTGCCGCAGGACGGCCATATCGGCATCTCGCAGAAGATCGAAAAGGAATCCGACCGAGAAGCCCTGCGCGCGCGCATGCAAGGCCTGCTGCCGGAAGACGAAAAAGGCGGCTACATCGTGCGTACCCAGGCCGAAGACGCCTCGGACAGCGACCTGCAAGCCGACATCGAATACCTGCGCAAGACCTGGGGCGCGATCTGCCATGGCGCGCGCACCCGTCCGCCGACTTCCCTGCTGCACCAGGACTTGAGCCTGGCGCAGCGTGTGCTGCGCGACTTCGTGCATGACGAGACGGCCACCATCCAGGTCGATTCGCGCGAAAACTTCCTGTCGCTGACGGAGTTCGGCCGCGTCTACACGCCGTCGGTCCTGTCGCGTTTGCAGCACTACACCGGCGAGCGCCCGCTGTTCGACCTGTACGGCGTGGAAGAGGAAATCCACCGCGCCCTGGGCCGCCGCGTCGACCTCAAGTCGGGCGGCTACCTGATCGTCGACCAGACCGAGGCCATGACGACCATCGACGTCAACACCGGCGGCTTCGTCGGCGGCCGCAATTTTGCCGACACCATCTTCAAGACCAACCTGGAAGCGGCGCACGCCATCGCGCGCCAGCTGCGCCTGCGCAACCTGGGCGGCATCATCATCCTCGACTTCATCGACATGGAGAACAACGAGCACCGAAACGCCGTGCTCGCGGAACTGAAGAAAGCCCTGGCGCGCGATCGCACCAAGGTCTCGGTGTCAGGCTTCTCCGCGCTAGGGCTGGTAGAGATGACGCGCAAGCGCACGCGCGAATCGCTGGCCCACATCCTGTGCGAGCCCTGCCCTGCTTGCGAAGGCAAGGGCCAGGTCAAGACCTCGCGCACCATCTGCTACGAAATCCTGCGCGAGCTGCTGCGCGAAGCCAAGCAGTTCAACCCGCGCGAATTCCGCATCCTCGCCTCGCAGGAAGTGGTCGACCTGTTCCTGGAAGAAGAATCGCAGCATCTGGCGATGCTGGGCGACTTCATTGGCAAGAAGATTTCGCTGCAGGTCGAGACCAGCTACCATCAGGAGCAGTACGACGTTATCCTGATGTGACGAAGACTTACGCCAATTACTTCTCGACTGCCGGCGGCGATGCGGTGACTCTGCCAACACTGAAGTAGCCGTTGAAGCGGCGGTCTTTGTCCTCGAAGCCGATGCGTTTGGCCGGCGTGGCGCCGTCCGGTTCATTGCCGTCGAGCGGATTGGCATCGCAATACGGCGCGCAAGCCCATGCCTCGCCCCCAGTGTAGCGCGCGTTCAAGCTGAGAACGTTGTTTGACCTGGCCTGAACATATTGGCCGAATGGGACCGAAGTAAAGCTGTCGCCCTTCCCAGCCGCCAGCTGTGCATGGGTTCCTCCTACCAGGACCAGGTTGTATCCGTTTTCCAGCCGATGCCGCAGGAAATTTTCGCCCATTGCGGCGTTGCTGTCTGCAACTCCCCTTCCCGTTACAAAACCGACCACCGGTACACCTTTCAGCGCGCGGTGCAGTTCCAGCATGGCCAGGCTGGTTCGCCCATCATGCACCCGCCAGCGCGGTGATGACAACAAAGCCGCTTCGTCGATTTCGCCACGCAGGTACTTTGCCGTATGGTCGGTGTCCGCGGCATCAAGCTCCAGGAACACCTTGACCGTCTCTCCGCGGTCGAGGAACTCACGGACGCAGGCGGAGAAGAATGCTGGAATCTCGTTCGTGCCATGGATCTCGCCAAAAATGACAGTCCCCGCCTGCGGCAGGCGCTGTTTCAACGCTGCATGGCAGCTTGCCTGCGCCACCGACGCAAACATCATCCCCACCGCCAGCGCTCCGCTCATCAAGGTACGCATACCTAGCCTCCTGTGAAAGTTGGCGGAGTATAGCGTTAATACTAAGGAAATTTTCTATTGAAAAATCACGGTGATGGCGGTTGCCAGCGACTGCGGCTGCTCGAGCGGAATCAGGTGGCCTGCGTGGGGGATTGTCGCCAGCTTTGCGCCAGGGATGCCCTCGGCCAGTTCGCGCGCTTCTTCGGGCCTGCGCAACTGGTCTCCGGCTGCCGCGACAACCAGGGTCGGACATTGGATGTCGGACAGGCAGGCTGTATCGGCGTCGCGCACAATCAGCGACTGGCGCACGAAGACCTCGCGGCCCAGGCGTTCGCCCATCGCGCGCACCCGCGCCACCAGCGCTTCGTTGGCAGCATTGTCGGGATGCAGAGATTGCGCGATGGCGGCGCGGCCCAGTCCACGGAAAGGGCCGAGCGGCGTGGCGCGCGCGGCCCTGGTACGCTGTTCGACCTGCAGCGGCAGATCAGCCCGGCTGGAAGTGGCGACCAGCGCCAGCGCCTGCACGCGGCCGGGCGCGAGACGGACGATTTCGCGCGCGACATAGCCGCCCATCGAGAAACCGAGCAAGGTGAATCGCGACGGGCACTTCGCCAGCACGGCCTGCGCCATGGAAGCAATGGAATCGCCTTCGGCCAGGCTGGCGAAATGCAGCGGGAGTTCAGGAGGCAGGAATGGCAGCATGCCATCCCATAAGGCGTCGTCCAGCATATAGCCGGGAATCAGGACCAGCGGTGTCATGCCGCGAGTATACCCCCGGTGCCGGCACCTGGCACGGCACCGAGGGCAAGTTCAGTGTCCCATCATCTCATTCCACTGCGGCAGCAGCACAATGCTGTTCGGGTTCAAGCCGGCGTTCTTCAGCGTGTCCATGCTGGTAACGACGGTGCCGGACTGCAGGTCAACCACGGTGACCGAACCATCGCTCATGCCCGGCAGGTTGAGCAAGGCATTCTGCACGAAGGCGTATTTGCCGTCCTTGGTAAAGGCCACGTGGTGCGCGCCTTCCGCTGCGGGGATGGACTTGAGCAGCTTTGGCTCGCCGGCCTTGGCTGAAATGTCGAAGACGTGCAGTTGGCCCGGCTTCGCACTGGTTACGTACATGCGCGTGGCGGCCTTGTTGAAGTAGATTTCAAGCGGTACGCCTGCCTTGGCCTCGGCAAAGTCGTACACCTGTGCCACTTCGAAGTCCTTCTTGTCCTTGTTCCAGCTTGCGGTCCACAGCGTGCCGCCATACATATTGGTGATGTAGGCCACGGCGGGTTTTGCATTCGGCACGAACAGGACTTCGACCGGCGCTTCGCCTGCGGGTGAAGCTTTCCTCGATACCTTGTAGGTGCCCAGCACCTTGCCGGTGCTGGCTTCCACCGCGCTGATCACTTCCCCCGGGTCGCCCAGGTCGGAGGCGCGCACGGTCGACGTGAGCAGGATGCGGTCTGCCGCACCGGAAACGGCCAGCCCATGCGGATATGGCGCCGCCACCTTGATGGTGGAAAGCACCTTGTCGCTATGGGCGTCGCCCACCACCATGGCCTGGCTGCCCATGCAGCTCACATACCAGCGCTTGTGGTCGGGTGAGAAGGCGATATCCTCGCCCACGCTGCAGTCGGGAATGCTGACGGTGGTCATGGCATAGTCCTTCGACTTCATGTCCATCACGCGCAGCTCGGTCTTGCCCAGCGCCGTGATGTAGGCCTTGCTCATGTCGTGGTTGTAGAAGATGTGGTGCGCCACCAAGTCGGCCGGCAGCGGGATGTCCTTGACGATCTTGCCGAAGGCCTTGGAGTTGGGATCGACATCGACAATCGCGATGCCCTCCTTGCGTGACGCCGGCGCCACGGGATTCTTGAGCGCCTTGAGCGACTCGGCGGACTTGCTTTCATAATTCATCATCGCCAGGATTTCGGCGCTGGCCAGGGCGGGGATGCCCAGGGCGACCGCGAGGGGAAGCAGGAAACGGATACGCATGGTCCACTCCTTCTTGTGCAGGGTCAGTCGTTGCATATTACGCCTGCTGGACTAGAATCTCCATATGCGCCTGCCCCGCCAATACTGGCTGTTTGCAACGCTAACGCTGTTGGCAGGGACGCCTGTGTGGTCCGCGCAACAAAGTGCCAGCTTCGAAGTCAGGCAGCAGCGCATTGCCAATCCGGCACCCACCGTGCGCGTGCCGCAGGGCGATACGCTGGTGCTCGAATTACGCAGCGATACAGCGCTCGACCTGCACCTGCATGGCTATGACCGGATGTTGTCGCTCAAGCCCGGCATCCCGGGGCGCCTACAGCTGCAGGCACAAGCCGCGGGCCGCTTTCCCCTTGCGGCGCATGGCAGGGGGCACCACCACGCGCCGGCGCTGCTTTACGTGGAAGTCATTCCCAGATGAAGCGCTGGCTGCTGGCAGCCATTCCCCTGCCTGTGCTGGCGCACGGATTCGGCCAGCGCTTCGACCTGCCGCTGCCCTTGTGGATGTTCATGGCAGGCGCCGGGGCCACTGTCGCTGTCACCTTCCTCTTGCTGGCGCGCCAGCGCAATATGCAGCCACGCCCCGTTGGGCAAGCTTTCATTTTGCTTCGAAAAGTGCCCCTGGCTGGCGCGCTCGCGACCAGCCTGCGGCTGGCGGTGCTGGCACTGTACCTTCTCGTGCTGTGCGCCGGCTTTGTCGGCACGCAGAACCCCTTCAAGAATATCGCGCCCGCCATGGTCTGGGCCATCTGGTGGGTCGGCATGGCCTTCGTATCGGCCTTGCTGGGCGACCTGTGGGCGCTGGTCAATCCGCTCGATACCCTTTACCGCTGGGTGCTGGGCGACCGGCCCGGCAAGCTGGCCTGGCCCCAGTGGGCAGGCGTGTGGCCGGCCGCCCTGCTGTTCCTCGCGTTCGTGAACATGGAATTGAACTGGGAGGGCAGCGAGCAGCCGGCCAGCCTGGCGGCCGCCATGCTGGCTTATTCCTGCCTTTCCTGGCTGGGCATGTTCGTATTCGGGCGACGCACATGGCTGGCGCATGGCGAGGTGTTTGCTGTGGTCTTCGGCTTGCTGGCGCGCTTTGCACCGAACCAGGTGCAGGACGGCCGCTGGCAACTGCGGCCTTTCGGCGCCGGACTGCTGCTCGGCGCGCCGCTGGGCTGGTCGCATATCGTGCTGGTGATGCTGATGCTGGCCTCTGTCAGTTTTGATGGCCTGCTGGAGACCCAACTGTGGCTGGATTTGCAAGCCGCCCTGCCATGGCCGCCCGTCCTGCTGCGCGCCGCCGCGCTAGGTCTCTTGCCGGCCTTGTTCCTGCTGGCCTATCTTGCCGTATGCCGTGCCATCGCCTGGTGCGGCGGCGGCGCTTCGCTGGCCACGACCGCCGGCTGGTACGTGCTGACGCTGGTGCCGATCGCAATCGCCTACCATTTCGCCCACTACCTGTCCTTCCTGGCGATGGCGGGGCAATACCTGATCCCCCTCGCTTCCGATCCGCTCAACCTGGGGTGGGACCTGTTCGGCACGCGCTTCTACTTCATCCGGCTAGGCATCGTGGATGCGCGCATGGTCTGGTACGTGTCGCTGTTCGCCATCGTGGCGGGGCACGTGGCGGCGGTCTGGCTGGGGCACCAGACTGCCTTGCGCCAGTTCGGCACACGCGCCAGCCGCAGTCAGTTGCCGATGCTGGCGCTGATGGTGTCTTACACCTTGCTGAGCCTCTGGATCATTGCCCAGCCGGTGGTCAACGGCTGAGCATTGGCTCCAGCGTTTGCCACACTTGGCCAGAACTGATGCCGTGCATGCAGTTTTGATGGCCGAGCGGGCATTCGCGCTGGCGACATGGCGAGCATTCCAGTCGCAGCGAGATCGAGGCGGCCAGGTCGGAGAATGGCGGCGCGTGATCGGGATCGGTCGGGCCGTAGATGGCGATCACCGGCCGGTTCAGCGCGGAGGCCACATGCAGCAGCCCGGAGTCGTTGCTGACCACAGCCGCAGAACGTGCGATCAAGGCCACTGCATCGGACAGGCTGGTCTTGCCGGCCAGGCTGACCAGACCGGCGGGAGCGCCGGCTGCAGCAATGACTTCGTCGCAAGTTGGGCCATCCTTGGGCGAGCCGAGGAGCGCAACCTGGGCTTGCGGGTCGCGCGCCAGGATATGCTGCGCCAGCTGGCCGAAATGCGCGGGCGGCCAGCGCTTGGCGCCCCCGAACTCGGCGCCGGGCGCAAACACCACCAGCGGGCGCACCGGGTCCAGGCCGACCTTGGCGCAGGCAGCGGCCACTTGCTCGCTGCTGGCGGCCATACGCGGCTTGGGCAGGTCGCTGCGCAGCGGCGCTCCCGGCACGTCGGCCAGGGCGGCGTAGAACGGCACCATCGGCCTCGGCGGCGTGTCGTCATGGTGCATCACGTTGATCAAACCATAACGGCTTTCCCCCTTGTAGCCGACGCGGCGCGGAATGCCGGCCAGCCAGGGAATCAGGGCGTACTTCAGGGTATTCGGCAGGATAAAGGCGTCAGCGTAGCCGCGCTGGCGCAGCAGGCGCGCATAGCGCCAGCGCTCCTTCAACTGCAGTGCGCCATGGCGGAACGGCGTTTCCAGCACTTCGGCCACTTCCGGCATCTGGCGCCAGACCGGGGACACGGCCGGCGGCGCCAGCACGTCGATCGGGCGATCCGGGTGCAGCGCTTTCAGGCGCTGCAGCAGCGGCTGCGCCATCACGGCATCGCCGATCCAGTTGGGAGAAATCACCAGGGTCCTCACCGGCTAGCCTCCTGTCCGGCGCAATTCGAATCGTGCATCCGGCACTGGTATACTGGCGGATTGGCGTCCGCCAGCAGGACGGCATTTCTTATTAATCTTTTGGCATCCATGCAACTAGCTTCAACCATCTCGTTAATTATTACCACGTACAATCGTCCGGACGCCCTGACGGCCGTGGTAGAGGCCTGTTTTGCGCAGGACGATCAAGATTTCGAGATCATTATCGCCGATGACGGATCGACCAACAACACGCGGGATACCGTGGCCGCATTGCAGGCGCGCTCCCCGGTGCCGCTGAAGCACGTGTGGCAGGAAGATATCGGTTTTCGCGCGGCGCGGGCACGCAACCTGGGCATTCTTGCAGCGCAAGGCGAATACATCGTCTTCATCGATGGCGATTGCGTGCCACAGAAGAACTTCATCTCCAGCCACCGCCGCCTGGCCAGGCGCGGCCATGTGGTGACGGGCAGCCGCGTGCTGCTTAGCGAAGCCTATACGCGCCGCCTGCTGGAGCAGCACCTCGACATCCAGCGCCTTGGCCCATTGGAAAAATTCAAGCTGTACCTGACCGGCGGCGCCAACAAGTTCCTGCAGACGGTAGTGCCCCTGCCGGACGTGGGGCGTGAAAGCAAGCATTTTACCTGGCGCCGTATCAAGAGCTGCAATATGGCGGCATGGCGCAGCGACCTTGACCTGGTAAATGGCTTCGACCAAAGCTTCACCGGCTGGGGCCATGAAGATTCCGACCTGGTGCTGCGCCTGTTCAACGCGGGCGTCATGCGCAAGAGCGGGGCCTTTGCGACCGAGGTCTATCACCTGTGGCACCGCGAAGCGAAACGCGACCAGGAATCAAGCAACCGCTCGGCGGTGCTGCAGCGGGCAATCGACAGGACCACGCAAGCCGTGGCCGGCCTGCGCGAACTGCGCGCCAGCGCAATTTAGTCGCGCAGGGCGACGCGCACCAGGTCTGCCACGTTATCCACGCCCAGCTTGGCCATCAGGCGCGCCTTGTGGACTTCCACGGTGCGCACGCTGATGTTCAGCTGGGGGGCGATCTCCCGGTTGTGGCGCCCCATCACCACCAACTCGAACACTTCGCGCTCGCGCGGGGTCAGCTCGGCCAGCAACTGGTCGCGCTGCTGGCGGCGGTCGTGGTCCTGGCGCTGGCGCAACTGCATCGAGAACGCTTCCTCGATGGCGGCAATCAGCTTATCGTCGTCGAACGGCTTCTCCAGGAAATCGACGGCGCGCGCCTTGAAGGCTTCGCGCGCCGAACTGACGTCGCCATGGCCGGTCACGATAATCACAGGCAGCAGGCAGTTCATCTCGTTCAGCTTGCGCTGCAAGGCCAGGCCGTCCATGCCGGACATGCGGATGTCGGCCACCAGGCAGCCGGCCCATTCGGGCAGCCAGGCCTGCAGGAAGGCTTCGGCACTGGCAAAAACGGCGGTGCGATAACCGCGCACGCCCAGCAGCAGGCCAAGGGCATCGCGCAGCGAGGGATCATCGTCGACAATGAAAACGGTAAGGTTTGACAAGGCTATTCTCCAGAGTCCAGCGCCGGCAGTATAAAACGAAAGACGCCGTGACCGGCAACTTCTGCCCATAAAGTCCCGCCGTGCGCCTCCACGATGGAGCGGCTCAGCACCAGCCCCAGTCCCATGCCGCTGGCCTTGGTCGATACGAAAGGCTCGAACAGGCGCCCGGCCGCCTGCTGCGTCAGGCCGTCGCCGCTGTCTTCCACCGTGAAGCGCAGCTTGCCGCCGACGTTTTCCGCCATGAGGCGGATGCTGCGCTGCCCTGCGGGACGCATGCGTACCGCATCCAGGGCATTGGCCAGCAGGTTGCGCAGGACCAGTTCCACCTGCAGGCGGTCGACCTGCACCGCCAGCGCCGGCGCCTCGGCGACCGTGACTTCCACCCCATGCTCGGCGAATTGCGGGCCAAACTGCTGCACGATGCCCGCCTGCAGGGCCGCCGCACTGACGGTCTCGAGCTGCATGGCGCCGGTGCGGAAAAAATCGCGCAGGCGGCGCACCACTTCCGCCGCGCGCGCCGATTCATTGATCATCTGGCCGATGGCGTTCTTCAGCAGGTCGCCCGCCTCGCCGCGCGCCAGCAGGTGCTCGCAGGCCTTGCCGTACACCGCCAGCGCCGTCATCGGCTGGTTCAGCTCATGCGCCAGCGCGGCTGCCATTTCGCCGGCCGCCGCCAGGCGCAGCGTTTGCTTCAGTTCTTCCGCCACCTGGCGCCGTTCGTCGACCACGATGCCGATGAAGAAGCCCACCAGCGCCAGTACGGCATCGAGCACCTGCAGCTCGGACACGGTGATGTTGTTGGCATGGTTGGCCCTGACCAGGGCCACGATGGCCAGCTGCAGCACGAACACCACCAGGGCCGCGCCATGCACGCCCTGGCGCGAGGCGGCCCAGATCAGCGGCAGGAACAGGAAATAGAAGTGCTTGAATTCGGCCGTCATGATGTAGCCGAACACCGCCCACAGCACGAAGATCGCCAGCGCCAGGTAGCCCAGGGTTTCCGGCTTCCAGGTGGCTTCGCGCAGGTGCGCCCGGTCCTGCGCATTGGCCAGTTTCCACAGCAGCGGCATGCTGACCACGACCCCGACCATGTCGCCGAAACCGAAGCGCCATACCGCGCGCAGCCAGTCGGCCCACGGCACCAGCCCAAGCCATGCCAGCAGGCTGATATGGCCGACTGCATTCAGCATGGTGCCGGCTGCAACAATCAGCAGCCAGCGATAGAAGCTGGCGCGGGAACTGAAGATGGCGCCGCCGCCCAGCGCCCGGCGCAGGGCTTCTCCCAGCAGGCCGTAGCCGCACAGCAACCATGCAGCCGTGAGCAGGGTGCCTGCCAGGCCGCCCGGCAAGCCGCGCACCAGGACATCGCCCGCCACCAGGGCCAGGAACCACGGCAGCGCGGCGCGCCGCCCATACACCAGCCAGAACACCAGGCCCAGTGCAGTGTCAGGGTTCCACGGCGTGATGTTTAGCCCCAGCAACGGCTCGACATAGGTGATCCAGTCGAACAGCAGGTAGGTCAGGACAAATCCGGCGGCCGGCAGCAAGAACGGAAAACGCATAAGGGAAGTCGCGGGCTTCAGGGAAGTTTGTTGATACAGGTTAATTTTACTGCTTTGCGTTGGCCGGGCCGGCAATCTTGCATGGCCACAGCCAGGCAAGCGGAGTAGAATCAAAGCGTTACGCCAGCCTGTGCGTAGGACTAGTTGAAGGGAGATGAAGATGCGCCTGGATATCTATCGCCGTGCCGAACATGACGGCATTTTTTCCTACCTCGCCGTGCCCGAGGGCAAACCCATCCCACAGGAAGCCATCAACACCGACTGGCTGCCAGCCGAGCAATCGCTGGAGGTCGATGATGATGTGCAAGTCCTGCCTGACTACCACATCGACCGGCTGACCCAGCAGATGGGCAGCAAAGGCTACGCCATCACTGCGCTGAAAGACATGTAATTGAAAGTCGGGGTCAGATACCGTCTTGGACGGCAAGCCTTTTTTCCATGTATTTCGGGTCAAAGGGCTTGCCTGACTTAACTACCCCGTAAATCAAGTGCACTAACTTGCGCATAATTGCGCCGGCGACGGCCATTTTGGAGAGGCCGTTGGCCTCTAAACGTTGGCCAAACTGCTTCAGGATAGGGTTGTGACGTTTTGCAACGAGGCTTGGCAGGAATAAAGCTGCTCGCAGGTGTTTGTTCCCCATACGAGTCATCATTGTCCGGCCTCGTATTGAGGTTCCGGATTGTCGTTGCCTGGGTGTGACCCCGATGAACGCTGCAAGCGCCTTCGCATTTCCGAAGCGCCGAACATCCCCCACGTGGCCTAAGACCTTTACCGCTGTCGTACGGCCTAGCCCGGGAATGCTTTCAATGAGCTCTGCATCCTGTTTAAGCCCTGGATGGCGGTCAATGTGATCGTCGATATCCCGTGCTATTTGCGCAATTTGCGCATCCAGCCATTTGATATGAGCCTGGACATGAGGGATAACATCCTGTTGTTTGGCTGTTTCATGCGCTTCTAAACGATTCAACTCCTGCTGGCGCATATCTTGAAGTGCAGTCAGCCTGTTGCCCCAGGCCCGTAACTGGCGCTGTTCACGTGATGGCGCATCCCAAGATGGCGGCGCCATCGCTGCACAGTAGCGAGCAATTAATCCAGCATCAACTTGGTCGTTCTTGTTGCGGATATTCTCGCTGCTGCCAAAACTTTTGATGCAGTTCGGATTGACCAAGCTGACTTTAATCCCTTTGTCAAACCAATACAGGGCGATAGGTTCGCTATAGACGCCTGTCGACTCAAGGCAAATATGGGTTTCCAGCAGAGAAATCTTCTGCTTGTTCAGCCAGACTTCCAGCTCTGCGAATCCTTCTTGGGAGTTCGGAACTGCTTTCGCCTTGACTTTGCCATCAACTAGCAAGGCTACATCCAACTTACGCTTGCTGACATCAATCCCTACGACCGGCGTATTCATCTCGTCCACCTTTCTCGTATGCAGGCTTACCCAAGGGGCGACCTAAGATACCGTCCGGCGTCCAGATGAACAAGTGGGCAAGGTCACCTATCTGACCCACAAGCTCAATGGCTTCCACTCTGTTCGGTGAGACCTTGCCCCGCCGCCTTCAGAATCCTAATATCTTCTTCCAAAGGTGCAGATTCAATATACGAGGTCTGGCAATCGGACATTTTCGCTTGCCAGACCTGACCCCGACTTTCAATCAAACAGCTCGTCAAGGCCGGCGGGACGCGTTCCCGCTTGCGGCTTGGCGCGTCCTTTGCGGCCGGTGAATTCTTCTTCGATGTTGTCGCGGTAGAAGCTCCACGCGCTACCCGAGGTGGACAGGCGTTGCCAGACGTCGCGGCCCACGCCTTCGTAATCGATGGCGCTGCCGTCGTCGAATTCGACGCGCAGCATGCGCGCGCGCTCGTCATAGCCGATGGCGCGCAGCTTGCCTGCGTTAATGCGTTTCATGTCCATCTCATCGCTCCTTCACAACTCCTGCTTCTGCCTGCGTACTGCGCGCGCGACCAGCTCGCTCGCCTCGGCAAACAGGCCCGGCTGCGCCGCCACGCAACTGGCACGCTCGGCGGCAATGCGCTGCCGGTCCTGCTCCAGGTTCTGCAAGGTCAGCGCCATGCCGAAACCATTGCTCGGTGCATCGGCCAGCATGCGCCGCATCATCTCTTCACCAAGCGCCGGCTTCTGGTGCCCGGCCTCCCAGTACCATTGCGTCGTGCCCTTCTCGCTCGGCCCCGGAATCGCCTCGCAATTGAATTCGCCGAACCCGCTGAAGTCATGCACCACGATGTGCGCCTGTGGATAGCGGGCGCGCGCAGCCTCTGCTTCTTCCAGCACGATACGCTTCCATTCCTCGAAGCGCGGCCACATGCCGCTTGCTTCGAATAGCGCCAGCATCTGCGCATGGTAAGCGTACACCATCAGGCGCAGGTCGACGCCCGGATTATCGCTGGCCGCGGCATCGACCAGGGCACGCAATTCCGCCCGCAGCCCTTCGCGATCCAGGTCGCCCGGCGCTTTCCTCACCAGCGAAGCCGCACTCTCTTCCGCGCGCTGGCGGAAGATCTTGTAATAGCCGTCGTAGCGCGCAAACTTGACGTACTGGTTCAGCGGATTCAAGCCGCGCTCGGTCATGGTCTCGGCTTCGCGGTCGCCCTGCATCGTAAAGGTAGTCGCAGCGTCGCGCAAGGCGGCAAGCGAGAACAGGCTCTCCACGCGCCAGCCCAGTTTTCCCGCCCCTGCCACGGGCACCCGGCGCGCTCCGCCACGCTGGCCTGGCGCCAGCAAGGCATCATGGAAATCGACGCCGGCAATGACACGCGAAGGCTTGATGCCGAAACTGCGCAAATACTGCAACTGCCCGGCCGCCACCATGGTGCCGGTTCCCGCCAGCCCGAGGTTGTAGGCGCTTCCTCCCAGCAGCGGGCTGTCCGGGTCAAAGCCGACTTCCACCCGAGAATTGCCGAGCAGGAACTGGGTGGCCCCCAGGCGCTGGGCAATGGACAACTTGATCTCGTTGCGGAAGTGCTGCGGCACCGGCTTTTCGGCATTCAGGCCCGGCTCGCGCACCAGGCCATACAGGCCGTAGGGGTCGGCCAGCACGACCACGCCAGCCACCAGCACGAGGCCTGCCAGCATGGCCAGGCCAAGCTGGCTCAGATAACGATGGTGCGATGCATTGGACATGGTCAGAACTGGAAATAAAGGAACTCGCTCGGCCGCGAAAGAGCCAGCAGGCAAAACACCGCCAGCATGCCGGTCACCAGCGCCGGACGCGGCGCCGGTAGCCAGGCCAGGCGCGCTGGCGCCGTGGTGCCGTCGTGGTCCAGGGCCGGCTCGAAGCGATGCATGATTTGCTGCGTATTCGGCGCCAGGAAGGCCACCAGCGCGGCTACCGTCACCCAGCACCAGGTTTCGATGAACTGGGTAGCACCGCCCAGCGTCCACTTGATTCCCAGGGCGGCCAGCGCCTCGTGCAGGCCTCCCAGGCGGGCGCCGATTGCATCGGGCAACGCCACGCCGTACTGGCCGGACATGCCGGCCACGATGCGCATGGCGGAAGGCAGGTCTGCCGCGCGGAAGAACACCCAGGCATAGGCCACGGCGACGAAAGTCAGGGCCCAGGCCACGACAGCGCCTGCCCTGCCGCCGCCCTGCCAGCCAAGACGTGCCTTGAGCGCATGCCAGGCGTGTGCCAATACCAGGTAGGCGCCATGCAGCCCGCCCCACAGCACGAAATTCCAGCTTGCCCCATGCCACAGGCCGCCCAGCAGCATGGTCAACATCAGGTTTGCCTTGGCACGCACGGCGCCGTGGCGATTGCCGCCGAGCGGGATGTACAGGTAGTCGCGCAGGAAGCGCGACAAGGTGATATGCCAGCGCCGCCAGAAATCCACAATGTTGAGCGCCTTGTAGGGCGAGTTGAAATTCAGCGGCAAATGCACGCCGAACATGCGCGACAGGCCGATCGCCATGTCCGAATAGCCTGAGAAATCGAAATAGAGCTGGAAGGTATATGCCAGCACGCCGCCCCATGCCAACAGCAGCGTGGGCTCGCCGGGCGCCGCAAACAGGGCGTTGGCATATGGCGCCAGCGTATCGGCCAACAGCGTTTTCTTGGCCAGGCCAAGGATGAAGATGGTGGCGCCGACCGAGAAATTTTCTGCCCGCGGCAAGGCATTCCGCGGATCGGCAAACTGCGGCATCATTTCCTTATGGTGCAGCACCGGCCCGGCCACCAGGTGCGGGAAGTAGGTAACGAACAGCAGGTAGTGGATGAAGCGCCCTTCCTGCACAAAACCGCGCGCCGTGTCGACCAGGAAGGCGACCTGGGTGAAGGTGAAGAACGAAATTCCGATCGGCAGCACTACTTGCAGCAAGTCTGCATGCTGGCCAGTCAGGCTGGTGTAGAAAAAGTTGGCGTACTTGTAGTAGCCGAGCAGCAGCAGGTTGGCCGCGACGGCGCCGCCCAGCCACCACTGGCGTGCCCGGCCCTGCGCCCGGCGAATCAGCTGCGCGCAGCCGTAGTTGGCGATGATGGAGCCGAGCAGCAGCGGTACATAGCGCACGTCCCACCAGCCGTAGAAAAACAGCGAGGCCAGCGCCAGCCACGCCACGCCCCACTCCGGATGACGACGCGCGAGCAGGTAGTAGCCGGCCAGGGCGAGCGGCAGGAAACCCAGCAGGAAGCTGAAAGAGTTGAACAACATGATCGGCAGGCCACCAGCGAATGGTTGGGTACTACTGAATTATGTTGAGATATTAATAACGCCGTCGCACGATACCGCTGAGCTGCGCCGGCGTTCCGCGCACCGGGTTAATACTCGATTACAACTTCCTTTGCCCCCAGGCCCTGCTCCAGCGCCATTTTCAGCGCATCCGACGGCGCCACGCGCCAGTCGTCGCCAAGCTGCAACACGCAGTCGATGCCTTGCGGCCTGACGCGCATCGACACCGGCAAACCGTATTCGTCGCGGTGCGGGCCGAGGATCTCGGCCAGCTTGGCGGTCGGCACGGCCTTCGGCAGCGCCAGGCCGATCTGGCGGCCGAACTGGATGCGGGCGGCGGTGATGTTGTAGACCTTTTCCGCCGAAATGCGCAAGCCGCCGGAGAAGCGATCTTCCGACACCTTGCCCGTGACGCACAGGAATTCGTCTTCCTTGAACATATGCTTGTTCGGCTCGAAGACCTCGTTGTAGACGGTGACTTCAACCACGGCGGTCTTGTCGTCCAGCGTGACGATCAGCAGCTTGCCGCGCTGGGTCATCTGGGTGCGGATGCCGGAAATCACGCCGCACATCATGCGCGGTTCGCGCGACGGCTCGAGTTCGGACAGCTTGGTGCGCGCAAAGCGGCGCGCTTCCTGCTGGTAGGAGTCGAACATGTGGCCGGACAGGTAGTAGCCCAGCGCGATCTTTTCTTCCGCCAGCTTTTCGCGGTCGGTCCACGGCGTGGCGGCTACGTAATCCGGCGGTGCCACCAGGTCGGAATCATCGCCGCCGAACAGGCTGACCTGGTTGGCCGACTTGGCTTCCTGGTCGGCGTATTCCATGGCGAAGCCTACGGAGGCAAACAGCACCGCGCGGTCGACGCCGAAGCAATCGAAGGCGCCGGAGCGGATCAGCGCTTCCACCGTGCGGCGATTGATCTGCTTCTTGTCCACGCGCTTGCAGAAGTCGAACAGGCTGGTGAACGGGCCGCCCGCCTCGCGCGCGGCGATGATCGCCTCGATCGCGTTCTGGCCAGCGCCCTTCACGCCGCCCATGCCGTAGCGGATCTTGGTTGCCTTCTTGCCCGGCTCGCCGTCCGGGCGGAAGCGGTAGGAGGACTGGTTTACGTCCGGCGGCAGGATGGTCAGGCCGCACACGTCGATCGAGTCCTCGACCAGGATCTTGACCTTCTCCGTGTCGTCCATGGCCAGCGACATGTTGGCTGCCATGAACGCTGCGGTGTGGTGATGCTTGAGGTAGGCCGTGTGGTAGGACAGCAGTGCATAGGCAGCCGCGTGCGACTTGTTGAAACCGTAGCCCGCGAACTTTTCCATCAGGTCGAAGATCTCGTCGGCTTTTTCGACGGTCAGCCCGCCCTCTTGCGCGCCCTTGCGGAAGATCTCGCGGTGCTCCGCCATCTCCTCGGCCTTTTTCTTACCCATGGCACGGCGCAGCATGTCCGCGCCGCCCAGCGAGTAGCCGCCGATGATCTGCGCCATCTGCATCACCTGCTCCTGGTAAACCATGATGCCGTAGGTTTCGGACAGGATGCCCTCGGTGCGGGGATCGGGGTAATCGAATTTTTCGCCGTGCTTGCGCTTGCAGAAGTCCGGGATCAGGTCCATCGGGCCAGGACGGTACAGCGCCACCAGCGCGATAATGTCTTCGAAGCGGTCGGGACGCGCGTCTTTCAGCATGCCCTGCATGCCGCGCGATTCAAGCTGGAACACGGCGACGGTTTTCGCCTTGGTCAAGAGCTCATAGGTCGGCCGGTCGTTCAGCGGCAGCTTGGCCAGGTCGAAGTCCTTGGTGCCTTCCGGATCGAGGTCCTTGATGTAGTTGACGGCGCGGTCGAGGATGGTCAGCGTGGTCAGGCCCAAAAAGTCGAACTTCACCAGGCCGACGGCTTCCACGTCGTCCTTGTCGTACTGCGACACCACGCCGGCATCGCCGCCCTGGGTGTACAGCGGGCAGAAGTCCGTCAACTTGCCTGGCGCGATCAGCACACCACCGGCGTGCATGCCGATGTTGCGGGTAATGCCTTCCACCTGCTGCGCCAGGTCGAGCAGCTGGCGCACTTCTTCTTCGTTCTCCTGCCGCTCTTTCAGCAACGGTTCTTCCTCGATCGCCTCGGCAATCGAAACCGGCTTGCCTGGCTTGAACGGAATCAGCTTCGACACGCCGTCGCAGAACATATAGCCGAAGTCCATCACGCGGCCCACGTCGCGGATTGCGCCTTTCGCCGCCATGGTACCGAAGGTAGCGATCTGCGACACCGCCTCGCGGCCGTACAGGTCCTTCACGTGCTGGATCACCAGTTCGCGCTTTTCCTGGCAGAAGTCAATATCGAAGTCGGGCATCGATACCCGTTCCGGATTCAGGAAGCGCTCGAACAGCAGGTTGTATTTCAGCGGATCCAGGTCGGTAATCTTCAGTGCATACGCCACCAGCGAGCCTGCGCCGGAGCCGCGGCCCGGGCCGATCGGCACGCCGTTGTTCTTGCCCCACTGGATAAACTCCGCAACGATCAGGAAGTAGCCCGGGAACTTCATCTTGATGATGGTGTCGTTCTCGAACTTCAGGCGCGCCTCGTAGCGCGGGCGCTCCTTCTCGCGCTTTTCCGGATCGGGGAACAGCTGGATCAGGCGCTCCTCCAGGCCCTTCTCCGTTTCCGCCACCAGGAATTCGTCGATCGACATGCCCGGCGTCGGGAAGTTCGGCAGCTGCGGCTTGCCCAGGGTCAGCGTCACATTGCAGCGCTTGGCGATTTCCACCGAGTTTTGCAGCGCGGCCGGCAGGTCGTGGAACAGTTCCGCCATCTCGGCCTGGGTGAGGAAGCGCATCTGCTCGTTGAAACGCTTGACGCGCTTGGCATTGGCCAGCATCTCGCCCTCCGCGATACAGACGCGCGCTTCGTGGGCGATGAATTCATCCTTCGACAGGAACTGCACCGGATGCGTCGCCACGACAGGCAAGCCAAGCTTGGCCGCCAGCGCCACCGACTGGCGCACCTGCACCTCCTGGTTGGCCTGGCCGGCACGCTGGATCTCGACGTAGAAATGGCCGTTCGGGAAGATTTCCGCCCATTTGCGCGCATTGGCCTCGGCCAGGTCAAGGTTGCCGTTTTCGATGGCCTGGCCGATGTCGCCAAAGTGCGCGCCGGACAGGGCGATCAGCGCATTGGCGCCGCTCTCGCCGGGCAGCAGCGGGTATTCCTTGTTGGCGCGGTCGCGCAGCCATTCGGTGCGGATCTCGGCGCGGCCCTTGTACTGGTTGTTCAGCCACGCTTCCGACAGCAGTTCGCACAGCTGCAGGTAACCCATGCGGTTCTTCGCGAACAGCATGATGCGATGCGGCTTGTCGCGGTTCTCGTCGTTGGTGATCCAGGCGTCGACGCCGACAATAGGCTTGATGCCCTTGCCGCGCGCCGATTTGTAGAAGCGCACCATGGCGAACATGTTCGCCAGGTCGGTGATGGCCAGCGCGCCCTGCTTGTCCTTGACCGCCGCCTTGATCATGTCATCGATGCGCACCAGGCCATCGACAATCGAGTACTCGGTATGCACGCGCAGGTGGACGAAATCCGGGCCTTTAGGTGCTGGCGGTGCGTCCGCCGCTACGTCTTGTTCAATTGTCAGATTGCTCATTTAGCTGCTGGGTGCGAAAGTCGGTTCAAGTCCGCTATTTTAACGTCTGCGCGGCCGTCCGGGCTCCTCAATGCCAGGTGATGGCATCGCGCGACACCGGCGACCAGGTCTGGCCGCCATCGCTGCTCTCATGGATCGCGGCGCCGTCGAACCCGAGCGCAAAGATCCTGCCGTTGACGCTACGTGTCAGCACTCCCAGGTTAAAAGCTCGCGGTCGACGCGAACTTGTTTTCGCTCCAAGCCAAGTATCCGCATATTTTACGGCCTGAGCTGCCATCCCCCTATTCGGTTGTATGCCCGCCTGCCGAGTCCAGCGAAGTCCGTTCGAAGATCCAGGCCAAGGCCATCGGAAGTTTGCGTAATGCGTCCATGGCAAGCCTCGCGTCGGCCAGCGGATTTGCCTGGGAGGGAATAAGGTCTGCAACGGGCTTGCCGCGGACCGACATCATATAACGCTGCCCTTCGCTGACTCCGCGCAACAATTCTGAAAATCTTGCCTTTGCGTCAAACGCGCCGATTTCTTTATACATGCAATGCCCCCGATGAACTAGCTTGCTGGCTAGTTCCATATACGACGCGCCATAATTGCTTACAAATGAGCCAGTCACTACCGCGTGGCACGGCTAGAATCACCCTTACCAATCCACCCTTGGAGAGAAAGATGAAAATTGTTGCTGCTGTCCTGCTGATGACCGCCTCGCTGGCGGCCTATGCGGAAGAACCCGAGCAGTTGGCCAAATCGAAGAGCTGCTTCGCCTGCCACGCCATGGCCAAGAAGCTGGTGGGCCCATCGTTCAAGGATGTCGCAGCCAAGTACAAGAACGACAAGGGCGCTGAAGACAAGCTGATCCTGAAGGTGCTGCAGGGCGGTTCCGGCACCTGGGGCGCGGTGCCGATGCCGCCCAACCAGGTCACCGACGCCGAAGCGCACCAGCTGGTGCGCTGGGTGCTGGCGCAGAAGTAAGCGCTAACCGGGGTGCCCGCCTCATGCGGGCTTGCGGAAGGTATTCTTGCTGATCAGGCGCAACGGCCAGATGGCGCCGCTGCATATAGACCAGCCCTTCCGGCTCATCGACCACGTAGGCCGCGACCGGGCCGGAACCCGTCGGCTTCGTGCGCAGCACTGCTCGCTTTGCCATCGTTCATTCAATCAACTTTTCTGTATTGCATCATGTGATAGTTTCAATCCATTTAACCATTTGGCAACCGATGCCTATTATTTGGGCATTCTGCCGAGTGCGGCTATAATGTCGGCTGTTCCGGATTCAATCGATTACCAATCCCATGCAAGCAACCATTGAAAACGCGCCTGCAACGCCCGGCGCGGCACCAGCCGTTTACGTCAACATCGCGGCCTACAAATTCATCACGCTCGACAAGCTGGACGAGCTGCGCCCGCAATACCAGGACATCTGCGCCCGCCTGGGCCTGAAGGGCACCATCCTGCTGACCCCGGAAGGCATCAATATGTTCCTGTCCGGTACCCGCGCCAATATCGACGAGTACCTGGCCTGGGTGCACAGCGACGACCGCCTGGCGGACCTGGAAGTGAAGGAGAGCCTGTCGGCCGAGCAGTCGCACCGCCGCATGCTGGTACGCATCAAGAAAGAAATCATCACCATGCGCCACCCGCTGATCCGTCCGGAAGAAGGCCGCGCACCGCATGTGAAAGCCAAAGACCTGAAGCGCTGGCTCGACCAGGGCCACGACGACAACGGCAAGCCGGTGGTGATGGTCGAGACCCGCAACGATTACGAAGTGGACGTCGGCACCTTCAACAACACCGTCGACTACCGCCTGACCAAGTTCACCGAATTCCCGGAGATCATCGAGAAGCACAAGGCCGACTTCGAAGGCAAGACCGTGGTGACCTTCTGCACCGGCGGCATCCGCTGCGAGAAAGCCGCGATCCACATGCAGAACATCGGCTACGACAATGTCTACCAGCTAGAAGGCGGCATCCTGAAGTATTTCGAGGAAGTGGGCGGCGCCCACTACACCGGCGATTGTTTCGTGTTCGACTACCGCACTGCGCTGAACCCGCAGCTCGAGCCAACCGAAACCAAGCAGTGCTTCGCCTGCCGCGCCGTGGTTACCCCGCGCCAGCAACTGGCGCCGGAATACGTGCCGGGCGTGTCGTGTCCGGCCTGCTTCGGCAAGCACTAAAAACAAAGGGCCCGTTCGACGGGCCCTTTTCTTTGCTGCCGATGGCGGCTTAGCCTTTCGGCAGGCCGCCCAGCAAGGCGGCGATCTTCTGCTTCGGCTTGGCTGGTGCTGCCGACGCGGCGGCGGCAGCGCCATTGCTGCGGGTCGGCTCGTACGGCTTCAGGAACCACGGGTCGACTTTCTCGCGACGTAACGGCGGCGGTCCGTCGCCACGGGCGCCATCACGGCGTTCCCCGCTGCGCGGCGCGCGGTCGCTCTGGGTGCGGTCGCGGCGGCGGTCGCCGTGGCGCTCGTCGCTGCGGAAGCCTCCCGGCACAAAACCTTCCAGTGTGCCGCGCGGGACGGTCTGCTTGATCAGCTTTTCGATGTCCACCAGCAGGCGTTCATCCTTGTCCGAGTAGATCGAAATCGCGTCGCCCGATGCACCGGCACGGCCGGTACGGCCAATGCGGTGCACATAGTCTTCCGCGTTGTATGGCAGGTCAAAGTTGATCACGCACGGCAGGTCCGAAATATCCAGGCCGCGCGCCGCCACGTCGGTGGCGACGAGCACGTCGATCTCGCCCTTCTTGAAGGCGTCCAGCGCCTGCATGCGCTCCTGCTGCGTCTTGTCGCCGTGGATGGCCGCCGCCTTCATGCCCTCTGCCGCCAGGCCGCGCGCCAGGCGCGACGCACCGATCTTGGTGTTGGAGAACACGATCACCTGTTTCAGCTCGCGCTGGCGCAGGATGTGGGCGACAGCGTCGCGCTTGTGGTCTTCGTTGACCTTGTACACCACCTGGGTCACGCGTTCGGCGGTCGCGTTGGAACGCGCCACTTCGATCGTGACCGGATCGGTCAGGAAGCTCGAAGCCAGCTTCTTGATCTCCGGCGAGAAGGTGGCCGAGAACATCAGGTTCTGGCGCTTCTTCGGCAGCAGGTTGACGATACGCTGCAGGTCGGGCAGGAAGCCCATGTCCAGCATGCGGTCGGCTTCGTCCATCACCAGCATCTGCACCTGGCCCAGCGAAATATTTTTCTGCTCCACGTGGTCCAGCAGGCGGCCCGGGGTGGCAATCACGATTTCCACGCCGCTGCGCAGCTTTTCAGTCTGCGGCTTCATGTCCATGCCGCCGAACACCACGGTCGAACGCAATGGGGTGTGCTTGCAATAGGCAGCCACGTTTTCCGCCACCTGCACCGCCAGTTCGCGGGTCGGCGCCAGCACCAGCGCGCGCACCGGGTGGCGCGCCGGGCTCATCGACGTATTCGCATGGGCCAGCAGCAGCTGGATGATCGGCAGGGAAAAACTGGCCGTCTTGCCGGTACCGGTCTGGGCAGCACCCATCACGTCGCGGCCCTGCAGCAGGATCGGGATCGCTTTCGCCTGGATCGGCGTCGGGTGCACATAACCCTGGTCGGTCAGCGCGCGCTGAATTTCCGGCGCCAGGCCGAAATCGGCGAACTTTACTTGCTCAGGGGTGTTCTCAATGTCAGACATACAATTCTTAAGGTTAACAGCGGCCAACCCCGCATGATACCCGAGAACTGTGGTAAAGCGCATGGATTGGGGCAGCGGAGCGGAAATTATTGCTGGGATGGAAGCTATAATGTCACTAAATGAATGCTACTAACGCCCGCGGCTGGCACCTTAGCCGCTTTCTCGTGCTGGTCATCCTGGCAAGCAGCCTGTTTGCTGCAGTCGCCCAGGCTGCCGCACCATCGTTGCGCTTTCGCAAGCTCGGCCCGCTTGGCAATGACGAACCTTCAATGTTATCGCTACTGCAAGACCAGCGGGGCTTCATGTGGATCGGCACCCAATCAAACGGCCTCTACCGCTACGACGGCTACCGTGTCACCAAGTACCGCAGCAAGGCGGGCAACCCGCGCGCCCTGCCGCATGACCGCGTTGCGGCGCTGTTTGAAGATGGCCAGGGCCGCTTGTGGGCCGGCACCCAGGACGGCCTGGCGCGCTTCAACCCGGCCAGCAACGATTTCACGACGTTCTTGCCAGTCAACGCGCCCAATAACGGCCGCATCATCCGCGCCATCGTGTCCGATGGAAACGGCGGCATGTGGCTGGCCACCTGGGGCGGACTGCAGCACTTTGACCCCGGCAGCGGCACGTTCACCGTTCATGTACACGATCCGGCACGCCCGGGCAGCCTGGGCGGCAACGACCTGAATGCACTGGCGGTCGATGGCAAGGGAGGCGTCTGGGCCGCCACCTGGCCGGGCGGCCTGGACTACCTGCCTGCCGGGGCCAGCGAATTTGAACACCGCCGTGTCGACAAGGGCCAGGACCCGAACGCGCGCGCCAACATCGTGCGCGCCCTGCAGTTCGACCGCAACGGCGTGCTGTGGATCGGCACTGAAGGCGGCGTCTGGCGCTGGGACAGCGGCAAGCCGTGGGAAACACGCGACAGCGTGCCTGTGCCCGACAGCCGCGTCACCAGCTTCTATTTCGACCGCGACAATACCTTGTGGGCCACCACCCTGTCGGCCGGCCTGCTGCGCTGGGATGCAACGGCGCAGCGCTTCGACCAGTACAGCCACAACAGCGACGACCCGTATTCCCTGCCGGGCGACAACCTGCGTGCCATGCTGCAGGACCGCGGCGGCATGCTGTGGATCGCCTCCTTCACCGATGGCATTGCCCTGGTCAACCTGAGCAGCAGCGGCTTCACGCGCTACCTGCCCTACCGCCTGGACGGCCGGCATGGCCGCGCCAATAACGCCTTGCTGAGCCTGGAGAATGGTCCGAACGGCACGGTCTGGATCGGCGGCAACCTCGGCATCGGCTTGTTCGACCCCGCCAAGGGCGAAGTGCTGCGGCGCTACCATGCCGACGACCGGCCCGGTTCGATGAACAGCAATATCGTGTATAGCCTGTACCAGCAGCCCGGCGGCCCGCTGTGGGTGGGCACGGCCAACGGCCTGAACCGGCTGGATGCGCTGGACGGCAAGTTCCAGCTGGTCCGCTTCGGCAATACCGCCAGCGACTTCATCAATTCCATCGCGCCCGGCAAGGATGGCGTGCTGTGGCTGGGCACGGGCAACAGCCTGGTGCGCTACGACACGCTGCGCGACCGCTCCCTGCTGTTCTATCACGACCCGCAAAACCCGGACAGCCGCAGCGTCGGCGGCACCAGCGTGGTGCTGGAAGACAGCAAGGGCCGCGTGTGGATGGGTTCGGAATTCAACGGCGGCGGGCTCGACCTGCTGGACCCGGCCACCGGCAAGTTTCGCCACCTGCGCGCCGGCGGCCCGGAAGGCATGATCGACGATAACGTCACCGCGCTGCACCAGGACGCCGCCGGCCGGCTGTGGATCGGCACCTCGCGCGGCCTGCTGCAGCTGGAAGAGAGCGCACGCGGCGACTTGCGGCTGCGCTCGCATGCCGCCGCCGTGCAGCACCTGAAGACACTGGCCATCCAGTCCGACGCCAAGGGCAGGATCTGGATCAGCACGCTGGCCGGCCTGTTCCGCCTCAATCCCGGTAATGGCTCGGCCCAGCTCTACACCGTGGCCGACGGCATGACCGACGGTTTCACCACCAATGCCTCGGCGCCGGGCGCGAACGGCAAGCTGTACTTCGGCGGCGTGCACGGCATGACCGGCGTCGAGCCGGAGCAGGTGCGCAGCAACTCGGTGCCGCCGCAGGTGGCAATTACCGACATCAAGCTGTTCAGCCACTCGCTCAGCGAAGGCCGCTTCCGCGACCAGGCCTGGCTGGAAGGCCCGCTGACTGCGCCCACCGGCCTGGTGCTGTCGTCGCAGGCGACCGCCTTTACCATTGAATTCGCGGCCCTGCACTTCACCGAGCCTTCGCAAAACCGCTACGCCTACCAGCTGGAAGGCTTTGACCCCGACTGGCAGGAAACCGACGCCGAACGCCGCGTGGCCACCTATACCAACCTCGACCCGGGCCGCTACATCTTCCGCGTACGCGCCGCCAACCACCACGGCAGCTGGAGCAAACAGGCCGCCACCCTGGAGGTGACGATCACGCCGCCGTTCTGGCAGACCACCTGGTTCCGCCTGGCCGCAGCCGCCGTGATCCTGGGCGCGCTATGGAGCCTGTACCACTGGCGCATCCGGCGCCTGACACGCCTACAGGGCGTGCTCGAGCAGCAGGTGGCCGCCCGTACCGCCGAGCTGGAAGAGTCCAACCGCAAGCTCGAAGCGCTGAGCCAGACCGACGGCCTGACCGGCGTCAGCAACCGGCGCGGCTTCGACCTGGCGCTGGAAGCGGAATGGCGGCGCGCCCAGCGCACCGGCCAGCCGCTGGCGCTATCGATGCTGGATGTGGACTACTTCAAGAAATACAATGACCGCTATGGGCACCTGGCTGGCGATGCCACGCTGCGCGCAGTGGCGCGCGTGATCACCGAGCATGGGCGGCGCAGCTCGGACCTGGTGGCGCGCTACGGCGGTGAAGAATTCGCGCTGCTGTCGGTCGCCACCCCGGGCGCCGACGCGATCGGCGTGGCGCAGACCATCTGCGCCGAACTGGCGCGGCTGCAACTGCCGCACGACGCCTCCCCATTCGGCCTGGTGACCATCAGTATCGGCGTGGCGGTGCTGGTACCGACCGAAAACAGCCGCCCCGAGCAACTGGTACGCCTGGCCGACGAAGCGCTCTACCGCGCCAAGCAGCGCGGCCGCAACCAAGCCTTGCTGGCAATGGAAGAATGATGGACGACACTGCAGGACCTGCCGACGACCCCAAGCCACAACCGCCGGCCGAACCCGGCCCCGACGACTGCTGCCACAGCGGCTGCACCTGGTGCGTGCTCGACCTCTACTACGACGACCTCGAGCGCTACCGCATCGCCCTTGCCGCCTGGGAGGCTCGCCATGTGAGTGGCTTAACGGAAGGGCTGCCGTCCTGCCGCTAACATCGGGGCATGGAACAGCAGAGCCAATCATGGCTGGACAAGCTCGGCCCGGGCCTGGTATCGGGGGCTGCCGACGATGATCCCAGCGGCATCGCCACCTATTCCCAGGCCGGAGCGCAATTCGGCCTGGGCATGCTGTGGCTTGGGCTGTTCACCTATCCGCTGATGGTCGGCATCCAGGAAACCAGCGCGCGCATCGGCCGCACCAGCGGGCGCGGGCTGGCTGCCAATATGCGCCGCTGCTTCCCGGCCTGGCTGCTGTACTGCATGGTCAGCCTGCTGCTGCTTGCCAACACCATCAATATTGCTGCCGACCTGGCCGCCATGGGTGACGCGCTGCACCTGGTGGCGGGCGGCAAGGCGCAGTGGCATGCCCTGGTTTTCGGCTTGCTGTCGGTAGCGCTGCAGGTCTTCATCCCCTACCAGCGCTACGCGCGCTTGCTGAAGTGGCTGACGCTGGCGCTGCTGGCCTATGCCGCCACGGTGCTGGTGATCGACGTGCCCTGGCGCGAGGTGGCCAAGCGCACCTTCGCGCCACACATCCAGTGGAACAAGGAATACCTGACCACCATGGTGGCGGTGTTCGGCACCACCATCAGCCCCTACCTGTTCTTCTGGCAGGCCGCGCAGGAAGTGGAAGAATTGCAGGCAGACCCGGAAGCCGAGCCGCTCAAGCGCGCGCCGCGCCAGGTGCGCCCGCAACTGCGCCGCATCAAGCTCGATACCGCCATCGGCATGGGCTTTTCCAACCTCGTGGCGTGGTCGATCATGCTGACCACCGCGGTCACGCTGCATGCGCACGGCATCTTCCAGGTCGGTTCGTCAGCCCAGGCTGCAGCGGCGCTGCGGCCGATTGCGGGCGAGCTGGCGTTTGCGCTGTTCGGGCTGGGTATCATCGGCACCGGCCTGCTGGCGATTCCCGTGCTGGCCGGGTCGGCGGCCTATGCCATGGCCGGTGCGTTCAACTGGCGCAGCAGCCTGGAACTGGAACCCCTGGCCGCGCGCAAGTTCTACGCCATCATTACCGCCGCCACGCTGGCCGGCGTCTGCATTGGCTTCCTGCCGATCGACCCGATGCGCGCGCTGTTCTGGAGCGCGGTGGTCAACGGCGTGGTGGCGGTGCCGGTGATGGTGGTGACCATGCTGCTGTCGACCCGGCGCGGGGTGATGGGCGAAGTGGTCCTGTCGCGCCGCCTGCGCGTGCTGGGGTGGTCCTGTACAACAGTGATGGCCCTGGCCGTTTTGGCCATGGTCGCCAGCATGGTAAGCTAGCGGACATGGACAAACGACACTTCCTGCTGGCCCTTGCGGCAGCAATTACCCTCCCTGCCCTGCCAGCGCTGGCCGCCGAGCCTCGCCCATTCCCGCCGAACGCCAAGCGCGGCAAGATTACCTTCGGCTATGCGCCGGACATCGTTGTCGACGGCAAGCCGCGCCAGCTTTCGCCAGCTGCACGCATCTTCAGCGATGAAAACCTGACCGTGGTGCCGAACGCGCTGGCCGATGCGACCTTCATCGTCAACTACACGGAAGACATGAACGGCAACCTCAACCTGGTCTGGATCCTGACTCCGGAAGAAGCGCGCCTGCCGGCAGCCCGCGCGCGCTGAGACCGGGTCGCGACGCCCGGAGGCGCGCCATGGCACGACCGCACCTGCTGCTAGTGTTTTGCAGCGCCCTCGCTGCGGCGCCGGCTGGCGCCGATACCATCGTCAAGGCCTACAACAGTTATCGCGGGCCGCCCTACATCGACGGCAAAAGCGGCCTGGCGCCCGACCTGGTGCGCTATGTGAACCGCAAGCTCGAAGGCCGCTATACGCTGCAACTGGTGTCGTTGCAGCGCCGCCAGCTTAACCAGTTGATGGAGGCATCCGTCGGCTTCGACGGGGTGGCGCTGTTCCTCTCGCCAGCCTTCATCGGCGATGTGCCGCGCAAGCGCTTTCACTGGAGCCCGCCCTTCCTGGACGACAGCAATGTCATCGTGTCGCGCATCGACAACCCGGTGCGCTATGATGGCCCGGCTTCGCTGGTCGGCCTGCGCTTTGCCGGCATTGACGGCAACCGTTATCCCGGCATCGACGAATACGCCGGCAAGAGCCTGACGCGCAGCAATGCGCCCGATGCCATGAGCAACCTGCGCAAGCTGGTGGCGGGACAGGCCGATTTCACGGTGATGCCGCTGAGCGCTTTCCGTTACCTGCGGCGCCAGATGGACAGGGAAAAGCTGCCCCTGGGGCAGTTGCATGTGGGCGACAAGCCCTTCAGCCAGTTCGGCCGCCATTTCGTGCTGGCGCGCGGTGCCGGGGCGCTGGCGGCGGAACTGGACAAGATCGCTGCCGCCATGCCCTGCGATCGCGAGTGGCGCCGCATCGCGCTGCGCTACCACTTTACCGTCGCCGACGCCGCCGCTTGCCGCTGAACCGGGCTGCGGCGCGGAAGGCAAGCAGCAACACCAGGCTCATGCCGCACAGGGCTTGCAGCGTCGGCTTGCGCGCGGAATCATCGACCATTTCATACTTGCTGCCCGACAGGACGTTATTGACCAGGGCCGGATCGACGTCCAGCATCATGCTGCCAAGGTGGGTCCGGACCCGGCCCACGCTGCCCGGCGGACTGAAGGGGAATTCCTGCTGGTCCGCCAGCCGCTCCTCAAATGCAGGAGCGCCATCATCGCTGGCGCTGATGTCGAACGGTTCGGGGCCGGCGGCAGGGCCGGCGCTGCCGGCACCTATTGCCTCGGAACTGGACAGCAGCGCAGCGCACGCTCCCTGGCTCACGGATAGCAGCAAGGCGCACACACCCAGCCCCAGCTTCCCCATTTATTTCCTCTAGTTAATTTTACTTAACTAGACAGTAAGCAATAATCGCACCAAGCAATATAAGTTACTGATTTTAAATGCAGCGTTTTTTCATCTGTAAAAAATTCCGACAGGCTTAGGACTTGAGCAGGCTGTCGATGAAGGCTTCTACCGCGCTCGTATAGGTGCTGTCGGCGCCAAGCTGCAGATTGATGTCGCGATGGCTCTTCGCCTGCTCCAGCACGTCGGCGCGGCTGCCGCTGGCGTGCAGGCGCTGCGCAAAATCGTGGGCCTGGCGGCAGGAACTGTCGCGCTGGCTGGAGCAGACCAGCAGCATCGGCTGCGCGCCCGCTTGCAGCGCGTGAGCCGGCGATACCTTGCGCCAGAAGGCCGGATCGCTGCCGAATGCTTCGTCGTACAGGCGCGGGTGGCGCTGTTCCATGATCTGCGGCACGTCCAGCGCACCGCTGTCGAGGGCAATGGTGCCGAGCCAGTTGCTGCCGGCCGCCAGCGAAGGCTGGGCCGACAGCAGCGCCACCAGGTGCGCCCCGGCTGAATGGCCCATCAGGATGAAGCGGCGCGCATCGCCGCCCCAGCTGGCGGCCTTGGCCTGGGCCGTGGCCAGCGCCCGCGCCACGTCCTGCGCCTGCAGCAGCGGATCGGCATCGGGCAGCATGCGGTAGTTGATCGAAATGACCAGGTAGCCGCGCCCCGTGAAATACGGCACCTTGTTCTCCACCACGGCCGTTTCGGCCTTGCCGCCGATGCGCCAGCCGCCGCCGTGGACCATGAAAATGACGGGGGCCCTGGACGCTGCCTGCGCAGGGAGGTAGACGTCGAAACGCTGGCGGGGATCGCTGCCGTAGGGGATGTCGCGCAAGGCTTTGCCGGGGGCGGCGTCATGCGCAGTGCGGGACGCCTGGCGTTCCAGCAGCCGGCCGCGCAAGGGGCCGGCGCCGGCTGCAAGGGTGGTGGCGCCCAGCACGATGGCCAGGACGCCGGCGGGGATTCGGTGCCGCACGCTGCCTCCTTTTGACCAGGCAGCGCGGGCCGCCTTACATGTAATAGATTGCTGCTGCGAGGCCGATGATAAGGCCAAACTTGGTGATCTTGTAGGCAGTCTTGTTCCAGGCCTTGAAGGCGCGGCGGTATTTGCCGGCGTAGAACGAGACGCGGAACAGCTTCGACACCAGGCCAACCTGGTCACCCTGCTCGTTCGGCGAGGCGGCCGCAGTCATCATGGTGCGGCCGAGGAAGCGGTTGATCGCCTGCGCCCAGCGGTAGCGCATCGGGCGCTCCACGTCGCAGAACAGGATGATGCGGTCGCTCTCGGAACCGTTGATGGCCCAGTGAATATAGGTTTCATCGAAGATCACGCCCTGGCCGTCGCGCCAGCTATGGCGCTCGCCATCGACGTCGATGAAGCAGCGGTCATCGTTCGGCGTGGCCAGGCCCAGGTGGTAGCGCAGCGAGCCGGCAAACGGGTCGCGGTGCGGATTGAGCTTGCCGCCCGGCGGCAGTTCGGCAAACATGGCCGCCTTCACCGAAGGGATCGCGGCCAGCAGCGCATAGGTCTGCGGGCACAGTTCCTGGGCCGAAGGGTGGCTGGCGTTGTACCACTTCAGGTAAAAGCGCTTCCAGCCATTCTTGAAGAAGGAATTGAAGCCGGCGTCGTCGTTCTTTTCCGAAGCCTTGATCTTCTGCAGGCGCAGCAGGTTTTCCGCTTCGGCGCGGATCACCTGCCAGTTGTCTTCCAGCGGCTTGAGTTCCTTGAAGGTGTCAACCGGCAGGTAAGGCGTGGACGGCACGCGCGAGAACCAGTGCATGAAGATATTGATGGGGGCCATGAACGACGAGTGGTCGAACAGTTGGCGGCCGATCGGGAGACGTACCTTGCCACGGAAGTGGATATGCAGGACGGACAGGATGTAAAAGCCGACAACAGCCCATTTCATTGCGAAACCTCGGAAAGATCCAAACCTGCGATTCTACCGCAGTCTGCAAAGTGAGTATTTGTGAATATCGCAACAATGTAAGCATGCTATCGTGGCGCGCATGACTTGCATTATTTGCTACGCCCCATTGAAGACCGGCCTGTCAGGCTGGCACCGGACCTGCCCCGGCTGCGCCTACGAAGGCGCAGCCCATTCCGCCACACCCGCCACAAGCGACGAAGAATTGCGCGAAGCGTCGCTGAATGCGCTGCGCCAGGAGAACTGCCGCACCATCGTCGCCCTCACCCGCCAGTTCGCGGCGCCGCGCGCCAACACCTTGCTTGAAGTGGGCAGCGCCCATGGCTGGTTCCTGGAATCGGCATCCTGCGCCTTCGACGTGCTGGGAGTCGAGCCGGATGAAGTGCTGGCCCGGCAGGCAAGCGAGCGCGGGCTGCCGGTGCGCATCGGCTACTTCCCCCAGGCGCTGGCGGACGGGGAGCAGTTCGACATCATCGTGCTGAATGAAGTAATCGAACATATCCCCGATATCCGCGCCGCACTGCGCGACTGCCACCAGCGCCTGGCCCCGGACGGCACGCTGGTGCTGAACCTGCCCAGCAGCCGCGGCCTGTGCTACCGCTTGTCCAAGCTGTTCGCCCGCGTCGGACTGCCTGGCCCGTTCGACCGGCTGTGGCAGAAAGGCATGGCTTCGCCGCATGTCCATTACTTCAACCCGGCCAATCTTACCAGGCTGGTGGAGCGCGAAGGCTTCACGCTGCGTCACAGCAGCGAACTGGCGGTAGTGAAAAAGCAGGGCATGTGGCGCTGGATGACCGTGTTTGGCCAGCTCCATCCATTCAAGGCGCCACTGCGCTACCTGGGCATGCGCTGGCTGCTGCTGCCGCTGATGCGGCTATTCCCCAGCGATATCATGGTGTGCATCTACCGCAAGCGCTAGGCGCTGCGCCACAGCGCCAGCGCTTCCCGCGCCACCAGGCCTGGCTGCTCCTCGGGCCAGAACAGCTTGCTGCCTTCGATGCGGCGCACGCCCTTGCTGTTGCCGAATGCCTGCTCGAGATAGTCGGCGCCGCGCGGCAGGAAGATTTCATCCGCCATGCCCCACAGCACGCGCACCGGCGCCGTGCTGGCTTTCAGGGCGGGCTTGATGCCGTGCAGGGCATTGCGTTCCAGCGCAGTGATGTAGCCGTGCAGGCGCTGCGGGTTGTCGACCAGGGGACGCAGGTAGGTTTCGAACACCTCGTCCGCCAGCGCGGCTGGCCGGGCGTAGCAGATGCCGCCCAAACCTTGCGGGGAGCGTGCCTTGTCCTTGTCGGCCAGCCAGGGCGCCAGCCACTCCTGCGCGAACTTGCCCTGCTTTGCCAGTTCGATCACCGGCTGCATGGCCGGCGGCGGGCAATCGAGTTCGGTGTCGCAGTTGGCAAGCAGCAGGCTGCGCACGCGCTCGGGATGCAGCACCAGGAAAAGTTGCGCCACGGCGCCGCCGCTGTCGCTTGCGACCACATCAACCTTCTCGACGCCCAGCTTGTCGAGCAGTTCGGCCAGCATGGCCACCTGGCCTTCCGGATCGAGTTTGGCTTGCGGCGCCGGTTCGCTGTGGCCAAGGCCAAGAAAGTCCGGCGCGATACAGCGGCGATGCGGCGCCAGGCGCGCTATTGCGCCGCGCCACTGGAAGCTGTTTAGCGGCAGGCCATGCAGGAATAGCGCTGCCTGCGGGCCGCGTCCGCGCTCGACCACCGCAACGCGTCCAGCGCTGGTGGCCACAAAGCGCCGTGAGGCGCGCCAGGCACGCGCATCGCGCGCCGCCTCGGCCCGCAGCGCCGCATCGGCGGGCGCCAATTCCTTCGCCGCGCCCGCGGCGCTGGCAGGGCGCGCCACGCCGGCCGCAGCGGCGAATGCAATGGCGGCTTTCAAAAGACTTCTGCGATTCATGCTCATCTCCTGCAAGACGGGTTTCGATGGGATGCATGATCGGGCCGGGTCCGATGCGAAGCAATGACCTCCGAGGTCATGGAAGCGCAGCGCAAAACCTTGTTACCATGGCCACATGAATGCAAACCCGCTTCCGATCGCCCACGTCGGCGCCCTGCTGCGCGAGTGGCGCTCTGCCCGCCGCCTGAGCCAGATGGACCTGGCGCTGGACGCCGGCCTCTCCACGCGCCACTTGAGCTGCATTGAAACCGGCAAGGCCCAGCCCAGCCGAGAGATCCTGGCGCGCCTCGCCGACACGCTGGAAATGACGCTGCGCGACCGCAACTCGCTGCTGGTCGCCGCCGGCTATGCGCCGCGTTACATGGAATCGGCGCTGGCCAATCCCGAGCTGGCGCCGATGCGGCGCGCGATCGAAGCAATGCTGAAGCAGCAGGAACCCTACCCTGCCTTCCTGATGAATCGCCACTGGGATATCGTGATGGCGAACGGCGCCGCCGTCCGCATGAACCGCTGGCTGCTGGGCGGCCGCGACAGCCCGCACCGCAATATGCTGCGCCATGCCTTCGATCCACAGGACTTGCGTGCCGTACTCGTAAATTGGGAGGAAATCGCGGGCACCCTGCTGGCCCACCTGCACAAGCTGGTCGCCACGGCGCCCAGCGACGCGAAGGCGCGCGAGCTGCTGGAAGACGTCCTGGCCTATCCGGGCGTGCCTGAAAAATGGCGCCAGCGCGACCTGCGCGCCGTGCCCGCGCCGCTGCTTGAAACCGTATTCGAGCGCGACGGCCAGCGCGTGGCATTCTTCTCCACCATCACCACCTTCGGCACCCCGCGCGACGTCACGCTGGAAGAACTCCACATCGAATCGTGCTTCCCGGCCGATGAAGCCAGCGCCGCATTCTGCCGCACCCTGCAAGAGAATCCAACAACCTAGCCGCGCTTCCGCCTGCGCAGCCCCGCGATGGCAGCCAGGCCGATGCCAAACAGTGCGGGCGCCGCCGGTTCAGGCACGGCAGCCATTTCCAGTTTGCCATCCCATCCTTCCGCCTCGATCAGCGCCTCGTCGCCAGACACCGGATCGACGCTGCTGCGATCCCACGCTGTCATGAATGTCTTCCTGGTAAAAGCCTGGCGCTGCCACAAGGAGCCTGCAAGTGCCGCATCCATTGCCGTATCCAAAGCCAGCCCCGCGCCCTGATAGCGAAATATATAACCGGTGAAAAAGCCCTTGCGAATAATACCGGTCGCGTCGCCAGCATCGACGTAGCTGATGGTAGTGAAATTGAAGTAGCCTGTATAACTACCATCGCTATTGACCTGGAGCCGGGAAATCAGGCCTGCACGGGGAGGTTCCGTGCTTCCCGTGCGCCGCTGGTATTCAGCGTCGTACGGCGAGCGGAAGGCTGCGGTGTCCAGATCGAACCAGCAATGCGAGTTATGCTCGGTCCCGGAATAGCTGCCAAAGCAGCTCGACGGCGTCAGACTGGAACGCATTGTCCCGCCAAATGGCGTGAAGACTTCCGAGTCTTCCAGAATGCCCGCGCCCGTGGACGTCCAATGAACTGCGGACGTGACGTTAAAACTGCTGGTAATGCCAGCCTGCGCCGGCGCGGCAAGTGCCAGCAGCATGGCCGGCAAAACGAGATGTTTCATACTTTATTTGCAATTGATAAAAAATAAAGTATGAATGGAAATTAACAAAAAGAAAACTCGATTTTGCAGAATTGCAACAAATTAATGCGCGTTGCATCGAACGTCGGCGAGCCCTTGCGCGCCGGGGCGCAGCAGCAAGACCGAGCCGGGCCAATCGTCGCCGGCATTGCCCGGGTCGATCGATGTGACCAGCAGCGTGGACAGGTCGGGACCGCCGAAACTGCACATCGATGGCTTGGCAAACGGCAGTGCGATTGCGCGATCGAGCGCGCCGCCCGGCGTGTAGCGCTGCAACAGGCCGCCGTCATTGGCGCAGGTCCAGTAGCAGCCGTCGGCATCGACGGCGGCGCCGTCGGGACGGCCTTTCTGCGCGCCCAGGTCGAGGAAGATGCGCTTGTTGTGCGGCGTGCCGCTGCCGATGTCGTAATCAAAGGCCCACACCATGCGCCGCTTCGGGTGCGAGTCGGACAGGTACATCACGTCGCCGCGTGGCGAGAACGCCGTACCGTTCTGGGTCAGCATGCCGGACACGAAAGGCGCAGATAGCCCTTCCGCGGCGGTATAACGATAGAGCTGGCCGACCGCGCGTTCCGCCGCCATGTCCATGAACATGGTGCCGGCCCAGAAGCGTCCTTGCCGGTCGCAGCGGCCGTCGTTGAAGCGCATGCCCTGGCCCAGCTCTGACGCTGGCGGCGCAGCCAGGCGCTGCGCCGATACGCTGCCGTCATCCTGCAGCACGAGGTGGAAGATGCCGGTCTCCATGCCTGCGATGAAGCCGCCGCACGCGGCGGGCGACAAGCAGGCCACCATCTCCGGCGCCTTCCAGAAGCGGGTCGCGCCGCTGGCGTGATCAAGGCGCCAGATTCGGCGCGCGGGAATGTCGACCCAATACCAGGCGCCCTCGCCCGCGTGCCAGGTGGGGCTTTCACCCACCGTGCAATGAACACCGCTTACTTTTTCCATCAGAGGTCAGTGATTTCCTTGTGCGCCGGCACCAGCGCCTTCATGATGCACCACGCAAGCAGGTAAGCCAGTGCGCAGAAGGTGAACATGATCATGTAGCCGGTCTGGATCTGGCCCAGCGCGTTGTAATAGTCGAACAGCTTGCCGGCCACCTTGGTGATCACCACACCACCCAGGCCGCCTGCCATGCCGCCGATGCCCACCACGGAGCCGACGCTGTGCTTCGGGAACATGTCCGACACGGTGGTGAACAGGTTGGCGGACCATGCCTGGTGCGCCGACGCGCCGATTCCGATCAGGATCACCGGCACCCAGATGCCGAGGTAGCCAAGCGGCTGCGCCAGCAGCACCGCCAGCGGGAAGAAGGCGATGGCCAGCATGGCGCGCATGCGGCCGTGATAAACGCTGGCGCCGCGATTGATGAAGAAGGTCGGGAACCAGCCGCCACCGATGGAGCCGAACATGGTCATCGAATACAGCACCGCAAGCGGCACCACCATTTCGGTGGCCGACACGCCGTATTGCGCCGACATGAATTTCGGCAGCCAGAAAAGGAAGAACCACCAGACGCCGTCGGTCAGGAATTTGCCCACCGTGAAGGCCCAGGTCTGGCGGTAGGCCAGCAGCTTGAACCAGGAAGCCTTGCGCGCGGCGGCGCCGGCCGGCGCTGCCGCTGGAGCATCGGCCGCATCGCTGTTGATGTAATCCAGTTCCGCGCGCGACAGGCGCTTCTGCTTTGACGGCGCGTCGTAGAAATACAGCCAGAAGCCCATCCAGATAAAGCCGATTGCGCCGATGATGACGAAGGCGGACTGCCAGCCCCACGCCTCGGCGATCAGAGGCACCGTGATCGGCGCCAGGATCGCGCCGATATTCGCGCCGGAGTTGAAGATGCCGGTGGCGAAGGAGCGCTCCTTCTTCGGGAAGTATTCTGCGGTGGCCTTGATGGCGGCCGGGAAGTTTCC
This sequence comes from Pseudoduganella sp. S-14, assembly GCF_049913285.1. GTDB lineage: Bacteria > Pseudomonadota > Gammaproteobacteria > Burkholderiales > Burkholderiaceae_D > Rugamonas. The sequence continues at coordinate 5,452,650 of NZ_CP183991.1, forward strand.
TGCCTCGCCCAGCGCGAGCACGGCGCGGCCCACCATGAAGCCGGCCACCGATACGGGTACGGCGGCAATGCCAACTGCAGCGAGGACGTTGGAGAACGTGGCGCCGATCGGCACCGAGTAGGCGTGCAGGATCGCGCCAAGCGACCACACCACAATGGCCAGCACGAACGCGCGGCGCGTGCCCATTCTGTCGATCACGCGGCCGGCGAACAGCATCGAGATCGCGTACACGAACTGGAACACCGCGGCGATGTTGGCGTAGTCGGTATTCGACCAGCCGAATTCCTTCGACAGCGCGGGCGCCAGCAGCGACAGCACCTGGCGGTCAAGGTAGTTGATGGTGGTGGCGAAGAACAGCAGGCCACAGATGGTCCAGCGGTATTTGCCGATGGCGGCGGCCGGTTCGGCCGCCAGGCCGACGGCTTGCGGGTTGGGCTGATTCATAGTTTCTTATATTCGAAAGCGGCCGGCGTCTCCTCCGGCCGTACTACTCAATCAAACTGCCGTGCGCAGCTCCCCATCCACGATGCGTGCCAGGCGCAGTGGATTATCGTCCTGCAGGGCGGCCGGCAGCAAGGCCGCCGGCACATTCTGGTAGCTTACCGGACGCAGGAAGCGCTCGATGGCCGAGGCGCCGACGGACGTGGTGCGGGTGTCCGACGTGGCCGGGAACGGGCCGCCATGCACCATCGCATGGCATACCTCGACGCCGGTCGGGAAACCATTGAACAGCACACGGCCCGCCTTGCGTTCCAGCGTCGGCAGCAGCCTGCCCGCCAGCGGATGGTCGTCGGCCGTGCAGTGCACGGTGGCGGTCAGCTGGCCTTCCAGGCTGGAAGCAAGGCGCAGCATTTCGGCTTCGTCGCGGCAGGCGATCAGTACCGAGGCCGGGCCGAAGACTTCCTCCTGCAGCGCGTGGCTGGCAACGAAACTCTCCGCGTCGACGCGGAACAGCGCTGCCTGGGCGGCGCAGCCGGCGCCCTCTTGCTGGCCAAGGGCCAGCAGCTTGACGCCTGCTGCATCGGACAGGCGGCCGACGCCGGATTCATAGGCCTTGTGGATGCCGGCAGTTAGCATGGTGCCGGCTCCCTTCGGCTGCAGCGCAGCGGCAGCGGCTGCGGCAAAGCGGTCGAAATCCGGACCGGCCACGCCGATCACCAGGCCTGGATTGGTGCAGAACTGGCCGACGCCCATGGTCAGCGACTCGACGAAAGCGGCACCCAGTGCTTCGGCGTTTGCAGCCAGGACCGCTGGCAGCATGAAGACCGGATTGATGCTGCTCATCTCCGCATACACGGGAATCGGCTCGTGGCGCGCGGCGGCGGTGCGCATCAGGGCCGTGCCGCCCTGGCGCGAGCCGGTAAAGCCGACAGCCTTGATCGAAGGGTTGGCAACCAGCGCCTGGCCAACCACGCGGCCATCGCCGTGGATCATGGAGAACACGCCCTCCGGCAGGCCGCAATCGGCGACCGCCTTCTGCACGGCGCGCGCCACCAGCTCGGAGGTGCCAGGATGGGCGGCATGCGCCTTCACCACGACCGGGCAGCCGGCGGCCAACGCAGATGCGGTGTCGCCGCCCGCGACAGAAAACGCCAGCGGGAAGTTGGACGCGCCGAACACCGCGACCGGGCCGACGGCGATCTTGCGCAGGCGCAGGTCCGGGCGCGGCGGCGTGCGTTGCGGCAGCGCGGAGTCCAGCGTGGCGTGCTGCCAGTGGCCATCGCGCACGACTTTTGCGAACAGGCGCAACTGGTTGACGGTGCGGCCACGCTCACCTTCCAGGCGCGCTTGCGGCAGGCCGGTTTCGGCCATGGCACGCTCGGTCAGGGTGGCACCCAGAGCATCGATGTTGCTGGCGACCGCCTCCAGGAAGGAGGCGCGCACTTCCGGCGTGGTGGCGCGGTAGGCGTCGAAGGCCTGTTCGGCCAGCGCGCAGGCGCGCTCCACATCCGTCAGGTCGGCCTGGCCGAACGGCGGCTGCAGGTTTTCCCTGGTCGCCGGGTTGAAGGCCAACAGCGTGCCGGCAGCGCCGCGCACCAGTTGCTGGCCGATGATCATTTCACCGGTGATCTGCATTATTGGGCACCTTGCTTCTTGATCAGGGCCAGCAGCATGGCGTCTTCTTCCGCGGTCAGGTCGGTCAGCGGAGCGCGTACCGGGCCGCCGGAATGGCCAACCAGGCGGGCGCCAGCCTTGACGATCGACACGGCGTAGCCGGCCTTGCGGTTGCGAATGTCCAGGTATGGCAGGAAGAATTCATCCAGCATGCGGTCGGTTTCGGCGGTATTGCCGGCAACGGTGGCGTGGTAGAAGTCCATCGCCAGCTTCGGCACGAAGTTGAACACGGCCGAGGAGTAAACCGGGGTGCCCAGCGCCTTGTAGGCGCCGGCATACACTTCCGCAGTCGGCAGGCCGCCCAGGTAGGAGAATCGGTCGCCCAGCTTGCGGTAGATCTGCACCATCAATTCGATTTCGCCCACGCCGTCCTTGAAGCCGACCAGGTTCGGGCAGCGCTCGGCCAGGATCGCCAGCGAATTGGCGTTCAGGCGGCAGTTGGCGCGGTTGTACACGATCACGCCGATCTTCACGGAGGCGCACACCTGGGCCACGTGTTCGATCAGGCCGTCCTGGCTTGCCTCGGTCAGGTAGTGTGGCAGCAGCAGGAGGCCGTCGGCACCCAGGCGCTCCGCTTCCTGCGCCAGCGCGATGGCCTGGCGGGTCGGGCCGCCGGTACCAGCCAGCAGCGGCACCTTGCCGTGGCAGCTTTCCACGGCAACCTTGATCACCTGCGAATATTCAGGAGCGGTCAGCGAGAAGAACTCACCGGTGCCGCCCGCGGCGAACAGTGCGCTCGCGCCGTAAGGAGCCAGCCAGTCCAGGCGCTCGGCATAGGTCTTGGCGTTGAAATTGCCTTCAGCGTCAAAGTCGGTGATCGGGAAGGACAGCAGGCCGGACGACATGACTTTCTTGAGTTCTTGCGGGGACAGGGACATCGTTGACTCCTAAGTGTGGTTTTTGCACGAATCGAGCGCGAGCTCAGTTGTAAGTCATCGTACAACCTAGTTTAAGCGAACGCAAGCGAAAAAATGGGACATGCCCATTTTATGCGGCGTTTTCGAAACGTTGCTGGGCCTGCAACAGGCGTTCGCGCGAATTGGAAAGGTGGGTGCGCATGGCGGCTCGGGCAGCTTCCGGATCCTGGCGCTGGATGGCGCGGAAGATGTCTTCGTGTTCGCGGTGCACGCGTTCCAGGTAGTCGGCCGGGCGGTCCTGCGCCAGGTTGGCGGTGTTGACGCGCGCGCGCGGAATGATCGCCTGTCCGAGCTGACCGAGGATGTCGACGAAGTAGCGGTTGCCGGTGGCCTTGGCGATCACCAGGTGGAAGCGCCGATCGGCTTCCACCGAGGCGCGGCCCTGCTCCATCGCCTGCCGCATATCGGCCAGCGCCTGCGCCAGTTCAGCCACCTGCTCATCGCTGCGGCGGGTCGCGGCCAGGCCGGCGGTCTCGGTTTCCATGCTGATGCGCAGCTCGAGAATGGCCAGCACATCGCGCACGGTGACGATGCTCTCGGCATCGATGCCCAGGCCGCCGCTGTTGCGCGGCTTCTCCAGCACGAAGGTGCCGATGCCGTGGCGGGTCTGCACCAGCCCGGCCGCCTGCAGGTGCGAGATTGCTTCGCGCACCACGGTGCGGCTGACGCCATGCTGCTCCATGATGGCCGATTCGGTCGGCAGCTTGTCGCCGGGTTTCAGCACGCCGCTGTTGATGCTGCCGCTGATCTGTTCGACCACGCCCTGGGCCAGGGTATGTCGCTTGCGAGGGAGGATAGTCATGCCCTTCATTATACACGCGAAAAAGATGTCAGACATCCTATCAGAGATATCTCCGGCTGTTGGCAGCTGTTGCTTTCTTGCGAAATTGGCCGGACCAAATTAAAATCGGTCGACTTCTCAAGGGACCTCGCATGAACAAAAAAACCGTTGCAACGGAGCCGAATCCTGCAGCCGAACAACGGCTGTACCGCGTGGTCGCGGCCAAGATCCAGGACCTGATCCGCGAAGAAAGCATCAAGCCCGGCACCCGCCTGCCGGCAGAGCGCGACTTGGCGGCGAAACTGAGCGTCAGCCGGGCTTCGCTGCGCGAAGCACTGATTGCGCTCGAGCTGTCCGGCATCGTCGAAGTGCGTGGCGGTTCGGGTGTGTACGTCAGCGAAAAGGCTTCCGCTCCTTCCGACGTGGCCGAAGGCGGACCGGGTCCGTTCGAAGTGCTGGCTGCGCGCCGCCTGATCGAATCCGAAGTTGCAGCCATTGCAGCCAAGATGGCGACCGATTCTGCGATCGATGCGATCTTGCGTGCGGCGGCCGAGATGGAGCAGCACCACGCCGACCGCGCCACCAATGAACAGGCCGACCGCAACTTCCACCTGGCGATCGCGCGCGCCACCGGCAACACCGCGCTGGTGGGGGTGGTCGAAACCCTGTGGAACCAGCGTGGCACCATGTGGCACAAGCTGAAAGAGCACTTCCAGACGGAAGAGCTGCGCCAGAACACCCTGGACGACCATCGCAATATCGTGGCGGCCATCGCTGCGCACGATGCCGCAGGCGCCCGCCAGGCCATGCGCGCCCACCTGGAACGCGTTACCAAGACCTTCTCACGCGGCTAAAATAATTTGGCCTGACCACTTGCACGCATGGTCAGGCCAAAATAGAATGGGGTGAACTTCAGGGGAGCCTCATGCTGCGTCACATCGTTTTGTTCCTGGCCTGCGTGGCCAGCCTGCCGGCATTTGCTGCCGACCGCATCATCCTGGTCGGCGATTCGACCGTCGCCAGCGGCGGCGGATACGGCGATTACCTGTGCCGGCGGCAGCGCCCCGACACCACCTGCCTGAATCTCGCCAAGAACGGCCGCAGCTCAAGTTCCTTCCGTGCCGAGGGCCGCTGGGACGAGGTGCAGGCCTTGCTGCGCAACGGCGCCGGCTTCCGCAACACGTACGTGCTGATGCAGTTCGGCCACAACGACCAGCCGGGCAAACCGGGCCGCTCGACGGACCTGGTCAAGGAGTACCCCGCCAACCTGGCTCGCTATGTGGCCGATGTGAAGGCTGGCGGCGGCGTGCCGGTGCTGGTGACTTCCCTCACCCGCCGCAGCTTCCGGAATGGCTACGTCTGGAACGACCTGGCGCCGTGGGCGACAGCGGCGCGCGAAGTGGCCCAGCGCGAAGGCGTGGCTGTACTGGGCCTGAATGCCCTGTCGCTGGCAGCCGTGCAGGCAATGGGCCCGGCGGAAGCGGAGACGCTGGCCCAGCCCAAAGGCGCGGGCTTCGACTACACCCACCTTGGCCCGAAAGGCGGCCGCTTCTTCGGCGACATGGCTGCGCGCGAACTGCTGCGGCTATTCCCTGCCCTCGGCCCGCTCGCTGATCCGGCCGACACATCGCGGCAGGCAGCGCGCGAACATGCGCCGGCCGATGGCTGGGCCGGCGAACAAGGCGGCACGCATGGCGGCGCGGCGGCTTCCGCTGCCAACGTGCATACCGTCTCCACTCCCGCCGAGCTGAAGGCTGCGCTGGCCGGCACTGCCGACGCGCGCATCATCCAGGTGCGCGGCACCCTCGACATGGCCGATGGCGCCAAGGTCGGCGTGGTGCGGCTGCCGTCCAACACGACGCTGATCGGCCTTGGGGAAGATGCCGGTTTCGTCAACGCCAGCCTGATAGTCGGCAACGCGAGCCAGGTGATCATCCGCAACCTTTCGATCAGCAATCCCTGCGATCCCGACCCGACATGGGACCCGCAGGATGGCGCCAAAGGCAACTGGAATTCGCTGTACGACGGCATTACGGTCACCGGATCGCATCACGTCTGGATCGACCATAACAGCTTCACCGATGCGCCGCGCACCGACGGCCAGTCTCCTAAAGAGAACGGCATGCTGAAACAATGCCACGATGGCGCGCTCGATATCACTTCGGCTTCGGACTTCGTCACGGTATCGTACAACCACTTCGCTTTGCACGAAAAGAACACGCTGGTAGGCGCCAGCGACCGCGCCACCGGCGATGAAGGCCACTTGCGCGTTACCTTCTCGAACAACTTCTTCGAGCAAGTGACGGCGCGCACGCCACGCGTGCGATTCGGTCAAGTCCACCTGTTCAACAACTATCACAAGGGCTCACGCAAGCACGCCGAATATCCGCATGAATACAGCGTCGGCATCGCCAGGCAGGCGCACGTGATCATTGATGCCAACGCCTACGATATCGAAGGCGCGCGCGGCTGCGGCGACGTGCTGCACAATCCCGGCAAATCCGAAGCAGGCGCCGTGCTGGACCACGGCTCGCTCTTGAACGGCAAGGCGCTGGCAGATTGCGGCTTTGCGACCGACGTCGGCTGGAGCGTGCCTTACACCTTCCGCGCCCTGCATGCCGCCGACGTGCAGCCCAACGTCATGACCAATGCCGGTGCCGGCCACCTCGGCAAACTGCAGCCAGCATCCCGCTAAGGCGTAATGCGCAGATAATCGATATCGGCGTAGGCACCCGCGGCGCCGGTGGCGAACAGCCCGACCTGGGCGCCAACCCAGCGCCCCATGGCGGCCGTGAACGGCGTGCCGGCGCGTGTGAAGTTCGCCCCGTCCTGGCTGTAGGAGAAGGCGGTTTGGCCGCCTGCGCCAATGTCCATGCGAAGGTGGATGAAACTCTTCAGCGGCAAGGCGTTCGACGCTTCCTGCCGCTCCTTGCATTTGTCATTGGCCGCCTCGCAGCGCACGTAGACAATACGCAGTTCACCATGCTCGCGGCGCAGGCCAAGCCAGGCGTAGCTTTGCCCGTACATGGCCAGGCCGACCGTGTCCCCGTCCGCGACGGCGTGCAGCTCAAGCTTTGCCACCGCGGAAAAGACTGGTGCAGGCGGTTTCTGCGTCAGCACGGCCGGCAGGGAACGCAGCGCTGCGATGGCCGCTTCGTCATTGGCCGGCACCGGCGCAGGCTGCGCGTACAGCCGCAGGAAGCCGGCACGCTCTGTCAGCGAGTGCCAGCCGGGGGCCGGATTGGCCACCCATTGCCATTGCGGCGCAAGGCGTTTTTCCTGGAATTCGTCGCCGATGGCCGGCCAGGCTGGCGCCGGGACCGACGCTGCGGCGGTCATGGTCATCGGCTTGGCGAATTCAGGCACCGGCTGGCCCACGCCAGGCTTGGCGGAAGGCTCACCGATCATCGGCCAGCCATCGTCCTGCCAGCGCATTGGCTGCAAATGCACGACGCGGCCGAAAGCACGCTTGTCCTGGAAGTGATAGAACCAGTCGGTCCCGTCCTCAGCGCGCACCCAGGCGCCCTGGTGCGGCCCGTTGACGGACGAAGTGACTTGCTCCATCACGATGCGCGCCTCGTACGGTCCGTCGACATGCCGCGAGCGAAACACCGACTGCCACCCGGTCTCCACACCGCCAGCCGGCGCGAACACGTAATACCAGCCGTTGTGCTTATAAAGCTTGGGGCCTTCCAGCGTCTTGTAGCCAGGCAGAGTGTTGCCGTCGATGACCACGCGGCTCACGTCGTCCAGCATGCGGCTGCCATCCGGCGCCATTTGGCGCAGGCTCAGGACGTTGTTGAAGCCAGCGCGTGACTTGGCCCACCCGTGCAGCAACCATGCCTTGCCATCATCGTCCCACAGCGGCGCAGGGTCGATCAGGCCCTTGCCGGCCATGAGCAGCCGGGGCTTGCTCCAGGGCCCTCCGAATTTGGTGGAGGTGACGACGTAAATACCGAAATCCGGGTCGGGGTAGAAGATCCAGAATTTGCCATCGTGGTAACGCAGGCATGGCGCCCACACGCCTTTGCCGTGCTGCGGTGCGCGGAACGCCTGCTCCGGCACCAGCCGCGGCAAGGCGTGGCCGACCAGCCGCCAGTTCACCATATCGCCGGACTCCAGCAATGGCAGGCCGGGAACGTTGGTGAAGCTCGAAGAAGTCATGTAGTAGCGCTTCCCGACGCGAATCACATCCGGGTCCGAATAGTCGGCGTGCAGGACCGGGTTGCGGTAGCGGCTATCGCCCAGGTCCGGCGACCACGGCGCACGCGGCATTTGCGGCACGCCAAGCGTGCGCTCGAGGAAGGCCTGCATGGCGTCGGCGGTCGGCGCCAGCCAGGGATCGAACAACCAGAACGAATGCGGCGTGCCGGGCAGATTCACGTGCTCGACCGGGATCTTGTATCGAGCCAGGCGTTGCGCCAGGGCTTCCCGCCCGACGCTGAAGCGCGGTTGTCCACTGGTGATGAACAGTATCGGCGCACTGCCGGGACCTGCATGCGTCAAGGGCGAGGCATCTCGCCAGCGTGCCTCCTGTTCCGCATAACGCCCTCCCAGCCATGCTCCCGCTGCGGAGGGATTCCTGGACGGGTCGTCTTCATGCTTGCGCGCTTCTTCGGAAGTGAAGTCGGACAGGCCATCGATATTGACGACCGCCTGCACGGTACTGGCTGCATCACGGCCGTTCGTCGTGCCAACCAGCGCGGCGATCTGGCCGCCAGCCGATCCGCCAGCGATAGCAATGCGCTTGTCATCCAGGCCGTATTGCAAAGCTGCGGCGCGCAGCCAGCGAATCGCTTCCCTGACGTCGTCGATTGCAGCGGGAAACTGCGCTTCCCCCGACAAACGGTAGTCAACCGTGGCCGCCGCGAAACCCCTGGCCGCAAGGCGCGCCGCCAGCGGCGCCATATTCTGCCGCGTGCCGCTGCGCCATCCGCCACCGTGAACCAGCACCACCAGCGGCCAGGCACGACCGCGGCCATCGCCATTTGGCCCGGGCAGGTAAAGGTCTAGCTGCAATGCATGCTCACCGCGCTGGAGGTAGCCAAGGTTGCGCAGCACGCGCACCGGCGCCGGCGCTTCCGCACTGGCAATCGCTATGTGCGGGTACTGGCCAGCCAGCTTGGCGTATGTCGTTTCGGCGCTATATGGCGCATCGGAAGCCGCCAGGGCGCTCGGCCCGGCGCCAAGCCAGGCGGCAGCGAGCATGGCTTGCAGCGTCCTCACGCAATCTCCTCAACGGTGAAACGCACGGTGCGTCGCATATCCTGCCCCGGCGCCAGAACGGTCAGCCCATTCGCAGCGGCCCCGCCCGGCAAGTTGTGCGCATTGACCGGGTGGTCCACCGGCTCGAAGCAGAAGAAGTCTTTGCCCGGCGGTACATACAGGATGTAATAGCCCATGTCCGTGCCGATGTGCAGGCGCAAGCGGCGCGATGGCCAGTCGATTTGCGCGTTGCCGTCCCAGCCAGTGAACGCGTTGTCGACGCCGTCGCGCGGCAAGGGGCGCGGCACTTCACCGCAGAAGTTCCACGCTGGCGGCAGCGCGCTTCGCTCTGCTGGCAACTTGTCGGCGCCGGACTGCCACACGCCATCGGCTACGGCACGCAGCTGTGCGTCTTCAGGGCAAGGCATCCACGGATGCAGTCCAAGGCCAAACGGCAGCGCATGCCGGCCGTTGTTGGTGACCTTCAGCGTCACACGCAAGGCGTTGTCCGACAGCGTGTAAGCCATGTGGGCAGTGAATGCGAATGGCGAACCATCGCGGCGGTATAGCGAAAGTACGACGCTGCATTCGTCATGCGCCTCCACATGCCATGGCATGCGCCAGCCTTCTCCATGGATCGGACAGGGCTCGCCTTCGCGCGTTGGCGCGGGCGTGATGCGGCGGCCTTGGAACTCAAAGCCGCCAGGGGCGATCCGGTTGGACCAGGGGACCAGGGGGAAACAGGCTAGCTGGCCAGGCAGAGGCTGCGCGACGCCGTCGGCAAGGGGACGCAGCACCGGCACCGGTGCGGTGGCGAGGGCGCCGGCGCGACCAGGGTTGCCGGCCCAGTCAAGCCGTGCCAGCCCGCCGCCGACAGCAGGCAGCACCACGGCCCGCAAGCAGCCGCTGCGCAGCTCAATCATTTGAACATCGGGCCGTCGAGCAGGAATTTTCCGCCCTGGTAGATGGTGGTGACGTCGTCCTTTTCCGGGAACTCGGACGTATCCGGGAACAGGTGCGCGAACTTGGCCGACGAATCTTTCGGTCGATAGCCCAGGTGCGCAGCATAACGGTTATCCCACCACACCGAATCGTTGTCCGACATGCCGAACACGATGGTGTGCCCTACGCGCGGCGCGAACAGCGAGCAACGCAGCAGCTCCGTCAGGTCGTCGTAGGACAGGTAGGTCGACATCATGCGCTTGTTCGCCGGCTGCGGGAAGCTGGAGCCGATGCGGATGCAAACGGTTTCGATGCCGAAGCGGTCGTAGTAATAGCGCGACATCTGCTCGCCGAATACTTTGGAGATACCATACATGCTGTCCGGACGGGTCGGCATGTTCGCATCGAGCATATCGGTGGTCTTGTAGTAACCGATTGCATGGTTCGAGCTGGCGAACATCAGGCGCTTCACGCCGTGCTTGTAGGCCGCCTCGTACAGGTTCGCCACGCCCAGGATGTTGGCCTGCATGATCGCCTCGAACGGCGCCTCGGTCGAGATACCGCCGAAATGCAGCACCGCATCCACGCCCTCCATCAGCTTCATCACGGCTGCCTTGTCGGACAGGTCGCACGGCACCAGTTCCTCGCCGGGACGCGCCTCGCCCATATCCGCGATATCGCTCAGGCGAACCACTTCAGCCCAAGGCTTGATGCGGTCGCGCAGCACCTTGCCCAGGCCGCCGGCGGCACCGGTCATCAGGATGCGCTTGAATGGTTTTCCAGTTTGGCTCATGTCTCTCCTCCGTCATCAGGTTACCGGCGCCGGATTGAACAGCGCCAGTGAATTATGGATCTTCCAGTGTTCGGCCCAGGTCTCCTTGCCGCTCGCCACATCCAGCATCAGGCGGAACAGCTCCCAGCCCACATCCTCGATGGTGGCCTCGCCGCTTGCAATGCGGCCGGCATTCACGTCCATCAGGTCATGCCAGCGCTGCGCCAGGTCATTGCGGGTGGCGACCTTGATCACCGGTACCGCCGCCAGGCCGTAAGGCGTGCCTCGGCCGGTGGTGAATACGTGGATGTTCATGCCCGCCGCCATCTGCAGCGTACCGCAAATGAAATCGCTGGCCGGCGTCGCAGCGTAGATCAGGCCCTTCTGCGTCAGCTTGTCGCCCGGAGACAGCACGCCGTGGATGGCGCCCGAGCCGGACTTCACGATCGAACCCATGGCTTTCTCCACGATGTTCGACAGGCCGCCTTTCTTGTTGCCAGGCGTCGTGTTGGCGCTGCGGTCGACGCCGCCGCGCTTCAGGTAATCGTCGTACCATTGCATCTCGCGGATCATTGCCGCCGCCACTTCAGGCGTCTCCGCGCGGGACGTGAGCTGGTCGATTCCGTCGCGTACTTCGGTCACTTCCGAGAACATCACGGTGGCGCCGGCGCGCACCAGCAGATCGGTGGCGAAGCCCACGGCCGGATTGGCCGTCACGCCCGAGAAGGCATCGCTGCCGCCGCATTGCACGCCTACCACCAGTTCCGAAGCAGGCACCGTTTCGCGCTGGCGTGCGTTCAGCACTTGCAGGTGATGTTCCGCCGTGCGCATGATCGAATCGATCATCGAGTTGAAGCCGACGTGCGCGCCATCTTGCAGGCATACCACGTCCGGCTCGCCGGCTGCCGAGTTGAGGTTGGCCGACGCGATCGGGATACTTCCGGCCGGGAACAGGCGCGTTGGCGGCAGCTTCTCGCAGCCAAGGCTGACCACCATGACCTGGTTGCCGAAATTCGGGTTCTTGCTGATATTGCGCAGCGTGCGGATCGGCACGTCGGCGCCCGGCGCATCGATCGCCACGCCGCAGCCGTAGATATGCTCCAGCCCCACCACGTCGTCCACGTTCGGATAGCGCGGCAGCAGTTCTTCCTTGATGCGCTTGACCGCGTGGTCGACCACGCCCGACACGCACTGCACGGTGGTGGTCACGGCCAGGATATTGCGCGTGCCGACCGAGCCATCTGCATTGCGGTAGCCCTGGAAGGTATAGCCCTCCAGCGGCGGCAGCGGCGCCGGCTTGCGGGTGCCGATCGGCAGGCCATCGAGCGAACGAGCGCCCGGCATGCGCAGCACCTTTTCCGAGACCCAAGAGCCGCGTGGAATCGCCTGGTCCGCGTAGCCGATGGTCACGCTGTAGCGCGTCACGGGATCGCCTTCGGCCAGGTCGACCAGGGCGACCTTATGCCCTTGTGGCACGCCCTCCACCAGCGTCAGGCCGTCCGGGAATACCGAGCCGGCCGGCAAGCCGCCGTCATTGACCACGATGGCAACATTGTCTGCCTCGTGCATCTTGATGTAGCGTGCGAGTTTCATTAGCTATCCTTTTGATGATCCTGAACTTCATTTTCAGTATGCCACACAAAAACGACGATTGGCTAGTCCACCTTGCATATTTGGTCTGACCAAATTAGAATGGCCTGACCAGATGACGCAGTTACACCACACTTAAAACGTCGCACGGAGACCCATGAAGCCGACATCGTCCCTGCTGGCAGCCACCCTGGCCTGCCTGTTCGCCCTCAGCCCAGCCCACGCGGAAGGCCCTTACCGCAATACCGACAACAAGAACCTGAACGACGCCGGCGAAGGCAGCTACCCGGTTCCGTACAAGATGCCGACCGTTGCCGAGATCACCGGCACGTTGCAGAAAGTACGCGGCTACATGGACAGCGTCACCCCGACCCGCATCGTCAACAAGAAGACCGGCGAAACCATCACCGACCTGAAAACCCCGGTGGCCGATGCGATCTTCGAGCCGAGCAAGGGCGACTTCGGCATCCAGGTGTACGAAATGGGCGTGGTGCACTCCGGCCTGCTGCGCGCGGCCGAAGCGACCGGCGACCGCAGCTTTCTCGCCATGACCGAGCGCCACTTCAACTTCTTCAAACAGACCAGGCCCTACTTCGCCGCCCAGGAAAAGCAGTTCAAGCTGGAGCGCGGCAACAGCTTCTCGCGCTTCCTCGACCCGCGCTCGCTCGACGATTCCGGCTCGATGTGCGCCGCCCTGATGCGCGCCCGCGCCGCCAAGGTCGGCCCCGACCTGGCCGACATGATCGCCACCTGCAGCGACTGGGTCGCCAACAAGCAGTACCGCCTGAAGGACGGCACCCTGGCCCGCAAGCGCCCGCAAGCCGAATCGCTGTGGGGCGACGACCTGTACATGGGCGTGCCGGCGCTGGCCGAAATGGGCCGCATGACCGGCAACCGCGCCTACTATGACGACGCGGTGAACAATGTGCTCAATATGGCGGGTTACCTGTTCAATCCGCAAACCAAGCTGTACACGCACGGCTGGCACGCCGGCATGAACGACGCGCCGAACTTCTACTGGTCGCGCGCCAACGGCTGGGCGGTGCTGGCCATGTCCGACCTGCTCGACGTGCTGCCGAAGGACCACCCGGGCTACCCGAAAGTGCTGGCGCAACTGCGCCTGTCGCTGAAAGGCATTGCCGAGCGCCAGTCCGGCAGCGGCCTGTGGCACCAGATGATCGACCGTAACGACTCCTACCTCGAGACCTCGGCCTCGGCCATCTTCACCTACGTGATCGCCCACGCCGTCAACCAGGGCTGGATCTCGCCTGCGCCGTACGGCTCCATCGCACAAGCCGGCTGGGCCGGCCTGCAGACGAAAATCACCGGCCAGGGCGAAGTGGAAGGCACCTGCGTCGGTACCACCCTGGCCGGCGACATGGTGTACTACTACAACCGCCCCACCAGCAAGCACGCCCTGCACGGCTACGGCCCCGTGCTGCTGGCCGGCGCCGAAATGATCAAGCTGATCACCAATCCCCAGCTCGACATCCAGTACCGCGTGCGCACCTATCACTACCTGCCGAAAGGCGGCCAGACCGACTACCGCGAACACCACTGAGGAGCAGCCATGAAGACCACCCGCATCCTTGCCGCACTGGCCGCCGCACTGCCCGCGATTGCCGCCAGCGCAGCGGAACGCCTGACTATCACGCTGCAGCATGACCTCGACATCGCGCGCCCCTCGGAAACGGTGACTGTTCCCTGGTCGGAAGTGAACAAGGCCCTGCCGCACGCCCTGGTCCAGAAAATTGCCGTGCGCGATGGCTCCGGCCGCGTGGTGCCGCACCAGGTCACCAATGTCGCACCGCAGGCGAAAGACCCGCAGAACGTCGGCATCGCTTACGGCGAACTGATTTTCCAGCACAGCTTCAAGGCCGGCGAAAAGTCCGCCACTTACACGGTTGAAAAGATCGACAGCGTGGCGCCCGTATTCCCGGCGCAAACCTTTGCCCGCTACGTCCCCGAACGACTCGACGATTTCGGCTGGGAGAACGACAAGATCGGCCACCGCACCTACGGTCCCGCGCTGGCTGCTCCCGCTCCGGCGGGCGTCGTGAAGGAGGTGCTGGTGACCTCCGGCCTGGACCTGTGGTTCAAGCGCGTGCCTTATCCGATTGTTGATCGCTGGTACAACAAGGGCCACGACCACTACCACCATGACGAAGGCGAAGGCATGGACATGTACAACGTCGGCCGCTCGCGCGGCGCCGGCGGTAGCGGCGTATGGGATGGCGGCAAACTGTACGTATCCACCAACTACGCGAACTGGAAAGTGCTGGCCAATGGCCCGGTACGTTCCATCTTCGAGCTGTCGTACGCCGCATGGGACGCCGCCGGGCTGCCGGTGACAGAAACCAAGCGCTTCACCGTCGACGCCGGCCAGCAGCTGGACATGATCGAGTCCACCTTCAGCTATGCAGGCGACAAACCGCTGACCATCGCGGTCGGCCTGAACAAGACGCCAAGCGACAAAGGCCAGAACCCGCAAATCGCCACCAGGCGCGAAGGCAAGGTGCTGCTGCAATGGATCGAGCAAGCCAGCAACGGCGCCTTCGGCACCGCGGTCATCGTGCCGGCGGCACAAGGCTTCGCTGAAGACGCCCTGAATGAACTGATCCTCGCCCCAGCAAGCGCTGGCAAGCCACTGCGCTACTACGCCGGCGGCGCCTGGAGCCGCGCCGGCGAAATCACCACCCGCGAGCAATGGGAAGCCTACGTCGCCAACGCCGCCGCCCGCGCCGCCAACCCCGTGCGCACCGCCCTGGCGGCAAGCAAATGAGCGGCCCGCACCGCACCACCCAGCCGAGCCCGTGTCACATCCTGGGGTCAGTCCCCAAGAGTGACGCGAGCGCACCTGTGCCTGCTCGCCGTGCCTTGCTCCGTGCAGCGGTCGCCGGCGGGGCATTGATCGCTTCACAGCCAGCGCTGGCTCGTTTCGCGGCTGCCGTCGCCAATGCAGGCGAGAATGAACTGGCGGGCAGCGACCCATGGCTGCGCGCAAGGGAAATCGCCGCGCGGTTTGCCACGCCGATCGCCTTCCGCAAGCAGGATTTCCTGGTGACGGAATTCGGCGCCAAGCCATGCGAGCCGGTCTCCGTGCAAGGCCAGGTCGCATCGCTCGAACCGGGCACGTTGCAAACGCCGGCAAAAGGCAGCCATGACTGCTACCCTGCCATCACCGCTGCAATCGCCGCCGCGCACCAGGCCGGCGGCGGGCGCGTAGTCATTCCAGAAGGCGCGTGGTACATCAAAGGCCCGCTGGTACTGCGCTCCAACGTCCACGTGCACCTGGCAAAAGGCGCGCGCCTGATGTTCAGCGCCAATCCGGACGATTACGCAAAATACGGCGACATCGACTGCGGCAAGAACGGCAGGCTGGTTCGCAGCCGCTGGCAAGGAAACGATTGCCTGAACTTCTCGCCACTGGTCTATGCCCACGGCCAGAAGAACATCGCTCTCACCGGCGAAGACTGGACCTCCGTACTGGACGGCCAGGGCGGCGCCCCTTTCGAAAACAACCCGAACGAATGCTGGTGGGACTGGAAAGGCCGTGGCAAGCCTGCACGCGAACGCACCGAAACGGCCATCAATCCGAACAACGCCGCGCAAGTGCAAGGCGCACCCGGAGAGCGCATACTGATTCAAGGTTCAGGCAATCGCTGGCAGAGCGACTCGCGCTACCTGCCCGTGCTCTCCGAATCCAATGTCCCCGCCAATCTGCGCGTGTTCGGCCACGGTCACTTTCTGCGCCCCTGCATGGTCGAACTGATCGAATGCGAAAACGTCCTGCTCCAGGGCTACCAGATCGTCGGCGCCCCGTTCTGGGTGCACCACCCGGTCGCCAGCCGCAACGTCCACTTCAAGGACGTGAACATGCAAAGCCTGGGCCCGAACAGCGATGGCTTCGATCCGGAAGCCTGCGACGGCGTGCTGGTGGAAGGCTGCACCTTCAACAACGGCGACGACTGCATTGCCATCAAGGCCGGCAAGAACAAGGACACGCACTACGGCCCCACCCGCAACATCCTGATCCGCCACTGCGTGATGAACAGCGGCCATGGCGGCGTTACGCTGGGCAGCGAAATGGCCGGCGGCATTGAGCACGTCTACGCCGAACAGATCGAATTCAGGAACCTGCACTGGGCCAGCGACGCGCTCAACACCGCCATCCGCCTCAAAACCAATATGAACCGCGGCGGCTTCCTGCGCCACCTCTACGTCCGCGACTGCACGCTGCCGAACGGCGTGCAGACCAGCCCGGGCTTCTACAAGCCGCTGCCCGGCACCACCAGGCCATCCGGTCCGGTCGCATCAGGCGCCGGCGCCGTGATCACCTTCGACTGCGATTACGCCCCGGCCGACGACGTGGTGCGCACGCGTCCGCCCGAAGTGTCGGACATCGAGATCTCCGGCCTCAAGGTGGGCAACGTCGACACGCCCGATGGCAAGGTCTCCTGCTACCAGGCCATCGTGATGCTGGGTCCTGTCGCCAGCAGCTACAACGGCCCCGCCGGCGCGCCAATTGCGCCGATCGCGCGCGTGAGAATCCGCGACTGCGACTTCGGCACCCCACGCAACTCCGGGCAACCGTGGCTTATGCACAACGTTCGCGCACTGCTTCTCGACAACGTCACCATAGGCGGAAAGCGCTATAGCGGGGAGTTTTCCGCCGATGCCTGATCTGGACAGGCCAATCTTGCAAATAAATGCATTTGGACTGACCACATTGCAAAATTCTTAGCATAAAATAGCGCAACCGGCCTGACCACTTACAAGAGCCGGCAGCAATAATAACCAGGAGATGGCATGAAGTTCACGGATCAAACCGAGGCTTTGCGCAAGTTCGCGCTGCGCCTCGTCGGCACTTACTCAGTCACCGCGCTGGCCATGAGCCTCGCCCACGCACAGGCCAGCGCACCGGCCGCGCCAGCCGCGGAACCGGAAATGAAGGTCGTGGTCACCGGCCTGCGCGCCGCGCTGGAATCGGCGCTGAACAAGAAGCGCGAGGACAACGGCATCGTCGACGTCATCAAGGCCGAAGACATGGGCAAATTCCCCGATACCAACCTGGCCGAATCGCTGCAGCGCGTGCCAGGTGTGGTGATCGACCGCGACGCAGGCGAGGGCCGCAGCATCACCGTGCGCGGCCTGGGCCAGGACTTCACCCGCGTGCGCATCAACGGCCTGGAAGCGCTGGCCACTACCGGCGGCACCGACAGCTCCGGCGGCACCAACCGCTCGCGCGGCTTCGACTTCAACGTATTCGCCTCCGAACTGTTCTCGTCGCTGACCGTGCGCAAGAGCTCTTCCGCCGACGTGGATGAAGGCTCGCTGGGCGCCACCGTCGACTTGCAAACCATGCGCCCCTTCGACCTGAAAGGCTTCAACGCCACCATCACGGCCAAGGGCAAGTACAACGACCTGTCGAAGAAGACCGACCCGCGCGTGGCCTTCCTGCTGTCCGACACCTTCGCTGACCGCAAGGTCGGCGTGCTGCTGTCCGGCGCCTTCTCCAAGCGCCAGTTGCTGGAGGAAGGCTTCTCCACTGTGCGTTGGGATAACGGACCATCGAGCGGCGGCTGGTGCGCGCCGCGAGGCGTGGCGGCCAATCCGGCCAACTCCACTGCAGCCACCTGCGGCCCTGCTGCCCAAGGTGTACCGCGCCTGCCCGCTTCGCAAGCAGCGACCGACGCCTACAACCTGGCCAGCAACGCCAACAACTTCCATCCGCGCCTGCCGCGCTATGGGCGCCTGACCCACGACCAGGACCGCGTCGGCCTCACCGGTTCCGTGCAGTGGCGCCCGATGCAAGGCTCGCTGCTCACCTTCGACATGCTGTATGCGAAGCTCGATGCGACGCGCCAGGAGGACTTCCTGGAAGCGATTTCTTTCAGCCGCTCCGCCAGCCAGGGCGGCAAGCCGCAAACCTCGGTCGTGGAAGCGCAGTACGCTCCAAACGGCAACCTGTTGTACGGTAAGTTCAACGGCGTGGACATGCGCGCCGAGTCGCGCTACGACGAGCTGTCCACCACCTTTACCCAGCCGACGCTGACCCTCGACCAACGCCTGACCGATACACTGCAACTGCAGGCGCGCGTTGGCCGCGCCACCTCGAAATTCCGCAATCCGGTGCAAACGACCACCACGCTTGATGCGTTGAACGTGAACGGCTACACGATCGACTTCCGCCAGGACGACCGCCATCCGATCATCTCGCTGCCGTTCGACCCGGCAGCCAGCGGCAGCATGGGAATCGTCGGCGTGCCGCAGGTCGCCAGCGGCACCCAGCCGACCACCATTCCAAATACCACGAGCAGCGAAATCCGCATCCGCCCGCAAGGCGCCAACAACCGCAACGACACGGCGACCGTTGACCTGGCCTGGGAGGCGTCGGACGCGCTGACCATCAAGGGCGGCCTGAATCGCAAGAAGTACGACTTCGATTCCTACGAGTCGCGCCGCGTGAACCAGAACGATACTATCTTCGCGCCGCCGGCCGGTTCCGGCAACCTGACGACCACCGTGAGCGGCTTCGGCAAGGGTCAGAACCTGCCGGCCGGCACCTACACCACCTGGCTGATTCCCGACCTGAATGCCATCGCCAAGGCCTACGACATCTACTGCAACTGCATCAAGAGCGGCCCTGCCGGCGGCCCGGGCGACTTCACCCTGTCCTCCATCACCAACGGCAATGCGCGCGGCAACAACCGTTCTGTCAACGAGGAAGACAAAGGCTTCTACCTCATGGGCGAGTTCAAGACGGAGCTGGGCAGCGTTCCGCTGCGCGGCAACTTTGGCGCACGCTACGTAAAGACCGAGCTTTCTGCAACCGGCTACCAGGCTGCAGGTGGCGGCACCGCGGTTACCGTCAACAATGAATACTCTGACACCCTGCCGTCCCTGAACATCGCTGCCACGCTGACGCCGGATTTGATCGCCCGCTTTGCCGCGGCCAAGGTGATGACCCGCCCACAACTGAACAACCTGTCGCCGGGCGGCACCATCGCCACCACCGGCACGCCAAGCATCACCACTGGCAATCCGCTGCTCAAGCCATTCCGTGCCAAGACCTTCGACACCAGCCTCGAATACTACTTCGGCAAGAACGCCTTTGTCGGCCTGGGGCTGTTCCAGAAGAACATCAGCACCTATATCCAGTCCCTGCGCACCAATATGGCGTACAAGGACACCGGACTGCCCATGTCGCTGCTGCCAGCCAACTTCACCGGCGAAGAAGTTTTCCAGGTAACGGCTCCAATCAACACCGATGGCGGCAAGCTGAAAGGCTTCGAGCTGAATTACCAGCAGCCGTTCACCTTCCTGCCGGCATGGGGCAAGGACTTCGGTGCGCTGCTGAACTACACCCACGTGAAGTCGAAGATCGAGTACGTGGTTTCGCCAACCAGCGACACCCGCATCACCGACGACCTGCTCAACCTGTCGCCGCGCTCCTGGAACGCCACGCTGTACTACGACAACGGCAAGCTCAGTGCCCGCATTTCGGCTTCCTCCCGTTCCTCGTTCGTGACTCGCGTGCCGGGCCAGAACAACAACGACGTGGAAGGCAAGAACAAGTCGCTGAACGTGGACATGTCCGTGTCGTACAAAGTCAACGACAAGCTGGAGCTCACGCTGGAAGGCGTGAACCTGACCAACGAAGAAAACGACCAGTTCGTGAGCCGCGCGCGCAACAGCGTGGTGGTGAACAACGTGACCGGCCGCGAATTCCTGGCCGGCCTGCGCTACAAGTTCTAAGGTGTTTCAAAGGCGTCTCTCCGCCTCTGCTTCCGGCCCCGCCTAGCGCGGGGCTTTTTTTTGGGTCAGGTCTGTCATGCGGACATTTTGCGCGCAAAATGTCCGCATGTCGGACCTGACCCCGAATTGGAGGCCAAATGGCTAGCGATATGCAATTGAAAGATGTTCCCGGCGAGAGCCCGCATTTCGTACGCTCGGTCACCGAAATGGGGGACGCGCGCGATATCATTGCCAGCGCAGATATCTACGCCAGCAACGGCACCAAGATCTTGGCCAAGGGCGCCCGCATCGACAGCAAGCAGTTCGAAAAGCTCACCCGCTACAAGCTCTCCGCCCCGCTCGACCGGGTACTGTCCTCCGACAAGGCCGTCGATGCCGCCACGCTGGCGATCGAATTCGACCGCATCCTCGAGCACGACACAATTTACCGCCGGCTCCTGGCACGGGCGTGCGACCCACGCCAGCTAAAGCATTGCACCGCCAACCTGCGCCTCCACTCGACCATCGAATTGCGCCTGACCGTCATGGCGGACAAGTACAAGGAGATGTTCGAACACACGCTGCGTACCGCCATTATTGCCTTCGCCTGCGCCCAACGCATGGGCGTTCCAGCGGCCGACTTGCCTGCCGTCTTGCTGGCGAGCGTGTGCCACGACTTTGGCGAAATGCACACCGATCCGCGCATCCTCGACCAGGCGCACCAGGTCACGGCGGAAGAGCGCCGTTTCGTGCACGTGCATCCCGTGACTGGTTACGTGTTGCTGAAGGACTTGCCCGGCTTCCCCGCCGCTGCAAGCAAGGCCGTGCTGCAGCACCATGAACGGCTGGACGGCAGCGGCTACCCGCACGCCCTGCACGGCGCCCAGGTCGACCGGCTGGCGCGCATCGTAGCTGCCGCCGACGTCAGCGAAACTGTGCTGCGACGCCTCGACATGAAGCGACTGGAAATGCTGTACCGGATCAACAAGCCGCGTTTTGATGGCGACGTACTGGCCATCCTGCGCGACCTGCTGCAAGCGCAGGCCGGACAGCCAACAGAGGCCGGCCCTGCTGCCGATCCATCCGGACGCCTGAATCATCTCTCGGAATTGCTTCATGCCTGGTTCGACCTGCGGGCCATGCTGCAGCAGCGCCCCGCCGCCGACGCCCCCGGCGCGCCGATGGAATTCCTGTTCGAGCGCATGGCATCGATCCGTTCGCTGGTGCTGCAGGCCGGCTTCAACCCGGACGACATGACCAGCATGCTGGCCATGATGCAGGACGACCCCGAGGTACTGGCGGAATTGCGCGCCATGCTGGACGAAATGGATTGGCTGCTGGCCGACCTGGCCAACGAAATCGACCGCCGCTTGCCGGAGCTGGACGGCTTGTCGCAGGGCGCGCTGAAAGACCTGATGCAGCACCTGCGCCCCGATGTTCATTAACAAAACGGTTGCAAATGCTTACACCGCTTACATGGCGCGATGTTTTTTGCGGGCTGCACCCACCCTATACTGCAGCCACGCGCTTCGCGAAAACCAACCAAAGAAAGGGAACGCCATGAAAACCATCAAGCTGTGCGCCGCCGTCCTGGTATCTGCCTTTGTCCTGCCTGCCTTCGCCCAGTCCACCCCAAACCTGGACAAGCGCGAAGAGAACCAGCAAGCCCGTATCGCCCAAGGCATCGAGTCCGGCCAGTTGACCGCCAAGGAAGCACAGCACCTGGAAGCACGCGAAGCCAAGCTGGCCAACGACGAAGCCATGGCCAAGGCCGACGGCAAGGTCACCCGCAAAGAGCGCCACAAACTGCAGCGCGAGGCTGACCGCAGTAGCGCCGCCATTCATCACCAGAAGCACGACAAGCAAACCCGCTGATCGCCAAGTCTCTGCCCTTCGTGCCGCACCTGTTCGCGTGCGGCACGGCTCCCCTCCTCCGTCCTGCCCATCCCTCCGCTAATCCATAACGTTGTCGATATAATTTGACAACACCATTGTCGCCACGACATTGGTCTGCACGTTCGATATGGAACAGGAGATCCATCATGGCAAAGGAACCAACCCTTCAACGCTATGACGCCATCGTTGTCGGCAGTGGCCCAGGCGGCGCCAGCGTCGCGCAGACGCTTGCGCGGCATGGCCAGCGCGTATTGGTATTGGAACAGGGCAGCGGTGCGCCTCTAAAGGGCACGCTCGCGCAAATGGCGGGGATCGGCGCCATTCCAGGCAAGGGCGCGTTCTTCCACCGCGACGCATCGCTACTGGTGCGCGGACTGGCTACCGGCGGCAGCTCCACCCTGAATTTCGCCACGGCGGCGGCCCCGCCACTGGAACGCTTTGCAGCGCTGGGCATAGACCTGGTTCCTTCGCTCGCACAATGCCGCGCCGAACTCCCGATAGGCCAGTTACCCGACGAATTGCTGGGCCCCATGGCGCAACGCATCATGCAGGCCGCGCAGGCCTCCGGTTTCCCTTGGCAGAAACTCGACAAAATGATCCGCCCCGCTATTTGCCGCACTGGCTGCTGGCGATGTGTCTATGGATGCCCATATGGCGCCAAATGGACTGCGCGCGACCTGCTTGACGAGGCGCGCCTGCGCGGCGCGCATATCCTGGACCAAGCCCCGGTCCGGCGCGTGCTGCTCGATCGAGGCCGCGCCGTCGGCGTCGAATACTCTCGCGAAGGTGCAATCCACACAGCCCATGCCAGCGTAGTGATCCTGGCAGGCGGCGGCATCGGCAGCCCGCGCCTGCTGCATGCTTCAGGGCTGGCGCCGCGCAGCCTGCCCTTTATCAGCGATCCCGTCGTGGCGGTAATGGGCGTCGTCGACGACATGGACGGCGGCGCCGAAGTGCCGATGGCCGCCGGCATGGCCTTGCCGGAAGAAGGCTTGTCATTTGCCGACCTGACCCTGCCCAAACCGATGTACCAGGCGTTCGCGCTGCAGGTTGGCCGCATCGATCGCCTGTTCGCGCATCGCCGCACGCTCAGCATCATGGTCAAGATCCGCGACCTCGCCGGCGGCGGCATCGGCCCGCACTGGGTCGACAAAACGCTGCAAGCCGCCGACCGCGAACGCTTCAAGCGCGGTACCGCGCTGGCACGGCGCATCCTGGCCCAGGCCGGTGCGCGCCATGTATTCCAGAGCTGGCATTTCGCCGCCCATCCCGGCAGTGCTCTGGCCGTTGGCAGCGGCAGCCCGGCCGCCGTCGACAACGATTTGCGTACCTCCACTGCGGGCCTGTACGTCTGCGACGCCTCCGTCCTGCCCGCCCCCTGGGGCTTGCCGCCCACCCTCACTCTGCTTGCACTCGGCAAGCGGCTGGGGCGCCGACTACAGGATTTTCTGTAGTCAAAATACCTCAATTTAATCGCAGATTTTGCTGCGTTTACACCACAAAACAAGCGTGCACGTAGTCAAACTACTCCATACTTTGTCGACCAAAACAAAGAAAGGAAGGACTATGGAGACTCAACGCAACACAGTGTTCGCGGCAATCCTGGCCGCTTTCACCCTCAACGCGCAGGCAGCCCCGGATACCGCAGTCGGCAACAAGCAAGGCTTCAACACAGACGTGATCTACCAGATCGTGACCGACCGCCTGGCGGACGGCAACAGCGCGAACAACCCCACCGGCACTGCCTTCAGCTCCGGCTGCACGCAGAAAAAGCTGTTCTGCGGCGGCGACTGGAAAGGCATCCAGAACAAGATCGAGGACGGCTACCTGACCGGCATGGGCATCACCGCCATCTGGATTTCGCAGCCGGTGGAAAACATCACGGCAGTGCTGAACTACTCCGGCACCAACAGCACCGCCTACCACGGCTACTGGGCGCGCGACTTCAAGCGCGCCAACCCGGCTTTCGGCACCATGACCGATTTCACCAACATGATCAACGCGGCCCACGCCCGCAACATCAAGGTGATCATCGATTTCGCGCCCAACCATACATCGCCTGCTTCGGCCACCGATACAAGCTTCGGCGAGAACGGCAAGCTGTATGACAACGGCGCCCTGCTGGCCGGTTACGGCTCCGACCCGAACGGCTACTTCCACCACAATGGCGGCACCGATTTCTCCACGCTGGAGAGCGGCATCTACCGCAACCTCTTCGACCTGGCCGACCTGAACCATAACAGCGCCACCGTGGACGCCTACATGAAGGCTGCCATCAAGGTGTGGCTGGACCTGGGCATCGACGGCATTCGCATGGACGCGGTCAAACACATGCCCTTTGGATGGCAAAAAAGCCTGATGTCCTATATCCAAGGCTACAAGCCGGTGTTCACCTTCGGCGAGTGGTACCTGAGCGAAAACGAGGTCGATCCGGCCAACCACTACTTCGCCAACCGCAGCGGCATGAGCCTGCTGGACTTCCAGTTCGCTCAGAAAGTGCGCCAGGTCTTCAAGGACGGTTCGGCGAACATGACGTCGCTGAACCAGATGGTGAGCGATACCGCCGGCCAGTACTCGCACGTAGGCGACCAGGTCACCTTCATCGACAACCACGATATGCCGCGCTTCCAGGTGGCGGGCGCCAGCGGCCGCAAGCTGGAACAGGCGCTGGCCTTTACCTTGACCTCGCGCGGCGTGCCTGCCATCTACTACGGCACAGAGCAGTACATGCAGGGTACCGGCGATCCGGACAACCGCGCAATGATGACCTCTTTCGCCACCACCACGCCAGCGTACGGCCTGGTGGCCCGCCTGGCGCCTCTGCGCAAATCCAATCCCGCCATCGCCTATGGCACGACGCAACAGCGCTGGGTCAACAACGACGTGCTGATCTATGAGCGCAATTTCGGCAATAACGTCGCCGTGGTTGCGATCAACCGCAACCTCTCCACAGCGACCTCGATCAGCGGCTTCATCGCCGGACTGCCGGCAGGCAGCTATACCGACGTGCTGAACGGACTCGGCTTCAATGGCAACAACATCACCGTGGGGGCCAACGGTGCGGTCAGCAGTTTCACGCTGGCAGCCGGCGCCATCGCTGTCTGGCAGTACACTGCCGCGGTGGCTTCGCCAAAACTGGGCCACGTCGGTCCGAACATGTCGATGCCCGGCAAGACCATCACCGTCGACGGCCGCGGCTTCGGCGCCACCAAAGGCACGGTGAAGTTCGGCAGCACGGTGGTCAGTGGCGCCAACATCCTGTCATGGGAAGACACGCAGATCAGGGTGCTGGTGCCGAGCGTGACCGCAGGTATGAGCAGCGTGAGCGTAGTCACGGCTGGCGCGGTAGCCAGTGATAGCTGGGATAACTTCGAAATCCTCAGCGGCCCGCAAGTGACGGTGCGCTTCGTGGTGGGCAACGCTACCACTTCGCCGGGGGAAAACGTCTACCTGACCGGGGATAAGTTCGAACTCACCAACTGGAGCGCCAGCGCACCGCTTGGCCCGCTGTTCAACCAGGTGGTCTACAGCTATCCGAACTGGTACACCGATGTCAGCGTGCCGGCCGGCACAACGGTGAGCTACAAGTTCCTGAAGAAGAGCGCCAACCCCACCGTGTGGGAGGGCGGCAGCAACCATACCTTCACCACGCCGGCCAGCGGCACGGCGACGGTGAACGTCAACTGGCAGCCATGAGTCAGGGCTTCAGCTTCATGATCGTGTGCTGAGTTGCCACGTATAGCGCGCCCTTCCTGTCCATGGCAAGGGCGCGCAGCCGGCCGGCGTCTTCCGGCAAGCCTTTCCCTTCGGTGCTAACTTCGCCGTCCGCCGATATCTTGCGCAGCATCCCATCATCGATCAGGTAGATGTTGTTGGCAGCATCAGCCGCCGCGTGCGTAATGTTGCGGAAGCGCGCCAGCAATCCTGTTCCATTTCCGCTGCCTTTCCGTTCGCGGCTGCCCGCCGCCAGCCATTGGTAGCCGTCGGCGCCAACGCGGCTGATGTAATGGCCGTGCAGCATGAACACGTCGTCGCTGGGGACCACCAGCACATCGCCGCAACCATCTCCTGCCCGCAGCTCGATCTTGCGCGCGACGCCGCGGGGACGGATGCGCCACAGCACGTTATCGGCGCAATACCAGGCCTGTCCGCCGGCATCCGCCGCGATGCGGTGCTGGCCCAGGCCGGGCAACATGAAGGGTTCCGCATCCTGGGCGACATAAGCCCAGATGCGTTTCAGCGCGGGCATGAAACCGGTCTGCTCGGGCGTCATGCCAGGCGGGCCGCTAACCAGGGAGATCAGGCCTTCCGCACTGACGCCGGCCAGCCCGCCATTGGCGGTCACAAACACGCCGGTGCTGGGCCGTGCAACCATTGAGCCGTGCAAGTCCACCTGGGCTGCTGCGTGGGATTCGCGCAACTTGCGGAAGCTGCCCGCCTCCAGCAAGGTACGCACAACGCCCTCCTTGTCGATGCGGCGCAACTGGTCGCCGTCCAGCACATAAAGCCCTCCGTCGCGCCCCACTGCAAGCTGGGTAATATCGCCGAAACGCGCCTGCATTGCCGGGCCATCGCGGTTCAGCGAGGCTGCGTATTGCAGCGCAAATGGCTGCTGCTGGCCGCTGGCGTCCCAGCGCATAGCCGCCAGCCGCTCGGCCAGCAGCACGTTCAGGCCGCCCTCACGATCGCGCACCACGCCTGACAATTCGCCGGTTACGTCGCCGGTGCCCAGCAAGGGCACGATCAAGCCGTTATGTTCGATGCGGTAGATGGTGCCGGTGGCAGGCGACGTCGCCAGCAGCCGGCCTTGGGAATCCGCAGCCAACTGCCCGGGCGGCATCGCGCGCGCCTTGTCGGCAGTCGGCATGCTCGGGGCTGAATAGCGACGCAGGCATTTGCCGCGCTGGCATTCGTCCAGCGCCCCCGCCACGACACCTGCATCGTGCTCGGCATCGGCCGGCCGCCCCTCTTTTGCTTCGCGTACCGCCTTCTCGGCAGCACCGCGCACCGCCGCGATCACGCTGGTGGAGACGCGCTCACTGGCGTTTCCCTGCTGCGGCTCCGCCTGTCCTTGGGCGGTCGACGCACCCGATTGCATGCCGAGCGGCTGCCATTTTCCTTGCCCATCGATGCGCAAGGCGCTGGCTGCGTCGGACAACACGATCCCGCCGCGTGCGTCAAGCGCAATGCCTTGCGGCTGAAACGGCAACCCCTGGGCCACCGTGCTGACCACGCCGTCGGCGCCGATGCGCCGCAACGCGCTATTGCCGGCATCGGCCACAAAAAGGCCGCCCGCTGCATCGAGCGCCAGCCCGGCCGGATGGTCGAAGCGTGCTGCGATACCCTTGCCGTCATTGCGTCCGCCAGTACCGGCCTGGCCGGCGACCGTGCGCACCTCGCCGGACGGCGAGATCGCTTTTACCGCATGGTTGCCGGCATCGGCCACGTACAGCGTGCCATCGCTCGCCGCCGCCAGTCCTGCCGGGGCAATGAAGCGCCCCGGCAGGGTCGCCAGCCTGCCGTCCGGCTTCAATGCCCGAACCGACGCACCATCGGTGAAGTAGATGGTGTCGTCGCTCCCCACCGCGATGCCACGCGGCGTCGCCAGCTTCTCGCTGCGCAAGGCACTGGGCGCTCCCGCAATCACTTCCCACCGTGCGGCGAAGGCGGCATGGGACAGCAGCAGCGCGGCTGCAGCGGCAATCAAACTTTTCTTATTCATCCAGCGGACGGGAGGTGGGAAGGCGCAACAGGTAAATCGTCACGCCGCAGGCAACCAGGAACAGCATGACTTTCAATGAAAGGAAAGGCACCCTGTATATCGAGTAAAACATCGACGGCCACATCATCGCCATGGCCAGCATCTTGCCGCGCAGCGGGATGCCGCGGCCGTCCTCGTAGTCTCGCAGGTAGCGGCCAAAGCGGCCGTGATTGCGCAGCCAGTTGTGCAATTTGTCCGAACTGCGCGCGAAACAGGCCGACGCCAGCAGCAGGAAGGGCGTGGTGGGCAGCAGCGGCAGGAACACGCCCAGGACCGCGAGGACCATGAACAGGCAGCCGAAAGTGACCAGGACGATTTTCATCGCCCCATTATAGCGGCGGGCAGGCCCTCGTATGCGCGTTGTGCACTTCGCGGCAGATCGCAGGGTCGCCGGCATCGAAGCTGGCCTTCGGGTAGGCGCAGAACAACGGGAAGGATTCGCGCTGGCACAGCTGCGTCCACATATGTTCCAGACGCATGGTGGCGCGATACAGCTTCTCCTCCCACAGCAAGGCCACCATTTCGCCGAAGGCGCGCACCGTCGGATGCCTTTCACGCGCCTTGGCGAGCAATTCCTCCACCATTGCATTGAAACGCGATTCCGCGGGCCAGCCATCAAACATGAAGCGCGCCAGGCAAGAGCGGGCATCGCGCACGATGTACTGGCCGCTCGAAGCTGCAGCACTGACGCTGATGCCGTTACGTTCCAGGCGCCCGGCCAGCGCTGCCCGATGCTCCGGCGTGGCGATAATGACGACGGCGTCGTTGTTGCGGAATCCCTCCATCACAAAAGCCTCCAGCATAGCGAGGAACGATTCTTCATTTTCGTACATTTGCACCACGTGGTCGCAATGCGAAATATGCTGCCAGAACTCCTCTATCGCTTCCTGCTGCTGCGTCGGTTGCATTCTCTTGGCTCCGGAAATAAAGTGACCAAGAGTAGCAAATAAAAACGGTAAAAGATGCGCGCTTTGTCACGCACCGCGGCCGTGCAAGTGCACCGCCAGCCATAAGGCGCCATCGGACACCTTCTTCACCGTGTGCGCGGTGCGCGCCGGCAGGAACAGGTAGTCGCCTGCCTTCAACGACAGCCTGCGCCCCGCCACTTCAAGCATGGCCTCTCCGGTCAGCAAGATCACCCATTCGTCCTGCTCCTGTACGTATTCCTGAGATTCGATTTTCGACGTGCTGACGATGCGCTCGATCACCAGCCCTTTGTGCGACAACAGCGTATCGAAGCGCTCACCCGTTGCGGGCGGCAGTGCATCCTCGTACAGATTTCCCATTTCCGTTTCCC
The DNA here is from genome assembly GCF_049913285.1 of Pseudoduganella sp. S-14. Lineage (GTDB taxonomy): Bacteria > Pseudomonadota > Gammaproteobacteria > Burkholderiales > Burkholderiaceae_D > Rugamonas. The sequence continues at coordinate 5,481,663 of NZ_CP183991.1, forward strand.
TGGTCGGTGCGTGCCATCATGGCAGGCGTAGCATACACCTCGCCCTGCGCGTCGATCAGCATGGCTTCCTTGAGATCGAGCCGTTGCGCCATGCCGCACCAGCCCTGCGGGCCGACGACGAACAGCGGCTTGGAGTTACCATCCGAACGCAAGCCGGCGTCGGCGCCACCGGAGGTGATGATGGTCACCGATGCCACCAGGTCCACCGTCTGCCCGGTGCGGGCGTCGATGATGTGGGCATGGCGCTTGCCATCCTTCATGAAGTAGCGCTCATAGTCGCCGCTGGTGCCGATCGCCTCATTGTCGTGCAGGGCCACGCGCGCCACCATCTCCGGCCCGCGCGGATTGCGGATGCCGACCATCCATGGCCGCGAGCCAGGCTGACCGAGCGCAATCGCGTTGCCGCCAACGTTGACCAGCGCCGCTTTGACGTTGGCCCGGCGCAGGATTTGCGCCGCACGGTCCAACGCATAGCCCTTGGCGTAGCCGCCCAGGTCCAGCATGACCGCGCGGTTGCTGCTGGTAATGCGGTTGCCATCGAAATGCAGGTCCGCCATGCGCGGATTGGCCTTCACCAGCCTGTCGACTTCGGCTGGCGGCGGGCCGCCAGCCGTAATATCGTTCTTCTGGAACCCCCACAGCCTGATCAGGCGTCCGATGGCGGGGTTGAACGTATCGCCGGAGCGCGCCGACAGTTCGGCAGCGGAGCGCAACAGCCCCACCATTTCCTCATCTGCATCGAAAGGCTCGCCACGGGCGATAGCATCGTTCAGCGCCGTCAGCTGGCTCGGTTGCCAGGCGTGGTACTTGTGATGCAGGCGGTCGAATTCACGCAGCACGGCAGCGCCCTGTTCGCGCGCCTCCGCTTCGGAAGGCCCGTAAATGCTGACCTCCACCTGCGTGCCGAACACATGCCCCGGCACATGGTGCACCTCATCTCTGGCCGTGCAGGCCGCCAGCAAGGGCAGCAGCACGGCGCCAGCCAACAGCCGCCGGCGCTGCATCATCAGCTCTTGGCCATGAAGTCGATGGCGGCCTTCACCTCGTCGTCTTTCAGGCCAGGATTGCCGCCTTTAGGAGGCATCATCTTGAAGCCGTTCAGGGCGTGGGTGTACAGCACTTCCTTGCCCTGCTTGACACGCGGGCCCCAGGCAGCCTTGTCGCCGACCTTAGGCGCGCCCAGCACACCGGCGGCGTGGCAGGAGGCGCAGTTGGCCGAATAGATCTTCTCGCCATTGACGCCGGCGCCCTTGGCAGGTGCGGCGGCCATAACCGCAGGCGCCAATACGGCGGCAGCGATAGCGACGGTCAGCTTGGTAAACGTTTTCATGCTTGTCTTCCTCTTGGTTGGTGGGTAAAAAACTTCAGCGCATTGAGTCGTCATGCGCGTCGCGGGCCGGCTTGGTGCCCAGCTTGAGCACGTCCGGCTTGACCTGGCTGTAATCGATCACGCGGCCGCCTTCGCGTGCTGCGAAGGCTTGCGCCTCCTCCTTGCTGGCAAAGGTGCCGATAGTCGGTCCCATGGCGCCCCGCGCGCGGCTGTCGATTACAAAGAATGCGTTGCGGGCTTCGATCCAGTGGCCGCGCGGCCTGTTCCAGTCGGCCTTGCCCATGTCCTGCACGTAGCTGGCGCCGATGCCGCGCTGGCCATCTTCGCCGAACAGCACTTCAAACAGCTCAGACAGGCTGCAGAAATAGTCGATATGGCCGTCCTTGAACACGATTTGTGCCTTGGGCCCCGGATAGTCCTTGAGGCTCATGCCGTCCAGCGCGCAAGCTGCGTCGTCCGCTGGCTCGCCGGCCGCCGGCGCGCGGGCGGCATCGCCGCAGGCGGCCAGCATCAGGACCACCACCATGGCGGCGGCATTTCGCTTGAACTTCATTTGAATCTCCACGTTGCAATGGCAAATGGAACTGCGATCCAGGCCAGCATCACGCCAGCCAGCAGGCCCGGGCTGGTCATATGCTCCGGCATCACGGTGGCCAGGCCATACAGGCCTTGCACCTGCTCGGAGCTGAAGATGTTCAGCAGGCGGAACACGTCTGCTGGATTGAGCATCAGCAAGGCGCCGAACACGCTGCTGTCCAGGGCTCCCTGTGACAGCACCAGCACCCCCATCAGCACCATGTCGAACACCAGCACGAACAGGAACCATAGGCCGATGGCCAGCCCGCTGGCGCGGATGCGGTTGTGCGCCAGCACCGACAGGCATAGCGACATGCTGAGAAATGCCAGTCCCAAAAGAATGGCGCTACCGGCGAAGCCGAGGAAATGCATGGCGTCCCGCGCATCGAGCTGGTTGGAGAGCGCCAGCAGCGCCACGCCGAAGCCCAATGCTGTCGATGCAGCCAGTGCAGCCGCCAGGCCGGCAAATTTCCCGAGCAGCAGTTCAAAGTGCGTAATGGGCAGCGACAGCAGCAACTCCAGCGAACCGCGTTCGCGCTCGCCGACAATTGCGTCGTAGCCAAGGAGTAGCGCAATCAGCGGCACCAGGTAGGTGACAAGGCTGGACAGGCTGACAATGGTGACGTCGATACCGCGGTATCCCACGCTGCCCTGCTGCGCCATGCCGAACCAGGCAATGGCCAGCGCAAACACCGCAAACACCAGCGCCACCGCCAGCACCCAACGGTTACGCAGGCGGTCACGGAACTCACGGGAGGCGATGGTGGCTGCCGCCGACCAGTCAAGCCGCGCGTGCATGACGGCCTCCCATCCCGAAGAACAGGTCTTCCAGCGACGGCTCGTGGATCGCCACGTCATCGATGGAGTCGCTGAGCGTAGAAATCAGCTGCAGCATCTGGATTTTCTGCCGTGGAGCGCAGGGAACGCGAATGCAGTCGCGCTCCACGCGCACCTGGTGTCCACGCAGCGCGGCAATCACGCGGCTGGTGCCGCCGGCGCGTGCTACCAGCCGTATTTCTACCGGCATGGCCGCTCCGGCGCGCAACTGCGCCAACGTGCCTTGCGCCGCGATGCGGCCCCCGCTCAGGATCACCAGCTCGTCGACCCGCTCCTGGATTTCAGCCAGGATGTGCGAGGTAATGACGATGGTTGCGCCCTCCTCGCGCAGCTGGTGCAGGATACGGTAGAAATCGTGGATGCCGTCCGGATCGAGGCCATTGGTTGGTTCGTCGAGGAATACCAGTTCCGGCGCGCCGAGCAATAACTGGGCAAAGCCAAGACGCTGGCGCATGCCCTTGGAATATCCGCCGACGCGGCGCTCCGCCGCAGCAGACAGCCCGACCCTCTCCAGCACGTTGCCGCAGGCACTGCGCGCGACTTTTTTCAGGTCGGCGAACAGGTGCAGCAGTTCCATGCCGGTCAGGTTGTCGTAGGCAACGAAGCTCTCCGGCAGGTAGCCGATACGCCGCCGCACGTCGCGAAACGCGCCGTCATTTGTCCGCACGCCGCAGATGCGCACTTCGCCGCAACTCGGTTCCAGCAAGCCAAGCATCATCTTGAACAGGGTGCTTTTTCCGGCGCCGTTATGCCCGATCAGGCCCAGCATGCGGCCGCGTCCCACGGACAGGTCGACGCCGTCGACCGCCTGCAGCGCTCCATAGCGCTTGCCCACGGCGCGCAAGTCAATCAGCTTGTCGTCCATGCCATTTTCTCCAATCGGTGTTCCAGGGCTGCATGCGGGCATGCTTGTCGATCACGCTCGGTGCGCGCAGCAAGGGGAATTGCCGCGACACGAAGCGCAGCGTTTGTACGGCGGGGCTGCTCAGCAGGAGCTTGAGCAGCGGATATTGCCAGTGCAGGCGGTCGACCACGTCGTTGGCCTGGTACAGCACATCGCCGTTGCCGTCGTTGTCCTGGTCCCAACCGCTGTAATTGCTCCAGTAATTGCCCTTGTTGCGGCCCCATTCGACATCCTTGGATGCGACGAACTTGACCTGCTCCGCATTGTTGATAAAGTCGTTTCCATCCACAGTGTTATTGCTCGAACCGGCCGTCAGGTGCACTCCGGTGCGGTTGCCGATCACCAGGTTGCCGCGCAGGGTATTGAACTCGGCGTCGTAGATAAAGAAGCCGCGTCCATTGCCGGCCACGACGTTGTTCTCGATGACGGAGTCCTGGATCGTGCGCAGCATGATGCCGTGGTCTTCGTTGCCCCAGGCGACGTTGTTGCGTACCGTGAGGTTGCGCACCTCCATCAGCGCCAGGCCGGCGCGGCTCTGGTACACGGTATTGCCTTCCCAGGAGCTGTTGTGGGTGTTCATATAGTGCGTTCCGTAGCGCACGTGGTGCACGGTATTGCCACGGAATGTAGCGCGGCGCGAGTAGTCGACGTAAATGCCGTCGCGCACATAGCTGATCGTGTTGTCGATGACCTGTGTGTCGTCGGTGTTGTAGACCTGGATGCCGTTGCCGCGCATCTGCGACATCAGGTCGCGGCGGCCGGTAACCAGGTTGCCTTGCAGGACGGCGCCGCGAGACTGTTCGAGCCAGATGCCGAACAGGTTGGTGACCAGGTCGCAGTTGGCGATCACGATGCGGTCTGCGCCTGGCATCACGTAAATGCCGGCATTCTGCGAACCGAGGTCGGTGCCGCTGTCGCGCACGATCAGGCCGCGGATTGACACGTCAGCCGATTTGACGCGAATCACGTCGCCCTCGTAGCCAGCGGCAATGGTCGGCTTGCCCACGCCCTCCAGGCGCAACGGCTTGTCGATCAGGATGCGTTCCTTGTAAGTACCGGCCATGACCTGGATCGTGTCGCCGGGTTGTGCCCGGCCGACGGCAGCGGCGATCGATTCGCCGGCGCGGACCTGGAGCACGGCCGCGTGCACGCCTGCCGAGGCGCAGGCCAGCATCGCGGTGATGGACGCGGCCAGCGCGGCCGCGCAAACCCTGAGGACACTCATGGTTTTACCCTGCCTTCCTTTTCAGCTCACTGCGCACTGCATCCAGCGAAATAAAGTAGCCGCGTTCATCGATAGGCGTCAGCGGCTGGCCATTCTTCTCGCGTGTCTTGCGCTCCTTGGCCAGCGGCGGGCAGGCATGGTCGTCGTAGTACATCACCATGCAGTCCAGGCAAAGCAGGCATTCCTTCTGGTCGATGCGGCCTTGCGCATCGATAGCGTGCGAACCGCAGCCCTTGGCGCAGGCAGTGCAGGTCACGCACTCCTGCTTGCGCTTCAAGCCGAACAGGCGGAAGAAGCTCGGCACGGCCAGGCCGGCGCCCAGCGGGCAGATGTACTTGCAATAAGGCCGCTCGCTCAGGATCGAAATGCCGAGGATGACCGCCACGAAGGCAGCAAACGGCCAGCCGCGATTCAGCACGCCCACCAGGAAGGTGGTTTTGAACGGTTCAATTTCAGCCAGGTGTTCGGCCAGCTCCATCGAGTAGAAGGACACGCCAACCAGCACCGCGAACACGCCGTACTTGACCCATTTCAGCTTGTCGTGCACGCGCTTCGGCAGCAGTCCCTGGAAACGGCCCAGTCCAATCAGCGTGCCAAGCTTGTATGCCAGGTGCTGCAGCGAGCCGAATGGACACAGCCAGCCGCAGAACAGGCCGCGCCCCCATAACACCACGGTGACTACCATGAACCACCAGAAGATAAAGATGAACGGGTCGGACAGGAACAGCTCCCACTTCCACTGATAGAGCAGGGAATGGAACCAGGTCATCACCTGCGTGATCGACGGCTGCGCCTTCAGGTACAGGCCAAAGAATCCGACCGCGATCACCCACAGGATGGTGCGCGGAATGCTGATCAGCGGCTTGCTCTTGCGGCTCGAGGCGCGCACCAGTCGGTCGCGCTGCGAGTACAGGCCTGCAGTGGCCAGCAGCGCCAGCACGAACAGCGTGATTTCGCCCTTGCGCGCCAGCCAGGCAGCTTTCCAGGCCGGCACCGGACGCTCGACTTTCGGGCGGCCGCCTTCCAGGTAGCGCGCAGGCGTCCAGTATTCTTCGTCAAAGTGCACGAACACCTTGGCGTGCGTCTGCATGTCCAGCTTGTTTGCCAGCAGGCTCAGTTGCCATGGCCACGCAGGGTTGAAATTTGCCGAGCGGACGATGAAGATGGCCGATTCCTTGTACTCGGGCGCATCGGCCGGCTCCAGGTGGTACAGGTTCAGATAATCGGTATCGCGGAAGGTAAAGCGGTCCGTATCCTGGCGCACCTGGATGCGGTCATAGATGCCACCGCGCACAAAGCCGGAACCCTTGAACGATTCCAGGCCGGTGCCAATGATGAAGATCGCATGCTCGTCTTCCTTCAGGTCCTGCATCAGGCGCGCATAATTGCGCTCGCCTAGCAGGCTGATGCCGACGGTCGGCACGTTCAGGTAGCCGAAATGCAGGTCCATATACGGTTTGCCGCCGGAGGGCAAGCCGACATCCGCGCTGTCCACCCGCAGGTGCTGGACCGCGCCCTCATTGACGAGCGCGGCCCAGTCCAGACGTTCGCGCAGCTGCGTGAAATGGACGCGCGGTTTGACCATCCCCTTGAAGATGCCCACCTGCTTGCCAATCTCATACGCGCTTTGCGCAATGGTCTGGTTCTCGGCTATGGCAGTAACGGTGGCCCCGCTGATCGCATCAAGATCACCACCATCACGTCCAAGGCCGAGTTCCAGCTTGGCGTCGCCGGGCTTGCCGAAGTACTGCCTGACGAACTTGGTCAGCACAGTCTCGGGAATACCCGCCAACAAAATCGGTTCGGAGTGCTTCAGGATACGCACCCCGGTAATCACACCTTTGGCATCCATGCCGATCAGGGTGACAACCGGCTTGCCAGAGTAAGCCGGAATGTCCACCACATCGGTGGACAGGAACACATAGCCCACCACCTTCTGCTTGCCCTGCTCCAGTGCGTAGCCTTCGACGTAGGCCGGCGCGCCTTTGCGCTTGGAAAACACCGTCGCGGCAGGCAGCACGTCGCCGCATGGCGCTTCGGCACACAAATCGGGACCACCCATCAACCCCGCGGACAGCACGGTGTCGTACATCGAAGTGGCCGAGGCGGGCGCCGCGCACAACATCGCAAGCAGCGCCGCCCAAAGCAGGGAAATCAATCGAAACAGCATGGATAAACCACCCTCGCGGGCTTAGGCCTCCACCAGGAAGCGGCTGCGCATTTCAAGGTGCAGCGCGTGGCAGAAGTGCGTGCAATACATCCAGAACGCACCGGCATGGTCAGCCTTGAAGGTGACCGACTTGGTCTCCTGGGGGTTGACGATGAAGTTGATGTTGTAGGTCGGCAGCGCGCAACCGTGGGTCAGGTCTTCCACCTTGTCATGGTTGGTCAGCGTGATCGTCACTTCGTCGCCCTTCTTCACCTTGATGACCGGCATGCTGAAGGCCGGCGCCTGCGACATCAGGCGCACGTGCACCTTGTTGCCGTTGCGCGTAATGCCCGCGTTATCCGCCGTCACCTTGTTCGGGAAGTCGTCCATGTTATAGATCTGGCGCGTCTTCACGATATCGCGGCGCACGATGATCGCGTCGTGCGGCTCCGGATATGCGGTATGGTCGGAAATGATCACCATCTTGTCGCCGGTGATGTCGATCAGCTGTTCCGTTTCGCTATGCAGCGGGCCGACCGGCAGGAAGCGGTCTTTCGAGAACTTGTTGCCCGAGTTGAAGTACTTGCCGTCCGCTTCCTTGGTTTCGCCCATCGAAGCGTAGCCGTGGCCCGGCTGGTAATGCACGTCCACCCGGTCCACCACCGGCTTGACGGTCTTGTCGCCCTTGTACTGCGCGATGGCGGCAGCCACGTTCCATTTGACGATCTGGCTGTCCAGGAACAGGGTGGTGAAGGCGTTGCCCTTGCCGTCGAAGGCGGTGTGCAACGGGCCCAGGCCGATTTCCGGCTCCGCCACGACTGCATCGCGTTCGGTTTTCAGTTCGCCGTCGAACCACTTGGCGACCAGCGCCACTTCGATCACGGTCGCAGTCGGCGACAGCTTGCCGGAGCAAACCATGTACTTGCCGTCCGGCGAAGCGTTGACACCGTGCGGGTTTTTACCGACCGGGACGTAGCAGGTCACCGCAGTCTTCGGATCGGCATTGGCAGCCTTGCGGCCGTCAACCACAGGCACCTTGGACGAGCCGATGGTGGTAAACTTGCCGGCCTTGACCAGCGCTTCCACACGCGCCACGTCGAAGAACACGCAGGCGTCGCGTTCGGCGGCCATCATGCCCGCCTGGTCAGGTGCGTTCTCGGTGTTGTACTGGTTGGAGCATGCGAAGCGACCATCATAGGACGTCGCGGTCAGATCCATATTGCCGTCAACACGCACCTGCCAGCGCACCTCCATGGATTCCGCATCCACACAGGTGAACAGCGAACCCCACTTCGATGGATCATCCAGGTCGCGGCCATCGTTCGGGAACGGAATCGCGAATTCTGCGCCGCAGAACACCCGGGTAGTGTGGTTGATCGACTTGTCGACCGGGTCGCACTTGTCCGGGAAGATACCGTGGAAGCCTTGTACGTTAGGCAGTTCGGTGATCTTGTCGCATTCCATGGTATCCATGCGGATGCGGGCCAGGCGCGAGTGGATCTTGTCGTTCACCCACAGGAAACGGCCATCGTAGGTGCCGTCCTTGTAGCTGCCGTGCACGTGGTGGGTATCACCGGTGGTGTATTTCAGGCTGCCGTCAGGCTTGGTGCCGATGATCGCCTTGGACTCGTTGGTGATACCCCAACCAACCATAGGATCGATATTGAAAACAGGGATGCGGCGCAGCGTGCGCCCGGAAGGAACGCCCATGATGCGAGCCTCGCCGGAGTGGCCGCCGCTGGAGAACAGGTAATAGTCATCCAGCTGGCCAGGTTCCACATGCGCCTTGCTGGCGCCATGCGACTTGCCCGCTGCTGCTGCAGATGCCGTAGCAGAACCGGGCGCCCCCGCACCGTTCTCCTTGCAACCTGCCAGCACGCCAGCGCCGGCCAGGCCTAGCGCAGCACTCTTACCCAGGAATCGACGACGGCTGTTCGTTTGCACGTCGTTTACCTCATTGTCGCTACCCATGTTTCAATACTCCTACTCTGTGTTATTCCAGTGCAGGACTGTACGGAGTTTGCGAATTAATTAAATTGATTCAGGTCAAGCGCTTTCAATTTGAGAGGATCTGCCCATGAAATCATTCCTGTCTTTTCTCGTAGCTTCGCTGCTTGCAGGCGCCGCAGCCGCGGCACCGCTACCCTCACTGCAAGTCAGCGACACGTCCGCGCAGGCGCAAGCTGGCGTGCCTGTCACCGTCGGCCAGGTCTTCGCAAAGGGAGATGTGAAAGAGGGCGACTATTTCGCTGCAGCGTACAAGGGGGTCTCAATACCCGTGCAGGCGGACGTCAAGGCCAGGCACGCAGATGGCTCGGTACGCCACGCCTTGATCACCACCGTGCTGCCGCAACTCGCAGGCGGAGAAACCGCCAGCGTGCAACTCTCGACGGTGCCATGGGCCGGCCCTGGCGGAGGTGCGCGCCCCGATGCTCTGCTGGCCAGCGGATTCAGCGCCTTGGTCCGGCTGAATATCGGCGGCGTGACCTACAGCGCGGATGCTGCACAGCTATTGGCAAGCAAGCCATATACAAGCTGGATGTCCGGCCCCCTGGTCAATGAATGGCAGGTAGCCGGACCGGTGATGGCAAACGGCGTCGCCCACCCGCATCTGGCGGTGCGCTTTGCGATCCGTAACTATCCGCTGGCGGGCGCCGGCCAGTTCGGCGCAACGCGCGTCGACGTTACCGTCGAAAACAACTGGGCCTACGAACCCGATCCGAAGAATGTCACGTACGATGCAGAAATCCTGGTCAACAACCAGGCGGTGTACCAGAAGGCCGCGCTGACGCATTACCACCACGCCCGCTGGCGCAAGCTGTTCTGGGCCGGCGCTGAGCCGAAAGTGCATGTGAAGCACGACATCGCCTACCTGCTGGGCACGCGCGCCCTGCCCAATTACGACCGCACGGTGATTCCGTCGCAAACAGCGCTGGCGAAAATGAAGACCGACTGGGAGGCCGCCGACAGCGGCCCGATGGCCATGCCCTTGGTGAACAAATACATGCCATCGACCGGCGGCCGTCCCGATATCGGCTTGCAGCACGCCTGGGCCGCACTGTATATCCTCAGCATGGACGCACGGGCCAGGCAGGTGACGTTTGGACTGGGCGACCTGGCCGGCAGTTGGCCGGTGCATTACCGCGACAGGAACACGGACCAGGTGGTGTCCATCGTCGACTATTCCTACGTACGCGACCAGCGGATCGGCTCCGACAGCTACAACCCGGTCACAAAGAAGCATGAGGACATGCCGCGCTGTACCTCGACCGAGGTGGGCGCCTGCGCCACGCCCTACACGCCGGACACGGCGCACCAGCCCTCGTTCGCCTACCTGCCCTACCTGCTGACCGGCGACACTTATTATCTCGACGAGCTGCATTTCTGGGCAAACTGGAACCTGGTCACCATGAATCCGTATTACCGCTCGCTGTCCAAGGGTCTGGTGAAAGGCAACCAGGTGCGCGGCCAGGCCTGGTCGCTGCGCACCCTCGGCCATGCAGCCTACATCACGCCCGACGCGCACCCGATGAAGCCCTACTTCAACCAGGTACTGCAACACAACCTGGACTTCTACAATACGGCCTTTGCCGGCAGTGCGACCAACCAGCTTGGCTTCATCGACAACACCGCCACCAGTTATGCCGTGGCCTACGGCGGTCCCACCGGCCCGAATACCGGCGTGGCGCCGTGGATGGACGATTTCTTCACGTCGGCGGTCGGGCACCTGCACGAAATGGGATTTGCCAGTGCCGAGCCGATCCTGGCGTGGAAGGCGCGCTTCCCGATCGGCCGCATGATGGCCGGCGGCTATTGCTGGGTCGACGGCGCCGCCTATGCGCTCATGGTCCGGCCCAGCGCCACCTCGGCCTATTTCAGCAGTTTCGCCGAAGCCTACCAGGCCACCATGCGCAACAACGACGGTTCACCAATGGTCAACAGCACGGGTGCACGCTACCTGGACCAGCCCTGCGGCAGCCAGGCGCAGGCCGACTGGCGCACCCAGGCAGACAAGGACGCCAAGGTATGGCGTACGCCATGGCTGGCCGGCGAGATGACTGGCTACTCGGCTTCGTCCGAAGGCTACCCGTCGAATATGCAGCCGGCGCTGGCGATGGCTGCCGCCACCGGCATTCCCAATGCACGGGAGGCGTGGAGCCGCTTCGCCAGCCGCAGCGTCAGACCGAATTACAGCGAACGGCCGCAGTTCGCCATCGTGCCGCGTTGAGCGGAAGCTCAAGCCGCTTCCTGGGCCCGGGTGTACAGCGCCACCTGGGCCGCCATCGCCTTTGCGTAGGCGGGGCGCGCCATGCACCGTGCCTGGTAGGCGGCGACCGCCGGGAATTCGTCCAGCAGGCCGCTCGAATCCAGCAGGCGCAATACAGTCGACATCATGATATCGGCAACGCTGAACGTACCGGCCAGGTATTCGCAACCGGACAGCCATGCCTCCAGGTCGCCGAGGCGGCGCTTCGCCATCGCTTCCAACCCGGACCGGCGCGCCTCGACCCACGCTTCTCCTGCATGGAAGACGTCCAGCTCGACGAAGGCTCCAAAATACGGCTCGACCGAATTGAGCGCGGCATACAGCCACATTTCGGCCAGTTGCCGCTCACGGGCGCCGGAGGGCATCAATCCCAGCTTGTCGCCCAAGTGGCGCAGGATCGCTCCGGACTCGAAGATCGACTGGTCGCCATCCAGCAGCAGCGGCACCTGCCCGAACGGCTGCTGCTGACGGTAGGTTGAAGACTGTTGCTCCTCCGGCCCGATGGTCTGCACGGAATACGGCTGGCCTGCCTCTTCCATCGTCCAGCGCACGCGCAAGTCGCGCACGTATCCAACGGCGAAATCGGGAACGGAACGTAAAGTAACCAGGGTGTACATGTGAATCTCCTTTGGGTTGGGGTTTGAACATGTGGCCAGATTACGGAGATACATAATATGTTCAAGAACATAATTTGAATCGGACGCATAATGCGAACCGAGGAGGAAGAACCCATGCCTTACACCGCTGAGCACAAGGAACGCACCCGCAGCAAGATCGTCGAATCGGCCCGCAGGCTGTTCAACCGCCACGGCTTCGAGCAGGTATCGATCGAAAACATCATGTCCGGCGCCGGCCTGACACGCGGAGGTTTCTACAACCACTTTGACAGCAAGGATGAACTGTACGCCGCAGCCGTGGCCAGCTTCGCCACCTGCAACCCGTTCCGCGAGAAAGTCGCCAGCTCGCCCGCTGCCGGCCAGCGCGAGATGGCGCGGCGCCTGGTCAACCTCTACCTGAGCGACGAAGTGCTGGAAGATATCGAAAACCACTGTCCACTGTACGCCTTGCCGAGCGACGTGGCCCGCGCCGGACTGTTGCCACAGCGCGCTTACACAGACCTGATTCGCAACCTGACGCGCATATACGAACATGCGCTAAAGGATTTCAGCGACGGCGCGCAGCGCGCTCAGGCGATTGTGGCGCTTTGCGTCGGCGGCATGGTGCTGGCCCGCACCACGGACGATCCCACGCTGCGCGCCACCCTGCGCGCGTCGGCGCGCCAGCAAGCCCTGGCGCTGCTCGGCACAAACTGACCGTCGCGCAGCACCGGCCAGGAAGCTCTGCTATCGCTCCGGCCCTGCCGTAGCGGCCCGCAACGTTTAAGGCTTGATCTCCGTTCCAAGCAATTTAAGGAACTGCGCCATCCACTGCGGATGCGCAGGCCAGGCGGGTGCGGTCACGAAATTACCGTCGGTGACCGCCTGGTCCATCTCGACCGAGACATACTCGCCGCCGGCCGAACGCACTTCCGGCGCGCAGGCCGGATACGCCGAGATGCGCTTGCCCTTGATGACATCCGCTGCCGTCAGGATCTGCGCACCGTGGCAGATCGCCGCGATCGGCTTGCCCGCCTTGGCGAATTCCTGCACCGTTTCCAGTACCCGCGGGTTGAGGCGCAAATATTCCGGCGCCCGACCGCCGGCGATCACCAGTGCATCGTACGCTGCAGCACGAGCGTCATCAAAGCTCGCATTCAGTGCGAACTGGTGGCCAGGCTTTTCGGTATAAGTCTGGTCGCCTTCGAAATCGTGGATCGCGGTCTTGATCTTCTCGCCCGCCTTCTTGCCCGGACAGACCGCATGCACCGTATGCCCGATCATCTGCAGCGCCTGGAACGGCACCATGGTTTCATAGTCTTCCGCAAAATCGCCCGTCAAAAACAGGATCTTCTTGATTGCCATTCCGATCTCCTAGTTAAAACTTGCATGACGAAATGCGCTCATGAGGTGTAGCGCGACTAACGAGGATAACATCGCGCGCCGGCATCCGCCGGCAATGGCGCGTATGATCGAAATACCTCCTTTCACGCCACAGGTGCAGTTTTGCTGAAAATCGGCTTCCTGCTGCCGCCGGGCTTCCAGATCATGGGACTGGCCGCAGCTTCCGCCTTCGAGCTGGCCAACACCACTGCGCAAGAGCGCCTGTACGGCATTGGCCTCTATTCAGCACGCGGTGGCCCGGTTGCCAACTCGTTCGGCGTATCCGTAGAAACCCAGCCGCTTGCCCGGCGCCGGCTGGACACCCTGCTCGTCTGCGGCCTGGTGGCCCCTGCGCCTAGCGACCCGCAGCTGTTGGAACGCTTGCGTGCAGGTGCCAGGCTTGCCCGCCGCACCGCATCCGTCTGCACCGGCACTTTCCTGCTTGGCGAAGCGGGGCTGATCGATGGCAGGCACGTAACAACGCACTGGCTGTTTGCCCGCCAGCTGCAACAGCAATTCCCTGCCGCGCGTGTCGATCCGGACCGCATTTTCATCAACGACGGCCCGGTCTGGACTTCGGCCGGGATGAGCACCGGCATCGACCTTGCGCTCGGGCTCATCGAGGCGGATTTCGGTGCTGGACTCGCGGCAGCCGTGGCGAAAAAGCTGGTGGTCTATCACCGTCGTGCGGGCGGACAGTCCCAGCACTCGGCCCTGCTGCAGCTTGGCGCCAGGTCTGACCGCATCCAGCGCGTACTCGAATATGCCCGCAACAACCTGGACTCCGTGCTATCGGTCGCCGAGCTGGCCGAAGCCGCCCACCTCAGCCCGCGCCAGTTCAGCCGCGCTTTTACGACTGAAACCGGCCAGTCACCGGCCAAGGCGATCGAGCAGCTGCGACTGGAAGCAGCGCGCCTGATGGTCGAGCAAAGCCGGCACACCATCGAGGAAATCGCCGCAGAGACAGGTTTCACCGATACGGAGCGCATGCGGCGCGCCTTCCTGCGCGCCTATGGCCAGCCGCCGCAAGCATTGCGCCGCCTGGCCCGCATGTCCTGAAAGGAGGGATTTACGGCATTTACGCCACCGTCCGCGGAACCTATATTGAAGGCATCCCGCATACCACGCCAAGGAACACCAATATGTCCGCGCTCAAGAAAGCAATCGCCGCCGCTGCAAGCACCCTTGTATTGGCCAACGCTACCGCCCAGGAAATCGACCACGTAACGCTTAGCCCCGATATCACCGTGCGCCGGATGATCATCAAGAATCCAGCCGCCAAAGGCACGGTACTTCTGCTGCACGGTTTTCCGGAAACTGTTCTCACCTGGCGCTACCTCGCGCGGGACCTGGGGCGCGACTATGAGGTCCACGCCTTCGACTGGCCCGGCTATGGCCAGTCGTCCCGCCCTTCCGCCGACAAATTCGGCTATGCGCCGCGAGACTATGCTCAGGTCGTTAGGACCTACATCGAGCAGGCGGGCATTGACCGCACAAGGCTCGTGATCTATGCCACCGACATCGGCGGCCTGCCGCCGTTGCTGGCCGCGCTGGAGCAACCGGATATCGCAAAGAAAATCATCGTCGGCGACTTCGCCCCGCTCGACCGGCCGCAATACATGTCCGACCGCCTGCGCAGCCTGAAAGCTCCGGCAAGCGCAGAAGCAATCCGCGACGCGATCAACCAGAACCGCGACGAGATCATCGAAAACACCTTCCGCCGCGGCCTGGACGCCAGCGAACAATTCATTGTAGCTGCTGATTTCAAGGCCGACATGCTGGCCGGCTGGACGCACGGCAGCGTGAGTACAGGCGACGCTTTCTACCACTACTACTCGCACTTTACCCGCGA
Organism: Pseudoduganella sp. S-14; assembly: GCF_049913285.1. GTDB lineage: Bacteria > Pseudomonadota > Gammaproteobacteria > Burkholderiales > Burkholderiaceae_D > Rugamonas. The sequence goes on from NZ_CP183991.1 coordinate 5,496,782, forward strand.
CCAGCAGTATTTCGAAGCCAACCTGGCACGCCTGAAGACGCCGGTCCAGGTGGTGTGGGGCGAGAAAGACATCTATATCGACAAAAAAATGGGCGAAGAATTCGCAGACAGGTCAGGCAAGCCGTTCGTCCTCTTGCCCAAGCTTGGTCACTATCCCCATCTGCAAGCGCCGCAACAAGCCAGTCGCGAAATCCGCGCGGCGTTTGATTGAGCCTGCGCTCAAGGGGTCACTTCAACACTTCGGCAGCATCGACGATCTCCACGCCCTGGAGCTGCGAAAGCCATTGGTCAAACCATGGCTTATGCGCAGCACCGACAATGGACAGCACGCGCGCACCCGGACGTTCGCGGAAGGTCTCGCGGATATTGGCCACCATGCGCAGGTTGCGGATCTCCCATCCGCCAACCCAGATCTGCGGATATCCTTCCGTTGACTTCGCTCGCATCGGCCCGACGACGTTTGCTTCGGCGTGGATGCGCATGCTTTCCGGCGTGTTGATGAAGCGGTACAACGGCAACATATCATTCGTCTGCGACAAAGCCTCCTCCTGCTTGCGGCGCACGTTCATTTCGGCGCTGCTTGAGGACCAGGCAGCCTCCAATTGTTTGATGAAAGACTTCATGTCCGGCAGGTCGATGCGGTCGCCGGTATGGTTATCGACCGAATAGACGCGCTGCAGGCCAAGCCTCGCAGCCAGGGGCGCCGCGATCAGGCTGTCCTCACTCTTGCGCTTCTCAAGCTTTTCCAGCATCGCCACCAGGGCCGCATCCAGGCTATCGCCCGCGCGGCGCTCGGCAGCAGGCAACGACAGCCATTGCACCAGCGCCGAGGCCGGCTCATTCGCCGCCAGGAACGCTGCTGCCAGGCGCCTGCGTTGCGATGGAGACGGCTGCGCAGGCCAGGCCTTCAACGTCTTATCCACTTCTGCCAGCGCGGCCGGCACATCGAGACCGGTGGCAGCCTTCGCCGCATCAGTCTTGGGACACCAGTCCGGCCCGTACTTTGCAGGATGCCGTGCCGCGAGATCGCAATCCTCGCCGGGCTCGTCCTCGACAGTGATGATATCGGGCTTGTAGCCTGCCAGGCGGTCGAGAACGCCGTCCAGCGAAGCAGCCTTGAATGCCGCAGGCATGCCACGCAGGTGCACCGTGCCCAGCACCATTACTTGCGATCTCGGCCCAGCCATGTCGCGATCGAGCTTCGTCAAGTCAACCTGTGCTTGCGCCATCACTGGCGAAGCCACAGCCAGCCCACACACCACCTTTTTCCATACGCCCATTGCACTCCCCTGTCGCTTGATAGGAATGCCGATTCTAGGATCGCGCGCGCGTGCGCGCGCTCGCTATCCGACAGACTGCAGGATCAGGCGCATGAACTGCAATTACCGGCGAGCTCCCCCGGCGCTGAACATCAGGGACAACTTGCCACCGTTTTTGCTGCCGCAGCTGCGCTTGGCCTGCTCGGGTGTGAGGGTCCCCTCGAACGAAGCTTCGCGCGGCGGCCCAGCCACGGGCAATGTCACTGACATGCCGGCGCCTTCGTACATAACGATCTGCGGCAACTCCTTGCCATCCGGACCTTCAGGATTAAAGACGTCGACTTCAACGGCATGTCCACTCATGCTGAAACGGCAATCGCCTGCACGCTGCTCATAAACGTAATCGAAAGAGCGCTCGCCCTTCCTGTCTTTATTGATGCGGCCAATGCTCAACGAATGCTCGACGCCCGCCGCAGTCTGGCTGAGGCGCGTGTCGCCGCCGATCGCACCCGAATACCAGGCCAGCTTGCCTGCGGCATCCTTGGAGATCACGAACCACTGGCCGGCATTGGTAGCCGCGAATACCGGCTCGCCCGGCACCAGTTGCAACGGGCTCTCTTTTCCGCCGGCTGGCGAGATGAGGGTCAGCTCCGCCGCCTTGCGTTTTTCGTCGCAAGGTTTGCGCAAAGCCAACACGTCCGCGCCGAAGTCGGCAATCGAACTCGTTTCGCAGAATTTGCTTGGGAAGCTGCTCAGCGAAACCTGCTTGCCCTCGGCACTGGTCACGGCCAGCGTCGACTCGGGGTTTTCATACCCCAGCGAATAGACCGCACCTTGCTGGGAAATGCCGGCCACCACTCTATGTGGTTCCTTTTTGAAGGGACGCATGCTCCATGCGTAGCCACCATTCGCCAGGATCCGCGAACTCGCATAGTTGTCGATCCAATTCTCTTTCACCACTTTAGCGGCGACGAACGGGCCGGCAACGTGCACGTTATCTCCGACAAAGCGCGCCTCGGCACCGCTGATGAAAGCACCTGTTTTCCGGACATTCAGCTTTCCCTCGTTCAGGCGCCGGTCCAGCGCAAGCGTAAAGAAGGAGTAATACTCAAAGCTGTCATCTTCGTCCTTGATATAGCCAGCAACTTGCACGCCATTGGCAGAAACGCCCAACGCATGGCCGTAGCTATTACGCCCCTCGATAACAAGCCGCTTCTTGCCAAGCTGCTTCCCCTGCATGTTGAATTGGTACAGGTAGACGAGGCCCTGGTTCAGTGAGCGCGGGAGTTGCGTATTCACGTTTGCCAGAAGGTAGACATTGTCGCCATCGATCGCGCATTGCACTGGATTCAGAGATGCGTAATCATCGGGCACCGGAACGTGCGCCTGTGCGATGACGGTATCGCGCTTCAGGTCGAGCAGCAGCAAGTCGCCAGTGCTCTGCATGGATTCAGGGTCAAAGCGTGCGCCAGCAAGGCAAGCGCGCATATTGTCAGGAGCAAAGCCAACATGGTACGGCGTGAACTTCTTGCTTCCAAACGGAAGGGATGCGGCCATTGCATTGGACAATACAAGGCCAGCCAGAGTGGCTCCAAAAAATCTGATGATATGCATGATCTGCCACCTTTCTATGCATCCGGATGCCATGCTTCGCCGCAGACCTAGCGAGTGTAGTGCAACATGGAAACAGAAAGGGGTTACGAATGATCGTAACCCCTTCTTGTTCTACGCTATTTTGGTAGGCCCTCGCGGAGTCGAACCGCGCACCAAAGGATTATGAGTCCTCTGCTCTAACCAAGCATGAGCTAAGGGCCCTGAGAACCCGGCAGGATAGGGCCAGCGGCCCCATTCGTCAAGTTTAGTTACCTTCCAGGAAACTCTTCAGCTTGTCGGAGCGCGACGGGTGGCGCAGCTTGCGCAGTGCCTTGGCTTCGATCTGGCGGATACGCTCACGGGTCACGTCGAACTGTTTGCCGACCTCTTCCAGCGTGTGGTCGGTGGACATTTCGATACCGAAACGCATGCGCAGCACCTTGGCTTCGCGCGGGGTCAGCGAATCGAGCACATCCTTCACCACACCGCGCATCGAGGCATGCAGCGCTGCGTCCGAAGGCGCCAGCGTGTTGTTGTCCTCGATGAAGTCGCCCAGATGGGAATCGTCGTCGTCACCGATCGGCGTTTCCATCGAGATCGGCTCTTTCGCGATCTTCATGATCTTTCGGATCTTATCCTCTGGCATTTCCATCTTGATCGCCAGGGTTGCCGGATCCGGCTCGGCGCCGGTTTCCTGCAGGATCTGGCGCGAGATCCGGTTCATCTTGTTGATCGTTTCGATCATGTGCACCGGAATACGGATGGTACGTGCCTGGTCGGCGATGGAACGCGTGATCGCCTGGCGAATCCACCACGTTGCGTACGTGGAGAACTTGTAGCCGCGGCGGTATTCGAACTTGTCGACCGCCTTCATCAGGCCGATATTGCCCTCCTGGATCAGGTCCAGGAATTGCAGGCCGCGGTTGGTGTACTTCTTCGCGATCGAAATCACCAGGCGCAGGTTGGCCTCGGTCATTTCACGCTTGGCCTTGCGCGCCTTCATTTCACCGGCCGCCATCTGGCGGTTGATGTTGCGCAGGTCCGGCAGCGGCAGCACGACGCGCGCTTGCAGGTCGATCAGGCGCTGCTGCAGTTCCTTGATGGTCGGGATGTTGCGGCCCAGGATCGCGCTGTAAGCGTGGCCGGCGGCGACTTCGCCATCCACCCATTCCAGGTTGGTTTCATTGCCCGGGAAGACCTTGATGAAGTGGGCGCGCGGCATGCCGCACTTGTTCACCGCTACGTCGAGGATCTGCTTCTCGATATGGCGCACTTCATCGACCTGGCCGCGCAGGGTGTCGCACAGCTTCTCCACCACTTTGGCGGTGAAACGGATACCCAGCAGCTCGGCGGAAATCGATTCCTGCGCCTTCAGGTAGGCTTTCGAGTTGTAGCCATCCTTCTCGAAGGCCTTGCGCATGCGCTCGAACTGGTTGGCGATATTGTCGAACTTGTCGAGGGAAGCCTGCTTCATGGCTTCCAGCTGCTCGGCGGTGTAGCCGGCTGCCGCGCCGCCTGGGCTGGCTGCTTCGTCCTCTTCCTCTTCGTCCTCTTCTTCCTCGTCCTCGTCCGTCTCTTCTTCGTCGGAAGCTGCAGCTGCGGCCGTGACGTTTTCGCCCTCCTCATCGACCAGGCCATCGACAATTTCGTCGATCTTGATCTCGTCGATGCGGATGCGTTCGGACGTGGCGAGGATCTCGGCGATCGTCACCGGGCAGGCGGAAATCGCCTGGATCATGTCGCGCAGGCCGTCTTCGATACGCTTGGCGATTTCGATCTCGCCTTCGCGGGTCAGCAGCTCGACCGAACCCATTTCGCGCATATACATGCGGACCGGGTCGGTGGTGCGGCCGAAGTCGGAATCGACGGTGGACAGCGCGGCTTCCGCCGCAGCCTCGGCTTCGTCGTCGCTGGTGACAGTGGCGACGTTATCGGACAGCAGCAGGGTTTCCGCATCGGGCGCGTGTTCGTACACGGCGATGCCCATGTCATTGAAGGTGCCGATAATGCCTTCGATCGCTTCCGGATCGACGATATTTTCCGGCAGGTGGTCGTTGATTTCAGCGTACGTGAGGAAGCCGCGCTCCTTGCCGAACTTGATCAGCGTTTTGAGCTTCTGGCGGCGGCGTTCGAGTTCCTCTTCCGTTGCCTCGGTGTCGGACGAGAACGCATCCTTCAGCAATGCCTTTTCCTTGGCCTTGCGATCCTTGGCTTTCGCCTTGTCCGCAGCCTTCATCTCGGCACGCTCAACAGCGTTCAGTGCTGCAACCTCGTCGTTTTCCGGCGTGAATTCCTTCGGCTTGCGGCCACGGCGTCCCGGCACCTTGACGGTTGGCAGCACATATCCGGAAGTGTCGATGGCAGCCAGGGCGGCTGCGTCCGTTGTCTGACTAACCACCGGCGGTGCCTTGGTGACGCGAGTAGCCGGCTTATCAGCCGACTTCGTCGCAGGCTTGGCGGTCACTTTGCGAGGCTTTTCAGCCGCTTTGGTTTCAGGTTTCTTTGCTGGCACAGGCGCTTTCGGGAATAGTTAAGTCCACTACAAACCGCAACAACTACTACTGTAACTTACTGAAAACAAACGAAAAAACAGACCCGCTAAATATTGCAATATTTAGCATTTTATTATAGCACGCCACTTTACAATTACCAGACGGGAAGGTTTGCGTGCGTGCAGGCAATTACCTCGGACTTAAATCAGCTTCAGCTTCCTTCCGCAATTGATCTTGCTTGGCGGTAATTTCGCGGTAGCGTACCCCAATCTCCTCAGAAGACAGACCTGCCGAAAATAGCTGGTCCAGCTCCTGTTTTAAAGCATCCATCTTCAAGTGGCGCACGGTAGCCAGCAGCCACAAACGTTCGCCTTCGATATCCGGCTCCGGCGCAGCGGCAATCTCGCCGATGAGCGCATCATAATCGCTGCCCGTTTCTTTCACCAACTGGCAGAAAGCAGCGAAACTGCCCTGCTCTCCCAGCGATTGGGCCTGCACCATCAGCCAGACCAGGCGCTCGGCGGCTTCCTGGCCGAAATGGCTGAAGGCCAGCAGCGCCTCATCGTCCAGTTCCAGCGCCAGCGTCGGGTGCGTCAGCACCACGCGGATCAGCTTCAATTCCAGCCCAACAGGCTGTTCGCGGCGACTACGCGGCGGTGCAACCTTGCTGGCAGCCACCGGCTTGGCCAGCTCAAACAACTGCTCAATCTCGCCCGGCGTGCTCTGCGTCATGGTCGCCAGGCCGCGCACGATCTGCAGGCGCAGCGAGGTCGGCGGCATGGCCTGCAACAGCGGCTTGGCGTCGAACTGGACGCGGGCCCGGCCCTCAGGCGATGTTAAATCATGCTCGCCCGCCGCCTCGCGCAGCAGGAACTGCGACAACGGCATGGCTTCATGCACCTGCTGTTCGAACGCCTGGGCGCCATATTCGCGGATATAGCTGTCCGGGTCGTGCTCAGCCGGAAGGAACAGGAACTTGATCGTCTTGTCATCCGACACGTGCGGCAGACAGGCTTCCAGCGCACGCCGTGCAGCGCGGCGGCCGGCCTTGTCGCCGTCGAAACTGAAGATCACGTTGTCGGTTTGACGCAACAACTTCTGGACGTGGGTCGTGGTGCAAGCGGTTCCCAGCGTCGCAACCGCCTGGGGAAAGCCCATCTGGGCCAGCGCCACCACGTCCATATAGCCTTCCGTCACCAGCACATAACCCGCATCGCGGATCGCCTGGCGCGCTTCGAACAAGCCATACAGCTCCGAGCCCTTTGAAAATAAAGGCGTTTCCGGAGAATTCAAGTACTTGGGTTCACCCTGGTCCATGATGCGGCCGCCGAAAGCGATCACCTGGCCCTTGATATTGCGAATAGGGAACATTACCCGCTCGCGGAAGCGGTCATAACGCTTGCTGCGCTTGCCATCCTCATCCACGTTCTGGATGATCAGGCCGGCTTCCACCAGGACCGGGTTTTCATAGTCAGGGAATACGGCTTTCAGGCTGTCCCAGCCGCCAGGCGAATAGCCGAGCGCAAAGCGGGCCGCGATTTCACCGGTCAGGCCACGGCTTTTCAGGTAGCCAATCGCCTGCGGCGCCAGGCGCAGCTGGGCGCGGTAAAACTCGTTAGCCTTGGTCATTGCTTCGGACAAGGCCATGGATTGCTGCTGCTGGGCAGCACGCTGGGCAGGCGGGATCTTGTCGTCCTGCTCCGGCACCACCATGCCGACGTTCTGGGCCAGATCCTTGACGGCATCGACGAAACCCATGCCCGAGTACTCGATCAGGAAGCCGATGGCCGTACCATGGGCGCCGCAGCCAAAGCAATGGTAGAACTGCTTGGTCGGGCTGACGGTAAAGCTCGGGGATTTTTCGCTATGGAACGGGCACAAGCCCTGGTAATTGGCGCCGCCCTTTTTCAACTGGACGTAGCGCCCCACCACATCGACGATATCGACGCGGTTCAGCAGGTCGGCAATAAATGACTGTGGAATCACGAGGCTGAACGGTATTTGTTATAAATCAGACTATACCGCCGCGCGCGATGGGCATTTGATTCACCTCAACACACGCGGCCCACGATATGGCTGAACTCGTGTCCCACCATGGGGTCACACCCCATGGTGGGACACGAACTCGGCTGTAGATTATGCCGGGGTGAGGGCCTTCTTGACCAGTGCGGACACCACGGTCATGTCGGCGCGGCCGGCCAGCTTGGGCTTGACGATGGCCATGACCTTGCCCATGTCCTGGGGACCGGCGGCGCCGGACTCGGCTACGGCTGCTTTCACTTCGGCGGCGATTTCTTCATCGGACAGGCCGGCAGGCATGTAGGCCACCAGCACGGCCAGCTCGGCCTTTTCGATGTCGGCCAGGTCGGCGCGGCCGCCGGCTTCGAACTGGGTGATGGAATCCTTGCGCTGCTTGATCATCTTTTCAACAATGGCCACGGTCTGGGCGTCGTTGACTTCGATCTGCTCGTCCACTTCCTTGCGCTTGATCTCGGCCAGGATCAGGCGGATGGTGGCCAGCTTGCCGGCTTCCTTGGCGCGCATGGCGGCTTTCATGTCATCAGTAATCTGGGCTTTCAGGCTCATCGCTACCTCAAAAGTGTGCGTGGAAAAAGGAAAACCCGCTGCGGCCTGGACCGGAGCGGGTTGAAACTCTGGCGTGGCATCCGTGGCGATCAGTGCGCCTGCAAGAATGCCCAACGAGAGCTGAATTAGTACAGCTTCTTAGGCAGTTGCTGGCTGCGGATGCGCTTGTAGTGACGCTTCACGGCAGCTGCCAGCTTGCGCTTGCGCTCTGCGGTTGGCTTTTCGTAGAACTCGCGTGCGCGCAGTTCGGTCAGCAGACCGGTCTTTTCGATGGTGCGCTTGAAGCGACGCATTGCGACTTCGAACGGCTCGTTTTCTTTAAGGCGGATAGTAGTCATGTAAAAATTCAAACCGTTAGGGTTCAGGAAAGACAGCGATATTAGCAGGTTTTGCTCAAAAATGGAAGAGACAATAGACGCCAAACCGGCCACTCAGGCGGTTCCGAAGGGGATATCGACGTCTTTCGCGGGCAATATTTCAGCCCAGCTAACATCATGAATCCGGCGGAAAATGCGCTGCCGGAATTAGGATGATATCAGATCGCGAGGCCAGCAGCCACTCCGGATGCCCAGGCCCACTGGAAGTTGTAGCCGCCCAGCCAACCGGTCACGTCGACTGTTTCACCAATGAAGAACAGGCCGGGCACATTCTTGCACTCCATCGATTGCTGGGACAGTTCGCGCGTGTCCACGCCGCCGCGCGTGACCTCGGCCTTGCGGTAGCCTTCCGAGCCATTGGGGGTGATGGTCCACTGGTTGACGGCGCGGCCGAGCTTGCGCAGCGTGTCGTCCTTCATGTCGGCAATGCGCGCTTCGGGGTCCAGGCCCTGCACTTGCAGCAAGCCTTCCGCCAGGCGCGCCGGCAGCCACTGCGACAGCAGGTTGCCCAGTTGCTTCTTCAGCGTACCCTTCCCTTCGATCAGGGTCTGGGCCAGGTCCATTTCCGGCAACAGGTTGATCGTGATCGGCGTGCCGGGCTGCCAGAACGAGGAAATCTGCAGGATGGCCGGGCCGCTCAGGCCGCGGTGGGTGAACAGCAGGTCTTCGCGGAAGCGGGCGCCGGCCGGGTTGCGGCCTTTCAGCGAGCCGGTTTCCACGTCCACTTCCAGCGAGACGCCGGCCAGCGGCACAAACGGCGCCCATTCCTCGGCGTCGAAAGTCAGCGGCACCAGGGCAGGACGCGGGTCCACCAGCTTGAGCCCAAAATGCTTGGCCACGCGATAGCCGAAGTCGGTCGCACCAATCTTCGGGATCGACAGGCCGCCGGTCGCCACCACGACAGCGCCAGCATGGATCTCGCCTTCGTCAGTCTGCAGCACGAAGCCGGCGCCATTCTGCGCCACGGCCTGCACCTTGGTCGGCATGCGCCAATGCACGCCACCATCGGCGCACTCGTTGCGCAGCATGTCGATGATTTGCTCGGCGGAGTCGTCGCAGAACAGTTGTCCTTTATGCTTTTCGTGGAAGCCGATACGGTGCTTCTTCACCATCGCCAGGAAATCATGCGGCGTGAAGCGCGACAGCGCGCTCTTGGCGAAGTGCGGATTCTCGGAGAGGAAATTGGCAGGGCCGGCGTTAATATTGGTGAAGTTGCAACGACCACCGCCAGAGATGCGGATCTTCTCCGCCAGTTTCCCGGCGTGATCGAGCAGCACCACGCGTTTGCCACGCTTGCCGGCCGTCGCGGCGCACATCATGCCCGCCGCGCCTGCGCCGATTACCGCTACATCGTACTGATTTGCCATTTCCTGCCGCCCTGCCTTGAGACCAAACCCACCATTTTACAGGAGGGCGGCGCCAGCAGCGAGCGAACGGGCGACATCTTTGCAGTGGCCCACCTGCTGGATAATCGAATCCGGCACGGGGATTTCACCACGCAGCACGGCCTGGATCCAGGCAGCGGTCGACTCTGCGCTTTTATCCTCCGGCAGCTCGGGCAGTTTTTCGACCAGCGTCTGCTTTTCAACCAGCACGGTGCGCTCGCCGCCGTGGAACCAGTCGATCTTCTGCGCCTTGTTGGCGTTGGCGACGGTCTCGCCTTCCGTGCCGCGCATCAGGAAGGCGTGGCCTTTGTTCAGGGTGAAGAATTCGCCAAGCGACTCGAGGTATTCCGGGTGGGTGTAGGACACCAGGCGCAGTGCAGGCCCGGCAAACGGCTGCATGATCTTCACCAGCGTATGGGTCGAGTTGCGCACGCCGAGGATGCGGCGCAGCGACAGCATCCACGCCAGGCGCGGCGCCAGTGCGTCGATGGTGATGAAGGCAACGCGCCCATCCACCAGCGCCGCCTCCGCCGCTGCATGATCGGGCGAAGCATGCACGCCCAGTGCTTCGAATACTTCCGCCGTCGCGACGCGTCCAACGTCGTGCGCCACGCCATGCACCAGCACCGGGACGCCCTCGCGCGCCAGCAGCAGCGCCAGCAACGCGGTCAGGTTCGCCATCTTGCGGGCGCCGTTATAACTCGGAATCACCACCGGCGCGAACTCGCCTGCAGGCGCGCGCAATTTTTCGAACGAGGCTTCGGAAGCTTCCAGGAAGCCTTCCAGCTCGTCCACCGATTCGCCCTTGATTCGCATTGACAGCAGGATGCCGCCCAGCTCAAGGTCCGTTACGCGCCCATCGAGAATCGCGCCCCACAATTCGCGCGCCTGCTCGCGGTCCATGCTGCGGGCGCCCTTCGCGCCCCGGCCGATCTCCTTGATGTACGGAGCGGCGTGGAAAGGTAGTTTAGTCGTCATTCAGCCAGTTTACGGCATTTCGGCTACACTGTTAGACCCAAGAAGCAAAACTGAAGCAAGAAGCAGACTGATCATGATTGCCCAAAACCTTGAAAACATTAACGTTACCTCGTTCGCATCCATGCCTACCCCAGAGGAGCTGCATGCGAAACTGCCGCTGACCGACAAGGCTTCCGAGACCGTCACCAAGGGCCGCGCCGACCTGCGCGCCATCCTGGAGCGCAAGGACAAGCGCCTGTTCGTCGTGGTGGGCCCTTGCTCCATCCATGATCCGGTCGCGGGCCTGGACTATGCGCGCCGCCTGAAAGCGCTGCAGGAAGAAGTCAAGGACACCATGCTGCTGGTGATGCGCGTGTATTTCGAAAAGCCGCGCACCACCACCGGCTGGAAGGGCTATATCAACGATCCGTATATGGACGATTCGTTCCGCGTCGACGTCGGCATGGAAAAGGCGCGCCAGTTCCTGCTGGACGTATGCGAACTCGGCCTGCCGACCGCCACCGAGGCGCTGGACCCGATCTCGCCGCAGTACCTGGGCGACCTGATCGCCTGGACCGCCATCGGCGCCCGCACCACTGAATCGCAGACCCACCGCGAAATGTCGTCGGGCCTGTCGACGCCTGTGGGCTTCAAGAACGGCACGGACGGCGACATCGGCATCGCGATCAACGCGATCCTGTCGGCGGCGAATCCGCACGCCTTCCTGGGCATTAACAGCCAGGGTAATGTGTCCGTCGTGCGCACGCGGGGCAATCCGCACGGCCACGTGGTGCTGCGCGGGGGCGACGGCCGGCCTAACTATGATTCCGTGTCGGTGGCGATCGCGGAACAATCGCTGCAGAAGGCCAAGCTGCCGGCCAATATCGTGATCGACTGCTCGCACGCCAACTCGTACAAGAAGCCGGAACTGCAGCCGCTGGTGATGACCGATGTGGTGAACCAGATCGTGCATGGCAACCAGTCCGTCGTCGGCGTGATGATCGAGTCGAATATCGTAGCGGGCAACCAGAAGATTCCTTCGGACCTGTCCGAGCTGAAGTACGGCTGCTCGGTGACCGATGCCTGCATCGACTGGGATACCACGGTCCACATGCTGAAGGAAGCGGACCGCGAACTGCGCGCCCGCCCTTAAACCGGCAAACCGGTGTCTGACCCACGGGGTCAGACACCCCGCCTGGGGGCGACACTGAATTACCGGTTTTAAAAGCGCCAGCTTCCTTCGACCCGGATCTCGGACTTGACCGAGCGCGCCAGGAAGCACTCTCCATGCGCTTCATGGTGCAGCCGCTCCAGCTCCGCATCCGTCGGCGCTTTCTCCCCCGAGAAGGCGACCATCGGCTTCAGCGTCACCACGCTGATCCAGCCGTCCTCCATCTTCCCTTCCGCCCCATCGACATAGCTGTCGACCACATAGCCATCGCGCGCCGCCAGGCTAAGGAACCACAGCATATGGCAGCTCGATAGCGAAGCCACATACGCCTCTTCCGGATCCACCGCGGAAGGATCGGACAGCGGCACCCGCACCACATGCGGCGACGACGATCCCGGCACCACCGTGCCGCCGTCGAAGGTCCACTTATGCAGCCGGCTGTAACGGTTATCGGTGAACCTGGCATCGTGGCGATGCCAGGCAACTTCCGCGGTATGAATGCTCATATCAGGCTCCCAAGGGTAGAAACTGCAAGCTTTTCGGTTTCGCGCAGGTGCTGCGCCAGCATAGCGCAAGCGCCATCCGGGTCACCCGCCCGCACCAGCGCGATCAGTCGCTGGTGCTCTTCGTTCCAGCCGGGCCGGCGCGCCTCAGGCCCCAACTGCGCCAGGTAGAAACGCTCGACCGATGCGCGCAGGCTGGCCACCATTTGCTGGCTGCGCAGGCGCCCGCCCGGCGCATAAAGCTCGTCGTGAAAAGCGCGGTCAAGCCGCAGCCATTCCAGCGGCGCCGTTTCGCCATCCAGTTCATGCTGGATGGCTTCCAGGCGGCGCAGGCTGCGCTCCGTATGCAAAGGCACCGCACGCCGCAGCACATCCGTCTCCAGCAGCACGCGCAGGTCGAACAGCTCATGCAGCTCGTCCGCGCCAAGCGTGGTGACATACGCGCCGCGGTTCGGCTCGATCTGCACCAGGCCCTCGGACTGCAGGGAATTGAGCGCTTCGCGCACGGGAATGCGGCTGGTGCCGAATTGTTCGGCCAGTTCGGCCTGGCGCAGCACGGCGCCGGGCGCCAGCTTGCCGCTGCTGATGTCGGCGCGCAGGGCCGCCAGGATGGCCGGACCGCCTTGCGCACGGGGTGGGGGTGTCTTCATGCGGTAAATTGTATACACGTATACCAATCATTGCAAGCGGGCTTTCCATTACAATGGCGGATTGCCCTTTACCCTTTTGTGCATTCCCATGATCGTTCTCGGCGTTGAATCCTCCTGTGACGAAACCGGCCTGGCCCTGTATGACACGGAGCGCGGCCTGCTCTCGCACGCCCTGCACTCGCAGGTGGCGATGCACGAGGAATACGGCGGCGTGGTGCCGGAACTGGCCTCGCGCGACCATATCCGGCGCGCGATTCCGCTGCTGGAACAGGCGCTGGGCAAAGCCGGCCTGCAGGCCGGCGAGATCGACGCTATCGCCTATACCCAAGGCCCGGGCCTGGCCGGCGCCTTGCTGGTCGGCTCGGCCATCGCCTGCTCGCTGGGCATGGCGCTGGACAAGCCAGTGCTGGGCGTGCACCACCTGGAAGGCCACTTGCTGTCGCCACTACTGGCCAGCGAACCGCCGGAGTTCCCTTTCGTGGCGCTGCTGGTATCGGGCGGCCATACGCAACTGATGCGCGTGGACGGCGTCGGCCAGTACCAGCTGCTGGGCGAAACACTGGATGATGCGGCGGGCGAGGCCTTCGATAAATCGGCCAAGCTGCTCGGCCTGGGCTACCCTGGCGGCCCCGCCATTTCGCGCATGGCCGAATTCGGCGACCCGGAAGCCTACAAGCTGCCGCGCCCCATGCTGCACTCGAAGGATTTGATGTTCTCCTTCTCCGGCTTGAAAACAGCCGTGCTGACGGTGGTGAACAACAACGGCGGCGCTGCCAATGTCTGCGAACAGGACAAGGCTAATATCGCGCGCGGTTTCGTGGATGCGATCGTGGATGTGCTGACAGCTAAATGCCTGTCCGCGCTGAAGCAGACGGGCCTGAAACGCCTGGTGATCGCCGGTGGCGTAGGCGCGAATGCGCAACTGCGCGCGTCGCTGAACGCGGCGGCGAGGAAGAAGCACTTCAAGGTCTACTACCCGGAACTGGAATTCTGCACCGATAACGGCGCAATGATTGCCTTCGCCGGCGCCATGCGCCTGCAGATCAATCCGCAGGCGGCGCAGCGGGACTATTCCTTCAACGTCCGTCCACGCTGGCCGCTGGACGAACTGCGGGTCATTTGATCAGGCGAGCAGCCAGGCGCTCAGGCCCACCAGGGCCAGCAGGCCGGCTGCGATACCGGTACGAAGGCCGGTGTGGTTCATCTGCTGGCGCACCAACTCGTGGCGGTTCGGCTTGTCTTCCCGCTTTGCTTCTTTGTTAACTTCGTGCTGCTGTACTTCGGTACTCATCAAGTGTCTCCGTTTGTATAGACCACCAATGTAGCAGCAGAGTCGCCCCGCTGCCACACTTTTGCACATTGCTATGCAGCAAAACGTTGTGCCGGGTGTCCTTGTCGCTGGTAGAGGAATTCCAGAACGCTTGTCCGATAGTCAAGATACAGCGGATCTTGCGCCAGAGCCAGCCTGTCGCGCGGGCGTTCCAGCCGTACTTTGACGACGCCGCCGATGGTGGCGGCCGGGCCATTTGTCATCATGACAATGCGATCGGACAGCAGCACGGCTTCATCCACATCGTGCGTCACCATCACCACGGTGGCCCCCGTCGCAGCGACGATGCGCATCAATTCGTCCTGCAGCTGGGCCCTTGTCAGCGCATCGAGGGCGCCGAAAGGCTCGTCCATCAACAGCACCTTCGGTTCCATCGACAGCGCGCGGGCGATGCCGACGCGCTGCTTCATTCCACCTGAAATTTCATTGGGCCGCTTGCCGCCGGCCGCCGCCAGCCCCACCAGTTCCAGCGCCTTCCAGGTGCGCTCCTCCAGTTGCACGCGCAACTCCTTGCCGCCGAAGACACGCTCCACTGCGAGGTAGATGTTCTCGAAGCAGGTCAGCCACGGTAGCAGTGAATGATTCTGGAACACCACCGCGCGCTCCGGGCCCGGCCCGGCGATCTCGCGTCCGCTGCACACCAGCACGCCGCCGCTGGGCCGGTTCAGGCCCGCGATCAGGTTGAGCAGCGTCGACTTGCCGCAGCCCGAGTGGCCGATCAGGGTAATGAACTCACCCTGCTCGACCAGCAGGTTGATATCGCTCAGCGCGTGGAACTGGCCAAAGCGCATGTCGACCTTGCTGATATCGATAAATCTGGACGTCATCTCATTTCTCCTCATAGCTGAAGGCCCTGGCCAGGGCGACCAGCGCCAATTCAAGCAGCAGGCCGACCACGCCGATCACGCCGATGGCGATCAGGATGTGCGGCACATTCAGGTTATTCCACTCGTCCCACACCCAGAAGCCGATGCCCACGCCGCCGGTCAGCATTTCGGCAGCGACGATCACCAGCCATGCGGTGCCGATGGCGAGACGCACGCCGGTCAGCATGTACGGCAGCACCGATGGCAACAGGATCTTCGTCGCCACCTTCCATTCGGACAAGTCCAGCACGCGCGCCACGTTCAGGTAATCCTGCGGCACGCGCTGCACGCCGACTGCTGTGTTGACGATCATCGGCCAGATCGAGCAGATGAAGATGGCCCAGATCGCGGCCGGGTCGGCGGCTTTGAAAACCAGCAGGCCAATGGGCAACCAGGCCAGCGGCGACACGGGTTTCAGCAGGCTGATAATTGGGCTGAACATGCCATACACGAAGCTGAAGCGGCCAATCAGGAAGCCAAGCGGAATGCCAACCAGTGCCGCCAGTCCGAAGCCCAGCGCCACCCGGCGCAGCGATGCGAGGATATTCCAGCCTATGCCCTGGTCGTTCGGACCCTTGCGATAAAACGGATCGGCAAACAGCTTCACCGCTTCATGCCAGGTCTCGAGCGGCGACGGAAAGCCGGTATTGCGTACCGCCAGGATTTGCCAGGCCAGCACCAGCAGCGCCAGGCCAAGCAGCGGCGGCAGCACCTTCATGACGAAGGGCCGCAGCCGCCCGCCCTCCGGCGCCAGGCGCACGCCTTTTGCCGCCAGCCGTGCACGGCGCGATGGCGCGGCCGCCACCTCGGCCGCCGCACCAATACCCGCCTGCGCCAGGGCCGCGGCTGCGCTTTCGTGCGCCGTGCCGGCGCCACCAATCGATTCGTAGACTGCACTCATACGCCCTCCCTTCACGCCTTGATCTTGAACGAGTCGGCATACGCCTTGGGATTCTTGCCATCCCAGACCGTGCCATCGATCATCTTCACGCTGCGCAGCGGCGACTTCGGCGCGTTCACCTTTGCCATGCTCGCGCCGTCCTTGTAGACCTCAATCTGGTTTATCTGGGCAGCCACCGCCAGATAATCCGGCTCCGCCTTCAGCAAGCCCCAGCGCTTCTGCTGCGTCAGGAACCACATACCGTCGCTCAGGTAGGGGAAGTTCACCGCGCCGTCATTGAAGAACTTCATGTAATTCGGATCGTCCCAGGTCTTGCCCAGTCCATTCTGGTAGCGCCCCATGATGCGCTGGCCGATCACGTCGACCGTGGTATTGACGTAGGATTTGTCGGCAATGGCTTCGGCCATCTTCACCTTGTTCGACAAGGACGCATCGATCCAGCGTCCTGCTTCCAGCACGGCTGCGACCAGCGCACGCGCCGTGTTGGGATACTTCTTCACCCATTCCGCACTGGTACCCAGTACCTTCTCCGGATGATCGCACCAGATATCCTGGGTGGTGGTGGCCGTGATCCCGATGCCGTCCACGATCGCGCGATGGTTCCACGGTTCGCCCACGCAAAAGCCATCCATGTTCCCGATCCGCATATTGGCCACCATCTGCGGCGGCGGCACGGTGATCATCTTCGCGTCCTTCATCGGATTGATGCCGTAGGCCGCGAGCCAGTAATACAGCCACATCGCATGCGTGCCAGTCGGGAATGTCTGCGCAAAAGTGTATTCGCGCGGTTCCGCGTGCATCAGCTTTGCCAGCGATGCGCCATCGACCGCGCCCTTGTCGGCAAGCTTCTTTGACAGCGTGATCGCCTGCCCGTTGTGATTGAGGTTCATCAACACGGCCATGTCCTTCTTCGGGCCGCCGGCGCCAAGGTGCACGCCATACACCAGCCCATACAGCACATGGGCTGCGTCGAGCTCACCGTTCACCAGCTTGTCGCGCACGGAGGGCCAGGACGCCTCCTTGCTCAAGACGATCTTGATGCCGTACTTCTTGTCGAAGCCCAACAGGGACGCCATCACGACGGAGGCGCAGTCGGTGAGAGGAATGAAGCCGACTTTGACTTCCTCTTTCTCCGGCTTGTCGGAGCCGGCAGCCCAGGCGTAGTTCGATAAGGCTGTCGCAGCGCCGGCAGCAAGCAGGCGGCGGCGGGTAAGGCTGAACGTGCGATCCATCTCTATCCCCAGTGAGTAAATAATGGGGATACTGCAAGCGCCGTGCCACCCCGTTTACACAGGAGCCATGGTGGAAATGCGGCACCGCGATTGTGCACCGCACCAACTTAGCGCTGTCAGCGCACCGGGTGAAGCCTCGGATCGGTGCGCAAGCGTTCGGCCATCAGGTCCACGAAGCTGCGGATGCGGGTCGAGCCGCGGCGGCTGTCGCGGTGGATGATATGGATGGGCACTGCCGGCGTGGCGTACTCCTGCAGCACCTCCACCAGTTCCCCCGCATCGAGCAAGGCGGCCGCCTGGTAGGACAGCAAGCGCGCAATGCCAAAGCCGCTGCGCACCGCCTCGATGGCCGAATCGTTATTGTTCACGCCCAGCCGCGGCTTGACCCGCAGCGATTGCGTCCTGGCGCCATCCTGGAAACGCCAGTCCGGCGGCACGCTCGATCCGGACGAGGCGACGATGGTGTGCTGCTCCAGTTCCTGCGGCGTGCGCGGCGCGCCGTGCCGCGCAATATAGGCAGGCGAGGCGATGATCATGCGCCGCACCTGCCCGACCGCAATTGCGCGCATGCTCGAATCGGGCAGCTCGCCGATGCGGATGCCGACGTCAATTCCCTCTTCAAGCAAGTTGGTCACGCGGTCGACGAAGACAGTGGAAATATCCATCGCCGGATAGCGCTGCAGGTAATCGACAATGCCCGGCACCACGTAGAGCCGTCCAAACAGCACCGGCGCCGTTACGGTAAGGTGGCCGCGCGGCGCGGCGTTGATGCCGGCCACGGCATCGTCGGCCTCATCGACTTCCGCGATGATGCGGCGCGCATCATCGAGGTAGCGCTCGCCGGCTTCCGTTACGCGCACATGGCGCGTGGTGCGGTCCAGCAGCCTGGCGCCCAGCCTTTCTTCCAGCGCCGCCACAGCGCGCGTAACGGCTGGCGGCGACATGCCGAGGCGGCGCGCCCCTGCCGCGAAGCCCTGCTCCTCGGCCACGGCCACGTAGACAGTCATCAGATAAAGGCGGTCCATTTGCGTCTCACCATGAATTCGATAAAGTACCGCACGCGCATCGGCATGCGGCTGCGCTGCGGATAGTACATGTAAACTGCCGCATTCGCCTTTACATGGGCCGGCAGCAGGTGCACCACCTGGTACACCGTCCCGCCCTGCCCTTTCAACTCCCAGGCGCGCTCGGATACAACTCCTGGAATTCGCGCAGCAGCGGCGCCAGCCCCCCGTGCCCAGCGAGGTAGGCGCGGCGACGCGGATCATGCCGTCCACCGCCTCGCGGCCGTTCTGCACGTGGTCCAGCGCCTCGACTTGAAGGAGCAAGATCATGGCAGACAAAGCCTGGTTCATCGCTGGCGCCTCCCGCGGCTTCGGCCTGCTGATTGCCCGCGCCGCAATCGCGCGGTTTGGCCGCATCGACGTGCTGGTGAATAACGCCGGCTATGGCATCCTCGGCGCCGTCGAAGAGACTTCGGCGGCAGGCCGCTTAAGTCCCCGGGAGCCTGGTGCCGCAGCTCTTGCAGAAACGCGCCGACTGTTCATGGTCTCCGGCCAGGCAGCCGGCGCAAGTGCGATTCGAGCGGCGCTGCTGGCTGATTTCGGCACTGATGATGCCCGTCGGGACCGCGAGAATGCCCCATCCAAGCAGCATCATGATGGAGGCAATGGCACGTCCCAGGTCCGTCTTCGGCACCAGGTCGCCAAAACCCACGGTAGTCACCGCGGAAATTGCCCAGTACACTGAAGTCGGAATGCTCGTGAAGCCATGTGCCGGCCCTTCCACCACATACATGACGGTCCCCAGCAGGAACACAACCATGAACACCACCGACAGGAAGATCAGGATCTTGCGCCGGCTGGCCAGCAAGGCACGGCCCAGCATGCCGTACTCCTCGATGTAGAGCGTGAGCTTGAGGATACGGAACATGCGCAGCAGGCGCAGGATTCGCACATTGAGCAGCACATGCACTCCCGGCACAAACAGCGCCATATAGCTTGGCAGCACCGCCAGCAGATCGATCATCCCGAAAAAGCTGCGTGCATAGCGCAGCGGATGCCGCACGCACAGCAAGCGGCCGGCATATTCGATGGTGAACAGCACCGTAAACAACCACTCTGCCGCAAACAGCCAGTCGCCATAGTCGCGCGCCACTTCCGACACGCTGGCCAGCACCACCGTCGTCACGCTAAGCAGGATGGCCCCGATCAGCGCCAGGTCGAAGGCCAGGCCGGCCGGCGTGTCGGACTCGAAGATCACGGCATAGAGTTTTTCGCGCCAGCCCCCTTCCGGACGGCCAAAGCGCTGGTGCGGATCGTAGGACTTCATTGCGCGCTCCTAAGCAGGTCGGCGCGCGGCATGCCCCATGCCGGCACGCTGAACGGGCACTCGGGCTTCGCCGCCAGCAGCAAGGTGGTGAAGTTGCCGCGCGGCGTGGTGGCGAAGCGCAGGTCGCTGGCCTGGGCCTCGTCCACCGCCGGCATGCGCGCAAAGCGCAGCCATGCCTTGAGCTGGCAATCGGTCGCCACGCGCGCGCGCAAGGCCGCCACGTCACCCTGCCACGAGCCGGAAACCAGCACGCCCGGAACGGTACCGGCCATTTCCTGCGCCGCGTCGGCCGCCAGCGCCGCCGGACAATCGCGCGGCGGCAGCAGCGCCGGCGCAAGGCTCAAATGCCCGCGCCGCAACTGGTAAGTCTTCCCGTCCGACTCGATCGAGGTGAAGCTCCAGCAAAGGGGTTGTGAAGGGAAGGCAGTCAGCGCAACATCAAGCACGCGCGCCTGGGGATCCTGCAGCACCAGCGCCGCAGTAACCGCCTGCCGTGCCTTGTACGATGCCGACGCCTGGATGCCGACAAACGCCAGCACCAGGCCAAGCGCCAGCAGCAGCGCCCGCCGGCTCTGCATATGCATGAAGCGCAGGGCCGCCACCGCCGCGCCCAGCGCGACCAGCGATGCGAACGAGAGCCAGCCAAGGTAGCCATGCATCGTCACATACAGCAGCACCACCGGCAGCACGGATAGCAGCACGATGCGCATGCGCCGCGAAGGGGCAGCCATCGCCAGCGGCACGCCGAACGCCACCCAGAACACCGGCTCGATGATGTAGACCATGTCGCCGAAATACCAGGTCCCGCTAAACGGATAGAAAGGATGGACGCCATAGTTATTCATGAAATCCATGCCGAGGTGCAGCAGGAAGCCGGCGGCCACCGCCAGTAGCAACCCGCGCCGCGCGTCACGACTCTCCCGCAGCAGGGCCCGCGCATTCGGCCACAGCCCCCACAGCAAGGCAAGCAGCAAAACTGCCTGCGGCAGCAGGTAAAGCAAGGTATGCGTATGTCCCCGGTGATGCAGCAGGTAGCCCAGCGGAGCCGGTGCCAGCCGTGTGAAAACGAGGTCAAGGTCCGGGAAATTGCTGGCGAGGGCGCAGGCCGTCAACAGCAAACGATGCCGGGTCTGGTGCCTCCCAGGATCAGCCTCGGGCGGCAACGAGCGCTGAACCAGCTCACCAATCCCGAGGCCAACCACGCCATGAGTAATGTTATCCATGCTTGATGAAAGTCGGGGTCAGATCTGGCAATCCGCCAAAAAGCGACGCTTTTTGGCGGATTGCCAGACCTCGTATATTGAATCTGCACCTTTGGAAGAAGATATTAGGATTCTGAAGGCGGCGGGGCAAGGTCTCACCGAACAGAGTGGAAGCCATTGAGCTTGTGGGTCAGATAGGTGACCTTGCCCACTTGTTCATCTGGACGCCGGACGGTATCTTAGGTCGCCCCTTGGGTAAGCCTGCATACGAGAAAGGTGGACGAGATGAATACGCCGGTCGTAGGGATTGATGTCAGCAAGCGTAAGTTGGATGTAGCCTTGCTAGTTGATGGCAAAGTCAAGGCGAAAGCAGTTCCGAACTCCCAAGAAGGATTCGCAGAGCTGGAAGTCTGGCTGAACAAGCAGAAGATTTCTCTGCTGGAAACCCATATTTGCCTTGAGTCGACAGGCGTCTATAGCGAACCTATCGCCCTGTATTGGTTTGACAAAGGGATTAAAGTCAGCTTGGTCAATCCGAACTGCATCAAAAGTTTTGGCAGCAGCGAGAATATCCGCAACAAGAACGACCAAGTTGATGCTGGATTAATTGCTCGCTACTGTGCAGCGATGGCGCCGCCATCTTGGGATGCGCCATCACGTGAACAGCGCCAGTTACGGGCCTGGGGCAACAGGCTGACTGCACTTCAAGATATGCGCCAGCAGGAGTTGAATCGTTTAGAAGCGCATGAAACAGCCAAACAACAGGATGTTATCCCTCATGTCCAGGCTCATATCAAATGGCTGGATGCGCAAATTGCGCAAATAGCACGGGATATCGACGATCACATTGACCGCCATCCAGGGCTTAAACAGGATGCAGAGCTCATTGAAAGCATTCCCGGGCTAGGCCGTACGACAGCGGTAAAGGTCTTAGGCCACGTGGGGGATGTTCGGCGCTTCGGAAATGCGAAGGCGCTTGCAGCGTTCATCGGGGTCACACCCAGGCAACGACAATCCGGAACCTCAATACGAGGCCGGACAATGATGACTCGTATGGGGAACAAACACCTGCGAGCAGCTTTATTCCTGCCAAGCCTCGTTGCAAAACGTCACAACCCTATCCTGAAGCAGTTTGGCCAACGTTTAGAGGCCAACGGCCTCTCCAAAATGGCCGTCGCCGGCGCAATTATGCGCAAGTTAGTGCACTTGATTTACGGGGTAGTTAAGTCAGGCAAGCCCTTTGACCCGAAATACATGGAAAAAAGGCTTGCCGTCCAAGACGGTATCTGACCCCGACTTTCCGACTTTCAAAATTAATGTTGGACCTCGACGCCGTGCCAGAACGCGATGCGGTCCTTGATGTTGTTGGCCGCTTCTTTCGGCGTGGGGTAATACCAGGCGGCGTTGGCGTTCACCTTGCCATCCACCACCACGTTGTAATAACTGGCCACGCCCTTCCACGGACACAGCGTGGTATGCTGGCTCGGCTGGAGATAGTCCTTCCTGACCCGCGATGGCGGGAAATAGATGTTGTGCTCGACGATCTCGACTTCGCTGCTATCGGCTTCCGCAATCACGGCGCCATTCCAAATTGCCTTCGGCATGCAAACTCCTGTCCTGTTCAACCTTCCACGCGGTTGCGGCCGCTGGCTTTGGCGCGGTACAGCGCGGCGTCAGCCTGCTTCAGCAGCATCTCGGCATCATCAATATCCATGTGATTGAAGGAGCCGACGCCAAGGCTGGCCGTCACCGCGACCGTGCGCGCCCCGGCGCCATGCACCTGGGCTTCGATCCGCGACCGCAACGTCTCTGCGAACTTGCGCGCGCCTTCAGGCGGCGTGTTCGGCAACAGGATACACAATTCTTCGCCGCCGTAGCGTCCGGCCACATCAATCACCCGCACGTTTTCGCGCACCAGGCGGCCGATCGCGGCCAGCACCTCGTCGCCCAGCTGGTGGCCAAACTCATCGTTGACGTGCTTGAAGTGGTCGACGTCCACCATCACGGCCGACAGCGGCGTGCGGAAGCGGCGCGTGCGGGCCACTTCAAATCGGAGGCGGTTCATCAGTGAGCGGCGGTTATGCAAGCCGGTCAGCTCATCGGTGGTGGCCAATGTTTCCAGCTCATCCATCGAGGCTTTCAGCGCCCGCTCGTTGGCGTGCAGCTCGAACAGGGCCATGACCTGGCGCGCCAGCTTGCGCAGCATGTCGCGTTGGGAGCTCGACAGGCAGCCTGGTTTGGTGTCCATCACACACAGGGTGCCGATTGCGAAACCGTCACTGGTCGTCAGCGGCACGCTGCTGTACATGCGCATGAACGGCGCTTCGACGGTCAGCGGCATGCCGGCCGTGCGGGCATCCTTGCCCAGGTCGCCAATCTCGGTGGCCGCCTCGCCCAGCACCGCCAGCGAGCAATAGCACTGGCTGCGCGGCATGGAACCCAGCCTCAGCCCGGTGCAGGACTTGACGACGGCGCGTTCGCCATCGACCAGCGTGACGAAGGCATACGGAACGTCACAGACCTTGGCGGCCAGCTCTGTCAGGAAGGTGAAATCTTCGCTCGCTGGCGCATCGAGGGCGCCGTAGCGGTGCAGCGCGGCCAGGCGCTTGTGCTCGTCCGACTGCCCGGGGTACAGCGTCGTTATGATTTTTTCGGCGGCAGACATGCTCTCTCCCTTGTTACAGTACCAGTGTAACAAGGTTGTTAGCAAGATAATAGTTTTATTTGGCAGCCACTATTTGCCGCAGGGCACGCTCAAAGGCTTCCGGCGGCTGTCCGCCGGAGATGAGATGTTTTTCATTGATGATGACGGCTGGCACCGACTGGATGCCGTTGCGGTGGTAGAAATGCTCCATATCGCGAACTTCCTGAGCGTAGCGACCAGATGACAGCACTTGCACTGCCTCCGCCTCGTCCAGGCCGACCTTGCCCGCCAGTTGCACCAGCAGGGCACGCGAGCTTGGATCCTGGCCGCGCGTGAAATACGCGTCGAACAGAGCCTTTTTCAGCTCTTTCTGCTTGCCGTGCTCGCCAGCCCAATGCAGCAGCCGGTGCGCATCAAAAGTGTTGTAAATCCGGCTACGCATGCCCATGGCGAAGTCGAAACCGACATCGGCGCCGCGCTGGCGGATCATTTCACGGGTCTGTTCCTGCTGGGCGGGGCTGGCGCCGTATTTCTGGCGCAGGTGCTCGGTGATGTCCTGCCCTTCCGGCACCATGTGCGGATTCAGTTCGAAGGGCTGGAAGTGGATTTGCGCCTGGACGCTGTCGCCAAGACGGCCCAGCGCCACTTCCAGGCTGTTGAGCCCGATCGCACACCAGGGACAGGAGACGTCGGAAACGAAGTCGATGCGGATCGGGGTGGTAGTCATGGTTTTCTAGGCCTTTTTCTTGGCTTTGCTGCCGATGCGGCTTTCTTTGCCAGCAATAAGGTTAGCAATATTTTTGGCATGGCGCCAAACCAGCAAACCGCTCATGGCCAAGACGGCAGCCAGTTGCGGTTCGGCGCCGAACAGCAAGCCGTAGTAGAACGGTGCGAACACGGAAGCGATCAGTGCCGCCAGCGAGGAATAGCGGAAGGCGTAAGCCACCACCAGCCAGGTCGCCAGCGTTGCCAGGCCCAGCCATACATTCAATGCCAGCAGCACGCCCAGCGCAGTGGCCACGCCCTTGCCACCGACGAACTTGAAGAATATCGGCCACAAGTGGCCAACAAACACGGCCACGGCCACCAGTGCGATGGCCTGGTCTGCCTGGTAGCCCAGGCCGAGTTGCTGCTGGAAATGGTCGACCAGGAACACGGCCAGCCAACCTTTGAAGGCATCGCCGATCAAGGTCCAGATCGCCGCGCCCTTGTTACCGCTGCGCAGCACATTGGTTGCACCGGGGTTGCCGGAACCATAGGTGCGCGGATCGTCCAGCCCGTAGAACTTGCTCACCACCACGGCGAAGGAAATCGAGCCGATCAGGTAAGCGCCAATAATCAAAAGCAGAGTAATCATAAATCCCCAGGATTCCTTGTTTTTATATGCGGCAGCGACTATACACCATACCGTCCGGCTCGGGCGGCGCGGCCGCAGGCAATCTTATCAATCCGCCAATGCGCATTGCACCGGCCTGGCTGCCAGCACCTCGGTCAGGACCGCTGGCTTGATACCAATCAGGAAGCCACGGCGCCCGCCATTGATATAAATCGTTTCCAGGCCAAGGATGCTTTCCTCGACATACACCGGCATTGCCTTCTTGGTGCCGAACGGCGACGTGCCACCCACCATGTAGCCGGAATGGCGCTGCGCTACGTCGGGCTTGCACGGCTCAACGGACTTGCAGCCGATATTGCGGGCCAGGTTCTTGGTCGATACCTTGCAGTCGCCGTGCATCAGCACGATCAGCGGCTTGGCCGCCTCGTCCTGCATCACCAGCGTCTTCACCACATGGTGTTCATCGACGCCCAGCTCGCGCGAAGAGACGGAGGTACCGCCATGCTCTTCGTACTCATACGGATGTTCGGAAAATGCGACTTTGTGCTTGCGCAGCAAGGCTGTCGCCGGGGTTTCGGAAATGTGCTCTTTTTTTGCCATGCCGTGATACGCTAGTGCCAAGAGAGGAGTTTCTCATTATGCAGCAAGAAATTCGCTTTGCCACCTTCAATGTCTGCAACCTTGCCCCGCCAGGGGCGAAACTGTACGACAACCTGCAGCCTTTGACGGAGCAGGAGTACGAGGCCAAGGCGGAATGGACCGCGCAGCAACTGGACCAGCTCGATGCCGACGTGATCGGCTTCCAGGAGATCTTCTCCCAGGCAGCGCTGCGCGACGTGCTCGCGCGCACCCGCAAATACCGCGAAGCCGTGCATGCCGGCTTCGATCCCGATCCCCAGGCCTTGCGGCTGACGCCCAACGTGGCGTTGGTGTCGCGCCTGCCGTTGGCTGCCGCGCCGGAGGTCTATGCCAATTTCCCCGAAGGCGTGCCGGCCGATTCCGGCTTGCCGGAATCGGACCGCTTTGCGCGTGCTCCGCTGCACGCGCAAATCCTGCTGCCGAACGAGGTCGTGGTGGACGTTATCGTGGTGCACCTGAAGTCGCGCCGTCCCGATTACCGCAGCGGCGACACGTCGGAAGATCCGCTGCACCTGGCCATGGCCAGCCTGCGTTCCCTGGTGTGGCGCGGCACGGAAGCGGTGGCCCTGCGCGTATTGTTAAGCAAGATGATGCGCGCGTCACGCCGGCCATGCATCGTGCTCGGGGATTTCAACGATACGGCCGATGCGGTCACCACCACCATCGTGCTGGGCAACGGCGGCGGCATGATGCCCGGCGACGAACGGCGCGGCCGCATGTACGACGCCAACCAGATCCAGCTGCGGCAAGACCACCTGCGCCATGTGGCCTACACCAGCATCCACGAAGGCCATTACTCCACCATCGACCACGTACTGGTGTCGGAAGAATTCAACCCCGCCTCGCCGCGCGCGATCGGCGAAGTGCTGGACGTCAGCTACTTCAACGACCACCTGCGCCAGGAACGACCCGAAGTCTCCGACCACGGCCAGGTCCTGGTCCGCCTGCGGCTGCGCTAGGCCGATACAGCTGCCACCGCGGCGCCGGCCAGATGGCCCTGGTATTGGTCGCAGCCAAGTTCGCGCAGCAGCTGGAGCTGGTCTTCGGTCTCGACGCCTTCGGCGATGACAGTCATATCGAGACTGCGCGCCATGGCGATGATGGTGCGGATGGCCGTGGCGTCCGTGCCATGGTCGAAAAACGATTGCGCAATCTTGAGCTTGTCGATCGGGCTGTCCTTCAACTGCCCCAGCCGCGAGTAGCCGGTGCCGAAGTCGTCGATTGACAGCCGCACGCCAAGACCGCGCAATTTGCCCAGCACGCTTTCTGTCTGCGTCCCGCCCTGCATCAGCATGGCCTCGGTGAGCTGCAATTCGAGCAGGCGCGCCGGCAGGCCGGCCGTGTCCAAGGCCTCGTTCACACAATCCAGCAAGTCCTTATGCATGAACTGGGCCGGCGCCAAGTTGACCGACACTACCAGCTCGCGCCCCTCATCCAGCCAGCCGCGCGCATGGCGGCAAGCCTCCTGCAGCACCCAGTTGCCAATCGCCACCATCATGCCCGCTTCCGTGGCGACATCGATAAAGCGCTCCGGCAGCAGCACGCCGAGTTCGGGATGGCGCCAGCGCAGCAGCGCCTCCATCCCCACCACCGCGGCACTGGCGATGTCGACCTCGGGCTCAAACACCAGTTCGAACTGCTGCCTGGCCAAGGCGCGCCGCAAGCCCTGCTCCAGCCCGGAGCGCTCCACAATGCGGGCATTCATTTCGCTGCTGAAGAACTGGTAGCCGTTGCGGTCTGCCTGTTTGGCGTGGTACATGGCAATATCCGCATGTTTCAGCAAAGTGTCGATCTCTTCCCCATCGGCAGGGAACATGGCGATCCCGATCGAACCGGAAACGTGGGCAATATGCCCTCCAAGCACGAATTCCTGCTCCAGCGCGTGCAATACCGTGTCCGCGGCATGCGCCGCGCCCGCCGGCCCCGCCACATCGGACAGCACGATGATGAACTCATCGCCCCCCTGCCGGCTCACCGTGTCGGCCTCGCGCACGCAGTGCACCAGCCGGCTGGCCACTTCCTTCAGCAGCCGGTCGCCCACCGAATGCCCCAGCGTATCGTTGACCATCTTGAAGCGGTCAAGGTCGACGAACAGCACCGCCAGCATGGCCTGGTTGCGGCGGGCGGCCGCCAAGGCCAGCCGCAGGCGGTCCAGCAACAGCACCCGGTTCGGCAAGTCGGTCAGGAAGTCATGTTCGGCCAGGTGGCGCGTGTGCTCTTCGGTTTTCTTGCGCTCGGTGATATCGGTGACGGTGCCCATATAGTTGCTGACGCGTCCCGCGCTATCGCGGATGGCAGTGATGCTGGTCCAGCAGGGAAACAGCGCACCGTCCAGCTTGCGGCCCCAGGATTCACCTTCCCAATGGTCGCTGGCATCCACCTGGGCCCAGACTTCGCGGTAAAACGATTCGTCGTGCACGCCGGAGCGGTACAGGCTGACCGGCTTGCCCAGCATGTCCTGCGGTGCGAAACCGGTAATGTCCGTGAACGCACGGTTGAGGGCGATCACGCGCCGGCCGCGATCGGTCAGCACGATTGCGTCGCGGCTGTTTTCGAACACCTGCGCCGCCAGGTACAGTGCGCGCTCGGCGCGCTTGCGTTCGGAGATGTCGCGCACTACGGCGTAATACAGCTTGCTGCCGTCGAGGGATATGGCGGTCAGCAATACTTCGGCCCAGAACAGCGTCCCCTCGCCATCCACATAATGCCACTCGCCGCGTGCGTTGCCGCGCTGCTTCGCCTCATCGGCCATGCGTGCTTCCGCCTCTGTCGAGAGCGCGCCAGACGGTTGGGTCATGGGGGCGAAATCATACAGGTGGCGCCCGACCAGGCGCCCCGGCCCATCGCTCTTGAACAGGGCTAGCGCGGCCGGGTTGGCCTCCTCCACCACACCGTCGCGCAGCAGGAAGATGGCGTCGCTGGAGCGCTCGAACATATGATGATAGTTCGCGCCTGCCGCCTGCAAGGCATCGAAGTCCTTGCGCCGCTGCGTGATGTCGACTTCCATGCAGAATATCTGTGCCAGCTCGCCGTCGTGCCAGACCGGGATGCAAGTCGAGTACAGCCAGAGCTCACGGCCATCGCAGGTCTTGATTTGCCAGTCGCCGGACGGCGGGCAGTGGCCGTTGCGCCAGACCTCCGCCACCATCGCATCGTGCTCCGCCTGCCGCTCGCCATGCGAACACAGTTGGGACATGCATTGGCCCACCGCTGACTCAACAGTAATGCCCAGCATGTCGGCGCAAGCCTGGTTGCAGAATTGCACCACGCCTTCCCGGTCAAAACTGCACACTGAAACCGACGGCGTCAGCTCCAGCGCGGCAACCATCCTCGCGATCAGGTCGAGCGCAGCGTGGGCAGGGGTCAGCACATGGGGCAAGGAAGGCATGGTCGTACTCATGGTCTCATTGTTGCCATCTGGGGCGGGTGCCGATTGCGCTGCATCAAAGGTGTGCCGGAAGCGGCGGCTCCATCCTCGCTTTTTGCATTTCAGGTCGCCGTTTTGGCGCTCTATCGCATTCCCGTGGCTGCTGGACTTGTTAAAACCTACAGTGACACCATTGCAACCCGCGCCAGCGGACACCTTTAACGAAGAGACAATAATGAGCCCCCAACCCGTGCACCTGAAATCCCGCAAGCGCTGGCGCCTTCCACTGATCGGCCTGGTGGTACTGGGCCTGGCGGGGGGCGGCTGGACAGTCATGCGGGCCAAGCCTGCCGCAACGCCGAAGGCCGGCGCTGCCACGCCGGCGCCTGTGCTGGAACTGGCCAGTGCCGACGTGGCCACTATCGGAGCGCGCCCGCTGGCGGTCGGCCTGCCGCTGTCGGGCTCGCTGATCCCGGTCAACCAGGCCACCATCAAGTCAAAAGTCTCCGGCCAGGTGCAGGAAGCAGCATTACGCGAAGGCGTGTCGGTGCAGCAAGGCCAGGTGCTGGCCCGCCTCGACCAGGCCGACCTGACAGCGCGCCTGGCCCAGCAGCGGGCCATGCTGGAAGAAGCGCAGGCCAGGCTGAACATGGCACAGAAAAACGAGTACAACGCGAAAGCGCTGCTGTCGCAAAAATTCATCTCGCAGACCAGCTTCGATACCACGGCCAATGCTGTCGAGCTGGCACAGGCCAATGTCAAATCCGCTTCCGCCATGGTCGACCTGGCCCGCATTGCGTTGAACGACAGCGTAATCCGCGCACCGATCAGCGGAATCATCTCCAAACGTCATGTGCAGGCGGGCGACAAGGTCGCGCCTGACATGCCCGTCTACACCATCGTCGGCCTGCAAGAGCTGACGCTGGAGGCGCAAGTGCCCACCACCGACATCCCGCGCGTGAAAATTGGCCAGGAAGTCAGCTTCCGCGTCGATGGCTTCGCCAAGCGCGAATTCAGCGGCAAGGTAGCGCGCATCAACCCGACCACGGAAACCGGTTCGCGCGCCATGCTGGTGTATATCTCGGTTCCGAACGCCGAAGGCGTGCTGCGCGGCGGCATGTTCGCCAAGGGGAATATCACCACCGAGCGCACCAAGGAAGCGCCGATGGTGCCGCTGGCTGCACTGCGCGAAGAAGCGGGCAAGCAGGTGGTCTACAAGGTCGCCGACGGCATCGTCGTGGCGCAGCCGGTCAGCCTTGGCCTGCGCAGCGAGGATGCGGGCCTGGCCGAAGTGACCGGCGGCCTGGAACAGGGCGCCAACGTGATCATCTCAAAACTGGACGGGGTGAAGCCGGGCGCCAAGGTCAAGCTGGCTGCCCCGGCCGGCGTTCCCGCCGCCAGGCCGGCCATGCTGGCAGCGGCTAAAGGCTAAGGGGCGCCGCCATGTGGATCACTAAAATCTCGATTCGCCAGCCGGTCTTTGCCACCATGGTGATGGTGGCGCTGATGGTGCTTGGCATCTTCTCTTACAAGGGCCTTGGCGTGGAATCCATGCCGAACGTTTCCTTCCCGTTTGCCGCGATCGAGGTGGTATATCCGGGCGCCTCGCCGGAAGCGGTGGAAAACGACATCACGCGCCCGATCGAGGACATCGTCAACACCGTCTCCGGCGTCAAGACCATCCGCGCCAACTCGTGGGAGGGCAAGGCCGGCGTCTACGTCGAATTCGAGCTGTCCACCAATATGGACAAGGCGATGCAGGACATGCGCGACAAGATTGCGTTGGTGCGCCCGAAATTCCCGCGCGAAGCGAAGGAACCCTTCATCGCCCGCGCCGAAGGCGAGAACGACCAGCCCATCGTCAGCCTGTCGTTCAGCTCGGACAAGCGCAGCCTGCGCGAGCTGTCCACCATGACCGACCAGATCCTGGCCAAGCGCTTCCAGGGCGTGCCGGGCGTGGGCCAGGTGCGCGTATTCGGCACCACCAAGCGCCAGATGCTGGTCAGCCTGCGCCCGGCCGACATGCGTGCGCAAGGCGTGGGCGTGGACGAAGTGATGCGCGCCATCCAGAACACCAACGCCAACCTGCCTGCCGGCCGCCTGTCGGCCGACGTCACGGAAACCCTGGTGCGGGTGGAAGGCAAGCTGAAAGAAGCGGCCGAATTCAACAAGATCATCGTAGCGCGCCGCGCCAACGGCCCGGTTTACCTGGACCAGGTGGCCGACGTGATCGATGGCGAAGCGGAGGAACAATCGATCTCGCGCGTCAACGGCAAGCCCGCCGTCTCGCTCGACATCACCAAGGTACAGGATGCCAACGTGGTCGAGGTCGGCAACGGCATCCTGAAGGTGGTGGAAAACCTGCGCAAGACCCTGCCGGAAGACATCAGGATCAAAGTCCTGGATTCGCAATCGGAGCGCGTGCAGGCGCAGCTCGATAACGTCAAGCGCACCATCATCGAAGGCGCGATCCTGACCATGGTGATCGTGTTCTTCTTCCTGCACTCCTGGCGCTCGACCATCATCACCGGCCTGACGCTGCCGATTTCGGTGCTGGCTTCCTTCATCGCCATGAAGGCCTTCGGCTTCACGCTGAACTTCCTGACGCTGATGGCGCTGTCGCTGTGCATTGGCTTGCTGATCGACGACGCCATCGTGGTACGCGAGAACATCGTGCGCCACCTCGGCTTCGGCAAGCACCACCGCAAGGCGGCCGAGGACGGCACCAATGAAATCGGCATCGCCGTGATGGCGACCACCTTTGCGATTGTCGCCGTGTTCGTGCCGGTGGCCTTCATGGACGGCATCATCGGCCGCTTCTTCCTGCAGTTCGGCGTGACCGTGACGGTGGCGGTGCTGGTATCGCTCTTCGTCTCCTTTACCCTCGACCCGATGCTGTCGTCGGTATGGCACGACCCGGTCCAGGACCGCTTCAAATACCTGCCATGGCTGGGCCGCGTCATGGAGAAAGTCGAACATGGCGTGGAGCAGGTGCACAAGCTGTACGGCAAGGTGCTGGCGTTGGCGCTGAGGTGGCGCAAGCTGACGCTCGCCACCGCCTTCGGCCTGTTCGCGGGCAGCCTGATGCTGGTGCCGATGATCGGCGGCGAGATGTTCCCGGAAACCGACCAGGGCCAGATTGTGCTGCAGCTCAAGGTACCGGTCGGCTCCAGCCTGGATTACAACGACGCCAAGGTGAAGCAGGTGGAGGCGGCGCTGAGGGAATTTCCCGAGGTCGATGCCGTCACGGCCAATGTCGGCGATCCAGCCGGCCGCCATATCTCCTTCCTGCGCATCAAGCTGACCGATGTCAAGAAAACCCACCGTCAATCCCAGCAAAAGCTGGAAGGCGCGATCCGCAAACGCATCGAGCGCATTCCCGGCATTACCCTGTCCGTGGGCCAGAAGCCGATCTTCATCGCCATCCTCGGCACCGACGAAGCCAAGCTGGAGCAGGCGGCGCAGACACTGATGGCCAAGATGCGCAAGATCAAGGGCGTGGCCGACCTGGAATACAGCCAGGAAGGCGCCAATCCATCGACGCTGATCAAGATCAATAATGAACTGGCCAGCGACCTGGGACTGAGCGTGCAGCAGATCGGCAGCGCCATGCGTCCTTTCGTGGCGGGCGACACGGCCAGCTACTGGCTGGCGGCCGATGGCCAGAACTATGAAGTCAATGTGCAGTTGCCCAAGTCCGGCCGCCAGCGCATCGCCGACCTGGCCGACCTGTCGCTCACCTCGAGCAAGACCGGCCCGGACGGCAACCCGCTGATGGTCCCGCTGCGCCAGGTGGTGGACTTTGTGCCCGGCTTCAGCCCGCAGGTGCTGAAGCGCCAGGCCCTGCAGCGCCGGGTGGCCATCTATGCCGCGACCGAAGGCCGTCCAGCCGGCGACGTCGATGCCGACGTGAAGAAAGCCATGGACTCGATGACGCTGCCGGACGGCGTGCGCTTCGACGTGGCCGGCAACGCGCAGCAGATGGCCGAAACGATGAACGGCGCCGTCACCGCGCTGAGCATCGCGGTGGTGTTCATTTACATCGTGCTGGCGTCGCAGTTCGGCAGCTTCCTGCAGCCCGTTGCGATCATGGTGTCGCTGCCGATGTCGCTGATCGGCGTGCTGGTGGCGCTGCTGGCGACCGGCTCCACGCTGAACGTCTTCTCCGTGATCGGCGTGATCATGCTGATGGGCCTGGTGACCAAGAACGCGATCCTGCTGGTGGACTTCACCAACCACGGCCAGCGCGACGGCATGAGCCAGTTCGACGCCATCATGGCGGCCGGCCAGGTGCGCCTGCGTCCCATCCTGATGACGACCCTGGCAATGATCTTCGGCATGCTGCCGATGGCGATTGGCCTCGGTGAAGGCGGGGAAACCCAGGCGCCGATGGGTCGTGCTGTGATTGGCGGCGTGCTCACCTCCACCCTGCTGACGCTGGTCGTGGTGCCGGTGGCCTACACCTACCTCGACAGTTTCGGCAAGCGCGCCAAGCGCTGGCTGCGCCGCGGCCAGCACGACGACGCAGCGGCCGCCGAAAAATCCGACGTGGCAGAAGCCGCGTAAGCAGTTTCGCCCGAACAGTCCCTGCCGTGGCGAGGACGTGACGGCGTCCCCTATGAAAGTCGGGGTCAGGTCTGGCAATCCGCCATGTATGGCGGATTGCCAGACCTGACCCCGACTTTCATTCTGGGGCGGTGGTGTCGGTTTCTTCGGTTTCGTAGCCGGCTTCGTCGGCATCCTGCTCGTCGGCCGGACGGTTCTTGGCCGCAAGTTTTTTCTGCGCTTTTTCTTCGGCCTTGCGTTTTTTCTCCAGCTCGCGCTGGCGTTTCTCGAATGCGAAATTCGTCTTTGCCATGGAAATACCTCCTGAAAGCCTACATTAGGCCGATTGACGGCGCTGCGCAAACGAAATTATCCGCGCGGATGATGTAGCGCATGAATCTGCTTCAAGCGCTCGCGCGCAACGTGGGTGTAGATTTGTGTGGTCGAAATATCGGAGTGGCCTAAAAGCAACTGCACCACGCGCAGGTCGGCGCCATGGTTCAGCAGGTGCGTGGCGAAGGCGTGGCGCAGCGTGTGCGGCGACAGCGGTGCGGTAATGCCGGCCTTCAAGGCCTGCTTTTTCACCACGACCCAGAACATTTGCCGCGTCATCGGCCCGCCGCGGCCGGTGATAAAGAGCGCATCGTCCTGCTTGCCGTCGAGGATCGCGCCGCGCGCTTCGCGCAAGTAGCGCTCGATCCACAAGCGCGCCTGTTCGCCGAACGGCACCAGGCGCGTCTTCGCGCCCTTGCCGGTGATGCGCAGCACGCCGTCGTTCATGCTCAGTTCGAGCGTCTTCAGGGCGACCAGCTCCGACACGCGCAAGCCGCTGGCATACATCAGTTCCAGCATGGTGCGGTCGCGAATGCCAAGCGGCGTGCGCAAGTCCGGCGCGGCCAGCAGCGCTTCCACCTGGCCCTCGCTCAGGGTATGCACGAAGCGAAGCGGTTGCTTGGCCGACGCCATGCGCAGGCAGGGATCTTCCGCGATATGCCGCTGGCGCAGGGCGATCTGGTAAAAGCGCTTCAGGGCAGACAGGCGGCGGTTGGCCGAACTGGGCTTGGTGTCCTGGTGGCGCGCAGCAAAATAGGCTTGCAGGTCGGCCGTGCCGACTGCATGCAAACTGCCGACCGAGGGTCGCGCCGTTTCCAGCCACTTGGCAAAGGCCGTCAGATCGCGCCGGTAGGCATCGAGGGAATTCCTGGACAGCCCGTCTTCCAGCCACAGGCTGTCGCAAAACTCGTCGATCAGAGCAAGGTTGCCTGCTGCCATTGATACTCTTGATGTCCTTCGTGGGCCAGCAGCCAGCGCTTCACGCCGAGGGTGAAGCCGTTCTGGTCGTCGCTGCCGGCAAAGCCGCCCAGGCTGCTGGCGCCCATCACGCGGTGGCAGGGCACCAGCGGCGGGAAAGGGTTGCTGCGGCAAGCCTGCCCCACCGCCCGCGCGACCGAATCAAGGTGCTTGGCCAGCTCGCCGTAGGTGCGCACCTGGCCGCGCGGGATTTCGCGCAGCGCTTGCCACACGCGGCGCTGGAACTCGCTGCCGCGCATTGCCAGCGGCAGGTCGAAGGCGTAGTCGGCATCGTCGCAATAGGCCAGCAACTGCTGCACGGCTTTTTCGGCCAGCGCATTGGTGGGCGCTTTTTCCGGCGTGTCGCCGGGCAGGTAGAACATTTCGGTCACGACCGCGCCGGCCGTGCCGACGCCCATGGCGCCGAACGGGAGATGGATGATGGCGCTGAAGTCCCTGCCAGCATGTTGTTTTTCGGTCACGCTTACTCCAATAAAACTGTGGCAATCATGCTACACCAGTGCGCCAGGATAGGGCAAAAAAAAACGCACCCGCAGGTGCGTCTTGAATCTTTTTTTTCACCACCCCGGCCATTTAACCCCGCTTGTGGCGGCGGCCAATAGCATACTGTCAGGCAGCGTGTCTCCTCTATGATCCGCGGCCGCGCCGCTTGTTCTTCTTCTTCACTCCCCACTAAATCCTGTGCCCGTAACCATCATGGTGCAAGCCGCACCGTTCAGGGGCGTGGCCATAGTAACCGATCTTTTTCCGAATATCGTTATTTATTTTTGGCAACTTGACAGTGGGCTTATTTTGCTGTCTCGCGGTTGATGGCCTGGATCAGGTCCTTGCCGATGCGCTCTTCCATCTGCTTTTGCACCGGCAGCAGGGCATTGCGCCACAGCGCCTGTTCCTGCGCGCTCAGGTTGTAGATCCGGGTCTTGCCGGACTTGCGGATCGCTTCCAGGGCCATATCGTTGTCGCGCTGGGCGATGGCTTTTTCGTAAGTGGTGGCTTCCTTCATGGCGCCTTCAAGCTTGCTGCGGATGTCCGACGGCAGGCCGTCCCAGAACTTCTTGTTGACGATGACGGCGTAGCCCAGGTAGCCGTGGTTGGAAATGGTCAGGTGCTTCTGCACCTCATGCATCTTTTGCGTGTACATGTTCGAGGGCGGATTCTCGGTGCCATCCACGACGCCGGTCTGTAACGCCATATACGCTTCGGAGAAGGCCAGCGACTGCGGCACCGCGCCCAGCGCGCGCATCTGGATGTCCAGCACCTTGGAAGACTGGATCCGCATCTTCAGGCCATGGAAATCGGCCGGCACGCGCAGCTGGCGGTTGGCCGACATGACCTTGAAGCCATTATCCCAGTAAGCCAGGCCGGTAATACCCTTGGTTTCGAGCTTCTTCAGCAGCGATTTGCCGATCGGGCCTTCGGTCACGTTGTACAGCGCGGTCTTGTTGGGGAAGATGTAGGGCAGGTCGAACACCTCGAATTCCTTCACGCCCAGCGGACCGAACTTGGCCAGCGACGGCGCCAGCATCTGCACCGCGCCCAGCTGCAGCGCTTCCAGTTCTTCCTTGTCCTTGTACAGCTGGCTGTTCGGGTAGACCTGGACCCTGACGCGGCCCGCAGTGGCCTTCTCAGCCAGCTGCTTGAAGCGCTCCGCCGCCTGCCCCTTGGGCGTATCCGGCGCGACGACGTGGCTGAATTTGATGACGATGGGCGCCTGCGCGAACGCTTGGGACGTGACAAGTGCGGCCGCGCCGAAGGCGGCCAGGAGGGACTTCAAATGCATAAGGTCTCCCGGCGATTCTGGTGCATTATTATTCTCACTTTATATTGTGTTCAGTGGAATGGTGGCACACAACTGTGGAAACCCACAATACAAGCAGCAACTGGATTCGCTACCCTCGGCGCATGCTAAAACGCTTATCACTGCCCTTTGCCATCCGCTGGCTGCTGCCGGTAGTACTGGTGCTGCTATTTGTCGCCATCGTGTTCTGGCTGCCGTGGCAGGCGCGCCAGCTCGAGAGCAACGAGCGGCAGGAGCAACTGATCGCCGATACGCTGTGGGTCGAACAATCGATCCGCTTCCAGCTTGGCCGCCACGAAGAAAGCCTGCGCGGCCTGGCCAATGAAATCGCCAGCGGACACCTGGCGCCGGCCGACGTGCAGCAGCGCATGGGGCGCATGCTGAAAAATGGCGCCGAGCTGAAAAGCGTGATCCAGGTCGCCCCCACAGGACGCATTGTCGTGGCCAGCGAAGGCGCGCCGGTCAGCCCGACCGGTGACGCCATGCTCGGTACCGCCGCGCTGGCGGCGCAGGACCATGCGCGCCGCACGCACACTCCCGTCTACGCCGAGCCCGAGCCGATTGGCGGCGAGGCCCCGCAAGGCGCGCTGAAAATGGACCTGCTGTTCCCGATTTACCGCGGCGACCAGTGGCTGGGCAGCCTGGTGGCGACCTTCCAGCTCAGTAGCCTGCTCGATGAAATGGTGCCCTGGTGGTTCGCCCAGGATAACCAGATCTCCCTTCTCGACCGCGACGACAAGGTGCTGGCGCGCCGCAGTTCGGCCGGCCCGGGCCACGGCGTCTACACCCACAAACGCGCCCTCGACCTGCCCGGCGCCACCATTACCCTGATGACGGACAGCGTGAAAAGCGAGCCGAAGCTGCTGCCCAACCTGCTGGTCGGCTCCGTCATCGCGCTCTCGCTTGCCCTGTTATGGAGCCTGTTCGCACTGTGGGGCCACATCTCGCGCCGGCTCGCGGCAGAAGGCGAACTGCGGCAGCAAATGACTTTCCGCACCGCGATGGAAAATTCGCTGGTGACCGGCCTGCGCGCGCGCGACCTGGAAGGCCGCATCACCTATGTCAATCCCGCCTTCTGCCAGATGGTGGGCTACCCGGCGGAAGAACTGATCGGGCGCTCGCCGCCGATGCCGTATTGGGCGCCGGACGTCATGGAGGAATACCAGCACCGCCTGGCCAATGTGCTGGCCGGCTCCGTCACGCCCGAATTCGAAACCCTGTTCCAGCGCCCCGACGGCACCCGCATTCCGGTACTGGTGTTCGAAGCGCCGCTGGTGGACAAGGAAGGCCGCCACACCGGTTACATGGGTTCCATTCTCGACATCTCGGACCGCAAGCGCATGGAGGAATTGAACCGCCAGCACCAGGAAAAGCTGCAAGCCAGCGCGCGCCTGGCCACCATGGGCGAAATCGCTTCCATGCTGGCGCACGAGCTCAACCAGCCGCTGGCCGCCATCTCGAGCTACACCACGGGCGCACTGAACATTCTCGCGCGCGGCGGCGATACGGCCATGCTCAGGCCTGCACTGGAACAAGCCGGCGCACAGGCGCAGCGCGCCGGCCAGATCATCCGCAGCGTGCACGAATTCGTGAAGAACCGCGAATCGGAGCGGCAGGACGTGGCGCTGCAATCGATGCTCGATTCCATCCTGGTGCTGATCGAGCTGCAAGCGCGCCAGCACCACGTTTCGCTGCAAATCGAGATCCCGGAATCGCTGCCCCTGGTGCGCGCCGACCGCATGCTGATCGAGCAGGTGCTGCTGAACCTGACCCGCAACGGCATCGAAGCCATGGCCGACGTGCAGCCGCTGAAACGCGTGCTGCGCGTGCTGGCGGAAAACGATCCGCTGGCAGGCATGGTGGTGGTGCAGGTGATCGACCACGGCCACGGCATTCCGCAGGACGTGGCCGAGCGCCTGTTCTCGCCTTTCTTCTCCACCAAGGCCGAAGGCATGGGCATGGGTCTCAACATTTGCCGCACCGCGATCGAGTTCCACGGCGGCACATTGACCCACCGCGACAACCCGCAAGGCGGTACCATATTCACTTTCACGCTGCCGGTCGCAGGCGGCGCCCAATAGAGCAAATTCGGGAGACCCAGAATGCTACATATTGTTGACGATGAAGCCGTGGTGCGCGATGCACTGTCGTGGCTCGCGTCCTCGCGCGGCATCGCAGCAACCACCTACGAAAGCGCTGCCGCCTTCCTGGCCTTCGCACAAGGCGGCGCCTTCGACCCGGAAGGCGACTGCGTACTGCTCGACGTGCGCATGCCCGAAATCAGCGGCGTGGCAGCCTTCGACCAGCTGGCGGCGCGCGGGCTGACGGCACGCCTGCCCGTCATCTTCCTGACCGGCCACGGCGACGTGCCGATGGCGGTCGATACGCTCAAGCGCGGCGCCTTCGACTTCTTCGAGAAGCCTTTCAACGACAACCAGTTGATGGACCGCGTGCAGGAAGGCCTGGCCGCTTCGCGACAGGCCAGCGGCAAGGCGGCCGTGCAGGCGCGCCTGGCCACACTTTCGAGCAGGGAACGCGAAGTGCTGGACCTGATCCTGGCCGGCAAGATGAACAAGGTGGTGGCCGACGAACTGGGCATCTCGATGCGCACAGTGGAAGTCCACCGTGCGCATATCTTCGACAAGATGCAGGTCAAGACCGCAGTTGAACTGGCGGGACTGTTGAAGTGAAATAGGACTGGGCAATGACCGGCATAGGACTGCTGTTCGTCCTGGCCGGGCTGCTGATCCTGCCCACGCAAGGCTCCAAGGCGCTGGTGCCGATTACCTTCTTTGGCATGTGCTGCGCAGTTGGCGTCTACAACTGGCGCTGGGCCGGCTGCCGGTCGGCCATATCGTTTTTCGAAGCGGAGGGCTCGACTTGTCATCATGACCGTGCATTACGGCGTCGAGGCCCAGGTCCTGGCCGCCGCCATCCGCGACGGGCTTGCGCGGCAATTACCGAAAAATAATACATAAGCACTTATACATCGTGCTAAGATGGGTCCATGAAACAAGGACTTGGAACCCAATTGCGCCATTTGATCGAGCTGCTGGACGGCGCCGTGCAGCAATCTTACGTTGAGGCGGGGCTGGACTACCGGCCCCGCTACACTCCCGTGCTGCGTGCGCTGGCCGGCGGCCAGCCATGCACCGTCGGCCAGATTGCGGAAAGCGCCGGCATCACCCAGCCCGCCGCCACGCAGACCGTGGCCCTGATGCTCAAGGAAGGCTGGCTGGCGGTGGAGGCCAGCCCCACCGATGCGCGCCAGAAGCTGCTGCGCCTCAGCCCACAGGGCGAACGCCTGCTGCCTGAGTTGCAGGCATGCTGGCGCGCCACGGCAGCGGCAGCCGATTCGCTCGATGCAGACTTGCCCCATCCCCTGTCCGACACACTGACGCGCGCCATTGCCGCATTGGAGCGGCGCCCCTTCGGTGAACGCATTCGCAACGCAAAGGAGTAGAACGATGCAACAAGCCATCCCCTCCCCGCTACCCCAATCCCTGCCCCTGCGTAGCCGCCTGACCCGCACCCCCGTGGTGCGTATCCTCGCCGGCATCGCTTGCGTGGCCCTGCCCCTGATCGCAACCATGATGCTGGCGCAGGCGCTGGTGCCCAAGGAATTGCGCATCGCCTGGCATCATTTGCTCGCTGCTGCACTATGCCTGGCCGGGTACCGTTTTTACGTGCGCCGCTTTGAGCAGCGCAACGCCATCGAATCCTCCCTGCATGGCGCGGCGCCTGACCTGCTGCGAGGCCTTGGCATCGGCGCCGCGCTGAGTTGTGCGGTTGCCGGTGCCCTGGCGGCAGCGGGCGCGCTGGAAGTCACCGGCAGCGCGAACTGGAATGCCGCCATCAAGCCCCTGTCCGAGCAAGCCATGGTGGCGATCCTGGAAGAGCTGCTGTTCCGCGCCGTGCTATTCCGCATTGTCGAAGCGCGCTGGGGCACACTTACCTCGCTGCTGGTCAACGTGCCGCTGTTCGCGCTGGCCCACCTGCCCAATGAACACATCACCGCGCTGGCGGTACTCAACACCGGAGTTGCCAGCCTCGGGCTGTGCGCTGCGTGGTTGCTGACGCGCAGCCTGTGGCTGCCGGTCGGCGTGCACTTCGCGTGGAATTACCTGTTCGATGGCGTGCTGGGGGTCCCGGTTTCCGGCCACGCCGCGCGCGGCTGGCTGCAAGTTCAGATGTCCGGCCCCGAATGGCTCAGCGGCGGCGCCTATGGCGTGGAAGGTTCGCTGGCAACGCTGGTCGTATGGGGCATTGCTGCGGCCTGGATGCTGAAGGTACAGCCTAAACGCCCATGACTGCCTGGTTGCGGCGCCCTGCTTGGCGCGATACAGCGCTTCATCGGCATGCAAAGACGAATGCGCCTTCCCGGCCTGTTTCGGGCAGCGCAATCAGGAATTCTCCGCCGCCGTAACGCCCCAACGTCCACCTCCCGCATCACGCAGCAGATACAGGACGTCAGCGAGCGCAGCGCCGCATCAGGGACAGGTCAATTATGCGTTAGTACTGGACTAGTGGTGCTGGCGCAGCGCCCATTCCACGTGTTCCCGCACCATTTCCGATGGATGATCGCGGCGCGCCTGCAGCGCAGCCAGGATGGCGGGATCGCCCTTGGCGCCCAGGCGCGCAGTGTTGCCAAGGCCGACTGCGAGGTTGCGCAGCCAGCGTTCATGGCCGATGCGGCGGATCGGGCTGCCCTCCATGCGGCGATTGAACTCCTCTTCGGACCAGGCAAACAGTTCGATCATGCCGGCGCTGCCCAGGGCATGGCGCTCGTCGAAGTCCGGCAGCGTGGCGCGCTGGGCGAACTTGTTCCAGGGGCAGACGGTCTGGCAATCGTCGCAGCCGTAGACGCGATTGCCAAGCAAAGGCCGCAATTCTTCCGGAATGGCGCTTTTGAGCTCGATGGTCAGGTAGGAAATGCAGCGCCGCGCATCGAGCTTGCCGGGGCCGAGGATGGCCTGGGTCGGGCAAACGTCGATGCAGGCCGTGCACTGGCCGCAGTGCGCGCCGGTCGGTTCATCGACCGGCAGCGGCAGGTCGACCAGGATCTCGCCCATGAAGAACATGGAGCCCGCGCTGCGGTTGATCAGCAAGGTGTGCTTGCCGCGCCAGCCCAGGCCCGACTTTTCCGCCAGCGGCAGCTCCATCACCGGCGCCGAGTCGGTGAACACGCGGTAGCCGAATTCGCCGACCGCCGCACTGACCTTGTCGGCCAGCTGCTGCAGCCGCGCGCGCAATACCTTGTGGTAGTCGCGGCCACGGGCATACACCGAGATGACGGCCTGCGTCGGATCGGACAGGCGCGCCGTTTCCCGTTCGCGCCAGCCCTCGTCGGCCGCACCAGGCAGGTAATTCATGCGCGCCGTGATCACCCGCACCGTGCCCGGCACCAGCTCCGCCGGACGCGCGCGTTTCATGCCGTGGCTTGCCATATAGTCCATATCGCCATGCATGCCGGCATCCAGCCAGGCTTGCAGCCCCGCCTCGGCGGCAGACAGGTCGATATCGGCAATGCGCACCTCCGCGAAGCCGAGCTCAAGCCCCCACGCCTTGATGCGGCTGGCTAATTCGTCTAAATTGGCTTGGGAGAGTGACACGGCCTTACAATGCGGGGAAATCCAAACCATCATTTTATTCGATGCAGCACTTTAAATCCCATCTTCACGACGAAGCCGGTACCGCGGCGCTAGGTGCGGCGCTCTCGCGCGCCCTGCTGCCCGGCATGGCGATCTACCTGCACGGCGACCTGGGCGCCGGCAAGACCGCCCTGACGCGCGCACTGCTGCATGCTGCCGGTCACGTTGGACCGGTGAAAAGCCCGACCTATACCCTGTCCGAGCCTTACCGCGTGAAGGTCGACGGCAAGCTGGCTAATGTGGTGCATTTCGACCTGTACCGCATGGGCAGCCCGGAAGAGTTCCTGGACGCAGGCTTCCGCGAGGAGTTCAACCGCGAGAACGTGTGCATCGTCGAATGGCCCGAGAAGGCGGACGGTGTGCTGCCGCCTCCCGACCTGCATGTTTACCTCTCTGTAGCCGGGGCCGGACGTGATGTAGAATTGCAGCCGTCTTCCGCTCTTGGTACGTCATGCCTGCAACGCCTCCAATTCGCTCCAAACCTGTAAGCCGCCGCACGGTGCTCAAGGCCGGCGGCACCCTCTTGCTGTCCGTGCTCGCGCCCATGTCTGCGCAAGCCGCGCAGATCCTGGCTGTGCGTGTCTGGCCGGCGGAGGATTACACCCGCGTTACGCTGGAAAACGACACCGACCTCAAGGTCAAGCACTTCCTGGTTCCGGACCCGGACCGGCTGGTGGTCGACATTGAAGGCCTGGTGCTGAACTCCACGCTGAAAAGCCTGGTCGCCAAGATCGAGTCGAACGACCCGTACATCAAGGAAGTACGCGTTGGCCAGAACCGCCCGAACGTAGTGCGGCTGGTGTTCGACCTGAAAGAGAAAGTCACGCCGCAGGTGTTCACGCTGGAACCGGTAGGCAACTACAAGCATCGCCTGATCTTCGACCTTTACCCGGTCAAGGCGGTGGACCCGATCGCGGCGCTCATTGAAAAAGGCGAATGGACGCAGGATGACAAGGCGCAGCAGCCTGCCGCTGGCGCGTCCCCCCGCGCCGCGCCAGGCGGCCAGGGCGGCGCAGCTGGCCAGCCTGTCCTCGCCGGCCAGCCGACCGCGCCAGGCCAACCGGCGGCGCCGGGCCAGGCCGGTAGCGGCGGCCAGGCAGTCCTCCCCGGCCAGGGTGGCGCCAACCCGTCCGTCGCGCCGGCCACGCCATCCGTCCAGTCTGGGGCCACTGCGTCGGCACAAGGCGGAGCGAGCGCCAGTGTCCCAGGCCAGTCCCCGGCACTCGCTGCGCAATCCGGCAAGCCAGCTCCTGACGAGCAAGAGCCAGCGCCCGCCCACCACAAGCCCGGTCAGAAATCCGGCCAGGAAAAAATGGTCCGCATGCTCACGATCGCCCTTGACCCCGGCCACGGCGGCGAGGATCCCGGCGCCATGGGCGCGCGCGGCAGCCGCGAAAAGGACATCGTGCTGGCCATCGCCAAGCGCCTGAAAGAAAAGATCGAAGACCACCCCAACATGCGCGTCATGCTCACGCGCGACGGCGACTACTTCGTCCCGCTTGGCAAGCGCGTGGAAAAGGCGCGCAAGGTCGATGCCGACCTGTTCGTCTCGATCCACGCCGACGCTTTCGTGAAAACCAGCGCCCGCGGCTCCTCCGTCTTCGTGCTGTCGGAAAAAGGCGCGACCTCGAGCGCCGCACGCTGGCTGGCCGACAAGGAAAACCAGGCCGACCTGATTGGCGGCGCCAACGCCAAGGGCCACGACCCGCAACTGGCCAGCGTACTGTTCGACCTTTCCACCACTGCCCAGATCAACGACAGCATGAAGGTCGGCAAGG
Source organism: Pseudoduganella sp. S-14 (assembly GCF_049913285.1). Classification (GTDB taxonomy): domain Bacteria; phylum Pseudomonadota; class Gammaproteobacteria; order Burkholderiales; family Burkholderiaceae_D; genus Rugamonas. Next base: position 5,540,686 of record NZ_CP183991.1, read on the forward strand.
CGGTGCTGGGTGAAATTGGCGGCATCAACAAGCTGCATAAAGGCTCGGTCGAGCAGGCCGGCTTCGCCGTGCTGAAGGCGCCGGACATTCCATCGATCCTGATCGAAACCGCCTTCATTTCCAACCCGGAAGAAGAAGCGCGCCTGCTGGACGATGATTACCAGGACAAGATCGCGGACGCCATTGTCAAAGGCATCCGCCGCTATTTCGCCAAGAACCCGCCGCTCTCGAAGAACCGGCTCACATAAGGAAAGCGTATGAACGAAGTCCGCATCTCCACACCCGAGGGCGCCGAAGCCACCATTTCCCTGTTCGGTGCGCATTTGATGTCGTGGAAGACTGCGGACGGCAAGGAGCGCCTGTTCCTGAGCCGGCGTTCAGCGCTCGACGGCAGCGCCGCCATCCGCGGCGGGGTGCCGGTCATCTTCCCGCAATTTGCTACGCGCGGCGACGGTCTGCGCCACGGCTTCGCCCGCACTTCCACCTGGCGCATCGTCGAGCAGGCCAACGACTGGGCCGAACTGGCGCTGGCGCAAAGCGACCTGCCGCGCAACCACTTCCAGTCCTGGCCGAGCGCCTTTGAACTGCGCCTGCGCGTCGAACTGAAAGCCAACGCACTGCAGATCCGCTACACCGTGCGCAACACCGGCCAGCAGGACTTCAGCTGGGCCGGCGCCCTGCACACCTATTTCGCGCTCGCCGAATTCGAGAAGGCCACGCTGGACGGCATGCCGTTCAGCGGCGCCCTGGACGACATTCGTCCGGCCACGCCGCAACTGCGCCTCGACACCGGCGCCGGGTCGCTGCAACTGGAGCAGCAAGGTTTTTCTGAATGGGTGGTCTGGAATCCGGGCGCGCAAGGCGCCGCTGCCTCGCCCGACATGGACGACAGCGACCATCGCCGCTTCGTCTGCATTGAACCTGCCCGGGTGGACAAGCAGGTGCTGCCGGCCGGCGCCGAATGGACCGGCCTTCACACCATCAGTTTGATTCCTTGATCATACGGCCGGAACTGGCCTGGATCGGACGTGCATTGAACGGATACAGCCGGCTGAACAAGGCCAGTTGCGCCGGCGAAGCCTGCACCGGCTCCTTCATCACCAGCCACAGCACGCCTTCGGTGCATGGCGGCGTGGTCAGCGACCCCATGAACGTGTAGTAGTCGCGCCGCTGCGGCAGCATGTCGTTGGGGTCCAGCACGATGCTCGGCATAGCCGTATCGCCCTTTTCCAGCGGCAAGTTGTTCCATACCGTCTGGATGGTCGGCTGCGGCTTGCCGCGTTCCAGCAGCAGCGCCAGCACTGCCAGCCTGCCTTCCGGATCCTTGTGCACCAGGTGCACCACCATCTCGAAGCCCTTGCCGTTCACGCGTTCCTCGGCCGGGCGATGGAAGTGGAACTGCTGCAGCTCATATGTGCGGCCCGCTACGCTCAGGTAGTTGCCCGGGCTTACCATCACCTGCACGGTATGGCCGTTATCGGTCACATTGAAACCGGATGGTCGGTAGTCGAAGGCGATCTGCTCCAGGTCCACCTTCATGCCATCGCGGATATCGATCGGCGACTGGCGGTTTCCCGTCGAGCATTTCGCCCAGTCGGAATTGATCCTGGACCAGTTGGCAGGTCCTGCTTCGCCTTCATAGGTCCAATGAGTGCCATACACGCGCGGCGGGGGCGCCTTGGCCGCAACTTCCGCAGCGGCAGCCTTGGCAGCCTTCTGCTTGCGGGTTTTCTCGGCAGCGGCAATGCGGGCGGCCTGGTTGGCACGCATCTCGGCCAGGCGCTGGGCGATCTTCTCCGACAGTTCCGCTTCTGCGCGTGCCTCTTCTTCGCGCTGGGCGGCGGCCGATGCAGCGGAATTCTTGCGTACCGGGGGAACGTATTTAGGACCAGCGGTCGAACTGGCGTCCTTTTCAGCATTCGCCTTGTCGGCCGCAGCGGCTGCGGCCAGGTTCGGGCGAATACTCGGCACGCCTTTCGATGGCGTGATGGCGGGATCGGCGGCGCCTGCTGTCGCGATGACAAGACAACAGGCCGACAGGGCGATCAAGTTACGCATGTTAAATCCGGAGGAGAGACTGTTACTCCGGTTAACGGTTGCGCTATGGGAAAACTTGAGTGGATTAACGCTTGAGCATGCGGCGGCCCAGCTTCCAGGCGCCGCCCAGTGCCATCGGTACCACTGCCACGCCCACGCCAAACAGCACGATGGTGCTCAGGTGGTCGCGCACGAAGGGGGTGTTGCCGAAGATATAACCCGCCACGCACAGGGACACCACCCAGGCCACGGCGCCGACGATGTTGAACATCTGGAAGCGTGCATGGGTCATGTCCGACACGCCGGCCACGAACGGCGCGAAAGTGCGCACTACCGGCACAAAGCGCGCCAGGATAATGGTTTTGCCGCCATGTTTTTCAAAGAACTCGTGGGTGCGCCGCAAGGCATCCTTGTTGATCCAGCGGTAATCGTGGGTAAATACCCGCTGGCCAATGGCCTCGCCGATCCAGTAATTGGTGGTGTTGCCCAAAATTGCGGCAGTCGCCAACAGGAACATCAGCAATCCAAGGTTCATCTGGCCGCTGGCACAGAAGGCGCCGCCGATAAACAGCAGCGTATCGCCGGGGAAGAAGAACAGCACAACCAGGCCGGTCTCGCAGAAGACGATAGCGAACAGCAGCGCATAAATATACATGCCGTATTGCGCGATCAGTTTATCCATCGCACTGTCTACGTGCACCAGCATGTCCAGCAATTGAACGAAATCCATTTATTAAATCCCAAAAGGTTGCGGCGGGGATGATACCAAACTGTCTATCTTACAGGCTAAAATTGCCCGGCATCTTAGCATCTGCTGAGAACCCCATAAAGGAGACCTTAGTGAAGTCCATCATGCCCGCCGTCCTTGTTGTGGCCTTACCCCTGGCCGCCATGGCCGCGCCCACCAAAGAATTGCCGCCCAAGCCGACCGTCAGCGACATCGTCAAGGCATCGCCGCAAGCCGACTGGCGCCAACTGGACCCGGCCAGTACCCTGTACATGGAGCTGCCTGCCGGCCGCGTGATCATCGAACTGGCGCCTGCCTTCGCGCCGAACCACGCTGCCAATATCCGCACCATGGCCAGGGAGGGCTATTGGGACGGGCTGTGGATCTATCGCACGCAGGACAATTTCGTGGTGCAGTGGGGCGATCCGCGCGAGGACAAGCCAAAGGCGATCGGCAGCGCCAAGGCCAAGCTGGAACAGGAATTCACGGTGCCGATGAAGAACGACACCCAGTTCACCCGCCTGCCGGACAAGGATGGCTATGCGCCGCAGGTGGGCCACTCCAACGGCTTCCCTTCCGCACGCGACCCGAAAACCGGCCAGGCCTGGCTGGCGCATTGCTACGGCATGGTTGGCGTGGCGCGCGGCAATGAGTCCGACAGCGGCAACGGCGGCACCTTGTACACGGTCATCGGCAACTCGCCGCGCCACCTGGACCGCAATATCACCGTGGTGGGGCGCATCGTCAGCGGCATGCCGCTGCTGTCCGTGCTGCCGCGCGGCCCGGCGCCGATGGGCATGTTCGAGAAGGAGGAGCAATGGGTGCCGATCAAGTCGGTCAAGCTGGCAGCCGACGTGCCGGAAGCCGAGCGCTCGAAGTTCGAAGTGATGCGCACCGAGTCGGCCAGCTTCAAGTCCGTGATCGAAGCCCAGCGCAACCGCGGCGGGCCATGGACCAAATATGCGGCCGGCCATGTGGACCTGTGCAACGTGCCGATCCCGGTGCGCGAAGCAAAGTAACTTCCTGGGGTCAGCGCCCGACATGCGACACGCGAAGCGTGTTGCGTGTTGGGGCCTGGCACACTGGCTACCGTTATAATCCTGCCCATGAATGCCCCAACTCCGCCCCGCCCGATCCGGGCCCTCCCCGACCAACTGATTTCCCAGATCGCCGCCGGCGAGGTGGTCGAGCGCCCATCGGCAGTTGTCAAGGAACTCCTGGAAAACGCCCTGGACGCCGGCTCGACCCAGATCACTGTGCGGCTGGAAGAAGGCGGCGTCAAACGTATTTGCATTACTGACAATGGCCGCGGCATCCCGCCCGACCAGATGCCGCTGGCCCTGGCGCGCCATGCGACCTCGAAAATCGCCTCGCTGGACGACCTGGAAAACGTCGGCACCCTCGGCTTCCGCGGCGAGGCCCTGGCATCGATCGCCTCGGTAGCCGCAGTCACCTTGACGTCCCGCACCGCCGACGGCGCCCATGCCTGGGAACTGGAAGGCTCGCACGAAGGCACAGTGGTGCCCTCCTCTGGTGCCCCGGGCACGACGATTGACGTGCGCGACCTGTATTTCAATACCCCGGCGCGCCGCAAATTCCTGAAATCCGAACAAACCGAATTTGGCCACTGCGCGGAAGTGGTTCGCCGCATCGCCCTGGCACGTCCCGACGTATCGTTCACGCTTAGCCACAATGGCAAGACGGTCGACCACTGGATGGTCAGCGACATGGCCAGGCGCAGCGCGCAAATCCTGGGCAGCAATTTCGAAGAAGCACGCCTGGCCCTGGACGAAGGCTCGGGCGTACTGCGCATCCACGGCTTTGCCGGCCTGCCCACCGCCTCCAAGGGCCGCGCCGACAGCCAGTACTTCTATGTCAACGGCCGCTTCGTGCGCGACAAGCTGCTGGTACACGCCGTGCGCGCCGCTTATGAAGATGTGCTGCACGGCGACCGCTACCCCTCTTATGTGCTGGCGCTCGACCTCGACCCTGCGCTGGTCGACGTGAACGTACACCCATCCAAGATCGAAGTGCGCTTCCGCGATGGCCGCGCGGTGCACCAGTTCGTGTTCCACGCCGTGCAGCGCGCGCTGGCCGCAACTTCGGCCACCTCGCACGGCAGCGTGCCTTCGCCGCTGCCGGCCGCCGACAACCTGCAGGCATCGGGTCCCGTCTGGCGGCCGCAGCAGCAGACCAGCTTCGGCTCGATCCTGAATCCTGAATACCGCCCGACGTTCTCGCCATCGCCGTTCGGCGCACCAGGCGCGGGCGTGGCCCAGAGCACGGAGCGCTATGGCGCCCTGTGGTCAAACGAACCGCGCGACAATATCGGCCCCGGCGCGACTGCGGCGGACGGCGGCAATGGCTTCCGCGCCACTGCCGATTACACGCTGCCGCAAGCGGCGCCGCTCAGCGCCTCGTCGGCGCAGCTGGCAGGCGAAGAATTCCCGCTCGGCTTCGCTCTGGCGCAGTTGCACGGCATCTACATCCTGGCCCAGAACAGCAAAGGCCTGGTGCTGGTCGACATGCACGCTGCGCACGAGCGCATCCTGTACGAGCAGTTGAAGAACGCGCTGGACGCGCAGATCGATGGCACCGACATGTCGGTGCAGAACCTGCTGATCCCGGTCACCTTCTACGCCGACGCGGTGGAGGTGGGGACGGTCCAGGAACACGGCGACACGCTGAAGACGCTCGGCTTCGACATCGCCGTGATGTCGCCCACTACGTTGGCGGTGCGCGCCGTTCCTGCGTTGCTGAAGAACGCCGACGCGCAGACCCTGGCGCGCGACGTGATCCGCGACGTGCGCGAATACGGCGGCTCGCGCGTGCTGATCGAGCGCCGCAACGAGCTGCTCGGCACCCTCGCCTGCCATACCGCCGTGCGCGCCAACCGCATCCTGGCCGTGCCGGAAATGAACGCCCTGTTGCGCCATATGGAAGCCACCGAGCGCGCCGACCAGTGCAACCACGGCCGCCCGACCTGGGTGCAGATCGACATCAACGCGCTCGATAAACTCTTCCTGCGCGGGCAGTAAACAATGAACGAGCAGTCGAACAAGCGCCCGCTGGCGGTCGCCATCATGGGGCCGACCGCGTCCGGCAAGACCGCGGCCGCGCTGGCCATCGCACAGCAGGTGCCGTGCGAAATCATCTCGGTCGATTCCGCGCTGGTGTATCGAGGCATGGACATCGGCACCGCCAAGCCTTCGAAAGAAGAACTTGCCGCCGTGCCGCACCACCTGGTCGACATCATCGACCCGCTGGATTCCTATTCGGTGGCCCAGTTCCGTACCGACACCCTGCGCCTGGTAGCAGAGATCAGCGCGCGCGGCAAGGTCCCGCTGCTGGTCGGCGGCACCATGCTGTATTACAAAGGCCTAGCCGACGGCCTGGACGACCTGCCAGGCGCCGATGCCGCCTTGCGCGCGCAGCTGGACGAGGAAGCCGCCCGCATCGGCTGGCCCGCCATGCACGCGCGCCTGGCGCAGGTCGATCCCGAGACGGCTGCACGCCTCAAGCCTGCCGACGCCCAGCGCATCCAGCGCGCCCTGGAAATCCACGCACTGTCAGGCAAACCGATGTCCGAACTGCTGGCACAGCGCGAGAAAGAGGAGCTTCCCTTCGACCTGGTGTCGTTCGCACTCGAACCGTCCGACCGCGCCTGGCTGCACGAACGCATCGCGCGCCGCTTCGACATCATGCTCGGTTCCGGTTTCCTCGATGAAGTGAAAACCCTGCGCGCGCGCGGCGACCTGCATCTGGGCCTGCCGTCGATCCGCTGCGTCGGTTATCGCCAGGCCTGGGAATACCTGGACGGCACCATCGATTACGCGACAATGCGCGAGACCGGCATCATCGCCACCCGCCAGCTATGTAAGCGCCAGCTAACCTGGCTGCGCGCCATGCCTGCACGGATCGTGGTCGACTGCTGCGCCTCGGACGCCAGCCAGCAGTTGCAAGAGCAGGTGCTTGCCAGAATCGCCAACGCGAAAATCAGCCCTTGACAGGCCGGTGGCCAGCACCGATAATGCTGGCCTTGCGGTGATATAGCTCAGTTGGTTAGAGCATAGCATTCATAATGCTAGGGTCGGTGGTTCAAGTCCACCTATCACCACCAAAGGATTCTGCGAAAACCCGCACTGCACCCGATGCACTGCGGGTTTTTCGTTTTCAGGCGCCTTCCGCAACGCGCTTCAGGCCTGCAAGCACCTCCGGAAAGTCGCCCGTTACCATCGGTCCGAAGTCCGCTGCCTGGGGGCCGATGATTTCGGTCGCATAGGTCACGCGGCTGCCGCCATCCGGCAACGCTGCGATCAGGTGCCGTACGACCACGCGCGTGCCATCGATTTCCGTCACATCGGTGAAGCCGCGGTTTTCCTCCACTTCCAGCAGGGTGCTGGTGAATGGGGCCGAGCCCGGCGGCTGCATCGTGAAGGTTGTTCCTTGGGTGAAGGGCCCATGCAAGGCAATGGCCTCGATGCCCGCATTCCATGTCTTCCAGCCCGGCACGTCGCGGAACAATTGCCAGACTATTTCCGGCGAAGCGCTGGTCTCAATACTATCCCGGTGCGTCCACATACATTCTCCATTGCTTGCAACATCGTCAATGGTTGACAGTATAGGCGAAACACCTCATAATGCGTGGCTCCGGTGATATAGCTCAGTTGGTTAGAGCATAGCATTCATAATGCTAGGGTCGGTGGTTCAAGTCCACCTATCACCACCAAGATTCATCAGAAAAGCCTGCCCCGGAAACGGTTCAGGCTTTTTTGTTATCCACGCAGATCATGTTCCCGTATTGCCGCGCAGCTGCCCAAGGCACGGCCAAATGGTCGATCCTGCAATAGCGCTCGCAACCCTTAAGCGCCGGCGATCTGGCCGAAGCCTTCGCGCAACTCGTCGGCGTCCTCCGGGCGTACGACACGGGCTACTTCCTTGCCATCTTTCAGGAAGATCACTGTCGGCCACAGTTTGATGCGGAAGGAACGGCCCAGTATGCGACCGGGCCCGTCTTCCACCTTGAAATGGGGTATGTTGGCGTACTCGCTGTACGCCTCGGCAATGGCAGGCTGGGCGCCGCGGCAATAGCCGCACCAGTTGGTGCCGAATTCAAGCACCGCAGGTCCGGTGAGCGCATCAATGTCGGCCCGGGTGGGCTGCTCTGTCTTGTACACAGTTTCCATCATGCGCCCCACCTTATCATGATAGTGCCAGCTTACGCGCCCGGCTGGATCTTGCCGTCAACCACGCGCGGCACATTCTGCGGATTGCTGTTGGCCAGGGCCGATGGCAGCGCCCATTCCGGCGCATCCTGGTAGCACACCGGACGCAGGAAACGATCGATAGCAGTAGCACCAACCGAAGTGCTGCGTGGATCTGAGGTCGACGGGAACGGGCCGCCGTGCACCATGGCGTGCGCCACTTCAACGCCGGTCGGGAAGCCGTTGAACAGGATGCGGCCGGCCTTGCGTTCCAGCATTGGCAGCAGGCCGGCGGCGATCTCGCGGTCGTCGGCGGCAGCGTGCACGGTGCAGGTCAACTGCCCTTCCACGTGTTCGGCGACGCGGCGCAGGTCGGCCGCATCGCGGCAGCGCACCAGCACCGAGCTGGGACCGAAGTTCTCGACTTCCAGCGCCGGCGTGGACAGGAAAGTATCGACGTCGGTGCTGTACAGGTGCGGTTGCGCCGCGCAGGCGGTGCTGCCCGCGCCGCCTTGCGCCAGCAATTCCACCTTGTCCAGGGCGGACAGCTTGCCCACGCCGGCTTCATACGATTTATGGATGCCTGGCGTCAGCATGGTGGTCGATGGCTTCGCCTGCACCGCGGCAGCAGCGGCAGCGGCAAATTCGTTCAGCTCAGGACCTTCCAGCGCGATCAGCAGGCCAGGATTGGTGCAGAACTGGCCGGAACCCATGGTCAGCGAATCGGCAAAACCTTGCGCGATGCGCGCGGCGCCGGCTTTCAGTGCGCCCGGCAGCAGGAATACCGGGTTGATCGATGCCATTTCTGCGTACACCGGAATCGGCTCCTTGCGGGCCTGGGCGATGCGCACCAGCGCCAGGCCGCCGGCGCGCGAACCGGTGAAGCCGACGGCCTTGATGGCAGGATGCGCCACCAGGTCGCCGCCGATCTGGACGTCGCCAATCACCAGCGAGAACACGCCCTCATGCAGGCCGCGGTCGGCCACGGCTTTCTGGATCGCCTTGCCCACCAGCTCGGACGTGCCCAGGTGCGCAGGGTGCGCCTTCACGACCACCGGGCAGCCGGCAGCGAGGGCCGACGCGGTATCGCCGCCGGCCACCGAGAACGCCAGCGGGAAGTTGGAGGCGCCGAACACAGCGACCGGGCCGACGCCAATCTTGCGCATGCGCAGGTCGGAGCGCGGCGGCACACGTTCCGGCAGCGCGGAATCGAGCGTCGCGCCCAGGAACAGGCCATCGCGCACCACTTTGGCGAACAGGCGCAGCTGATTGACGGTGCGGCCGCGCTCACCTTCCAGGCGGGCTTGCGGCAGGCCGGATTCCTGCATTGCGCGCTCGATCAGTTGCGGGCCGATGTCGAGGATGTTCTGCGCCACCTGCTCCAGGAACTGCGCGCGCTTTTCCAGCGTGGTTTCGCGGTAGGAGTCAAACGCTTGCGCCGCCAGTTCGCAGGCGCGCTGCAGGTCGGCCGGGGTGGCCATGCCAAATGCTGGCTCGATCTCGATATTGCGGGCCGGGTCGGTGGCCTTCATCTGGCCTGCGCCGCCTTTGACGGCGGCTTGTCCGATCAACATTTCACCTGCGATCTGCATTCTTTGCTCCTTGATGTATTGGGGTCGGCAGGGCCGGAAGTTTACTTGAATTTGGCGCAAGGGTCTGTGCGCTTTTGCGCTGCAACCTTGCGGATTTCGTCATAGCTGCCCTGCAGGCCATCAGGCTCTATAAAGCCTATGGTGCGGACGGTCAGCCTGGGTTCAATAGCATTCAGCCAACGCGGCACGCCAATGTCCTTGCGCACATGGCCGTTGCCTGCAATGAGGACGACGTCGCGCGGCTGCTGCTGGCGAATCAGCTTGGCCATCCAGATATCGCGCGCCACTTGCGCATTAACCATGCCGGGCAACATCATGTCCGACGCCATGTTGCAGTGGCCCTCCTGGATCGCCTTCTCCTGGCCGCGGCGCAGGTCCGATGGCAGCGGCTCTTTCAGCTTGTAGGCTGCGATGGTGGCGGCATCAAAGCTGGAGGCAACGCCGTCGCGCACGACTTTCGATGCATCCGCGCGCGACAGGTTGACAGCGATCAGCGGCAGGTGGTTGCTCAGTGCGAGCTGGACGATGGGATGGTAAAGCTGCCAGTCCCACCCTTTCTTGTTCATGACCTTAATCACGCACGAAGCATCCAGGCAGCCTTTTTGCGCTTCGTCCAGCAAGCCTTGCGATTCGCGGTCGAACTGCTCCATGGCGATAGCCGGCCGCCAGCCGGCTTCCACACGCTGGCGCAAGTCTTCGAAGCGAAGCTTGTGGCCCTCCTTGTTGTCGTGCACCTCGCCCAGCAAGAGCACTTGCGGGTTGGAGGCAGTCGTGGGTGCCGTGTAGGCGACGGTTTGCTTGCTGCTGCAGCCGGCCAACGCCAGGCCGGCCAGCAGCAGTGCGATCGTGTATGGCTTCATCGATGCGTGTTCAGGCTATCCTCGAAAGCGTCTAGTCTAACAGGGCATGGATGGCTTTGCCGATCACCTCGACGTGGGTCTCCAGCGCGAAATGGCCAGTATCCAGCAATTGCACGATCGCGTTCGGATTATCGCGCCGATAGGCCTCGGCGCCAGGCGGGGTGAAGAACGGGTCGTTTTTGCCCCAGATCGCCAGTGTCGGCACCTGCGCTTTGCGGAAGAACGCCTGGAATACTGGGTACAGCTCGAGGTTTTTGCGATAGTCGTAAAACAGTTCGAGCTGGATATCGATATTGCCCGGACGCGCCATCAGGGCCGAGTCCAAGGTATAGGACTCGGGCGCCACGCTGGCGGGATCGGCGACACCGTGCGTGTACTGCCATTTGGTGGCTTCGGGAGTCAGGAAGCCGCGCATGACGTTCGTATTCTCTTCGTTCGGATCGGCCCAGTGTTTGCGCATTGGGGTCCAGCCATCGCTCAAGCCTTCCAGGTAGGCGTTACCGTTCTGCGAAACCAGGGCCGTAATGCGTTCCGGTTCGGCTGCAGCCAGGCGCAGGCCGACCGGGGCGCCGTAATCGAACACATACAGCGCGAATTTTTCGAGCTTGATGGCTTGCAGGAAGGCCTCCATGGTGTTGGCCAGGTTGTCGAACGTGTAGGTGTATTTGCGTTCAGGCGGCACCTCGGTGAAACCGAAGCCCGGCAAGTCAGGGGCGATGACGCGATATTTAGTCGCCAGCAGCGGAATCAGGTTGCGGAACATGTGGGAACTGGTGGGAAAACCGTGCATCAGGAGGATCGCCGGCGCATCCGGAGCACCTGCTTCGCGGTAGAAGATGTTAATGCCGTCGGCCTGTATGGTGCGATTCATAATTAACCTCCTAAAATTAGTTTTGATGGTTACAAGAATACTCCGGCCGCGTAACTTGTCAAGTGTTATTTTGATGGTTACAATGAAATCGGGAGGGCAGGAAAATGGTTGAGTTCTACGGCGATCATCCGGCGCTGGACCTGATGAATACCGTTGTGCAAGGAGAAGAAACCTGGCATGACGATGCAGGCGTCATGGCCTGGCTGGCCGCTGCAGGGCAGCTCACGGCGGAAGAGGAGGCGCCCGGCAAGCCAGGCGAGCTGCTGGCTGCAGCGCGCGCATTGCGCGAAACTGTTCACGCGGCTGTGGCGGCGCGCAAGGCCGGCCAACGGTTCGATGCCGCGGCGCTGAATGCGGCGCTGGCGCATGCCGAACGGCACCTGGTGCTGGTGGAAGAAAGTGGGGACGAACTGTCGCTGCAAGCCCGCTACGCGGCCCGCACGCCGCAGCAGCTATTGGCGCCCCTGGCGGAAGCCGCCGCGCAGTTGCTGGCGACAGCGGACTTCAAGCTGGTGCGCAAATGCGAGGACCACGCCTGTACGCTGTGGTTCCTGGACCGCACCAAATCACACCGCCGCCGCTGGTGCAGCATGGCGCTGTGCGGCAACCGCAACAAGGTGGCGGCTTTCCGCCAGCGCCAGCAGGAAGGCTAGCGCACGAGGAAGTCGACAAAGCTGCGCACGCGCAGCGACAGATGGCGCGCGTGCGGATAGATCAGGTAGAACGGCCTTGAGCAGCCGCCATGCTGCGGCAGCAATTCGACCAGCGTCCCGCTGCCCAGTTCGCGCTCCACGGCAAAGCGATAGGTCTGCGTAATGCCGCCGCCATGGACGGCCAGGGTGCCCATGCCAAGAAAGTCTTCCGCGCACACCACGGCATCGCCGCCGATCAATTCGATTTCCGAACCGTCGCGCATGAACTGCCAGGGCACCAGCCGTCCGGTACTGGGCAGCACGAACTGGATGCAATCATGCCCGGTCAGTTCTTCAAGCGACTTCGGCTTGCCGCGCCGTTTCAGGTAAGACGGCGCCGCCACCAGTACCAGCTCCGCATCTTCCATCTTGCGGGCGACCAGGGTCGAATCCTGCGGCGCACGGCCGCGCACGGCAAGATCGTAGCCCTCGTCCGCGAAATCGATGTTGCGGTTGCTGATGTGGACTTCGACCTGCACTTCCGGAAACTGCAAGCGGAAGGCCGCCACGCGCTCGAGCAATCGGTAATGCGCATAGGGCGTCGTGACACTGATACGCAGCTTGCCGGATGGTGTGGCCTGCTGCCCCGTCACTTCGCGCTCGGCCTCCACCAGCTGCGACAGCGCCTGCCGGCACTGTTCGAAGTACACCCTGCCGCCATCGGTCAGGCGGATCTGGCGCGTGGTGCGCACGAACAGGCGCACGCCAAGGCGCTCCTCCAAGCGCGAAATGGAACGGCTCACCGCCGCCGGCGTCACGCCTGCCATTGCCGCCGCCGCGGTGAAGCTGCCCTGCTCCCCCGCCAGCACGAACAGCTCAATGCTGCCCAGCTGCATATCGTCAAAGTGGCGCTGCATTCATTACCCCATGTATCAAGTCAATTGCCTGGAACCATATTTATCTACCTATACGTCATAAGTATAGTGGACTCACCTCAACCAAACTCATGGAGTTTCAAATGACTAAGACAGCAATCGTGACCGGCGCTTCCAGCGGCCTGGGCTTTGCCATCGCCAAGGCTTACCTGGCGCGCGGCTACAACGTGGTCGGCAATGCCCGCACCATGGACCGCCTGCAAACGGCAGCGGCCCACCTCGGAAATCCAGGCAACTTCCTGCCGGTGGCGGGCGATATCGCCGCGCCGGCGACCGCCAGGGAACTGTTCGAGAAAGCGGCTGCGCGTTTCGGCAAGGTCGACATCCTGGTGAATAACGCCGGCATCTTCATCGCCAAGCCGGCCGTCGACTACACCGAAGCCGAGACCGACGCCATCGTGGCGACCAACCTGAAGGGCTTCCTGTTCCCGGCACAGGAAGCGGTGCGCCACATGGCGGCCAACGGCGGCGGCCACATCGTCAACATCACCGCCAGCCTGGGCGTGACGCCGGCCAAGGCGACCGCGCTGCTGCCCGTGCTGATCAAGGGCGGCCTGAACATGGCGACGCGCGCCCTGGCGCTGGAGGTGGCCAACAAGAACATCAAGGTGAACGCGGTAGCACCCGGCATCATCAGCACCCCGCTGCACAGCACGGATGCCGGCACCCAGGAATTCCTGAAAGGCCTGGTGCCGACCCACAGGATGGGTACGGCCGACGACATCGCCGACGCGGTGCTGTACCTGACTGATTCGAGCTTCATCTCCGGCCACGTGCTGACCGTCGATGACGGCGCGGCAGCCGGCAACTGGTAAGCAAGGAGACTGGCATGCCCTACGTGAACATCAAGGTCACCCGCGAACAAGGCGGCCCGACCGTGGAACAGAAGAAGGAACTGATCGCCCGCACCACCAGGATGCTGCAGGAGGTGCTGGACAAGGACCCGGCCACCACCTTCGTCATCATCGACGAAGTGGAGACCGATAGCTGGGGAGTGGGACTTGAATCGGTGGCAGAGCGGCGCGCCCGCCATTCATAAGCCGCAAACGCTGTGGATATTGCTCAAGGCGACACCACCGACAATGGCGCGGCCAATACAGCTGACTTTTTGCCAGCCATTGTCGGCCACAGCAAACCCACCGATGACCAAGGCCAGTACGACAGCACCCAATATCATGGCACCTCTTATCGAATCGCTAATCTTCATTGTGCATCTGACAAAATCATGGATAAGCGATTTTAGACGCTGGATGCGACAGTCGACAACTAATTATTTGCCATCGCGTGCAATTTGCTGATGGTGCTCCAGTTGCGCGAGGTGACCGCATCGCCCAGCGCCTTGCCCATGGCGGCGGCGGCGCGGCTGGTCAGCACGCCATCGGGGCACCAGATGTAGGCGGCGTGGCGGCCGAGTGCGAACGCTTCCGGCTGCCAGCTCTGCCGCGCCAGCGGTTCCAGCTTGCCGCGGTCTTCATCGGGCCTGTTGAGGACAGCCACCAGCAGCCGCGAATGGTCGCTGGCCACCTCCTGCAGGCTGTTTTCCTTGACGATCTCGGCCAACTGGGCGGCCTCGATCACGGTGACTTTGGCCGGCACGCCCAGTTTGAGCACCAGTGCTTCTTCGATGCGCGCAGCACTGTCGGCGGCATCGGCGGCATTGCAATCAAACACCACGTTGCCACTGTTGAGCAGCGTGCGCACGTCACCGTAGCCCATATCGCTCAGCACCTTGCGCAGATCGGCCATCGCCACGCGTTTTGCGCGTCCGACGTTAATGCCGCGCAACAAGGCGATCAGGCGCTGCTTATCCATGACATTCCTCCCTGCATGGCTTCAGTATGCGGCAGATGCTGTTGCGGCGGCGCTCAGCTCGCAGTCGGCGCGTGCAAGGGGGCGTCCGGGTGCTTGTCCTGGTTTTCGTCGCCCGGCGTCACGCGCGGGATGCGGAAGACGAAACTGGCGCCCTTGCCCAGCGTGCTCGACACCGAAATGGTGCCGCCGAACTGCTTGACGACGAGGTTGAAGACGATGTTCAGGCCCAGGCCGGTACCGCCCTGCCCGCGCCGGGTAGTGACGAAGGGGTCGAATACCTTGTCCAGCATATCCGGCGCGATGCCCTTGCCATTGTCGACTACCTGCATCTCGATGTTGTCGCCTTCCGGGATCACGTTGATGTCGATATTGCCGGCGCCATCGGGTTCGAAGGCGTGTTCCACGCAGTTCAGCGTGAGGTTGGTGATGACCTGCGCCAGGGCGCCGGGATAGCTGTCCAGAATGACGTCGTCGGGGCAGTTGATGGCGACCACGATGCGGGTCTTCTTCAGCTTCGGCTGCAGGCTCGATACCACTTCGCCAATGTATTCCTTCAGTTCGAAGCGGCGTCGCGCTTCGCTGACCTGGTCGACCGCAATCTGCTTGAAGCTGTGGATCAGGTGCGCTGCGCGGTAAGCATTGTTCATGATCAGGCGCGCGCTTTCACCGGCCGTATCGATGTATTTCTGGATCTCCGACTTCTTTACCTGGCCGGCCTTCATCGACTCGTCGACGGCCGTGGTGGCATCCATCAGCACCGAAGCGCTGGTCAGGGCGATACCGACTGGCGTGTTGATTTCATGGGCCACGCCGGCCACCAGCGAACCGAGGGACGCCAGGCGCTCGGCCTGCAGCAGGGATTCCTGGGTGCGCCGCAAGTCGTCCAGCGCCTGTGCTGTTTCCTGCGCCGAGCGGCGCGCCAGGTCTTCCGCTTCGCGGGTGCGCTTGATGATCGATTTAACCTTGCGCTGGATGGCATTGAAGCCGCGGATCACGTCGCCCAGTTCATCGCTGCGCTTTTCCGGCAGCTCCTCCACTTCATCGGAACCGCGCGTGGCCAGTTCGAACAAGCCGTCGCGCAGCTTCTTCAAGGGATCGAACACGATGCGCAGGGACAGCGCCAGCGCCACCACCAGGATCAGGTCCAGCGTCAGCACTTCCACCACTTTGCGGCGCACTTCGGCGGCCAGCGTGGCATCGATCTGGGCACGGGTGAAATTGACCACCACACGGCCGACGATCACCGGTTTCAGGGCACTGCCGGCGGCGCCGGCATCGCGGTACGCCAGGTCGGCCACCACCGGTGCGCCCTGCACGGCTGTTTCGGATTCGATGGGGACGATGCTGCCGTCTTCCTTGCGGCGCTTGCCGGAAAACAGGCCGACCGAGGTGTCGTAGACCCGGATCGCAACCAGTTCCGGCGGCAGCATCTCGGCTGCCACGATATTGTCGACCTTGGCCTTGTCGAGGTCCCACAGGGCGGATGGCAGGCTGGTCTGCAAGCGGGTCAGCACGCCCTCGCGCAGGCGCTGGTTAGCGACTTCCAGTTCGTGACCCAGGCTGTATTGGGCGTAGGTGCCGGAAATGCCCAGCACGACGGTGACGATCACAACGAACAGTGCAGTCAGCCGGCCTTGGATACCAAACATTCACTCCCTCCCCATATTCCCCCCAATGTAAGGGAAGCGGTGTGACTTGGCAAGATTTTAAGGGTGATGCCTTCCCGGCACTGAGGTAAGATCTGGCATGCATATGACGGAGACAAAAAAATGACGGCGACCTACCGCCACCTGCCCCTTGCCAAGGTCGAGCCTGGCATGGTGCTTTCCGACGAACTGCTGGACACGCACGGCCAGGTCCTCCTGCCGGCAGGCGCCGTGCTGACCGAACGCATGCTGGAGCGCCTGCAAGGCCACGGCATCGAGTCGCTCGCCGTGGTTGACGACACGCCGCCCGACCCTGCGCAAACGGCCGCCGAGCGCGAAGCCCACCTGGCGCGCATCGAAGTGCTGTTCCGCCGCCACGACCCGGCCGATGCCGACGACTCTGCGGCCAAGGCGCTGCGCACCCTGGTCACGGAATTCCGCATTGGCAAGGAGGCTGCATGAGCGAACCGCTCAGTTATGACGACGTGGTGAAAAACCTGGACGACCTGCCTTCGCTGCCGGCCGTGGTGATGGAACTGCTGAACAGTGTGGACCAGGAAGAAATCGATATTGCCGTGCTGGCCAAGAAGGTCTCGCATGACCAGGCCTTGACTGCTAAGACGCTGCGCCTGGCGAATTCGTCGCTGTTCGGGCTGCAGGTCAAGGTGACCACGATCCAGCAAGCGATTACCTTCCTCGGTTTCCAGAGCACGCGCAACCTGATTACGGCGGCCGCAGTGACCGGCTGCTTCGCCGGCAAGCAGTGCCCCGGCTTCGACCACGGCATGTTCTGGCGCCATTCGATAGCGACGGCAGCTTGCGCCAAGGTGCTGGCGCGCCACGTGCGCTTCAACCAGGATTATGCTTTCACGGCAGGGCTGCTGCACGATATCGGACGCTTGGTGCTGGTGTCGACCTTCCCAGAGCGGTATGCCGAGGCGATCGCCTACCAGAAGGAGAATGACTGCTATACGCTGGAGGCGGAACGTGCCGTGCTCGGCATCGACCATGTCGAAGCCGGCCTGGCGTTGGCGGAGCACTGGAATTTTTCAGACACGATGCGGCTGGCGATCGCCGGCCACCACGAACCCGGAAAGCCGGGGGCCGGCTTCCTGGCTGCCATCGTCCACGTGGCCGACGCGGTGGTGCATGCGCTCGACCTGGTGCAGAAACCGGACGACCTGGTGCCGCCCGTTTCCCCGATTGCCTGGAAAGCGCTCAACCTGGGCGAAGACACTTTCCTGCACCTGTTCCGCGAAACGGAACTGCAATATGAAGAAATTGCGTTGGTGCTGATGGCCTGATGCGCAGCGCGCTTAGTGCGCGCTGGCCTGCGGCATGCCGCCCTGGGTCGAGGCGCCGACTGGCTTGTCCTCTGGCTTCGGGCGGCCTTGCGCATCCGACAGGCGATACTTGGTGCGGCGATCGCCCATCAAGTCGCGCAGCTCGCGAATGCTCATGCCGGTCACTTCATGCATGCGAATCAGCAGGGATGCGCCGACTGGCAAGCGATGGTGGCGGATTTTACTGATGACGGGCGGTGCGACTTCCAGCATGCGCGACAGCGCAGCATCGTTCTTCAATTGCATTTTGCCGAGCAGGATGTCCAGCAGGTGGTTCGGGTTGTAGCTTTCCTGCGAAGCGAGAGCGTGGTGTGCCATGATTGATCCTCTCTTGACAGTGGAGTGTTGAGGAAAGGGCCTTGCAGTCTTGCTAATCTTCTTACTGCGCTGCGTAGCGAACCTTGTTCAACATCAAGACTTGGCGATGATTTGCCGAAAATCTTGACAACAATGCCATTTCAACACAGTCATTATTCCTGTGTCGCACGAAAGAACCCTACGGAAATTGTGTTGCGTGGATATTTCAGGCGGTAACGGAAATGATGCTGCCCGGCGCCAGCGTGCCCGGCGTGCGCTGGCTTGTCTGGGCATTCTGGGCCAGCAGGTCCTGCCGGGTGAGGAAATCTTGCAGCTCGGCCGATTGCGCTTGCTCGAGGGCACGAGTTTCTTCACGGCGGGTACTGATTTGCCCGGTGCTTGCGGCCTGCTGCTCGCGCAGGCGCTGCTCTTCCTGCTGCAACTGGCGCTGTTCGGCCAGGCGGCGTTCGGCAGCAGCACTGTCCACCTGCTGGAAATTTGGCGTGGTCGGTCCTATTCCATTGATAGCCATGACATAGCTCCCGCAGAAAATTGCTCTTTTAACTCTAGAGCTCGCGGGGCCGGTTTTCAAGGGACAATTGGCGATTTACGGTAAACTTGCGGGTATGCAGAAAAAAGTATTCATCAAAACCTTCGGCTGCCAGATGAACGAGTACGACTCGGACAAGATGGCAGACCTGCTCGGCGCGTCCGAGGGACTGGTACGCACCGAATCCCCGGAAGACGCCGACGTTATCCTCCTCAACACCTGCTCCGTGCGCGAAAAGGCGCAGGAAAAGGTGTTTTCGGACCTGGGCACCTTCAAGAAGCTCAAGCAAGCCAAGCCTGAACTGGTGATTGGCGTGGGCGGTTGCGTCGCCTCGCAGGAGGGCGAAGCCATCGTCAAGCGCGCGCCGCTGGTGGACGTGGTGTTTGGCCCGCAAACCCTGCACCGCCTGCCGAAGATGATCGAACTGCGCCGCCACACCGGCAAGCCGCAGATCGACATCAGCTTCCCCGAGATCGAAAAGTTCGACCACCTGCCGCCGGCGCGCGTGGAAGGCGCTTTCGCCTACGTCTCGATCATGGAAGGCTGCTCCAAGTACTGTTCCTACTGTGTGGTGCCCTACACCCGCGGCGAGGAAGTGTCGCGCCGCTTCGAAGACGTGCTGACCGAAGTAGCCGGCCTGGCCGCCCAGGGCGTGAAGGAAGTCATGCTGCTCGGCCAGAACGTGAATGCCTTCCGCGGCCAGACAGCCGACGGCAGCGTCGCCGATTTCGCCATGCTGATCGAATACGTGGCCGAGATTCCCGGTATTGAACGCATCCGCTTCGTCACCAGTCATCCGAAGGAGTTCACGCAGCGCCTGATCGACTGCTACGCAAAGATCCCGAAACTGGCCGACCAGCTTTACCTGCCGGCCCAGCATGGCTCGGACAAGATCCTGGGCGCCATGAAGCGCGGCTACACTGCGCTGGAATACAAATCCATCATCCGCAAGGTGCGCGCGGTGCGCCCGAACGTGGTGATCTCTTCGGACTTCATCGTCGGCTTCCCCGGCGAGACCGACGACGATTTCGACGCCATGGTCAAGCTGGTGCAGGACGTCGACTTCGACAACAGCTTCAGTTTCATCTTTAGCAAGCGGCCCGGCACGCCGGCCGCCAACCTGGCCGACGACACCCCGGCCGACGTCAAATCGGCCCGCCTGCAGCGCCTGCAAGTCCTGTTCGACGAGAACACCAAGCGCCACAGCGCCGCCATGGTCGGCATGACCATGCAGGTGCTGGTGGAAGGCCAGTCCAAGCGCGGCGGCAATGAAATGCAAGGCCGCGCCAGCAATACCCGCACCGTGCACTTCGACGGCGGCGCCAATGCGCAGGCACTGATTGGCCAGATGGTCAGCGTGCGCATCACCGAAAGCCTGGATTACTCCCTGCGCGGAGAAGCGATACTTTGAAAACAAAAACCCCGGTGCAACCGCACTACTTCGTTCCAGAACCACTGGACAACACGCGCCTGGCCCATTTGTGCGGCCCGCTCGATGAAAACCTGCGCCAGATTTCAGCGGCGCTGGACGTGACCATTTTCCGCCGCGGCGAAAAATTCATTGTCAGCGGCACCAATGCCGAACGCGCAGTCGCCATCCTCGAGCGCTTCTATGAAGTCGCCGACAAGGTTGTGCCGGTGGAGGAAGTCCAGCTCGCGCTGGTCGAGCAGCGCGCCAGCGCGGCGCCGGACGATTTCGGCCCGCCGGGCGAGGAGCCGCCGTTTCACGAACCGGACATCACCAGCCCGGTGCTGAAAACGCGCCGCAACGACCTGCGCGGCCGCACGCCGCACCAGATCCGCTACCTGCGCAATATCCTCGACCACGACATCAGCTTCGGCATCGGCCCGGCCGGTACCGGCAAGACCTATCTGGCAGTGGCTTGTGCGGTCGACGCCCTGGAGCGCGACGCGGTCAAGCGCATCATCCTGACCCGCCCTGCAGTGGAAGCGGGCGAGCGCCTGGGCTTCCTTCCGGGCGACCTGGCGCAGAAAGTCGACCCGTATTTGCGCCCGCTGTACGACGCGCTGTACGACCTGCTCGGTTTCGACCGAACACAGAAGATGTTCGAGAAACAGGTGATCGAGATCGCCCCGCTTGCCTATATGCGCGGCCGCACGCTGAACCACGCCTTCGTCATCCTGGACGAGGCGCAGAACACCACTGTCGAACAGATGAAGATGTTCCTGACCCGTATCGGCTTTGGCAGCAAGGCCGTGGTGACGGGCGACGTGACCCAGATCGACCTGCAAAAGCACCAGAAATCCGGCTTGGTCGATGCCATGCACGTGCTGCGCAATGTGCGCGGCATCGCCTTCAGCCAGTTCTCCAGCGCCGACGTGGTACGCCATCCGTTGGTGGCGCGCATTGTCGATGCCTATGAAAATGCGCAGGAAGCCAGCGCCGAAATGGCGCCCCTGCTGCAAACCGTGAAACCTGCTGTGAAAGCTGTGCGCAATGTCCGAAAAAAATAAGCTGGCCCTGTCCGTCCAATACGCCGACCCGCGCCTGCAGGAAGCAATCACCCGCCCGATGATCCGCAAATGGGTCAAGGCGGCCCTGTTCGCGCCGGCCGAACTGACCATCCGTTTCGTCGATGCGGAAGAAGGCCAGGAGCTGAACCGCGACTACCGCGGCAAGGACTACGCCACCAATGTGCTGACCTTCGCCTACAACGAGGGCGAGGAAATGGACGAGGACGAGCCGACGCGCGCCGACATCATCCTGTGCACCGACGTACTGCAGCGCGAAGCGGCCGAGCAGAAGAAAACCGTGGAAGAGCACACCGCCCACCTGATCGTGCACGGCGTATTGCATGCCCAGGGCTACGACCACGAGGACGACGACGAAGCGGCCGAGATGGAAGGCATCGAAACTGAAATCGTCACCGGCCTCGGTTACGCCGACCCGTACTAGAGTTCCAGCGTCAGCATCGTCACGCCGAAGGCGCAGAACACGCAAGCGCTCAGGCGCGACAGGGTGCGCGCTGCGCTCGGCCGGCTGAGCCACGCGCGCGCCTTCGCCGCCAGCCCCGCATAGATCGCGTGGATCACAACCAGCACCATGCAATAGGTGGCAATGGCCAGGGCCAGCGGTACCTGCTGTCGCGCGGCTCCCGCGGCGCCGGCCACTTGCGGCAGGACAGACAGGAAGAACAGCAGCGACTTCGGGTTGCTCGTCTGGAGCAAAGCACCGCGCAGCAGGCGCTTGCGACAGCCGCCGGCGTCTTGCGCCTGGCCCGCTGCGGCGCCTTGTCCGATGGGTGCGGGCACGCGGCCCCAGGCCTTGTAGGCGAGGTAGAAGAGGTAGCTGACGCCGCAATACTTCAGCAGCAGGAACGAGGCTGGCGAGGAACGAATCAGCAGCCCAATGCCGGCCGAAGACAAGCCGGCCATGAGCGCGGCGCCGATGGCCAGTCCCAGCACTCCATGCATGGCCGAGCGCCAGCCGGTCGCAATGGCATTATCCAGCGTCATCAACACCCCCGGCCCCGGGCTCGACACGGTGAAGACCACCATGAGCAGAAACATCCAATAAGTATTGTTCATGCGCGCAGTGTGCCGCTTGCCCGACCGGCATTCAAACGAGATCTTGGTATGATGTGTTGAGTATTCCTCAACACTATCTTGCCGAGCAATCGATGACCGTCCGTCCGCCTCTCCATGCACTCCATCTTTTCTGCATCGTCGTGCGGGAAGGCGGTTTCCGCCAGGCGGCACAAGCCCTGCACCTGACGCCGGGCGCCGTCAGCCGCCAGGTTCAGGCGCTCGAAGACCACCTCAGGCAAATACTGTTCGAGCGCACGGCCGGCAATGCGGCCGCGCTAACCGCCGCCGGCCGGCAGTTGCATGAACAGGCCGCCGGCAAGATGGCGGACATCGTCGGCATGCTCGAACCCGGCGGCAACCCGGGAAACCAGGCCTCGATCCTGGTCGACACCAGCGTGACGCTGGCCATGCATTGGCTGATTCCGCAACTGACGGGCTTCCGCCAGCGATATCCGCACATCCACATTGATGTGCGCACCGCGGACGGCGACATCAATCCTTCCGCGCCGGTCGATGTTTTCCTGCGGCGCGAGGTGGCGGAATTGCGCGGCATGCCCTCACAGCTGTTCATGCGCGAGCACTGCGTATTGGTGTCGAGCCCATCCTTCGCTGCAGGCCTGTGCTCGCGTGAGCCGGACGACATGTACTGGCTGGCCACGGCGCCGCGCATCGGCATGCGCTCGCGGCCCGACCTGTGGCCATTATGGAGCCAGGCGCATGGCATCGATGCCAGGACGCTGGCACCGGCCATTGAATTTGACAACACCGTGCTGGCTATCCAGGCTGCTGTGCAAGGCCTCGGCGTGCTGGTGGTGCCGGAGGCCTTTGTCGCGGCAATGCTCGAGCACGCGACACTTCAGCGCATCCTGCCGGCCGCTATCGAAAGCGGCACGTATTCGTTTGCCGTGGGCCGCCAGCGCGCGTCGCCTCGCGTGGACCTGTTCACGCAGTGGCTGAAGGAACGCGGGAACGCCGTCTAATCGTTACGCTGGCGGAACAGCCAAGCCCCCGCCACCACGGTAAACAGCACCACAATGCCGGCGATGATCCAGAAGCCGGCCTTGTCGTCGGCCAGCGGCACGCCGCCGACATTCATCCCCAGCAAGCCGGCAATGATATTGATCGGCAGCGCCAGCACGGTCACGATGGTCAACACATAGAGGCTGCGGTTATTGGCTTCGTTGACCAGGGCCGCAATCTCTTCCTGCAGCAGCTTGATGCGCTCCTGCAGCGCCGCCATGTCGTTCAGCACCACCGCAAATTCCTCGGTCGATTCGCGAAGTTCCTGCCGATCCGCCTCGCTGGCCCACGAAGGCGGCCGTTGCAGCAGGCGGAACAAGGCCGCCGGCTCTGGCGCCAGCAGCCGTTGCAGCCGCACCAGCACCCGCCGCAGGGCGCCCAGGTCAGCGCGCTTGAATTTCAGCTTGCCCGACAGGAGGCTGTCCTCGATCCGATCCACCTTGCCGGTAGCGTCGCGCACGATGCGGGTCAGCACGTCCGCCTGGTCGCGCAACAGGTGGGTCAGCAGCACAACGCTGGAGATCAGGTTCTCGCCGCCGCGCACGGCCTGCCGCAGCCTTTCGACTGCCTGCAATGGCTTGCGCCGGGCGCTGACCACCAGCCGCCGGTCGACACTCAGGCAGACGCTGGAAATGTCCGATGGCTCGAAACTGAAGTCGCGCAGCACGTCGTTGACCACCGCCACCAGGGTATCGTCGGCCTGCTCGATGCGGGTCGAGCGCGCGCCCTCTTCATGCAGGCTGTCGTAATATTCATTGGCCAGCACGGCATGTTCGCGCATCCATTTTTCGCTGGCGGTGTTAGCAAGGTTGAAATGCAGCCAGATGAACTCCCCTGCCGGGGTGCCTGCGTCGCGCAGCCATTGTTCGGCCTCGGATGCCTCGATCGGCACCGGCTGCGGACCGCGCCCGAACAGGTAAGCGCATACGAGGCCGCATTGGTCGGAGCCATAGGTGACTGCACTGATCTGCATGAGTTTCCAATCTGATAATTTCGGCCGGGACTCGGCCGTTTAGTGTATGCTATAGCACTTCGGAACAACGGCTTTAATGCCAATTATGCAAGAGCACTCTAGTAGCGTCAGGAATGACGCTAAACCACACCGGTCGCTGTTCGAGCGACTCACCGCCCTGATTTCCCCTGAGCCCGAGAGCCGCTCGGAGCTGCTTGAAGTCCTGCACGACGCCCATGAACGCAACTTGATCGACGCCGACGCGTTGTCGATGATCGAAGGCGTGTTCCAGGTGTCGGACCTGTCGGCGCGTGACATCATGATCCCGCGCTCGCAGATGGACGTCATCGACATTACCAAACCGATCGAGGAATGGCTCCCGCTGGTGCTGGAAACGGCCCACTCGCGCTTCCCTGCCATCGAAGGTGAACGCGACAAGGTGGTCGGCATCCTGCTGGCCAAGGACCTGCTGCGCTATTACGCGGAAGAATCGTTCGACGTGCGCGACATGCTGCGCCCTGCGATCTTCATCCCGGAATCGAAACGTCTGAACGTGCTGCTGCGCGACTTCCGCGCCAACCATAACCACATGGCCATCGTGGTCGATGAGTACTCCGGCGTGGCCGGTCTGATCACCATCGAGGACGTGCTGGAGCAGATCGTCGGCGATATCGAAGACGAATACGATTTCGACGAAGAAGAAGACAATATCCTCTCCATCAAGGAAGGCAAAATCGGCCCGCGCTGGCGCATCAAGGCGTTGACCGAGCTGGAACAGTTCAATGAAGAGCTGGATGCCGACCTGGCCGACGAGGATGTCGACACCATCGGCGGCCTGGTGGCCAAGCACCTGGGCCGCATGCCGCACAAGGGCGATACCTTCGACATCGCCAACCTGCGCTTTGAAGTGCTGCGCGCCGATGCGCGCCAAGTCCATGTGCTGACGGTTGAAAAACTGCCGGCCTCCGTGGACGAGCAGGACTGATGCGCTGGCGTAAAAGCAAGGCAGGCGAACCGCCTGCCGCGCCCCGCTCTACCCGTAGCCGCATGCTGATCGCCGCCACCTCCGGCGCGGCGGGCGTGTTCGCGTTCGCGCCGTTCGGCTGGTGGCCGCTACAGATCCTTTCGCTGGCAATGCTGGCCTACCAGGCCTTGCGTGCGGATGGCGTGCGTGCCTCCGCCCTGGTCGGCTGGGCCTTCGGCTTTGGGTGGTGCCTGGCGGGATTCCATTGGTTGTACATCGCGATCCACAATTTCGGCGGCATGCCGGCGCCGCTGGCCGCCATTTCGATCGCCCTGCTGGCGGCGGCGATGGCGCTGTATGCCTCGGGCGCCCTGGCTGCAACCGCCTGGCTGCGCAAGCGCTGGCCCTTGCCGCTGCCTGCTGCCACACTGCTGGTGCTACCGTCTTGCTGGGCCTTGTTCGAATTCCTGCGCGGATGGTTGTTCACCGGTTTCCCTTGGGTGACTGCAGGCTACGCACACAATACTTCTCCGCTGGCCGGCTATGCACCGGTGCTAGGCGTGTACGGTATCAGCTGGCTGGCCGCCATGACTGCCGGCGCCCTGCCGCTGCTGATGCATCCGTTCCGCTACAAAGCGATTGCGCTGGTGGCGGCGATCTGGATCGGCGGCTTTGCGCTGGGCCGGGTCGAATGGACGACGCCTTCCGGCAATCCCCTGTCGGTGCGCCTGGTTCAGGGCAATGTCCCGCTGGAGAATAAATTCGACATCAAGCATCTCGGCGACATCCTGCGCATGTACCAGCAAGTGGTAACTGCGGCTCCCGCCGACCTGATCGCAATTCCGGAAACGGGCGTGCCACTGTTTGCCTCGCAACTGCCGCCTGGCTACCTGGATTCCTACGGCCAGTTCGCTCGCCGTACCGGCAGCCATATCGTGCTGGGCATGCCGATGACCAATGGCGTGGAATATTCGAACAGCGTGCTTGGCCTGCCGCCTTCGCTCTCCAGCAGCACTTATCGCTACGATAAGCACCACCTGGTGCCGTTCGGTGAATTCATCCCGACTGGCTTCCGCTGGTTCACCAACCTGATGCAGATCCCGCTCGGTGACCAGACACGCGGCGCTGTGATCCAGGCCCCGTTCCCGGTGAAGGACCAGAAAGTGCTGCCGAATATCTGCTACGAAAACGTGTTCGGTGAAGAGATCGCGGAACAGATTTCGCTGACCGGTGCCACGGTGATGCTGAACGTGTCGGAATTGGCCTGGTATGGCGAATCGATCGCCATTTCGCAGCACTTGCAGATGTCGCAGATGCGTGCGCTGGAAACCGGCCGGCCGATGCTGAGCGCCACCAATAGCGGCGCCACGGTCGTGATCTCCCCACGCGGCGAAGTGGTGCACGCGTTGCCTTATCGGCAGCCGGGCGTATTGAGCGCAACGGTACAAGGCATGTCGGGCGACACGCCTTACATCAAGCTGCAGAACAAGCTGTTCCTAGCATTCGCCGGCCTGGCCATCGCGGGCGCCTGGCTCTGGTCGCGAGCTGGCAGGCGCTAACGAACTTGCTGCACGTGCTCATCTAACGGACCAAAACGCATTAGCTCATGAACATCGAGAACCTTTGCCTTAGGCCAACCACAGCGATGCTACGCACCGGCAGGCGAAAGCGTTGATACAGGCGGCAGTAGCAAATAAACATGCGCCCCGCAAAATCGGCCTGGCTGGCGGTCTGGACTTCGATATGCCACAAGCATCTGGAGCCGTCCGGTTCAGTAATACGCATCAGCTTGGCCAGATAGCGCTCAGGGGCGGGGAATCGAAGTCGGCGCTTGTACTGTCCATGCTGCTTGGAGGCCGCTGCAGCCTTGAGGTTCACGCGGCGCCGCCAAGGTTTGATTTGGAGCAAAGGACCGGCCAGCCGGGCAAAACTCTACAGGTTCGCCGCAAAAACCGCTAAAATGAGCCGTTTTAGCGAACCGATAACGCTCGCGCCCAGGGCGCCACCAACGACCACGATGCTGACATTTCAACAAATTATCCTGACCCTGCAAACCTACTGGGACAAGCAGGGCTGCGCATTGCTCCAGCCGTACGACATGGAAGTCGGCGCGGGCACCTTCCACACCGGCACTTTCCTGCGCGCCATCGGCCCTGAGCCTTGGCGTGCCGCCTACGTCCAGCCATCGCGCCGCCCGAAAGATGGCCGCTACGGCGAAAACCCGAACCGCCTGCAACACTACTACCAGTACCAGGTGGTGCTGAAGCCGGCTCCGGAAAACATCCTGGACCTGTACCTGGGTTCCCTGTCCGCCCTGTGCCTGGACCTGAAACAGAACGACGTGCGTTTCGTGGAAGACGACTGGGAAAGCCCGACCCTGGGCGCCTGGGGCCTGGGCTGGGAAGTCTGGCTGAACGGCATGGAAGTGACCCAGTTCACCTACTTCCAGCAAGTAGGCGGCCTCGATTGCAAGCCGGTGCTGGGCGAGATCACCTATGGCGTTGAGCGCCTGGCGATGTACCTGCAGGGCGTGGAAAACGTCTATGACCTGGTATGGACCGAGTGGGAAGAAAACGGGGAAAAGAAACAGCTGAAGTACGGCGACGTCTTCCACCAGAACGAAGTCGAACAATCGACCTACAACTTCGAGCACGCCAACACCGACCTGCTGTTCGCCCAATTCGCGAACCATGAGTCCGAAGCCAAGCGCCTGATCGAGCTGCAACTGACCCTGCCGGCCTACGAGCAGATCATGAAAGCCTCGCACAGCTTCAACATGCTGGACGCCCGCGGCGCCATCTCCGTGACCGAGCGCGCCGCCTACATCGGCCGCGTGCGCAACCTGTCGCGCATGGTGGCCCAGGCCTACTACGAGTCCCGCGAACGCCTCGGCTTCCCGATGGTCGCCAAATAAAAGAATACCGAACATGAATCAGACCCTGCTCATCGAACTTCTGACCGAAGAACTGCCGCCGAAAGCCCTGCCCAAGCTGGGCGCCGCTTTCGCTGCGGGCATCGTCAACGGCCTGAAATCGCGCGACTTCCTGGAAGAGGACAGCGTCGCCACCACCTACGCCACCCCGCGCCGCCTGGCCGTATCGATCACCAGGGTGCGCGCCACCTCGCCGGACAAGCAGGTACGCGAAAAAATCCTGCCAGTGGCCATCGCACTCGACGCCGACGGCAACCCGACCGCGCCCCTGACCAAGAAACTGGCTGCCATGGGCCTGGCCGACATCGCCGTCGCCGACATGGAACGCGCCCAGGACGGCAAGGCCGAAAGCTTCTTCTACACCAAGCTGGCAGCCGGCTCCGCGCTGCAAGCAGGCGCGCAAGCCGCGCTGGAAGAAACCATCGCCAAGCTGCCGATTCCTAAGGTGATGAGCTACCAGCGTCCAGACGGCGAGACCGTGCAGTTCGTGCGCCCGGCCCACGCGCTGATCGCCCTGCATGGTGCCACCGTGCTGCCACTGACCCTGCTGGGCCTGACCGCCGCCAACAAGACCGAAGGCCACCGTTTCCTGACCGCACCGGGCCAGCGTGAAGTGACCATCGCCGACGCCGAGTCCTACGCCGCCACCCTGGCCGACGCCGGCAAGGTCGTCGCAGGCTTCGACGCGCGCAAGGATGCCATCCGCGCTGCCCTCCTGCAAAAAGCTGGCGCCGACCAGGTGCTGATGCCGGAAGCGCTGCTGGAAGAAGTGTCGTCCCTGGTCGAATGGCCGGTCGTCTACGAATGCCACTTCGAGGAAGAATTCCTGGCCGTGCCGCAGGAATGCCTGATCCTCACCATGCAGACCAATCAGAAATACTTCGCCCTGACCGATGCCAACGGCAAGCTGCGTTCGCGCTTCCTGATCGTGTCGAACATTGCAACCGACACGCCGGCCGCCATCATTGGCGGCAACGAGCGTGTCGTGCGCCCGCGCCTGTCCGACGCCAAGTTCTTCTTCGAGCAGGACAAGAAGAAGTCGCTGGAATCGCGCCTGCCGCTGCTGAAGAACGTCGTGTACCACAACAAGCTGGGCACCCAGGCCGAGCGCTCCGAGCGCGTCACCTCGCTGGCCGCCGCCATCGCCGGCCGCCTGGGCGGCGACAAGGCGCTGGCCGAACGCGCCGCACGCCTGTCCAAGGCCGACCTGCTGACCGACATGGTGGGCGAATTCCCTGAGCTGCAAGGCATCATGGGTACCTACTATGCCCGCCACGACGGCGAACATGAAGAAGTCGCGCTGGCTGCTTCCGAGCACTACCAGCCGCGCTTTGCCGGCGACAGCCTGCCATCGACCGCCACCGGCACCGCCGTAGCGCTGGCCGACAAGGTCGAAACCCTGGTCGGCATCTGGGCCATCGGCCTGCAGCCGACCGGCGACAAGGACCCATTCGCGCTGCGCCGCCACGCCCTGGGCGTGCTGCGCATGCTGGTGGAAAAGCGCCTGCCGCTGTCCGTCTCGGCGCTGCTGGGCGACGCGGTCGCGCAGTTCGTGGCCGTGCCGAATTTCAAGGACCCGACAGCTGAAGTCACCGCCTTCATGATGGACCGGCTGCGCGGCATGCTGCGCGAGCGCGGCTTCAGCGTGAACGAGATCGAAGCAGTCGTGGCGCAGAACCCTGACCGCCTGGACGACATCGTGCAGCGCCTGGAGGCCGTGCAAGCCTTTGCCGCCCTGCCGGAGTCGGTCTCGCTGGCCGGCGCCAACAAGCGCATCACCAACATCCTGAAGAAGAACGAGGAAGCCCTGGCACAGGCCACCACCGTCAAGGCAGAACTGCTGCAGGACGCAGCCGAGAAAGCCCTGCACGCTGCCATGGGCCGCGTGGCGCCGGAAGTGGACGCCGCCTGGGCCAAGGGCGACTTCAGCGCCACGCTCAAAACATTGGCGCAACTGAAGGAAGAAGTCGACGCCTTCTTCAACGACGTGATGGTGATGGCAGAGGATATCGCGCTGCGCAACAACCGCCTGGCGCTGCTGTCCTCCCTGCACGGCATGATGAACCGCGTGGCCGACATTTCCAAGCTGGCAGCCTGATATGCCGCAGACCCAGCCGACCAAGCTGATCATCCTGGACCGGGATGGCGTGATCAACCACGATTCGCCCGACTTCATCAAGTCGCCGGACGAGTGGATCCCCATCCCGGGCTCGCTGGAAGCCATCGCCCGCCTGAACCAGGCGGGTTATCGCGTGGTGATCGCGTCGAACCAGTCGGGCATCGCCCGCCAGTACTTCGACATCAACACCCTGAACGCGATCCACCAGAAGATGCACCGCCTGGCGCAGCAGGTGGGCGCCGATATCGACGCCATTTTCTTCTGCCCGCACGCGGCAGCCGACAACTGCGACTGCCGCAAGCCAAAACCTGGCATGTTCACGGAAATCTCGAAACGCTTCGAGATCAGCCTGAAAGGCGTGCCGACCGTGGGCGACTCGCTGCGCGACCTGCAGGCCGGCTTCATCAGCGGCTGCGTGCCGTTCCTGGTATTGACGGGCAAGGGCGAGAAGACTCATGCTACGGGTGGCCTGCCGCCCGGCACGCAAGTCTTCCCCGACCTGGCGGCCACTGTAGACCATATCCTTAAGTCCGATTAATTGGAGACTGTCGTTGCGACATTTCGTTCTGTTCCTGCGTTCCGCCCTGTTCATGGTTCTGATGGCGATTGCCACCGTCATCTGGTCTGGAGTCTGCATGCTGGCAGCGCCGCTGCCATACAACAAGCGCTATTTCGTGACGTCGCGCTGGAACGTCTTCATCGTCTGGTGCGCCAAATGGATCTGCGGCATTAACTACCAGTTCAAGGGCTACGAAAACTTCCCGGATGCCCCGGCCATCATCTTGTCCAAGCATCAATCGGCATGGGAAACCATCTTCCTGCTGGCGAACCTGCCACGCCCGCTGGTGTTTGTATTTAAAAAAGAGATCCTGTACATCCCCTTCTTCGGCTGGGGCATCGCGCTGCTGCGCATGATCCCGATCGACCGCAAGCAAGGCAAGAATGCCTTCAAAGCAGTTGTTGCGCAAGGTAAGCGTCGACTCAAGGACGGCCAATGGATTATCATGTTTCCGGAAGGGACTCGCATCCCGGTCGGGCAGCAAGGCAAGTACAAGAGCGGCGGCACGCGCCTGGCAGTGGAAACCGGCGCGGTGGTGGTGCCGATTGCGGTGAACTCCGGCGAATGCTGGCCTAAGAATTCCTTTATCAAGAAACCAGGCACCGTTACGGTGTCGGTGGGCAAACCGATTTCGTCGGAAGGTAAGACTCCCGACGAATTGATGGAGCAGGTGGAACAGTGGATCGAATCAGAAATGCGCGTCATTTCGCCCCACGCCTACAGCGCTGGCTAGCCGAAAAGGCCGAAGCGCAACAGGAGGCGCCGCCGCCAGCGGCCGCGCCTTCTTCCCCGTTTCCCGTTCCCGCTCCCGCGGCAGTGAACCTGCTGCGCCCCCCGGTGCAACTGCGCCGCCCTGAACCGACCAACCCGCCACTGTCCGGCGACCAGGACAAGCGACAACTTCTTGTCGGCGAATACATTCTCGAATACGTGCTGAAGCGCTCCACGCGCCGCTCGATCGGCTTTACGGTCGACGATACCGGCCTGTACGTGACGGCGCCCAAGCGCTGCTCGCTGGCCGACATCGACAACGCCATCCGCGCCAAGCAGCACTGGATACTGTCCAAGCTTGACGAACGCCGCCAGCGCCGCGCGGCGCGCCTGGAAAAGCCGCCCATCGTGTGGGATGACGGCGCGAAGCTGCCTTACCTGGGCGAAGAGATCACGCTGCGCCTGTACCAGGCGCCGCGCAATCGGACCGAATTCGATCCGGTGGCGATGGAGCTGTCGATGGGACTGGTGCAAGGCGCCACCGAGCAGCTGCTCAAGGAACGCGTCAAGAACTGGTTCAAGGCGCAGGCGGAAGGCCTGTTCCAGCAACGGCTTGACCTTTATGCGGCGCGCCTGGGCGTGCAGTATGCCGGCTTTTCGCTGTCCTCGGCCGACACGCGCTGGGGCTCATGTACCGCGCAGCGCACGATCCGCCTGAACTGGAAGCTGATGCACTTCTCGCTGCCGCTGGTGGATTATGTGGTGGCGCACGAGCTGGCGCATATCCTCGAGATGAACCACAGCCCGCGCTTCTGGGCCAATGTCGGCCGCATCTATCCCCAGTACGAGGAAGCCAAGCAACTGCTGCGCAAGCGCGCCGCGGAATTGCCTCCCCTGTTCACCTAGTGCGCGTTCCCCCTGCCCTGCTACTGCTTGCATCACTGGCCGCATGCGGCACGATGCGCGCCGGCGAGCCGCATTTTACGGTCATCACGGTCGATCCGCTGCGCGAACGCCTGCAACTGTTCCTGAACGATGAGCAGGGCCATCCCTACAAGCGGCTGGAGAGAGTCGCTGCAGCGTTGGACGGGCGCGGCCAGCATCTCTCGTTCGGCATGAATGCGGGCATGTACCATGCGGACTATTCGCCGGTTGGCTTGTTCGTTGCGGACGGTGTCGAACTGTCGCCGCTGAACCTGTCGCCAGGCAAAGGCAACTTTTTCTTGCGCCCAAACGGCGTGTTCCTGGTCAGCGACGCCGGCGCCCAAGTGGTAGAGTCTTCGGCCTACCCGGCCCTTGCCGGCAAAGCGCGCCTGGCAACACAGTCAGGTCCGATGCTGCTGTCGAATGGCGTGATCAATCCACTGTTCGATCCGGATTCGCATTCGCTCCACGTGCGCAACGGCGTGTGCGCCCTGGACGGCAAAGCCGTCTTTGTCATCAGCGAAGAGCGGGTCAATTTCTACCAGTTCGCCAGGTATTTCCGCGATGTGTTGAAGTGCCGGGACGCCCTCTACCTGGACGGCTCGGTGTCATCGCTTTACTCGCCGGCCCTGGGCCGCAACGACTACCGTGCCGACCTGGGACCAATGATCGGCGTGATTGCGGACTAGAGCCAGCCCGCTTCGCGCGCCAGGCGGAAGGCTTCCACGCGGTTGCCTGCGTTGAGCTTGCTGATCGCTTCCGACAGGTAGTTGCGCACGGTCCCTTCCGACAGGCTTAGCTGCTTTGCGATCTCCGCGCCACTGCGGCCTTCACCGGCGAGCCGCAGCACCTGCCGTTCGCGTTCGCTCAACGGGTCTTCGCTTCCACTCCAGCTCTCCAGCGCCAGCTCCGGCGCGATGGCGCGCCCGCCGGCATGCACGCTGCGGATGGCGGAGGCCAGGGACTCGGACGGGGCATCTTTCAGCAGGTAGCCGCGCACGCCGGCCGCCATGGCGCGCCGCAGGTAGCCTGAACGGGCAAAGGTGGTGACGATCACCACGCGCGTTGCGCCGCCGCGCTCGGCCAGCACGGCGGCGAGCTCCAGGCCTGTCATCAGCGGCATTTCGATATCGGTCAGTACGATGTCGGGGCGCAGTTCTTCACAGAGCAGCAATGCCTCCTGCCCGTTGCGCGCCTGGCCGATCACGTCGAGGTCGGGTTCCAGTTTCAGTAGCGCAGCCAGCGCCCCCAGCACCATCGACTGGTCTTCGGCGATCAGTACGCGGATCATGCAACAGCTCCCATCGGTAAATGTAATTCCAGCGCCAGGCCGCCGGCGGCGGCGCTGGCGTGCAGTGACAGGCGACCGCCCGCTGCCATGACTCGCTCGCGCATGCCGCGCAGGCCATTGCCGCGTGCCAGCGCCCCGTGGTCAAGCGGCGCGCTGCCGTCATCGCTGATGTGGCAAACAACCTGCCCGCCGTCCTGCCGTACGCTCACCAGGCAGCGCGTCGCCCTGGCGTGGCGCAGGATGTTGGTGACGGCCTCGCGCAGCGACAGCGCAAGCACGTTCTCCACCGTTGCAGGCATGAGGAAAGGCTGCACACTCGCGTCAAGTTCCACGCCGGCCGCGGCGAGCGCGGCGCGCGCCTGCGCCAGCTCTTGTGCGAAGCCGCTCTGGCGATAGCCGGTCACTGCGCTACGCACTTCGGCCAGGGCATGGCGCGCGGTGGTTTCGATATCCTTGATTTCCTTCGCCGTCGCCGCCGTGTCGCGCTCCAGCAAGCGTCCCGCCAGTTCAGCCTTGATGGCGATCAGCGACAGCGTATGTCCCAGCAAGTCATGCAGGTCGCGCGAGATGCGTTCTCGTTCTGCGATGCGGGCAAGATGCTCTACTTCTTCCTGCTTGCGCAGCAGTTGCTGGCTCGAGCGGCGCACCCGCGCATCCATCACGCTGGCGATGCCGACTGGCGCGCCAACCGCCAGTGCCGGCAGCAGGAAAGGCAGAGGCGATTCCAGCGTCAGCGCAAGCAGCGTCGCGGCAATCAGGGTGATCCCGATTCCCAGGTAAGCGTGGCGCGGCTGCTCCAACGCAGCGCACATCGAGCAGGCAAAGATGAAATAGGTGCAGGCGCCAAAATTGGACGGCGCCCAGGCGATGCCCAGCGAGATGGTCGCCAGGAGCAGGGGCACCACGCGCAGGTTGCGCAGCCAGTAGCTGGCAAGGTACATCGGTACGAACGCGAGGATCGACAGCACCAGCAAGCCAAGTTCCAGCAGCGACGGCTTGATGTAGAAGTACTTCCAGAGGAAGAAATTCAGCGACAGCAGCCACAGGTAAGGCGCCTTGCCCAGGTGCGGCGGCAACCAGGGACTTTGCAGCCAACGCCTTGCCTGGATCATGCCTGCTCCCTTTACTGGTTAGTCAAACGCACATCGGCGATCTGGAACTGATAGTCGCCGATCTTGGGGCCGGCGTTGAACATGATGAGCGTGATCGCACCGGTATCGACCCCGGCGAAACTGGCCATCGGCATGGCAACTTCCTGCCATTCCGCACCGGCCGCAAACGGCTGATAGACCGGGATGCGCGCGCTGCCATGCATGATCCCCACCTGGTAGCCCTGGCCGTCGCCTTTGACGCGGAAGCGCAGGGTCTTGGCGGCGCTCAGGTTCGCCGCCTGGAAGGGCTGGCTGCCCGGCACGAAAGCGATGCCGGCCCACGGGAAGGCAAAGCCCTGCTGCACGCTTGCCTTGACCTGGACCGCGTTCTCGCCAGCGTACTCCAGGCTCACCGTCGATTTGCCGCCCAGGAAAGCGTCGTTGGAAGGCACCCATCCGGTGCCGAACGGGCTGGCCAGCTTTTCCTTGCTGAACAGGCTGATCATGCCGTCTGCAGGCAGCACCAGCGGCGCGCTCTTGGGCGTATTCAGTTCCTTGGCCACCAGGTCCTGCTGCGCCTTGCGGCGTGCCGATACGGTCGCGCCATCCTTCCAGACTTCGACAATATTGCGAGTGGCCTTGATGTCCCGGCTTGGATCGCCTTCAACCAGCACCAGGTCGGCCTTGGCGCCTTTGGCAACGACACCCCGGTCGGCCAGGCGGAATGACTTGGCCGGTACCGACGTGGCGGCGCGCAAGGCTTCCAGCGGCGTCAGTCCGGCACCGGTCAGCGAGAGCAGTTCGTGGTGCAGGCTGGCGCCGGCCTGGGTTCCGCCGTTGCCGGCGTCTGTGCCCGCCAGGACCGGCACGCCGGCGGTGCGCAGCGCAGCTACCACCGACCTGGTCGCGTTCATGCGCTGTGCCATTTCCTTCTTCCCGTACGGGGAATTCAGCGGCGCGATCTGGTCGCTCGTCAGCAGGGCCATCATCTGCTTGTCTTCCAGCACGTCCTTCTCCTTCAGGCCTGCTACGCTTTCCAGCACGCTGAAGGTCGGGATGATGAAGGCCTTGCGATCATGCGCCAGCTTGACGAAGGACTTGAGGTCCTGCTCCGTCATCGACTCGCCGTTGAAAAGGTGCACCAGGCCATCGGCGCCCTCTTCCAGCGCGGTACGCGCATCCTCCGGATTGGAAATATGCACCACGGCCAGCTTGCCGCGCCGATGGGCGGCCACGATCAGCGCCTTCACGGTGGCGCGGTCCAGGCTCGGCACCGGATGTCCGGGCCAGCCAGGTTCCATCACGATCTTGATGAAGTGCGAGCCTTCCGCAATGCGGGCATCGACCCAGGGCTGCGCCTCTTCCGCCTTGGTCAGGGTAGGAATCGGCATGCCGTATTCGGTGCCATGGCCGCCCGGCACGGTTGCCAGCACGCCGGCCGAGATGATATCCGGACGATCCTTGTTCTCGCCGCGCGCCATGCGCCCGTTCATTTCCTGCAGCAGCGGCACGGCGGTGAACATATCCAGTTCGCTGGTCACGCCAAATACCAGCGGCAATTCAAGGTGCTGGAAGCTGTGAGTATGGGAATCGATCAAGCCCGGCATCAGCGTGCGGCCGGCGCCAGCGACCACTTTCGCGCCAGCGGGCGCCTTGCCCTTGAAGTCGGCGCTGGCGATCTTGCCGCCTTCCAGCAGCACGCTGCGCCTGGCATGCATTTCCTGCCCGTCGAAAACGCGGACGTCCTTGATCAGGGTAGTTTCGGCCGCCATGGCAGGCAGGGCGCCGGCCAGGCTGGCGGCTACTAACAGTTTCAGCATTGCGGTTCTCCTTGTGGTCAGGTGAACCCAGTATCCGGTTTGCGCCCGCTGCGCACCAGAACGGAATGCCACGACTTGGTCATGACATTTGTCACTTCAAATCGGGAAGCAATGCAATCGTGCGTGCCGTGGCGCCGCGGTGGGTGTTGGCAAAGGTCTGCGCATGCGCGCCCATGGCGCCGCGCTCTGCGCTGTCGGCCAGCAGGCGCGCAGCCTGGTGCATCAGGCCGTCGCTGTTCGGCACGCGCACCGCGCCGCCCTGCTGCAGGCAGTCTTCGGTGGCTTGCGCAAAATTGAAGGTATGCTCGCCGACGATGATCGGCTTGCCCAGCGCGGCCGGCTCAATCAGGTTCTGGCCGCCCAGCGGTTGCAGGCTGCCGCCGATGAAAGCCAGGTCGCAAGCCGCGTAGTAGGCAAACATCTCGCCCATCGAATCGCCCAGCACCACGTCGGTGACCGGGTCGACCCTGGCGCCCGGCTCCGCCAGCGCTGAACGGCGCTGCAGCGACAGGCCGCGTTCCGTCACCATTGCCGCGACTTCGTCGAAGCGCTGCGGATGGCGCGGCACGATCAGCAGCAGCACGTCCTGCGGCAGGGACGCGCGCGCAGCCTGGAATGCATCGAGGATGAGGCCTTCTTCGCCTTCGCGGGTGCTGGCGCACAGGAATACCGGGCGCACGCCGAACTGCTGGCGCAACTGCGCGCCGGTTGCCAGCGCGGCTTGCGGAATCACGACGTCGAACTTGATGCTGCCGGTCACGCTCACATTGCTGGCGCCCAGTGCGCGGATGCGCAGAGCATCGGCCTCGGTCTGGGCTGCCACCAGCGTGATGCCTTGCGCCGCGTCGCGGATCACCTTGCCGAAGCGTTGCGCCTTGCCCAGCGAGCGCTCGCTCAGGCGCGCGTTGGCCAGGACCACCGGCACCTTGTCGCGCTGGCATTGCACGATCAGGTTCGGCCATACTTCGGTCTCCATCAGGATGCAGACACGCGGTTCGAAATGACGAATGAAGCGCGCCACCAGCAGCGGCATATCGTAGGGCAGATAGGATTGCACCACGCGTGCACCATGCTTGCCGAACAGGCTCTTGCCGGTCGCGCGGCCGGTAGGGGTCATGCAGGTCAGCACGATGCGGGCCTGCGGGTACTTCTTCAACAGCGCGTCGACCAGCGGTTCGGCAGCGCGCGTCTCGCCCACCGAAACTGCATGCACCCAGATGGTGGCCGGTTCATCGTTGGCGGCGCGCGCGCCATACATGCCAAGCCGCTCGCCCCAGTGCTGGCGGTAGCCCGGCTCCTTGCGGCCGCGCCACCACAGGCGGCCCAGCACCAGCGGCAAAGCCAGCCACCACATGAATGTATAAAAGATCCGCATGCTCAGAGCAGGCTCCTGGCCGCGGCCAGCACATCCGCCACGCCGGGCGGCGAACCCTGGTCGCCGAGGTTGATGATGCGCGGCGACCAGTTGCCTTCGGTCTTCCAGCGCGGCGAGTCGGCATAGATTTCCACCACGGGACGCGAGAAAGCCGCCGCGATATGGGTCAGGCCCGTATCCACGCCGACCGCCAGCGCAGCGCGGCGCGCCAGCATGACAGCATCGGCCATCGACAGCTTCGGCAGCACGCGGGCATGCGGAATGCTGGCGGCCAGCGTTTCCGCTTCCGCCTTTTCCTTGTCCGAGCCCCACGGCAACAGCACCGGCATCGGCGCCAGCGCCTTGCCCAGCTCGATCCAGTTAGCCGGCGCCCATTTCTTGGCGTCGCGCGCCGTGCCGTGGAAGAACACGGCGTAGGGCGCCTCCCCCATCCACTGCGGGCGCGCTTCGCTGGCCGGCACTTCAGGCAAGCCGAAATCGGCCGGATAATCCACCTTGAAGCCCAGCGCAGCGCCCACTACCAGGCGGCCGCGCGCCACCGCATGCGTGCGCGGGTCGAGCGGAATGCTCTTGCTGTGGAAGATGCGGGATATGCCTTCATAGCCCGAGCCTTCGCTGCCATTGGCCAGGCCGACCTTGTTCTTGCCGCGCGCGGCGCCCATGATGATGCCGGTCTTCAGCAAGCCCTGGGTGTCGAACACATAGTCATACTGCACTTCGCGCAGCTTGCGGAAGAAGGCCCCGATCTCGGCGCGTGTTTCCTTCTTGCCCAGGCTCTTGCGCCA
The DNA here is from genome assembly GCF_049913285.1 of Pseudoduganella sp. S-14. Classification (GTDB taxonomy): domain Bacteria; phylum Pseudomonadota; class Gammaproteobacteria; order Burkholderiales; family Burkholderiaceae_D; genus Rugamonas. Next base: position 5,579,284 of record NZ_CP183991.1, read on the forward strand.
GCGGCGCAGGCCCCACGGCAGGATTTTGCGCACCATCGGGTTCAGGCGCACCAGGCTGACATAGCCCTCCTCCACCACCCAGTCGATGTTCGCATCCGGGAAGTGGCGCTTGATGTCGGCCACGATCGGCATATTGTGCAGCACGTCCCCCAGCGACGAGACGCGCACGAGCAGTATATTCATTTAGAACGGCAGTTTCGCATCCGGCTTGGCAGCCAGGATCACATCGCGGAACTGGCCCTGGATGCGCGCCAGCGCCGCTGGCGATTCCGCCTCGAAGCGCATCACGATCACCGGAGTGGTGTTCGAGGAACGCGCCAGGCCAAAGCCATCGGCATATTCCACGCGCAGGCCGTCGATATCGATGACACGCTCATTGCCGGGGAATTTCGCCTCGGCCGCCAGCTTGGCCATCAGCGCGTAATTTTCGCCTTCGTCCAGCTGCAGCTGCAGTTCCGGCGTGCTGTCCGACTTGGGCAAGGCGTTCAGCAGCGCCGAAGGATCGGCGTGCCGGGTCAGGATCTCCAGCATACGCGCGCCGGCATACAGGCCATCGTCGAAACCGTACCAGCGGTCCTTGAAGAACACGTGGCCGCTCATTTCGCCGCCCAGCGGGGCGCCGGTTTCCTTCAGCCTGGCCTTCACCAGCGAATGGCCGGTCTTGCACATCAGCGGCTTGCCGCCTGCCTGTTCGATGTACGCGGCCAGGTGGCGCGTGCATTTCACGTCGTACAGGATCTGCTCGCCCGGGTTACGGGACAGAACGTCTTGCGCGAACAGCATCAGCTGGCGGTCAGGATAGATGATCTGGCCGTCCTTGGTCACGATGCCGAGGCGGTCGCCGTCGCCGTCGAAGGCCAGGCCGATCTCGGCGTCGGTTTCCCGCAGCGCCTTGATCAGGTCCTGCAGGTTTTCCGGGTGCGCCGGGTCCGGGTGGTGGTTCGGGAAAGTGCCGTCCACTTCGCAGAACAGCTCGACCACTTCGCAGCCCATGCCGCGATACAGCTCACCCGCGAAGGCACCGGCTACGCCGTTGCCGCAATCGACGGCGATCTTGATCGGGCGCGCAATCTTCACGTCGCCGATGATGCGCTGCAAATATTGGGCGCGAATGTCGTAGGTGCCGTACTTGCCGGCGGCAGCCGCTGGCTGCAGGCCGACTTCAATGGCATGGTACAGGGCGGTGATGGCATCGCCATGGATCGCCTCGCCCTTCAGCACCATCTTGAAGCCGTTATAGTCCGGCGGGTTATGGCTGCCGGTCACCATGATGCCGGAACGGGTGTCGAGCACCTGGGTGCCGAAGTACACCATCGGCGTTGCCACCACGCCCAGGTCGATGACGTCGACACCGGCTGCCTGCAAGCCCTGCGCCAGCGCAGCGATCAGCCCCGGGCCGGACAGGCGGCCGTCGCGGCCGATCACCACGCTGCGCTCTCCCTTGGCGGCGGCAGCCAGGCCGAAGGCATGGCCAACAGAGCGCGCCACGCCTTCGTCCAGCGTTTTACCAATGATGCCGCGGATATCGTAAGCCTTGAAAATAGATTTAGAGAGAGCAACCATAGAAAACGAGAAAACAAATAGTAGAAATTGAATCGGCTCAGATGCGCAGCAGGTCGATCGACTTGCCGCCATCGACCCATTCCTTGACCCATTTCGGCTGGCGGCCGCGGCCAGTCCACTGCTCGGCAGCATTGACAGGGTTGCGATAGCGCGCTTCCACCTTGCCGCCCTTGTTGCGGGTGCCCGGGAAGCCAGCCAGCAATTCCTTCAGCGGCACGCCGGCTTGCTGCGCAATGGCGAATATCTGCTCGCGCGCCTTTTGCTTATCCATGCCTTCGCGCTGCTTTAATTCGCGCTTAATCTGCTCCTGCAGGTTGCGCAATTCAGGGAACGACAAATTCGACAGGTCCATCTTCCTATCCTTTATCAGATTTCGATGTCTGGGAATATACACGAAATCGGCTTAACGGATTTTCTTATGTCGGATCATCCAGCGCGGCGCTTTAAATCTGACAATACGCGCATATAGCCAGACATAACTCGCAATAAATAACAGGCAGAACAGCATCAGCACCCAGGTATAGGCCCAGAATACCGTGGCGGGAATCACTGCCATCAGCGAAAACATCCACAAATATGGCGAGGTCATCGAATTGCGGCGTACCAGCGCGCGCGCATCCTTGCGGCCCACCGCCCATTGCACTACGCGGCGGAAAATCAGGCTATGCAGGTGAATACCATCCGGCATGGCCGGCGACGTGCCGCGAATAAAGAAGCGGCGATAAACGCTGAACAGTGTTTCAAAGGTCGGATAAATTAATAGCAATACAGCATACCAAGTAGAAACTTGTGGATTGCGCATTACCAGCAACAGGGCCAATTCGCCCAGCATGAAGCCAATAAAATAGGCGCCGCCGTCGCCCAGGAATATCAGCCCGACCGGGTAATTCCAGATCAGGAAACCGGCAGTGGCGCCAGCCACCATCAGGGCCGCCACCAGCACGAACATATCGTTGACTTGAAGAGCAACATAGCCAAGCGACAGCAGCATGCAAATCGTCACCACGCTGGCCAGGCCATTGAAACCGTCGATGATATTGACGGCGTTGGCAATGCCGGCAACGGCCAGCACCGTGAGCGGCAGCGTCAACCACAGGTACGGTAGCGGCGTGGTGGAGAACATCCAGTCGATGCGGTCGATCCGGGCATCCATCAGGAAATAAGCCAGCAAGGCAGCAAACATGGTCAGCAGCAGGCGCCGACGCGCGCTGACCTTGCCGGTATAGTCTTCGACAATGCCGCCGAGGAAGGCAAACAGGGCACACATGATCAGTGACAGCATCCAGCTGGTCATGACCGGCACGCGCCACACGGAAACGCAGGCGCTCAGTGCCACCGCCAGGAAAATCGACAGGCCGCCGATGCGGGCCACATGATGGGCATGCACTTTTTGCACGCCGCCGAAATCAGTGTCCAACGCAGGTCCATGCAAGCGCACTTCCTTGATGACCCACAGGGTCAAGAGCGCGGACGTGAAAAAGCTCACGAGGAAGGAAAACATTTGTTCTTATCAGTATAGTGAGCCAGCCGCCATTTACGCAGCGCGGCAAGAAAGATTGCTTGCGCGCTAAGCGGCGATTGTACCGTATGCACAGTGCGGGACGGGAAATTCTAGCCGATAGCGTTGCGCCTAAGGTATTTCCTTACTAATTGATACCATTTGCGAAGCCGCCCGGGCGCAGCGCACCGCCGAATGCGCTGATCATGCGTTATCCTATTGCCATGAAAACTTATGTAGTGGGCGACCTGCAGGGGTGCCACGGCGAGACAGTCACCCTGGTCGAAAAGATCCTGGACACCGAGCATGGCGCCGGAAATGAACCGCCAGCCATCCTCTTTTGCGGCGACTTGATCAACCGCGGCCCCGACTCGCTGTCCACCCTGCGCTATGTGCAGGCCCTGAGCCAGGGCAGCGACGGCCGCATCGACGCCGTGCTGGGCAACCATGACCTGCACCTGCTGGCCGTGGCCAACGGCATTCGCCCCGAGTCGAGTTCCGACACCATCGAGCATATCCTGGCGGCGGCCGACCGCGACCCGCTGTTGCACTGGCTGCGCCTGCGCCCGATGGCCATCATGCGCCGCGGCCACCTGCTGGTGCATGGCGGCGTGCTGCCGCAATGGACGGCGCAGCAGGCCATGGCGCTGGCCGGCGAGGTGGAAGCAGCCCTGCGCGGCGACGAATGGGTCGGCTTCCTGCGCGAAATGTACGGCAACCAGCCCGATCGCTGGGACGATGCGCTGACCGGAGCCGCGCGCTTGCGCTGCATCGTCAATGCCCTGACCCGCATGCGCTTTTGCAGCGCCGAAGGCGTGATGGATTTCAAGATGAAGGAATCGGCGCAAGCCGATCCATCGACCGGACTGATGCCGTGGTTCGAGGTGCCGGGCCGCCGCACCAGCGATACCACCGTGGTGTTCGGGCATTGGTCGGCGCTGGGCCTGCGCATCATGCCGCGCCTGATTGCACTCGACAGCGGATGCGTGTGGGGCGGCAAGCTGTCGGCCGTCTGCCTGGACGACCGCAGCCTGCTGCAGGTGGATTGCCCGGAGTACCGGACGGTTTAGTGCTTCGACGTCCCGTCAGGCGGCGCCGAAGCTTGCGCCTGGGACCGGCCGTCGGCCTTGGCCGGTTCGCCGCCGCCTTCCGCTGCGGCGGCAGCCTCGCCTTCAGCCGGCGCTGCGGCGGCAGGCGCGAAAGTGGCCGCCATCAATTCCTTGTACGCTTCCGATTTGCGCAGCGGTTCCAGGTTGGCGCTGCCCTTGATCGCCTCTTCATCGGTAAAACCGTTGACGATCGCCGTCTCCAGCGACGCCATGGCCGCATTCTTGCGGCCCAGCTGCGCCTGGGCCTGGGACAGCAGGAAGTATGACTCAGCTTCCTTGGGCGCCTTCAGTGTGGCCGCGTAAGCCTTGTCGGCCGCAATGCCATAGTTCTTCTGCGCCAGGCTTTCCGTGGCCTGCGTGCGCAGGGTCTTGGCATTGGTGAAGGTGTCGCCGCAGGCCGCCAACAGCAGGCAGGCTGCCAGCACGCTGATCCTGGTCATGCTGATTGCTCCTGTAAAGTTTCCGCCTCGGGCACGATGCCCAGGGCTGCGCCAATGGCAGCGTGGCTCGCGGCCGCCAGCTCGCGGCGATGGGCGCCCTCGCCCGGCACCGCTTCCAGCACCGCCAGGCGCGCGCGCACCGGCTTGCCATCGAGGATATTAACCACGCTTTGCACGAAAGTCATGTCGCCGATGAAGTCCACCGACGGATGCGGCTGGCCCGCTGCATCGACGTAGGACAAGGCGAAAGGCTGCACCAGCACCTTGCCGTCCACCGCCGCCTCGAACAGGTTGGCATGGAAAGGCAGCAGCGTGCCTTGCGCGGCGGTCGTCCCTTCCGGAAAAAAGGCCACGCGCTGGCCATCCTGCAGCGCATGCACCAGGCCCTTGAAGATATTGCGCAGTTCGCGCTTGTTGCCGCGTGCGATAAACACCGTGCCTGCCTGCGCCACCAGCCAGCCGGCCAGCGGCCAGTCGCGGATTTCCGCCTTGGCCACGAAGCGGCATGGATACAGCGCATTGATGACGAAGATGTCCAGCCACGAAATGTGGTTGCAGACGATCATGCCCTGCTCCAGCGGCGCCGCGCTGGCTGGCGCCATCTGCACGCTGACGTTGCAGATGGCCAGCAGCTGGCGCGACCAGCGCCGGACATGGCCGTTGCGCTTTTCCGTCCCGATGAAGGGGAAGATGAAAGCGCATGTGGCCATGCCTGCCAGCAGGTGCACCGCCATGCGCCCGATGCGCAGCACCAGGCGCCAATCGAGATTGCGTTTAGCTGGCTGTGCGCTCATATGCCACTTGGCCCGCAACGATGGTCGCCTGCACCTGTCCTGCCAGCTCATAGCCGAGGAACGGGGTGTGCTTGCCCTGGCTGGCCAGCGCGCTGCCGGTGACGGTCCAGCGCGCGGCCGGGTCGAACACCACCACGTCGGCCACGCTACCCACGCCCAACTGGCCGGCCTGCGCCAGGCCGGCTACGCGCGCCGCATCACAGGTGACGCGCGCCACGGCGCGCGACAACGCATCGTCCTTGCCTTGCAGCCCCGCATAATCGTCGGCCCACTTGATGGCCAGCGACAGCAGCAGCTCCAGGCCGGTAGCTCCCGGCGAAGCTTCGCCGAACGGCAGCAGCTTTTCGTCGTCGTCGCACGGCGTATGGTCGGAACACATTGCATCGATGGTGCCGTCCAGCAGGCCGGCGCGGATCGCTTCGCGGTCGCGCTGGGTACGGAATGGCGGATCCATGCGCGCATTGGAATCGAAGAAGTTGATGTCGGTGTCGGTCAGGTGCACGTGGTGCGCGCCGACGTCGCAGGTGATCGGCAAGCCTTCGGCCTTGGCGGCGCGCACCAGCTCCAGGCCAGATGCCGACGACATGCGGCACAGATGGACCTTGGCGCCGGTCGAGCGCATCAGCTCGAAGATGGTGTGCAGGGCGATGGTCTCGGCCATCACCGGCACGCCGGACAGGCCCAGGCGCGAAGACAGCGGGCCGCTGTTGGCCACGCCGCCGCGGCCGATCCAGGCGTCCTGCGGACGCAGCCAGATGGTGAAGCCGAAGGTGGCTGCATACTGCATGCAGCGCTGCAGTACGGTGGTGTCCTTGATCGGGTTTTCTGCCTGCGAGAAGCCGATGCAGCCGGCGCCGGTCAGTTCCACCAGCTCGGTCAGAGCCTCGCCTTTCAGGCCATGGGTCAGCGCACCCAGCGGATGCACGTGGGCCTGGTTCAGGCCGCGCGCGCGGTGCTTCAGCATTTCCACCAGGCCCGGCTCGTCGAGTACCGGGTCGGTGTCGGGCGGGCACACCAGGGAAGTCACGCCGCCCTGCACCGCCGCCTGCATTTCAGATTTCAGCGTAGCCTTGTATTCGAAGCCCGGCTCGCGCAGGCGCGCAGACAGGTCGACCAGGCCCGGCGCCACGACCTTGCCGGCGGCGTCGATGGTGCGGTCGGCCTGGAAGCCGGCCGGCGCGCTGCCGATGGCGGCAACCTTGCCGTCCACGATGTACAGGTCTTGCTTGGAATCGATCTTGTTGGCCGGATCGATCAGTCGGCCGTTTTGGATAAGTACGTTCATTTTTATGCTTGCGTGCCTGCCAGGATGCTCATTACCGCCATGCGGACTGCGATACCGAAGGTGACCTGCGACAGGATCACCGCTTGCGGACCGTCGGCCACGGCGGAGTCGATCTCCACGCCGCGGTTCATCGGGCCCGGGTGCATCACGATGGCGTCAGGCCTGGCCAGCGCCAGGCGCTCCGGCGTCAGGCCGTAGGCGCGGAAGTATTCGCCGGCGGACGGCAGCAGCGCTCCGCTCATGCGCTCGTTCTGCAGGCGCAGCATGATGATCACGTCGACGTCTTTCAAGCCTTCATCCATGTTGGTGAAGGTACGCACGCCCAGCTGCTCCAGGCCGCCCGGCAGCAGGGTGTGCGGGCCGATGGCGCGGATTTCCGGCACGCCCAGCGTGGTCAGGGCGTGGATGTCGGAACGGGCCACGCGGCTGTGCAGGATGTCGCCCACGATCGCCACGCGCAGGTTGGTGAAGTCCTTCTTGTAGTGGCGGATGGTGTACATGTCCAGCAGGCCCTGCGTCGGGTGCGCGTGGCGGCCGTCGCCCGCGTTCACCACGTGCACGTGGTTCTGCTTCGTATCCTGCAGGTGCTTGGCGATCAGGTAGGGCGCGCCCGATTGCGAGTGGCGCACCACGAACATGTCGGCGTGCATGGCCGACAGGTTGTCGATGGTGTCCAGCAGGGACTCGCCCTTGCTGGCGGAGGACGCCGCGATGTTCAGGTTGATCACGTCGGCCGACAGGCGCTTGGCCGCGATCTCGAAGGTGGTACGGGTACGGGTGGAATTCTCGAAGAACAGGTTGAAAACGCTTTTACCGCGCATCAGCGGGACCTTCTTCACTTCGCGGTCCGACACGGACACGAAAGAGGAGGCGGTATCGAGGATCTGGTTGATGATGGCTTTCGGCAGGCCCTCGGTCGTCAGCAGGTGCTGAAGCTCGCCGTGTTTGTTGAGTTGCGGATTAAGCATGGTTCTGTTCAAGAGTCAGGGAAAACTTTCCGTCGCCGGTTTGCTGCAGGCGCAGCGCCTGGCCCGGCGCGCAGCGCGTGTGCGCCGCCACGAAATCGGCAGCCACCGGCAATTGGCGTTCGCCGCGGTCCACCAGCGAGGCGAGCATGATGCGCGCCGGGCGACCGTAGTCGAACAATTCGTTGATGGCGGCACGGGTGGTGCGGCCGGTGTAGAGCACGTCGTCCACCAGCACGATGGTGGCGCCGTTGACGTCGAAGCCGATGTGGGTCGGCTTCACTTCGGCCGGCAGGCCCTTCTTCGCGTAGTCGTCGCGGTAGAAGGACACATCCAGCACGCCCAGGCGCGCCGCCAGGCCCAGGTCCTTGGCCAGGCGCTCGGCGATCCAGGCGCCGCCGGAGTGGATGCCGACGATGGCGGGATCATTGGCGCCGGCGATACCGGCCTTCACCTGCTCGAGCAGGCTGGCGTACAGCGCTTCGGCGTCAAGCTGTTGGGGATCAGTGTGGGACATATTCGTCAAAGTATTGTTGGAGGATGATGGCAGCGGCACGGTCGTCGATGATCTCGCCGCGCTTGGCGGCAATCATCGCTGACGAGTAGCGCTCGTCGACCAGCACCACGGGAAGGTTGAAGCGGCCGTTCAGCTGATTGGCGAACTTGCGGCAGCGCGCCGTCATGTCGTGCTCTGTCCCGTCCGGGTGGAAAGGCAGGCCGACTACCAGCCTGGTCGGCCCCCATTTGTCGATCAGGGCCTTGATCTCGGCGAAGCGAGCATCGTTGACGGTGGATTGAATGACGGCCAGGGGGGTGGCCTGGCCGATCATTGTGTTTCCCATTGCGACACCAACGCGTTTGATGCCGAAGTCGAAGCCTAAAACAGTTTCCGGACTATGCATGACCCGCTTCAGAGTTGAGCATCAGGGGGTCGAAGCCCAGCAGCTTGATGGCGGCCTGGTAGCGGTCCTCGATCGGCACATCGAACACGATGCGCGGATCGGCGGCCACCGTCAGCCAGCCGTTGCGAGCCAGCTCGTCTTCCAGCTGGCCGGGGCTCCAGCCCGCGTAGCCGATCGACACCATCATGCGTTCCGGTCCCTGGCCGCGGGCCACGGCTTCCAGCACGTCAATGGAGGTGGTGAAGGCGACGTCGTTGGTGACCGTCAGCGAAGACGAATAGTGCGCGCCCGGGGTATGCAGCACGAAACCACGGTCATCCTGCACCGGGCCGCCGAACATGATCGGCTCCGACTCCAGGTGGCGCTCGGCGGCGGACGACACTTCCAGGTCGATCCGGTCGAACAGCACTTCCATGGTCATGTCGGTAGGTTTGTTGATCACGACGCCCAGCACGCCGTTCTCATTGTGTTCGCATACATACACGACCGTACCGCCAAAGATCGGGTCTTGCATGGATGGCATGGCAATCAGGAAATGATTCGCCAGGTTGAGCGCAGGGGCAGTCATAGGCGCCTTTAGCTCCTTCAGTTCACTAGTTTCCGGTAACAATCCCGGCACAGGCATGCTTCTGGTCAATTTGACTTTTTTCATGATTGCTCTCTATGCAGGACTGTTAAGAGTTCTTTACTGTAATATCCGCGCTGCAACTGCCGGATATACCCACAGTTTACTATGAATTGCTGATCCAGCCATGAAAAACGCCCTTGTCTGGTTGCGGCGGGACCTTCGCCTGTTCGATCATGCCGCAATGCATCACGCTCTGGCCTCTGCAGCGACAGTGTACGTGGCCTTTATTTTCGACCGCGCCATCCTGGATCGGCTCCCGGCTGCCGACCGGCGGGTCGAGTTTATCCACGACACGCTGGCGGCACTTGCTGCTGAGCTGGAGGCGGCTGGCGGGCACCTGATCGTGCGGCACGGCCTTGCCGAAACAGCCATTCCCGCGCTGGCTGCCGAGCTCGATGCCGATGCCGTTTTCGCCAACCATGACTATGAGCCGGCCGCCATTGCCCGCGACGCCGCCGTGGCCCGCAGCCTGCACGCTGCCGGCCGTGAATTGCGCACTTTCAAGGACCAGGTGGTGTTCGAGCGCGACGATGTGCTGACCCAGGCCGGCCAGCCGTTTTCCGTGTTTACGCCCTACAAGAACGCCTGGCTGCGCAAGCTCGAGGCGGCTCCGTCGGTACTGGCACCATGGACCGTGGAACCGCGGAGCACGGCTGCCGGCGGGCGCCGGCCTGGCCGCTTTGCGCCGGGCCGCAGCACGCTGCCGTCGCTTGCCGACCTCGGCTTCGAGCGCACCAACCTGCATGAACTGGGCATCGGCAACGGGCCGCAGTTGTTCGACGATTTCCTTGGCCGGATTGCCGGCTACGGCGCCGCACGCGACTACCCTGCAATCAAGGGGCCGTCCTACCTGTCGATGCACCTGCGCTTCGGCACCGTCTCGATCCGCCACCTGGTGCGCACCGTGATGACCATGTCGGCGCGCGGCGCGGCAGGCGAAGGCGGCGCGGTCTGGCTCTCGGAGCTGATCTGGCGCGAGTTCTACATGCAGATCCTGTACCACAACCCGCATGTGGTGGAACGCGCCTTCAAGCCGGCTTACGACAGGATCGAGTGGGAAACCGGCCTCGAAGCCGACGAGCTGTTTGCCGCCTGGTGCGAAGGGCGCACCGGCTATCCGCTGGTGGATGCGGCCATGCTGCAGCTAAACCGCACCGGCTATATGCACAACCGCCTGCGCATGGTGACGGCCTCTTTCCTGTGCAAGGATCTGGGGATCGACTGGCGCCGCGGCGAAGCCTACTTCGCGCTGCATCTGAACGATTTCGACCTGGCGGCCAACAACGGCGGCTGGCAATGGGCGTCGTCGTCGGGCTGCGATGCGCAGCCCTACTTCCGGATCTTCAATCCGGTCACGCAGTCGCAGAAGTTCGACCCGGAGGGGAAATTCATCAAGCGCTACCTGCCGCAGCTTGCCGGCTTGCCGGCCAAGGAGGTCCACTTGCCGCGCAATCCGGTGGTCGACCACGACCAGGCGCGCCAGCGCACGCTCGAACGTTACGAAGTCATGAAGAAATAAAAAGGGCAGGCGCTGTGGCCTGCCCTTTGGTTCGCTGCTGCGCGCCTCAAGCCCGTTGGGGCAGCAGGCCGGCAATGGCGCCGAGCAGGATATCTTCCTGGAACGGCTTGCCGAAGTAGGCATTCACGCCCAGTTGCAGCGCGTAGTTGCGGTGCTTGTCCGCCGAACGCGAGGTGATCATGATGATCGGGATCTCCTTGGTGCGTTCGTCGCCGCGCACGTTGCGGGTCAGGTCGAAGCCGTCCATGCGCGGCATTTCGATGTCGACCAGCATCAGTTCCGGCAAGCGGTCCTGCAACTGTTCCAGCGCATCCACGCCGTCTTTTGCCAGCATGACGTGGTAGCCTTCGCGCTCCAGCAGGCGCTGGGTCACCTTGCGCACGGTGAGCGAATCGTCCACCACCATGACGGTGCCATGCGCGCGAGTCTGTTCCACCGGTTCGGCGCTGCCGCCGGCCGGCGCCGGCGCCGGAGTCGCGGCAGTGCGCGGCGCCAGTTCCGGGTGCTGCGCCACGTGCAGCTGCAGCGCCACCGGATTCAGGATCAGCACGATCTCGCCCGAACCGAGCACGGTGGCGCCGGCGATGCCGGGCATGCGCGACAGCTGGGGGCCGATGTTCTTGATCACCACCTCGCGATTGCCGAGGATCTCATCGACGTGCAGCGCGACACGGTCGGTACCGTTACGCAGCAGCATCACCGGCGAAGAGCGTTGCAGCAGCGGACGCGCTGCCCCATCGCCCAGCAAGGTTGCCAGGTAGCGCAGCGGCACATGCTGGCCATGGTGCACCACGGCGCCCTTGGCGGTAGCTTCGGCCAGTGCCCCTTCCTTCAGCTGCAGCACCTGCTCCACCATCAGCGCTGGCACCGCGTGGGTGCGGCCGCCGGCCGAGATCAGCACCACCTGGGTCACGGCCAGCGTCAGCGGCAGGCGAATCGTGAAGCGGGTACCCTTGCCTGGCTCGGTGAAGGTTTCCACGCGGCCGCCCAGGGCTTGCGCCTCGGACAGAACGATGTCCATGCCCACGCCGCGGCCGGCCAGTTCGGTCAGCGTATCGGCAGTGGAGAAGCCTGGCTGGAAGATCAGGTTGGACGCTTCAGCATCGCTGACCACCTGGTCTTCGGCCAGCAGGCCGACGCTGCGCGCCTTGGCGCGGATACGTTCCAGGTCCAGGCCTGCGCCGTCGTCGCTGAACTCCAGCACCACTTCGTTACCCTGCTGGCTGACCTGCACCAGCAGCTCGCCGGTCTCGCCCTTGCCGTGTTCAACGCGGCGTTCGCGCGGCTCGATGCCGTGCACGATGGCGTTGCGCAGCAAGTGTTCGAACGGCGCGGCCATGCGTTCCAGAACGCTACGGTCCATTTCCACGCCGCCGCCGCGGATGTCCAGGTTGACGCGCTTGTCGGTTTCTTTCGCGCCCTGGCGGGCCACGCGGAACAGACGCTCGGACACGCTGTTGAACGGCACCATGCGCACGCGCATCAGGTCTCGCTGCAGGTCACGCGTCATGCGCGCTTGCTGCGTCAAGTCGCCGGTGGCGCCGTCGATGGAACGGATCAGGCCTTCATGGAAGGAGGCCACGTCGTTCACCGATTCGGCCATCATGCGGGTCAGTTCCTGCAGGCGGGTGAAGCGGTCGAACTCCAGCGGATCGAATTCGCGCTCGCCGGCAATCGACATACGCGAGGCGATCTGCGACTCGGCTTGCATTTCGACTTCGCGCAGCTGGCGGCGCAGGCGATTCAAGTTTTCCTGGAAGTCCGAGACCGAGGTACGCAGCGAGGTCACTTCGTTTTCCAGGCGCGAACGGGTGATCGACACTTCACCGGCCTGGTTCACCAGGCGGTCGAGGATGTCTGCACGCACACGCACCAGCGGCGAGGCCTTGGCGCCTTCCGCTTCGTCGCCGCCGCGTGCCGCCGTTGCAGGCGCGGCAGCCAGGCGTGCAGCCAGGGCGCTGAGCGAAGGCTGGGCTGCGCCTTGCGCGGCTGGCGCGCGGGCATCGGCGGCCGGTGCCGCGGCTGCCGCTTGCGCGGCGGCCATGGCAGCTGCATAGGCTTCCGGATTTTGCAGTTGTTCGAACAGCAGCAGCGCGTGGTCGTAGTGCGCCATCAGCTCGTCGAACGAGTGCTGGGACGCGCTACCTGCGTGCACCATGTTTTCAATGTGCGTTTCGATTTCGTGCGCGTGCTGGCCAAGGCGCATCGCGCCTGCCATGCGGGCGCTGCCCTTCACGGTGTGCAGCACGCGCTGCAGGCTGTGGGCGTGGCTGAAATCGGTCGGCTTGGCGTGCCAGGCGCGCAGCGATTCGCCGATCTGCGGCAGCAGGTCGGTGCCTTCTTCCAGGAACACAGGCAGCAGGTCCGGGTCCAGTTCGTCGTGGATGTCGGACGGGCTGGCACCCAGCAGGTGCGGGGTTTCCGGCAGTTCGACCACCTGCACTTCGCTTGCAGCAGCGTGGTCCAGGTCGACCGCATCTTCTTCGATGGCTTCGCCGGCAGCCAAAGCCGTGGCATCGATGGCGTCGACTTCCATCGCCGCTTCGGCAGTCGCGGCATCGGCTTCGGCCAGCAGTGCGGCTTGCTCGATTTCCTCGGTGGCAGGCTCGGCTTCGGCTTCGGCAACGGCCGGCTCGGCAATCTGCTCGATGGCCGGTGCAGCGGTTTCTGCGACGACCGGCGCGGCGGCCTGCTCGACGACTGGTTCGGCAGCTTCTTCGGCGACCGGTGCCGGGCTTTCTTCGACCAGCAGCGCATCGACCTGCTCGAGGTCCGGTGCGGCAGCTTCTTCGACAACCGGTACAGCGATTTCCTCGACCGCCGGCTCAGCGGCTTCGGCAACGATCTCTTCGGCTGCGCCAGGCTCCACCAGGCGCAGCGTTTCTGCGGCAGGCGCGGCCTGCTTCAGCTCGGGCGCGTCGAAAGCGTCATCGAAAGCGGCATCGAACAGGTTATCGATGTTGCCGTCCTGCGTGACAACTTCCTGCTTCGGTTGCTCTGTGTGTTGCGCGTCTGCCGGCGGCTCGGCGACCAGGCTGTGGTAAGTATCGCTGAACAGGTTGTCGAGGCGCTGTTCCAGCTCTGCGCTGGCTGGCTCGCCGACGATGCTGTCCAGGCGTTCGTCGAGTTCCTGGCCGACTTCCGGCGGATGCGCCAGTTCGTCGCGCAGCTTGTGCAGCGCTTCGATCAATTCCGGCTGTTCCGGCGGCAGCTCGCCGGTGGCGAAGCTTTGCAGCATCTGGCGCACGCGCTCGATCGTGAAATCGAACAGGTCATGTTGCGCATCGTCCAGGTGCGGCGCCGGCGGCTGCAACTCCTGCAGCGTGGTTTCCAGCGCATAGGACAGCTCACGCAGCGGCTTGAAGCCCACCGTGCCGGAGGTACCGGTCAGGGTATGCACCGCCTGCAGCGCCTCCGGATTAACCGGACGCTGCTCGTGGCGCCATTCGCCGAAATCTTGCGACAGCAGGCGTACCAGTTCGTCGGTTTCCGCCATGTAGATGTTGTACAGCGGCAGCGGGATCGCCAGGCGCCCCACAAACTTCATATTGTCTTCCGCCGGCGGCTCCGGTGGCGTTGGCGCGGTAGCAGTCGGGAATTCGATGACGTTGGTTGGGCGCGCCGTTGCGGTTTCCGCTTCCAGCGCCTCGATGACCAGCGGCTCGTCCAGCGTCAGGACAGGTTCGGGTTCGGTGACTTCGATTGCGTCCAGGTCCAAGGACAGGTCGGCAGGCAGTGCTTCAATCACTTCCTCGGCCGCTTCATTGCCGGCAGCGGCTGCCGCTTCCGGCGCGCTTCCCTCAGCCGCCGCCCCGGCGACGGCAGGCTCCACGACGGTCGGCTCGGCCAGTGCCGGGGCCTCGATCGCTTCCACTGCAGCCTCGAACTCGACGCCGGCTGCTTGCGGCGCACTTGGCGCCGCGGCAGGCAGGGTGCCGGCGGCAGGACGCTCGAACAGGCCAGTCTCCTGCACGCGCGTGGCAGCGTCGACGATCGGTTTTTCCTGGCGCGCCGAATTGCCGGTAGTGGCCAGTTCATCCACCCACGCCGACATCTCTTCGCTCGCATATTCGAGCAGGCCGAACAGATCTTCGGTGGCACGGCGCTCTTCTGCCAGCCACAGGTTCATCACCTTCTCGATCGAATGCGCGCCGTCGCCGAAGCGGTTCAGGCCCACCATGCGGCTGCTGCCCTTCAGCGTGTGGAAGGAGCGGCGCAGCATGGTCATCGTGTCCAGGCTGGAAATCTCGCTGTGCGGACGCGCCAGCGTCTCGCGCACGAAGGCCAGCACTTCCTGCGCCTCGCCGATGAAGATTTCCAGCAGTTCCGCTTCCACCGCCTCGTCGCCGGCGGCGCCGGCTTCGGGAACGGGTGCGGTCAGCACCGGCTCAGGGGCCGCTTCCGGCTCCGGCAGTGCCTCCTCCAGCACCGGGATCGACTCCGGGCCGGAGATTTTCTTGAACGGCACGGCGCGGAACGTACCGTGTTCCGGATCGAAGGCGAATCGCTCACGCGCGCCGGATGGATTCTGCGCCAGCATATCGACGAAGAAGCCCAGCGCGCCCACGTTCTGGGCGATATCGTCCAGCGCCCTGGCTTCGTGCGCCTCGTCAAACTGGCCCGATGCCAGGCGGCCGATCTCGATGCGCACGTGCGCCGCGGCGTTCATCGCCTCGTCCTGGTCCAGGATGGCGCAGGCGCCGTGCAGCTGGTGCAGCACCTTGTCCAGGTCCGACAGTTCGCCGCGGCGCGCCGGGTCGGTGTAATACTCGTCCAGCATCTTCTCGACCTGGCGCAAGCCGGTCTTCATTTCCAGTGCCAGCGCAACGACGGTATCTTCTTCGTGCAGCTGGCGCGCCAGGCCGCCCTGCCACTGCGCAGGTTCGGGCGCGGAACCACCGGCCTGCAAGGCTTGCAGGCGCGCCGCGATGGTGTCGGCGTGGGCGTTGAAATCGTCCGGCAGGTGGCGGATCTGGGCGATGCCGTGTTCGGCGAACAGCAGTGCCGTCGCCATCTCCAGCCCCAGCGCCTCGCTGCGGCGCGAGCCCACGGTGTTCCGTGCCGATTCCGCCAGTTGGCGCAGCAAGCCTGCCAGCGCCCCCAGGCCCAGCATTTCGCTGGCCACGGCCGCCTTGGCCAGGGACTGGCCGAAATCATTATCGAGTTCGGGATTGTTTTCGTTCTGTTCGATGCGCTGCCAGACCGAACGCGCATGGGCAATGCTCTCGCGCGCAGTAGCCAGCGAAGCATCGTCGATACGGCCATAGCGGCGCGTCTCGAAATCGTGCGGCACCATGCCGTCCAGTGCATAGCCGGCGCGAAGCTGGCGCGCCAGCGGCGGCAGGGTTTCCGGATCGGCCGAGGCGATGAAGAACAGGGCCTCCTTCAGCACATTGTCCGGCAGCTCGGGCGAACCGGCCGACAGGCGGCGCAGTTGCAGGTTGATCAGGCCGAACAGCTGCTTGACGTAACGGTTGCTTTCCTGCTGGCCGCCCACCACCAGCTCGGCGAAGGCTTGCATGGCGCGCCAGAACACGCGCGCCTTGTGCTCGCCTTGCTGGTCTGCCACGTCGGTAATGGCCGCCTGCAGCGCCGCGGCATGGATCGCCTGGCTGCCAGCGTCGGCCGCCTTCAGGTAGGGCAGCAGCGCGCGCTCGAAGCGCTGGCGCAAGGCCTTGTAGTCCGGCGCACCGCCCGGCGCGCCGGTCGACGGCAGCGCCGACGGCAGTTCCGGCACATGCGATACGTCAGGGAAGAACAGGTCAGCCGGGTGGACTCGGTCGATGCCCAGCAAATCCTGGATATCGCGGAAGAAGGGGAACAGGCGCACCGGCTGGAACGGGGCGCCGGAGAGCAGCTCCTCCAGGAACTCCACCAGCGCCTGGTACATATTGGCCAGCAGCTGGGCATGGTCCGCGGTGCATTTCAGCGTGCCGTCACGCATGCGGTCCAGCACCACTTCCGCCAATTGCGTCAGCAGCGCCACGCCGTCCACGTCCACCATCTGCAGGGCGCCGTGCGCCTGGTGCAGGTGCGACTTGGCATGCATCAGCGCCGTGGTCTGGTCTTCCGCATCACGCCCGCCGGCTTCGAACAGCGCCGTGCGGGAACGGGCCAGCGCTTCGCGGATTTCACCCATGACCCAGGACAGCGGGCCGGTGTCGTATTGCGGCAAAGCGGTGAACGAAAGATCAGGTTTGCTCATAGATTCTAAAAATTAAGCGGCAACTTGGGCACTAATCAGGCACCAACACGGAATCGCGACACGGAGTTCTTCAGCTCCTGCGCCAGCGAAGTCAGTTTGCGAACCGAGCTCGCGGTTTGCTGGGTACCATCCTGGGTTTGCTGCGTTACCTGCAGGATGTGCTGCATATTGTGCGCCACGCCGTTTGCCGACGTCGCCTGCATGCCGGTTGCGTAGGAAATACCCTGAATCAGTTCGGCCAGGCGGTTCGACACCTGCGAGATGTCCTGCAGCGCGGTACCTGCCGCGTCGGACAGCTTGGCACCTTCGACCACACCCTGCGTGGATTTTTCCATTGCCGCTACCGCGTCGTGGGTGTCGGTCTGAATGGTCTTCACCAGCGCACCGATCTGCTTGGCCGCTTCGGCGGAACGTTCCGCCAGCCGCTGAACCTCTTCCGCAACCACCGAGAAGCCTCGGCCTGCTTCACCTGCCGATGCCGCCTGGATCGCCGCATTCAGCGCCAGCACGTTGGTCTGTTCGGTAATGTCGGAAATCAGCTCGGTAATCTCGCCAATCTCCTGCGAGGATTCGCCCAGTCGCTTGATTCGCTTCGAAGTTTCCTGGATCTGCTCGCGGATCTCGTCCATACCCTTGATCGCGTTCTGCACCGCGTCCGCACCCTGGCGCGCCGCATCAACCGACTGGCGCGCAACGTCCGCCGATTCGGCCGCGCTGCGCGACACGTCGGTAATTTCGTTGGCCATCTTCACGACGGTGTTGGATGCTTCCTGGATCTCCTTCGACTGCGCTGCCGATGCTGCCAGCAGGTCGTTGGAAATGCCCTGGGCGTGGGTCGATGCCGAGGTAACCTGTTCCGCGGTAATCGTCACACGGCCTACCAGGCCGCGCAGCTCTTCCACGGTGTAGTTAACCGAGTCGGCAATCGCGCCGGTAATGTCTTCCGAAACGGTTGCCTGCACGGTCAAGTCACCGTCCGCCACTTCCTGCAGTTCGTTCATCAGGCGCAAAATTGCGGCCTGGTTCTGCTCGTTAATGGCCTTGGTTTCTTCTTCCTGCTGCTGCGCTTTCAGGCGCATCGCTTCCGCTTCCTGACGGCGGCGTTCGGAAGCGCGGCCGCGATTCTGGGAGTCGAGCAGCAGCACGCGGCCGATCGCCGCAGCGGAGACCAGGGTCACCGTCAGGCCAACCACCATCAGCCAGAACGAGATGCCCAGCGAGTCCTGCTGCTCGCGCAGCTTGGTCTGCAGATTGGCGAAGTTGGCACGAACGTCTTCGTTCTCGTTGAACAGCAGTCGTTCCGCGCTCTTCGCAGCGGAGAATTTTTCCAGACGGTCCAGAATGAACTTGACCAGCTTGTCGTAGTCTTCGAAGCCTTTCTTCAGCGCCTGCAGGTTTTCGCGGGTCTCGCCATCCTTCACGGCCGGCAGGCCGAGCTGGTCGCTGCCACCCAGGAAGCCGTCCACGGTCTGGCGGAACACGGTCGCGTCGCGGCCCAGCTGGAACGCGGTCTCGGACGAGGAAACGCCGCCCTCGGTCAGGAAGTTCGAAGCGCTACGGCTCATGCGCTGGGTCAGCATGCCCAGCTTGCCCAAGGCCGCCAGTTCCTTGGCGCTGCCGCCCTGCTTCAGGCGCGCCGACGCGACTTCCTCGGTCAGCGACAGCAGGTCAGGCGACATGGCGTTCAGCTTTTGCAGGGTCTCGTCCAGACCTGCCAAGTCCCATTTGTATTTGGCGATGGTGGCGGCAGCCTTGTCGGAAGCGGTCCACTTCTTGCGGGCATCGTTCAGGGTCGGCAATACCGCGCCCGGCGCCGACAGCACCGAGTGGCCTGCATAGCGGCCGCCGTCGGCCAGCGCCAGCAGCGCGCGATTCAATTCGCTGCGGCTGTCCTCCAGCTGCTTGATCGCCTGCTGGTTACCCTTAATCGCGTTGGGCGCCGCCTTGCCGATACGCTGCGAGTGCATCAGCACGTCGGAAGCGATCTGGGTACGGGTCGACGTCACGCCGCTGTTGTACGCGTTCCACGCCACGAAGACCACCGACAGCAGCAGCGATACGCCCAGCGTGGTGGACAGCAGGCTCAGCTGGCGCGCGCTGGGCAGGTGGCCGATCAGCGGCAGCTTGACGTTGGCCGCAGCCTCACCCACCGAGCTGGTACGCAGGCGCTGCAGCAAGCCGCGTGTGCCTTCCGCCGCTTCCGGGGTAACGCTTTCGGTCGCTGCCGGTTGTTCAGCAGTGTCAACGGCCGCCTCTGGCGACGCGCCTTCGTACTGAGAATTGTTAAAGTTGGCAAACTCCGAATTGGAACCCAGCTCGGCGCTGGCCTCCGGTGCGGAGCGCGACAAAAATTTAAATGCCATTACTACGTCCCCCGATAGCTTTCAATATGTTGCGCCTGCCCGATGGCAGCGCGAGATTACAGGCCGATTTGCAGGAACCGCGCATCGTGCACCAGTTCGCCCAGGTCCAGCCTGGTCCACTGCTGCCCTTCACGGTCTTTGAATTGCTGGCCACCCCAGGCAGCTTGCCCACTGTCCGCCGGTGCTTGTTCCACCATTTCGTCCAGGTTGCGCAAGCCAAGCACGCGCCCGGCCAGGATTGCTACATTAAAGTTGAGGTGGGTGGCAAACGTCACCAGGCGGCTGTCCGGGCCTGCTTGGGTGCCGGCCTCGCCCATATAGCGCGCCAGGTCGACCACACCGACCAGGTTGCCGCGGATATTGGACAGGCCGCGATACCAGTCCTGCGACAGCGGTACCGCTGTCACAGCCTGGAACGGCACGATTTCGCCGACCTGGGTCAGGTCCAGCAGGCAGCGGCGGCCGCCCAGCAGCACGCCCAGTTCGCGGCCGGCATTGCCCGTGCCGGCCTTGGCGGCCTGCATGCGCTCCAGCAGCGTCACTTGGTACTGCCGCAGGCGGCTGCGGCGTTCAGCGCCAGTCGGCGCCTGCTGTTCGGTCGTCATCGCTTAACCGAGCGCGGCAATCTTGGCCAGCAGCTCGGCCGCGTCGACCGGCTTGACCAGGTAATCCTTGGCGCCCTGGCGGATGCCCCAGATACGGTCGGTTTCCTGGTTCTTGGACGAGCAGATGATGATCGGCACGTCCTGCAGCTCAGGATCCTTGGCGATGGCGCGCGTGACCTGGAAGCCGTTCTGGCCAGGCATCACCACGTCCATCAGGATCAGTTGCGGTTTGTCGGCCTTGATCTTGGCCATGGCTTCTTCGCCGTTTTCAGCGGTGGACACGGTGAAGCCGCTGCGCACCAGGATGTCGGTCAGGTAATAACGCTCGGTAGGCGAGTCGTCTACGATCAGGATTCGTTGAATGGCCATGCTTTACTCTCTGTATTACGGTGTTTTACGCACTGGCGGCGGCGGTGTGCTCTCGCACCGCAGCCAGCAGGCTATCTTTGGTGAAGGGTTTGGTCAGGTAGGCAGCCGAACCGACCATGGCGCCGCGTGCGCGGTCGAACAAGCCATCCTTGGATGAGAGCATCAGCACTGGCGTCGTATGAAACTTGGCGCTCTTTTTGATCAGGGCGCAGGTTTGATAACCATCCAGCCGCGGCATCAGGATGTCGCAGAAAATCAGCGCAGGCTGCTGGTCATTGATCTTGGCCAGCGCATCAAAGCCATCTTCAGCCAGGATTACCTGGTATCCCGCCTGGGTCAGGAAAATTTCTGCGGACCGGCGAATAGTCGAGCTATCGTCGATCACCATGATTTTCAGTCCGGTTCCTTGCGGTTTAGTCGTCATTTCTAAAGTATTTCCCTATAGTCTCGCTACGATAGCACAGGGGACAGCCGTATGGCAGGATCTGCTGCTTAAAAGAAACACTTATTTATTTGAAAACTTGGAAACATTCCTTATTTGATAAGAAACTAAGTTTTCAACAACATAACGATTAGATGGCGACCATCTCGAAATCGTCCTTGCGCGCGCCGCATTCCGGGCAAGTCCAGTTCATCGGCACATCGGCCCAGCGGGTGCCTGGCGCAATGCCTTCTTCCGGCAAGCCTGCGGCTTCGTCATAAATCCAGCCACAGATCAGGCACATCCAGCTTTGGAATTCCTGGCTTGGTTCATTGCTGCTCACGTTGAGTCACCTTCTAATAAAGTAAAATGCTGAATTAGGTATCTTAATCTAACCGCCGTGCAAAACCAAACATCTCCCTTGATCCTGACATTTGGCGTGGCCGATCCGGTCGGCGCGGTTGGCGTGCATGCCGACCTGGCTGTGTTCCATGCCCTCGGCTGCCGCGGCCTGTCCGCCACCACCGCCCTGCTGGTGGGCGACAGCGCGCGCGTCGAAGACCAGCAGCATGTCGATCCCGACTGGGTGGCCGACCAGGCCCGCATGGTGCTGGAAGACGTGCCCGTGCAAGCCTTCAAGGTGGGCGCGCTGGACCACCTGGAACATGTCTCTACCCTGGCCGAAATCGTCTCCGACTATCCCGACGCGCCGCTGGTGCTCGACCCCTTCGGCAGCCAGTTGCCGCCGCCGGGCGACGAAGACGATCCCGAAGAACTGCTGACCGTGCTGCGCCAGCTGCTGGTGCCGCAGGGCACGCTGCTGATGCTGTCGGAAGTCGAACTGGCGCGCATGGCCGAAACCTGGCGCGACCTGGGCAACGGCGAAACCATGGCCGACGACGCCGAGCACCTGATCGACCTCGGCTGCGAGTACGTGCTGGTGACCGGCACCAATGCCGGCAGCGGCCAGCGCGCCAATACCCTGTACAGCGCCGAAGGCGTGCTGCGCCACGACAAATGGCAGCACCTGCCGGGCCCCTTCGTGGGCGCCGGCGGCACCCTGTCGGCCGCCATCGCCGCTTACCTGGCGCACGGCCTGGCCGTGCCGGAAGCGGTGGAACGCGCCGAACAATACACCTACCAGACCCTGCTCCATGCCCAGCGCTATGGCATGGGGCGCTTTGTCCCCAATCGATTCTTCAAAATATGACTACTTCGAACAACGACATCCTGTTTGAACGCGCCCAGAAGTCCACCCCGGGCGGCGTCAATTCGCCGGTGCGCGCCTTCCGCTCGGTGGGCGGCACGCCGCGCTTCATCACCCGCGCCGAAGGCCCCTACTTCTGGGATGCGGACGGCAAGCGCTATATCGACTACATCGGCTCCTGGGGCCCGGCCATCGTCGGCCACGCCCATCCGGAAGTGGTGAAGGCGGTGCAGGATGCCGCCACGCGCGGCCTGTCCTTCGGCGCCCCGACCGAAGCGGAAATCGAGATGGCGGAAGAAATCTGCCGCCTGGTGCCGTCGATCGAGCAAGTGCGACTGGTGTCCTCCGGCACCGAAGCGACCATGAGCGCCCTGCGCCTGGCGCGCGGCGCCACCGGCCGCGACAAGATCGTCAAGTTCGAAGGCTGCTACCACGGCCACGCCGACTCCCTGCTGGTGAAAGCCGGCAGCGGCCTGCTCACCTTCGGCAACCCGACCTCGGCCGGCGTGCCGGAAGACTTCGTCAAGCACACCCTGGTGCTCGACTACAACAACGTGGACGCCATCCGCGCCGCATTCGCCGAATACGGCGACGAAATCGCCTGCGTCATCGTGGAACCGGTGGCCGGCAACATGAACCTGATCAAGGGCACCCCGGAATTCCTGGGCGCGCTGCGCGAACTGTGCACCGAGCATGGCGCCATCCTGATCTTCGACGAAGTGATGTGCGGCTTCCGCGTCGGCCTCGGCGGCGCGCAGGAACTGTATGGCATCAAGCCCGACCTGACCGCGCTGGGCAAGGTGATTGGCGGCGGCCTGCCGGTGGCAGCCTTTGGCGGCTCGAAGGAACTGATGTCGAAGATGTCGCCGGTGGGCGCGGTGTACCAGGCCGGCACCCTGTCGGGCAACCCGGTCGCCGTGGCGGCCGGCATGACCACTTTGAAACTGATCCAGCAGCCCGGCTTCTACCAGGGCCTGGCCCGCAGCGCGCGCCGCCTGGCCGACGGCCTGACCGCCGCCGCGAAAGAAGCCGGCGTGACCTTCTGCGCCGATGCCGAAGGCGGCATGTTCGGCCTGTATTTCAGCGCCACGCCGCCCAACAACTACGCCGAAATGATGGCCGGCGACCGCGACAAGTTCAACGTGTTCTTCCACAAGATGCTGGACGAAGGCGTCTACTTCGCCCCGGCCGCCTTCGAAGCCGGCTTCGTCAGCGCCCAGCACGACGACGCCGTGATCGACGCCACCATCGCCGCCGCGAAAAGAGTCTTCACTACGCTTTAAGTCACTACCGGGGCGCTGCTGAATGGCCGGGCGTCAATTGGGATGTCGATCAGGAAGGTGGTACCCAGCGCCGCTGAACTGGTGACGATGATGCTGCCGCCGTGGCTTTCGGCCACGCGGCGCGCATACGGCAGCCCCACTCCCCAGCCATCCTTCGTGCACTTGCCGCCCCGTGCGCGGCGATACACCTGGAAGATCGATTCCAGCTCCTCGGCCGGAATCGGCTCGCCCTCGTTATGCACCGACAATTGCACGCGCTGGCCGCGACAGGCCACCCTGACCAGGACCGGCGTTCCCGCTGCGCTGTACTTGAGCGCATTGCCCAGCAAGTTCTCCAGCGCGCGCTGCAGCGAGGCGCGGCACCAATAGCCGAGCGCCGACTCGAACTCCACCTGCACTTCCACCGTGCTGCGTTCCATGGTCTGCTGCGCCACTTCATAGGCCAGCAAGGCCAGGTCGAACTCTTCCAGGTTCAGCGGCAGGTGCTGGCCGCCTTCGAACACCATGCAATCGAGCAGGTCGCGCGTCATGGCTTCGATGCGCTGCGCATTCACGACGATGCGCCCGGCCAGCTTGCGGATATCGTCGCTGGGCGCCTTGGCTTCGATTACTTGCGCCGCCACGCTGACCGTCGACAGCGGCGTGCGCAAGTCATGCGTCAACGCGGCGATGAACTGTTCGCGCAAGGCCGACTGGATCAGGGCGAACGCGGTCACGCTTTCGCGGATGGCGCTGTCGATCGAGGTGGCAATCGCCTCGCGCTGCTCATGCGTCAGCACCACGTTACACTGGTGCAGCATCTTGAACAGCACCTGCCGGAACAGCTGGTATTCGCGGATCAGGGTGGTGGTGTCATAGCCGCTCAGGCGCGCGCGCTCGCCGCCATGCTCCTGCGCGATCACCGCCACGTCGACGCCGCTGGCCTGGTAATACTCGTGCGTCAGAAGGCGTGCCAGGTGCTCGTAAAAAGTCGGCAGGGTATTCAGCAAGATCGGGTCGGGCAGCTCGCCGGCCTTGCACAAGGTCTCCCGCGCTACCTCGCGCCAGGCATCGATTACCTGGTCGCGCAGCGCCAGCATCGCTTGCGATGCTGGCGACAAACCGACCTCAGTCATTCAGCCTCCGGGGTAAATGTGGATTGTGAAACGAAAGAATGTGACGTAGATACTTTCGTGTCAATATGTGGCCCGAATGCTATATATAATTGACAAGTACAAGTACTGGAGCATGCAATGGTTCGCAGTGGGCGCAAGAACAACTGGTTTTCACTGCTATTCGCTGGCGCCCTGGGCGCTCATTTCGTCCTTTACCGGACACAGGGCAACCCCTTGGGGCATCCGGAGTGGCCGCTGCTGCTGGACCTTTTGGTTACATTCCCTGTTGCATATTTGCTGATTTGCCGGCCCGACTGGAAGGATTGGCTCAAGAAATGTGCCGCCATGTTGTTGCTGGGGCTGGCCTTCGGCAGCTTCGCCATCCCCGATGCATACAAGGTGGCATGGCGCGAATTTGACCGCTTGCGCATGGCACTGCCTGGACTGCTCGCCATGGCGGAAATAGCCCTTGCAGCCTGGCTGCTGCTGGGAATTCGTCGCGCCCTGCAGGCCGACGCCAATCCAGAGCGCGTCCTGGCGCGTGCTATCCGGCGCCGCTTTGGCAAAGGCGCCACGGGCCGCCTGATGGAGTTCGAAGCACGCATCTGGTATTACGCCCTGTTCATGCGCACGGCGCCCGTATTCGAAGGCGAACAGCATTTTTCGACCGCCCGCGCCGGCGGCAACGCAAGCAACCAGCTTGCGTGGATCTGGCTGATGGTATTCGACATCCCCGTCGCGCATGTGCTGCTGCACTTCCTATGGTCTCCGACTGCCGCTTGGGTCGCTACGGCGTTGACTGCCTGGGGCCTGCTCTATTTGCTGGCCGACTATCGCGCCACCCTGGCACGGCCAGTGTCGCTTGGCGCTGCCGCTTTGCACCTGCGCTGCGGCGCGCTGGCGGCCGATGCCGTCGTCCCGTATGCCGCGATCGTCTCAGTCGCGCGAGTGCCACATCCGCAGCGGCGCCTGCCTGGCAAGCGCTATTTCCGCCACCAGGGTGCGATGAATGTGGAAATCACGCTGCGGCCCGGTACCGCGCTGCCAACACTCTTGGGCGGCGACCAGGCTGCCACCCACATCGTACTTGGCGTGGACGACCCTGGAAAATTCGTTGAGGCGCTGGGCGCGCGGCTGCACTGAGCCGGGTCCGCTGCGCTACAGCGCTGGCGGCCCGGCCGGCCCAGCGCACTCGGGCGCCGACGCGCGCACGCGCTTGAGCGGAATCGACATCAGCCAGCCACGCAAATTCCTGACCAGCGCACGGCCGCAATGCTCGCTGACCGGTACAGCGCGTTCGACTGCCTCATTCTTCCCTTCCAGGTAGCGGAAGGTGCGCTCGGCGCCGGCACTCGGTGCTATGGGCGCGAACGCATGCGCCCGCGCAATCTCGACTGATGCGCGGAACAGTCCAGCGCTTACCTCCCGCAGCCGCTGGCCGCCGTCGCGTTGCCAGAACACCGCCTCGTTCTCCACTTCCACGGCACGCGACACGACCCGCACCGTGTTGGTGTAAACCGGCTGCTCGCTTCCCGCCTGAAACACCGACACGGTATTGTCGACGATCAGCGCACTCTGGTCCTGCGTCATGTAAAACACCGGCGAGCTGGCAATGAGCAGTCCTGACTGCGGCCGCTCATTGCTGCCGAGCCAGGATACGCCCGTCGCCGCAGGAAAAGCACGCTCAGCCAGCTCGCCATGGCTGAAGGTATTCAGTGTCTTCCTGAAAGGCACCAGGATCCGGTCCGCTTCAGCTTCGATCTCGTTGCGCTGCTCTTTCATCTGGCCATTGACCACCGCCGCGTGCGTCGCCAGGGCCATGATAAAACCGGCCAGGCCAGGCGTCGGATACAGCATGGTGCCCGGCGCCTGGCCTGCCTTGTCAAAATTGACCTGGCCGTGGAAGGCGACTTTTTCCTCGGCCGGCAAACTCAGCGACCAGACGGCATCGGCCTGCGCGGATTCGGCCGCCTTCGCCGCCGACAGGCAAGCCAGCAGTACGGCCAGGGCAATGCAATGATGGCGGGCCATTGTCTTAGTTGGCCAGCGGCTGGAGGATGGCCTGGCGGGCCGCTTCGATCGCCTGGAAATAGGCATTGCTCAAGCCAGGGAAGGCCGGCGCCTCATCCCAGTTGCCCTGCGCGCTCTTTTGCTGCACCAGCGGCACATACCACTCGTAGGAACTGTCCCTGAAGTTGACCATGTAGAACATACCGCTGACAACTCCCTTGGGTTCGCCAGCGGGAATGTACGAGGAATAGGCGCGCGTGATGCCTACTTCCGTCAACTCCACCACCAGCAGCTTGTCCAGCTGGTACTTCGACTGGAGCGAAGAGTAATCCCTGGGAACCGCGTTGCGCACTGTGCTGCCGGCCTTGGGCAATTGGCCTACCACAATCGGCTCATCGATCACGACAGGCACCTGGCCCTTCAGTTTCAACACTGCGGCGATTTCATCCTTCAGGCCAGCCAGGTCATCGGTCGGCAAGGTCCGCGCGTGGGCCGTCAGCTTGGCGTTTGCCAGCGCGGCGGCGGCATGGCACAGCGGCCACTCGGCGCCTGGGAAACTGGTGTCCGCCTTGGGCAATTTGCTCATCGCGACGCCGATGCGCAGGCCCGGCTCGGCAAATGGCCTGTACGCCATCGAGACGGGGGCCTGAGGCGCGGTGGCGCAGCCTGCCAGCCAGCCTGCGGCAATGGCCAGCAGCAGCCCAAATCCGAATCTCATCTCAGCCCTTTCGTATAGTTAAAATTTCGCGCAACCGGAAGTCGCGGCGAAATTTTACCTGTCAAACAGGGCTTAGCAAATAAATATGTTGCCTTACATCAACGCAGCCAGCCGCGGCGGCGGAAATACATCAATGGCGCGGCAGCACTGACAATCATCAAGCCCCAGGCCCATGGATAGCCCAGGTGCCATTTCAGTTCGGGCATGAAGTCGAAATTCATGCCGTACACCGAGGCGATCAGGGTCGGCGGCAGGAAGGCAACCGAGGCCACCGAGAAGATCTTGATGATCTTGTTCTGGTTAATGTTGATGAAGCCGACGGTGGCATCCATCAGGAAGTTGATCTTGTCGAACAGGAAGGAAGTGTGGCCGTCCAGCGATTCGATGTCGCGCAGGATCTGGCGTGCTTCCTCGAACTGGTCGGAATTGAGCAGGCGGCCGCGCATCAGGAACGAGACCGCGCGGCGCGTGTCCATCATGTTGCGGCGGATGCGGCCGTTCAAGTCTTCCTCGTGCGCGATGGCGCTCAGGGCGTCGGCCGCGTCCCTGTCGGTGAATTCTTCCTGCAGCACGCGGCCCGAGACTTCTTCCAGGTTCTGGTAGATGCCTTCCAGCGCATCTGCCGAATACTCGGCGTCGGTGGCGTACAGGTCCAGCAGCACGTCCATGTAGTCGGCGATCGAGCCGGGACGCGAACGGGCGCGCATGCGCACCAGGCGGAATACCGGCAGGTCGTCGGTGTGCACCGAGAACAGCATTTTCTTGGCCAGGATGAACGCCACCGTGACCACGCGCGACGGGCCCTCATCTTCTTCCAGCAGGAAGTCGGTACGCAGGTGGAGGTCGCCGTTTTCCGCTTCGTAGTAACGGGCGGAGGCTTCGATGTCCTTGACTTCGTCTTCGCCAGGCAGGATGACGCCGTAGATGGACTTGACCCAGGCGCGTTCGTCGTCTGTCGGATCAGTCAGGTCGACCCAGACCGGCGCCACTTGTTCAAGGTCTTCGCGCGTCTCAATTGGCACCTGGTTGAGCCGGCCATTTTGTAAAACGAAAACATTAATCATAGGCAATCTCAACCGGACAGGGGATGTAGAGCGCGGGTTCTAAAAAACTTCGCAAGTGTACCCGCAAAGAGGGGCTGGTCGCCACCCCCGGCGATGCATATTTTTAGTGCGTTGCCCGCTCAATGGCGCGGTCTGTGGCATTCGGCATCGCTTCCGGCGGCGGCTTGGGCGCCTCCTTCGGTGGCTCGATGCCGTGCGAGTCGTGGATCTCGATGACTTTGCCTTTTTCACCACATTCGGTATTGGAAATCACGGTCTTGCCGTTGATGACGCATTTGCGCATCGGCGCCGGCGGCGGCGTCACCGTTGCCACCGCTGGCGCGGCCACTTCCGCGGCCTTGGCGCCGACCTTGTTCAGCCCCTCGGCAAACAGGTTGCGCTCCTGCCGCATCGAGATCAGGGCAAACGCCGCCACAGCGCCCAACACACCCATGATGACCGCTACCGCGACCAGGCTGATGCCCGATTGATATTTTTTCAAGGAAGCTCCGCTGAGTTCATACGTTGCATGATGATGCCGGTGCGCCGCGCCAGGTAAGCCGATTCGCGGTGCGCATCAAAGTATTTGGGACGCGGCAGCATCACTGCCAGCCGCGCCGCCTGTTCCGGTCCCAGCTTCGACGCCGGAACCCGGTAATAGTGGCGCGCCGCCGCTTCCGCGCCGTAGATGCCGCGCCCGAATTCCGCCACGTTCAGGTAGATCTCGAAGATGCGGCGCTTATCCATCAGCATCTCCAGCATATAAGTGATGATCAGCTCCTGGCCTTTGCGCAGGTAGCTGCGCGAGCCGGACAGGAACAGGTTCTTGGCAAGCTGCTGGGTGATGGTGGAACCGCCGTGGATCTTCTTGCCCTTCTTCTTTTCCTGGTTATGCTCGTAGGCCTTCTGCATCGCTTCCCAATCCACGCCTTCGTGTTCGGCGAAGTTGGCATCTTCCGAAGCGATCACCGCGCGTTTCAGGTTGGACGAAATGGACTGGTAGTCGACCCATTGCTGCTGCACGCGCGCTTTCGGATCTTTCTCCTGCATGGCGGCCTGCTGCTCGCGCATGAAGGCCGTCATCGTGGGGTTATGGTCGACCCACCACCAGATCTGCACGAAGAAATACAGCTGCACCGCGAGGAAAATCGCGATGGGGACGATGATGAACCACTTTATCCACGTGAAGCGGCCAAAAAGCTTCTTGATCATTCCAACGCTTCTCCACGCCTGAAATTAAACTCAGTAATCACAACCCAAATGTCGTTCTTTTCCGGTGAAAGCATTGATTCGGGCAGCCTTTCAAACGGAGCCGCCTGTTTCACGATTCGAATCGCTGCATCGTCCAGCGCAACCTTGCGGCCTTCATACTTTGGCGCGCAGGTACGCCAGCACTTCGGCGGTCCGAGGGCGCACGCCGCGCCAGACCTGGAAGGCTTCGGCGGCCTGTTCGACCAGCATGCCCAGGCCGTCGCGCGCGACGGCGCCGTGGCTGGCGGCGAATTCCATGAAGACGGTCGGCCTGGCGCCGTACATCATGTCCAGCGCCAGCGCCCCCGGCGCAAAGACCGTGGCCGGCACGGGCGGCAGGTCGGCGCTCAGGCTGGCGGAGGTGGCGTTGATGATGATGTCGAAGGCGCCCAGGACGTCGGCAAAGCCGCAGGCCGACAACACGCCCGGCCCGGCCAGCGCGCCGAATTGCTCGACCAGGGCCTCGGCCGTGGCAACGGTGCGGTTGGCGATCACCAGCGCAGCGGGGCGATGTTCCAGGATCGGCAGCACGACGCCGCGCGCAGCGCCTCCTGCGCCAAGCAGGAGCACGCGCTTGCCGGCGATCGCGACGCCGGCGTTCTGCACGACGTCGGCCACCAGGCCGGCGCCGTCGGTGTTGTCGCCCGTGATACCGCCATCAGCGCCGAACACCAGGGTATTTACCGCGCCCGCTGCCTGAGCGCGCACGGTCAGCGAAGTGGCCAGCTTGTGCGCTTCCAGCTTGAAGGGCACGGTGACGTTGGCCCCCTTGCCGCCAGCGGCAATGAAGGCCCGGACCGCGCCGCCGAAACCATCCAGCGGTGCAAGCCATTTCTCGTAACTCAGTTGCTGGCCAGTCTGCGCCGCATAGGCCGCGTGGATTTCAGGCGACTTGCTGTGGGCAATCGGGTTGCCGAAGACGCAGTACTTGTCCATCACTGATTGCTTCCGTAGGAAACCTCGACCTTCTCTTCACGCGTAAAGACGAACTTCTGCACGATCACCCACAGGTCGTCGCGGTCCTTGGAGCGCATATTCGGCGGGAATTTGCCGAATGGCGCGGAGCGGCGCACGATGCTGATCGCTGCCTTGTCCAGATCCGGATTGCCGGAGCTGCGCTCGATCACGGTGCCGCCTTCCTTTTCATAGACGCTGCCGTCCTGGAAGATAGGAATGCTCAGCACCACCACGCCGTACAGCTTGCGCCCATCCTTCTGCGGGAAATTGAGCGTGCCGATATCCTCCACGCGGCGGCGGAAGGCGTTGTAATACATGGCGTAGCCGACCCCTTGCGTGCTCGGCGACAGGAAAGTCTTCTTCGGCCGCTTGTTCTGGTCGTCGATGGTTTGCGTGATTTCCGCTTCCATGCGGGCGATGGCCTTGCTGCTTTCAATCAGCTCGGCGCCAGTGCGGCTAGGGTCGGTCTGGTTCTTTTCCGCCACCGGCGGGGCCGACAAAGGACTCTTCCTGACTTGGCTCAGCAGGTTTTTCTGGCGCTCCTCCAACTCCTGCATATAGCGCTGGGAGGCCTTGATGCTGTCGCCGGTTTCCATGCGGCGCATGTCGGGCAGCGGGGATTTGGCACGGCCGGCATCGGCATTGCCGCCGCCATCCAGGTCGGCCTGCGCCAGCGCATCGGCCTTCAGCGGCTTGGACGCATGCTTGGCATTGACCAGGATGACTTCAAGGCCGGGGTCGGTTGGCTCGACCTTGAAATCTTTGGGGGCGACGAAATGCACCATCAGCGCCACGGCGTGGAAACCCACCGATACTGCGGAGGCGATGACAAGGAACTGGTTTTCTTTGAAATACTTCACGCGCTGGAATCAAAAATGATGCTTTAGAGAATCTTGAATTCTACTTCACTGTGGGCCAGGTTCGGTAACAACCGTCTCGCTGGCGAGCGCAGCTTCCTCCGCATCGGCCTCGGTCGGCTGCGCCGGGTCGGCTGGCGCCTCCTCCTCGTCGAGTTCGGCCTCGGGCTCGGAAGGCAGGGTAATCGAGCCTTCCTGCAGGCGCGTCTCGATCGCCAGGTCGATTTCGTCCCAGCGTAGCACGTCCAGCTTCACATGTGACCCGCGCGCAACAGACGGCATGCCGGGCATGCGCACGATCAGCGGGATTTCGGCCAGGCGCAGTACTTCATCCTTCAGCACCACGGCTTCCACTTCCTTCGCATTTTCCTGGCCCAGCCAGCGCAGGCACCAGTAACGTTCCATGTTCGACTGGAAGTCGGCATAGGCCGCGTAGGCCGCATCGAAGGCCGACACGATGGCGAACAGGTTGGCGTCCTTGTGCTTGAACGGCGCCACCATCGGCGCGGTCACGCCGTGCGAAGCGCAGGCCAGGATCTGCCATTGGTTGACCAGGTCGGTATACCGGCGCAGCGGCGAAGTCGACCACGCGTACTGGTCCACGCCCAGCCCCTGGTGCGGTGCGGCCTGGGTCATCATGCGCACCTGCATCTTGGCGGCCCAGCCGCCTACGCCCTGGCCCTGGGTGCGGTAAATGCCCGGCACGCCATGGTCGTGCATCAGCTTGCCCCAGGTGGAGTTGGCAAAGATCATCAGCTCGGCCACGATCTTGTCCAGCGGCGCGCCGCGCTTGCGGCGGGAAATGGTGACGACGTCGTCTTCCACATAGAAGTTGAAGTCGACGCGGTTGTTCTGTTCTGGCTTCAGGCCGAATGCCTCACGCTTGACCATGCGGCCTGCTTCCAGGTGCTGTGCCCAGCCCCACAGCAAGGTCAGCTCGGCCTTGCGCGGGTAGTCGCCCGCGCCGCTGGCCAGGGTTTCCTCGTTGACCAGTTCGTCCAGCGTGTTGTGGCGCAGGTTGTTGGCGATCGGAACCAGTTCAGCTTTCGTCTCGGTCGAGATCACGGACCAGTCGGCCGGGTCGAGCACGGCGTACAAGGACAGTGCCGGGCAAGTCTTGCCCTCGGCCAGGGTGAAAGCGTCGACGATGCTGTCCGGCAGCATGGTGATCTTATCGCCCGGCATATAGACCGTGGACATGCGGCTGCGCGCGATCTTGTCGATGGCGTCGTCCGGCTTGATGCCCAGGCCCGGAGCGGCGATGTGGATGCCCACGCGCACCTTGCCGTCCGGCTGGTGCACCACGGAGAAGGCGTCGTCGATCTCGGTGGTGGTCACGTCGTCGATGGAGAACGCTTCCACCGCGGCCAGCGGCAGCTTGGCCGGGACGGAAGGCACCGGCAGTTCCGGGAAGCCATGGCCTTTCGGGAAATTCTCGAACAGGAACTTGGCCATATGCAGGTCTTTCGGCGACTTGATGCCGCCAGCCGACAGCATCAGGCGCGCCGGCGTGGTGTGCGCCTCGTTGGCGGCCTGCTCCAGTGCCTTGTATTCGATGGTGTTCTTGTCCGGCTTGAACAGCAACTGGTTGACGATGTTCAGCATCGATGCCGGCAGGGTGCCGGCTTTCAGCTCCTCGGCGTACTGGCCCTGGATGATGGCTTGCTGTTTCTTTTTCTCGATGCCGGCCAGGGCGGCCTTCAGGGTCTGCTCGGGCGCTTTCTTATAGCGGCCGCGGCCCTTTTTGTGGAAATAGATCGGCGCCGAGTGCAGGCTCAGGATCAGGCCGGCCGCTTCGGCTGCTTGCGGAGCGTGGCCGAAATATTCGGCGCCCAGTTCGGCAAAACCGAATTCCTCTTCGCCCGCCACCTCCCACAGGAAGTCCAGGTCGACGTCGGCGGCAATGGCCTTGGCCTGCTCCATCAGCTCGGCCGGCGATGGCTTGTCAAACTGCAGCATGACATCCTTGGTCTTGACCTTGTTGCGCTTGCCGCTGGCCATTTCAACCTGGTAGGCCTCGCCCGCCTGCGACAGCACGCTGCCTACTTTGAAATCGCCGGATTCTTCAAAAAATACATTCATTTCACATTATTCCGTTCAAGCTTGAGCACCGGCGGCAGGAATACCTCGGTCACAAGCAAAGTTCCTTCATGGCGCTGGTACAGGCAGCGCCGTGCATACAGTAAAGCTTCCTCCGGCACCTCGGCGCCGTGCGCCGTCAAGGCACTGCGGGCACGCCGGGCCAGCGGATGCGTCGCGCGCAAACGCGCAAATTCCAGTTCGCCACGCCGCACCTGCGGATCGCCAAACAGGGTACTGCCGAGCGAACGTTCGCCCAGGGCGCTGAACAGCGGCCAGTCCGAGGCGTCGGCCGACATTGGCACCACGGTGTGGGCGAAGACGACAGGCGTATTATCACACCGCAGCAAGACCTCCCGCTCCCAGACGCGGCCCGGGCGATGGTAGCCGATGATGTTGGCTTCGTCAGCCAGGCAGATTGCCGTGTCCTGGTGCAGCAACTGCACGCGGAATGCGCTGCTGTGCGCTTTCAGCTTGTTGGTCAGCGAGCCGCCGCCGGTCAGCCAGTGGCGGTAAGGGTGCGGGGCATTCGTCGCGAGCACGTGACCGTGCCAGTTGGCCTGGCGCAGCGATTGACCTTTCATTGAATTTCGCCCGTGACACCGCAGAACTCGAGCACTTCGCCCAGGTAGCCGGCATACGCGCTGATGGCGTGGTCGCTGCCCTGCACCACCTTCTGCTTCGCGCCGGCATAGTGCGCCACCATGTCGCGGTAGTCCAGCACTTCGTCGCCGGTGCAGGCAACCAGGAAGTAGCGTTCGGGCTGCGATACCTGCGGCACGGCCAGCGCACGCAATTCCTCTATATATTCAGGCTTGAATTCAAATGGTTCGTCCGAATGGTAGGCGGTAGTCACGCCAACGTGCTGGTCGAGATCCAGCATCGGCACCACGGCGGGATTCAGCAGGACGGCGCGGCAGCCGAGCTTTTCCGCCATCCAGGTGGCATAGTAGCCGCCAAGGGAAGAGCCGATAATGGTGAGTTCGTCGGGCGGAATGCCATCGACCAGCTTCAATGCCAGTTCCATTGCGAGCTTGGGGCTGGCCGGCAGTTGCGGGCAGATAAACTCTGCGCTGCGGCCAAGCTGCGCCATCCGCTCCCCGGTCAGCCGCGCCTTCATCGACTGCGGCGAGGAGCGGAAGCCATGCAGGTACAAAATCATTACTTCAGCGCCTCCAGCAATTTCTGGTGGACGCCGCCGAAGCCGCCATTGCTCATCACAATAATATGGTCGCCCGGCTTGGCCTGCGCGACGATAGCTTTCACCATCCCGTCCAGGTCCTCGTAGGCCGAGGCGATTTCGCCCATTGGCGACAGGGCTTCGGCCAGTTTCCAGCCCAGGGCTTGCTCGCTGCCAAAGCCGAATACCAGGTCGGCCTCTTTCAGGCTGCCGGGCAGCGCGTCCTTCATGGTGCCCAGCTTCATGGTGTTGGAGCGCGGCTCCAGCACGGCCAGGATGCGGCCATTGCTGCCGATCTTCTGGCGCAGGCCGCCGACGGTGGTTTCGATGGCGGTTGGATGGTGGGCGAAGTCGTCGTACACGGTCACGCCGTTAACGGTGCCGCGCACTTCCATGCGGCGCTTGACGCTCTGGAAGCTTTCCAGGGCCTGGGCCGCGACCTCGATCGGCACGCCCACATGGCGGGCGGCGGCAATCGCGGCCAGTGCATTGGAGCGGTTATGTTTACCGGTCAGTTGCCAGTTCACGCTGGCGGCCTTGGCGCCCTTGAAGATGACGTCGAAGCTGCCGTCGGCATGTTCGGCCATGGACCAGTCGGCGCCTGCCGCGCTGCCGAAGCTTTCCTTCTCGCTCCAGCAGCCGCGTTTCAGCACGCGCTGCAGGCTCGCTTCATCGGCATTGGCGATTACGCGGCCGATGCCGGGTACGGTGCGCACCAGGTGGTGGAACTGGGTTTCGATGGCGCCGATGTCCGGGAAGATGTCGGCGTGGTCGTATTCCAGGTTGTTCAGGATGGCCGTCTTCGAGTGGTAGTGCACGAACTTGCTGCGCTTGTCGAAGAAGGCGGTATCGTATTCGTCTGCTTCGATGACGAAGAATTCGGAGTCGGCGCCAGGGCCGGTCAGGCGGGCCGAAATGCCGAAGTTCTGCGGGATGCCGCCGATCAGGAAGCCGGGCGCGTAGCCGGCATGTTCCAGGATCCAGGCCAGCATCGCCGAGGTGGTGGTCTTGCCGTGGGTGCCCGCGACCGACAGGACCCATTTGTCCTTCAGGATGTGGTCGCCGATCCATTGCGGGCCGGAGATCATCGGCAGGTTGCGGTTCATGATCTCTTCAATTAGTGGATTGCCGCGCGAGACCACGTTGCCGATGACATAAAGGTCGGGATTCAGTTCCACCTGCTCGGGGCCGAAACCCTGGATCAGTTCAATGCCCTGGGCTTCCAACTGCGTGCTCATCGGCGGGTAGACGTTGGCGTCGCAACCCGTTACGCGGTGGCCGGCTTCCTTTGCCAGGACGGCAAGACCACCCATGAAGGTGCCGCAGATGCCTAGGATGTGGATGTGCATGGTGCAGATAGAAAAGAATTAAGAGCCGGATTTTACCTGATTAAAACCGGTCTCCGCGCCTGTGGTTGGGGTGGTGCGATTTTGATCTTCTCAAAAGGTCAAAAGCCCAGACCCGGAACCACAGGCCGCTGAGCAGACCGGGTCTGACCCTTGGGTCAGACCCCGATTTACCGGGTTTTGGGTATGATGCAATCATGAACCCCGAGATCAAAACCGAAATCGCCGCCGCCGCCGCCCGCATGATTGCGCAGGATGGCGCCGACTACGGCAGCGCCAAACGCAAGGCCGCCCGCCAGATATTGGGCGAGTCGCAAGCCCGCGACCTGTCCGACATCCTGCCCGACAACGAACAGATCGAAGAAGAAGTCCGCCTATACCACGCTCTATATAACGCCGACACCCACCCGGCCCACTTATTCAGATTGCGCGGCCTGGCTTTGCAGGTCATGGAAATGCTGGGACAATACCAACCTTTCCTGACCGGCTCCGTTCTGTACGGTACGGCGGGCATGCACGACGACATCCACCTGCAAGTATTCGTCGACAGCGCCAAGGAAGTAGAAATCTATTTATTAAACAAGAACCTGCAAATCGAGATCTCCGAGTCGCCCCATTTTCGCGGCCCCCGTTTCGAAGACGTTGAAACGGCCAGCTTCATGTGGAAGAACGTCGGCGTGCACGTCGAAATCTATGAGCAGGACGATCTGCGCGGCGCGAAAAAGAAAAGCGGCGACAAGCTGCTGCGCGCCGACCTCACCGAATTGCGCACCATCCTTACCAATAGCTCCCACCCAGCCCAATAATGAAAAAATTTGCAATCTACGCCGTGGCCGCCGTCCTGTTTGGCGGCGCCGGCGCCTGGTACTTCATCCACACCCAGCAAGCTCCAGCCCCAGCTCCGGTCACCACCACCGCCCCAGCCGGTGTGACCAGCCCGGTGGCCGCCATGATGGCCGAGTCCTTGCCAAATGATAAAGGCGTCAAGGAAGCGCTGTCGAAATGGAAAGGCAAGAACCTGCTGGTGAATTTCTGGGCGCCGTGGTGCGCACCGTGCGTGGAAGAGATGCCGGAATTGTCCGAACTGCAAAATTCTGAGCTCGGCAAGAAGGTCCAGGTGATTGGTATCGGCATCGACTCGCCCTCCAATATTGCAGAATTCACACAGAAAGTGAAAGTCGCCTACCCCGTTTACGTGGCAGGAATGAGCGGGACCGAACTGTCGCGCCAGTTCGGCAACACGCAAGGCGGGCTGCCCTTCACCGTCCTGATCGGCGCTGACGGCACAGTCAAAAAGACCTACCTCGCGCGCCTGAAATTCGACGACCTGAAGGCCGACCTGGCGGCATTAAACTAGCAGAAGAACGCCGCCGAACGATCGTTCTATTAAGTTCCGACAAGTTATTTTCTCTTGCCAATGCTCGTAGATGGCGGCAAAATGCGGAACTTTCGCGGAAAATGGTCAGGGAATCATGGCATCGAACCTGTTGCTCCTTAATGGCCCCAACCTGAATTTGTTGGGGACGCGCGAGCCTGAAACCTACGGCGCCAGCACGCTGGCAGACGTTGAACAGGCAGCGCAGGCACAGGCCAACATAGCCGGTGCACAGCTCGCCTGTTTCCAGAGCAACCACGAAGGAGCGTTGATTGACCGCATCCACGCAGCCCGAACCGAGGGCGTGGATTTCATCGTCATCAACCCGGGTGGCTATACCCACACCAGCGTCGCATTGCGCGATGCACTGGCCGGCGTAGCGATCCCTTTTATTGAAGTGCACATTTCGAATATTTATCGGCGGGAGGAGTTCCGCCACCATTCCTATCTCAGCGCAATCGCACAGGGGACGATCTGCGGGCTTGGTATCGACGGATATCGTCTCGCCATCGACTTTGCTTTAAAAAGCAGTTAATCTACCGCGATCTGCGCACATCTAACGCGATGCCGCCCATAAGGCGACATCAATGTAACCGTCAACATAATAGATAGAACAAGGGAGCCAACAACATGGATCTACGCAAGCTGAAGACGCTGATCGACCTGGTAGCAGAGTCGGACATCGCTGAACTGGAAGTGACCGAAGGCGAAAGCAAGGTTCGTATCGTCAAGTCCGGCGGTCTGGCACAAAACCAGGTCATGATGATGCCGCCGCAAGCGCCAACCCATTACGCACCTGCTGCCGCTCCTGTCGCAGCACCGGTTGCTGCGCCTGCCGCCGCTGCTCCAGCTGCCGCCGAGCCGACCGGCCACGTTGTGAAGTCCCCAATGGTGGGCACTTTCTACCGCGCTTCCGCGCCTGGCAACCCAGCCTTTGTGGAAGTGGGCGCCACCGTGAAGGAAGGCGACACCCTCTGCATCATCGAAGCGATGAAGCTGCTGAACGAGATCGATGCCGACAAGTCCGGCACCATTACCCAGATCCTGGTCGAGAACGGCCAACCGGTCGAATTCGGCCAGCCACTGTTTGTGATCGGCTAAAGCCGGGCCATGGCTGCTGTGGATACCCCGGCAGCCAGCACAATCTCTCCTCCTTTCACAAACATAGAAGCTGCCATGTTTGAAAAAATCCTTATTGCCAATCGCGGTGAAATCGCCTTGCGCATCCAGCGCGCGTGCCGCGAACTGGGCATCAAGACTGTGGTCGTGCACTCCGAAGCCGACCGTGACGCGAAGTACGTGAAGCTGGCCGACGAATCCGTCTGCATCGGCCCTGCTCCTTCGGCCCAGTCCTACCTGAATATGCCGGCCATCATTTCCGCGGCCGAAGTGACCGACGCGGAAGCGATCCACCCGGGCTACGGCTTCCTGTCCGAGAACGCGGACTTCGCCGAGCGCGTGGAAAAATCCGGTTTCGTCTTCATCGGCCCGCGCGCCGAATCGATCCGCATGATGGGCGACAAAGTGTCGGCCAAGCAGGCGATGATCAAGGCCGGCGTGCCTTGCGTGCCAGGCTCCGACGGCGCCCTGCCGGATGATCCGAAAGCCATCGTGCAGATCGCACGCAAGGTTGGCTATCCGGTGATCATCAAGGCCGCTGGCGGCGGCGGTGGCCGCGGCATGCGCGTGGTGCACACCGAAGCCGCCCTGCTGAACGCGGTCACCATGACCAAGTCAGAAGCCGGCGCCGCCTTCGGCAACCCGGAAGTCTATATGGAGAAGTACCTGGAGAACCCACGCCACGTGGAAATCCAGATCCTCGCCGACGAACACAAGAACGCCGTCTGGCTGGGCGAACGTGACTGCTCGATGCAGCGCCGCCACCAGAAGGTGATCGAGGAGGCGCCGGCGCCGGGCATCCCACGCAAGATTATCGAAAAGATCGGCGACCGTTGCGCCGAAGCTTGCCGCAAGATCGGCTACCGCGGTGCAGGCACCTTCGAATTCCTGTACGAAAACGGCGAGTTCTATTTCATCGAAATGAACACCCGTGTGCAGGTTGAGCACCCGGTGACCGAAATGATCACCGGTATCGACATCGTGCAGGAACAGATCCGCATCGCCGCCGGCGAGAAGCTGCGCTTCCGCCAGCGCGACGTGATGCTGTCCGGCCACGCCATCGAGTGCCGTATCAATGCCGAAGACCCGTTCAAGTTCACCCCGTCGCCAGGCCGCATCACCGCATGGCACGTACCGGGCGGCCCAGGCGTGCGTGTTGACTCGCACTCCTATGCGGGTTACTTTGTACCACCGAACTACGATTCGATGATCGGCAAGGTCATTACCTACGGCGCAACCCGCGAGCAGGCTATCCGCCGCATGCAGATCGCGCTGTCGGAAATGGTCGTTGAAGGCATTTCGACCAACATCCCGCTGCACCGCGAGCTGATGGTTGACGCACGCTTCATCGAAGGTGGCACCAACATTCATTATTTGGAACAACGGTTGGCAGAGATGCCAAAAGCAGGTAAGTAAAATAGGTAAGAAATAAGATGAGCTGGACTGAAATCGTCATCGAAGTAGCCCGTGAACACGCTGAGGCCCTGTCCGAAGCGTTGATGGATGCGGGCGCGCTGTCGGTGTCGGTGGAGGATGCCGATGAAGGCACCGACGCCGAAAACCCCCTGTTCGGCGAGCCGGGCATGGAGCCGACCGAAGCGGCATGGGATCATAGCCGCGTGGTCGCGCTGACCGATGACGAGGAAGACCAGGCCCTGATCGTGGCGGCTGCCGCCGGCGCGATCGGGCTGGCTCACCTGCCAAAGTTCACCACCCGCAAGGTGGAGGACGCCGACTGGGTGCGTCTGACCCAGTCGCAATTCGAGCCGATCCATATCGGCAAGAACATCTGGGTCGTGCCGAGCTGGCACGAAGCCCCCGATCCGTCGGCCCTGGTGCTGGAACTTGATCCGGGCCTGGCTTTCGGTACCGGCTCCCACCCGACCACCAAGCTGTGCATGGAATGGCTGGAAGCCCACCCGGCGCCGGGCAAGACCGTGCTGGATTACGGCTGCGGTTCCGGCATCCTGGCCATGGTGGCGCGCAAACTGGGCGCTGCCACGGTAGCCGGTGTGGATATCGATCCGCAGGCGATCGTCTCGGCTAACGACAATGCGCTGCGCAACCGCGTGGAAGATATCCAGTACTTCGTGCCGGATGATTTCGCGGAATCGGTGTTTGCCTCGCAGCGTTTCGATATCGTGGTCGCCAACATCTTGTCTTCGCCGCTGAAACTGATGGCGCCGATGCTGTCCGGCCGCGTTGCACCGGGCGGTTCGCTGGTGCTGTCTGGCGTGCTGGCGCGCCAGACAGAAGAAGTCGCTGCGGCCTACGCGCCGTTCATCAAGCTGAGCGTCTGGGCTGAGCACGAAGGCTGGGTGTGCCTGTCCGGCACGCTGGCATAAGGTAGCTTCCTGACTGATGGCGCTCGCCACTAAATGCCCCCATTGCAATACGATCTTCAGGGTCGCGGCTGACCAACTGAAACTGCGCGGGGGCATTGTCCGTTGCGGCTCTTGCGCGCTGGTCTTCGACGGCAATGCTGCCCTGGTCGGACCGGCTGCCAAGCCGACGCCTGTCATTCCCGATATAGTCGCCGAGGCGCCGGCGCCCAAGCCGGCGGTCTCCGATTACGTGCATGGTTCGCCGGTCGATTTCGAAATCGACCTCGGCGAGCAGCCGGCACCTGCCGCGCCACAGCCGCCTGTGGCCGAGCCAGTCCCGCCTGCCGTCTGGCGTACCGCAAGTACTGCGGCCCCTGTTGCCGAGCCAGCGCCCGCTGCCGCCCAGGCCAACGCGCCCTCGCCTGACGACATCGCCATCGCCGCCGTCACTCGTGCGTTCGCCCACGTGACCACGAATCCTGCGGTGGCATCGCCCGCGCCAACTTCGCCATCGCAAGCCGAACCGCCGCAACCCGCGGCAGCCTCGACGCCTGTCGCCGAGGCATCACGCCCGGCTGCCGCTGCGCTTGCCGCCAAGCCATCGCAACCGGTCGAAGTTTTGCACGCTACGGCGCCGTCGCCGGCAGCTCGTGCACCCTCGTCGCCGGCGGCGCGTTCGCTGATCGATGTCGTGTCGCCCGACGCCGCTTTCACGGCAGCTGCCGAACCATCCCCTCCGCTGGTAGCCGACGCTGCTGCCGAGGCAGCATCAGCCAAGGCGCGCACGCCGGCCGGTTCGTCTTCGCTGGCCGACCTGGTGGCGCCCGATGCCATCTTCACGGCCACCGCAGAGCCGTCGCCGCCCCTGGCCCCTCCGCCGGCCGCCAAAGCGTCGGCCCCGGTTGGCTCAGCCATGCTTTCGGACGTGCTGTCGCCCGATGCCACTTTCTCGGCCGCTACGCAAACAACACCAGCTGCCACGGCAGCGACGACGCCAGCACCGCGCACCGCGTTCACGCCAGCGCCCATCCCTGTGGCCGCCGCTCGGCCTCCTGTCGACGCAACCACGTCCACGGCGGCGCCCCAGCCGGAAGAAAGCCTCCCATTCAGGGCCCCTCCGCCAGTCGACCGGGCGGCACCGGCTGCCCTTGAAGCCGCTCCGCAGCGGGACGACACACCTGCCGAGCCGGCGCAACCTGCCGATGCGAGCGCGCTCCCGCCGGAAGAAGCGCTCGAAGTCGAACCCCCTGCGCCAGTCGAGCAGGCTGGCGCGCCTGCCGAGGATGAAACGCCTCAGCCTCGGGACGAAGCACCTGCCGAGCCGGCGCAAATTGCCGACGCGAGCGCGCTCCCGCCGGATGAAGCGCTCGAACTCGAACCGCCGGCGGCGGCCGAGCAGGCTGGCGCGCCTGCCGACGATGAAACGCCTCAGCCTCGGGACGAAGCACCTGCCGAGCCGGCGCAATTTGCCGACCAAATCGCGCTCGCGCCCGATGCAGCGTCCGCAGTCGATGCCCCATCACCCATCGAACCCACCGATTCACTGGCCGACATTGAGGCCCGCCTCGAGCCAGCGCAGGCAGTCGACGATGGCGTTCAGCCATGGGACGATACGCCCGCCGGCGAAGAGCACGCGACGACGGGATCTGGCGAGCAAGCCGGCGCTTCCCTCGTGGAGGCGATCGACCAATGGTCGACCGACAATTGGCATCCCGACGGCCGCGTCGAACCCTCGCTCGACATGCCCCAAGAACACGTGGTGGTCGCCGCCCTTGATGACGCGCACCATTTTGAAGACCTGCCGCCCGACGAGCCGCCCGAACCGGTATCACCAGTCGCCCAAGCAGCAGCGGATCACCCGGGCGAACCAGCCCCGGATGCAGAGCCACGGTCCACAGCCGACGCGGAGGCATCCGACGCCCCCGCGCCAAACGGCGAAGCATGGAGCCTGTCCGAGCTCGACGAAACTGCCCAGCACGCAGTCGCAGCAGTCAACACGGATGTACCGGACGACGGCGCCTCCATCCCCGGCGAAGAGCCAGCCGAACAACCTGCCAAATCCCGCCGCGAACGCGCCCTGAAACGCGCCAAATCGCGCCGCGATGCCAGCGGTCCAGCCGCCGAACACGAAGTCTTTGCGCTTGAAGAAAACGGCCCTGCACAGGAATCGAGCGCCGAAGAAGTTGCTGCCCGCATGCGCGCCCTCGCCGGCGTCGACGAAGCAAAAGCCGAAGCCGAAGACCTCGACCACTCCGACCTGAGCTTCGTCAAGCGTGTCGACCGCAGCCAGAAGTACGGCAAGGCGGTCACGATCACGATGGCAGTCGGCGTCCCGATCCTGCTCGCAGGCCTGGTGCTGCAAGCGGCCACCACCTTCCGCGACAGCCTGGCCGCGAATTACCCGCAACTGAAGCCAGCCCTGGCCGCCGTCTGCCAGCCGCTCGGATGCAAGATCGCCCTGCCCACCCAGCTCGATGCCCTCAGCGTCGAACCGGGAGAGCTGGCCAGCATGACTGAAAACACCTTCAGCTTCAGCACCGTCCTGCGCAACCAGTCCAAGACTCCACAAGCCTGGCCGCACATCGAGCTGACCCTGAACGACAACGCCGACAAGCCGGTGCTGCGGCGCGTATTTGCCCCGCGCGAATACCTGCCTTCGCCAGCCGAGCCCGAAAAGGGCTTCGGTCCGCGCAGCGAGCAAAGCATTAAACTGTACTTCGAGCTGAATGAGCTCAAAGCTTCCGGCTATCACATCGCCATTTTCTACCCTTAAAAATACTATGACTAAAACCGCGCTTGTCTGTGGCTCGCTGGCCATCGACATCATCATGCAATACGAGGGCCGTTTCGGCGACACCCTGCTGGCAGACCAGCTGCACAAGGTCAATGTGTCCTTCCTGGTGCCGACCATGCGTACCGAGTTTGGCGGCTGCTCCGGCAATATCGCCTACTCGCTGAAGATGCTGGGCGGCGATCCGCGTATTGTTGGCGTGCTGGGCCAGGACTGCGCTGCCTACCTGGAGCGCTTCCAGAAGCTCGGCATCTCGACCGACAACATCCTGATCAAGAAGGATGCCTACAACGCGCAGTGCTTCGTCACCGCCGATGCGGACCACAACCAGATCAACGCCTTCCACCCAGGCGCCATGTCGTTCGCGCACGAGAACCCGATCGAGAAGGCCGGTCCGGCCCGCATCGCGATCATTTCGCCGGACGGCCACCTGGGCATGCTGAAGCACGCGGAAGACCTGGCGCGCCTGGGCATCCCGTTCATCTTCGACCCGGGCCAGCAGATGCCGATGTTCACCGCCGAACAACTGATCGGCTTCA
Source organism: Pseudoduganella sp. S-14 (assembly GCF_049913285.1). Taxonomy (GTDB): domain Bacteria; phylum Pseudomonadota; class Gammaproteobacteria; order Burkholderiales; family Burkholderiaceae_D; genus Rugamonas. Next base: position 5,623,123 of record NZ_CP183991.1, read on the forward strand.
TCGAGCAGGCGAGTTATGTAACCTGCAATGATTATGAAATCGAGCTGCTGATGTCGCGTACCGGGCTGACCATTCCGGATATCGCTGCCAAGCTGGAAGCGTTGATTGTGACCCGTGGCGAGAAAGGTTCGGAGATTTATACCCAGGGCAAGCGGATCGATATTCCTGCCGTGGTGGTCGATTCGTCGCTCGACCTGGACCCGACCGGCTGCGGCGATGCGTATCGCGCCGGCCTGCTGTTTGGCCTGGTCAACGACCTGGGGTGGGAGTCGACCGGCCGCCTGGCCAGTTTGCTGGGCGCGATCAAGATTGTTACCAAAGGGGCGCAGAACCATGTGTTCACGCCTGCGGAGATTGTGGACAAGTTTGAGGCGGCGTTCGGTTACCGCTTCTGAAACCGGTAAGCCGGGATCAGCCCTTGGGTCTGACCCCGGCTTACCGTTTTAAAAGGCGCGCCACATCCTCCAGCGTCACGCCAGACACCTCAAGTAGCTTCTTCTTATTAGTCTGCCCATGCGTCAGCGTCACCGCGCTGCGCGACACGCCCAAAGCCCCGGCCAGCCACTTCACCAAGGCCTCGTTCGCCTTGCCTTCGATCGGTTGCGCAGCCAGCTTGATCTTCAGGGCATCATCCAGCACCCCGACCACCTCGGTCTTCTTCGCATTCGCCTGGATCTGAACCGCCAGCCGCACGCCGCCCGGCAAGGGCGAACACCAGCCACGGCTCATGCCACCCCGAACAGCTTGCCCAGCAGAAGTTGGAATATCTGCAGCAGGATCACCGCCACCAGCACCGACAAGTCCAGGTTGCCGACCAGGGGCACCACCTTGCGGATAGGTCTGAGCAGCGGATCATTCAGCGCGCGCACGAAAGGCGCCAGCGGTGCATGCGGGTTGACCCAGCTGAAGATCACTTCGATGATCAGCAGCGCCATGAACCCGAACAGTATCCACTGCAGGAAGCGATACAAGGCCGCCAGCAACACGTACTCCACCGACCGTCCAATCAGGAAATCGATCGAAGTCGCCAGGATCACGATCAGGAATGCCCCGATCAGGCTGGCCCAGTCATAGCCGCCCATGCCGGGAACGATGCGGCGCAGCGGGCGCACCAGCCAGTCCGATAATTGAAAAGTAAACTGTGCCACCGACGAAGGCGGCCGGACGCGGATGGCCTGCATCCAGAAGCGCAGCAGCAGCACGCCGCCGAGGAGGCTCGCTATAACATCGACGATCAACTTCAGAATATCAAACACGAGTTCACTCCAAATAAAAAAACCGCTGTGCGATTGTCTCACACAGCGGTGTCTTCGCCATCCGGCACTAAGCGTTGAACGGCTTAGGAAGGACGGGTGCTGGTCGGGAACGGCCAGGCGGCTGCCGGGGCGATCACGGTTTTTGCTGCCGGAGCGGCGGCTGGAGCTGGGGCTGCAGCAGCGGGGGCTGGTGCGGCGGCTGGCTTCACAGCTTCCTTCTTAGGAGCAGCTGGTTTCTTAGGAGCGGCCTTTTTAGGGGCAGCTGGTTTTGCAGCAGGAGCTGCAGCCGGTGCTACGGCTACTGGCGCAACAGCTGGCTTGGCTGCTGGCTTAGCCGAGGCTTTTTTTGGGGCGGCCTTTTTAGCTGCAGGCTTGGCAGCTGGTTTTGCGGCGGCTTTAGGAGCGGCTTTTTTAGCAGCTGGCTTGGCAGCAGCTTTCTTGGCAGCTGGCTTCTTGGCGGCTGGCTTGGCAGCAGCTTTAGGAGCGGCCTTCTTGGCAGCAGGCTTGGCAGCGGCTTTCTTGGCAGCTGGTTTCGCAGCAGCTTTCTTGGCAGCTGGCTTGGCAGCGGCTTTCTTAGCGGCTGGCTTGGCAGCTGCTTTAGCTACGGTCTTCTTGGCTGCTGGTTTAGCTGCAGCTTTCTTGGCTGCTGGCTTAGCTGCTACTTTCTTGGCAACGGCTTTTTTAGCTGCTGGTTTAGCGGCTGCTTTCTTAGCTGCTGGTTTAGCGGCTGCTTTCTTAGCTGCTGGTTTTGCTGCTGCTTTAGCTACAGTCTTCTTGGCTGCTGGCTTGGCTGCTGCTTTCTTCGCTGCTGGTTTTGCTGCTGGCTTAGCAGCGGCTTTCTTCGCTACTGGCTTAGCTGCTGCTTTCTTAGCTGCTGGTTTTGCAGCTGGCTTGGCAGCGGCTTTCTTGGCTGCTGGTTTAGCGGCTGGCTTGGCAGCGGCTTTCTTGGCAGCTGGTTTGGCAGCTGGCTTAGCTGCGGCTTTAGCGGCCGGCTTAGCGGCAGCTTTCTTTGCTGGAGCAGCTGCTTTAGCGGCTGCTGGTTTCTTCTTAGCGGCGGTTGCCATTTTTAGTTCTCCTTCATCTGGGATGGGAAAAATTCACGCACAAATTTAAAACCCGTCCGGCCCTGCGCTGGACCAGGCGAATTATTCATCGGCACAAACACGGTTGCGGTTTGCGCTAATGAATTCGGCACCCAGCTGAACTGCTGCACCTCCTCACAAGTGCAGCGCTTCAGCCATCGATTCCTGCGCCGGTGCTTGGCAGCGCAGGACTCAAATTCTTTGTCGCGACGATTGCGCGGGTGGGGCGTAAACTCAGCTCCTCGACCCTTCGCCGGGCCACTTGGTACGACCAGCGTTCAAAGAAAAAACCGCCCGGCCTGATCGAGTGATCAGGAGAGCGGCTTCGCTGTCGTCGTGTGGTCTTTAAGCATACCTATGCGTTTTTGGTTCCCATTATTTTTCGATTTTTGCGGTAACAACACACCCGAAAAAACAGTGCTTGCAAATTCACGCGATTTCAAGTTCGCAAAGTACACGAAAGCTTGTCGATGCGCAACCAGCACGAATGATTTTCTTCTTCTTTTTTTGCGCCGATCTGCGAGTTCGCGCACATTGAAGCGCGCGTCACGAGCCGCTCACGCGCTTCGATCGACCATCGCATCGTCGACCACCTTCGCATAACGCCTTTAGGTAAAGGACGTATAAAAAATGAAGCGCCCCGGCCTGCGTTTGGGCGCGGGACCGGGGCGACTGATGGCGGCGTTTGAAATTTTTTTTTCGTCGCGATTACGCGACATGCAAAATTCGCTGCATCACGCGTTCGAGATCAAGCAAACAGGTGCTGTGCGTGCTGCCATCTGTTTGCGGTAGCTCCACCACCTCATGCGATTCGGCTGACAGCCCTTGCAGCGCCGCCGAGGCCTTCATCAGCGACGGCGCAGCGAAGCGCTTGCTGTCATCAACCGTGACGATGTCGGCCACCGCGTCGACCACCAGGCCGTAACGCCCTTCTTCGCGCTCGATCACCAGCACCTTGCCTGCATCTTCGCCGGCGTCCATCCCGTACAGGCGGCGCAAGTCGACCAGGCTGATGAGCTGTTGGCGCAGGTTCAGCACTCCGCACAGGTAGTCGGGCATGCCGGGCGGGTGGCTGATGTCGCCGCCGTGCTCGATGATCTCGCGCACCTGCTTCAGCTCCAGCGCGAACAGGTCGCCCACCCGGAAGCTCAAGTAGACCTTGCGTCCGGCGCGCTGGCTGGCTGCCGCCGGCGCCCCGCCCTGGTCGGCTGGATACAGCCGGCGATGGCCCAGGTCCATCTCGCCGATCTCGCTGCGCGAGAAGATGCCCGCGTGGTCCAGCAGGATCACGTCCTCTTCACCAGGCCGCGCCACGCAACCGGCAAACATCGCGCTGCGCTCCTTGCTCAGCAAAGGGATCGGCAGCACTTCATCGCTGCTGAAATGCAGGATGCTTTCCACTTCGTCGACCAGGAATCCGATCGTCGCCTCGCCGATCTGGGCGACCAGGATGCGCTGTTCGGCATCGGCCTGCGCGGGCTGGCCGCCGGCCTGCGCGGCAAAGTCCAGCACGGGCACCTGCAGGCCGCGGAACAGCATGCGGCCGCGGCACAGGGGGCTGGCCAGGATGGACGGGGCCAGTTCGGGCACGCGAACGATTTCCTGGATCGCCTTCATTTCCAGCGCGAACCGGGCGCCGGCGGCACGAAAGCTGATCGCGTGGCGGCGCTCGGCGACCGCCCGCAACTGGCGCCGCGATTCGGCGCCGGCGGCGCGCATCGATTGCACCTGCGGCACGTTCTCGATCTGCACCAGGCGGTCGATGTCGAGCACCTGGACCAGGCGCCGGCCGTCTTCCAGCAAGATGGTGCCGGCTACTACCCCTTGTGTCGATCCCTCCGCATAACGCAACCGGCTGCGTTGTTCGGGCCGCACGCGCAGGATTGCGCCGGTGGCGTGCACCAGCAGGCCGACCTGCGCTTCCTGGTAGTCGATGATGGCGATCTTGTCCGAAGCCTCGGCCGCAGGCGCCGACGGATCGAACAGGCGGCCCAGGTTGACCACCGGGATCACGCTGCCGCGCAGCGTGAACATGCCTTCCAGATAAGATGGGGCGAGCGGCACGCTGGTCATGCGATCGGGAAAGTTGACCACTTCCCGGATGCACAGCGCGGGCAAGGCGAACTCGCTGGCGCCCAGCATGAAAGACCCAAACAGTTCGAGCGCCGCCGCGGCGTCCGCCTGCGGCGCCGCCGACACCACACGCAAGGCTTCCATGGCTTACACCACGAAACCGGCGACCAGCTTGTTCAATTCCCCGGCGCGCGAATTCAGGCTGGCGGTCGACGAGGCAATGCTGTCGCAGCTGCCGGCCGACTGCTCGGCCGCTTCGGCGATGTGGTTGATGGCGACGCTGACCTCGCGCGCTGACAACAGTTGCTCACGGGCTTCGTGCGAGATTTCGGCAATGGCTTCGCCGGTCTTGCCGACGCCGGTGACGATGCGGTCGAAGGCTTCGCTGGCCTGGTGCGAGATGGCGGTGCCGGTATTGACCCGCTTGACCGACTCGCTGATCAGCTTGGAAATCTCCTTGGTCGCCTGCGAGGAACGCTCGGCCAGCTTGCGCACCTCGTCCGCCACCACCGAGAACCCCAGGCCATGTTCACCGGCGCGCGCCGCTTCGATGGCCGCGTTGAAGGCCAGCATATTGGTCTGATTGGCAATATCGCTGATCACCTTGACGATCTCGCCGATGTCTTCCGACGAACGATTGATCAGGTCCATCGCCTCGATCGAACGCGCCACCGCCTTGGCGCCCGCCTCGGCTTCGTCCTGGGTCGACTTGGCCAGCTCGTTGGCCTGGCCGGTGCTGGTGGCAATCGCATCGATCGAACGGGTCAGGCCTTCGACCGTGGCATTCATCTCCTCGACTGTCGCGCCCAGCTCCTGCGAACCGCCGGCCACCACGCCGGCGCGGTTGGCGATCTCCTCGGCATCGTCGGCGAAGGCGGTGGCCGACATCACCACCTGGCCAATCACGCCGCGCAAGTCTCCCATCATCTTGCCGATGCCGGCGCCCAGCTGGTCGAGCGGCTCGTCGCCGGCCAGCGGCACCTCGGCCGTCAGGTCGCCCTTGGCTGCGCGCGCCACCGCATCGAGCAGGCGCGCGATCTTGGCGGCGTCGCTGGCTGCCTTGTCCTTGATGCCCTGCTCCATCAGCACCTGCTCGGTGATGTCGCTGGCGAACTTGACGATTTTGAAAGGCGTGCCGTTCATGTCCAGGATCGGATTGTAGGTGGCCTGGATCCAGATCGTCTTGCCGCCATTGCCGAGGCGCTTGTAGCGGCCGCCGTCGAATTCGCCGCGGTTCAGTTTTTGCCAGAAGCGCTTGTAGTCGACGCTGGCCGCGTAGTCGGTCTCGCAGAACATGCGGTGGTGTTCGCCCTTGATGTCGTCCAGCGTATAGCCCATCGCATCGAGGAAGTTGCTGTTGGCGGTGAGCACATGGCCGCCCATGTCGAACTCGATCACGGCCTGCGCCTTGTCCATCGCGCTGACCTTGCCTTCGTACTCTGCGTTGCGCAGCTTGCTGGCCGTGATGTCGGTGGCGAACTTGATTACTTTAAAAGGCCTGCCGTCGGCGTCGAACACCGGGTTGTAGGAAGCGTTGATCCAGATTTCACGCCCGCCCTTGCCAAGGCGCTTGTACTCGCCGTGCTCGAAATGGCCGCCGCGCAGGCGCTCCCAGAATTGCTTGTATGCTTCGCTGGCCACGAATTCGCTGTCGCAAAACATCGCGTGGTGGCGGCCCTGCACTTCGTCCAGCGTATAGCCGACCGCACTCAGGAAGTTGTCGTTGGCGTGCAAGATGGTGCCATCGAGCTGGAATTCGATGACGGCCTGGACGCGATTGAGTGCGGCGTTGATGGCCTGCAGTTCGACTTCCTGTAGCTGGCTTTCCTGGATGATCGGGCTGTTCATTTGGGTGAGCTCCTGTAGGGGATTGTTGCCACTGAGAATTTTCAGTATAGCCAGCGCCCTGCGGGGGATACTCACGCTTTGTCACCGTTGTCGACCCACAACGAAACAACGCCCGGCGTGCCGGGCGTTGTCAGTTTCTTACTCCTCGTGGAAGGCTTCTTCCCGTTTCTTGCGCAAGGAAGGCGACAGCACCACCGCCAGCGCCAGCACTGCCAGCGCCAGCAAGGTGGCACTGATCGGACGGTTGAGGAACACCATCGGGTCGCCATGCGATAGCGTCATGGCGCGCCGCAGGTACTCTTCCAGCATCGGCCCGATGATGAAGCCGAGCAGCATCGGCGCCGGCTCGGCATCGAGCTTGGCGCAGATATAGCCGAACACGCCGAACAGCGCCATCAGCCAGACGTCGAACTGGGCATTGTTGAGGCTGAACACGCCAATCGCACAGAACATCAGGATGGCCGGGAACAGGCGGTGGTAAGGCACCGTGATCATCTTCACCCACAGGCCGATCATCGGCAGGTTCAGCACCACCAGGAACAGGTTGCCGAACCACATCGACACGATCAGGCCCCAGAACAGATCGGGCTTCTCCGTCATCACCGCCGGTCCCGGGGTAATGCCCTGGATGATCATGGCGCCGATCATCAGTGCCATCACCGGGTTGGACGGAATGCCCAGCGTCAGCATCGGGATGAAGGAAGTCTGTGCGCCCGCGTTGTTGGCCGATTCCGGCGCCGCCACGCCCTCGATGGCGCCCTTGCCGAACTCTTTTGCGTTCGGCGACACCTTTTTCTCGAGCGAGTAGGAAGCGAAGGAAGCCAGCATCGCGCCCCCGCCCGGCAGGATGCCCAGCGCCGAACCGAGCAAGGTGCCGCGCAAGACCGGCGCCAGGATGCGCTTGAAGTCTTCCTTGTCCAGCATCAGCCCCGACACTTTCTTCATCAGGATGTGACGCTCTTCATCATGCTCCAGGTTGCGCACGATCTCGCCGATGCCGAACATGCCCATGGCCACGATCACGAAAGAAATGCCTTCAGCCAGTTCCGGCATGTCATAGGTGTAACGTTGCTGGCCTGAGTTGACGTCGGTGCCGATCATGCCCAGGAGCAGGCCCAGGATCACCATGCCGATCGCGTTCAGCAAGGAGCCGCTGGCCAGCACCACAGCCGCCACCAGGCCCAGCACCATCAGCGAGAAGTAGTCGGCCGGGCCGAACTTCAGCGCCAGGTCGGCCAGCGGCGGCGCAAAGCACGCCACTACCACGGTGGCCACCGTGCCCGCGAAGAAGGAGCCCAGGGCCGCCGTTGCCAGCGCCTTGCCGGCATGCCCCTTGCGCGCCATCTGGTAACCGTCGATGGCTGTCACCACGGAGGATGACTCGCCCGGCAGGTTGACCAGGATGGCCGTGGTGGAGCCGCCATACTGGGCGCCATAATAAATACCGGCCAGCATGATCAACGCCGCCACCGGCGGCAGGCCGAAGGTGGCCGGCAGCAGCATGGCAATGGTGGCGATCGGGCCCAGGCCCGGCAGCACACCGACCGCGGTGCCAATGAAGACCCCCATCAGGCAGTACATCAGGTTGGTCAGGGTGAAGGCGGTTTCAAAGCCCAGACCCAGGTTGCTTAAGATTTCCATGCCGGCCCCTTAGAAACCAAGCCAGGGGCCGAGCGCAGGTATCGGCAATCCCAACAATTTAATGAACAGCACGTAGGCAAACACGGCCAGGCCAATTGCCAGCAGCGCCACTTCTTTCCAGCGGAACTTGGGGCTGGCATAAGCGCTCACCAGCACCAGCACGGCAGCGGCCGGCACCAGCCCGGCGCCGCGCATCAGGATGCCGAACAGCGCCACGGCCAGCGTGACCAGGGCCAGCGGCTTGAGGTGCAGTTTCTCCATCGGCTCGCCGTGGCGGAAGAAGGCGCGCAGCACCCCCGCCGCGCCGATCACGGCCAGCAGGATGCCCAGCACGACCGGGAAGAAGGCCGGCCCCATGCGGAAGGACGTGCCCATGTTCAGGTCGCCGCGCGTGAACACGGCGCCCAGCCCGATGGCGATGAAGATCACCCCGATCCAGAAATCCTTCGGGTGACGAATTGCGGAAGACATCAGAGACTCCTTGGCCGGCGCTTAGTCGGCGTAAACGCCGGCTTTGCTGATGATCGGGCCCCAACGGTCGATATCTGCCTTCAGGTGCGCACGCAGGGCTTCCGGCGTGGCGCGCTTGGTGTCCACCGGCTCGGTGCCGAGGTCGGCGAAGCGCTGCTTGACGGCCGGATCCTTCAGGGCCACCTGCAGGGCGCCGACCAGCGTGTCGATCACTGGCTTCGGCGTGCCTTTCGGTGCGTACATGCCGTGCCACACCGCCACTTCAAAGCCAGGAACGCCGGCCTCGTTCAGGGTTGGCACGTCCGGCATCGACGGCACGCGGGTCTTGGTGGTGACGGCGTAGACCTTCACCTTGCCGCTCTTGATCTGGCTGGTGGTGTTGGTGGTCTGGTCGCACATGAAGTCCACCTGGCCGCCCAGCAGGTCATTCATGGCCGGGCCGGTGCCCTTGTATGGCACGGTGGTCAGGTCGGTCTGGATGGCGGACATGAACAGCATGCCGCACAGGTGGGAAGCCGAACCGAGGCCGGCGTTGGCGTAGGTCACCTTGGTCTTGTTGGCTTTTACATAAGCCAGGAATTCCTTGAAGTCCTTGGCCGGGAAGTCCTTGCGCGCCACCAGGGTCATTGGCACGTCGGTCACCAGGCCGATCGGCTCGAAGCTGTCGATGGCGTTGTAGCTCAGCTTGCGGTACAGGGCCGGTGCGGTGGAATGGCCGATGTGGTGCAGGAAGATGGTGTAGCCGTCCGGAGCCGCCTTGGCGGCGCGCGCCGCGCCAATGGTGCCGCCGGCGCCGCCGACGTTTTCCACAACGATCTGCTGTTTCAGCTTGGTGCCCATGGACTGCGCCAGCAGGCGCGCCACGGTGTCGGTCGGTCCGCCGGCTGCAAACGGCACGATCAGGGTGATCGGCTTGGTCGGGTAGCTCTGTGCCTGCGCGAGGCTGGCGCCGAACAGGGGCAGGCATGCCATTGCGGTGATGAGGGCGCGTCGTTTCATGTGGTTCTCCAGTTGCTGATTAATTGTTGGATTTGCGCTACTAGTAATGTTGTACCAGCAATTATTGGAGGACACAAGTCGGGCCTGTCAGTTTGATTGACTTCGCGCCTCAAGACGCACATGATTGGCTGATCATGGCTCCCAAGCTGCACCTTGCCGCATCGTTGCTGGCGCTGCCTTTGGCGGCGTCGGCCGGCTCGCTCCAGCTGTTTACCGAATACACGCCGCCCGACATCATGCGCGATGGCGAACGCATCGTCGGCATCTCGCCGGACAAGGTGAAGGAAATCATGGCGCGCGCCGGCATCAGCTACAGCATCGAGATCATGGCGTGGCGCCGCGCCTACGAACTGGCGCTGCGCACGCCGTCTTCCTGCGTGTTCTCGACCTCCCGCACGCCGGAGCGGGAAGCCCTGTTCAAATGGGTAGGGCCGCTGCGCGAAGTGGACTGGACGCTGTACGGCCTGGCCAACCCGCCCTTCCAGCTGGCCACGCTGGATGACGCCAGGCACCTGCGCATCGGCGGCTACAACGGCGACGTGCGCGCGCAATTCCTGGTGGCGCGCGGATTCACCGTGGATACCGCGCCGGACAATTTTTCCAACCCGCGCAAGCTGCTCGGCGGGCGCATCGACTTGTGGGTGACCAGCCACCAGCTGGCCAACGGCGTGCTGGCGCAGGAAGGCCTGCTCGGCAAGATCGTGCCCCTGCTGACCTTTCACACCTCGCGCGCCTATCTCGCCTGCAACAAGGCGGTGCCGGACGCGCAGGTTGCCGCCATGTCGGCGGCCATGGCGGAAATGGTGAAAGACGGTACCTCGACTGCGATTGACCGCAAGTATGCCAACTGGCGGCCAGCGCCCTCAGCCGCCCGCTGACCTGGGCAAGCGCAAGCGCCGGAAGCGGTGGCGCCGGTGCTCCTCATTGTCGAGCGAGAGCGAGGACTTGACCAGGTCGCTGCGGCTGATCACGCCCACCAATTGGCGGCTGCCGGCATCGGCCACCACCGGCAAGCGCTCCAGGCCATGCACCGCCAGGCGCACCGCCACCGTGCGGCACGTTTCGCCGCGCAGCGCCACAATCGGGGCGTTCACGCCATACAGCTCGCGCACGTGCACGGCATGGCTGGCCTGCACCAGGGTCGCGCGATCGAGCATGCCCAGCACAGCGCCATGGCTGGTGACCGGGTAGGCGCGGTGGCGCTGCGTCGCGCCGAAGTGGGACGCCAGCACGTCGGCAACGCGCGCATCCGCGTCGATCGACACCGGGGCGGCCGTCATCACCTCCTCCACGCTATGCCGCTCCAGCGGATCGATGCCGTATTCGCGGTAGATATGGTGGCCGCGGCGAGCAATCTTCTCGGTCAGGATCGAACGGTGCATGGTAATGACGGTGAAGCCATAGGCCACCACCGAGGCTGCCAGCACCGGCAGCAGGGCATTCGCATCATGCGTCAGCTCGTAGGCAAAGACGGTGGCCATGATCGGTGCGCGCATCATGCCGCCCAGCGTGGCTGCCATGAATACCAGGGGCCATACCGCAGGCGAACCGCCCGGCAAGTAGGGCGCCAGCAGCGTGCCCAGGCCGGCGCCCAGCATCAGCAAAGGCGCCAGCACACCGCCGGAAGTGCCCGAACCGAGGGCGATCAGCCACATGATGGCCTTGGCCACCAGCAGCGTCGCCACGACGCCGGCGGCCAGGTGGTTTTGCAGCAGGTCGCCGATCACGTCATAGCCGACGCCCAGCGCGCGCGGCTGGAAATAGCCGCCGATGCCGATGGCCACGGCGCCCAGCGCCGGCCACCACATCCAGTGCAGCGGCAGCTTGTGGAAGCCGTCCTCTACGCGGTACAGGGCCGTCGACAGCAGCCACGCCATGGCGCCGCACAGCACCCCGGCCACGGCGCAGGACAGCAAGGCCACCGGCGGCAGTTGCGGGCTTTGCTGCGGGAACAGCGGCCCCGCTTCCATCAGCAGCGGCCGCAGGAAGCCGGCCACGGCGCAGGCAATGGCGACCGGCAGCAGGCTGCGCGGGCGCAGCTCGAACAGCAAGAGTTCAACCGCCAACAGCAGCGCCGCGATCGGCGTGCCGAAGACGGCCGTCATGCCGGCCACGGCGCCCGCCACCAGCAGGGTCTTGCGCTCGGCATCGCTCAAATGGAAATGCTGGGCGAACAGCGAACCGACCGCGCCGCCGGTCATGATGATCGGCCCCTCGGCGCCGAACGGCCCGCCGCTGCCGATGGCAATGGCCGAGGCCAGCGGCTTGAGTACAGCCACCTTGGGCGACATCGCACTGCGCTTGAACAGGATGGCCTCGATCGCCTCGGGAATGCCGTGGCCGCGGATCTGCTCCGAACCATAGCGGGCAATCAGGCCGATCAGCAGGGCGCCGACGACCGGCACCACGATCACCCAGGCGCCCAGTGCATGAGCGGACGGCGATTGCGGCGCTGTCGACAGGGACTGGAAAAAGAACAGGTTGGTGAACAGCGAAATCGCCTTCAGCAGCAGCCAGGCGGTCCCGGTGCTCAGCATGCCGATCAAGGCAGCCATGGCGCCAATCTGCAGCAGGCGTGCGTCGCCGCTGAAGTCGCGGCGTGGATCATACGGTTTCATGGTTTGTGCGGAAGGTTGGGAACGGTGAAGACGCCGTGCAGCGATTGCAATTCGGCGCGATGGATCGCAGCCAGCCGTACCAGCACTTCTTCGCCGGCAGGCAGCAGGTGGACTTCGACCCGGCGCCGGTCTTGCACATGGGGGCGGCGCTGCACCAGCCCGGCCGCCTCGCATCGGCCCAGCAATGCGACCACGCCATGCTGCTGCGCCTGCAGGCGTTCGGCCAGCTCGCCGACCGTGGCCCAATCGCGGCCGGGAAAGCCCTTGATATGCAACAGCAGCAAATACTGCAAGGGCGTGATGCCCTCGGCCTGGGCGGCGTTCTCGGAGAAGCGCTCGAAGCGCCGCATCTGGTAGCGGAATTCGGACAGGGCCATGAAGTCGGCCTTGGCCAGTTTATCTTGTGAAGGCGGCATTTTTATATCACAACATGATGTAATAAGCCGATCATCATACCACCGTTTTTCGCTGGTGCCGTATCATGCCGCCGGCTTTGGCTCTACCGGCACTACGATATGCGCTTGTTGCGGTTCCTGCGTGAAGTGCGGCGACATGATCTGGACGCCTTCGCGGTTGAAGACATCGACCACTTGCTGGTGCAGCAGGCTGAGCAGCTCGGCCCGGCTATTGGGCGAACTCAGTACCGAGCACGCCACGAGCTTGTATTCGATGTAGAAATCGGACAGGGCGCTCTGGATCACGTACGGCCGCGGTTCGGCAGCGATGCCCTCGGTGGCTGCAGCCGCCTCCTCCAGCATGGCGCAGACCTGGCGCCAGGGCGTGTCATACCCGATGGTCACGCTCGTATCGACCACATAGGCACCCGGCACGGCGCGCGAATAGTTCTTGATCGTATTCGACAGCACCCAGGCATTCGGCATTGCCACGTCCACGCCCATGCCGGTGCGCACGCGGGTGTCGAAAATCCCGGGTTCGACCACCGTGCCCTGCACGTCGCCAATGCTGACGTAATCGCCCTTGCGCAGCGCCCGCGTATACATCAGGATCAGGCCTGCCGCCCCCTGGCCGACGATGCTGGACGCGCCGATCGACAGCATCAGCCCCGCCAGCACCGTCACGCCCTGGAAGGCCGCCGTATGCGAACCAGGCAGGTAGGGATAAGCCATGGCAAGCGCAAACAGCCAGATCACCACCTTTCCCAAGCGGCGCGTCGGCACGGCCGTATCGCGATCGAGCCAGCCGAAATGCAGCTCGCCGCTTTCGATGCGCTTGAAAAAGGAGGCCAGTGTGGCGCTGGCAAGACGCGCCAGGACGACAATGACGGCAACGAGCAGCAGGCCAGGAATCGCAGCCGCCACGTTACTGGCGATTTCCGCAGCGGTATCAAGCAGGAACTGCTGCAAGCGCTCGCCCCAGTTGCGCGCAAACGGTATCCGCGCCAGCACAAAGGCCAGCCATACATAGGCGGCCAGCAGCCCCAGGAACCAGGCCACGACGTCCATGGCGAGCCGCATGAAATGGACCAGGTGTTCCGCATCCAGCACGCGCACGTTGCGCAGCCGGACCTGCGCCAGGCGCCGGCCCAGGATCGCCTCCAGCCGGCGCCTGCCCTGGCGGCGCAGCGCGGCAAGCCCCCACAGGAAAAACACCAGCGCGCAACTGGCCAGGACACACAGCGCAAGCGCTTGCACGATATAGGCCGGGCTGCGCTGCTCGCGGCGTTCCAGCAGCGCCTTGCCCAATTGCGCGGCGCTTTCGTGGGCAAGCAGGTCGGTGGTATCGCCCGCCAGTGCGTTGACGTCGCCGGGAGATACCAGGAACAGCAGCGAGCCATCCAGCAGGACTTGCGTCCCCTCGGCGATCGAACGGATGCTGGCCTGCTGCGGTCCGCCTTGCGCAAGCGCGCGTTCGAGGCGTTTCTCCGCAGCTTCGGCTCGGTCGTGCGGGGTATAGCCGCTCAGCATGGCGCGGAACACGAAGACTGTCCGGTTTCCGACAGTAAGGCGCGCGAGCGGCGCCTCAGACTGGGACGCCGCCGTGGCAGCGGGCAGGGCGTGGCCCAACTGGCTGAGCGTCAGCAGAAAGAGACAGAAAAGCGTGCGTAGCAGCATGGATTCCTTCATGTCAATTTGCGTGCCATCATTGCATACAATGCGGTACAACTCAATCCGTGCCCCCGCACTCGCCACGCATGAACATGTTTCGCCTGCTCGTCCTCTGTTACCTGTTGTTCTCCTCTCCTACCGGCTGGTGCGGCGAACTTGTCGTGCTGGTCGACCGGGCGGCCGACATGCCCATGTCGCGCATCGAAAATGGCCGGCTGACGGACGGCGTGCACAAGATGCTGGGAGAGGCACTGGCCCGTGGCACGGGACGCGAGCTGCGCTTCCTGCTGCTGCCGCGCAAGCGCATTGCCAGGGCCCTGCAGCAGGGCGAGGCCGACATCCTGTGCGGCTATACGCCGGAATGGATCGAAGGGGACTTTCTATGGACGGAGCCTGTTTTTACGGCAGAGGAAGTGCTGGTCACCGATGCCAGCCAACCGCAACCGCATTCCATCGCCGACCTGCGTGGCCAGGCCATCGGCACCATCCTCGGCTACCAGCATCCTGAAATCGAAAAAATCCTGGGCGCCGGCTTTGTACGGGACGATTCGCCCAACATGGAAACCAATCTCGAAAAACTGGCACGCGGCCGGGTGCACCATGTGCTGATCGCGCGCGGTGTCCTGGAATACCGGCAGCGCCTGCGGGCCTTTCCGCTGAACCTGCACCCGCCCCTGACCGCGGCCAGCTTCAGCACCCGCTGCGCGGTCTCACGCAAGGGCCATCTCAGCCTCGAAGAAGCGAACCGCGCGATCGCTGCCATCACCAGGGACGGCACGCTCGCGCGCATCCTGGCCCAATTCCGCTAGGGGCTGTACCGCCTCACATGCCCACGTTCTTCAACTCGTCCGGCAACAGGTAGGTATAGCTCTTCGGATCGAACATCACCTTCCAGGTTTTCGCCGCGACCTGAGCGCCGCCCTGCATGCCGGCCTTGCGCGTGATGTACAGCGGGGTGAAGGTCGAATCGCTTACCGGATCGGTACGATAAGCCCATTGCAGCTGGGTGCAACGCGGCGGAACGATTTCGTATTCCTCCTCCGCTTCCTCGTTCGCGGCTTCCTGCGCGCTTTCCCCCTCGGCCGCAGCGGGCTTCTTTTCAGCCTTTGCTTTTTCCCAGTCAGCGTACTGCCTTTCGGTTTCCTTGCAATCGCCCCCGCCCAGGACCTGGAATGCCGCAGTGAACTCGGTCAGCACCGCGATCTGATCGTTGCGCGGCGCCAGGACCACGTTCCTGGTGGTCGTGAAATGTTCGCCCGCGCCGGACTCATTGGAAATGGTCTTCACCACCCATCCCCATACATCGGCACTCAAGGCCTCGAAATGCACGCGCTCCGGGGTCACCGGCTCGACATCGCTCGGACGGCGCGGATCGCTGTATTCATAGAGCTGGCCGTCGCGGTAGCGCAGCTGGAACACGCCGTAGAACGAATCGTCCTCGTCTTTGTTGGCGATGGCACGGCCGCTGGTAACCAGGTAGAGCTCATCGCCCTCCTTGCCGTCCACTTTCTTTTGCTGCACCACGGTCACGAGGTAAGTGACGTGGCTCGTTTCATCGACATATAGCCAGCCTTGCTGGGATTCCGAGTACTTGCCATAGTTGCGCGTCATGACGCCGTCGATGGCCTCGTTCGCATCGAAGGTGCGCGGCGCCTGCGGCTTGGATTGCAGCGCCATCACGGCGATCAACACCGAGAACAGCAGCCCGACTGCGGCAAAGATGTAGACGGCGATGCGGCCCAGTTTCCTGGTGCGCTTTGGTTGTTCCGGGGTAGTGGCTTCTTCCATGTTGTATCATTGCAATATTAGTAGAAGCGCAATTATACAAAAGCCAAAGAAACATGATTTCAGCCGTGCGCGGCAAACTGTTCGTGGCGGCTGGACGTGCAGGCTTCAGAAGAAGCGCAGAGCGGGGCTGTATTCGATCCCGCCGCAGATGGTCTCCACACCGCTGACGCCATGCGGAAGGGTCTTTTCAGACCGGACGCAACTGATCGGCAAGGCTCCGCGTTTTTGTTGTAACTTCGGTACCGGTATGAAGCGTCGATTTTCGTTCGATCAGCATGATATGGCACTCCTCAACAGCCACAGGATTGTGCCTGACGCCTTTCGGGACGACGAACGCCTCCCCTTCATGCAGTACCACCGTTCTGTCTTCCATCTCGATAGTTAAAGAGCCTTTGAGAACATAAAAAAGCTCGTCTTCCTTATCGTGGCTGTGCCAGGTAAGCGAGCCAAGTACCTTGGCAACCTTGACGAACGAGTCGTCAAGTTCTGCCACTACGCGGGGCGACCAGTGTTCGGTAAGTCCGGCCGCGATCTGATTCGGGGAGACAACGTTAGTCATTGAAGTACCTCAATTTAGGGGGAATGTCACGCCGCGCTCCTATTGAGCTTCCTGGCTTCAGATACAAAAAAGCCCGGCAGTGCCGGGCTTTCCAGGTCGTCGCGCGACACATAGTTTGAGCCAGTACGTCTTTAGAAATCAATACCTTAGAAACTTTCGCGCCATTCGGCTCATCGGGGTGCGACACATAGTTTGAACATATTTGAGAATCGCGACACATAGTTTGAGATTTCTTGCCAAGTCGCTTTTTCTCGCCGCCTGCAGTGTAACGTCGGCACTTAGCCACTCATGAAGCACAAAGATGTGCGGGTTACCGCACTTTACTAGGATCAGCCATTTGGGTTTATCTTGAACGCGCTGTCGGCCCCATCTGGTTGAGACCAGTGAAGATCCTTGGATCCAAGCGCGTCATGCATGTAGCAAAAGTCTGTGTGAATGAAGCATTTATGTATTCTCGGTGCATCTGCTTCTATATGCCTTAGCCAGTTCAAATGCCCCCGCTCGAATCCGGTTCAGCTCGTCGTTCCCATCAAATCCGCCCTCACTCGGTGGGACGCGTTTGTTCAACGGGACCTTAGATGTACGCATTTGGGTGACTACGTAGTGGTGTAATGTTATCGATTGGAGAATCTTGGCTTCGCTCTCAGATAAAAAAGGAATCAACTCAGTAGAGCGCTTCTCCAGCACAAGCTGAACATCAAGGAGCTTCTTATCTGAAATTTTCTGCGGAAGCGGCTTTTTTGCCGCCGATGCAGCAAGGGCTTCAGTCAGCGAAATGCTTGGATAACCTCGATCTGCACTGAACTCAATCTCCGCTGCTAGCGACGCACTCATCTGAAGCTTTTCGCAATGGGTCAGCATCCCCTTGGCTTTTCTCTCCACCGCCGCTTTTTCAGCCTCCTCCTTCATTTTCATTGGTAACATCAAGTATGATGATACTAACGTTCCAATTGCGGTGGAGATGCTCATAATTATTGTCAAGGCAGCTGCAACGGCCCAATGACGCTTTTCAATTTCCAATTTGACTTTTTCCTATGTTATTTTCTCAATACAGAGATCTTCTCTACGAAGCGACAACATGCTTCCAGCACGTGAATAACATGACGGGCATTTTCGCGCCCAGCCGCTGCTGACTACGGCCTCAGCGTAACTTATCAACCGTCCCACCAAGCGCCGGCTGGTTTAGTTGATTGGCCGTCGTCGATTGCCTCATCACGACCAAACGCATTAAGCCAAGATTGAATCAAACAACTAAGGAAACTCAAGGAACGGTTTTTGTTTGTTCCGCGATGTACCTGGCCATCGTTTCCGCAGACGCTAAGTACTCCGCGACTGTGTCTTCATCGAACTGAACGTTCACAACGTGGACCAGCTGATTTCGAATTTTGCGCAATGCATCGAAAGCATCGGCCTGGCGGTTATTGAAAATGCCTGCCTTAACAAGAATCTCTTTTAGCTTAAGAGGGCTAGGGTACTTCGGCGTACTATTGGGGTGTCGTTTGGCCGCGAAGTCGGCAGCTGCACTTTCTACCTTTAGCCATGCTTCGAGCATTGCCGCGCTTTGCGAATAGTGCGAAACAGAGGTCATGTGTTGACTCGATACCGACTCAAACTCAAATCCGGGTTTCGACGCCGCATCCCAAGCCGAAAGCGCTTCCTTTACTTCAGCAGCAGCTTCTCGAACTTCTGGGAACCTCGATTTACTGGCAGTTTGAGCGGTGACACCGAAAAAATAGCTGCCTACAAAGCGGCCGCGCCATGATCGCCGCCATTTTCATGGCCATTTTTCTGTCCGAATCCGCCTTTTGGGACGGTTCAGACGGACCTCGGGCGTCAAAACGCCGAAATCTTCGCCTCCTTCAGGTAACAAAGGCGACGCAGGTTGTACGCGGCGGCCTTCCAGTTCAGTTGCAGCGTGGCGCGTGCCAGACCGATCGAGCGCAGCATCTTGCCGCCCAGCTGCGCCATGCCGGCAAAGACATGCTCGACGCGGGCGCGCGGGCTGGCGATGCGCCGGTTGCGGCGCTGCTGAGCCTCGGACAGCGGTTTGTCCTTGTTGCCTTTGCGCTGGATGTGCATGCGGTAGCCCTCACCGGTAAGCCGCTCTTCGCGCTTGTGATTGACGTAGCCTTTGTCGGCATAGATATCCCGGCTGGTATTGGCCGGATCGAGCACGTCTTCAAAATGCAGCGTGTCGTGCTCGCTGGCGGTGCTGATCTTGATTTTTCGGATCAGCTTGCAACGCTTGTCCACGTTCGCCGACAGCTTGTAGCCGAAATAGGATTTGCCGTGCTTTTTGGTCCAGCGCGCATCCAGGTCTTTCTGACGTCGCTTCGGCGGCGACCAGTCGGCTGGCATGGCGTTCTGGTCCACGACGAGGGATTTTTCTTCCTTGTTCAGCGATTGTTTCGGCGCCTGGACGATGGAGGCGTCAATCATCTGGCCGCCTCGGGCGATGTAGCCATGCCGGGCCAGTTGCCGGTTGACGGCGTCGAACACGCTTTCGCTGGCGCCGGCCTTGATCAGGCGCTCTTTGAAAGTCCAGATCGTGGTGCGATCGGGGATCTGGCTGGAGTCGCGCAGGCCGGCGAAGCGCTGGAAACTGAGCCGGTCAAGCAACTGGAATTCCATCTGCTCGTCCGAGAGGTTGAACAGGTGCTGGATCAACAGAATCCGCACCATCACCTCGGTAGGAAACGGTGGTCGTCCGCCGCGCTCGCGGCCGGGCCGTGGCGCTGCTTCATCGACTGCGTCGGCCAGCGCCGCGAAGTCGACATGCCGCTCCAGTACTTGCAGCGCGTCGCCCAGCTTCGTCAGCTTGGCTTCGCGCTCCTGAGCGGCAAACAGGTTGGGTTTCATCATGGCAGTGTCGTCAAGTTTGATGCGCTGACATCATGCCATGGCTGAGGTAGTTTTTCGAGGTACCCTTCTCTCTCGAAAGTCATCTCGAAATCTTTAAATTTAATGGACTTCAAGGAACGAGCAATCTCAGGTAATTGCTTTCGTACAAGGAATATGCCCAGGGCAATCGTCGCAGGCCATGCTAAAGAGTCGATGACTTTGCTTATAAAAGTAAAAATATCCATAATTTGATCATTTATATCAACTCAAAGGACACGTTTGATCAATAGCCCCGATCTCATTAACAATTCCACATCCTCATAAAAATGCGGAGCAAATGCGTTGACGGCATTAGTTGGGCTTCATAATCTTAAGTGCTAGCCTCGATATCTCTTTCACATCGTGGCTCTGCAACTTATCAATCAACGCGATCTTTTTCCCAATTCCGTTTAATGATGTCCCCATGACGACGCCTTTATTCGATTCAGGATCGATCCAAAAGCGATCATGAAACTCATCAGTTTTCACGTCTTTAACATTTATCGATGATTTTACCGATTTTATTGCATTAAATAAAATCTCCCGTTTATTACGCGCTTTCCCATTGGTGATCAACGTAACTGATTCCAGATCCTCACCGATTGCTCCTATAATTAACCTAAGCAAATCCAAGGCCATCGAATCGGTAGCGCTGGCAAATAAGTAGGGATCGATCACAATAAGATTTCGCACCCCCTTCATGTCCATTATGGATTCCACTATTACATTAGTGATTTCATCGACATGAAGCCCAGGATGAAGTACCGCGTCACATACTATAGAAAAATTAAATAATGAGGAGATGCCCTTTTTTACATAAAGCTCCTTGAGGTAATCTGTAAGGCTCGTCTCATCGAGGCGACAAACTAGGTATCGATCATCAATCCCAGCTCGTCTGATCTCTTCAAAAAAATTCTGTGTCGACTTATCTTCGCCGACACTTTTTACCAAAAGAACACTAGTGGGTACCTCGAAAAACTACCTCAGCCATGGCATGATGTCAGCGCATCAAACTTGACGACACTGCCATGATGAAACCCAACCTGTTTGCCGCTCAGGAGCGCGAAGCCAAGCTGACGAAGCTGGGCGACGCGCTGCAAGTACTGGAGCGGCATGTCGACTTCGCGGCGCTGGCCGACGCAGTCGATGAAGCAGCGCCACGGCCCGGCCGCGAGCGCGGCGGACGACCACCGTTTCCTACCGAGGTGATGGTGCGGATTCTGTTGATCCAGCACCTGTTCAACCTCTCGGACGAGCAGATGGAATTCCAGTTGCTTGACCGGCTCAGTTTCCTGCGCTTCGCCGGCCTGCGCGACTCCAGCCAGATCCCCGATCGCACCACGATCTGGACTTTCAAAGAGCGCCTGATCAAGGCCGGCGCCAGCGAAAGCGTGTTCGACGCCGTCAACCGGCAACTGGCCCGGCATGGCTACATCGCCCGAGGCGGCCAGATGATTGACGCCTCCATCGTCCAGGCGCCGAAACAATCGCTGAACAAGGAAGAAAAATCCCTCGTCGTGGACCAGAACGCCATGCCAGCCGACTGGTCGCCGCCGAAGCGACGTCAGAAAGACCTGGATGCGCGCTGGACCAAAAAGCACGGCAAATCCTATTTCGGCTACAAGCTGTCGGCGAACGTGGACAAGCGTTGCAAGCTGATCCGAAAAATCAAGATCAGCACCGCCAGCGAGCACGACACGCTGCATTTTGAAGACGTGCTCGATCCGGCCAATACCAGCCGGGATATCTATGCCGACAAAGGCTACGTCAATCACAAGCGCGAAGAGCGGCTTACCGGTGAGGGCTACCGCATGCACATCCAGCGCAAAGGCAACAAGGACAAACCGCTGTCCGAGGCTCAGCAGCGCCGCAACCGGCGCATCGCCAGCCCGCGCGCCCGCGTCGAGCATGTCTTTGCCGGCATGGCGCAGCTGGGCGGCAAGATGCTGCGCTCGATCGGTCTGGCACGCGCCACGCTGCAACTGAACTGGAAGGCCGCCGCGTACAACCTGCGTCGCCTTTGTTACCTGAAGGAGGCGAAGATTTCGGCGTTTTGACGCCCGAGGTCCGTCTGAACCGTCCCAAAAGGCGGATTCGGACAGAAAAATGGCCATGAAAATGGCGGCGATCGTGGCGCGGCCGCTTTGTAGGCAGCTATTTTTTCGGTGTCACCGCTCAAACTGCCAGTAAATCGAGGTTCCCTAGTGTCCATTGTCTATTCTAGGAATCGTTGTTCAGAGAAATGGCTGCTCTTGGGGGCGAGGTGGAAAAGAAACTCGTTATGGCTTGCTGCCGGAGTGAGGCTATTTGATCAGGAAATCTTCTTTATTTTTCCCGATCAACCAGAGCGGAACTCGGCCTCGTCCAGTCCAAGTCGCGCCAGTCTCAGGGTTCCCATACTTTGCTGGCACCCGTTGGCGCACCTTGGACGACCTAGCCTGCCTGATACCTCGCAGATCTTCAATCGTAAGTCCGTAAGTCGTCATGATTTCGGCGATTTGCGCCTTTGCACCAGCTAGTTCCAATGCCCGCGCTTCTTTCGCTTTGGATTCCAACTCTGCGATCTGCGCTTGAATCTCCGCTTAAGTATTCATGTATTCTTGCTCCTGTGCTAGCTAATGGATTTCAGAATTTATCATGCAAATCAACTCGACGCGAGTGAATTTGACCTACATCCTGCAATTAGCACCAAAGTGTTTTCTGTGGCAGTACGAACTCATGCTTCCAACTTCTAGGGACTACATATGGCAACTGAAAAAACCGTGTTTGACGACTGGCTGAAAGAAAACCTCTGGCGAGATCTGGTCTTTAGGGCGACGTTTTGGTTTGTGATTGCATCGATCGGCGCCTATTACTCGCTAACGATAGACTCCCAATCAACTAACGAATATCTAAAGCGTCAGTCAAATTCTGTCTTTCGCACAGCGAACATCATCGGAACGGTGTCCATTTTGCTTGGGATAGTAGCGATGATGTTTAAGGACATGGAACCGCTATCGAACATCTGGGCGCGCGACTCGAGATTGGGCCGAATTGGCGGGGTGTTTCGCCGCTTGGCGGGCGACATGACGCTTTGGACTCTAGGAGCGTTAGTGTCTACGCTTTTTGTGATCGGCTTGGTGGGCTTTCGATCGGCGGGCACTCTGACAGAGTGGGCATTGTTCACTTTTCTGTACTTGATACTCGTTGCCATGGGCTTCATGGCGGCGCTTTTAAACGTCCACGTTCGGAGGGCAGAGCCGTTTCTGGCCACAAAACTTAAGGATCCGCGTTGGGTGCTCGCAATCTATGTAGTGGGCATCCTCGGATGCCCACTGTATCTTTACTATTGGTCGTGAACAGTATTTGAAGTTCAGCCTGGAGGGCCGGGGATGCCTCCCTGCCCACGGCTTGTGGTAAACGATGTGCCAGACCGATCGCGCCCTACCGAGCAAGTGCTGCCGGCACTCGAACTGCCCACGTCTTGGCCGACGCATTCTTCAACGATTGCGCGCAAGTGACTGTGACACTTGCGCGAGACTCCTCATAGAGGCCCGTGACTACTCGCCCTAGCTAGATATCCCAGCAAAGGATCCTCTGAGACATTCTGCGCGAAGCAGCTCACGCATGTAGAGGCGCATAGCGTGAGTCCAACTCCAATACCTAACATAAATAGCGCCGACATAAACGCCGCTGCTATCGCTTTGATTGGCAATTGCCCAGCCCTACTCACGCGTGCTCTTCGGGGCAGTTGTTATAAGGGTGGCTCCGCAACTGGTTTTGTGACCATCAAACGCCACCGGAATGCCGTCAATCAGTACCTTCGGGTCTCCTTCAACAATCACGCAGACACCATGACCTGGTACAGGGCAGGTACAACTGTCCCCCTTGCGGGCGACAGCAATTTCATGGACCTTGGAATTAGGCGATGCACTGATGACGATGCCACCATGGCTGGTGGGGTCGTTCAGGCGAATTACACCGTGCATATGGATTCCCTACGCATCCTGCTCATCTCAATCGGAATAGCCTTGCGGCTCCGGTCTTGCATCGTGGCGCAATCCCCACCAAGGCAGGAATGCGCTGCCGCCACCACGCGCGCGGAACCACGGCGCGTTCGGATCGATCGGGCGTATCTTGGCGGGTGGACTCACCACAACTGCCGTTGGCTGTTCGGCGTCGGTTGTGCCCGCCACCAGCACGTTCTTGCCCAAGTGATTAGCGTAGGCAATGCCAAGTGCAACGTTGGTCAGCGCCGTGCCAGCACCCATTTCGCCCAATAGAGCCGGGGTATTAAAGGTCTGTTTCTTGAAATCGAAGTCCACCAACTCAGTGGTAAGTGTTTGCGCCAAGGCGCCGATGCGTTCAGACGAACCAGAATGAGTATTGTTAGCATCATGGATGACGTAACCAATGTCGCCGTCCTGCTTACCTGCGTTTCGAGCAGCTGTTTCTACAGCGGCCTTCCATGCCTGGATCTGCCGGGGCGGCTGACCTTTTTGGGCTTCGAAGTCTGCCACCTTCTTGGAAACCGGATAGCCAATCCATGCCAGTGGTGCACGTTCTGTGTTGTAGTTTGGGCCAGCGAGCACCAACAACACCATGTTCTCGTTGATTTGCGCATCTTTCGGAGGGAAGCTTGGAGCGTCCCAGTTCATGACCCAGACTGTTTCAGTCGGATGCGCTTGTAAATAGTCGAGACCAGCAGCCAACGACTTGAATCCAGCATTGGCGCCGCCCATCGTTACGCGTACGTCCGGTGGCGTGCTCCGGCTCCATGCCTTGGGGAAGTTAGGATTACCAATGTCAAATGTATCAACGATGCGCTCTCGCGTGTAGGTTGCAGCCTCGATTGGATCAAGGCGCCCCTCGGGCAACGCATACTCGACGTGAATTCCAGCCAATTCGCGCCAAGTCTTCTTGTCCTTTAGCGAATGAGCGTTATAGAAGTATGTGGGACTGGAAAAGTAATTCTTGTGGAATCGTAACGTCAGCGAATCAACGTACTTGTGATGAAATCCTTTGAACGTTTCCGCCCCTTCATTGCCGCTCGCGATAATGCCTATCGCCTGCAGCTTCGAAAATGACTTGGGATCTGACTTTACCATGTCATCGTCTTTATTAGGCTGGGCTTGCCCTAAAGTCCAAAGCAATTGCCATTCGGTTGGATAGTCGCGTCGCTGTAGCGGATTAAGCCATTGCAATCCAACGACTTGTGCTTGGAACGGTTTTGCCGTTTCCGGTATCGTTGACGTAGCAACAGCTGGCTCCGCCTGTGCTGTCCCTGGAGCCGCCAAACTTAGCAGTGTCAGCACACCGGCAGCGAACATACTGGGTAAAATCAAAAAGCGAGTCATGAGTTGGCCATCCGATAGCAATTGAGGCGAGGAAAAATTTGAAGCCCTAGTAAAAAATAGGGCCCCGAGTACTGCGAGGACAAAAGCGAGGAGTGTGCAAGCAACACGACGCGGGCGAGTTTCAATTAAGACGTTCATTGCGCACCCTTCGGTACTTTGGCGAAGAAGCCCCGTTCATTAACAATTTTGACGGGCATTTTCCCTTCGGGATCGTTTTCCGCCCAATCAGCAACCGCTTGCTTCTTGAATCTTCCAAGTTCGAAGTACTCCTTAAACTGTCGAATGGAATCGCCATCCTCAAGTCCGTCAAGGAAGCGCCAGTCTGCAGCGACACGGAGTTTGCTCAAATCTTTTTCGCCAATGAAGCAAGCGCCGACCGCAACATCATACGCAAGTGCTCTCTGCGCATGCATGCCATTGGTCATGATGGTTGAGTGGTCAGTCGCATGGGTGTCAATGTTCTTTGCCAAGCATTCTCTGATTTTCTGCGTGCGCCAAGCATTGTATTCTTCAGTCGCAGTGCCGGGCTTATCCTCTTGCATTACTTTCTCGTCCTTAGCATACTTTCCATCACGTTTTGCCTCCATCCGGAGCATCGCATGATGTTCATAACGTAGGCCGGCTTCGGATGCCGCGTCCCCTTCCGCCGCATCGTTGCCCTTGCGCGCAGCGTGCCCCTCAATTCCCCCACGGGGAATAGTCCGGTCACCGGCATAGGGATCGTCGGCATCACGTTCGCGAAGCTTATTGCGCGAATCACCAGGCGCGTCGTAACCCTGATCGAATTCGGCACACGCCTGACCGAATCGCATCGCTACGGGCAAGAACGATTCGGGGAGGTTCGGTGCTGTAAGCGGCGTTTTCCATTCTTTGGGCGGATCGCCGTTGATACGAGTTCGCAATGCGGTCGTTGCCACAATCATCACCGGCGCGGTGGCGATCGTCATCACCTTGCCGAAGATATTCGTGTTGGCGGCCAAGCCCTTTGACAAGGAGTACTTTGCAACCGGCGATGGCGGATACCAAAATTCCTTCAAATTACGGTCTTTCATTGCTTGCGCAAAATCGTAATGACCTTGTTCACCAACTTTAAAGCCTTGCGCAAAGACACGTTGACTGAAAACGCCATGGCCGTTGGTCGCATTGATCTCCTGCTGGCTCAGGCCGCGCCAGCCGATGCCCTGGATCGTTGTAGAAGAAATCACCTGATCGTGCGGATTGAAATACAGCGTTACGCGCCCGAGCGTTGAAAGCGTGTCACCATACCCGTACTTGTTGCGGTCGCCCCGCGCATCGAAGCCGTGCGCTTCATTCTTCATCAATTCATCGATAACGGCGGCCGGTTGCTCGAACGTCGATTGCTTGCGAATGATCTCGAAAAAGGCGGCGAGCGTCTTATAGCGGGCCTCACCGCTGGTACGTCCCCGGTCACCCTCCGCATCTTTCATGCCGCGCTCCGCCCACGTTTGAGTGGGATTCTTTTGGAGCAGGCTGTATGGTGGGTTACACAGCACATAGGTGTCGGCCACGCAGTTACCAGCCTTGCCGGTGGCGTCGCTCACCGGGTTTAGGCGGTCACCCAAGAAGGCTGCGGCAATGCCGATCATGTTTCCTTGACTGTGACAAACAATGGTAATGGGAGTGTCCGCCTGCTTTTTTCGAATCGATTCGACCAATTTTGCGAGGCGCAGTGCAGCCAGTACGTAGTAGGGCCGTGGTGGGCATGAATACACCGTACGGTCATTGGTCGGGTTCATGTGCTGCACGTGCAGCCACAGGAACAAGGTATCATCGATGCCGCTTCCCCATAGGTCGGGTAGAGAGGTGCAGCCATTCGCAAAAGGCCCACCGCCCCAATAATCGTCTTCATTGAGATAGACCTGATCCCCATAGGTCTGCAATTCTAGGCTGCTGGCTTTATAGCCCCAGCGAAAGTGAATGACCGGCGAAAAGCTGCCTTCGCTTGAAACAAAGGTCTGCGGGTTCATCTTGGGATTAATGAACCCATCCGGCGTCAACTCCTCCATATATTTGGCTGGCCGTAGCTGGCCGCCTTCCGGCGTAGCATGAACAATCTGTCCCTCATTACGTTTGAGGCGGTCGTTCAGGCCTTTGCAGATGCCCTCTTCCGTCTGCGTGTACCACTCGCCATCGGAATTCACCCCGTGCACGAAAATGGTAATGCCAGGCAGCGGCATCTGGGCGATCACGTCGAGGTGTTTGGGATCGACCAGGCAGACGCCACTCTTGGCGCCGACGATCAGGTTACATGGATCTTCAATCGGACTGTCGAAAGATAAGGGCTTCGTCATTGATGCAATTTCCAGGCTAGTACAGGGTGCGCTTCATTTGCGCGGACGATAGAAAATGGCCTTGATCTGCTGCAGGCGGTCGGCGACGATTTTTTCGCCGGTACCGGCGCCATCGCTGACGCCTGCCATCGGGCTGTCGCCGGCACGCTCGACATGCAGCTTCATGCCTTCCACCGGCTTGCCATCGGTAGCTCGCAGCAGGCGTGGTACGCGGCCAAAATCGCCCGATTCGAAACTTGGAAGATCGGTCGCGGCGCTTGCGGGGCCGTTCCAGTGGTGGCCATCCGTCTTCACGGTGAGCGGACCCGGGCCACCGATTTCGGCGTTGCCGCCTTTTAGCGTCAGGTAAGCGCCGCCACTGACCATCAGAGTCACCTCGTCTTCGGCCATGATGATCAGGCGCTTGGCAGCGGTGACCTTGATGTCCTTGGCCGAATTGATTTGCATGTCATCCAGTTGGCTTTGCAGCAGGAACTTGCCCTTGTGCGCCACTTGGGTGATGCCGTCCATGTGCGAGAACAGCGAAATGCCTTTCCCTGCATTGAGATTGAAGCGTTGGCCGCTGGTGAACTGCATATGCTGCTGGGCCACCGTGTCGACGTTCACGCCAGCGTAGCTGACCAGCGTTTTCGGTGTACTGAGCGCGATGCCGGCCGGCGCCGTCATGCTCAGCGTCGGCTTGCCGCCGTCGCGTTGGCGATCGGTATTGCTGCCGCCGGCAGCGGCGTCCACATGTTCTTTGAGTTCAGCCTGCGGCTCGGCATCCAGCGCCAGGCCCTGGTGTTCGGCGGCGTACTGTCCAAGGGACTTGAACAGGTCCAGGCAATCCTGCATCAGGGCCAGGTGCTCGTCGCTGCTTAGCTGGTTGCCGCAAGCGTCCAGCCGCTTCCAGGCGGAGACCAGGAGCGACTTGGCGGTGCGAATGGCGCCGCTGTCGTTGGTGGCGAGCTCGAAGCCTTCGCCGCGCGGGTCGCCTTCGCCGTCGCAGCGCGGGTGGGTCAGGTAACCGAGGTTCAACTGGCTGTGCCCATGCTCACTGGCCAATTGGGCGCTGATCTGGCCTGGCGTGTCGTCCATGCGCAGCTGGTTATAGCGCTGCGCCTTGACCTCTTTGCTCTTGATGCCGGACAGGTATTTGTCGCCGGGCAGCCGGCTGCGATGACTGAATGATGGCGGGTTGGTCTTGCCGCCATGTACGCGGCCGATGATCAACGGTTTGTCCGGGTCGCCGCCGAGGAACACGCAGATCACTTCGTCCCCGGCGCGCGGCAGGGAGATTGCACCATACTGGGCGCTGGCCCAGCCGCTTGCCACGCGCACCCACGCCGAGTCGCGCTCGCTGTCGGAAGCGCCGGCACCGTTGGCGTGCTCATGGTCTTCGTTGCGGCAGCCGGCAAATCGGATCTTGACGCGGCCCAGCGCATCGCAGTGGATTTCTTCGTTGACGGGTCCGACCACTGTAACGCTCTGCGCCTCGGTGCGCGGCAGGTCGATGCGCGGGTCGTAACGCGGGACGATGGGAATGCCGCGTCGCACGCAGGTAAAGCGGTTGGTGTAGCGAACGCCGCGTTCGGCGCTGGCCTGCTCCATGCCGTTGCCGTCGGCGCGCCAGTGATTGAGCGCGAACAGGCGGCGCACGCGGTCGTCGAAGGCCTTCGGCAGGTTATTTTCGGCCTCCACGCGCAATTCGGTAATAACAAACTCATGCTGATCTTCCGGATGGGACTCCAGCTCCGGGTGGCCGCTCACCCGGTTCCACTGGCCCACACACATATTGCGGTCGCTGCCCTCGCCCTGGAAGAACTTGGACTCGTATTCATGCCGTTGCATGCGCAAGGTGCCCAGGCTGCGGTAATCGGCGTCGTTGTCGCCTGCATGCGGCACATCGACCAGGTAGTCATCAAGGCCACTGGCGAACTGGTTGCCAAGCTTGCCCTGGTCATTTTCGTTGAGATTCTGGCTGCCCATCGACCAGGCTTGCACATAATCCCAGCTGCGGCGGTTGACGCTGCCGGGAGTCAGTTGCCTTACCGCGTGCCAGGCCGTAATAGTGTCTCGCTGCTCGGTGCCGTCGTCGCGGTGGTAGCGGATGGTGCCGGCGGCATTCTCTTCCAGAGACATGGCATCGTCGAACAGCACCAGCGTGTGGGCCGGTGCGTCATCGCTGCCATGTTCACTGGATGCGCCGGGACGGATGAACCACGCAATGCCGCGCCGCTTCCAGAGGCGCTGCAGGAAAGCGGCATTCGATTCGTTGTACTGCATGGTAAATTCACGCGCTGGGTAAGTCTTCAGGTGCCCCAGGTCGAACTGGAATGCACGTGCAACGACAGGATTGGCTTCGCGCCACTCGCGCAAGATCGTGTTTGTGATATCGACTTCACTGGCGTTTCGGAACACGCGGGTATTGCTGGCCTTATCGAGCAGAGACAATGCGTCGCGCACAATCAACTGGTATGTGGCCAGGCCGCCGTCGCCTTGGCCTTCTATCGCTGATGCGACGATACCGCAGACGGAACGCAGACCACCCGTATCGGTAACGAACTGCACTTCAACGGGATTAGCCATGAACTGCTTTAGCGGCAGGCCTGCTTCGGACGATACGCACAGGAGGCTGTATTCGATACCGCCACAGATGGTTTCCACACCGCTGACGTGCCTCACCAACAATTTGTCGTCGGCGCCGCCCTCGCCTCGGAATAGGCGGAGGCGAATCGGACGATTGGCTTCGGTAAGCCCGGTCAAATCAAGGCCTGGGAGGCGTGGGGCCATGCGTGCACTCCTGAAAAAACGGAAATTTCGGAGGCGATATTATATTTTATTTAACACTTTATTGATGCACGATTGAAATTTTTAACATTGACGGCCGCGCCATGAGCCAGATGATGCCAAAGCGGCACCGAGTCAGATCGAAAGGACCACACGTTGCCATTGGCGTTGAGTCAAAGGTCGATAATAATTCTCGGATCAAAGGCCAGGTTCTCGGTTTTTCCACCAGCAATCATGTAGCCACAAGGATTACTACGCACTCGACACTTCCCTATCGAGTAATCTACTGAATGATGCGTGTGGCCATGGAGCCATAGGTCTGCACGTCCAACAATGTGCTCCAGGTTAGAGGCGTAGGCGGCAGATAGTGTGTGTATGCTGTCCGAATACTCCTCTTGAATCGATTTAATTGAGGGGGCCATATGAGTCACCACGACCGTCTTTCCTTCGAACGGTTCGTCCAGCTTTTGCTGGATCCAAGTGCGGTGTTTCCCATGCAGGCGAGTGGTATCGCCAACGCGAAGCTTACGATAACCCGCATCTGCTAGACGAATTCGACGATAGTCATTCATCATGCGCTGGGCATCGTGAAGACACTCCAGGCGAAGGTCTCTTCCGAACAACTCGAAGTCCGTCCATAGCGTCGCACCAAGAAATCTGACGTCTCTATGCCGGAATTCAGCGCAATCCAAGAAATGGACATTCGGAGTCTCCGATGCCATCGAGCGGAGAGAGTCCAACAACGGCTCCAAGTTGTGGCCGTAGGCCTCGTGATTTCCCGCAACATATACAACCGGTACATCCTGGAATTTGGATTGGGCCCATGCGATCGCTTTGGTCCCGGTGTGGATATCCCCTGCAAGTACAACAACGTCTGGCTTCTCACCCGCGATATCTATCGGTGGTGCGTGCTCGCGCCACAGCTCCAAATGAAGGTCAGAAAATAAGGAAATCCGCATTTTCTCGGAACCTCTTATGGTTGAGGTAGATGCGTGGTTCAAACGAACTCAAGTTTCGCGAACCGCTTAGGTGTTGAGCCAGTGGAAGAATTCCATTGAGACGCCTAGGAAGACCAGGCCGATAAAACTCAAGAATGTCAGGACAATGAGCATCTTTCGCAGTGAGTAAACGACGCCAAAGATGAGGAACCCTGCCATGATGCAAATGAGCTTAGAAGTTGTGGAGTGCACCAGGAAAAATTGGTAGTGAGCCAACGCTCTGAACAGCGCCGCACCTCCTGAATAGGCAATGAAACCGGGCAGGCCAACGTCAAGCAAAAATTGGAAGAGATTCGCCGATTGGGCCCGCACCTCCGCGTCGCTGTAATAGCTATTTCCGATCTTGTGCCATGCCATGGCCGGTCCTCCGAGGTAACTTTGGCTGTAGATTATAATCTACAACAAAGGAGTTTCGGCAATTTTTGTAGATTATAGTCCGTGGATTGTCAGTCTCGTAGTGGGCATTCTCGCTTGCATGGGACGCGACTACGATCAAATACGCAAGCAACTGGGGCTTAACATTAAAGCATTACGCCGCCAGAAGAAGCTGTCGCAAGAAGAGCTCGCCCACAGTACTGGATTGGACCGAACTTATATCAGCCAGGTCGAGCGTGGCGTGGGAAACCCATCCTTGCTCGTTTTATGCAAATTGGCCGCGATCTTCGAGATCGATGTAATTGAGCTCATGAGCGATAACTAACATGCTGAAAGCGTCCGGAAAACCATGGGCTTACACTTAACAGGCCTGAGTCTGACTTCGTAAAAGTCAAGAACTTTGGCCCTCTGACTGTCGTCATCACGCCCTCGTACGCCCCCAATTCGTCAGAGCTGTCAACAGCAACGTGGGTCCATTCGTTAATGCCTTGGCAGCCAGGCAGGCTAGCAAAGAAATAAATCGAATTGCACGTTCAGCTTGCGCTGAATTTCGTATCTTCCTAAGTGTCTTCGGCTTTAGCCAAAGACACCTATGGGCAAATGCAAATCTTCATCAAGCTGAGCCCCCTCACTACTTACTGTAAAGTTCCATGACAATTC
Source organism: Pseudoduganella sp. S-14 (assembly GCF_049913285.1). Lineage (GTDB taxonomy): Bacteria > Pseudomonadota > Gammaproteobacteria > Burkholderiales > Burkholderiaceae_D > Rugamonas. The sequence continues at coordinate 5,654,854 of NZ_CP183991.1, forward strand.
TGGGCATAACATTAGAACAAACACAACTTTTGCATCTGGCAATCGGCGCAGTTTTGGCGATTATTGGTCGTCTGATTTCGACCTGGACTTGGTCCAAGTTCAAGAAAGAAAACTTCGAGTTGACCTGGGACGTGACCGCCAGGCAGATCGTAATTGAAACGTTTCCAGGTATGCCGTTCACCCTTGCGGCTCTTGATCAAGAACCGATTTCAAATGTCTACTTCGTTTCGCTCCGTTTTTGGAACAAGGGCACGCGACCACTGTTGGCCGAGCATATTTCGAAAGATGCCCCAATTCGAATCCATTTTGGTGACGAAGTCAGGGTTCTTGGTACAAGGGATCGAAAGTGCAAACAGGAGATTCAACTGGCCCTGAATCAGGTCGACGACAAGGTCTACGAGATTGGATTCGACGGGCTAAATGCCGATGAATGGTTCGAGTATGGATTTTTCGTCACCGGCGACTCTCGCGCTCCTGTGGAGGTGACTGGCAGGCTGTTCGGTCAAAAGCGGGGACTTGCAAGGACGAGCAGGGAGAACGACGCTCCGCTATCTGAGCGAATAGCCAATTTCACCGCCGTAGCGATTTTTGCGGGCGGGCTGATGGCCATGGTGGCGTCCGCCGCCATCATCACAACCATGTATTCATGGTCCACAGTTGCGTCTGCTTTCACTCCACGTTTTGCTACTGAGCTTCCATGGTGGTTGGAAGCCATGTTTATTTGGGGACTGTTTGTTTGCCTGCTGATTGGTGGATTTAGCGTTCAAGAAATGGTTAATAAGCGGAAACATCCAGGCGACTATCCAGACGTCACCGACTACAAGCCGACCGAATCGCAGAATCTTCTAGCGTTCTGGACAACTGCCATATCAGGAAAGCGGCAAGTAGTATCTGCCTCTATATATGACTATGGCAAGATTGTGACGCCCGTTTCTGCCGAGGAAACGACAGAAGCGAAGTGAGCAGGTGCTGAGAGGTTCAGTTCAGCATTGAATTTGGTTACGATTCAGTCATTCTCCAAGTCAATGGGGAAATTCTCGGCCTCGAATGCTTCAATTAGAGCTGCGAGCGCAATAAGGCGATCGCCCTCGGGAGTGCCGAGCTTCGCGTCCATAAGTTCGTCGATCTCGTCAAGAATCGCTTGATGCTCAACGACTGTCTTGATAGATTCGATTTGCATTGAGAGGACTCACCCATTCTGCTGAGCGCCATTCGACATCGGCTGAATCGACCGACTCTCAAGAGAGTAGAACCGATAATCGCAACAGGTCAGGCCGCATGTTACAACAGTCGCCAAATGAAACGCTATAAGCTGGCCAGAGCCTCCGGTTGAACTGACCATTTTCATTTTTTACCGTTAATCCGGCGTCCGGTGGCCAGGGTATCCAGGCGGACGCAATATCCACCCTTCAATGCTATAGCCCAGCTCGCGGCTGGCCACAGGCGCTTCCGGACGCTTTACAACACATGAACGGGAGCAGTCAGAGCGTTTGCATTCAATGCGAACAGAACTTCGCAAATGACTGCTCCTCCGGGCCTGTAGGTGTCTGGTTCGGTGCCAATTAAAGCGTCATAACCAAGTTTGCGACCAGCATTAACAATTTCTTCGATCCATGCGCGCGTTAGGTTCTGGCCCTTGATCATCAACCTAATTGTTTCCTCAGATCGATCTCCCGCGTCGTACTTGCCTTTGGCCTGCATTATTCGCTCTTGGTCTTTAATGTGATGTGGCTTTGAACTAGCAAAGCGCATCATCTTTCCTTGTCGCCATGCAGCGGACCAATAGTCGGCTTTAGCGAAACTATGATCCTTGCCAAGTTTCCCAAGAATTGCGACACGCCTAAACTCTTCGCTCTCTTTGCCGGGAATGCGCAAATCGAGAACTTTAGCGCTCGGGTTGATATTGGCCGTGTAGAGCTTCCCTCCAGCTCCCATTGCTAAAATCCTGTCAGTCGTGAGGAACACAGCGCTGTGTGCGACCAACTCAGGCTTGTGATGCGTCCCCGGTGGAAATGCCCACGCCTCAATATCGATATGATGCTGAGTTCCATGGAACCAGCTTGTATTCAGTATGCCATTCATTCGCTCTACTCTTCTTAGTGTTTGCGATTCAACGATGTAACATTGAATCGCTTTGTTATGAGATGCTTACGAAGCAGTCGGACTCACGAGCCCAGCGCTTGTTTCGCGCTATTTCCTTTCTTTCGAGCTGCGCATGTCCATCTCGAAGTAGCACTTCTTGTGCAGCCTCCCCGGCATCGTTCGCCTCAAGGCGCGATTTTCCGGGCCATTTATGTTAGCCCAGGAACGGTGCTAGATAAGGCAGCGCTTGTGCCGCGAGAATGCCACCGGCTCCGTTCTCCAGCACCGATTTGATGCTGCTCGCCGTCGCCTTGATGACTTGCCACTTGGGTTTCGGCGAAGCAGCTTGGGCCTGCAACGTAGCTAGTTCAGCTTGCAATTCGTCTCCGGCTTCGCCAGCAACCTCGTTACGGTCGATTGCCCCTCGCAGAACTTCAATCAGGGCTTTGAGGGCGTCTATGTCGACCGCTTGGGCTTGGTTCTGGGTGGAGCTGTTTGACCCAATCTGAATCTGCGATCCGTTCACGTCACCGAAGTGGTAGTGCATCTGTTGAACCATTTGCTTCTCCTGAAGAGTGAAAGTCATCCCTTCGCCCAATATGCCTCGCCCTTCCAAGTCGAGTGCCCATTCCAAGATGCGGCTGCGGACTTTCTCAACGATACCGTGAATTTGGACTGTTGAGAGACTGATGACAGGGCGCATCGGAACCCCCATGCCTCGCATCAGTCGGTGCTCTATCTCAGCAGAGAAGAACGAGAACACACCTTGCCTACTTTGAGCCAGTTGCGCCAATTCTGGAATTGACTGGCGAGCCTTGGTCAACGTCATATGCTCAGAGGACTCGGCGGTTGGCATCATCAGCGGAATCGGGCCGTTAATAGGGTTGAGGGCCATCAACTGCCCGCGCAGCGACCGATACGCAGGGATGTTACTGTCCTTGTATCCATTCAGCTCACCGTCGATCCATTCGATTAGCTCAGGCACGGCCAAGCGCCGAGCGACCACAAGTGCCTTGCGTAGCAAATCTGTCGTCGAGACGGTAGGGTCGGTTGCCATATTTACCAACTCAGGAACGATCGCTGCCATTTATTATCCTTGAGGCTTCCGGCCAGTTTCGGGCGCCACCACGGCGCAATTTCTACGTCAAAATTTTCCTTATTCGGTTCCATCGATGCGCAGCGGGAGCGCGTAGTACGCTTCATTCGCTTTCGAACGGGCCGCCGCCTCTGCCTTTGCGGCGGTTGCGCCTTCGCCACGGTAGCTGCCGACGACTGAATTGTCAGCACGCCGTATCAACACAGCCACGCATTCGTAGGCTTGTCCTACGCAGCCGGCGGTGCTGTGTGTAATATCGAAATCATCGTCTAAGGTGCGGGTGCTCATATGGGTGTTTCCCCCTGCTGTGGTGGATTAGACGGTGACAATAGTCGAATGCGCTCCGATCAGCGCTCGAATTGCAGTGTACGATTCGGAAACCTCGATTGTTCGCCGTGGTTCACCACCTGCAGCACGTAACTCCAAGCGCGCTCCCTTTGCGCCCCTGTCAAGTTCGATTTCCGAATCGGTAACGGTCGCGATGAGCGTCAGATCAATGAGAATTTTCGCGGTGATTGGCGCTTCGCCAGAAAAGTCAGCCGTCGATGCGTTGCAAACTTCAGTAAGTTCGATATGTACCATTTTATTCCCGGTTATTCGCTTGGTTGCGCTCATGCGCTTTGCCAGCATAAGGTTTAGTTCAGCATCCAGCCTGTCGGCCATCGCGTGCATTTCTTCCGTTTCGTTCGGCCCCAAGAGACCTGGATCGGCGCTGGCAGCATCAATGATCAATCGCATTTTCATATGCTCGTTGACGAGCGAACACCGTTTCCTATGTCAGGAGAGGCGCAGATTTCCTTGATGACTTAATCGAAGCGTTCCGGCCATTTGAAGAAATACGCATATTTACCGATGTACCAGAGTGACAACAAGGCGAAAAGGCCGCATCCGCACACTAGTCCGAGTGCGATCGTGTAGCGTATCCGATCAACCGCTGGTGCCAACTGCCCGGCCCTCTCGCTATCCATGCTGGTCACGAAAATCGCAATCACCAAAATTAACAAAGCAAGCAACCCATAACCAATCGCTTTACGCTCTGACTGCTTTAACATCACCACGTATGGGTCAATCGAGTGTTTGTAGCCCATGTTCTCCTTCGTTACGGTAGTTCGTCGGCCAAGCGTACTTCTGCGCCGGCATTACGGAACGAGTCCGCCAATGCATGCGTGCAGACGAACACTTCTCGCTCGGCCCATAAAATCCTCTGTCGCCAAATTCTCGCCCCACAGGCCGCATGTCGAGCCACGCTTTATCCTCAGGAGTAAAAATCAAACGTACAGGGCGGTACGCGGTTCTCCGACGTTGAAGCGTACGTCGTCGCTTGTATTCACGATTACTCATGAAGAATCCCGACGAACTGGTCAAATATAAGGCCGGAAAACTCTTGCAGTCAAATTCAGATCTGGGCCGACTACTTTGCTTAAGGCTGCTCCTCGTCCGCATTCTTGGCATCCAAAGCTGTGAGCGATTTTGTGCGTCCTAGGACCTGCTCCAGCTCTTTCAAAGTCAAACCTTCAGCATGTACCACCGTGTTGTCCTTCATTGTAATGATCACTTTGCGGGACCGCTGGCTATTAATGTACGCCACGATCACCGAGGCCAGTGACGCCCAGATTGAGGCTGCTCCGACAGCTTGGATGATCTCCAAGACCCCGCCGGGCCCGGCTTGAATCCCGGACCTTTGAGATTGGATGCGATATTGGATCTTGTGCTCATTAAGCAGTAGCAAGAAGGGTTTAAAGCTATCTTTGAAGAGATGTACTGGCAAGGAGGATTCAGTTTGCATCATTTATTTTGCACTTTGCGTTTGGAGTCAGGAGGAGCTTTGGGGGCTGGCAAGGGTGGACCTCGCTCACTGGGACCAAACTTGGAAATCAGACTAAATTTCGGACAACGACTTGCGTCGTAGTGCCTAGGTGGTTGGTCTTGCACCTTAAACACCAGTACCAAAAATATGCAGTAGACCTCAAACTTCTTTCGGAGCTCAAGTGCATAGCTTGTGTAGTCAAAGGACTCCGCGAGTTCGGCAAGCTCCTTATAGAGCAAATAAATACGATCTCGTGAGGAGTAATCCTCTGCCATTAGGTCAGGAAGGAGCATACGCGAGAAGTAATCCTCGCAACCTCCTGTATCTATGACCCTATTCAGCTTGCGTTCAGCGACGGCATAGGAGGTCGCCATCCCACCTTCGGCGGCGATGTTGTTCTTCGTGTCCACTACCGCTGAAAAATGCACTGAATGATTTGGTATTTGTTGTTGGTTTGTCCTAGCTGTGATACCGCTTCGGGCCTCCGTCTGCTCGACGCCCGTCGGTTTGGAGGTTCAACCTCCTGGCTAGATAGGGTTACTGCGCGAAGTGCTTAGTCACAGTTGTTTTCACGTACAGCCCTTTTTCTGGACTTGATCAGTTTTGGAATCAGCTTGATGGCCGTGCGAATGCACAACGCCTTGAGCCACGAGAGTGCGGTCGGATAGTCTTCTTTTAATAGAGCTCCAATCAGTTGAACATACAGCCATGCGTTATTTACGAAATGCGCGAGTAGCGCTTTGCCGATACTCGCGCCATGCTTTTTCAAAGACATCGATCCTCCAATGGTTAAATTGGAGGCTGCCTTCCTATCAAATGCTGCCAGCCACAGCGGTCACTGGCCACCTTAAAATAGGGGCAAAAATGGCAACTTCAATAGCTCTTTGGCACCTATTTGCGAGATGTGTCGTCTCGCCGCTCTTCGACATCCTTTCGCCTATAGAGCTTCAAAGTGGGCGAATCGCCGACTTCGACGCTTTCGATCCGCCCACCTCGCTCAAGATTCCGGACATGGCTCCGGTGAGTTCCAAGTGATTTCCCTGCCTGGGAAGCAGTTACGTACTCACTTTGCAAATCAAGTACATGGAGGACTTCACGAGTTCTTACAATCTTCCAAGGGCCAAGGTCTCTAACGCGAACTACTCCGCTCTTTACCCAAGTATTTCGAAACACCGTGACACTGCAGCCAACACGCTCGGCCGCATCATCAAGACGTGTCCAATCAGGACTGGCAAGCAATCGTTGAAGGCGGGCAACCGAGTCTCGCTCGATGCGGCTGGGTCGCGAATTCGGCACCTTTGAAAGGATGCCTTTCCGGACCAAGGTTGCCACCCTTAGTTCACTGATTTGCAGTATGGCCGAGACGTCATTCGAACTTAAAAATCTGGCTGGCGTCATGCGAAGACGTTCACGATCGGGCCGACGTCCCGTCTTCGTTGGATAGTCGACTATATCGATAATCGTTTGTGGGTCCAGGCTTCGGACATCTTCTCTTCTAAATAGCGAGGTCAGGACACCATCGATGCCAGGTCCAGCAACGGGATGAATACCTATCGATTGCAGTTTCTCTTTAAGGTTAGTCGGATTTACGCCCCAAAGCTTAGCCAATGGCCCCACCAGGACGAACGCCGCATCAAAGTCTTTAATGACTTCTAGTGGCACGACTGTCTTTCGGCACTTTCCAATCATGCAGGACGTTCCTTTGAGCCATCCATCGTGAACGAGTGATCTCACGACGTCGGGGTGGACCTGCAACTTCGACGAGGTGGCTAATATATCGGCCCATTCATGCGACTCTCGCTCGATCGGACGTGGCGTTGCCACCAGTTCCGCTCCGCTCTCGGTGCGGCCCCCCTGTGCCAATATAACTTGAGACACCTACCCGATTAATTTAGAGTACAGCGGTAGGTTCCTATTATGCACAATCGAAAGCATCAAATTAGCACTCCAGTAGCCCCCGACAACACTAACGACGCACCGGCCGCCGATGCCCTGCGCCCCGACCCCGAGGTTGTTCCTGCCGCCAAGCGGCGCACCTTCTCCAAGGCTGAGAAATTGCGCATCCTGGCAGCGGCTGACGCCTGCGTAGCACCCGGTGACATCGGCGCCTTGTTACGTCGGGAAGGTATTTACTCATCCCATCTGGCCACGTGGCGAAAGCAGCGGCAGCAAGCCAACGAAACTGCCGCTTTGGAGCGTAAGCGCGGACCGAAGGTCGATGCCAGCGCCGCCGAGGCACGCCGTATCCAGGCATTGGAGAAGGAAGTTGAGCGCTTGCGTGCCAAGCTGGTCAAGGCGGACTTGATCATCGACGTCCAAAAAAAACTTTCCACTCTGCTGGGGCTCGATACCAGCGACACGCCCAGCGAGCCGAAGTGATCAGCGCTGCCAATAGTCTGGCTGACCGGGTCGGCGTGAGCGCCGCGTGTCATGCATTGCGCCTACCACGCAGCGCTTTCTATCGGAATCGCGTTGCGCGGAACGTTTGCCCGCTGCCGCTATCAACCGCTATCGCGCCACGCAAGCGCCCACCATTGGCGTTGTCGGAACTGGAGCGCCGCGTCGTGCTCGACTTGCTCAACAGCCCGCGCTTCGCCAATTGCGCGCCGGCGGCCATTCACGCCCAGTTGCTCGATGAAGGGCGCTATGTCGCATCAGTGCGCACCATGTACCGCTTGTTGCAAGGCTGCGCCGCTGTACGCGAGCGCCGCAACCAGCTGCGCCACCCCGAGTACACCAAGCCGGAATTGCTGGCCGTGGTGCCGAACCAAGTCTGGAGCTGGGACATTACCAAGTTGAAGGGGCCGGTCCGCGGCACCTGCTTCCACCTGTACGTCATCCTCGACATCTTCAGCCGTTACGTCGTCGGCTGGATGGTGGCCGAGCAGGAAACTGCCGAACTGGCCGAGCAGCTCATTGCCGACACCGCAGCCAAGGAATGCATCGCCCCCAGGCGCGCTGACCTTGCACGCCGATCGGGGCAGCAGCATGCGTTCAAAGCCAGTGGCCACTCTGCTGTCCGATCTTGGGATCGCCAAATCACACAGCAGACCTTACGTCTCCGATGACAATCCGTACTCGGAGTCGCAGTTCAAGACCATGAAGTACCAGCCGGATTTCCCGGCAAGCTTTGGTTCGCTGGCCGATGCGCGCGTACACTGCGCCGCGTTCTTCAAATGGTACAACCAGCAGCACCGCCATTCCGGCATTGGCATGATGACGCCTGAGAGCGTCCACACGGGCCGCGCCGCTGAAGTGCACCAGCAACGCCAAGCGACATTGGCAACCGCCTTCCAGCGCACGCCAAGCCGTTTTAAACACCGCATGCCGCAGCCGCAGAAACTGCCCACGGCTGCCTGGATCAACCCACCAACCATGGAGAAAAAAGCTGCCTGATAAACCGAGTTTTAGACTCTCGCCGATTCAACAAGGTGTTTCAAATTCATTGACACGCTCCGGGCGAGATCTCAGGTATTCAGAGATCTCTGTTGCCGCAATGTGTTGTTGCCGGCGTCCTCCAAGGGGCCACTTGATCGTACCCTTGCGGATCAAGGTTTCGAGGACAACTTGAGATATTCCCAAAACGCTGCAGGCCTCCGTCTTACTCAGCGTAATCCGGCCATCTTTCCCACATAACGGATAATCAAGTGGAGGCAGGAGCGAAATCACTTCCTCGGCCCAACCGGCGCAACTTGGCGATGCCGTAAGAAACGGCACCAAATGAATACGCGGATGAAGACCAGATGACCTGTGCATGATTTCAGAAGCGATGTGTCTTACCGCTCTGCCACCTCCGACCATGAATTCAAGGGTTAAACAAGTTCGACGGAAATTTTGCGCAGGCGTATTGCCAGGGCCTTCGAATTGTTCATGCGCACGCCAAAAGGACCAGGCATCACTACGCGCTGCATCAGATGCCCGCTTCATAAGGGTGACAAAGTCTTGAATCAGATTTACATTGATCGGGTCCTCCGCCATTGACTGAAAAGGCGTTCCACAGGTTCCACAAAGGGTAAGGCGTCCGCGCGCCAAATTCAGCGGCTTAGAACAAACACTGCATTCATTGATCAGAAGGCACTCATGTTCAACGCAGACGGCAAGTGGCCGAAGCAGCCATTGCTTTCTCCAATATGGCTCTTCCTCCAAACATCGAGGGCAAAAGCACTCAAGGTCGTTTTGCAGCATCGCCTGAGGAACAATCATGTCCATCAATTTCACCGGCGACGCCCATGTGCTTCCGGCACGTGGAAGAACCACCTTCTGCGCTTCGGATTCAATTCCAAGTTCCTTTGCGACCGCCATATAGCGCATTGGATCCGATAACGTTGCAGCTAGAGCTAAGCGATGCGATCTGAATCCAATGCCCGACAGCATCTGATAAACATTTACGTGACCGTTCGCTTCAGCCGTACGAAGCAGGTATCCTCCAGCGCTCTCGCCCGGCCTTGCTTTGAGCGTTACTGGGAGAGCTCGTCCGCTCATTTGACACTCGCCTTCACTAACCGAGCCAAGTTGGGTCCATCCAGTCGAAACGGATTTTCTTTCAGTAAGCAGCTGTTTACGCAAATACCACTGTCCCAGGCAAGTGCAAAGTCATCCTTATCGATCCACTCACTCCCTGACGATAGTGAAATCGTGATGGCTACGCGCATCAGCCTCGCTATGTACCGTGGAATTCCTTGTGTGGCAGCATAAACTTGATTTGCGAATAGCACATCGTCCCCCGGCGGAAAACCTTTAAGTCCGATTTTCTGAATAGCGATCATGCCCAAGGAATTAAGAAAGATCTCCAGTTCGCCCGGGCTATTTTTCGAGCCTGGGTAGAATTGACGAAGCTCATATCTCATCGGAATTCGGCCAGCCAGCTCGTCATTCAACTTCAATATAGAGGCGATCTTCGGCAACCTAAAGTGGACCCATCAGTCAAGACACTTTGTCGCTTAGTTTAAGCTGTGCCCATTTCCAACGTCACAGCTGCACGGCGCTGCCCCGCAATACCAGAATTTTCCTGCTCGCCTTCACCATCGCCAAATTTATCTACGATCAGCGCACCGCCACCGATCCCCGACTTGTAGACGCTATCCGGCGTTTCATAACCCAGCGCCTGATGCGGGCGCTCCGCGTTGTAGAACGCAAAATACTGCGCCAGGCCGACCATCAGCTCCGCCATGTTGGCATACCCTTTCAGGTACACGTCCTCGTACTTCACGTTGCGCCACAGGCGCTCCACGAAGATGTTGTCCAGCGCCCGCCCGCGGCCGTCCATGCTGATCGCCACGCCTTCGCGTTTCAGCACACCAGTGAAGGCTGTGCTGGTGAACTGCGATCCCTGATCGCTGTTAAACACTTCAGGCCTGCCGTAGTGGCGCAGCGCATCCTCCAGGCAGTCCACGCAGAACGACGCGTCCATGCTGTTGCTGATGCGCCAGGACAGCACCTTGCGGCTGTACCAGTCAATCACCGCTACCAGGTAGGCGAAGCCCCGGGCCAGCCTGATATACGTCAGGTCTGTGCTCCACACCTGGTTTGGTCGCGTGACCGCCACGCCGCGCAGCAGATACGGATAAACCTTGTGCTCCGGATGCGGCTTGCTCGTCTCCGGCCCTGGCGCCATGCCGGCCAGACCCATTTCGCGCATCAGGCGCTGCACGCGCTTGCGATTGACGCAGTAACCACGCCTTCGTAGGAACACCACCATGCGCCGGCTGCCATAGAACGGCCGGTTCGTGTACTCCTCGTCGATCAGGCCTCGCAACTGGCTATCCTCTTCGGTCAGACTTTGCTCACGCACCGCAGCTTCCATTCGTCGATAGACCGAAGAGCGCGAAATGCTTGCCAGCTCGCACTGCATCGTCAGTGGCATCTCGTCGTCCCGCTCGATCCATCGCGCCCGCTCCGCCGGACTCATTCCCCTAGCTTTTTTTTAAGCCAATCCACCTGCATCTTCAACTTGCCAATCTCGCTATACAGCTTGTCCTCGGGGCTGCTTTCATCGACCGGCTTGGGACCGCGCTTGACGTCGAACAGTGCGCCGGCATTCTCCAGGATCTCTTTCTTCCACTGACCGACCAGCACAGGATGTACACCGTACTCCTGCGCGATTTCCGTGACCGTCTTAACCCCGCGCACCGCCTCCAGACCCACCTTGGCCTTGAATTCCGCCGTATGCACCCTGCGTTTTTTACCTTCACTCATTTGCTATCATCCTTTCGCGGACGACAGCTTAAACCACTGTCTCAATTTCGGGGACCACTATACTCAAAGGATTAGCCATTAACCCGTGTGGAATAAAAAATCCCTCGAATGAGGGATTTTTTATTTCCTTGCTAAGGCAACGTCGCAGAATTTGTATATTGCCTAAACAATATTAACGAGAGTTTCTCAACCTTTAGGTGGAAACGTATCGGATCCGTGACTATCCTTGTCGCGGATCCTTCCATCAGGTCGATGAATAACCAATTCGCTTCCCTGATTCTCAGCGACTCTCCGTCCTGCATCGATTGCCTGTTTCTGCGTTCCATGTACAGATGTTGCGCGCGAATTTCCTTCGCCCTTTACCGCCCATCCGCCGTTATGTGGGACTACGTGTTGATTCTTGCCAGCCATATGATCTCCTCATGAACACCATACTGCACATCAAAAATTCGCTACAGAACCTGCACCTACAGAACGAAGCCTTTGATTGGTACCAAACTATGCGTCGTTCGGTATCAAACTATGCGTCGCCTGGCTCAAACTATATGTCGCGCGACGCAGGTAGCGGGGTTTAATCCCAGCTCAGCGCACCACCGGTCTGGTACTCGGTGACGCGGGTTTCGAAGAAGTTGCGCTCCTTCTTCAGGTCGATCATTTCCGACATCCATGGGAATGGATTCTCGTCCTGGTCGAACAGGGTTTCCAGGCCGATCTGGGTGGCGCGGCGGTTGGCGATGAAGCGCAGGTAGCCTTTGAACATGGCTGCGTTCAGGCCCAGCACGCCACGTGGCATGGTGTCTTCCGCGTAGCGGTATTCCAGTTCCACGGCTTGCAGGAACAGGTCCTTGATCTCTTCCTTGAAGGCTGGGGTCCACAGGTGCGGGTTTTCCAGCTTGATGGTGTTGATCAGGTCGATGCCGAAGTTGCAGTGCATCGATTCGTCGCGCAGGATGTACTGGTACTGCTCAGCGGCGCCGGTCATCTTGTTCTGGCGGCCCAGCGCCAGGATCTGGGTGAAACCGACGTAGAAGAACAGGCCTTCCATCAGGCAGGCGAACACGATCAGGGACTTCAGCAGTTGCTGGTCGGTCTCGAGGGTACCGGTCTTGAAGGCCGGATCGGTCAGCACGTTGATGAACGGGATCAGGAACTGGTCCTTGTCGCGGATCGACGCTACTTCGTTGTAGGCGTTGAAGATTTCCTGTTCGTCCAGGCCCAGGGATTCGACGATGTACTGGTAGGCGTGGGTGTGGATCGCCTCTTCGAACGCCTGGCGCAGCAGGTACTGGCGGCACTCAGGTGCGGTGATGTGGCGGTAGGTGCCCAGCACGATGTTGTTGGCTGCCAGCGAGTCGGCGGTGACGAAGAAGCCCAGGTTGCGCTTGACCAGGCGGCGCTCGTCTTCGGACAGTCCGTTCGGGTTCTTCCACAGCTCGATGTCGCGCTGCATGTTCACTTCCTGCGGCATCCAGTGGTTGGCGCAGCCGGCCAGGTATTTGTCCCAGGCCCATTTGTACTTGAACGGCACCAGCTGGTTGACGTCGGTCTGGCCGTTGATGACGCGCTTGTCGTCGGCGTTCACGCGCAGGGCGACTTGTTCGGCGGTGGCTTCGGCAGTGGCGCCCGGTGGGGGGGTTTGGCGCGGTGCGGCCGCGGCTTCATCGTCCCAGGATAGCATTTGTTTTTTCCTCTTAGATTGACTCTTCAACCCCGGTAAACCAGGGTCAGACCCAAGGGCCTGACCCGCCCGCTCAACGGCCAGCAGTACTTTTGTGGCTGCGAACTGAGCTCAGGCGGGCCTGACCCTTGGGTCAGACCCCGGATTACCGGTTTTCACTATAACTATTGTATTACTGGCAGGCTTCGCATTCCTCGAAACCTGGGTCACCAGGACGCAGGTAGCAGGCGGCGCCTTCGGTTACCTCTGCAGTCACTGCTGCTGGGGCATCCGGCACGTTCGCGGACACGGCGTTCAGGGCGCCGGTGCGGGTGGTGGATTTCTCCATGTGCGAGGCGGCGATGGTACGCAGGTAGTAGGTAGTCTTCAGGCCGCGCAGCCAGGCCAGCTTGTAGGTTTCGTCCAGTTTCTTGCCGGAGGCGCCTGCCATGTAGATGTTCAGCGACTGTGCCTGGTCGATCCACTTCTGGCGGCGCGATGCTGCTTCCACCAGCCAGGTTGGCGACACTTCAAACGCGGTGGCGTAGATGTCGCGCAGGTCTTGCGGCGCACGGTCGATCTTGCTCAGCGAGCCGTCGAAGTACTTCAGGTCGGCGATCATCACTTCGTCCCACAGGTCGCGTGCCTTCAGGTCGCGCACCAGGTAGGCGTTGATCTCGGTGAATTCGCCGGACAGGTTGGACTTCACGTACAGGTTCTGGAAGGTCGGTTCGATGCAAGCCGACACGCCGATGATGTTCGAAATGGTTGCGGTCGGGGCGATCGCCACGCAGTTCGAGTTGCGCATGCCGAACTTGGCGATGCGTTCGCGCACCGGGGTCCAGTCCATCGCGGACGACAGGTCCTGCTCCAGGTAGCCGCCGCGCTGTTCCGCCAGCAGGCGCACGGAGTCTTGCGGCAGGATGCCACGCGACCACAGGGAACCTTCGTACGACTCGTAACGGCCGCGCTCTTCCGCCAGCTCGGTCGAAGCCAGGTAAGCGTAGTAGCACACTGCTTCCATCGAGGTATCGGCGAAGCTCACTGCTTCCATCGAGGCGTACGGCACGCGCATCATGTGCAGACAGTCCTGGAAGCCCATCACGCCCAGGCCGACCGGACGGTGGCGCATATTGGCGTTGCGTGCTTTCTCAACTGCGTAGTAGTTGATGTCGATCACGTTGTCCAGCATGCGCATTGCGGTGCGGATGGTCTTCTGCAGCTTGACGTGGTCGATCTTGCCTTCCTTCATGTGGGCCGGCAGGTTCACGGAACCCAGGTTGCAGACGGCGATTTCGTCGGCATTGGTGTTCAGGGTGATCTCGGTGCACAGGTTCGACGAGTGAACAACGCCCACGTGCTGCTGCGGCGAACGGATGTTGCATGGGTCCTTGAAGGTGATCCATGGGTGACCGGTTTCGAACAGCATCGACAGCATCTTGCGCCACAGGTCCAGCGCTTCGATCTTTTTGAACAGGCGCAGCTCGCCGTTGGCTGCCTTAGCTTCGTAGCCCAGGTAGGCTTCTTCGAATTCCTTGCCGAACTTGTCGTGCAGGTCAGGCACGTCGGATGGCGAGAACAGGGTCCAGGTGCCCTTTTCCATCACGCGCTTCATGAACATGTCCGGAATCCAGTTCGCGGTGTTCATGTCGTGGGTGCGGCGGCGGTCGTCGCCGGTGTTCTTGCGCAGGTCGAGGAACTCCTCGATGTCCATGTGCCAGGTTTCCAGGTAGGCGCAGACGGCGCCTTTGCGCTTGCCGCCCTGGTTCACTGCCACGGCGGTGTCGTTCACCACTTTCAGGAACGGAACCACGCCTTGCGACTTGCCGTTGGTGCCCTTGATGTGGGCGCCCAGTGCACGCACCGGGGTCCAGTCGTTACCCAGGCCGCCGGCGAACTTGGCCAGCAGTGCGTTTTCCTTGATGGCGTCGTAGATGCCTTCCAGGTCGTCGGACACAGTGGTCAGGTAGCAGGAGGACAGTTGCGAACGCTGGGTGCCGGAGTTGAACAGGGTGGGGGTCGACGACATGAAGTCGAAGGTCGACAGCAGGTTGTAGAACTCGATGGCGCGTGCTTCGCGGTCGGTTTCGTTCAGGGCCAGGCCCATGGCGACACGCATGTAGAAGGCCTGCGGCATTTCGATGCGCACATCGCGCACGTGCAGGAAGTAACGGTCGTACAGGGTCTGCAGGCCGATGTAGCCGAACTGCAGGTCGCGGTCGGCCACCAGGGCCTTGGCCAGCTTGGCCAGGTCGAACTTGCCCAGTTCTTCGTTCAGCAGTTCAGCGGCAATCCCCTTGGCGATGTACTGTGGGAAGTACTCGATGTAGGCGGCAGCAGCGCCGGCTTGCGGCACTTCCTTGCCGAACACTTCCTTGCGGATGGTGTGCAGCAGGATGCGGGCGGTCACCTGGGAGTAGGCCGGGTCCTTTTCCATCAGCGCACGGGCAGCCAGGATGGCGGACTTGTGCAGTTCTTCGACCGGCACGCCGTCGTACAGGTTCTTCATGGTTTCGGCCAGGATGGCGTCGGCATCGACGTGCTTTTCCAGGCCTTTGCAGGCCGCGCCGATCAGGTCGCGCACTTCCTGCATCACCAGCGGACGGGCCACGCCGTTCTCGGTGACATTGATCTGCGGTTCAGCGGTCGCCGTGGCGCCGGCTGCCTCTTTCTTCAGACGGCGCTCTTCCATATGCTTGGCGCGGTACAGCACGTAGGAGCGTGCCACGTCATGTTCGCCGGAGCGCATCAGGGCCAGCTCAACCTGGTCCTGCACGTCTTCGATATGGAAGGTGCCGCCGGCTGGCTGGCGGCGCATCAGGGCGCTCACCACGTTCTTGGTCAATTCTTCCACCAGTTCGCGGATGCGGGCGGAAGCCGCACCCTGGCCGCCGTTTACTGCCAGGAAGGCCTTGGTCATTGCCACGGCGATCTTGGATGGCTCGAAAGCGACCACGGCGCCGTTGCGGCGGATGATGCGGTAGTCGGCCATTTGGCTAGCGGAAACAGCGACACCGCCGGCAGTCTCGCCGGCGGAAACAGGACCTTGAGGCGCCTGAGTGGTGGAAATATCTTGAGTAGATTGCATTTATGCTCCGCGTATTCAGTATTTGTTAATGGCCACTATATCTAGTGGACCATCGAATTCTGCCCACTAATTGTAGTGACGTGATTCGGATCGTACAAGGTGAAATTTTTTCGTTTAGACCACGTTTTCTTATTGACTTTTGATATCCCCCATCGCTACAGGCGATCGGCGGTGAGCGAGCACTAACACAGCTTTTTGCGTGCTGGTTTAATCAGCAATGTTGCAGCGCAGCACACGGTTGTGCGTTGGCGAAAACGCTACATGATTCAAGGGGATTTTCGCGGCGGACCGGGATTATAGACCAATCGGGCGGCGGACGCCCCGCCGCCGCGAACTGCTAGCCTGGGTCCTGGATATTCAGCTTCTGCATCTGGTAGCGAAGCTGGCGGTAGCTGATGCCCAGCAGCTGGGCGGCCTGGGTGCGGTTGTAGTTGGCCTGGGCCAGGACACGTGTGATGATGTCGCGCTCGACCGCTTCCAGGTAGGCCGGCAGGCTGCTTGCCTGGACATCGAACGCCGGCAGCCGCGGCATGGCCGGCGCGCCGCTTGCTGCGGCCTCCCCGGCAGGGGCCTCGGCCGGCAAGCTTGCCACCGGCGCTGGAGTGGCGGCCGGGCTGGCCGGCTGGGCGACCGCGTCGCTGGGCTCCGGGCTGGCAGGAGCGGCTGGCGCGGCCACGGGCGCCGGGCTGGGCACTGGCGCCGGCAGCGAGCCGCCTTTCAGCGCCAGGTCTTCCGCCGAGATCACGCCATCATTGGAAAACGCCAGCGCACGTTCCAGGATATTCTCCAGCTCCCGCACATTGCCCGGGAAGGAGTAGCCTTTCAAGACGTCCAGCACGCCGGGCGCCAGCACCACCTTGTGTTCAAAGCTGCCCAGCCGCGCCAGGATGGCTTCGACCAGTTCGTCCAGGTCGTCCAGCCGCTCGCGCAAGGGCGCCAGGCGCAGTTCGATCACGTTCAGGCGATAGAACAAGTCCTGCCGGAACAGGCCGTCCTCCACCAGCTTTTCCAGGTTCTTGTGGGTGGCTGAAATGATGCGCACGTCGACCGGCTCCTCGGCCGTGGCGCCGATCTTGCGCACGCGCCGTTCCTGGATTGCGCGCAGCAGCTTGACCTGCATGGCCAGCGGCAGGTCGGCCACCTCGTCCAGCATCAGGGTACCGCCATTGGCAGCCTGGAAGAAGCCGTCGCGCTCGTCGGAAGCACCGGTGAACGCGCCCTTGCGGTAGCCGAAGAACTCGGCCTCCATCAGGGCTTCCGGGATGGCGCCGCAGTTGACGGCGATGAACGGCTTGTCGGCGCGCGAGCTCTGGGCGTGGATTTCGCGCGCCGCCAGCTCCTTGCCGCTGCCCGACTCGCCACTGATGGCAATCGGCGCCATCGAGCGCGCCAGCCGGGCAATCTGGGCGCGCAGGGCCTGGATCGCAGCCGAACTGCCGCGCAGCCTGCCCTGCGCCTGTCCGCGTGCCGGGGCTGCGGCCGGGGCGCCGTCGCTCAGCTTCAATGCCGACTGCACCAGCACGCGCAACTGCTCCAGCTGCACCGGCTTGCTCACGTAGTCAAAGGCGCCCGCCTTCAGCGCCACCACGGCATTTTCGGCACTGCCGAAGGCCGTCACGACTGCAATCGGGATATTCTTGCCGCTGGCCGCGACCTCGCGCACCAGGTCCAGCCCAAGGCCGTCGGGCAAGCGCATGTCGGTCAGCACCAGTTGGAAATCTTTTTCGGCAAACAGCTGGCGTGCTTGCTGAAGTGTTTCGGTGCTGTCCACGTCCAGCCCCATCTTCAGCAGGGTAATTTCCAGTAGTTCGCGCAGGTCGGCTTCATCGTCGACGACCAGGACACGTGGAGAAGTCATGTGTTTTTCGCAAATGTAATCACAAAACGGCCGCTCGATTTACGCGCACCGCCCTCTGTCACGCTGGCTTCGAAGCGGTGTTCGTAATCCAGCATGGCTTCGTTATTCGAGCACAATTCACGCGCCAGATACAGCCCCAGGCCCGTGCCTTTGCTCGACGTAGTATAAAACGGCTCGAACAGGTGGGCCCGCACCTGCGGCGATATGCCGGGGCCATCGTCCTGCACGTGCAGTTCCAGCGGCCGGCCCGCCACCTGCACGATGAAGACGCGGATGCTGGCCGGCGTGCCGCTGGCGTAGCGCACCGCGTTGTTGAGCAGGTTGATCAGCACTTCGCGCAGGTGCAGCGGATCGAAGCGCACCATCACCTGGCGCATGCCGCCCAGGCAGACGATCTTACGGTCGAGCTTATGCGTTTCATCGAATTCCGCCTTCAATTCATGGAGGAAGCTTTCCAGCTCCATCGGCTCATGGTGGCTTTGCGCCTTGCGCGACAGTTGCAGGATGTCTTCCACCATGCGGTTCACGCGCGCCACATTGTCGCCGATGATCTGCAGCAGGCGCTTGTGCACGGGCGCGTGCAAATCCTCTTCCAGCAGCGAATTGGCGTGGCCGATGGCCGACAGCGGATTGCGCACCTCGTGCGCGATGCTGGCCGTCAGGCGGCCCATCGAGGCCAGCTTGAGCTGCTGCGCCTTTTCCTCGATGCTGGTCACATCTTCCAGGAAGATCACGTTGCGCTCCACGTCCAGGCCGTTGGTATCGGCGGCGGCGAAACGCAATTTCAGGTGCAGTGCCACGTCGCGCCGCGAATTCCAGGCGGCCGTCATGTCTTCCCTCTGAGGGTCTTCAAACGGCTTGATCGTGATGAAGGCGCTGGCCTGTCGCGGGTCGTTGCGCCAGGTTTCGTAAGCGAGCGCAATCGGCTGCAGGGCTGCGCCATCCAGCATCTGCGCGGCGCCGCCCAGCATCTGCTGCGCGGCCGGGTTGCTCATATGGATAGTGCCTTCCGCCCCCACCACCAGGATGCCGTCGGCCGAATGCGCGATCACCAGGCGGTTGACGGCCTGCTGCACGCCGATTTCAATGCCGCGCTGCGCCGCCAGTTCTTCCTGGCCGATCAGGCGCGCCGCCATGCGGTTCACCACCAGTGTCACGGCAAACCAGGCAACGCCGTACAAGCCAGCCTGCAGCACCGATGAATCTTCCCCGGCAATGGCGAAGTAGGCGCTATGGGCCAGCATGAACAGCGTGGCCAGCGAGGCACTGAACAGCGACAGCACCAGCGGCGCCAGAATGGCGCAACCGGCCAGCGGGAACAGGTACAGGATGGCCAGGCCGGAGCGCAGGCCGCCCGATGCAAGGTACAGCAACGAGATGCAGGTCAGGTCGCAGGCCACCTGCGACATCAGCTGCAGCATGAAATGGCGGCGCCAGCGGATAGCCAGCACCTGCATCCCCACCGCCAGCAGCAGGTAGGCGATGCACACCTGCACCGACAGTTCAGGGAGCGTCAGCTTGCCGGCGCTGAAGTACAGCAGCAAGACCAGGGCAATGACGATGCGGGTCGCGCCCAGCGCCTTCAGCGAGCGCCAGAAGGTGTCGCGCGAGGCGGCCGACAGGGTATGGAGACGGGCGAACACGCTGCGGCTTAATGCGGGGCGTGCGCCGCGCAGCAGTAGTCACGGCCGTTGGCCGGCACGTTTTCGGAGGCGGGGAAATGCACGCCGCAATGGGCGCATTGCAGCATCTTCTCGGCCTGCTGCGGCTCGGCCGCGCGCGGCTGTTGCGGTGCCGGCGAACTACCGCCCTGCGGCGGGCCGCTCATCTTGCGCAGTTTGCTGCGGACGGCGGCGATGACCAGGAAGATCAGCGCCAGCCAGAACAGGAGTCGTGTCATGCCAAACCTCGATGTAAAACCACTTCCAGGACAAAGCGGCTGCCGACATAGGCCAGCAGCAGGGTCGCAAAACCCGCCAGCGTGAAGCTGAGGGCCGTCTTGCCGCGCCAGCCGCGGAAATGACGCCCGGCCAGCAAGGCGGCAAACAGGACCCAGGACAGCAGGGTGAACACCGATTTATGGTCCCACTTCAGCGCCCGCCCAAACAGTTCTTCGCTGAAGACGATACCCGACAGGACGGTCAGGCTCAGCAGCACGAAGCCGAAGCCGATCAGGCGGAACAGCAGTTTTTCCATCGTCAGCAGGGCCGGCAACTGGTCCAGCGCGGTGGCGAAAAAGCCGGGGCTGTCGCTGCGCGTATGCAGGCGCGACTCCTGCAGCGCCATCAGCACGGCATGGAAGGCGGCGATGGTCAGCGTGCTGTAGGCCAGCGTGGCGATGGCAATGTGCCAACCCAGCATGACGGAGCGGCCGGCAGTCGGTACCAGCGAACCGGGGAAGCCCGCCTGCAGCGCCACCGCCAGTGCTGCCACCGGCATCACGATGCGGCGCAAGCCATCGAGCGGGAAGTTCTGGTTCTCCAGCCAGTAGGCGCCGACCGAAATCCACAGCGCCGACGACAGCATGGTGGCAAAACCGATGCGCAGCGAACCCGGCACCATCACGTCCACCCACAAGGCCGCCCCGTGCAGCAGCCAAGCGCCCGCAGTCAGTGCGGCGATGGGCACGGATTTAGGCGACGGGAGAACACCACAAATCAGGTAGAGCAGCGTTGCTGCGAGCAGGAAGTAAGTTTGCATCCGGTAAGTTTAACACCGCGACGATTTTAATCCACGGCCGCGGCGCGCAACTCGTCGTTGTGATGCCGTTGTTGTTCTTCCATCACCAGCTGCCCCAGCTCGCGCTTCAGGGCATTGAATTCCGGCGCCGACGGGTCGCGCAGGCGCGGCATGTCGACCAGGATGTCGCGCTTGACGGTGCCGGGGCGGTAGGTCATCACCACGATGCGGTCGGCCAGGTAGATTGCCTCCTCGATGCTGTGGGTGACGAAGATGATGGTCTTTTTCAGCTCGGACCAGATGCGCAGCAGCTCGTCCTGCAGGTTGCGCCGGGTCAGCGCATCGAGCGCGCCGAACGGCTCGTCCATCAGCATGATCGGCGAATCGAGCGCCAGCACGCGCGCAATCGCCACCCGCTGGCGCATGCCGCCCGACAGGTCTTTCGGGAAGCGATGGCGGAAGTCCTGCAGCGACAGGGTCTTGAGCAGCTTGTCCACGGTGGACGCAATCTGCTCCTTTGCCATGCCCTTGATCTCCAGTCCGAAGGCCACGTTGTCGGCCACCGTCATCCACGGGAACAGCGCGTACTCCTGGAATACCATGCCGCGTTCCGGCCCCGGCTCGGCCACCGGCTTGCCGTCGGCGACGATGCTGCCGCTGGTGGGCGGCGAAAAGCCGGCAATGGCGTTCAGCAGGGTCGACTTGCCGCAGCCGGAAGGCCCCAGCAGGCAGACGAACTGGCCGCGCGGGATATCCAGGTTGATGTCCTGCAGCGCCACCACCGAGGTGCCGAATACCTTGCCGACACCCTTGATTTCGATATGTGCAGCGCTCATTCAGCTCTCCAGGCCGCGGTGCCAGCGCAGCAGGTGGTTATTCAGGCGGTCCATGCCGACGTCGATCGCCAGCCCCAGCAAGCCGATGCTGATCATGCCGGCGATGATCTTGTCCGACCAGAAGTACTCGCGCGCCTCGCTGATGCGGAAGCCAAGGCCGTTATTCACCGCCACCATTTCCGCCACGATCACCACGATGAAGGCGGTGCCGATGCCGATCCGCACGCCGGCCAGGATGGAAGGCACGGCGGCCGGCAGGATCACGCGCAGGAACATGGTGGGCCCGGTGGCGCCCAGGTTGCGCGCGGCGCGCAGGTAGATGCCGTCCACCTGGCGCACGCCGGCGATGGTGTTGATCAGCACCGGGAAGAAGGCGCCCAGCGAAATCAGGAAGATGGCCGGCGGGTTGCCCAGCCCGAACCACAGCATCGACAGCGGGATGTAGGCGATCGGCGGCACCGGGCGGATGATCTGCACCAGCACATTGAACAGGCGGTAGGCGTGGGCGCTGGCGCCCATGGCCAGGCCCAACGGCAGCGCCAGCCCGCCGCCGATGGCGAAACCAAGCAGCACGCGGTACATGCTGCCGATCGCATCGTGGATCAATTCGCCGGAGAAGGCCCAGGCCAGCCAGCTGCCGTTGCCGTCATAAGGCTGCAGCGGCAGTAGGTACTCCACCCACTTGCGCGCCACCGCCTCCGGCGACGGCAGCGCCTGCGGATTGACCCAGCCGCGGTAAGTCACGATATGCCAGACCAGCACCAGCGCTGCCGGCACCACCAGGCCGACAGCGACGTCCCGCCATGCGACCTTCATTTGACGCCCAGCGATTTCTTGGCTTGCTCCAGCAGGTCGGTCTTGACCCAGTCCTTGGCCACCGGCGGCTTGGCCATCTTGCCCACGCCGGTCTTGACCATGATGTCGGTGGTGACCTGGATGTGCTCAGGCGTCACGTCATACGAGTACGGCGAATTGCCGATCGCGTCCTGGAAATCGTCGCTGGTGATCTGGCCCTTGAAGACCGTATCGCGCACGTATTTTTCGGCGGTGGCCGGCTGGTCGATGAAGGTCTTGGTCGCCTCCACGAAGCAGCGCATGAACTTCTCCGCCACCGGGCGGCGCTCCTTGTAGAATTTCTCGGTCATCACCATGGTGCGGATCGGCTCGCCGATCGGGGTGTCGTAGGGCTTGAGGATCTCCGTGCCGTAGCCTTTGTTGATGGCCTGCGACGACTGCGGCTCCGACTGCATCATGGCGTCGATATGCTTGCCGAGCAGGGCCTGGTTCAGGTCCGCATAGGCCAGCAGCACGGTTTGCACATCCTTGCCCGGTTGCTCGGAAACGGTCAGGCCGGCCTGCTGCAGTTCCGCCAGCAGCAGCACTTCCTGGATGCCGCCGCGCGTCACGCCGACCTTCTTGCCCTTCAGGTCCTTGATCGACTTGAGATTCAGGTCGCTGCGGCCCACCAGGCGCGCCCCGCCCTTGGCGAAACCGGCCACCACGTAGATCGGGGCGCCGCCGGCGCGGCCGGAAATCGCTGCCTCGGAAGCGGTAGCGCCCACGTCAAGCTCGCCGGCCAGCACGGCGGACATCACGTCCAGGCCCTTGGCGAACACGCGCTCTTCGACCTTGATGCCGCATTTCGGCGCGTTCTCCTTGATGTACGACACGGCGCCGTAGTGGGCGAATTTCAGGTTCCCCAGCCGCACCACTTCCTGCGCCTGCGCGCTTCCAGCCGCCACCAAACTTGCCAGCGCCACGAGGGCCGCGGCCTTGCCGATACTTTCCAGTTTCATCCAGGTCTCCTTAGTGAATTTTGGCCTGCGCGGCCGCGCGCCCATCATACATTGAAGGCTGGGGCGCTTAAAGGGCGCTGCGTTCGCGCTGCTGCGCCAGGCGTTCCGCGCACGGGGGATGGATCGCGAGGTAGGCGCGCTCGGCGCCGGGCGCGCCGGTCGAACCGGCCACGCCGCTGAGCGCTTCCTGCACTTCGGTCAGGAGACGCAAGGACAGGCCGTTATGTTCCAGCAGGTCGGCCGCGTAGTTGTCGGCTTCGATTTCAGCTTGTTGCGGCCACTCCAGGTGCGGCGCCCGCGCCGCCATGCTGGAAACCAGCCAGTTGGTGTCGCCCAGCACCATCGCGCTTGCCGCCGGCAGCATGGCTTCCTGTAACAGGCGGCGCAGCATGTGGCGCTGCTGCTGGTGGCCCAGCTCGTGCGCCAGTACCGCCAGCACCGCGCCATCGTCGGGCAGCGCCAGCACCAGGCTGTCGGTCAGGATGATGTCGCCCGATGGCAGGGTGAAGGCCGCGGCGCCGAGTTGGCTGCTGCGAAACAGCAGGCGGTGGCGCGGCGCGCCCTCATGCGGCGCCTGCAGGCTGGCGAACGCCCCGCTGATGCGGGCGCGGTGCGTTTCCGACAGCTCGCTGGGCTTGAGCGCCTGCAGATCGAGTTCGCGCAGCATGTCCTGCCCCAGCCGGGTTGCAAGCGTTGGCGGGAAAGCCTCGGCCAATTGGTCGACGATGGCGGGACGCGCCAGCTGCCAGCCGATGTACAGCGCAACGCAGGCCGTTGCCGCCAGCGCAGCGAGGCGCCAATGGCGAAGTGCGCGCCGCCGGCCGGGCGCGAATAGATTGATCAGGTCTGGAACGGCCAGCGTCTGCACAAGGTTTATCCATAAAATTAATTTATGAACAAGATGCACGTGGGCCGCATGTCTTGTCAAGAAGAAACTTTGTTTATTTCGCAAATTTGTGCAAGATAGTGACATTTCGTGAGAGACCTGGGGTCACTGCCGGGCGCTGCCGCCGAAGCCGGCTACTAAGGTAAAATGGCGGGATTTTCCGCTTATCGCGCCCCTCTCTATTAATTAGTAGGCCACCAATGCTAGACAACCTGACTACGCGCCTTGCCAAAGTCGTCAAGACGATGCGCGGCGAGGCCCGCCTGACCGAATCCAACACCGCCGACATGCTGCGCGAAGTGCGCATGGCGCTGCTGGAGGCCGACGTCGCCCTGCCGGCCGTGCGCGAATTCATCGCCAAGGTCAAGGAAAAAGCCCTCGGCGAAGAAGTGATTTCCTCGCTGACCCCGGGCCAGGCCCTGGTCGGCGTGGTGCAGCGCGAACTGGGCGCCCTGATGGGCGCCGACCTGGGCGCGGAAGCCTCGCAGCTTTCGTTTGCCCAGCAGCCGCCGGCCATCATCCTGATGGCTGGCTTGCAGGGCGTGGGCAAGACCACCACCGTCGGCAAGCTGGCCAAGTATCTGAAAGAGCAGAAGAAAAAGAAGGTGCTGACCGTGTCGGCCGACGTCTACCGTCCCGCCGCGATCGCCCAGCTGCAATCGGTGACCGGCCAGGTCGGCGCCGACTTCTTCCCTTCCACCGCGCAGGACAAGCCGGTCGACATCGCGCTGGCGGCCCTCGACTGGGCCAAGAAGCACCACCATGACGTGCTGATCATCGACACCGCCGGCCGCCTCGGTATCGACGAAGAGATGATGAAAGAGATCGCCGCCGTGCACGGCGCGGTCAAGCCGATCGAAACCCTGTTCGTGGTCGACGCCATGCTGGGCCAGGACGCCATCAACACCGCCAAGGCCTTCAACGATGCGCTGCCGCTGACCGGCGTGGTGCTGACCAAGCTCGATGGCGACTCGCGCGGCGGTGCGGCGCTGTCGGTGCGCCACATTACCGGCAAGCCGATCAAGTTTGCCGGCGTGTCGGAAAAGCTGGACGGCCTGGAAGCGTTCGACCCGCAGCGCATGGCCAACCGCATCCTGGGCATGGGCGACATCCTGGCCCTGGTCGAGGAAGCGCAGAAAAACGTCGACGCCAAGGCGGCAGCCGAGCTGGCCGCCAAGGTCAAGTCGGGCGGCAAGTTCGACATGAACGACTTCAAGGCGCAACTGGCGCAGATGAAGAAAATGGGCGGCATGAGCGGCCTGCTCGACAAGCTGCCGGCCCAGTTCCAGCAAGCGGCAGCCGGCGCCAACATGGACCAGGCCGAGAAGCAGGTGCGCCGCATGGTCGGCATCATCGACTCGATGACGCCGCAGGAACGCGCCAAGCCGGAACTGATCAAGGCGGCGCGCAAGCGCCGTATCGCGGCCGGCGCCGGCGTCCAGGTGCAGGAAGTGAACCGCATGCTGACCCAGTTCGAACAGATGCAGACCATGATGAAAAAACTGTCGGGTGGCGGCATGATGAAGATGATGCGCTCGATGAAGGGCATGATGCCGGGCATGCGCTAAGCCCCGCCAAGCCGCAAATAGCCGCCTTCGGGCGGCTTTTTTTGTGTTTAAGTCTTGTTTCCCCTAAAAAACCCACAAAAACACTTGCACAAGCTGCAAACCCCCGCCAATATTAGCCGTGCGATAGTATTGCGCAATTATCCATTTGTTTGTTAAGGAGGCTCGAATATGGCAACAGCCAAGAAAGCAGCACCAGCAGCAAAGAAAGCCGCCGCCAAGCCAGCAGCAAAAAAAGCTGCCCCGGCCAAGGCAGCAGCCAAGCCAGCAGCAAAGAAAGCAGCCGCACCAGCCGCACGTAAGCCTAACGCAGCCTTCATGAAGGCGATGACACCATCGAGCGCACTGTCCGCCGTAGTCGGTTCCGCACCGCTGCCGCGTACCGAAGTGACCAAGAAAGTCTGGGACTACATCAAGAAACTGAACCTGCAGGACGCCGCAAACCGCCGCATGATCAATGCGGACGACAAGCTGAAAGCTGTCTTTGGCGGCAAAGCCCAGGTTTCCATGTTTGAAATGACCAAGCTGATTTCCGACCACCTGAAATAAGCTGCTTCTGGCTGTTGCAGCCATTCGAGGAGCCCCGACGCCACGCGCTCGGGGCTTTTATTTTTTATGCATCCACGCCTTCACGCCTTCCTCTCGCTCGCCGGCCTGGCCGCGCTCGGCCCGCTGGCCTTCGACATCGTCCTGCCTGCCTTGCCGGCGCTTGGCAAGGAATTCGGCTTGTCCCTTCCCGCCACCCGTTCCTTGCTGGCGGCGTACATGGCGGCGATGGCGACGGCCCACCTGCTTTCGGCTTGGGCTTCCAATGCCCTCGGCAAGCGCGCGGTCCTGCTGGCCGGCGCCCTGCTGCTCGCTGTCGGCAGCGCCTTGTGCGCGCTTGCTGGCGCGCCATGGGAACTGCAGGCCGGACGCATCCTGCAGGGCCTTGGCGCGGGCGCCGCGGCGGCCCAGTTGCCGCTGCTGATGCGGTCCCATTCGAGCCGCAGGCTGCGCCTGCTGGCCGAAGGCGCGATTCCGGTGCTGGCGCCGATCACGGGAGCGTTTTTCGTGCTGTGCGCGAGCTGGCGCCTTGCCTTCTGGCTGGCGGCAGCGGCGGCGCTGCTGGTGCTCGTCCTGCTCGCGCTGGCCCCCGCGGCCCCAGGCAAAGCCGGCGACAGGTTCCAGTTTGCCGAGTTGCTGGGCAATTTCACGTACTTGCGCTACGCCGCCTGCCACGCCCTGTGCTTTGGCGCCGTGGTGGCCGGTGCAGCCGGCCTGCCGGTGATGGTTTCCCTGGACCTTGGCCTGAATGCCGGACATATCGCCATGCTGCAGGCTGCGGGAGCTGCGTGCACGCTGCTCCAGTCTTTTGGCGACCAGGACGGGTCGATGAGGCAACGCGTCACGTTCGGTATTGCCATGATGATCATTGCCGCTGCCTTCATCGTTCCATGGGACCTGCTGGAAAAAGGCGTCGATCCGTTCTACTACCTACTCGGTTGCTGGAGCGCGCTGTGCCTGGGCTTCTCGGCGTGCGTAATGCCTCTGGCCGCCGGGGCACTGAAAGCGGCGGGCCAGCAGGCGCGCGCCGGACTGTCGCTGCTGCAGTTTGCCAGCCATGCCGTGGCCGCCGCAGCCATCCAGTTTACGGCCGGCGGCAAGGTGGAAGACGCGGCACTCGTCACGTTCGGCACTGCCGCCCTGATGGTGATTGCGGGAGCGGCCGTGCTGCCCCTTTTCATCTGGCGTTCCGCCTACGTTGAGCATTAGCCAGCCGCCATGCAAGCACTCCAGCGCCTTGCCGTTCCCCTCGCCAGCCTGACCGCACTGGGCCTGCTGGCCTCGGACCTGTACCTGCCCGCCATTCCCGTGATGGCCGCGGAGCTTGGCGCTTCGATCCCTTCCGCGCAGGCGACCATGGCGCTGTTCATGGCAGCGCTGGCCCTGTCGCAGCTCGCCTGGGGCTGGGCGGCCGATCATTTCGGCGACCGCCGCACCATCATGGCAGGCACCGTCCTGCTTGGCGGAGGCAGCCTGGTGTGCGCCATGGCGCCGGGGATCGACTGGATGCTGGCGGGCCGCCTGCTGCAGGGACTGGGCGCAGGCGCGGCCACCGTTGCCGTCCCCGCACTGATACGGCGCCGCTTCAACGAAGCAGACGCCGTCAAGGCGCTGGCCATGGTCGCCATGGCCGAATCGACCATTCCTGCCGTGGGACCGGTAGCCGGCGCAGCCATCGTGCTGTACGCCGACTGGCGCACCACGTTCTGGCTGATCGCCGCCATGTCGCTGCTGCTGCTGCCGCTGGTCGCGCGCATTGTCGGCCGCGCGCCGGTCCCGGCATCGGCGCATCCCGCCGCGACGCCCGCCCAGCGCGGCTATGCCCCGCTGCTGCGCAACCGCCGCTACCTGCGCTACGCCTTGAGCTACGCCCTCATGTTCGGCGCCCTGCTGATGTATGTCGCCAGCGCGCCGGTGCTGGTCACGCGTGCCCTAGGGCTGGGGATCGAAGCCTTCGCCATCCTGCAGATCTGCGGCGTGCTGGCCTTCATGCTTGGCGCCTCGGCCGCGGTAAGGCTGGTGAAGCGCCTTGGCCAGCAATGGCTGGTGCGCAGCGGGACGCTGCTGCAATTCCTGGCAGGCGCAGGCTTGATGGGAATGGCCCTGGCGGGCCTGGCCGGCACGCGCGGCCTGGTGGCGCTGGCCGTGCTCGCGGCCCTGTTCTGCGGCGGCCTTGGCCTGCGCGGCCCCGCCACCATGGGCGGCGCGCTGCATGCGGCCGGGGACGATGCCGGCAAGGGCGCGGGCCTGCTGATGTTCCTGGCCTTTGCCTGCGTTGCGGGCGCCACGCAACTGGTGGCGCCCTTCCTGCATTACGGCTTGCTGCCGCTGGGCGTCCTGCTATTCGCGATGGTCAGCGCCAGCGCGCTCTTGCTGCCGCGTTAAATGCCGCCGATGGTGGCACTCTTGATGAAGACCAGCCTGTCGGCATCGTCTGGCCCGGCGATGCGACCATTATTGCGTTCGGTGGCGATGCGGGCGCTCACCGGCTTGCCGCGCAAGCTCGGTTTCAAAGCCACCACGTCGTCCTTGTCCGGCTCCGTAAACCAGTCGCCGCAGTGGGTCGTGCAATAGGCCTGGATCTCCTTGCCGTTCTCCGTGCGGATCGTCAAGGAATAGTTATCGAGGCCGCCGCCGCCGACCAGTTTGCCCTTCACGAGTTCGGTCGGGACTGGCGGGCAATACGCGGGCGCATCATCGCCCAGCATCTTGCAGCCTCGCTTGATTTCATCGGTGATCATCTCGCAGCTGTTTGCGGCATTGCATGGCGGGCGCGTGGCGGGAGAGACATTCTTGCATTGCTTGACCAGTTCTGCGGCCCTTGCTTTGCCAAGCTGCTCGTCGCAGGACAATGCCGCGGCATTGCCGGCAAAGGCCAGCCAGGCCACGGAAATCAGGATCTTATTCAATTGCATCGTTGCGCACCTGCGTGTGTTGGAGAGGCGCAAAGTGTAATCGCCGCCGCCCGCACACATATGCACGGAATGTCACGCACGCGGAACTTTGACGTGGCGCAGCAGCTTCATGCGGCTTCCGGTCCATTCGAAAAATGAAATGCCGCGCCGTTTCGCGTCCTCCTCGGGATCTCCGATCAGGATGAACAGGCGGCTGTCGACGCGATAGCGCAGCATGCCGCCGCTATCGAACAAGGGGCCGTCGATATTGATGACGATATTGGTTTCGACACCGGCCGGATGAAATACCTTGCCGGTGCGGGCATCGATGATCTTGTTCATCACGCAGCTGCTGCCGCAGCCCCATTGCGCCACGATGAAATGGCCGGCGAAATCCGGGCGTTGCTCCTTCGCCGCCTTCTTCAACATGGTGCGGTACTGGCGTGCCTGCGGGTCTGCCCGCCAGCGCACGGCCGCAACCGGGCCGGTATAAGGCCTGGAGGGATAATCCTCGAAGCGCGGCGCATCGGCCGGATAATCTTCCTGGCAGATGGTGAGGCTGTCCTCCTCGCCGGGCGGATCGCTCTTGCACGCCAGCGCCAGCAACGGCGCCATGCAGACTGCCGCCGCCAGCAGCATGCCAAGCCGGCGCAAGACGGTTACAGCTTCCATTTGTTCCACGCCGCCAGCACCGCGTTCGGATACTCAGGCCGGCCACGGCTGCCGTTGTAGCGGCCAAGGGCCAGGTAGAGGTTGCCCTGCTCCATGTCGATATACATGCGCAGGATCGAGCAGCCATAGCGCAGGTTGGTCTGCATATTGAACAGCTTGGAGCGGTCGCGGTCGCCGATCACATTGGTCCAGAACGGCATCACCTGCATGTAGCCGCGCGCGCCGACGATCGACACCGCATATTTGCGGTAGGCCGATTCAACCTGGATCAGTCCCAGCACCAGGCCCGGGTCCAGGCCGGCGCGGCGCGCCTCGTACCAGGCGGTTTCAAGGAATTCACGGCGCATGAATTCGTCCGGCAGCTTGCGCTTCAGCCGATCCGACATGGCCGCATGCCAGCTGTCGTATTGCCCGCGGTCGGTGGGGTTGAGGAAGACCGGCTTGGGCGGCCGGGCATCCATGATGGCGTTGGACAGCGCCAGCCGCACGCTGTCGGCCAGCGCCTCCTCTTTCTGGTTGCCGGCAAAGCCGAACGGCGCGCACAGCACGCCGGTGGCGAAGGCCAGCGCATGCCACCAGCGCAGGGGACGCGCCCACCAGCGGCGGCGGTCACGTCCCTGCTTTGGCAAATGCCTTGCCATGGCGATCACTTCTGGATCTTGCCCTTGATGAAGGCCAGGGCATCGGCGACAGGCACGGCCGTCGCTTCGGAATCGCGGCGGCCCTGGTATTCCAGGTTGC
Organism: Pseudoduganella sp. S-14; assembly: GCF_049913285.1. Classification (GTDB taxonomy): domain Bacteria; phylum Pseudomonadota; class Gammaproteobacteria; order Burkholderiales; family Burkholderiaceae_D; genus Rugamonas. Next base: position 5,685,252 of record NZ_CP183991.1, read on the forward strand.
CTTCCTTCAGGCCACGCTCGCCGATCACCACGCGGTGCGGCACGCCGATCAGTTCCCAGTCGGCGAACATGGCGCCTGGGCGTTGGCCGCGGTCATCCAGGATGACGTCGATGCCCGCTTCCACGGCCGCGTTGTACAGCTTCTCGGTTTCTGCCTTGACCAGCTCCGAGCGGTCCATGCCCATCGGGCACAGCACCAGTTCGAACGGCGCCAGGGAGGCCGGCCAGATGATGCCCTTGTCGTCGAAGTTCTGCTCGATGGCGGCGCCCAGGATACGGGTGATGCCGATGCCGTAGCAGCCCATTTGCAGCGGGGCAGGCTTCTGGTTCTCGTCCAGGAAGGTCGCCTGCATCGATTCGGAGTAAGCGGTACCGAGCTGGAACACGTGGCCCACTTCGATGCCGCGCTCGATCGCCAGCACGCCCTTGCCATCCGGCGAAGCATCGCCTTCGACCACATTGCGCAGGTCGGCCACCAGTGCCGGTTCGGCCACGTCGCGGCCCCAGTTGGCGCCGGTGTAGTGGTAATCCTCTTCATTGGCCCCGGTCACGAAGTCGGACATCAGCGCCACGGTGCGGTCGGCCACCACGGTCACGGGGCCCCTGGCGCCGATCGGGCCCAGGTAGCCAGGCTTGCAGCCGTAGATTTCCAGGATTTCGGCTTCGGTGGAGAAGCGGTTCTGGGCCAGGCCAGGCACCTTGCTGGCCTTGATCTCGTTCAGCTCGTGGTCGCCGCGCAGCAGCAGCATGAAGTGCTGCTTGGAGCCGTCTTCCTTGTCGGCGGTCAGGGCGATGGTCTTGACGGTCTGCTTCAGGTCGATGCCCAGCAGCTTGGCCACGTCTTCGCACTTGGCAGCTTTCGGGGTCGAGGTCTTGGCCAGGGCGGCGCCGGCGGCAGCGCGGGTGCCGGTGGCCACCGCTTCCGCCGCTTCCATATTGGCCGCGTAGTCGGAGCTCGGGCAGTACACCAGCGCGTCTTCGCCGGTGGAGGCGATCACGTGGAATTCATGCGAGCCGGTGCCGCCGATGGCGCCATTGTCGGCCGCCACCGCGCGGAACTTCAGGCCAAAGCGCGTGAAGATGCGGGTGTAGGCGTCGAACATGATCTTGTACGAGTTTTGCATGCCTTCCAGGTCGCGGTCGAAGGAATAAGCATCCTTCATGGTGAATTCGCGGCCGCGCATCAGGCCAAAGCGCGGGCGGCGTTCGTCGCGGAACTTGGTCTGGATGTGGTAAAAATTCAACGGAATCTGGCGGTAGGATTTGATCTCGCTACGCACCACGTCGGTGATCACTTCTTCGGAAGTCGGCTGGATAGCGAAGTCGCGGCCGTGGCGGTCCTTCACGCGCAGCAGCTCCGGACCCATCTTGTCCCAGCGGCCGGTTTCCTGCCACAGTTCCGCCGGCTGTACCAGAGGCATCAGCAGCTCAATAGCGCCGGCATTATTCATTTCCTCGCGAACGATGGCTTCGACTTTACGGATCACTTTCAGGCCCATCGGCATGTAGGTATAAATGCCGGAACCGAGGCGCTTGATCATGCCCGCGCGCATCATCAACTGGTGGCTGACGATCTCCGCGTCAGATGGAGCTTCCTTGAGGGTTGAAATAAAAAAACGAGATGCACGCATATCGGTGAATTCTTTTTAAAAAGAGAGAGTTATAATCGACCTAATTTTAAAGGATTAGCTGGCCCGATGCGTCCAAACTTTATACAAAGAGCGCTATTACAGTTGGATTTGTAGTCAAAAATATAAGAGGACGCCTCGGCCACAGAAAGTTTGAGGTGCAATATGCTCGATCGTGAAGGGTTTCGCCCCAACGTCGGCATCATCCTGCTCAACTCGCATAACGAGGTGTGGTGGGGCAAGCGGGTGCGCGAGCACTCGTGGCAGTTCCCGCAGGGCGGGATCAAGTATGGTGAAACGCCGGAGCAAGCGATGTATCGCGAGCTCGAAGAGGAAATCGGCCTGCGTCCGGAGCACGTCAAGATTATCGGCCGCACGCGCGACTGGTTGCGTTACGAGGTGCCAGACCACTTCATCAAGCGGGAAATCCGCGGCCATTACCGTGGCCAGAAGCAGATCTGGTTCCTGTTGCGCATGTGCGCGCGCGACAACGACGTCAACCTGCGCCTGACCGACCATCCCGAGTTCGACGCCTGGCGTTGGCACGATTACTGGGTTCCGCTGGACGTGGTGATCGAATTCAAGCGCGAAGTCTACCAGCGCGCCTTGCAGGAGCTATCGCGCTTCCTGACCTGGCCGGCGCATGGCGACCGCCGCCATTCCTCGCGCTACCTGCGCCAGCCGCATGGCCAGCGTGGGCAACGCAGCAGCGACAAGCCGCAGCAGCCCGCGGTGACGCCGCCGCCAACGGAACTGGTAACGAAAGAATGAAGAAGCTGCCCGCGAGGGCAGCTTTTTTTATGGCTGGCGCAAGGCCCAGCGCTGCGACACATAGTCGATCACCAGCAGCTTGCCCAGCAGGTGGTGCAAGCCCACCACGCCGGCGAGAGGTTCGCCAGGCGCGAAATCCTGGCCCTCGCAGTAGCCGGCCAGGAAGGCAGGCAGCTTGATGCTGTCGCCGATTTCCAGGGTGCGCGGCGCCGTCCCCATCACGCAGGCCAGCTGCCTGCCCCACGCGTTGGCAGAAAAGCGCCGTTCGTCGCGCAACGCAGTGCCACCGGTCAGCGCGGCCATCGCCTGCGCCGAATGGCCGTTCAGGCCAAACGCCGCGGAGCCGGTATCCAGAAGGGCAGCCTGCGGCTCGCCGCCGGCCACGCGCACCGTCACCAGAGGCTGGCCGCCCGCCCCGCCCCAACGCGCGTAGCGCATGGCTTGCGCGTCCGCAGCCTGCTGCAGCGCCGCGCCCTGCTGCCAGCGGTAGCGTGATCCGGCCAGGTCGAGCTCCAGCGTGCCCTGTTCGAAGAATTCGTTGCCGATGGTGGCGATCAAGCCTTCGGTGCAGCGCCCCTGCTCCAGCAAGGCAAGGCTGGCGGAGCTGGCGGCGACCGCACGACGCAAGCCTGCAAGTTCGAGCGTCACCTCCTTGCGTCCCTCGCCGCCCTCGCTGTGCCAGATGACGGCGCCCGCTACACCGGTGTCGAGCTGCGCATAGCAATCGACGCCCTCGACCTTGACCGGCAACACGATGGCGGCCGGCACCTTGGGCGCGCCTTCGTAGAGCGCATGGTCGACAAAGAAAAACGGCAGGAATCCCGGCATTATCAAAAAAGCAGCAAAGAGAGGGCCGCAGGATACACCTTGGCGCAGCACGGTACAATGGCGGCATGTTTACCCCGTCTTCCCACGACGTGCGCCGCTTCTTCTGCGACGTCTACCGCAAAGCCAACGCCAACGAAATCATGGCCCCGATCGAACTGATCGCCCGCGACTGGATCATGGCGCACCCCGAGTACCACGACCAGCTGAAGGACGTCGAAGCGGCCATTGCCCGCGACTACTCGGTCGAAGGCAGCGAGGCCAACCCTTTCCTGCACCTGTCGATGCACCTGTCGATCACCGAACAGCTGTCGATCGACCAGCCGCGCGGCATTCGCGAAGCCTTCGTGGGACTGGCGCGCAAGCTGGGCACCGAACACGCGGCGCACCACGAGATCATGGAATGCCTGGGAGAGATGATCTGGAATTCCCAACGCCGCGGCGTGCCGCCGGACGGCGCGGCCTACGTGGAAGCGGTCAAGCGCCGGATTTGAGGAGCAGGCGCGCGGCGCCCGCCAGGCCATAGCCTCACGGCTCGTCCACGCGGACGATAGGCATATGCCAGATCAGGGCGAACACCAGCGGGCTGGCGACTGCCGCGAAAATCACCGAACGCACCAGGTGGTCGGAGCCGACTGCCAGCGCCGGGCCGACATTGATCAGCCACGGCAGCGTCGCGGCCAGCAGGGCTTGCGATTTGCGTCCCAGGCGGGCGATCAGGCACAGCATCAGCACTGCCACCCCGGCCAGCAATGCAGTTAGCAAGTACACCATCTCTCGGCACCTCCGCGATTTCTTGATACGGCCATGATAGACCACCGGTTCCTCGCGGAAACTATCCAATAATCGCAGTGCAGCAAATATTTATGCCGGCTTCCTGAACACGCAATAGCCGCCTGCCAGGCGGGCATCCGGCGCCGCGGCCAGGTGGCCATCGGACAGCAGGTAGATGCCGGAGCCTGCGCAGGCTTCCAGGTGCGCCAGCATTTCAGGCAGCGTGGCCTCGGCCGCAAAATCGTCCCATGCCGCGCCGGCGCCCGCCCCGGCATGCGGCGTCACGATGGCGTGGCTGGAGCCGAAGGCAGATGCCAGGCGCAACGCAAGGCCTGCCAGTGCGGCGCGGCTGCCCATGCGCTGCAATACGCAAGGCCAGCAAAAAGCGTCGTCGCGCAGCTCCAGCGCCACCATATGCCGGGTGGCCTGGCGCGCGCTGGCCGGCAGTCCGCCCACCCGGCCCAGCGCCTTGTCGACGCGCCGCAACAGGCCGCGCGCTGGCAGCGCATGGCTGACGTAGATTGTCGAAGTTTCCATGTTGATTTCCTCCAAGCATCATGTCTTGCTTCAGCATAGACCATGGATGCCGCATAGAAACTATCCAATCATTGCAGGCGCAGCCCCGCCTTGATCAAAGGCAAATCGGTGTAGCGCCGGCCGGTGGCGGCAAACAAGGCATTTGCCAGGGCCGGCGCCAGCGGACCGACCGCTTCCTCGCCGACCCCGCCCGGCGCCTCCTTGCTGTCGATGATCACGACTTCGATCTGCGGCGTTTCGGCCAGGGACAGCAGCCTGTAATCGCTGAAATTCGACTGTTCCACCGCGCCCTCCCTGACCGTGATTTCGCCGTGGAAGGCTGCACTCAAGGCGAAGATGATGCCGCCTTCCATCTGTCCGCGGATATTGCGCGGGTTGACCGCAATGCCGCAGTCGAGCACCGTGGTGACGCGGTGCAGCTTGACCCGTGATTCCGCATCGACCGACAGTTCGACCACCTGCCCGATATAGGTGCCGTTGGCCCAGGTGAAGGCCATGCCGCAGTGGCGCCCGGGCAGCCTGTCGCCGCGCCAGCCGGAACTCGCTTCCAGCTGGTCGAGCACCGCGCGTTCGCGGCTTCCCGCCTTCATCAGGCTGCGCCGGTAATCAAGCGGGTCTTCCTTGGCGCGCAGGGCAAGGTCGTCCACGAAGGACTCGGTGGCGAAGACGTTCTGCGACGCGGCGACCGAACGCCAGTAGCCAAGCGGCACGCCGGCGTCGATGGTGTTTGTGCGGTGAGCGAAGCCGGGCAAGCCGTAGTGGCGGGTCATCAGCACGCCGACTGCGCTGCGGTCGAAAGGCTTGGCGTACTGCCTGTCCGCGCCGAAGCGCGAGTAGTTGAACAGGGTGTCGCTCGCGCTGTCCATGCGCACGGCGGCCAGCGTACCGGCAGCGTCGAAGCCGGCGCGCAGGCGCAGCACGGCGGCCGGCCGATGGTAGCCGTGGCGCATGTCTTCTTCGCGGCTCCACAGCAGCTTGACCGGCGCGCCGGCTTCCTTCGCGATCAGGGCTGCCTGCACGGCGAAATCGGCCTCGATGCGGCGGCCGAAACCTCCGCCGCTTAGCGTCGTGTGGATCGTGACCGCTTCCGGCGCGATGCCAAGCGCCTGTGAGACATAGGTGCGGGCCGTGTCCTGCGCTTGCGTCGGCAGCCACAGTTCCGCCTTGCCGTCCCTGACGCTGGCGGTGCCGTTCATCGGCTCCATGGTGGCATGCGCCAGCAGCGGCACGCTGTAGGTCCGTTCCAGCCAGGCGGTGGACCTGGCCACGCCGGCGTCGTGCGCGGCGCTGATGTCTTCGGCCTTGCCATTGCGCGGCACTACCAGGTCGCCCTCTTTCTGCACGGCCTCGCGCAGCAAATCGCGGTACGGGGCACTGGAGTGCTTGCTGGCAGAAGCAAGGTTCCATTCCGGCTTGAGCGCATTGAGCGCTTGCTGCGCGCGCCAATAGCTGTCGGCCACGACAGCCACGGCATCGGGCAGGCGCACCACTTTTTTCACGCCGCGCTTTGCCAGCGCCGGCTGCGGGTCGAGCGCTGCCAGCTTGCCGCCGAAGTGAGGGCACTGCATGATCGCGGCATGCAGCATGCCGGGCACTTTCACGTCGATGCCGTAGACCGCGCTGCCATCGGTCTTGGCCGGCAGGTCGAGCCGGGCCACGTCCTTGCCCATGTAGCGCCAGCGTTCCTTCGGCATCAGGGGCGGATCGGCCGGCACCGGCTGGGCTGCCGCCTGCTGCACCAGCCTGGCATAGGGCAGCTTGCGGCCGCTAGGCTTGTGCAGGACGGCGCCAAGCTGGGTGTCGCATTCTGCGGACGGGACTTTCCATTCCGCGGCAGCCGCACCCACCAGCATCGCGCGCGCCTGGGCGCCGGCCTTGCGCAGTTGCGTGAACTGGCGCGCCACGCCGCCGCTGCCATAGGTCGCATATTCGCCCCAGCCGGCGTTGATGAACTGCTTTTCGAGCGGCGCCATTTCGATGCGCACGGTTTTCCAGTCCAGGTCCATTTCGTCGGCCAGCAGCTGGGCGATGGCGGTGCCGGTGCCCTGACCTATTTCACTGGTGTTGGAGAGGATGGTGACGCTGCCGTCCGGCGCAATGCGCACCCAGCCCGGCGGCGGAACCGGCGCCTCGGCCGCCACAGCGACGGCCGGGCCGACGGCGAGCAGCAGGCCGCCGGCCGCCAACGTCTTCAGGAAGTCGCGGCGATTGCTCATGCCACCTCCTCCACCTTCATCCCCGCCGCACGCCTGATTGCGCGCCGCACGCGTGGATACGTGCCGCAGCGGCACAGGTTCGTCATCGCTTCCGCAATCTGCGCATCGGTCGGCCTGGGATGGGATGTGAGCAGCGCCGCCGCCGCCATCAGCATGCCCGACTGGCAGTAGCCGCACTGCGGCACCTGCTCCGCGATCCAGGCTTGCTGCAAGGCGTGCGAACGATCCGGCGACAAGGCGTCGATCGTCCTTACCCTGCCCTTGCCGACCGCGCTGACCGGCATCACGCAGCTTCGCACCACCTGACCGTCGATATGCACGGTGCAGGCGCCGCAAACGCCCGCTCCGCAGCCGTACTTGGTACCGGTCAGCCCCAGCGTATCGCGCAGCACCCACAGCAGCGGCGTATCGCCCTCGACATCGGCCGTCCGGGCCGCGCCATTGATATCCAGCTTGTAAGCCATCGTCTCCTCCAAATGTTGGAGGAAGCTTAACAGTGGCCAGTGCGCGCGCATCGGCGCTGTGACGAACGCCGGCAACCGTGGTTTAAAAATGCAAAAAGCCCGCACAGGGCGGGCTTCTCTTCAAGCAGCGCTGAATCAGCGCTTCAGGACCAGCGAACCTGGCAGCGAGTGCAGGTAGGCGGCGATGTCCTGGATGTCCTTGTTGGTCAGGGGCTTGACCTGGCCGGTCATGATCGCGTTGGAGCGGCCGTTCGGCGCGTCGCCGCGCTTGTAAGCGGTCAGTGCGTGCTGCAGGTAATCCTTGTGCTGGCCGGCCAGCTTTGGATAGCTCGGGTCGATCGGGGAGTTGTAATCCTTGCCGTGGCAGGCAGCGCAGCTGTATTTTTCAGTCAGGGCCTTGCCATTTTCGATGTTGCCGCCAGCCAGGGCGCTGAACGAGACTGCGGAGCAGAACAGAGCGGTAATCAGTTTTTTCATGGTTCAGGGCCTTATTTCTGCTGGGAGTAGAACGCGGCGATGTCGGCGATGTCCTGGTCAGACAGACTGACAGCGATACCCTTCATGGTCGGGTGCTTGCGCTCGCCCTTCTGGTAGCCCTTGAGCGCGTTTTCAATGTACTTGGCAGATTGGCCGCCGATCATCGGCACCTGGAAAACTTCGGGGAAAGTCGCTTTGTAGCCTGGAATTGCATGGCAACCGATGCACATCTCGATCTTGCCTTTTGCGTTCTTGGCGTCGCCGACGATGTCCGCGGCTACGGCTGCCTGCGCAACTGCGGTCAGCGCGAGGAGTGCGAAGATTTTTTTCATAGGTGTGGGCTTTAGTCAGTTGAAATCGGACACTGCATTGCGCAACAAAACCGCTCCTTTGCGCCCTCAACCTGCGATTTTACCTTAGAAGTTGGCCAATCGTCCATAAGATGGAACAAGCAACAGCCTGAAACTGTGGTTTGCCAGGGCTTGCCATGACAGCAAGCCCCGGCTGGGCCTTAATAGCCGGCCGGATAGCTGGCAGTTGCACTCATGGCGACCGGCTGACCCACGCCGCTGCCCGAGCTGATCAAGTCATTCATCGGGAAGAACAGCTGCGCTGCTGCCGGCAGGTTGTATGCCGCCACCTGGGCTTCCGCTGCCGCGCTGACCGTGATGCCCCACAGCTTGAACATCGGACGCATGTCGCGGCCAATCAGGAAGGAGCTCGAGACCAGCATGAAGTCGTTGCCGTCCATATTGGAAGGGTAGCTGGTGTAGGTGCCGAAGCCATAGCCCGATGCCACGCTGGCCCAGTTGCCCGAACTGGCGCTCATATTACGGTCCAGCAGGTATTGCAGGGTCGGCAGCTCCCATCCGTCGACAAAGCTGCTGTTGTAATAGTGTGCGTATTCCACCAGCTGGCGATAGAACATGATGCGTACCGAGTTGTTGGCGGCGTAGCTGCTGTCGGACCAGGTGCTGTTGAACATGGCGTTGGCCGGATCGGCAGCAGCCAGCGCGGTTTTCAGGGCGCTGAACGCGGCGAAACCGGTATCCGGGCGCGCCTTGAGCGGGGCGGCAATGCCGGCAGGCGATTGATTGAACTTGATCATCTTATGCACCGGGAAGATGTTGTTCGACACTTCCGTCGACTGGCCGCCGTAAATCTTCATGCGCCAAACCTGCAGGTTATGTCCGATCTCATGCGACTCGCCCCAGCCAAGCGGCTCGAACGGCCAGTCCTGGTCATAAGGATTGCCGGAGCAGCCGTTGCCGCAAGCGGCATGCGAATCGGCGATCACGTTTTGCATGGTGTCGCGGCGGTGCTGGGTGCCGGTGCAGTCCCAGCCCAGGCTGTCGCACTTGGCCTTGACGCTGGGCGCCAGGCTCAGGAAGCCGCTTGAGGCGTTGAAGCCGGCCAGCTCGTAAGTATCCTTGATGGTGTACTTGAAGGTGGTATCCGCCAGCCGCACCATATTGCCCTGGTAGTTGGAAATGGTGCGCTTGAACTTGTCCTTCTGCGACTGCACGGTCAGCGTATCGGTGGCAAAGACCACCCAGCCGGTCGGCGTCGTGTTGACGGCATCCTGGAAGGCCGCAACCTGCACCGGGTCGTAGGCATTGCGCAGGATAGGATGCGTGATCACGCCATCGACCTTCACGCTGACCGACTGTTCGCCGGCCACCGGTGCATCGATGAACAGGATCAGCGGACCGCCATAAGGGCTGCTGATCACGACCGGCTTGTTGGGCTCCAGCGCGAAACGCGGCGAGCTGATTTGCGACGGACGGTCATAGGTGTTGAAGATCCAGGTGGTATCGCGCAGCATGTTCAGGCCGAAGCGCACCGTGTTGCCACCGTTGTCGGTGCGGGTCAGGGTCACCTTCGTTCCCGGCATGACGTACAGGCCGGTCATGTATTGCTTGGTGCCGCTGCTCGGCAGGCCCGTGGTAACGGTGCTGGACACGGTCGGCGTGGTCGCCGGGAACAGGTCCGAGAAATTGCCCAGGTTCTTCGCGACAGTCGTGACGCTGCGGTTGTACATCACCGTCATGTCGGAGAACAGGCCGCGGAAAAAGTCCTGGCGGTTGGCGGTTTTGGTCATCGGGTAGGACAGGGCCGCACGGTATTTGTCGCCCAGCAGGACCAGCAGCTTCTCCAGCTGGTAACCGGTCTGGGCGAACAATGGCGCCTGCGGGTTGTCCAGGTCCCTGATCACGTCCTGCACATCCTTGACCGGATTGCCGAATTCCGCCATGTACGCAACGTCATCCGAGCAGTCGATGCGGCCGCCGCTCGTGCAACCGCTCCAGCTGGTGCTGAAGTTGTTCTGGTTCAGTCGGTTGAGCAGGTTCTGGAACTTGCTCAGTTGCGGCGAATTCGCCGGCAAGGCCGCTGGGTCGAAGGACAACAGGCCTTGCTTGCTCCAGTAATTGGTTTGCTGGCTGAGACCGAAGTAATTGAGCAAGCGGTCGGACAGGTCGTCGCTGTCGCGGTAGTGATGCAGGTACAGCACCGGAATGCCGCGCTTCTGGGCGTCGGCCACCGCTTGCATGACAGCCGCGCCATCGTAGGCGCCCGGCCCCTGCTCGCGGCCAATCACCAGCAGGTCCGCGTTCTGCAGGCAGCCCGCCAGCGCAGCCCCGTCGCACACATTGTCTTTTTGCGTAGCGCCAGCCGCCAAGCCGTTGACCGTTGCCGTCGGCGACTTGGCAAAGAACCAGTCGCGCACCTTCTTCTCGTAAGGGAACCAATAGGTCTCGGTGCCAGGCAGGTGCGCGGTAACGACCTTCAGGTTGGCCAGGCTGCTGCGCGCGGTCAACCAGGTCGCCAGGTTGACCATGAACTGGTCCATATTGGCGTTGCCCGGCACGCCCAGCGGATTGCCGCCAAAGGCGGCGTAGCGCGCATTGCTGCCTGGTGCAACGCCGGCGACCGCCAGGGCGGAACCGTCACCGGCGGCGCTGTCGCTATAGCTCCAGTTGGAAGGCAGGATAACGTGGTTGCGCGAGTTGTCGACCACGCCGAAAACCGACGAATCATGGCTTGGATTCCAGTCGATGAGCCCAATGCTGGAACTGGTCCGCTTGCCATCCGCGCTGAGCTGGAACAAAGCCTGCTTGAGTTCACCGTACTTGGCGGTCTGCCCTGACATCAGGGCCTGCGCCGCCTGCATGATTTCATCGGTCGTGGCGTACTGGGCATCACCGGCCGTCAACGCTGCGCTGACCCCGGTTAGACCGCTGGTCTGGCCGCCTGAAGGAGGCGTGGATGGCTGGCTGCCACCCGTCGCAGGATTGCCGCTACCGGTCGAGCCACTGCCAGGCGCACCGCTGGCGCCACTGTCGGAGCCGCCGCCGCAGCCTGCAAGGCCTGCCAACAAGGCGACCAGGGGAATTAATTGGAATAGGTTCTTATTCACACCAGCCCTTTATCTGAAGAATATTAGCAGTCGAAAAAATGTTGCCATATGGAAATGGCGCGAAGTATATCTCAAAAGACAAGAGATATATCCGGCTAATTTTCGAGGGCACTCTCATTAGTGAGTAATTAGCAACAGAAGGAGGACATTTCGGCCAGAACCGGCAGAAATCAGCGGGCAAATGCACGCTGAGCGGTGCGCCCGGCAGCAACCGCGAGTTTGCAAAACAATAAATATGCATTAACGCAATAGCATCAAATAAGAATATAAAAGTGCAACGAAATAATATAAAAAAGTTAATTAAAATCCGAGGACTGCGGCACCGCGCCAGGCCGCTCTGGCATATACTTCCATTGATCAACTCACTGGAAATTTTTCTATGCACGCACCGCAACGCTTTGAAGGCTCAGACAACTACGTCGCCACCAATGACCTGAAGCTGGCCGTCAACGCCGCCCTCACCCTGCAGCGTCCCTTGCTGATCAAGGGCGAGCCGGGCACCGGCAAGACCATGCTGGCCGAAGAAGTCGCCGCCGCCCTCGACATGCCGCTGATGCAGTGGCATATCAAATCCACCACCAAGGCCCAGCAAGGGCTGTACGAATACGACGCCGTGTCCCGCCTGCGCGACTCGCAACTGGGCGATGAACGCGTGCGCGACATCCACAACTACATCGTCAAGGGCGTGCTGTGGCAAGCCTTCACCGCGCCGGAACCGGTGGTGCTGCTGATCGACGAGATCGACAAGGCCGACATCGAATTCCCGAACGACCTGCTGCGTGAACTCGACCGCATGGAGTTCTACGTCTACGAGACGCGCGAGATGGTCACCGCCAAGCACCGCCCCCTGGTGATCATCACCTCGAATAACGAGAAGGAACTGCCGGACGCCTTCCTGCGCCGCTGCTTCTTCCACTACATCAAATTCCCGGACAAGGACACGATGGAAGCCATCGTCAAGGTCCACTACCCTCACCTGAAGCAGGAATTGCTGGCCACGGCCCTGCAAACCTTCTACGAAGTGCGCGACGTGCCGGGCCTGAAGAAGAAACCATCGACCAGCGAGTTCCTCGACTGGCTGAAGCTCCTGATGGCCGAAGACATCCCGCCGGAAGTCCTGCGAAGCAAGGACCAGAAGGCCGCTGTCCCGCCGCTGCACGGCGCCCTGCTGAAAAACGAACAGGACGTGCACCTGTTCGAACGCCTGGTATTCATGTCGAGGACCAACCGCTGATGGACGCACCAACCCCGGTCACGCTGGAAGCCAACGGCCTGCGCCTGGAGCCGCTCGGACCGCAGCACGCCGACGCCCTGCGTGAAGCCGCGCAGGACGGCGAGCTGTGGAAGCTGCGCATCACCTCCGTGCCGGAGCCGCACAAGGTGGAAGCCTACATCGCCACCGCGCTGGACATGCGCCCTTTCCGGCTGGCCTTCGCCGTGCTGGATGCGGCCAGCGGCCAGGTGCTGGGCACCACCAGCTACCACGACATCGTGCCCGCCATCGACCGCGCCGAAATCGGCTACACCTGGTACCGCCGCAGCGTGCAGCGCACGCATGTGAACACCACCTGCAAGCTGATGTTGCTGACGCACGCCTTCGAAACGCTGGGCTGCGCCGTGGTCGGCTTCCGCACCGATAACTTCAACCACGCCTCGCAGGCCGCCATCGAACGACTCGGCGCAAAGAAGGACGGCGTGATCCGCCACCACGCCGTGCGCCGCGACGGCACCGTACGCGACACGGTCATGTACAGCATCGTGCGCGGCGAGTGGCCGGAAGTGAAGGCGCAACTGCGCTACTTGCTGGCGCGGAGGGAGGCAGCATGCTGATCGACTTCTTCTTCACGCTGAAAGACGCCAGAATCCCGGTCACGATCAAGGAATTCCTCACCCTGCTGGAAGCCATGCAAAAGCAGGTGCTGGAGCCATCGCTGGACGACTTCTACTACATGAGCCGCCTGTGCCTGGTGAAGGACGAGGCCAACTACGACAAGTTCGACCGCGCCTTCGGCCAGTATTTCAAAGGCATCAACGCCGTCTTCGACACCACCAAGGAGATCCCGCTCGACTGGCTGCTGCAGCGCATGAAGCGCGAACTGACGCCCGAGCAGATCGCCGCGCTGGAGAAATTCGGCTACGACAAGCTGATGGACCGCCTGAATGAGCTGCTGAAAGAGCAGAAGGAACGCCACGAAGGCGGCAACAAATGGATCGGCAGCGGCGGCACCTCCCCGTTCGGCAATGGCGGCACCAATCCCGAAGGCATCCGCATCGGCGGCAAGGGTGGCAACCGCACCGCGGTCAAAGTGTGGGAGCAGCGCACCTACAAGGACTACGACGGCGAGCGCGAACTGGGCACGCGCAACATCAAGGTCGCCCTGCGCCGCCTGCGCAAGTTCGCGCGCGAAGGCGCGGCCGAGGAACTGGCACTGGACCAGACCATCCGCGCCACCGCCAACAATGCCGGCTACCTCGACATCAAGATGCAGCCCGAGCGCAAGAACAACGTCAAGGTGCTGATGCTGATGGACGTAGGCGGCACGATGGACGACCACATCGAACGCGCGGAAGAACTGTTCTCGGCCGCCAAGACCGAGTTCAAGAACATGGAGTTCTACTACTTCCACAACTGCGTTTACGACTACCTGTGGCGCAGCAACCGCCGCCGCAACGCCGAACGCTTCGCCACCTGGGACGTGCTGCGCAAATACCCGCCCGACACCAAGTTGATCTTCGTCGGCGATGCCACCATGAGTCCCTACGAAGTGCTGCAGCCCGGCGGCTCGGTCGAATACAACAACGAGGAAGCCGGCGCCGAATGGCTCGGACGGTTCACCTCGCACTTCCCCAAGTTCATCTGGCTCAACCCCGAGCCGGAAGGCCTGTGGCAATACCGCCAATCGATCAGCGTCATCAAGCAGATCATGCAGAACCGCATGTTCCCCATCACCATCGAAGGCCTCGAGCGCGCCATGCGCATGTTGTCTAAGTAAGCTGGAGGCGGTAGCCGACGGCGGTTTCGGTCAGCAGGTATTGCGGCTGGGCGGGGTCGTCTTCCAGCTTGTGGCGCAGGTGGCCCATGTAGATGCGCAGGTAGTGGCTGTTGTCCGATTGCGCGGGACCCCAGACGGCGCGCAGCAACTGGGGCGCAGTCATCACGCGGCCTGCGTTGGCGACCAGCACTGACAGCAAGCGGTATTCGGTGGGCGTCAGGTGGACGTGCTCGCCGCGCTTGGTGACACGTCGGTTCGGCAAGTCCACTGCTACTTCGCCAAATTGCACCTGGCCGGCGCTGTCGGCCTGCGGTTGGCGCTGGCGGCGCAGGGTGGCCCGCACCCGGGCCAGCAGCTCGCCGGTACCGAATGGCTTGCTCAGGTAATCGTCGGCGCCGGCGTCGAGCGCCTTGATCTTGTCCGCTTCGTTGACGCGCGCGGACAGCACGATGACCGGGACGTTCGACCATTTGCGCAAGTCGGCGATGAAGTCGTTGCCGTCGCCATCCGGCAGGCCGAGGTCGAGGATCACCAGGTCGGGCCGGCGCGTCCCGGCGTCGATCAAGCCGCGCTGCATGCTGGCCGATTCGTGCACGTGCCAGCCCTCTTCTTCCAGCACGGCGCGCACGAAGCGGCGGATCTGGGGTTCGTCCTCCACCAGCAAGGCGGTGGGGACTATCTCGGATTGTTGGGTGTTCATTCTTCCTCGATTTCAGGCAGCCTTGGCGGCGTACCGACCGGCAGCGTGAAGACTAAGGCGGCGCCGCCGAGCGGAGACTTGTCCGCCGCTATCGTGCCGCCATGCGCTTCGACAATGGCGCGGCAAATCGCCAGCCCAAGGCCGACCCCCGGCTTGGCTGATTCTTTTTCGCCGCGGGTGAATTTTTCAAAGATCGCCTCTTCGCGGCCACGCGGCAGGCCCGGGCCGTTATCGTACACCATGACCCGCACGAACTCGCCGCGCTGCACGGCGTAGATCACGATGGATGCGCCGACCGGCGTGTACTTGGCGGCGTTTTCCAGCAGGTTGCAAAGGACGCGTTCGATGAGCACTGCATCAAAGCGCAACAGGGGCAAGCCGAGCGAGAGCTGGGTGCTGACCTTGTGCCCTGTCAGCTGCAGGCGGCTCGAACGCAAGGCGCTGCCCACCACTTCTTCCAGCGGTTGCCATTGCAGGTTGAATTTCAATTCGCCGCTTTCGATGCGTGCCATGTCGAGCAGGTTGGCGACCAAGGCGCTCATGCGCAGCGCTTCGGCATGCAGGGAGCTGGCGAGGGAAAGCTGCTGCGCCGACAGCGCCGGGCGCGAACCGGCCAGCGACTCCGACAGGCCAACCAGTGAAGTCAGCGGCGTGCGCAGGTCGTGCGACAAGGCCGCCAGCAGCGAATTGCGCAACCGTTCCGATTCCATATTGACCAGCGCCTCCTGCGCCACTTCGACGTAATGCACCCGTTCCAGCGCAATTGCAGCCAACGCCGCGAAGGTGTCGAGGTGCTGCCGCTGCTCGGGAATCAGTAGCCAGCGGCGCTGCGCCGGCTCAATGGCCAGCACGCCACGGGTGCGCATGGGCGCTACCAGCGGCATGTAGAACAAGGGGCCGGCCGGCAGCGTGTCCGTGCCCAAGCCCGCGCTTTCGGCATGGTCGAACGCCCATTGCGCCACACCCTCGTCAAGCGCAGGCACCGGAGCGGTGCCTGGCGGCAGGTGAAGCCCTCCGTCTGCATCAGGCACCAGCAGCGTTGCCTTGGCATTGAAAGTCGATTGTACGAAGCGCGCCGTGGTCTCGAACACTTGGTCGGTCTGCAGCGCACCGGACAGCTCGCGCGCGAATTCGTACAGGGCGCGGGCACGTGCTTCCCGATAGGAGGCCACGCGGGCCTGGAAGCGCAGGCCCGCGGTCAGGTGGCCGGTGATCAGGCCTACCGCCAGCATCACGGCAAAGGTGATGGCGTATTGCAGGTCCGAGATCGCGAAACTGAAGCGAGGCGGCACGAAGAAAAAGTCGAAACACGCCACGCTGACGCAGGTCGCCAGCACGGATGGCCCGCGCCCGTAACGCACCGCCACCAGCAGCACCACCAGCAGGAACAGCATGGCAATATTGGCCAGGTCGAAGTATGGCAGCAACGGCGTCGCCAGCAGGGCCATGCCGACGCTGGCGACGCCAGCCACCGCAAAGCCCTTCGCCCGCCGCCTGAAGCGCAGCGCATCTTCGTCGGCGTCGTCCTGCGCGGCGGCGCTGGATGCGGCCTGCACCGGCACTGCTTCGAGCTCGCTGCCGGACACTTCGATCAGGTCGATGTCCGGCGCGTGCGCCGCCAGGTTGCGGATATGCGAACGGCGCCATGGCCAGCTGCGGTGCGCCCGCCCCATCGCAATCTTGGACAGGTTGTGGCTGCGCGCATAGGCGGCAGCCGTGGCGGCGATATCGCTGCCGGACAGCACGGCAGTGGTCGCGCCCAGGTCCTGCGCCAGCTTGAGCATTTTCAGGACGCGCTCACGCTCCCCGGCCGGCAGGCGTTGCAAGGCCGGCGTCTCGACGTAGATGGCGTGCCATTGCGTGCCCAGTTGTCCCGCCAGGCGTGCCGCACTGCGCACCACTTGCTCGCAGCTTGGGCGCGGGCCCACCAGCGCCAGCACCGATGCGCCGGTTTTCCAGATGGTGTCGATCGACTGCTCGACACGATAGGCGCGCACATCGTCTTCGATGCGGTCGGCAGTGCGGCGCAGGGCCAGTTCGCGCAGCGCGATCAGGTTCCCTTTGCGGAAGAAGTTTTTCGCGGCACGTTCGGCCTGCTGGGACTGGTAGACCTTGCCGCCTTTCAGGCGCGACAACAGTTCGTCGGCCGGGATGTCGACCAGCACCACCTCGTCGGCGGCGTCGAACACGGTATCGGGCACGGTTTCATTAACCTGGATACCGGTGATGCCGCCCACCACGTCGTTCAGGCTTTCCAGGTGCTGCACGTTGACGGTGCTGAAGACATCAATGCCGGCTTCCAGCAGTTCTTCCACGTCCTGCCAGCGCTTGGGGTGGCGCGAGCCCGGCGCGTTGGAGTGCGCCAGTTCGTCGATCAGGACCAGCGGCGGGCGGCGCGCCAGCGCGGCATCAATATCGAACTCATTCAGGACCTTGCCGCGATAGGCAACTGCCCGAAGCGGCAGTACGTCCAGCCCTTCCAGCAGCGCCGCCGTTTCGCTGCGGCCGTGGGTCTCGATGACGCCGACCAGCACCAGCTGCCCGGCCGCCTGCAACTTGCGGGCGGTCGACAGCATGGCGTAGGTCTTGCCGACGCCGGCCGACGCGCCGAAGTAGATGCGCAGCCTGCCGCGCGCCGCCTTGCGCTCCTGCTGCTGCATTTGCGCCAGCAGCGCGTCGGGATCTGGCCGGTCGTCGTCGAGTGGAATCATATCAGCGAGTATGCGGCGTTTTCTTGTCCAGCGCCAGATTCAACGCCAGGACATTTACGCGCGGCTCGCCGAAAATTCCCATCATCGTGCCCGATGCATGCTCGGCAATCAGGGCTTGCACCTTCTCCGGCGCGATGCGGCGCTCGGCCGCCACGCGCCGGGCCTGGTATTCGGCCGCCGCCAGGCTGATTTCCGGGTCAAGTCCGCTGCCCGAGGCGGTGACAAGGTCCACCGGGATCGGCGCCGTGTTGCGCGGATCGGCAGCCTTGAGCGCTTCGATGCGGGAGCGCACGGCATCGGTGAAGGCGGGGTTGAGCGGGCCCTGGTTCGAGCCGCTGGAGCCATTGGCGTTGTACGGCATCGGCCCGGTGGCCGACGGGCGGCCCCAGAAATACTTCGGCGAGGTGAATTGCTGGCCGATCAGCGCGGAGCCGACCGGCTTGCCGTCCACCTCCAGGATCGAACCGGCTGCCTGGTGCGGGAAGATGGCTGCGCCGATGCCGGTAACAGCCAGGGGATAGGCGACACCGCAGGCCAGGGTCAGCGCGCCAAACAACACCAGCGCGGGACGAATAGTCGAAATCATCTTGTTCTCCACCTTAAACGAAGTTGAACGCTGCCAGCAGCATGTCGATCAATTTGATGCCGATGAACGGCAGGACCAGGCCGCCGGCGCCATACACCAGCAGGTTGCGGCGCAGCAGCGCGGTGGCGCCGATGGCGCGATAGCGCACGCCTTTCAGGGCCAGCGGAATCAGGAACACGATGATCAGCGCGTTGAAGATCACGGCGGACATGATGGCGGAGTTGGGGCTGGCCAGGTGCATGACGTCCAGCGCCTTCAGTTGCGGATACGTGCCGACGAAGGCTGCGGGAATGATCGCGAAGTATTTGGCGATATCGTTCGAAATCGAGAACGTGGTCAGCGAGCCGCGCGTCATCAGCATCTGCTTGCCGATCTCCACGATCTCCAGCAGTTTGGTCGGATTCGAATCCAGGTCCACCATATTGCCAGCCTCCTTGGCAGCCTGGGTGCCGGAGCTCATGGCCACGGCTACGTCGGCCTGGGCCAGCGCGGGCGCATCGTTGGTGCCGTCGCCGGTCATGGCGACCAGGCGGCCGTCGGCCTGGTAGCTGCGGATAAGTTTCAACTTATCCTCAGGCGTCGCCTCGGCCAGGAAGTCGTCCACGCCGGCTTCTGCCGCAATCGCAGCGGCGGTGAGCTTGTTGTCGCCGGTGATCATCACGGTCTTGATGCCCATGCGGCGCAACTCCGCGAAGCGCTCCTTGATGCCGCCCTTGACGATGTCCTTGAGTTCCACCACGCCCACCACGCGGCCATTGTCGGCCACCACCAGCGGCGTGCTGCCGCGGCGCGATACATCCTCCACAGTGCGGGCCACTTCGGCGGGCCACTGCAGGCCGGCCGCTTCCACATGCTTGCGTACTGCGTCGGCGGAGCCCTTGCGCACTTCACGGCCCTCCATGTCGACACCGCTCATGCCGGTGTTGGCCGAGAATGGAATGAAGGTGGCGTGCATCGGCGACAGTTCGCGCTCGCGGATATTGAACTTCTGCTTGGCCAGCACCACGATGCTGCGGCCTTCCGGCGTTTCATCCGCCAGCGAAGCCAGTTGCGCCACGTCGGCCAGGTCGCGCTCGGTGACGCCCGGCGCGGCGAAGAAGGCTGAAGCCTGGCGGTTGCCGAGTGTGATGGTGCCGGTCTTGTCCAGCAACAGCACGTCGACATCGCCCGCGGCTTCCACCGCGCGGCCGGAGGTGGCGATAACGTTGGCCTGCATCATCCGGCTCATCCCTGCCACGCCGATGGCTGACAGCAAGCCCCCGATGGTGGTCGGAATCAGGCACACCAGCAGCGCAATCAGCACCGTAATGGTGATCGGCGAACCCGCCTGCGCGGCTGCCACCGAGAACAGCGAAAATGGCAGCAAGGTCGCGGTCACGATCAGGAACACGATGGTCAGCGCCACGAGCAGGATCGTCAGCGCGATCTCGTTCGGCGTTTTTTTGCGCTTGGCGCCTTCCACCATGGCGATCATGCGGTCGAGGAACGTCTCGCCCGGGTTGGCAGTGACCTGCACCACGAGCCAGTCGGACAGCACGCGGGTGCCGCCGGTAACGGAAGAAAAGTCGCCGCCCGATTCGCGGATGACCGGCGCGGATTCGCCGGTAATGGCGCTTTCGTCCACCGAGGCCACGCCTTCGATCACGGTGCCGTCGATCGGTATGATGTCGCCGGCCTCCACCAGCACATAGTTACCCTTGCGCAGGTCGGTGGCCGGGCATGGCAACCAGGCAGTGCCATGTTTTGGCGCAGCCAGGCGCTTCGACGTCACGCTCTGCTTCAGGCTGCGCAGCGAGGCCGCCTGCGCCTTGCTGCGGCCTTCGGCCAGCGCTTCAGCAAAATTTGCGAACAACACGGTGAACCAAAGCCACACGGCTGTGGCAAGGATAAAGCCGGAGCTGGCCTCGCCAACGCCGTTCAGCGCCTGGATGTAAAGCAGCGTGGTAATGATGCTGCCGATATAGACGACAAACATCACGGGGCTGCGCAATTGGACTGCAGGACTCAGCTTGAGGAACGCATCGGCGATGGCCGGAACCACCAGTTGCGAATCGAGCAGCTTGAGGCGCTGGCCGGGTTGGGCGAGTGGAATCGCCTGCGATTGCGACATGATGTGCACTCCTTATTTATACAGTTGCAGGTGTTCGATCACCGGGCCAAGCGCCAGCGAAGGAACGTAATTCAACACGCCCACCAGCAGCACCACGGCTACCAGCAGTAATACGAACATCGGGCCATGGGTCGGCATGGTGCCGGCGTTGGCCTGAAGGCGCTGTTTGGAGGCCAGCGAACCGGCAATCGCCAGCACCGGCACGATCATCGCGAAGCGGCCAAACCACATGGCGACGGCCAGCATGATGTTGTAGAACGGCGTATTGGCGGAAAGCCCGGCGAAGGCGCTGCCGTTATTGTTGGCGGCCGAGCTGAAGGCGTACAGGATCTCGGAGAAACCATGCGCGCCCGGATTGGCAACGCCAGCCCTGCCCGCTTCCAGCATGACGGCAACGGCGGTACCCACCAGCACCAGGGTCGGCGTCACCAGGATGGCGATCGATGTCATTTTTATCTCGTACGACTGGATCTTTTTGCCCAGGTATTCCGGGGTGCGGCCGATCATCAGGCCGGCGATGAACACCGCCATGATGGCGAAGACCAGCATGCCGTACAGGCCCGAGCCCACGCCACCGAACACCACCTCCCCAAGCTGCATCAGGAGCATCGGCCCTGCACCACCCATGGGCGTGAAGGAATCATGCATGCCGTTCACGGCGCCGCAGGAAGCAGCCGTGGTCACGGTCGCGAACAGGCCGGTGGCCGCAATGCCGAAACGCGTTTCCTTGCCTTCCATATTGCCGCCGGCCTGCAATGAAGTGGCTGACTGGTCGACGCCCATTGCTTGCAGTGCCGGTTGCGCGGCCTGTTCCGCTGCGGTGATACCGGTAGCTGCGACCACGAACATGATGGTCATAGCGCCCAGCACGGCCCAACCCTGGCGGCGATCGCCTACCAGGCGGCCGAAAGCGAAGCACAATGCGGCGGGAATCAGGAAAATGGCGAGCATCTCGCCAAAATTCGACAGCGCGGTCGGGTTCTCATAGGGATGCGCCGAGTTGGCGTTGAAGAAGCCGCCCCCGTTGGTGCCCAGCATCTTGATCGCTTCCTGCGAAGCTACCGGCCCCATGGCGATCAGTTGCGTGGCCGCGACCTGGGTTTGCGCGGGCGCCCCGGGCGTGGCGCCTGGTACGGTGTAGGTGACCGGCTCCAGCAAAGGCACTTCCTTATAGGCGGAGAAGGTCTGGACCGAACCCTGGCCGACCAGGAATACTGCAAAGACAAGGGACAAAGGCAGCAATACGTACAGCACGGTGCGGGTCAGGTCGACCCAGAAGTTGCCGATCGACTTGGCCGAGCGCGCGGCGAAACCGCGGATCAGGGCAAAGGCCACGGCAATGCCGGTGGCAGCCGAGAAGAAGTTCTGGCCGGCCAGCGCCAGCATCTGGCTCAAATAGCTCATGGTCTGTTCGCCCGCATAGCCTTGCCAGTTGGTGTTGGCCACAAAGCTGACGGCAGTGTTGAACGAGGAGTCGGAGCTCACGCCCGGCAGGCGCTGGGGGTTTAGCGGCAGCCAGGCCTGCAGACGCTGAACGGCGTAGACAAACAGGGTGCCAACGAGATTGAAGACCAGCAGTGCCTTGGCGTAGGCTTTCCAGCCCATGCCGCGCTGCGCGTCTTCGGCCGGCACGCCAGCGGCGCGGTACAGCAGCCTTTCGACTGCAGCCAGCCAGCCAAGGCCAGGGATTTTGCTGCCATCGGCCACGCGAGCCAGCAAGGTGCCGAGCGGCCACGCTGCTGCGACCAGGACCAGCAGGAAGACGGCCAGCAGCAGGAAGGATTGGGTGGTCATATTACAGATCCTCCGCTTTCAGAAGGGCAGCCAGCAGGTAGACCAGCAAGCCGGCCGTGACGCCGGAGCCGATGAGATAAAAGATATTCATTGCTTCCCTCCCAGCTTGTCGCAACCGGCCGCCATGGCGACAACCAGCACGAAAAAGGCGACGATTGCGCCAATAAAAACGATGTCCATCAGGTTCCCCGAAAGGTCTTGTTTGCATGTGAACCAGCTTATCGAGACACGCCTAAATTCGGTGTAAAGACTCGGCAAGCCCGTGTAAACAAGATATAAAAATCAGAAGGTCCGGCTGACCGTGAGCAGCAAGGCGTTCTTGCCCAGGAACTTGCCGTTGGCTGGCGAGGCGTAGGCTGCCTTGCCGGCATTGGTGCCGACGGCAGCCAGCTGCACGCTGGCCAAGCCCAGGTCCTTGCTCACGCCCAGCTTCCAGTCGCTGTAGTCGGCGGCGCCGTTGCTCTTCACGCGCTGGTGGCCGGCGTGCAGGTTGATGGTGTAGCCGGCGCCTGCATCGATATTTGCGCCCAGGTCCAGGTAGCCGGAGTTTTTGCTGTCGGCGAAGCCGAACAGGCTGGTCACGGGATGCGAGTATTTCAAGGTCGCCGGGCCGTATCCAAGCTGGCCATAGATTTCCGTCGTGTCAGGGTTGTCGAGGCCTGGGATGCGCCCCTTGTAAACATAGGTCAGCACGCCCGCGTCGTAGCTGACATCTGCCGTCAGTTGGCCACGCATGCCGCCGTAGATATCCAGCTCCACGCGGCCGGCCCCGCCGGCATCACGCGTCCAGTTGATGGTCGACGCCCAGGCGCCCGCGTACCAGCCGGTCGCGCTGTCGGCAAAATCGGCGCCGGACTGCAACGCGGGCTGCAGGCGCGATTGCGAGATCCCGCGATAGCGGTAGTCGCTGGTCAGTGCAGCGTTGAAGCTCAGATCATCGGCAAAGGCAGGAGCGGACAGCATCGCCGCCGCCAGGAAAAACGCGTTCTTCATACATTCACTTTCGTCAAAAAAGAAGGTGACGAAAGCGTATCGATCGGCGCATAAAAACGGTCTAAATAGAAGGCAGCGACAAATCAACGCCGCATAAAAATATTTACAGCCGCATGAATTTGCGCAGCACCGCCTGCACCTGGTGTTCAGCCAGCGGCTTGTCCAGCATGCCGGCGGCGCCGGCGGCGCGGCCGCGCGTCAGGTCGTAGTCGTGGGCCGACTGCACCAGGAAGATCACTTCGGGTTGCGCCTCCAGGCTGCGCAGTTGCGCGCACAGCAGGTAATGGTCGATGATCGGAGCGGCGAAGTCGACCAGTACCACGGCCACCGGCTGCTGGCGGCATAGCGCCAGCGCTGCCACGCCGTCCACCGCCCACAGCACCGCAGTGCCGAACTGTTTCAGGGACTGATCCAGCTGCCCGCTGAAATTGGCGTTGGCATCGACGCACAGCACGGCGCCCTCGCGGCGCGGCTTGCGCATCTTTTCATAAACGGTGGGGTCGGTCAGGTCCAGGTCGAGCCGTTCGCGGCGCCGGCGCTCCGGCACCAGCGAGTGGACGGAAGCCGACAGGCCGGCCAGCACGTCGGCCCGGCGCTCGACCAGACGGGCCAATTCGGCGTACATGGCGCTCCATTGCACCGGCAGCGGCAGGTTGGGGTAAGGCAGGAGCACCCCGGTCGCGCCCAGCACAAGCGCCGGCCGGATGTCTCCTGCGGCCAGCGATGCGATGGCGGCCAGCGCTTTCAACTCGGCGCCATTGGCCAGGAAGATATCGGGGTCCTGCAGGCTGTCTTCGGACAGGCAGAGATAGGCCGGTCCGTCGGCGGGCGCCTTGGCCAGTCCCCGTGCGAGCGCGCGCTCGGCTTCCATGGGAAAGCCGACCAGCCTGACTGCGAACGGGCGCCGATCTGTAGTCATAAAACCCATTTTAACGCCGCGATTCCCTTGCGCCACCGGCCGTAGCGGATAGAATGCGCAAGCATGCGATCCGTCAAACCGGAAAATACTGTATATAATCACAGCACTTTGCATTACCAATAACACGTATGGCCACTAAAAAACCAGTTTCCGACTACAGCGAATCATCTATCCGCGTCCTCAAAGGACTGGAACCCGTCAAGCAGCGCCCGGGCATGTACACCCGCACCGAGAACCCGCTGCACATCATCCAGGAGGTGATCGACAATGCCTCCGATGAAGCATTGGGCGGCCATTGCAAAAATATCATTGTGACGCAGAATGCCGATGGTTCGATCACCGTCGAAGACGACGGCCGTGGCATTCCGGTCGGCTTGCATCCTGAAGAAAACGTGCCGACGGTGGAAATCGTCTTTACCCGCCTGCACGCGGGCGGCAAGTTCGATAAGGGCTCGGGCGGCGCTTACGCCTTCTCGGGTGGCTTGCACGGTGTCGGCGTGTCCGTCACCAACGCACTGTCCAAGCGCCTGGAAATTGCAGTGTGGCGTAAAGACGACGCCGGCAACGGTTTCCACCAGATCGCCTTCGAACACGGCGACCTGGTCGAACCATTGAGCTCCCAGCCGGCTCCGAAGGACGGCAAGAAGTCCGGTACCCGCGTGACCGCCTGGCCGGATGCCAAGTATTTCGATTCGCCGCTGATCTCGCAGGTCGAGCTGCAACGCCTGCTGCGCTCCAAGGCCGTGCTGCTGCCCGGCGTATCGGTCACGCTGAAGAATGCCAAGAGCGGCGACGAACAGACCTGGATGTACAAGGACGGCCTGCGCGGCTACCTGAACGAGCAGCTGGCGCAAACCACCTCCGGCGGCGAAACCCTGATCCCCCTGTTCGAGGGCGAGCAGTTCGCCACACCTGATGCGGAAGGCTTTGCCGAAGGCGAAGGCGCATCCTGGGTGGTGGCATGGACCGAGGAAGGTGCCGTGGTGCGCGAGTCCTACGTCAACCTGATTCCGACCCCGAACGGCGGTACCCACGAATCGGGCCTGCGCGAAGGCCTGTTCGGGGCAATGAAGAACTTCGTCGAGCTGCACTCGCTGCTGCCGAAGGGCGTGAAGCTGCTGCCGGAAGACGTGTTTGCCCGCGCTTCCTTCGTGCTGTCGGCCAAGGTGCTGGACCCGCAATTCCAGGGCCAGATCAAGGAGCGCCTGAACTCGCGCGATGCGGTGCGCCTGGTATCGACCTTCTCCAAGCCGGCGCTGGAACTGTGGCTGAACCAGCACATCGACTACGGCAAGAAGCTGGCGGAGCTGGTGATCAAGCAAGCCCAATCGCGCCTGCGCTCAGCGCAGAAGGTCGAGAAGAAGAAGTCGTCCGGCGTGGCTGTATTGCCGGGCAAGCTGACCGATTGCGAATCGGACGAAATGACCCGCACCGAATTGTTCCTGGTCGAGGGCGACTCGGCGGGCGGTTCGGCCAAGATGGGCCGCGACAAGGAATTCCAGGCCATCCTGCCGCTGCGCGGCAAGGTGTTGAACTCCTGGGAGACTGACCGCGACCGCCTGTACGCCAACAACGAAATCCACGACATCGCGGTGGCGATCGGCGTCGATCCGCACAATCATGGCGATTCGCCTGACCTGTCCGGCCTGCGCTACGGCAAAATCTGCATCCTCTCCGATGCGGACGTCGACGGCTCCCACATCCAGGTGCTGCTGCTGACCTTGTTCTTCCGCCACTTCCCGGCCCTGATCGACAAAGGCCACATCTGCGTGGCGCGTCCGCCGCTGTACCGCGTTGACGCACCGGCGCGCGGCAAGAAGCCGATCCAGAAGCTGTATGCGCTGGACGACGGCGAGCTGGTGGCGATCGAGGACAAGTTGCGCAAGGATGGCCTGAAAGAAGGTTCCTGGACCATCTCCCGCTTCAAGGGCCTGGGCGAGATGAATGCCGAGCAACTGTGGGAAACCACCATGAACCCGGACACCCGCCGCCTGCTGCCGGTGTCGCTGGGCGATTTCGACCACAGCTACTCCTCCTCGCGCTTCAATATGCTGATGGGCAAAGGCGAAGCCGCCGCCCGCCGTGCGTGGATTGAAGAACACGGCAACGAGGTGGAAGCGGACATCTAAAACCGGTAAAGCAGTGTCTGACCCGCGCGGTCAGACATTGGTACGCGACCGGTGCGGGCCTGGTGTCTGACTTCGCGGGTCAGACGGGACGGCCACCCGGCCGAATTACCAGTTAGAAAGTAAAAACTATGACTCAAGCAAATCTCTTTGACGAACCAACCCCGGAACTGCCGCCAAACGGTGGCAGCGGCGGTGATGACGGCGGCGAATCGCTGACCCTTTCGACCTTCGCCGAGCGCGCCTACCTGGATTACGCCATTTCCGTGGTCAAGGGCCGCGCCCTGCCGGACGTGTGCGACGGCCAGAAGCCGGTGCAGCGCCGCATCCTGTACTCGATGAATGAACTGGGCCTGGGCCCGACCGCCAAGCCGCGCAAGTCCGCCACCGTGGTCGGCGACGTGCTGGGCAAATTGCACCCGCACGGCGACCAGTCGGTGTACGACGCGCTGGTGCGCATGGCGCAGGATTTCTCGCTGCGCTATCCGCTGATCGACGGCCAGGGCAACTTTGGCTCGCGCGACGGCGACGGCGCTGCGGCAATGCGATACACCGAAGCCCGTTTGACCCCGATCTCGCGCCTGCTGCTGGACGAAATCGACCAGGGCACCGTGGACTTCATCCCGAACTACGACGGCTCGTACGAAGAGCCGGCCCTGCTGCCTGCACGCCTGCCGATGGTGCTGCTGAACGGCGCCTCCGGTATCGCCGTGGGCCTGGCGACCGAGATCCCTTCGCATAACCTCACCGAGGTGGCGAAAGCTGCCGTGGCGATGATCCGCAATCCGAAGATCAGCCACGCGGAACTGATGGAACTGATCCCTGGCCCGGACTTCCCGGGTGGCGGCCAGCTGATCACCCCGCGCGCGCAACTGGACGACATGTACGCGTCCGGCCGCGGCTCGATGAAGGTACGCGCACGCTGGAAGATCGAAGAACTGGCGCGCGGCCAGTGGCAAGCCGTCGTATACGAACTTCCCCCAGGTACTTCATCGCAGAAGGTGCTGGAAGAAATCGAAGAACTGACCAATCCAAAGGTCAAGCTGGGCAAGAAGGCCCTGTCGCCGGAACAGGTTGCGCTAAAAGGGCTGCTGCTTGGCCAACTGGACAAGGTGCGCGACGAATCCGGCCGCGAGGCCGCGGTGCGCCTGGTGTTCGAGCCTAAATCGAAGAACCAGAACCAGACTGAGTTCATGCACATGCTGCTGGCGCATACCTCGCTGGAGACTTCGGCGTCGATGAACCTGGTGATGATCGGCGGCGATGGCCGCCCGCGCCAGAAAGGCATCGGCGAAATCCTGGGCGAGTGGATCGAATTCCGCTTCGCCACCGTGACCCGCCGCACCCAGTTCCGCTTGAACAAGGTCGATGAGCGCATCCATATCCTGGAAGGCCGCCAGATCGTCCTGCTGAACATCGATGAGGTCATCGCCATCATCCGCAATTCGGACGAGCCGAAGGCGGCTCTGATCGAACGCTTCAAGCTGTCGGACCGCCAGGCTGAAGACATCCTGGAAATCCGTTTGCGCCAACTGGCACGCCTGGAAGCGATCAAGATCGAACAGGAACTGGCCGAGCTGCGCAAGGAGCGCGAAGGCCTGCAGGACGTGCTGGACAATCCGTCCACCCTGCGCCGCCTGGTCATCAAGGAAATTGACGGCGACGCCAAGACTTACGGCGACGCGCGCCGCACCCTGATCGAGGAAGCACAGAAGGCCGTGGTTGAACAGAAGGTGGCCGACGAACCGGTGACCGTGATCATTTCCGAAAAAGGCTGGGTGCGCGCGCGGTCCGGCATCGGCCACGATCCGGCGCAGTTCACCTTCAAGGCCGGCGATTCGCTGTACGGCGCATTCGAGTGCCGTACAGTCGATACCCTGCTGGGCTTCGGCGACAATGGCAAGGTTTATTCAGTGCCGGTAGCCGCCCTGCCTAATGCGCGCGGCGACGGCGTACCGATTACCACGCTGGTCGACCTGTCGGGCGGCGCGCGACTGCTGCACTACTTCGCGGGCAATGGCGACAAGCAGCTGCTGCTGGCCTCCGATGCAGGCTATGGCTTTATCGCCAAGGCTGGCGATATGGTGTCGCGACTGAAGGGTGGCAAGTCGTTCATTACGCTGGATGAAGGCGCGAGGCCGCTGCCGCCGACCATGGTGGCCGATGGCGCGAGCGCGGTGGCGGTCATTTCCGAGAAATCGAACCTGCTGGTGTTCGGCATGGACGAGATGAAGGTGCTGTCCAACGGCGGCCGCGGCGTGATCCTGATGGATCTGGCCGATAAGGAGAAGCTGGTTGCTGCTTGCGCGATCACCGACAAGGGCGTGACCGTGCAGGGTATCGGCAATGCGCAGAAAGCGAAGGAAGATCGCATGGGGCCGACGGCTCTGGCGCCGCACTTCGGCAAGCGTGCTCGCAAGGGCAAGCCGATGCCGGTGCGGATCAAGCCGACCGGGTTGGCGCCGAACACCTGAACCGGTAAACCTGGGTCAGACCCTTGGGTCTGACCCAGACTTGCCGGTTTAACGCGGCGCGTACAGGTCAATCGTCTCCTGTACCGCATCGCTGCACACCGCGCAAAACTCTTCGCTGCGGTCAAACATCAGGCACTGCTGTTGCGAACGATAGTAGCCCGTCGCTTCGTAATTGGCGCCTTCGAACGCTCCCACGGCCTTACGGTTCGGCGCTTTCGAGAACAGCGCGTTGGTCCAGGCCAGGTCCTCCTTGAACAACTTGCTCATCTCCGCTTCCGGACGATTATCCTTGCGCAGTTGCGCTCGGATCTTCTGGTACTCGCGTGAATGCGCCTCGTATTCCGCCTTCGGCCAGGCAGTCGGCAACGTAGTCCCCGGCGTCACAAATTTCTTCCACTTGACATTGGCCGGATCCAGCAAGGCCGTCACGTTCGGTTCCCAGGGCTCCATGCGCACGCCGCCCGTGGCGTAAGCCACCGGCGAGGTGTAATACTCATCCGCCAGTCCCGCGAAGTGGTGGCCGAATTCGTGCACGAACAGATAGTTCGCCCAATCGTTATCCGCGGCAGCGGTGCTGAACTGCCCGTAAATGCCGCCACCGCCGTAAGTATCGTTGTTGACCAAGATCTCGATGAACTCATACGGCGCATGCTGCGCAATCTCGCGCAGCGCGCGGTTATCGATGGTCAGCACATAACGCTCGCTGCCGAAGATGTCATAGCGGGTACCCAGCCTGGACGCATGGTGTGTATTGGTGGAAGGGCGCGACACGCCGCTTTCCTGCGTCGGCACCGCCATCGCCCATACGTTGAAGTCCTTGGCCCGCTCCTTGAACGGCGATACCGTGAACAGGTATTCGGACAGCTTGCGTGCACGCGCTTCGAATTTGGCCATGTCGGCTTTGGTGTAGCCGTCGCCCAGGATCAGCAAGTCCACCTTCTTCTCGCTCGGCCCGTTGACACGGATCGGGATCGGCTTGGCGGGAGCCACATCCTGCTTGCGCACCACGTCCATCGCATCGGTATCGACGTCCACGCTCCACACCACGGAAAATTCATTGCGCTCATCACGCTTCAGGATGCGCACCTTGACCGGGCGGTCAGGCTTGGGGAAGCGCACCGACTCATGGAATCCGCGCGTCAGCTTGCCCGCCTCCTCGGTCGACTTCCACTCAACAAAAATGGTGGAGAAAGTGCGGGTGTACAGCACCTTGCCGGTCTTGGCGTCCGCCACTTCAACCTTGTTCACGCCTCGGTTGGTGGTATCGATTGTCTTGGACATATCGCCGGGCCATGGCAGCGGTTCAATCACAACTTGTTCGATCGCATAACTTTCGTTTAGCGCGTTACCCGTGTGCATATAGTCAAGGCGCACGGTCGCAGGTTGTGCCGCCAGCGCAAGGCCGGCCACGGTGCTGAGCGCCGCTCCCGCCAGCAATCGGTTCAGGTACGACATGAAGTCTCCAGTGTGGTTTTGGTGGCGGTTATTGTAGCTTTGCTTTGCGGAATACAGTAGACCGCCCCGTAAGCCCGGCATAAGATGGCCCCATGCCTATCGAACCCGAACAGCTAAGAACATGGCTGGCAGCGGCCGGCCGCCAGGATGCCGTGGCGTTTCGCGCGCTGTACGATGCAGCCGCGCCGAAACTGTTTGGCTTTGCCCTGCGTATATTGCAGAAGCGGGAACTGGCCGAGGAAGCGCTGCAGGAAGGCTTCGTGTCGATCTGGCACGCGGCGCCGCACTACCAGGCCGGCCTGGCAGCGCCGCTGACGTGGATGGCTGCCATAGTCCGCAACAAGGCGCTGGATATCCTGCGCCGCACGGACCATACGGTGGAACTGGATCATGAAGCATTTCGCGACGAGTACGCAAGCTCACCCGCCGAGGCGAGTGAAATGAGCAGCGACGCCCGCGCGCTCATTGCTTGCATGGCGCGGCTGGAAGGCTTGCACCGGCTGGCGATCAGCCTCGCCTTCTTCCATGACCTGTCGCACACCGAAGTGGCGCAGCGCCTGTCGCTGCCGGTCGGCACGATCAAGACATGGATTCGGCGCGGCATGGAAAAGCTCAAGCATTGCCTGTCGCAAGGAGAAGCCCCGTGAAGATCCGCGGCAACGATGCCTTGCGCGACAAGCTGGCCGCCGAATACGTTCTTGGCACCTTGCGCGGCGGCGCACGCCGCCGCTTCGAAGGCTGGATGTACACTGATGCTGCCCTGCGCATGCTGGTCAAGGAATGGGAGCGCCGCCTGCTGCCGATGCATGAATTGGTGCGCACGGCCGAGCCATCGCCCCAGCTCTGGCGCAATATCGAAATGCGCCTGCACCTGAAGCCGGAACGCAGCAGCTGGCATTTCTGGCGCGGCTTCGGGCTCGGAACGGCATCGGCCGCGGTGGCGGCGGCGCTGGTGGTGACGATCAGCTTGCAGCAGTTGCGCGGGCCCAGCTATGACCTGGTCGCGACGCTGACCGACCAGCAAGCGCAGCCTGCGCTGCTGGTGAAGGCCGACACCAGCAAGCGCCTGCTGCAGGCCCATATCGTCGGCGGCGCACCGGTGCCGGTCGACCGGGCATTGCAGTTGTGGGCGATTCCGAAGAAGGGATCTCCACGTTCACTGGGCGTACTGGGAAGCGATGGGCGTGCGACGTTCGCGCTCGCGCCGGGCGCTGTCGGCGACGACGTCGTGATGCTGGCGATCTCGCTGGAGCCGCGCGGCGGATCGCCCGATCCGAACGGGCCGACCGGGCCTGTGCTGTACAAAGGCCCGTGGGTTCGAGCCATGTAATTACACAGTCGCCCGTTCGACGATCCACAACATGGCCAGCACGGCGATGCCCGCCGAGCCGGCCTTCACCATCAGCTGTTGGTAGATCCAGCTGCGGCGCATGGCGAATGCAAGCGGCAGGAAGGCCGCCACAATTGCCAGCTGTCCCAGTTCGACGCCCGCGTTGAACGCTGCCAGCGCGAGTATCGTCGAGCCTTTGGGCAGGCCAAGGTCGCCAAGCACTCCCGCAAAACCGAAGCCGTGCAACAGCCCGAAGGCGAAGGCGGCCAGCCAGCGCCTGCCTTGCACCAGAGGCCAGATGTTGTTCAGCGCCGCGACCGCGACCGAGGCCGCGATAGCGGTTTCGATCAGGCGGCTTGGCAGCGCGACCACTTGCAGCGCGGCGAGCGAAAGCGTGATGGAGTGTGCGAACGTGAAGGCCGTGACGACGCGCAGCACATCCACACCCGCCGGCCGCCAGCCTTTTGCCAGCACCGCCGGCAGCAACAGGGAAAGCAGGAACAGGATGTGGTCGTAGCCGGTCCAGATGTGCCAGATGCCGTGGTGCAGGTAGCTGCCGGCCTGTTGCCACGCGTTGCCGCTGCCATCGCCCTCGCCTGCTGCGAGCCTCGTGCGCTCGCCGCCCAGCACGGCCGATTGCGTGCGGCCGTCGACCGTAATGCTGGCCATGCCGCGATGCTGCGCATCCAGGTCGGCGAACAGCTGGTAGTCGATGGCGAAGGCGGCGCCGCTTTCGCATTCGCCTTGAAGCAACAGGACGGAGTAAGCGCCGTCAGTATGGCGGTCGATTTGCTGGCCTGTCACGCGCAGCCGGCAGCCCGGCGCCAGGCCGAGGCGTGGCATGGCATAGGAGGCGATGTCAGCATGCCGGGACCGGACTTCATCCCACGTCAGCTTGCCGTCGCCATCGGCATCCAGTTCAAGGGCGAAATCGAGGTCGCGCAAGGCAATGTCCCAGCGGCCGTCGACAAGGCGCTGCTGGCGCGCCGCCGGGACAGCAGTCGCCAGGCGCAGCGCCAGGTAGCTGTCGCTTGGCTTGTGGGCGTGCGCCGTGCCGGCGGCCAGCAGCAAGGACAGGAAGATCAGTGCGGCCAGCCTGCATGCGTGGAATTCCCGGGCGATCATAGTGCGCCGCCTTCCAGCTGCCGCGCCAACGAAGCGGTCTGGCTATCCTCAAGGCCATGCCGGCGGCGCCATCCCAGCGCCGGGCGGGCTGCCGCTGGATCGCGCGCCGCGAGTGCCGCTTCCAGCAGTATGCGCAGGTCTGCGGGCTCTTTCTGCACTTGCCAGTTGGCCAGCGCCAGCTGCAGCGCAGCGCGCGCGTCATGGCGCAAATGCAGTTCGAAACGGGCCTGTTCACGCTGGTGGATAGCGTCGCCACGGCGGGCAGCCGCATCGAAGCGCGCCTGCAAATCTGCGACGGCGTTTGTCACGGCCGGCGAGGCCGGGGCGGAAAGCGACGCGGCGATCGTGTGTCGCAGCAGCAGGCCATCGATGCGAAGGTGCTTGCGCAGCAGCGCCTGCACTTCCTCGCCGCGTCCCTGGTCCAGCAAAAGGTCGGCATAAGCGCCAAGCAAGTAGCTATCGCCCGGCGCCAGGCCGAGCCCCAGGCGAAAACGCTCTTCTGCGCGCACGGCATCGGCGCGCCGATATGCCAGTTCGCCGAAAAGCGTCAAGGCCCAGAGCCGCAAGCCGGCGTCCGATGCAGGCAATGCGTCCTGGCCCCCGCCCGAGCGTTCGATGACCAGCGCCAGCAGGTGTTCGCTGGCTGCAAGCTGGCCGCTGGCGGCGCGGGCGTTGGCAAGGCAGGTCATGCTGGCCAGTTGGCTGGCCAGCGACGAGAGCCGTCCGCAGTTGCGAACGGCCGCGTCGTACTCGCCCCGCACCACCTGCACTGTCGCCAGCGTCAGCCAGGCCTGGGCGTTAGCCGGGTCTGCGCGCGTGACGGCACCCAGGTCGCGGATCGACTCGGCGAAGCGATGGCTCGATTGCAGCAGCGTCGCGCGCAGCAGCAATACCGGGACCGGCGGCGCAGCAGATTTCCACCAGGGAGCCAACACAGCTTGCGCGTAGCCGAAATAGCGTGGATCGCCCAACGCGCGGCCACGCTCAATGTACTGCCGCGCAGCTTCTGCGGCAAGGACAGGATCGTGCGGCGCAGCGGCTATCTGCGCACGCTGGCGGCGCAATGCCGCATCGGGGGCATCGCCCCGGCGCGGCAGCGTCTCCACGACCTGGGAGCCGGATTGCGGCACAAACGGCGCGGCCAGGGCGCGCAGCGGAAGCGCCGTGGCCGCAACGGCGGCGAAGGCCGATGCGGCCACGCGAATGATGCAGGTAGCGGGCTTCATGCCGGCCTCACTCCAGCGCGACCGGCTCACCGCCGTCCGGCTGGCCCAGCGCAACGCCATCGACATCGGCGGGCTCGGTGGATTCAAGCGCGCTGCGGACCAGCGCAACGAGGGCGGAGATGAAGGTGTCGGCGGGCGGCGGCGGGGCCGGCACCGGATCGGATATCGACATCGACGAAGCGGCATCGCTACCACCGCCGCCGCAGCCGGCCAGCAGCACGGCCGCCATGGCAAGACAAAGGCGTTTCATGATCGCGCCCCCCTATTGCTGCGGCGAGCCGGGGATCGGCGTCTTCAGGTAGGGGAAGCCAGCGCTGAAGAAGCTGTCGTCCAGGAAAGCGCCATCGGTAAAGCGGATAGACCCCGCCGGCGCGTCGCCGGGCGCGCAGCCGAGGTTCAGCGTGCACAGCTTGCCCATGACCACGCGCAAGGCGATATCGACCACGTCGTCGCCCGGCCGGCGTCCGTTGGGGAAGCCGGCGTTATCGCCATCGATCACGCCCAGCCGTTTCTGCGCGCCCTTTGCAACCGGCGCGACCGAAGTATTCAGGCGCAGCATCTCCGATGCCTTCACGCGCGCAGGCTGGTTAAGCCCGGGCACGCCGGTAAGGAACACCGTAACCAGGTCATTGCGCGGGAAATTGACAGGTGCCTTGGCGCCCGCGCTGCCGAACAGCACTTCCACCAGCGCCGGCAAGGTCGGATTGGTGACGTAGTCCGCAAACTGCCCATCCTGCACAGGCTTGCTGTGGTTGAAGCGGTCCTTGTCCTTCAGGCCGATCACTACCTCGTTCACCAGCGGCATGCCGAGCCGCGACACCTGCGTCCACGCGCCGCCCTCCTTCGAGCCGCCATTAGGATTGATCAGCCGTCCCTGGCGCAGGCTGGCCGTGGTCCAGCCGCCAATCACCGGCTCCGTACCGGAAGTAAGGCAGCGGGCCGCCACTTCCATCTCGATGGACGTCACGTTCTTGTCGTCCAGGTCGTCGCGCGCATTCTTCTCCGCATTGGCCAGGAATTCCACCGCAGGCGCCTTGATATTGATCAGGTCAAAGGTTTCGCCCAGGTTGACCACGAACGAATCCTTGCGCTGCCCGACAAACAGGCGCGCCGGCACCTCGCAGCCGGGAATATTCACGGTATAGACATGCTTGCCAGCATATCCCGCATAATCGGGAATCGACTTGTTGCCGATATTGTCGATTGGCTTGTCGAACACCATGGCGCCGTTGCCCGCCATGCGCACCGCTTGGCGCACGCCGCGCCGGTCGCCGCGCACCACGTCCACCGTATAGGTCTCGCGCACGTTCAGGCCGGCCGCATTCACCTCGTTAATCGGCCCGCCATTGATCACCAGCGGAATCGGCACTTTCTTGCCGCCCACCGTGAACGCCGCATTCTTGAAAGTATTGGTGAAGCGGAACTGGAAAGTCAGGTCTTCCCGCGCATCGCCGTTGTTATCGATGTGGATCTCGTACAGCGCATCCGGATCCATGGTGAAGAAATTCGGTCCGCCATACGCATCCTGCAAGGGCACGTAGTTGGCGATCAGGGTCACGAACTGCTCGCGCCCCGGCTCGTAGCTGCGAAACATGTAGAAGTCTGTCCCGTCGACCTTGGGTTCGCGCGTGATGAATGGTGCTTCGCGGTGGCTCGATGCCTGCGCCGCCGGCGCCAGGGCCGACAGCAGGGCTAACTGAACAGCGGCTTGCTTGATGGGTGCCATGGTTTCCTCCCGTGTGGTTGGTTGCCATGGCATATACGCGGCGGCGCCGCCGCCGGATTCAAAAAGCCGTCATTTATATTTGTATAGCGGCCGCGTGATTTCGATAGGCCGGATATCGAGGCGGATATTCAGCACCGAATACGCCTCAGCCACGCTGGAGACATAGCCCACCGTCTCAGGCGTCTTGGTGAAACGGAACTCGAAGCCGACCTCGGTCCCGCTGGCACGCGGGTTACCGCTGGCGATACCGATCGCCTCTTCCTGATTGCTGTCGATCAGCCGTTCCATCAGGTCGATCACGGCGCTATTGCCCAGCACGTCGTTGCTGAACACGGCCCCGCGGCCCAGGGTGCGCGTCGGGTCGATGCGGCCGCCCGCCTTGTCGTTGGACGGCAGGAACATATGGGTGCCGATATTGAATTTGTCGCCCCGGTCGAGATAGCTGATCACGGCATTGCGCACGCCGAAGTGCGGCGCTTCCTTGTCCCACTCCGCGCGCGACAGGTCGATCAGCAGCGCCCCCTTGTAACCGATGATTTCCACCTCGCGCTGGGCATTCACCACCATCGCGCTGTCCTCATCGATGCCAAGGCCGATCTGGTAACCCTTGGCCAGCATGGCCGGGATCATGCGCGCAAAGCGGCCGCGCACCAGCAAATGCTGGTCCACGAACACGTCGTCGCCGATGAAGCCAAGGCCCGGGCCCAGCTCGCGCCCATCGGCAATGCCGGTCTGCAGCATCGACAAGACGGCTTTCGGATTGGCGAACATGGTGCTGCTCATGATGGCCGCACCGGCCGAGGAGCCGGCAATCACGCCGCCACGGCGGTACACGTCCCACACCGCCTCCAGCACCGCGGTCTGGGTGCCGTCCTCCCGCAACAGCGCCTTGGTGATGCGCCCCTGGTCGCCGCCGGCAAAATAGACGCCGTCCGATTCGCGGATCTTCTTCGCCAATGCTGCGTCATCGGCGTTCTTCCGGTAATCGCTGCCGGCCAGGCGCACCGCAACCGGCACCAGGAAGGCATCCGCCCCCCACTTGCGCAGGTAGCCGATGATGGTCTGGGCCGAACGTTCCGGATTGCCTGCAGCAGAAGGGAAGACGGCGATGCGCGAGCCCTTGCCGCCCGCCAGTTTCACCACGCGCTGCCACACGTCGGCATTGTCGCCGCGCAGGCCGCCGCCGATGATGACCAGCGAGCCCTGGTGCGCCGCCACGGGAGAAGGTGCGATGGCGGCCGATCCGCCGCTGACGGTAGCACTGGCGCCCGCCACGATGCGCACCGGGGCGACCGTATCGGGCAATGGAGCGGGAGTCGAAGGCGGCGTCGAAGGCGGCCTGGATGGCGCGTCCGGCGGCGGCGTGGTGCTGGTGCGCCCGGTCGTTGCCGGGACGGGATTCCTGGGCGGCGCTTCGCGGGCGTGGATAGGAAGGCCGCAGGCGGCTAGCAAGGTCAGGCCCAAACGGGCCAGGCCGGCGGGGGAGTACAGCTTCACGATGGCCTCCTGTTCTGCTTGCTCACTGGCATCGCTGCTAGACATCTGGACTTTCCGACAGTGTAGCCGGACGCAACGGTGGAGTAAAACCCTATCGCGCGCCCGTGCACACTTAATTTAATTGCGGCTTCAGGTAGCGCTCCGGCAGCGGGATCTTTTCCCCTTCCGGCTGCCACAGGAGTTGCGAAATCCACCAACGCTTGCCGTCGTTCACCAGCTGGATCGAATTGATGCCGCGCACAAAAGGCTTGTCCGCCGGCGCGTGGCGCGCTTCATAGGTGCTGAAGACCTGGGCAATCTGTCCATATTCCTCACCCCTGCGTGCAAGTTCGGATTCGTAGAAGCCCTCCTTCGCAAACACCGGCGTCACGCGGGTGATGTAGTCTTCCAGCGACAATACCCGGGTATTGAGCACGCCATCCTTGCCGCTGCTGTGCACCACCATGCGGCCATCGTTGCGGAACAGGGAACGCAGGCGGTCCCAGTCGCGCGCCTTGCCGGCGGGGCCGGATATGGTGTCGTACAGGGCGGCCACGATGCTGTCCACGGATGCCCCGTCGGACGCCCGCGCACCCTGCGCGAAGGCGCTACCGCTGGCCAGCACCAACAGTAGCAAACTTGCCAACTTCTTCATTGACTCTCCTACTAATTTATAATCGTTTGAATTTCTCGTGCAAATCTCACCGCAAAGCCACTATGACAGATCAATTCTCCAAGAAGGCGGAAGCCTGGTCCGCTCGCTTCTCCGAACCTGTTTCCGACCTCGTGAAACGTTACACCGCCTCGGTGTTTTTTGACAAGCGCATGGCCAAGGCCGACATCCAGGGTTCCCTGGCGCACGCCGACATGCTGGCTGCCCAGGGCATCATCCCGGCCGCCGACCTGGCTGCGATCCAGAACGGCCTGGCCCAGGTCGGCGCCGAAATCGACGGCGGCCAGTTCGAGTGGCAGCTTGACCTGGAAGACGTGCACCTGAATATCGAAAAGCGCCTGACCGAGCTGGTTGGCGACGCCGGCAAGCGCCTGCACACCGGCCGCTCCCGCAACGACCAGGTGGCCACCGACATCCGCCTGTACGTGCGCTCGGCGATCGACGACATCACCGGCCTGCTGCAGCAGCTGCGCGGCGCCCTGGTCGACCTGGCCGAGAAGAATGCGGACGTGATCCTGCCCGGCTTCACCCATATGCAGGTGGCGCAGCCGATCACCTTCGGCCACCACATGCTGGCCTACGTTGAAATGTTCGGCCGCGACGTCGAGCGCATGCAGGATTGCCGCAAGCGCGTGAACCGCCTGCCGCTGGGCGCCGCCGCACTGGCCGGCACCACCTTCCCGATCGACCGCCTGCGCGTGGCCAAGACCCTTGGCTTCGACGATGTGTGCCACAACTCGCTGGATGCCGTGTCGGACCGCGACTTCGCGATCGAGTTCACCGCCGCCGCCTCGCTGGTCATGATGCACGTGTCGCGCATGTCGGAAGAACTGATTATCTGGATGAGCCCACGCGTCGGCTTTATCGACATCGCCGACCGTTTCTGCACCGGCTCCTCGATCATGCCGCAGAAGAAAAACCCGGATGTGCCGGAACTGGCGCGCGGCAAGACCGGCCGCGTGTACGGCCACCTGATGGGCCTCCTGACCCTGATGAAAGGCCAGCCGCTGGCTTACAACAAGGACAACCAGGAAGACAAGGAGCCGCTGTTCGACACCGTCGACACCGTGGTCGACACCTTGCGCATCTTCGCCGACATGGCGGGCGGCATCACCGTCAAGCCGGAGGCGATGCGTTCGGCCGCGCTGCAGGGCTACGCCACTGCGACCGACCTGGCCGACTACCTGGTGAAGAAGGGCTTGCCGTTCCGCGACGCGCACGAAGCAGTGGCGCATGCGGTGCGGGCGTGCGACGACCTGAAGATCGACCTGGCACAGATGTCGCTGGATCAGTTGCGTGCCTTCTCGCCGCTGGTGGGCGAGGATGTGTTTGCGGTGCTGACGCTGGAAGGCTCGGTGGCTGCGCGCGACCACGTCGGCGGCACGGCGCCGAACCAGGTGCGCGCGGCGATTTCCCGCGTGCGTCAGCAGTTGGCAGGTTGAGCCTTGCGGGCGTGGCGGATGCTCTCCGCCATGTCCCGCATCACGAAGCGGTGCATGGACCGGATCACGAGATCCACGAGCAAGCGCCGCAACGCGCTATCCGAACCTTTGGGCTGGTAGCTGGTGGCCATGTTCACCAGCGTCTGGCTGCCGGACAGGCGGGTCAAATGGATGCTGCCTCCCTTCAACGCAAGATGGCGCTGGAACTGTTCGCTGGCTTCGGTCACGCTGAATTCAAGCGCAGCGTTATGCGTCGACTTCGTGATGCGCTTCATGATGTACTGCCCGTCCCCATACTCGCACCGGCACAGGGTGCCTACCGTCTTGTGGTCGCCGACTGTCCTCACGGGCAGGGGCAAGGTCCAGCGCAGGAACCAGTTCGGCCTGGCTTTCACTTCCTCGTAAAAGCAGACTTTATCCCATACTTCCGCGATGTCGGCGTCGATGATGCGTTCCGTTTGAGCGATGTTCATCTTGTAGCATCCTTATGGTTTTTGGCAGTGAAGAAAGCGTTACATCCAACCAGCCAGACTTCGACCTGGCTGAATCGTTGCGATAATTCGGCGTGCAGGGCGTCCAGCGAGTCGTCTCGGTTGTCCACCACTTTCAGCCAGTTCATGAAGCCCATCAGGGCCCTGGCGTACCAGGACATCGGCGCATCCTTGCCAAGCAGCGTGTAGCCGAACAGCGTCGTCCCAGGTGCGCACAGCGGCGCAATGGCGTCGAAAATGCGGCCCTTGTCGCGCATCGTCCCCGGCGCGCAGTGAATCAGGCCGCCGATACAGATTGAATCGACCGTGCCGCCGATGACAATGGGCTCGAAGGCGTTGCGCACATGGCATTCGGGGACGTAGCGCTGCAGGCGCTGTGCCGTGTGGCGCAGGCAGTTCGGATTCAGGTCGATCAGGGCAATCTGCTGCCTTCCCTCGTCAAGCCCGGCATGGTCCAGGAAGTATCCGGTGCCCACGCCGATATCGGCATGGCGGCGCCCGGCATGCCGGCGGTAGATGTCGATATAACGCTGCCCCTCGCACTGCCAGAAATACCTGGTAAAGATGCCGATCACCAGAAGATCGTAGCAATGAAGGAAGAAAGGCGTGTAAGCCTTGACTCCGTTGCGGTATGCCCCAACGTCCATGCGTTGCCCCCTTTAAGTCAAAAAAAGCGTGCAAGAAACCCTGGCCCATGAAAGGCCATCATTGCGGTCTGCGTGTACTGGCGGTTTACGCTTCGCCGGCCTTTTTCCTGGCCTTGCTTTCGCGCTTGATTGGACCGGCGACCGGGCACAGCGCAAAGGCAAACTGCGTCAGCGTATTGACGAGGTTGTCGGACATCAGCTTGTAATAGACATACTGGCCGCGACGCTCGCTGCTGACCAACCCTGCACCTTCGAGGACGGACAAATGACGGGAAACCGCAGGCGCACTCATTTCAAAGCGGGCAGCCACCTCCCCGGCCGTCATCTCGTGTTCAGAGAGATAGGCGAGGATCAGTCGACGTGGCGACGATGCCAATGCTTCAAATACTTTGTCCGACATGCTGGTTTTCTGTTGAGGGGCACCGCAATGCGCGGCGAGGCCTCTAGTCTATACCCGACGGGCGCTCCAGCCAATGCCGGAGTACTACTTTTATTTAATTAAGCATTTAACGAATATCTTAAATGCTTAATTGTTACCTGTCCAGTTTTTTCGTGGCGAAACGTCAACCGTCGCTGGGCAGCGATTCAATTTGGGGGGATTCTCGGCTAATATCCTTGCAATAAATAATCCAATTACCAGGAGACGCAATGCAGGATTTTCTTCGCCTGTCGCATTGGCTTGACCGCATCGGCTATCGTTGCGGTCAGCTGGCCAATGTGATGATCCTCGCCTCATGCTTCATCAGCGCCAGCAACGCCATGATCCGTTATGGCTTCGACTGGAGTTCCAACGCCCTGCTCGAAATGCAGTGGTACCTGTTTGGCGCCGCCGTCATGCTGGGCGCCAGCTACACCTTCCAGCGCAATGAACATGTGCGCGTCGATCTGGTCTACGGCCACGTCTCCGAGCGCAAGCAACTCTGGATCGACATCTTCGGCATCATCTTCTTCCTGTTCCCGGCCTGCATCCTGTTTGCCTGGCTGTCGTGGGAATCATTGTTCCTGCCTTCCTGGGCCATCATGGAACAATCGAGCAACGCCGGCGGCCTGGCGCGCTGGCCGATCAAATTCGTGGTGCCGATCGGTTTTGCCCTGCTCACCTTGCAAGGCATTTCTGAACTGATCAAGCGCATCGCCCACCTCACCGGCCAAGCCAACCTGGACAGCAAATACGAAAGGCCCGTGCAATGATTCCGTTGGAGATGATGCCGCCGCTGATGTTCGGTGGCCTGGTCGTATTCATGCTGGTCGGCTTCCCGGTAGCGTTCTCGCTGCTGGCGGTCGGCCTGTTCTTCGGCTTTATCGCGATTGCGCAGGGCTTCTTCGGCGTACCCTTCCTGCAGGCGGTGCCGCAAAGGATATTCGGCAGCGTGCTGGCCAACGACCTGCTGCTGGCGATCCCCTTCTTTACCTTCATGG
The DNA here is from genome assembly GCF_049913285.1 of Pseudoduganella sp. S-14. Lineage (GTDB taxonomy): Bacteria > Pseudomonadota > Gammaproteobacteria > Burkholderiales > Burkholderiaceae_D > Rugamonas. The sequence continues at coordinate 5,726,777 of NZ_CP183991.1, forward strand.
GCGCGGTGCTGGAAAAGTGCCGCCTGGCGGAGGACATGCTCGACTCCATGGGGCGCCTGTTTGGCGGCGTGCGCGGAGGCCTGGGCTACTCGGTGATCATCGTCGGCTTCATCCTTGGCGCAATTACCGGCACTGTGGCGGCGCAGGTGATCGCCATGGCCATGATCTCGCTGCCGGTGATGATGCGCTACGGTTACCACATGCGCTACGCCACCGGCGTGCTGGCCGCTTCCGGCACCATCACCCAGCTGGTGCCGCCGTCGCTGGTGCTGGTGGTGCTGGCCGACCAGCTCAAGACCCCGACCGCTGCGGCCGACGTCGGCAGCATGTACCTGGGCGCCTGGGGCCCTTCGCTGGTGCAGATCGGCCTGTTCGCGCTGTACACCTTCATCCTGTCGCGCGTGAAGCCGGAATGGCTGCCGCCGGCGCCGCAGAACGAATTGGGCCCGCGCGGCTGGGCGCTGTGGAAGCAATGCCTGCAAGGCATCGTGCCGGCCGCAGTACTGATCTTCATGGTGCTGGGCACCATGATGCTGGGCGTTGCGACGCCGACCGAATCGGGCGCCATGGGTGCACTGGGCGCGGTGATCCTGGCAGCCCTGCGCCATCCGGAATTCAACGGTCGCGACAAGATCTTCTTCCGCATCGGCATGGCGGCCCTGGCCGCCGCGGCATTGCTGGGTGCCTTTGTGGAGGGCGCCAAGCCTGTCGTGCAGGGCGCGCTGGCCGTACTGTACGTGTGCGTGGCCTGGATCGTGATCCGCGCCAGCCAGATCAAGTCCTTGCGCGACCTGATCGTCCTGAGCTACCAGTCCACCATGCGCCTGACGGCAATGGTGGTGTTCATCCTGATCGGCTCCACCTGCTTCTCCGTGGTGTTCCAGGGCGTGGACGGCGGGTTGTGGGTGGAACACCTGTTCAACGGCATCCCGGGCGGCTGGATCGGCTTCCTGCTGGTGGTGAACCTGTTCGTGTTCTTCCTGGCCTTCTTCCTCGACTTCTTCGAGATCGCCTTCATCGTGGTGCCGATGCTGGCGCCGGTGGCGCAGAAGGTGCTGGCGCCGCAACTGGAGCCGCTGATGGGCAGTCCGGAGGCGGCGGCATCGGCGGCGCTGGTATGGTTCGGCGTGATGCTGTGCGTGAACATGCAAACCTCCTTCATGCACCCGCCTTTCGGCTTCGCGCTGTTCTACCTGCGCGGCGTGGCGCCCAAGGAAGTGAAGTCTTCGGATATCTACTGGGGCGCCCTGCCCTGGGTCGGCCTGCAAATGCTGATGGTGCTGCTGGTGGCTGCGCTGCCGCAAACCGTCACCGCCTTCCTGGACCGGGGCGTCGGCGGCAAGGTGGAGTCGGGCGACCTGCATATCGAACAGCCGGCGGCTCCGGAATCGCTGCCTGCGCAAAAGCAGGATGACGAACAGCAGCCGGAGCTGAACTTCTCGCAGCCGGAGGAAGAAAAGAAAAAGTAGATTAGCAAATTTGCTTATCTTATTGAAATCTTTCAGTAAAGTAATTATCCTGTGGCCACAGGTCCGTTTATGGCCGATACCACAGGATATTCATGTACAAGAAACTGCTGTTCCCACTGGCCGCCAGCACCATGCTGGGCGGCTGCGCCACCAATGCCCCGCTGATCGCACCTGACCAGCTGGCCACACCGGCCAACATTACCTGCATCCAACTGCCTGAGGCAATGACGGCGGTCGACGAAGCCGGCATCCTGAAACTGGTGACAGAAACCCGCCTGGAGCGAGGTCCATACGTATCGGAAAAAGAGGATGCGGATGGCACTTATTACCGCGCCCCTCAAGGCGGCATCTCCATGTTCCAGCCAGGGAACCCCGGCGCCAAGCGCGGCTACAACGACGGCGGCTTCTATATCCCCAACGATCCGCAGAAGATGCCTTATATTTACATGTACACCTCAATGGAAGGCGTGCCGCACGAGGCGCCTGCCGCAGGTGTCGGCTGTGCCGATGTCGGCTACGTCAAGGACCCGGTCACGAAGAAAATCAGTGTCGGCCTGATGGCAGCCGCGGGGGGAGCAGGTGCGTTGGCCGGCCGTGCCGTGGTCAAAAATAGCAGCCTCAGCTATGGACAAGCCGCCGCCGGCGGCGCCATTGCGGGCGCACTGGTGGCTTACCTGGTCAATCAGGAAATGGGCAAGATCAGCCCGGTCACGCTGGTCAAGGACAAGGCCGTGCTGGGCAAGCTGCGTGAAATGTCGCTGCAGGCCATTCCGGTAGCGCCGCAGCAAGAGTCCGCAGCGTCACCTGCCGGCGCCGCACCGCAATAAAGCGGCGCGGCCAGCGGCCCCTCAGTCGAGCGGGCCGCAGGCGGCCTTGGTGTACTGGGCTTCCAGCTTGTCGATGTCGTCCTGGGTCTTGGCCATGGCATCAAGCTGGGAATTGCGGCGGTTTTCGTTGCGCTTGCCGTACAGCTCTTCGCGGCGCGAACGCAGAGAATCGCAGCTGGTCTTGGCCGCGGGCGCATTGGCGGCGGCCTCCTTCGACGCTTCCTCCTCCGCCTTGGCCTGTTTTGTGCGCGCTTCGCGGTTGCGCACGGCAAGTTCGTCCACACGTTCGCGCTCTTCCTGGGCGCGCGCCTGGGCCGCCTTGACCTGGGCGGCGGTGGGCGGCGGCGGGTAGTCGAGCGGGGCGCCGCCTTTGGCACACGGCATGGACTGGTAAATCACCTTGCCGTCTAGCGTACACTTGAACAGCCCTTGCGCAGCGGCCTGCGATGCAGCCGCCATGCCAAGGACTGCGAACAATAGCGCTTTCTTCATTGCGCTTACTCCCAATGGGTCTGGGTCAAAAATTTGAGCCGGTTGTTGTCTGGATCGAGAACGGACATGACGCGCAGGTCCGCTCCCAGGTCATTGTTCGGCGCTTGCTCGACTTTCACGCCGTACTCCAGGAAGTCGTCATACAAGGCATCGACGTCCGGGACATAAAAGTGTACCAGCCCGCCGGGTTGGCAGTCGCCCGAATGTTCCGATAAGAAAATTTCCATGCCGTCGAGAATCATCGAGGCAAAGGTCGGCAGGCCCGGCGCGAAGTGGTGGGTCCACTCTTCGCGAAAGCCAAGCGCTTCATAGAAAGGCTTGCTGGCGGCGTAGCTCGCCACCCGCAATGCCGGCACTACCCGCTGCGTGTCCTTCAAGCCCATGCAAACTCCCCTATAGGTTTCCTTACAGGGGAGTGTACATCAGTGCTTGTGCGCGATCATGTTGGAGAGGACGCTGAAGGCGGCGCCTGTGTGTTCCTTCTCCAGCAGCAGGGTGAGCTCGGTGTGGGTCGAGATCAGGTTGATCAGGTTGACCTTGTCCCACGCCAGCTTCTTCAGGATGGCGTGATAGATGCCCGGCGTGCGCCAGGAGTCGGCGGTCAGCTGCAGCGTGACGGCGTTCAGGTTCTCCAGCCGCGCCAGCAGGCGCTCGCCGGCGAAGATCTGTTCGACCAGGCCGATGAACGGGCGGCTGCAGATCACCACCACTTCCTCGCTGCCGCGGGTCACGGTCAGGTACAGGCCGTGGCCCGTGCCCGAACGCTCCAGCAGCTGGCGGTGGCATTCATCGATGCGGTCCGAGCGGCGGAAAGTGAATTCGACGAGGTCGGTGCGTGCAGTCAGCTGGCCGGACTGCTGGGCCAGCACCAGTTCATGTGCATCCTTGTCCGGCAGGCGCCCGGCCACGCGGCGCAAGGCCATGACCACGGCCGCCTGGCCGACAGGCTTCCATAGGTCGTTCTGGAGCTGCGGCTGCAGCTGGCGCGCCAGTTCCGACAGGTTGATCAGGCCACGACGCAGCCCTTCGCTCAGGAAGGGCGACTCCGTGACGATCCTTTCGACTTTGGTAGATATAGACAACATGAGTGATGCGCCCTCACTAAGTGGTACGTCAAACAAATGACGGGCTAGTGTAAAACGCAAAATTCAACTAGTGCAACATGAGTGTGACAATTTGATACATATTTGTGTTGCGTCCAACACGAAACTAGAAAAACACCTCTATTTCGTTGTAACTTCCCTACAAATCGCGCCAATCGTGCGCCATTTCGTCGCGAGGCAAGCTAGTTCAACAACCACGCAAATGTAATCAAATGTCTAAAACTGAACAAAAAGTGTAGAAACGACTTATTTCGCAACTTTTTTGACTTGCATAAAGAACAGGCATAACTTCCCGCTCTCCCTAAACCCCAACGCTCATAAGGAGAGCTGATGAAACTTCGCAAAAGCCTGCTGGCTGCAGCTGTAGCCGCTTCTTTCGCCCCCGCATTCGCAGGCGTCCTGCCAGAAACCATGATGGCCGCGCCGGCCCAGCCGATGAGCCTTGCAGCCAAGGCCAACCTGGCTGCGCGCCTGGACGAGCGCCGTTCCGCCGCAGGCCTGGACAGCGAGCATGGCTACAAGATGCGTGAACAGCACCCAGGTGCCAGCGGCCAGCGCATCCTGCGCGCCGACCACACCTTCCAGGGCCTGCGCGTGTTCGGTTCCGAATCCGTTGTCGTCACCGACGAAAACGGCGACATCGTCAGCGAGTCCGCATCCGACCGCCGCAACGGCCTGGACGCGCATCGCTCCGCGCGCGCCACCGGCAAGGGCGCTCCTGACACCACGCCAGCCTTCGGCGCCGACGAAGCGATCCGCATCGCTGTTTCGCGCACCGCCGGCAAAACGCACCGCGTCAAGCCGGAAGCCGAACTGCTGATCTGGCCAGTGGTCAAGACCCAGCGCACCGCCGCCGCCGCCAACAAGGCCGAAAGCGCGCTGAACGCGATGGACGTGGAAGACGTGGTCGACCATTACGAGCTGGCCTACCTGGTCAAGACCCGCATGAACAAGGACGGCCGTCCTGTGTTCCGCGATACCGTGATCAACGCCGCCACCGGCGCCGTGATCAAGCAGTGGGATGCGCTGCAGACCGTGGTCGGCGTCGGCCACAGCCAGTACAACGGCGACGTGCCGATCAACACCACCCTGTCCGGCTCCACCTACAAGATGCTGGACTCCACCCGCGGCGTAGGCGGCACCTTCGGCGGCATGGCAATCACCAACGCCAACCACTCGCCAGAGTCCAATCCGCAGGCTGGTTCGATCTACACCAACAGCACCAACACCTGGGGCGACGGCCAGCAATACATCAGCGGCGGCAGCACCACCAACGCCAACGGCCAGACCGCCGCAGTGAATGCGCTGTGGGGCCTGATGAACACCTACGACACGCTGAAGAACGTGGTGGGCTGGTCCTCGCTGGACGGCAACAACACCGCGACCTACATTGCCGTCCACGTCGACAACAACTACGACAACGCCTTCTTCGATCCGAACTGCAAGTGCATGTACATCGGCGACGGTTCCAGCTTCTACAGCCTGGGTTCGATCGACGTGATCGGCCACGAAATGGGCCACGGCGTGACCGATGCCACCTCCAACCTGACCTACTCCGGCGAATCCGGCGGTCTGAACGAGTCCAACTCCGACATCACCGGCGAAATGGTGGAAGCCTATGCCCGCAACGGCGGCACCGGCAGCACCATCCCGTCCGGCAACGACTGGATGATGGGCAAAGAGATCAGCAAGTCCGGCCAGCCGCTGCGCTGGATGTGGAAGCCTTCCAAGGATGGTTCCTCGAAGGATGCCTGGAGCAGCACCCTGGGCAACCTGAACGTGCACTACTCCTCGGGTCCGAACAACCGCATGTTCTATTTCCTGTCCCAGGGTTCGAACTCCTCGTCCTCGAGCGAGATGTACAGCCAGTACCTGACCAAGCAGCCGCTGGCCATGACCGGTATCGGCAACGACAAGGCGTTCCGCATCTGGTTCAAGGCCAACACCACCAAGTTCACCGCGTCGACCAACTATGCTGACGCGCGCAACAAGGTGATCCAGGCTGCGGAAGAACTGTACGGCGTGGGCAGCAAGGAATCGATCGCTGTAAAACGCGCATACGCTGCGATCAACGTCGGCACCGACGTCGACGAAGCAGGCGGCAGCGGCGTGTCGATCTCCACCCAGCCGAACAACATCACCGTGGCTGCAGGCGGCACCGCCAGCTTCACCGTAGGCGCAACCGGCGGCACTTCGCCTTACAGCTACAAGTGGTACCGCAACGGCGCCCAGATCTCGGGCGCCACTTCGGCTACCTACTCGTTCACCGCGCAGGCGGCCGACAACGGCGCCGTGTTCAATGCCGTGGTCACCGACTCCTCGTCGCCGGTGAAGACCGCGACCTCGAACAACGCGACCCTGACCGTGGGCACCACCCAGCAATCCGAGCTGGTCGTGAACGGCGGTTTCGAGTCCGGTACCACGCCATGGGCTGGCAGCACCGGCGTGATCGGCAACTACAGCGGCCAGAGTGCGTACGAAGGCACCCGCTTCGCATGGCTGGGCGGCAACGGCGCCACCGCGACCGAAACCCTGTACCAGACCGTGTCCATCCCATCGACCGCAACGTCGGCGAACTTCTCGTTCGCGCTGCATATCGACACCGCGGAATCGGGCAGCACCGCGTACGACAAGCTGGTCGTGACCGTGAAGAACTCTTCCGGCACCACCCTGGGCACCCTGGCTACCTACAGCAATGCGAACGCTGCCAGCGGTTACCAGATCCGCAGCTTCAACCTGCTGCCGTACAAGGGCCAGACCGTGCGCCTGCACTTCAACATGACCGAAGACTCGTCGCTGCAGACTTCCTTCGTGGTTGATAAGGTCAGCCTGCAAATCCAGTAACAGGCGGTAACCGGCAGTCAGACGGGGGCGGCTCACCAGGCCGCCCCCGTTTCTTTTGGTGACTATAAAACCGTAATCTATTGTCTAAAAATATACAAAATAAGTAAAAATGACTCATTTCGCAAGTTTGTTGACTTGCACAAAAAACAGGCATAACGTCATCTCTCCCCACCAACCCAAGTTCCCAAGGAGAGTCGATGAAACTTCGCAAAAGCCTGTTGGCCGCAGCCGTTGCCGCCTCGTTCGCCCCTGCATTCGCAGGCGTCCTGCCAGATACCCTGATGGCCTCTCCTGCTCAACCGATGAGCGTTGAAGCCAAGGCGAACTTGGTGACGCGCCTGGACTCACTTCGCTCTGCAGCCGGCCTCGATAGCGAGCATGGCTACAAGCTGCGCGAACAGCACCCGGGTGTCAATGGCCAGCGCATCGTGCGCGCCGACCACACCTTCCAGGGCCTGCGCGTGTTCGGTTCCGAGTCCGTCGTTGTCACCGACGAAAACGGCAATATCGTCAGCGAGTCCGCGTCCGACCGCCGCAATGGCCTGGACGCTTCGCGCGCCGCCAGGGCCTCTGGCAGAGGTGCGCCGGAAACCACCGCTGCCTTTGGCGCCGACGAGGCGATCCGCATCGCCGTATCGCGCACACCGGGCACCCAGCACCGCATCAAGCCGGAAGCAGAATTGCTGATCTGGCCAGTAGTCAAGACCCAGCGCACCGCAGCCGCTGCCAACAAGGCTGAAAGCGCGCTGAACGCGCTGGACGTGGAAGAAGTAGTCGACCACTACGAACTGGCCTACCTGGTCAAGACCCGCATGAACAAGGACAATCGTCCGGTGTTCCGCGACACCGTGATCAACGCCAAGACCGGCGCCGTGATCAAGCAGTGGAACGCGCTGCAGACCGTGGTCGGCGTTGGCCACAGCCAGTACAACGGCGACGTGCCGATCAACACCACCCTGTCCGGCTCCACCTACAAGATGCTGGACTCTTCGCGCGGCACCGGCGGCACCTACGGCGGCATGGCAATCACCAACGCCAACCACTCGTCGGCCAACAACCCAAGCCCAGGCAGCATCTACACCAACAGCACCAACACCTGGGGCGACGGCCAGCAATACATCAGCGGCGGCAGCACCACCAACGCCAACGGCCAGACCGCTGCAGTGAATGCGCTGTGGGGCCTGATGAACACCTACGACACGCTGAAGAACGTGGTGGGCTGGTCTTCGCTGGACGGCAACAACACCGCCACCTACATTGCTGTCCACGTCGACAACAACTACGACAACGCCTTCTTCGACCCAAGCTGCAAGTGCATGTACATCGGCGACGGCTCCAGCTTCTACAGCCTGGGTTCTATCGACGTGATTGGCCACGAAATGGGCCACGGCGTGACCGATGCCACTTCCAACCTGAACTACTCCGGCGAGTCCGGCGGCCTGAATGAATCGAACTCCGACATCACCGGCGATATGGTCGAGGCCTATGCCCGCGCTGGCGGCACCGGCAGCACCATCCCGTCCGGCAACGACTGGATGATGGGCAAGGAGATCAGCAAGTCCGGCCAGCCGCTGCGCTGGATGTGGAAGCCTTCCAAGGACGGCGCATCGCGCGATGCCTGGAGCAGCACCCTGGGCAATATCGACGTGCACTACTCCTCGGGTCCGAACAACCGCATGTTCTACTTCCTGTCCCAGGGCTCGAATTCCTCGTCCTCGAGCGAGATGTATAGCTCCTACCTGAACAAGCAGCCGCTGGCCATGACCGGTATCGGCAACGACAAGGCGTTCCGCATCTGGTTCAAGGCCAACACCACCAAGTTCACCTCGTCGACCAACTATGCCGACGCGCGCAATAAGACGGTGCAGGCCGCGGAAGAACTGTACGGCGTAGGCAGCCCGGAATCGATCGCGGTCAAGCGCGCATACGCTGCGATCAACGTCGGCAGCGACGTGGACGAAGCCAATCCGAATACGGTAACGATCACCACGCAGCCGAACAACGTGACGGTCGCTCCCGGCGGCACCGCTACCTTCACCGTGGGTGCAAGCGGAGGCACAACGCCTTACAGCTACGCGTGGTACCGCAACGGCACCCAGATCTCGGGCGCCACTTCGGCGACTTACTCGTTCACCGCGCAGGCAGCGGACAATGGCGCCGTGTTCAAGGCCATCGTCAGCGACTCCTCGTCGCCGGCGAAGACCGCCACCTCGAACAACGCCACCCTGACCGTGGGCACCACGCCGCCGCAGAGCGAACTGATCGTCAACGGCGGCTTCGAGTCCGGCACTTCGCCATGGGCTGGCAGCACCGGCGTGATCGGCAACTACAGCGGCCAGACTGCCTACGAAGGCAGCCGCTTCGCATGGCTGGGCGGTAACGGCACCACCGCTACCGAAACCCTGTACCAGACCGTGACCATCCCGGCCACCGCAACGTCGGCAACCCTGTCGTTCGCGCTGCATATCGACACCAACGAGTCGGGCAGCACCGTGTACGACAAGATGGTCGTGTCCGTGAAGAACAGCTCCGGCACGACCCTGGGTACCCTGGCAACCTACAACAACACCATGCCGGCCAGCGGTTACCAGATCCGCACGTTCAACCTGCTGCCGTACAAGGGCCAGACCGTGCGCATCCACTTCAACATGACGGAAGACTACTCGCTGCAGACTTCCTTCGTTGTTGACAAGGTAAGCGTGCAAGTCCAGTAAGATTCGTCATCCCGGCCGGTATGCGGCTATCGTCATCCCCCGATACGATAGCTGCATAGCCGGCTTTTTCCCGTCTTTGCGGTGCTATGATGTTTCCCTTGTTTTTAAGGAGGCAGCATGGGCATTGGTATCGGCGGCAAGACTATCGAAGAGGCATTGGCATCCCTGTCGGACATGACGGCGGGCGCCACGCCGATCGGCAAGGATGAACACCTGGCACGCATCGACAAGGCGCAAGCCTACATGAGCCAGCAAGGCATTGCCGCCATTTATATCAATGCAGGCTCCAACCTGCTCTACTTCACCGGCACCAAGTGGTACCCGAGCGAACGCATGGTCGGCGCCATCCTGCCAGCCAGCGGCGCCGTCGAATACATCGCCCCCGCCTTTGAAGAAGATACGCTGAACGAGTTCATGCTGGTGGAAGGCGCCGTCAACTGCTGGCATGAGCATGAAAGCCCATACGCGCTGTTCATTTCGGTCCTGAAGAAAATGGGTATTGTGCCGAATGCCGCACAGCCGCCGCGCGTCGGCATTGACGAAAGCGCCGCCTTCTTCATCTTCGACGGCATCCGCCCCCTGGCCGAAGGCTATGCGCTGGAAAACGCGCGCCCCGTCACTGCCCATTGCCGTACCCGCAAGTCGAAGGCGGAGATCGCCCTGATGCAGCGCGCCAAGGACATGACCCTGGCCGTGCATATCGCCGCCGCTAGCATCCTGCGCGAAGGCATCACCACCACCGAGGTGGCGGAATTCATCGACAAGGCGCACCGCAAGGTGGGCGCGCCGGCCGGCTCCTACTTCGTGATCGTGCTGTTCGGCGTGGCCAGCTCCTTCCCGCACGGCGTCTCTTACGTGCAGACGCTGAAGCAAGGCGACACAGTGCTGATCGACACCGGCTGCAAGCTGCACAACTACATTTCCGACATCACCCGCACCTATGTGTACGGCGAAGCGAGCGAGCACCAGCGCGCCGTGTGGAATGCGGAGAAGGCAGCGCAACTGGCTGCGTTTGAAGCAGCCCAGCTGGGCGTGCCGTGCGAAGAGGTCGACATGGCCGCGCGCCGTTCACTGCAGGCGGCCGGCTTCGGCCCGGAATACAAGTTGCCAGGCCTGCCCCACCGCACCGGCCACGGCATCGGCCTGGACATCCACGAATGGCCATACCTGGTCGGCGGCGACAAGACGCCGCTGGACGTCGGCATGACCTTCTCGAACGAGCCGATGATCGTGGTGCCAGGCGAATTTGGCGTGCGCCACGAAGACCACTTCTACATGGCGGAAGACGGCCCGCGCTGGTTCACCAAGCCATCACACTCCATCGACGATCCATTCGGATTGCAGGCTTGATCAGTTGGACGCTGGCGCGCCGGTGAAGTTCAGGGACGGCAGTTCCCTTCGGGCTTCTTCGGCGCTGACCAGTTCCGGCACCACGCGGCCGACCTTCTCCTCAAACTGCGCCTTGGTGCGCACGTACTTGGTTTCCCCAGGTTCAAGAACGAAACCGAGCTTCCTGGTAACCCGGGTGGCGACGGATACTTCGTGCTTGCCCGGCGCTGCATCGACATAGAAGTAGCCGCCTGGAAGCGAGTCGCCTACCACGATCCCATCCAGCTTGACCGGGGCCGTCATGCCGCCGCCTGTGAGCGCGTCAACGCGATAGAAATACACGCGTCCCTGGTCGGACGACAGCTTGGGCATGACCGATTCCTGCTGCGCAAACCTGGTGCCGGATACCGAAGTGCAGCCCGTCAGCAGGGCCATGGCGGCAATTGCCGCCAGCGATATGAATTTCATACTTACCTTTAGAAGTTGAGAGCGGCGCAGCCCGCAGTGTAGCGAATCCATGTCCGCTTGTGGCATTTCATAATCGCTTCATTCTGAACGCATACAGGCCATCTAAAGTACCGCTCATGAACATCTCTACCTCGATGCAGCGCGTCATGTACGCCCACCTTCTTGCGGTTAGCTGCGCCGCACTCACCTTCGTCTTCGGCAACGAGCTGTGGGACTTCGTCGTGAACGGCGATAAAACCTTCCGCTTTCCCCTTGCTACACTGGTACTGGCATGGATCATGGCTTTCGCCGCCTCGGTCCTGCCTTATGCAGGCGCGATGACGCTGGCCGTGCGCCGCGGCATCCGCAGCCCCTACTTCTTCGTCGGCGGTGCAGTCCTTACCGCCATGGCGTTCCTGCCTTTGCTGGCATGCGCCTATTCCCCGCGCCATCTGGTGCGGCTGGCCCCGATGCTTTTCCTCGCCGGACTTGCAGCGGGCAGCGCTTGCTGGCTTATGCTAAAGTCGGCGCACAATGAAGATACTGTTCCTGCTATTTAGTGCGCTGCTGGTGGCGGCGCTATTGACCGACCGGCTGCGGCAATGGCGCGGCGGAAGGCGTAATGAACGCGGTGCTTGCGCGCTCTGCGCTGCGGAAATCAACTGGAATACCTATGAAGAGCTCCCGCTGGCAAGCGGTGGCGGTGCGAAAATGCGGGTTTGTCAGCGCTGCCATGCACGTCATTACAAATTGAAGTGGTCGGCCGTGGCGCTGATCATTCTTGCGTTTGCAGGCGTGATCTACATAATGATGATGTAGCTGCGTTTCACAGCAGGTTCATACTGGCCGCACATTCGCCCGTGACAGTGCGGAACCAACCGGCTGGGAACACGCCGCTTGAGATATTTCGCCTCAGCGATGTCGTGCCGGCAAACGGCACCGCCGGCGGCACCGCTTGCCGGCATATGCTGGAACGTCAGGCGCGCTTGGATACGAGAGTCAGGATGTCGTAGCTTGCAACCAGTTCGTCGTTCTGGTTGGTCACCTGCACGTCCCACGCCACCACGCCCTGGCCGCGGCCCTTGTCGTCGGTGCGGTTGCGGTCGACCTTGCGCTTGCAGGTCAGGCGGGCGCGGATGGTGTCGCCGATCGCTACCGGCGTGATGAAGCGCAGGTTGTCCAGGCCGTAGTTGGCCAGCACCGGGCCGGGCGCAGGCGACACGAACAGGCCCGCCGCCGCCGACAGCACGAAGTAGCCGTGGGCGATGCGCTTGCCGAACTGGGTGTCCTTGGCGGCGATCTCATCGAAGTGCATGTAGAAGTAGTCACCCGAAATGCCGCCGAAGTTGACGATATCGGCTTCGCTCACGGTGCGGCGATGGGTCAGCAGCGAATCGCCGATTGCCAGGTCTTCGAAGGTCTTGCGGAACGGATGGATATCGCCTTCCTTGACGGCACCGCCGCGCACGTACTCGCCGGTGATGGCAGTCAGCATGGTCGGCGAACCCTGCACCGCGGCGCGCTGCAGGAAATGGCGCACGGCGCGGATGCCGCCCAGTTCTTCGCCGCCGCCGGCGCGGCCCGGGCCGCCGTGCTTCAGTTGCGGCAGCGGCGAGCCGTGACCGGTGGAATCGACCGAAGCTTCCCGATCCAGCACGTGCACGCGGCCATGCGAGGCAGCGGCAATCGGCACGGCGTAGGCAGCGGTTGCCGGGTCCTTGGTCACCAGCGTGGATACCAGGGAACCCTTGCCGCGCGCAGCCAGTTCCAGCGCCTCGTCGATCGTATCGTAGGTCATCATGGTGCTGACCGGGCCGAAGGCTTCCACATCGTGCACGGCGTCGTTGTCCAGCGCGTTACGGCACAGCAGCAGCGTCGGCGAGAAGAAGGCGCCATTCTCGACGCCCTCGCCTACCAGCTTCAGCGAACCGGCTCCGCCGAACAGGATCTCATTGCCTTGCGCCAGTTGCGCCACGCGCTCGGCCACGTCGCGCTGCTGGTCCTTCGAGGCCAGTGCGCCCATGCGCACGCCGTCCACCGATGGATCGCCCACCACGACCTTGGCCAGGCGTTCGCGCAGTTTTTCCGCCACCGCGTCCGCATGCTGGCGCGGCACGATGATGCGGCGCACCGCGGTACATTTCTGGCCTGCCTTGGTGGTCATTTCACGTTGCACTTCTTTCACGAACAAGTCGAATTCGGGATCGTCAGGCGTGACGTCCGGCGCCAGGATCGCGCAGTTCAGCGAGTCCGCTTCGGCCGTGAACGGGACGGAGTTGGCAATCAGGTTGCGGTTGGAGCGCAGCTTGGCCGCGGTGTCGGCGGAACCGGTGAAGGTCACCGCGTCTGCACCGCCCAGGCGGTCCAGCAAGTCGCCGGTGCTGCCGATGACCAGTTGCAGCGAGCCTTCCGGCAGCAGGCCGGAATCGTTGACCATGCGGATCAGCGCCTCGGTCAGGTAGGAAGTCGCGCTGGCAGGCTTGCCGATGCACGGCATGGCAGCCAGGAAGGATGGGGCGAACTTTTCCAGCAAGCCCCAGATCGGGAAGTTGAAAGCGTTGATGTGCACCGCTATGCCGCCGCGCGGCACCAGGATGTGGGTGCCGGAGAAGCCGCCGCGCTTGCCCAGCGCCATGGCAGGGCCTTCATGCAGCACGTTCGACGATGGCAGTTCGCGGCTGCCCATGCTGGCGTAGGCGAACAGGGTGCCAATGCCGCCTTCCACGTCGACCCAGCTGTCGGGGCGAGTTGCACCGGTCAGGTGCGAGATCGCATACAGTTCTTCCTTGCGCTCCATCAGGTACATCGCCAGGGCTTTCAGGCGCTGGGCGCGAGTCTGGAAGTCCAGCTTCATCAGGGCCGGAATGCCGGTTTTGCGGCCGTAGTGCACGGCTTCGGCGAAGTCCAGCTGTTCGGCGTGGGTGTGGTAGATGACGCGGTTGTCCAGGGCGCTGTGCAGCGCGGTCGCGGCTTCCTTGCCTTGCCAGCGGCCGCCGATGAAGCTTTGCAGGGTGTGTACCATTTGTAGTCTCCGATTACTGTTTATTGTCGAATGCTTGCTTGTGCAGGTGCATTGGCAGCGAAGTGTCCCATTGCATGCGCTGGCGGCCCGCGGTAACCTCGGTGTCGGGCTGGCACTCAACCATCGTCTGCATCGAGCGCACGGCCAGCTCGTGATATTGACCGGTGCCCAGTGTCTTCCAGGCGATCTCGCTGTCGCTGACCTGGCGCAGGATCTTGGCCGGCGCGCCGACCACCATGCTGCGCGGCGGGATTTCCATGCCGGCCTTGACGAAGGCGGCTGCGCCGACGATGCTCTCGGCACCTACCACCGCGTTATCCATCACCACCGCGTTCATGCCCACCAGCGCATTGCGGCCGATGCGGCAGCCGTGCAGCACTGCGCCGTGGCCGATATGGCCGTCCTGCTCGACCACCGTGTCGCCGCCGGGGAAGCCGTGCATCACGCAGGTGTCCTGCACATTGGCGCCCTCCTCCAGGATCAGGCGCCCGAAATCGCCGCGCAGCGATGCCAGCGGCGCCACATAGCAGCGCGGACCGACGATCACGTCGCCGACCAGCACTGCGGTCGGGTGCACATAGGCCGTGGGATGGACCACAGGCCGCACGCCATTGATCTCGTAGCAAGGCATGGTCACACTCGCTCGATCACCAGCGCGATGCCCTGGCCGACCCCGATGCACATGGTGCACAGCGCGTAGCGGCCGCCGGTACGTTCGAGCTGGTTCAGCGCGGTAGTCACCAGGCGCGCGCCCGAGGCGCCCAGCGGGTGGCCGATGGCAATCGCGCCGCCGTTCGGGTTGACGCGGGCATCGTCGTCCTTCAGTCCCAGGTCGCGGGTCACTGCCAGGCCCTGCGCGGCAAAGGCCTCGTTCAATTCGATCACGTCCATCTGTTCGATGGTCATGCCCAGTTGCGCCAGCAGCTTCTTGCTGGCCGGCGATGGACCGAAGCCCATGATGCGCGGCGCCAGGCCGGCGGTCGCCATGCCCAGCACCCTGGCGCGCGGCCTCAGACCGAATTTGTCGACTGCAGCAGCGGATGCCAGCAGCAATGCGCAGGCGCCGTCGTTGACGCCGGAGGCATTGCCGGCGGTGACACTGCCATCCGGCTTGACCACGCCTTTCAGCTTGGCCAGCGCCTCAATGGTGGTGTCTGGGCGCGGGTGTTCGTCGGTGTCTACCACCTTCGGTTCGCCTTTTTTCTGCGGTATGGTGACCGGCACGATCTCGCCCTTGAAGAAGCCGGCTGCGTGGGCTGCTGCCCAGCGCTGCTGGCTGCGGATGGCGAAGGCATCCTGGTCGGCGCGTGCCACCGCCCATTGTTCGGCCACGTTTTCCGCGGTCTCCGGCATCGAGTCGATGCCGTATTGCGCCTTCATCAGCGGGTTGACGAAGCGCCAGCCGATGGTAGTGTCTTCGATCTTCGCGCTGCGGGAGAAGGCGCTGTCGGCCTTGCCCATGACGAAAGGCGCTCGGGTCATGCTTTCCACGCCGCCCGCGATCACCAGTTGCACTTCGCCCGACTTGATGGCGCGGGCCGCGATGCCGACTGCATCCAGCGAAGAACCGCACAGGCGGTTGATAGTGTTGCCCGGCACCTCCACCGGCAGGCCGGCCAGCAAGCCGGCCATGCGGCCCACGTTGCGGTTGTCTTCGCCGGCGCCGTTGGCGCAGCCGTAGTAGACATCGTCCACCTGTTTCCAGTCGACGGAAGGATTGCGCGCCATCAGTGCTGCGATCGGGATCGCCGCCAGGTCGTCGGCGCGCACGCCTGCCAGTGCGCCGCCGTAGCGGCCGAACGGTGTGCGAACGGCGTCGCAGATGAATGCTTCGGTCATTGTTATTCCTTAGGTCGTTTATCGATTACTCGTTTGGCCTTGCCGGTCGCGGTGCGTTCGATGCCGCCCACGCCGACCAGCGTGACGGTGGTGCTCACGCCGACATTGGTCTTGATGCGTTGTTCCAGTTCGCGCGCCACGTCGCCCGCATCGGCGCGCGCCAGTCCGGCGCTCAGCTCCACCAGCACTTCCAGCTTGTCGAGGTGACCGTCGCGGGTTACCACCAACTGGTATTGCGGTTCGAGCTTGGGCAGCTTGCAGATCTGTTCCTCGATCTGGGTCGGGAACACGTTTACCCCGCGGATGATCAGCATGTCGTCCGAGCGGCCGGTGATCTTGCCGATGCGGCGCATGGAACGCGAAGTCGGCGGCAGCAGTCGCGTGAGGTCGCGCGTGCGGTAGCGGATCACCGGCATGGCTTCCTTGCTCAGGGAGGTGAACACCAGTTCGCCCTCTTCACCATCGGGCAGCACTTCGCCGGTCTCCGGGTCAATGATCTCCGGATAGAACTGGTCTTCCCAGATCACCGGGCCGTCTTTCGATTCGATGCACTCGCTGGCCACGCCGGGGCCGATCACTTCCGACAGGCCGTAGATGTCCACCGCGTCGATGCCGGCGCGCCGTTCTATCTCGCCGCGCATGGCGTTGGTCCACGGCTCGGCGCCGAAGATGCCTACCTGCAGCGAGGACTTGGCGCAATCCAATCCCTGGCGCTGGAATTCCTCGACGATGTTGAGCATGTAGGACGGCGTGACCATGATGATCGATGGCTTGAAGTCCTGGATCAGTTGCACCTGCTTCTCGGTCTGGCCGCCGGACATCGGGATCACAGTGCAGCCCAGGCGTTCGGCGCCATAATGCGCGCCCAGGCCGCCGGTAAACAGGCCGTAGCCGTAGGAGATGTGCACCATGTCGCCGGCGCGGCCGCCCGCTGCACGAATGGAGCGCGCCACGACGTCGGCCCACATATCGATATCGCGCTGGGTGTAGCCGACCACGGTCGGCTTGCCGGTGGTGCCGCTGGAGGCATGGACGCGCACGACTTTTTCGCGCGGCACCGCAAACAATCCGAAGGGATAGTTGTCGCGCAGGGTCTTCTTGTCCGTGAACGGGAACTTTGCCAGGTCGGACAGGGACTTCAGGTCGTTCGGATGCACACCCTTCTCGTCAAAGGCCTTGCGGTAGTGCGGCACGTTCTCGTATGCGTGCATCAGCGACCATTTCAGGCGCTCGAGCTGGAGCGCCTGCAATTCGTCACGGCTGGCGCGCTCGATCGGCTCCAGGTCGGAAGGGGCGGGAATGCGTTGGACCACGGTGCTACCTCCATCAACTAGCTATGGGTTGGAACCACCTCTCCGGCGACGCGGTGCGATTTGCCGCGGAAAGTGGCGATCATCTTGCCCTCCTGGTTGCTGACGGTGACATCGTAGATGCCGGTCTTGCCGACCAGCGTGCGTTCGACCGCCTCCGCCGTCAGCAAGTCATCCATCCGCCCGGGGGCGAGGTAGTCGATCGTGCAGCCCGCGCCAACCGTCGTGTGGTTATGGCTGTTGCACGCGAATGCGAAAGCACTATCCGCCAACGCAAAGATAAAGCCGCCGTGGCAAGTCTGGTGCCCGTTCAGCATATCGCTGCGCACCGGCATGGTCATGCGCGCATAGCCGGGGCGGATTTCTACCAACTTCATGCCGAGGGCCTGGCTGGCGGCATCGCGCGCGAACATCGCCGCGCCGGCCGCTTCGGCCAGGGCCTGCGGGTGCATCTTGGGGTTATGCATGGATCCTGGCTCCGCTCTGTTCTCGGCGGCGCAGCAGCGGCGACACGCGGTAGCGGTCTTCGCCGTAGCTGCCTGCCAGGTTCTCCAGCACTGTCACGACGTGCCTGACGCCGACCATGTCCGCCCAGGCCAGCGGGCCGCGCGGATAATTCACGCCCTTCTGCATCGCCAGGTCGGCCGCCTGCGCGCTGCAGACGCCCTGGTTGACGGCGTCGGCCGCTTCATTGGCCAGCATGGCAACCGTGCGCATCACGGCCAGGCCCGGCACGTCATCCAGTCGCGTCACGGTGAAGCCGGCAGCCTGGAACATGCCGATGGCCGATGCCATGGCGCGCGGGCTGCACTGGTCGCTGCACGCGATGGCAATGCGCGGCGAAGCATTGAAGTCGAATACCAGGTCGTACAGCACCATGTCGTCATGCTTGTCGTCGCGCGCGCGCTGGGTGGCGGTGCGGCCGTCGGTCAGGTAGATGGCGGCGCCGTTGGTATGGAAGGCCGGGGCTTCGGAGGAGCGGTGCCCTTCGGCGGAATTGCGCTTGGTGACGGCAACGCCGCGCGCCTTCAGGCGCTCGATGATCGTGGTTGCGATGGCGGTGTGGTCGCCCGGCTCGAAGCTGTAGCCGATGTACTCCGGCAGCGGCTGCGGCGCTTCGGAGCGCGGCAGCGGTGCTGCCGCGCCGTCGCTGTAATCGTAGAAGCCGCGACCGGACTTGCGGCCCAGGAAGCCCGCGTTCACCATCTCCTGCTGCAGCACGGACGGCGTGAAGCGCGGGTCGTTGTAGTAGGCGCGGAATACGGATTCGGTGACGGAGTAGTTCACGTCGTGGCCGATCAGGTCCATCAGCTCGAAGGGGCCCATGCGGAAGCCGCCGCCTTCGCGCATCACCGCGTCGATGGTGGCGGCATCGGCGACCTGTTCGTTCAGCAGGCGCCAGCTTTCGGCGTAATACGGGCGCGCCACGCGGTTGACGATGAAACCCGGCGTGGACTTGGCGTGCACCGGATTCTTGCCCCAGGCGACCGAGGTGTCGTACACGGTTTCGGCAACGGAGGCATCGGTGGCCAGGCCGCTGATCACTTCCACCAGCGCCATCAGCGGCACCGGGTTAAAGAAGTGCATGCCAACCAGGCGCTGCGGTTTGCGCAGCTTGGCGGCAATGGCGGTAACGGAAATCGAAGAAGTATTGGTGGCTAGGATGGCGTCGTCGCCGACAATGCCTTCCAGGTCGGCGAACAGGCTGCGCTTGACGTCCAGGTTTTCGACAATGGCTTCCACCACCAGCTTTGCATCGGCGACGTCGGCCAGACCGGCCACGCCGTGCAGGCGGCCGCGCGCGGCGTCGGCATCGGCGCCGGACATCTTGCCCTTTTCAACCAGCTTGCCATACACCTTGCCGATATCGGCAATCGCCTTTTCCACCGCTTCGGCACGGGTGTCGAACAGCTTGACCGTGTAGCCGGAAGCCGCTGCAACCTGCGCGATGCCGGAACCCATTGCCCCGCTGCCGATGACGGCAACGACACTGTCTTTCGCCAGAGCCGCCATGCTTATTCCCCCTTGAAGTTTGGAGCGCGCTTGTTGATGAAGGCGTCCACGCCTTCGCGGTAGTCGTGGCTGTAGCCAAGCTCACGCATCATTTCGCCTTCCAGCTTGAGCTGGTCGGACAGGGTGTTGCCGTAGCTGGCTTGCAGCGCATGCTTGGTGAAGGCCAGTCCCTTGGTCGGGGCGGTAGCGAAGTGCCGGGCCATGGCCATGGTTTCGTTCATCAATTCTTCGTCGGGAACCGCTTTCCAGATCAGGCCCCATTGTTCGGCGCGTTCGGCGGAGAGTTTTTCGCCCAGCATGGCAAGGCCGGTTGCGCGGGCGTGGCCGATCAGGCGTGGCAGGTGCCAGGTGCCGCCGGTGTCCGGGATCAGGCCCAGTTTGCAGAAGGCTTCGATGAAACTGGCGGATTTCGCGGCCAGCACGATGTCGCAGGCAAGGGCCAGGTTGGCGCCGGCGCCGGCAGCAACGCCGTTCACGGCGCAGATGACGGGCATCGGCAGCTCGCGCAGCGCCAGCACCAGCGGGGCGTAGAATTTTTCGACGGATTCGCCGAGGTCCACTGCGGCGCCGCCTGGTGCGACCGCGCGGTCGCCCAGGTCCTGGCCGGCGCAAAAGCCGCGGCCGGCGCCGGTCAGCACCAGCACGCGCACGGATTTGTCGGCGCGCAGCTGGGACAGGGCTTCGCGTACTTCCAGGTGCATGGCCTGGGTGAAGCTGTTCAGCTTATCGGGGCGGTTCAGGGTCAGGGTGGCGACGCCTTCTGCGATTTCAAACTTGATGTTTTCGTAGCTCAATTCGTGTCTCCTCTTCTTTAAAACCGGTAAACCTGGGTACGACCCCAAGGGTCGGCCCCTGATACGCGGCGGTCGCCGGTCGGGTCTGACCCTTGGGTCTGACCCAGGTTTACCGGGTTTGGGGTTATTCAGCCTGATCGAAATCGACAATCACTTTATCAGTGACCGGAAACGCCTGGCAGCTCAATACAAAGCCACGTGCAATCTCGTAGTCTTCCAGCGCATAGTTGACGTCCATGTCCACTTTGCCTTCGACCATCTTGCAGCGGCAGGTAGAGCATACGCCGCCTTTGCAGGAGTAACGCATATCGAGCCCCGCGCGCAAACCGGCATCCAGGATCGACTCCTTGTCCTTCTCCATGGTGAACGAAGCCGCATTACCGTCCATGATCACGGTGACTTCCGTCAGGTGCGGCGCTGCATCGGCCTGCACGCGCGGCTTGTGATGGTGCTTTGGAATGCTTGCAGCAAACAGCTCAATCTTGATGTTCGCCTTTTGCATGCCAGCCTCCTGCAGGGCAGCGGAGACACCAAGCATCATGTCTTCCGGTCCGCAGATGAAGGCCGTGTCGTAGTCCTTGATGTCGATCCAGTGCTGCAGGAACTGCTCGGTCTTTTCTTTCGTGATACGGCCGTTGAAGAGCTCAATATCCTGCTGCTCGCGCGACATCACATAGACGATGTTCAAGCGTTCGAGGTAGGCATCCTTCAGTTCCATCAGCTCGGTCTTGAAGATCACGGACGAGGAGGCGCGATTGCCGTAGAACAGGGTAAATCGGCTGGTCGGCTCGGTCATCAGCGTAGTCTTGATGATCGACAGGATAGGCGTGATGCCGCTACCTGCCGCAAAAGCCAGGTAGTTCCGGCTCTGCCCCGCATCCAGCGGTACGTTGAAGTGGCCCATGGGCGGCATCACTTCGATGGTGGCGCCGGGTTTCAGCGCGTCGTTGGCCCAGGTCGAGAACATGCCGCCAGGGGTGCGCTTGATCGCCACGCGCAAGGCGCCGTCCTGCACGGCGGAGCAGATCGAATACGAGCGGCGCACGTCTTCGTTATTGATGTTCGTGCGCAGGGTAAGGTGCTGGCCCTGCTGGTATTTGAAGCTTTCCTGCAGTTCGGCAGGCACGGCAAAGGTGACGGCGATGCAGTCGCGGGTCTCCTGCTGCACCTTGGCGACGGACAGTGGATAGAATTTGCTCATGGTGTCAGTGGCACTTGAAGTAGTCAAAGGGCTCGCGGCAATCGAGGCACTTGTACAGAGCCTTGCAGGGCGTGGAGCCGAACTGGCTGGTGATTTCAGTGTGGCTGGAGCCGCAGTGCGGGCAGACGACCTTAGGCGCCGGGACGGCGCCGCGGGCAACGCTGGCCTTCAGCGGATCCAATGGCGCAGCGGAGGCGCGCGGGGCGCGCAGTCCGCTGATGTCGACCACGCGCTGCGCCGGCGGCGCAATGCCATAGCCTTTCAGCTTGGCCTTGCCCGAATCGCTCATCCAGTCGGTCGTCCAGGCGGGCGACAGGCGGGTGATGATGTCGACCTGCCTGATGCCCGCATCATGCAACGCGCCTTGCACCGCGTCGGCGATCACTTGCATGGCCGGACAGCCCGAGTAAGTCGGCGTGATCGTGACCGCGCAAGACGATGCGCCGGTGACCTGCACATCACGCACAATGCCGAGGTCCACCACGGAGATCACAGGGATTTCCGGATCGGAGACCTGCTCCAGCAGCGACCAGACGCGCGCCGCGTCCATCACCACTCCGAACCCGGGTAAGCGCGCTGCAGGAACTGCATCTCGGCCAGCAGGTAGCCCAGGTGCTCGGTATGGCGGCCTTGCTTGCCGCCCTTCTGCATCCACGCGTCGGCCGCTGGCATGGCCAGCGTCGCTTCGCCGAGGATATCCGACACGTGCGACAGCCACTGCTCGCGCAGCATGGCAGCCGGGGGCGCAACGCCTTCGGCAACCATGGCTTCGTCCACCGCGTCGTAGTTGAACACCTCGCCGGTGTACATCCACAGTTCGTCAACCGCAGTTTGAGTGAACTGGTGCGACACGTCGGTGCCGTCGCCCAGTCGCACCATCAGGTCGCCGCTGCGGCGCAGGTGATAGGTCACCTCCTTCAGCGACTTCTCGGCGATTTCCGCGATGCGCGGATCGGAGGAACGGGTCAGCGCGCCAATCAGGAAATAGTGCCAGCTATCGAAAAAGAACTGCCGCACCAGCGTGTGCGCATAGTTGCCGTTCGGCTGCTCGACCAGCAGCACGTTCTTGTAATCGTGCGCATCGCGCAGGTATGCCAGCTTGTCCTCGTCGCGCCCCGCGCCTTCCAGTTCTGCGGCGTAGGTGTACCACATGCGCGTCTGGCCCAGCAGGTCCAGCGACACGTTCGACAGCGCCATGTCCTCTTCCAGCGCCGGGCCCTTGCCGCACAATTCGCACAGGCGCTGGCTCAAAACCATGGCGTTATCGCCCAGGCGCAGCAGGTAATTGACCTTGTTATCCATAGCAGGGAGCCTTACAGGTTCTTCACTTCTTCCGGCATCGGGAAGAAGGTCGGGTGGCGGTACACCTTGCTGTTGGAAGGCTCGAACAGCGGCCCCTTGTCGGCCGGCGCGCTGGCGACGATATCGGAAGCGCGCACTACCCAGATGCTCACGCCTTCATTGCGGCGGGTGTAGACATCGCGCGCGTTGTTGATTGCCATCTCCGCATCGGGAGCATGCAGGCTGCCCACATGCTTGTGCGCCAGGCCGTGCTGGCTGCGAATGAAGACTTCCCACAGTGGCCATTCTTTGCTCATCTTGTCTCCTCTCAGGCCGCGGCCTGCTCCTTATTGTGTTTGTCGGCGTAGGCCACCAGCGCGTCGCGGAACCATGCGCCATCCTCGTAAGCCTTGACGCGGGTGCGCAGGCGCTCGCGGTTGCATGGGCCGTTGCCCTTCAGGACCTGGTGGAATTCTTCCCAGTCGATTTCACCGAAGTCGTAGGAGCCGCGCTCCTCGTTCCATTTCAGGTCAGGGTCGGGGATGGTCAGGCCCAGGAATTCGGCTTGCGGCACGGTCTGGTCGACCATGCGCTGGCGCAGTTCGTCGTTGGAGAACAGCTTGATGCGCCAGGCGCTCGATTGCGCGCTATTGACCGAGGCCGCATCGGAGGGTCCGAACATCATCAGCGACGGCCACCACCAGCGGTTCAGCGCATCCTGCGCCATCGCCTTCTGTTCCGGCGTGCCTTTGGCCAGCGACATCATGATGTCGTAGCCCTGGCGGGCGTGGAAGGATTCCTCCTTGCAGACGCGGATCATGGCGCGCGAGTACGGGCCGTACGAGCAGCGGCACAGCGGGATCTGGTTGATGATGGCCGAGCCGTCCACCAGCCAGCCGATGGCGCCCATGTCGGCCCAGCTCAGGGTCGGGTAATTGAAGATGGACGAGTATTTGGCTTTGCCGCTGTGCAGGGCCGCCAGCAATTCGTCGCGCGACACGCCCAGGGTTTCGGCGGCGCTGTACAGGTAAAGGCCATGACCGGCTTCGTCCTGGATCTTGGCCAGCAGGATGGACTTGCGTTTCAGGGTCGGGGCACGGGTCACCCAGTTACCCTCGGGCAACTGTCCAACGATTTCGGAGTGGGCATGCTGGGAAATCTGGCGGATCAGGGTCTTGCGGTAAGCCTCCGGCATCCAGTCCTTTGGCTCGATCTTGATGCCGGCGTCGATGCGCGCCTGGAATTCGCGCTCCTGCGCGTCCATGTCTTCTGCGGTCTGGACCTTTTTCAGGCCGGTTTCCACCATTTGTGCGTACATAAGGAGGGCCTCCTTGTTCGGGATAGCTTCATAATACGATACAAAAACCGCTTTGGAAACGAATTTTATGTGTCATTTAAAAAATCTGCATCTAGATCAATGACAGTGTATAAAATCGGTCTATGCAAAAAAACCAGAAAATCAATGGCTGGATCGAAGAATTCCTGGCCAGCGACCCGCCGCGCTCCAAGTCGCTGGTGATGACCATCTTCGGCGACGCCATCGTCCCGCACGGCGGCATGGTGTGGACCGGCAGCCTGATCGAACTGCTGGCGCCCTTCGGCGTCAACGACCGCCTGCTGCGCACTTCCGTGTTCCGCCTGGCCCAGGAAGGCTGGCTGGGCGCCCAGCGCGACGGCCGCCGCAGCAGCTACGCCATCACGCCCGACGCCATGCGCCGCTTCAGCCGAGCCTTTCGCCGCATCTACGCCCCGCTGAACGTGCACTGGAATGGCCAGTGGACCCTGGTGCTGGCCGCCGATAGCCTCGACGCTCCGGCGCGCAGCCAGTTGCGCAAGGAGCTGCTGTGGGAAGGCTACAGCGTGATTGCCCCCGGCATCGCAGGCCATCCCGCCGGCGACATGGAAGCGCTGGAAGCGCTGCTGTCGCGCCTCGGCCTGCTGCCAAAGGTGTACGTTGTGCAGGCCAGCGAAGTGCCCGGCCTGCGTGCGCGGCCGCTGGGCGAGATGGTGACCGAAGGCTGGGATCTCAGCCAGGTGGCCGCCGGCTACGAGAAGTTCGTCGCCACGTTCAGCGTGCTACCAGCCCTGCTGGCCGAAGCAAGCGAGATCGATCCCGAGCAAGCCTTCGTGCTGCGCACCCTGCTGATCCACGCCTACCGCCGCGTCCAGCTGCACGACCCGCAACTGCCGATCGAACTATTGCCCGAACCCTGGCCCGGCGCCCGCGCCTACGAACTGGCCAGCCAGCTCTATCGCCAGCTCTCCGCCCCTGCCGAAAGACACATTCTCGCCGCCCTGCGCCGCGAAGATCCAGGCGCCCCGCAACCCGAAACCAGCTTCCACCAACGCTTCGGCGGCCTACAGTAGAGCCCGTGTCACACCTTGGGGTCACACCCCGGGTGTGACACGAGCGCGACCATAGGCTGGTGTATCATGTCGAGCTTCGCGCGCAGCGCTTCATTTTTCCGACAGGACACACAATGTCTATCAAGATCAGCAGCCAGTTCGACGCTGGCGCCATCGATGTGGTCAGCGTTACCTCCGCTGGCGATATCGACGTCAATATCCGCAAGGACTCGCACGCGGACATCATCCAGTGGTTCTATTTCCGTGTTCAGGGCGCGCAGGCCGTGCCGCTGACCATCCGTTTCCTGAATGCTGGCACGGCTGCCTATGCCGAGGGCTGGAAGGGCTACAACGCCGTCGCCTCCTACGACCGCGACAACTGGTTCCGCGTCCCGACTTCCTTCGATGGCGAAGTGATGACCATCGAGCACGCACCGGAACACGATTCGGTCTACTACGCTTACTTCGAGCCGTATTCGTGGGAACGCCACCTGTCCCTGCTGGATTCCGCGCAACAGCACCCGCTGGCCGAACTGGTCGACCTGGGCAGTACCGTGGAAGGCCGCGACATGAACATGCT
This sequence comes from Pseudoduganella sp. S-14, assembly GCF_049913285.1. GTDB lineage: Bacteria > Pseudomonadota > Gammaproteobacteria > Burkholderiales > Burkholderiaceae_D > Rugamonas. The sequence continues at coordinate 5,752,388 of NZ_CP183991.1, forward strand.
GGTGATCGGCGACCAGGCAGCCGAAAAGAAGGTGTGGGTCATCGCGCGCCAGCACCCTGGCGAAACCATGGCTGAGTGGTTTGTGGAAGGCATGGTCGAAGCCCTGCTCGACGCCGCCAATCCATATGCCCGCCAGTGCCTGCAGGATGCCTGCTTCTACATCGTGCCGAACATGAACCCGGACGGCTCCGTGCGCGGCAACCTGCGCACCAACGCCGCCGGCGCGAACCTGAACCGCGAGTGGAACGAGCCGACCATGGAGCGCTCGCCGGAAGTCTTCCTGGTCAAGGAAAAAATGAAGGAAACCGGCTGCGACCTGTTCCTGGACGTGCACGGCGACGAAGGCCTGCCTTACGTCTTCGTGGCCGGCAGCGATGCCCTGCCGAACTTCACCAGGGAGCACAAGGCCGCCCAGGACAAGTTCATCGCCGACTTCAAGCTGGCGTCGCCGGACTTCCAGTCCGAGCATGGCTATCCTGACTCGCCATACACCCCGGAAGTGCTGACCATGGGTTCGCCGCACATCACCCACCTGTTCGGCTGCCTGTCGCTGACCCTGGAACTGCCGTTCAAGGACAACGCCAACGATCCGGACGAACTGGTTGGCTGGAACGGCGCCCGTTCCGCCAAGCTGGGTGCTGACGTGCTGCAGCCTATCCTGCGCAACCTGCGCAACTTCTAAGCCGTCATCAGCGCAGCAGCGCCCGGAACGCCTTCGGTATCCACGGGCGCGCTGCCAGCATGATGGTCACGGCGCGGCGCTGTTCCCACGGCAGCCGCGCATCATCCTGGTGCTGCAGCGAGAATTCGTCCGCCACCTGCTTCAAGCGGTCCAGCAAGGCGCGTGTCGATTGCTGCGACAACATCACGCTCACCAGCCGCTGCACCTCATGATGGCCGTCGAAGCGGCTATCGAAATAGTCGCTGTACGCTTCGTCGCGGAAGAAGCCCTGGATCGGGCCATTCGGCAGCCAGCTGAAAGTGCGCGCCACCAGCAGCTTCACCTTGTTGTTCGGCTTGAGCATCAGGAAGCCGATCTTGTCGAGCCTTAGCAGGCAGGCCGTCGCTTCGGCGGCGCTGATCTTGTAGTTCTTCACCACTTCTTCGATCGGCACCTGGTTCAGCGCCAGCACGGCCACCACCAGCAGCTTGGTGTCGCTGATGATTTCTTTTTCCTGCGCGTAGGTGAGTTGCGAGATCAAATGCGGCGTATCGGCGCTGGCTTGCGCCAGTTCGGCAAAATCCATCTCCAGCACAGCCAATACCTGCTCCAGCCGGTCGAGCGTGAAATTGCGGGCCGCGAACATGCGCTTGATGCTGGGTTCGGAAAGACCGATCTTCTGCCCCAGGGCGGCGTAAGTAATGCCGCGCGCCTTGAGCTGGCGTTTGAGCGCGTCGACCAGGCGGATGACGTTGGACATGCTTGAATTTCCTGCAATAAAGTATCGCAATATGATACCACCAGCATGGCGCGGCGCTACAGTGCGCAAAGCAATTGCCCGGCCCCTGGCAACGCAGCAAGATGGCCGCTCCTTTAACCTGTGGAGCAAACAATGAAACGCACCCTGATCGCCGCCTTGCTCGCTGTCGCTTGCGCCAGCAGCCAGGCGGTGAATGGTTCGCAAGCCTTGAGCATCGGCGGCCTGTCCACCGTGGTTGTCGTAACGGGATCCGTGGTGGCAATGATGACTGACAACTCGCCGGTAGTCGATTCGGTCGAGACGGTCGGCGAAAGCGTGGTGGTAGTGGTAAAAGCGGCAGGCGACGGCAGCAGGGCTACCTTGCAGTTCAGCGGCAAGGCGCTGGAAGGCGTCTCGATGGTTGCCGGCACCGCGGTCAGCGTTGTGGCCATGTCGGCCGGCCATGCGCTGGTAGTATCGGGCAAGGTGATCGCCTTCATCCCGAACGAGGCGGGCAAGGCACTGCTGCATCACAGCCAGGTGAGCTGAGCCATGCGACGCCTGATCCTTGCGGTGTCATTAGCCAGTGCAATGGCCGGCGCGGCCCACGCCGGCCAGAGCTGCGAACGCAAGCCGATGTCGGTGGAAGAGGTGAAACGCGGCCTGGACCTGGCCCAGCGCAGCATGCAGGCGCTTGACGCCAGCGGCGCGCAAGTGGCCGTGATTGCGCGCGCCGGACAAGACCTCTCCAAGTATGGCTTGCACTATTCCCACGTCGGCCTGGCATGGCGCGATCATCCGGCAGGCCGCTGGGTGGTGGTGCAGTTGCTGAACGAATGCGGCACGGCCGATTCAGCCCTGTTCAACGATGGCCTGGGGAACTTCTTCCTGTCCGGGATGCACGAGTACAAGGCGCAGCTGATGTTGCCGGCGCCGGAAGTGCAGCAACGGCTGGCGCAGGTGCTGGCTTCGCGCACGCCGCTACGCCTGCACCAGCCGCACTACAACATGCTGTCCTACGCCTGGTCGACGCGCTACCAGAACTCCAACCAGTGGGCGCTGGAGACGCTGGCAGCAGCGAGCGCGGATGCCGGCCGCGTCGAAACGCGCGCTGAAGCCCAGCAGTGGCTCGGTCAGGCCGGCTTCCGTCCGCAGCCAGTGGAAATCGGCGCCATGACGCGGCTTGGCGGCCGCATGTTCCGTGCCAACGTCGCCTTCGACGATCATCCGATGGGCCAGCGCATGCAAGGCCATATTACGACCGTGACGGTGGACGGCATTGAACAGTTCATGCGCAGCCGCGGCGCGCAGGTGATTGAGCTGTGACTATTTTAGGCTGAGTTTCCGCACGCGCGTCACGTGCTTGCGGCGCAGCCGTTCAAGCTCACGCGCCTGCGCGTAGCCCGGCTGGCCGGGTGCGCGCAAATGCGGCGGGATGAGGGGCGGCGCCTCCGGCTCGAAATACAGCGCGGGCAGGCGCTCGCTTTGTCGTTTGCTGGCCATGCTTCATGTTAGGCCCAGCCCTCCGAAGTTGCCAGTTTTGCGCCGGCGCAAAGGCCGTGCCGCGATCTGCGCCGATCATGGGCCTTTATGGAGGCGAACATGAAGCTATTTATTCCCCTGCTGGCTTGCGCCTTGCTCGCCGGCTGCACCTCGATGCCCTATCGTCCGGCAGTGGCGGATGGCGCCTTTCCCGGCCTGGCGGACTTTGCCGCCCACGGCGCCGTGACACAGCGTCGATCAAATGCGCCGACGTGGCTTGGCCTGCTGGAGCGCCCCGACCACGCGCACACCAATTACCTGCTTAACCCAGACGTTGCCCGAATGGTCGCGTGTGGTGAGCCGCGGAGTGCGCGCTGCGAATGATTTCGTAGACCTTGCGCGCTTCGGCAATCGTGTCGAAGCGCGGCAGCTCTTCAACCCCAGGCCAGGAGGCCAGCCCGCTGAACATATTGCCCGCCGCCGATACCCCAAAGGCAATGGTGCCCTCGCCATTTCGGTTTTCGGTCAGCGAGAACTCGCCCATTGCGCGCAAGTTCAGGCTTTTCATCCTGCGCTTGAAAATGCCGGAGCGGATGATGATGCGTTCATCAGTGACCGCGTACTCGGTATACGCGCGTTGCCACGCCTCGACCGCAAAGCGGCCGGCAACCATGTAAAGCCCGACCAGCACGAAGGGAATGCCCCACAGGCGAAACAACAGGGGCGCAGCTGAATTGAAGACGGAGTACTCCCAGAACAGGGCGAAGCCGCCCCACATCAGGCTGAATGGAATCATCAGCAAATCGGAAGCGCGCAGCATCAACCCCTGTCGCGGGGCGCCGCTCCATAAGACGCGTTCATTGATCGACAAATTGTCCATGCCGCCATCTTACCCGGCAGGAGTGCCTATAAATCTGGCAGATTGTCACTTCCAGAAAATCAGTAAGCGCTTCCACCAGCTTCGACCCGTTGGCTCTGCGTCGTGCACATTGGGAAGCAGCGCGAAGTCGGTCACCAGGCTGGCCACGCGGCCATCCGCGCCATAACCGAAGTAGGAAGCGTACGGGCCAGCGCCCGCGCCGGCTGCAAAAGAGACGACGCAATCCGGGCCGGCCTGCGGGTCCATGAAACAGGCGCTGCCGGATTCCACGCAGTAGCCGAAGATCTCACCCGGCTTGAGCGTGCGGGCGTCCTGCGTTGCGACCAGCGCGGGGTACCAGTGGGCGACCGGCGTGTCGGCAAGCTGCACACGGGCATAGGCGATGCGCTCCTCGCCGTTGTCGAACCCCGCCATCGCGAGCGTGACGGGATATTCGCCGTTCGGCACGCGTTGCGTAAACGGCTGCAGTCCGGCTTCGGCCTGCGGGTCGCCAGCGGCGATCTTGCCGGAGATGACTGCCAGCCGGCCAGCTTCGGCCAGCGTGAACTGAATGTTGGTCTCTTCAAACGTAAAGCGCTCCGCAGCAAAGGCGGAGCGCAGTCCTTCGGGATTGGGCGCATAGCTCATGCGCCCATCATATTACTTTTGAAGGCGTGCCAGCAATTCCTTGCCCACCAGCGGTGCCGACGCGGGATTCTGGCCGGTGATCAGCTCACGGTCGGTCACCATATTGCCCTGCCAGTTGGCAGCCTTGGAAAATTGCAGGCCAGCCTTCTGCAGCGCGGTTTGCGGGTAGAACTTCATTTCGCCGCCGCCCAGTTGGGACTTGGACGCCTCCTCTTCATCGTTGGTAAAGACAGTGACCTTGTAGCCGGAGTAGATCCATTTCGGCTGGGTGGGCGTGGCGCCTTGCGCCAGCTTCATGGCGAAGCCCTTGGCATCAGGCATGGCTGACAGCAATGCGATCGGACCGTGGCATACCAGCGCGGTCGGCTTGCCGTCCTGGTGGAAAGCGGCCAGCACCTTGCCCAGCGCGGGACTGGCCAGAAGATCCTGCATCGGTGCGTGACCGCCAGGCACGTAGACTGCATCGAACTTGCCGTAGCCCTGCTGCTCCACGCGCGCCAGGCTGACCACTGGCGAATTGGCGCTGTCGGTCAGGCGCAACTGTTCCAGCAGCTTGCGGTGCGTTTCCAGTGCCGCCTGGTCGCCGCCGAAGAACATGGTGTTGACCGAACCCTGGTCCAGCGTCGGCGCCTTGCCGTTCGGGGTGGCGAAGGTCACCGTGTGGCCTGCGTCCAGCAGCATCTTCACCGGCTGCATCAGCTCATTGAGGTAAAAGCCGGTTTGGAAGGTCTTGCCGGCTTTGAGGTCCAGCGTGGCCTCGTCGGACAGGACGACCAGCACGTTGCCGGCATTGGCGTGCATTGCCGCAGCGGCGAGCGCGATCGCAGTAAGTTTCTTCATCATGGTTTGCTCCTTGTGGAAGTTGATGGCGCTACTTTATTCAAACCTCCAACAACGATAAACTACCTTAAAACCAAACCATTTTTCCCTTAAAGGCAATAATGAGCCGAAAATACGACCACCTGGGCGACGTCGAAACCTTCGTCACCGTCGTTGAACGCGGTTCGCTGACGGCGGCCGCCGTCGCCATGTCCACCACACCCTCGGTCGTCAGCCGCGCACTGGCCCGGCTGGAGGCGCGCCTCGGCACCCAGCTCCTGCGCCGCACCACGCGCAGCCTCGGACTGACGGACGCTGGCCGCTTGTACCTGGAACAGACGCGCGCCGCGCTGTCCCTGATCGACGACGCCGAACGCGCGGTGCAGGCCGAAGGCCGCGAAGTCACCGGCCGCATCCGCATCAGCGCCCCGACCACGTTCGGCCATTACCGCCTGCCCGCCCTGCTGCAGCAATTTTCCGAACGCTATCCGTCGGTACGGGTGGAGCTGAACATCACAAACCGCAATGTCGACCTGGCGGCGGAAAACTTCGATTTCGCCATCCGTCAGGGCACGCTGAAGGACAGCAGCATGATCGCCCGCAAGCTGGAGGACGCCCAGCTGGTGCTGGTCTGTTCGCCCGCATATGCGCAGCGGCGAGGCATGCCGCGCGACCTTGATGCGCTGGCAGGGCATGCGTGCCTGACGTTCCAGCTGCCAAGCACGGGACGCTCCTTCCCCTGGCAATTCCTGCGCGATGGCGAAGAGCTGGACTGGCCGCCGGCATCGGCGCTTGAAGTGACGGATGATGCGTTGGGAACGGTATCGCTGGCGGAGGCAGGCCTGGGCATATGCCAGACCTTCCGCTTCATCGCACAGGACCGGCTTGAACGCGGCGTGCTGGTGGAAGTGCTGCCGGAGCTGAAGGGCCGCAGCCGGCCCTTCTCGCTGATCTACACGGCGCAGCGCCGGATGACGGCTGCGGCGCGCGCCTTTAGTACATGCCTCCTCGGACAGGCGTAGTGACCAATCAGCAATTTTGTTTGTTACAAGGAAAGTAACGTATAATTCCCGCCTTTACAAACCTGTCGTTCTGTCAACAATTCCGGATGGCAAGCGACCATCATCATGGAGCTCAAATGGCTGCATTCCCTACCCGCACGCTGCTGATCGGCGCATGCCTCACCTCGGCCCTGTTTGGCTGCGCAACCGAAAGTTCGCGCAGCCTCGAAGTCGCAACCGTCGCAAGCGCCAGCCGCCCTTATGCCGGCCCACGCAGCCTGATCGCAGTGGGTCGCTTCGACAACCGCTCCAGTTTCCAGCGCGGTATCTTTTCCGATGGCGTTGACCGCCTCGGCAGCCAGGCCAAGACCATCCTGATCTCCCACCTGCAGGAGACCAACCGCTTCAACGTGCTGGACCGCGATAACCTGGAGCAGTTGAAGCAGGAAGCTGACTTCAAGCGGGAAGGCCAGTCCATCAAGGGCGCCGACTTCGTCGTGACCGGCGATGTGACGGAGTTCGGCCGCAAGGAAGTGGGCGACAAACAGTTGTTCGGCCTGGCCGGGCGCGGCAAGACCCAGGTAGCGTACGCCAAGGTGACGCTGAATGTTGTCAACATCAAGACCTCCGAAGTCGTTTATACGGCGCGCGGCGCCGGCGAATTCAGCCTGTCGAATCGTGAAGTGCTCGGCTTTGGCGGCACCGCCAGCTATGACGCCACGCTGAACGGCAAAGTGCTCGACCTGGCCATGCGCGAGGCCGTAGAACGCTTGGTAGCCGGCGTCGAAAGCGGCGCACTGACGCTCGCCAAATAAGGACAGGCTGGGCATGAAACATATCTTCGTCAAAGCATCGATCACGATGCTCGCAGCCGGCGTGCTCGCCGGCTGCCGCACCAGTAATCCCGATCTTTACCAGTGGGGCTCGTACCAGCCCCAGGTGTACCAGCATTTGAAGGGTGAGAGCCCGAACGATCAAATCGCAACGCTGGAGAAGGACTTGCAGCGCATGAATGCCGCCGGCAGGAAGGCGCCGCCGGGCTTCCACGCCCATCTTGGCATGTTGTATTCGATGGTCGGCCGAAGCGATCTGGTTGCGGCTGAATTCCAGGAAGAAAAAAGGCTGTTCCCGGAATCGACAACCTACATGGATCGCCTGCTTGGAACCATGAGCAAGGGTAACAATTAAGATGTTGAAGAAAATTTTCAAACTGGCCGCGGTATTTGCGCCGGCTGTCCTGATGGTCGGTTGTGCGACCCACACCGTGAAACCTTACGACTACAAGGCATTCGAAGCAAGCAATCCGCGTTCGATCCTGGTGCTGCCGCCACTGAATAATTCGCCGGAAGTCGGGGCCACAGAGAGCGTGTATTCGACCGTGAGCTACCCGTTGGCCGAAGCTGGCTATTACGTCTTGCCCGTTTCCCTGGTCAGCGAGACCTTCAGGCAAAACGGCTTGACCACCCCGGCTGACATCCACAGCGTCGACACGGAAAAATTGCGGGAAATTTTCGGCGCCGATGCTGCCTTGTACATGACGGTGGAAAAATACGGCAGCACCTACAATGTTCTCAGCAGCGTTACCACGGTCTCTGCCAGTGCCAAACTGGTGGACTTGAAAACCAGGGCGCTGCTGTGGGACGGCAAAGCGACCGTTGTCGACGATGGCAACCGTGGCGGCAACAATGGGGGCGGCCTTGTTGGCTTATTGGTCAAGGCCGCCGTCACGCAAATCATGAACTCATCCACCAATCGCAGCCATGAGGTTGCGGCGCAGACCAATTCGCTCCTGCTGGCGGGAGGCAATTCGCAGGGCATTCTCTACGGCCCTCGCTCCCCGAAATACACGGGTCGCAATCGCGCCGCTCCGGGCGTCGAGGCAAATGCCGCGCCAGGAAACAAGCCTACTCCACAGGCTAGCGTTGCCACGCCTGATGCCGCAAGCAACCGGCCGAAAGCACCGGCCGCTTTACCTGCTGCGCCGACACGCCTTGCCGCCACTACTGCTGCTCAGCCAACTACCGTAAAGCCGCCTGCTGCCGCTGTCCAGCCTGCTGTCACAAGCAAGCCGGTTACCGTTGCTGCAGTCCAGCCCATAGCGGCCGTGACGCCAGTTGTCGCGCAGGTCCAGCCGGCAGTGGCCGCGCCTGCCCCGGTCCCTGCGACGCAACTTAGCGCCGCAGAACAAAGCTACGCGGCCGCACTGACTCGCGCACAGTCCAAGTATCAATCCCTGGATCCGGGCTCGCATTGGTATCGACAGGAACTGTACGATTGGGTCATGGCGCGTAAAGATGAATTCGTCCGTGCTGGCAAGGCGCCTGATGTCGCGCTGAAGCTGGCCCTGACCGCCATGGAAGGCCGCTAATCGCGGCGCACGCAAGTGAAAATGCCGTTCGGCCTACGCTGAACGGCATTTTTTTTGGACGCTAGCCTTTACGGCGCGCGCCTTGATTACTTGCCTCCTCGGCCAGCCTTGATCAGGAAGTTCTGCATGGTCGATTCCGCCACCGAGGCCCACTGGTTCTGGTCATTGCGGAAGCGCTTCCACGGCTCATAGATCTTGGCGAACTTGGCGTTCTTCGAAGCTTCTTCCGCCATCAGCTCATTGGAGGCCTTGTAGGCCGCTTCCATGATGTCGTTGGAGTAGTTGCGCAGCTTGACGCCGCTCTTCATCAGGCGGCCCAGCGCGGTCGGGTTCTTGAAGTCGTACTCGGCCTGCATCACCACGTGTGCCTCGTAGGCGGAAGCTTCAATCGCGGCCTGGTACTCCTTCGGCAGCTTTTCCCATTCCTTGATGTTCACGTACAGGGTGAAGGAAGCGCCCGGCTCCCACCAGCCAGGGTAATAGTAATACGGCGCCACCTTGTGGAAGCCCAGCTTTTCGTCGTCGTATGGACCGACCCATTCCGCCGCATCGATGGTGCCCTTTTCCAGCGCCGGGTAAATGTCGCCGCCGGCCAGCTGCTGCGGCACGGCGCCCAGGCGCTCCATCACCTTGCCGGCCAGGCCGGCGATGCGCATCTTGGTGCCCTTCAGGTCGGCCACGGATTTGACCTCCTTGCGGAACCAGCCGCCCATCTGGGTGCCCGAGTTACCGGCGATGAAGTTCATCACCCCGTAGTCCTTGTAGAAGGCGCGCAGCAATTCCTTGCCGCCGCCCTGGTCGTACCAGGCGGTCTGCTGGCGCGAGGTCAGGCCGAACGGCACCGCGCAGTCGAAGGAGAACGTCGCGTCCTTGCCGTAGTAGTAGTACGAGGCGCTATGGCCGCATTCCACGGTGCCTGCCTGAACCGCGTCCAGCACCTGCAGGCCTGGCACCACTTCGCCGGCCGCGAACACGCGGATATTGAATTTGCCGCCGGTGAGCTGCGCCACGCGCTTGGTGAAGGTGTCGGCAGCGCCGTAAATGGTGTCGAGGGATTTGGGGAAGCTGGATGCCAGGCGCCAGGTGATGGCGGGCAGTTCGGCGGCGATAGCCGGTGCGGCGATAATTCCTGCGCCCGCACCTGCTGCGGCCTTCTTGATAAAGGAACGACGTTCCATACGTACTGTCTCCTTATGAGGGTTTTATCTCGGGACAGTGTATGGAAATATTTAGTTCCCGGCAACCACCATCTTCTCGACCAGGATCGAGCCTGTTTGCTTGGTGCCACGCACCAGGACATCGGTGCCGATGCCGACGATGTCCTTGAACATGTCCTTCATATTGCCGGCGATGGTGATCTCTTCCACCGGGTACTGGATCACGCCGTTCTCCACCCAGTAACCGGAAGCGCCTCGGCTGTAGTCGCCGGTGACATAGTTGGTGCCCTGCCCCATCAGCTCGGTGACCAGCAGGCCGGTGCCCATCTTGCGCAGCATGCCTTCGAAGTCGTCGTCCTTTTTCGTCTGCGAGGACGTGATGGACAGGTTGTGCGAGCCGCCGGCATTGCCGGTGGTTTTCATGCCCAACTTGCGCGCCGAATAGGTCGACAGGAAATAGCCCTGCAGCACGCCGTTCTTCACCACGTCGCGCTTGTGGGTGCGCACGCCTTCCTCATCGAACGGCGCGGAACCGATCGCGCCTACCACGTGCGGGTCTTCCTTGACCTGGATGTGCGAAGGGAAGATGTCCTTGCCCAGCGAATCGACCAGGAAGGAGGACTTGCGATACAGCGCGCCGCCCGACGTGGCCTGGACGAAGGCGCCCAGCAGGCCCGCAGCCAGCGGCGCCTCGAACAGCACCGGGCAGGTGCGGGTAGCCAGCTTGCGCGCATTCAGGCGCGCCAGCGAACGTTCGGCGGCATAGCGGCCGACAGCTTCGGCGCTGGCCATTTTTTTCGGATCGCGCACCGAGGTGTACCAGTCGTCGCGCTGCATCCTGGCGCCCTTGCCGGCGATCGGGGTCACCGACAGCGTGTGGCGCGAATAAGGATAGCCGCCGATGAAGCCGCGCGAGTTGGCCGATACGAAGTGCGACTGCTGCACGTGCACGCCGGCGCCTTCGCTATTGGTCACGCGCGGATCGACCGCGAAGGCCGCCGCTTCGGCGCGCTGCGCCAGCTCCACTGCTTCTTCCGTGGAAATGGCCCATGGATAGAACAGTTTCAGGTCCTGCGGATTCTTCTCCAGCAGTTCCTCTTCCGCCAGGCCGGCGCAATCGTCTTCCGCCGTGAAGCGGGCAATGTTGTAGGCCGCCTCCACGGTCGCCTTCAGCGAAGCGGGGGAGAAATCGGAGGTGCTGGCATTGCCGCGTTTCTGGCCGATGAAGACCGTGACGCCGATGCCCTTGTCGCGATTCTGCTCGATGGTTTCGATCTTGCTCTTGCGGACCGAGACCGAAAGACCGCTGCCTTCGCTGATTTCGACGGCAGCATCGGTGCCGCCCTGCTCGCGCGCGTACTGCAAAACGTCGCGGGCAAGCTGTTTCAACTGGTCCTGGGAATAGGAGAAGGCGGATTCGCTCATGGGGTCTTTTTGGGGGTCTGGGCGTTAAAACAGTTATCATAGCAGCCGTTTACCGTTTTTACAGGTAGGGTGTGACAGCCCTTGCCCCTCCTATCATGCCTAATCCAAACCGTGGCTCGTGCGGCTTCCAGTCCAGCGAGTTCGAACAAGAATACGAACGCCCATCCAAAACCGAAATGAAACGCCAGTCCGACGCCCTACAGGACCTGGGCCGGGAACTGGTGGAGGCCCCGCGCGACCGCGTCAAGCGGGTGCCGATGCCGGAAGACGTGCGCGATGTCATTCTGGAATGCCAAAACATTAAGAATCACGAGGGCCGCCGCCGCCAGATGCAATTCATCGGCAAGAAGATGCGCACCCTGACCGAAGAAGAAGTGGCGATCATCAAGCGCACCATCGAAGGCTGGAAAGGCGCCTCCAAGGCCGATACCGCTGCCCTGCACGCGCTGGAGCGCCGCCGCGACAAGCTGCTGGCCGACGACAAGGCCCTGACCGTCCTGCTGGAAGAAGCGCCGCACCTGGACGTGCAGCACCTGCGCACCCTGATCCGCAACGCCCGCAAGGAGCAGGCCGAGAACAAGCCGCCCAAGGCCTACCGTGAAATCTTCCAGATCCTGAAGGACCTGGACAAGAAGTCCGCCGCCTCCGAGCCATCGCCTGGTCCGGACGTTGACGTCGATGCGCCGGAAGGCGACGAAGATGAGTGACGAGACCCTGCTCGTTGGCCTGGTGTCGATCTCCGACCGCGCCAGCGGCGGCGTGTACCAGGACCAGGGCATCCCGGCGCTGGAAGAGTGGCTGCGCAGCGCCATCACCACGCCGCTGCGCTTCGAAACCCGCCTGATTCCCGATGAGCGTGCGCAGATCGAAGCCACCCTGGTGGAGCTGGTTGACCAGGTGCGCTGCCACCTGGTGCTGACTACCGGCGGCACCGGCCCTGCGCGCCGCGACGTCACGCCGGAAGCCACGTTGGCGATTGCCACCAAGGAAATGCCGGGCTTTGGCGAACAGATGCGCCAGGTCAGCCTGGCCTTCGTGCCGACCGCCATCCTGTCGCGCCAGGTTGCCGTGATCCGCGAAACCGCCGACCACGCTGCCCTTGTGATCAACCTGCCGGGCCAGCCGAAAGCCATCAAGGAAACCCTGGAAGGCCTGAAGGATGCCGACGGCAAGCAACTGGTAGGCGGCGTGTTCGCAGCAGTCCCTTACTGCATCGACCTGATCGGCGGCCCTTACGCCGAAACCAACGACGCCGTGTGCCAGGCATTCCGTCCCAAATCCGCCATTCGCAAGAAGGACAACGCATGACACACCTGCTGGATTCCATCGTCATCGACACCAAGCCCAATCCTGAAGTCTCCGTGATCTGGATGCACGGCCTGGGCGACAGCGGCGAAGGCTGGGCGCCTATCGTCAATGAGCTGAACCTGACCGGCCTGCCGGGCATCCGCTTCATCTTCCCGCATGCGAACACCATGCCGGTGACGATCAACGGCGGCTACGTCATGCGCTCGTGGTACGACATCGTGCATACCGACCTGGGTCGCCAGGAAGATGAAAAAGGCTTGCGCGAGTCGCAGATCCTGGTCGACGCGCTGATCGAACGCGAAATCGCGCGCGGCGTTGCGGCCAACCGCATCGTGCTGGGCGGCTTCTCGCAAGGCTGCGCGATGACCTTGCAGGCAGGCCTGCGCTATCCGAAAAAGCTGGCGGGCCTGATGTGCCTCTCCGGCTACGTGCCGCTGGCCGACAAGGTGGCCGCCGAGCGCCACGCCGCCAACCAGGAGACGCCGGTCTTCATGGTGCACGGCCGCATGGACCCGGTGATCCCGATCGAGCGCGCAGTGGCATCGCGCGACTTGCTGGTAAAACTGGGCTACCAGGTCGAATGGCATGACTATCCGATGCAGCACTCGGCCTGCGCCGAAGAGCTGGTGCATGTCGCGGCATGGCTGAAGAAAGTGCTCGCATAAAGCAAGCCGCACGGCAAGCGCGCCGGGCCGGCCGCTTGCCCTAATGGGTCATGACCCGGAGCGATGGCCAGCGGGCAAGATACGATGCCGCCTTTTGCTCGAACAGCTCGCGATAGGGCGTCAGCGAATTAGGGGCTAGCAGGCCCTTATAGAGTATTTCGAGGCCATTTGGCGCGTAAATCGCGTCCGGACGAATGCCGACACAGGTTGCCGGCATCAGGAAGCGGTCGATCCCCTCCCTGGCGCTATGCAGCGCAGGATACGGGTGGCCGAAGTAAGACTCGTACCAGGTGTGGACCCGGGCCTGGTTTGCCACTTCAATTGGAACGCCCAGGTCGGCGAATAATCCGTCGACACGCTCCTGCACATCCTGCTCGCCTTGCTCGCTCAGGTCGGTTTGATCAAAATAGAACAGGTCGTAGTCCTTGATATCCGCCTCGGGCGCGCGCCCGGCCTGAAGGTTCCATACCGTCTGGAACAAACAGCCAGCCACCAGCCAGCAATCGGGAAGATCCAGGGCAGCCCAACGCTCGAGGATGACGCGATTGTTACGGTTGGCCAGTACATCGGCGCGAAAACGGCCGTGCACTCAGCCAGCGCCCCTGGCACCCAGGTTGCCGCTCAATTTGTCGAGTCCCGCCGCCAGCCGTTCCACGTCGCCCGCCGTGATGGCGCAGGCTTGTGCAATCTGCTCGCTCACCTTCAGGCCGTCGGCGCGCAGTTTGCGGCCTTGCGCGGTCAGTGTCAGCACGCGGTTGCGCTCATCTTCAGGATCGCGGTCACGCACCAGATAGCCTTCCGCCTCCAGCCGCTTGACCAGCGGCGTTATCGAGCCCGGGTCCTGTTGCAAGCGCTCCGCCAGCCCCTTGATGCCCAAGCCCTCCTGCTCCCACAGCACGACCATCACCAGGTATTGGGGATAGGTCAGGTTGAGCGGTGCGAGGATGGGCTTGTAAAGCTGGGTCATCTTCAGCGAAGTCGAATACAGCTTGAAGCAGAGGTGCTGGTCCAGTGTAGGGGGCATGCGGTTTTCCATGGCGCGTACTGTAGCACAGCCCCCTGTCGGGATTAACGTTTGACCGCGGCCAGGATCACCTTGGCCACCGCTTCCGGTTGCGACGCCATCGGTACGTGGCTGCTTGGCAGCGTGGTGGTGGTCGCGTTGATCTTGGCAGCGAAGGACTTCTGCAGGCCCGGATCGATCATGCGGTCCTTGGAGGCGACGATGTAGTAGCTGGGCTTGGTCTTCCACGCAGCCACGTCCACCTTGTCGCCAAAGGCGCTGGCCTTGATCGGACCCTGGGTCGCCGTCATCAGGCGATGCTCGGCAGGAGTCAGGTCCTGGGCAAAGTTGACAGCCATCGATTCGGCCGACAGGTAGATAAAGCCGTTGTTGTCAGGCTTCAGGGATGCGATGCCAGGTGGCAGCGGGAAATCCTTGCCCAGTTCACCCACCACTTCGCCCTCCGACGGCGCGAAAGCAGCCACGTAGACCAGGGATTTCACTTTGTCGCTGGCGCCGGCCTGGGTGATCACCGCGCCGCCCCAGGAATGGCCCACCAGCACCACCTTGCCGCTCTGCGCATCGATCACGCGCTGGGCAAAGGCCACATCGTCCGCCAGCGAGGTCAGAGGATTCTGCACCGACACCACTTTCACGCCCTGCTTCTGCAGGATCGGGATCACCTTGTTCCAGGCGGAGCCGTCGGCGAAGGCGCCGTGTACCAGCACGACGGTGGTGTCTTCGGCAGCGTGGGCAGGAACCAGGGCAGCGCCGGCAACCAGGGAAGCGGCAAACAGGGCGGATTTGATGGACGATTTCATGGCAAAACTCCTATAAATAGTGTGTTAATGATTAGTGCGCTCAGCGCATGGACAGAACTATAGCGCACAAATAATTAGTGTGCAAACTATTTTTTTCGGCACGATCGTTCGACTACCGGGATTGCAGGCGTGGCGCACCATTCACTGCTCTCCGGAGCGCCGGTTCTTCCTGATGATCGCCACCAGGATCAAGCCATACTCGACCAGGCGCAACAAATAGGATGGCGGCGTATCGGGGCCGTCTGCCGGCCAGGCTTGCAAGAGCCGATGCACGCCTTCGAGCACAAATGCGATTGCAAAGTAGATGAAGAGGCTGTCGCGCGATTGCCGCCAGTAGCGGACAAAAAACAGGGCAATCACCATCGCCGCCATGAAGATTGCCCCATTCAGCCAAGAATTGATTTGCATCACTCGCCCTCCCATACCAGGCCATACAGCAGCGGAAGCAAAGCGACCAGGCCGGCCACCAGGCGTACTGTGGATAAATCGGTGTCCGGGAGGATCAGGCGGTCAATGATCAGGAGCACGTTGGAAAGAAACATACCGCCAAAACACAGGCCGCTCCAGAAAAGCAGCCGATGCCGTGTCGTCCGATAGCTCCGCAGCACGAGGATGGCGCATGCCAGGGCGGTCGCCGCACACATCAGGTATATGACGCTTGCCATCTACTTTGCCTTTCGCCAGACAAACGCATCGGCCAGCATCTGTGCCTTGCCGCCTGGTTTGGTATGAATGAGCGTACTGACTTCGATCAAATGGTGCGCGTACACTACCGCCAGCCTGGTCCACAGTTCGTCCAGGTCCGCGGAGGCCGGGCTATACCGCAAGCCGCTGGAATCGCCGGCAATGATGCCATCGGCCCGCATCCTGGCCAACAGGCGCTGCGTGTCATCCTCGTTGAGGTAAAGGCGGCGCGCAAGGGCATCCGGTTGCCACGCATGCCTGGCTTCGCGCATCAGCAGGACCGCTTCGATATAGGGTACGGACGGCACGCACTGCACCAGGTAACGCCGGATGTCATCCGGAATCGGCGGAGAAACCATGGTCAGGCGACCGTCCTTGACCGGAGAGAGCAGGATGTTATGCGCATGGAATTTATATTGCACCATCCATATTTCGCTTGCAAGAATACGTGCCCAACCGTGCGCGACGCGCGATGGGCTGCATTCCGTCACAACAGCCGGAACGCACAAGCAGCAACCAGGGTTGGCAGCAGCGCCCCCAGCAGCAGATACTCGGCGCGAATCGCACCGTCGTCGAAGCCTTCGCGCAGTATTGCCGCCCCAGCCGGATTTGGCGCATTCGCTATCACCGTCAGGCCGCCGCCCGTCACCGCGCCGGCAACCAGCGCGGCCTGGAACTGCGGCGACAGGCCGTCGACCAGCGACGCGAGATAGGTCAACGCAGCGTTATCAGTAATCGCGGTCAACGCGGCTGTGCCATAAAACACCGCGCCTTCGTTCAGGCCAAGCAGGATGGGCTCCAGCCACCAAGCCTGCTGGCCGCCAAGCACCACGAGGCCGCCCAGGAAAAAGGCTACCAGCAAGGCTTCCTTCAGGATCAGCGAATCCTGGTGCCGCTCATAGGCCTGTGCGAAACCGAGGAAGAACAGGAAGGCGCCCATGAACACGGCAGGGTGGTGCGAGAACATCACAACCAGCACCAAAAAGGCCAGGTGCACTGCGACCATCGGGAACGGCACGGGGTCCACACGTTCCGGTGCGCTTTCGATGGCAGAGAGCTCGCGCCGGAACCAGAAAGCGGCAAAGCCCGCGTTCAACGCAATCGCGACGGCCGCTTTCCAGCCAAAGGTGGCGAGCATGAAGGGCACATTCCAGCCCCATTCGCCAGCCACCATCAGCACAGGCGGCGCGGCAAATGTAGTCAAGGTGCCGCCGATCGATACATTGACGAACAGCGTGCCGAGCGTGACGTACTTCAGGCGCGCGGATAGGCGATGGCGGTAGACGTTCTCGCGCAGCATGAGCGCGGCCAGGGTCATCGCTGCCGGTTCGGTGATGAACGAACCAAGCAGCGGCACGAGCGTCAACAACACGACGTACAAGGCGATATTGCAATTGACCGGCATGCGGCGCGCCAGGAAGGCGACTACGCGCGCAGCGAACTGCAGGATCGGCCGCGTGCCCGCGATCACCATGATGGCGAAGACGAACATCGGTTCTGTGAAATCGCGTCCGTCCAGGTAAAGGGTTGCGCCCTCCTTGCCGTCAATGACGAACATGAACAGCACCAGCACCATCGCCCAGAAACCGAACACTACCTCCACCTCGCCCAACAGGTGCCAAATGCCGGCGTGGCGCGGATGGCGGTGCGCCAGGCGTTCGAACAAGCCGGTGGAGAAGGTGTGCAGGACGGCGATCGCAAATAGCGCAGCGCCAATGAGCTGGATGGAGGTCGGATGCATCGGGAATACGGTCGTTAGCAGTCGCGCGTGGCGGCCCGACCGTCGCGAATCCTGTCGCACGGATTGTGCGAGCACCCTTTCCGGCAATTATAACAACCACCTTTGCAGGCAAGCCAATATTGCCCACGCATTAAACGGCCAAACATTACCAATGAGCAAGTTGTGCAATCGTTGTTGCAAGTTTTGACCAAGATCAATTCCAATACTTGCAATAAGATATTTACTCATTTATCTTGTTCCTATCGCTCCCATGCACCGCAGCGACCATTAACCGCGCACCCTGCCCCAGTGCGACGCCGCCTTGAAAGTGATGATTCCCATGCGCGCCCGTCCTGCCGCGTCGCCGTACCGCGACCAACTGGAGCTCAATGCCCAATGTATCGATTTCGTCCATGGCAGCATATATGCCTGGACCTACCTTTCGCAAGCCGGCGTGCCTGACGCCGAGATCCTGCGCATCCTGAATGCGCCTGCGGAAGCCTGGTGTTTCAATACCGAAAACGTCGAGGCAACTGCCCGGTCAGCGCTGAACGCAGCAGGAATCCGGCTACGCCCGTACGCTCGATTCCGTACCGGCGCCGACGCGTTCAGCCTCAAGTGCCTTCATTAAGTGCGTGGGGATCACACCAGCTTGTCGAGGGTGATCGGCAGGTCGCGCACGCGCTTGCCGGTGGCGTGGTAGACCGCGTTTGCGACCGCGGCGGCCACGCCGACGATCCCGATCTCGCCGATGCCGCGTGCGCCCAGCTCATTGAAGCGGGTGTCGTTGCCCGGCAGCGCCACGACGTCGATGTCGCCCACGTCGGCGTTCACCGGCACGTGGTAGTCGGCCAGGCTGGCATTGGCGGCACGGCCGTAGCGCCAGTCCATTTCGGTCTTTTCCATCAGGGCCATGCCCAGGCCCCACACGATGCCGCCGATGAACTGGCTGCGCGCGGTCTTCGCATTCAGCACAGTGCCCACGTCGTAGCAGGCCACGATGCGCGGCACGCGCACTGTGCCAAGGTCAGGATCCACCTGCACTTCGACAAAAACAGCGCCGAAGGAATGCATGGAATATTGCTTCTTTTCCTCGCCCGGCCCGGCTTCCGCGTCGCCGGTAACGGCTTGCCCGCCGTTGCGTGCGATGACTGCAGCCATCGGCTCGCCGCGTTCCGGCGTGGCGCGCAACCGCAGCCAGCCTCCTGCCGCTTCGACTTCGGCCGCATTGAAGCCATGCAGCGGCGATGCCGTGTCAGCCACTGCCAGCGCCACCAGCTTGTCGCGTGCGGCCGTGCAGGCACGATGCACGGCCGGGCCGATGCTGGCCGCAGTCATCGAGCCGCCCGAGACCGGCGCTTCGGGCATCTCGCTGTCGCCCAGCTCAAAGCGCACTTTTTCCAGCGGCAGGCCAAGCGCATCTGCCGCCACTTGGCTCATGATGGTGTAGGTGCCGGTACCTATATCCTGTGAGCCGCAGCGCACCAGCGCCGAGCCGTCGGGCGCGATGCCGGCCCAGGCCTTGGCCGGCATGCGATTGGCCGGATAGGTGGCAGTTGCCATGCCCCAGCCAACCAGCGTGCGGCCGGCTTTCATCGAACGCGGTGCGGAGGTTCGCCTGGCCCAGCCGAAACGTTCCGCTGCCACCTTGTAGCACTCGCGCAGCTGCTTGGCCGAGAAGGGGATGTTCTTCTCCGGATCTTGCTCGGCGTAGTTCTGCAGCCGCAGCGCGACCGGGTCCATGTTCAGTGCATAGGCCATTTCGTCGATGGCGCATTCAAGGGCAAAGCTGCCCGTCGCCTCGCCTGGCGCGCGCATATAGGTCGGCACGCCAACGTTCAGCGTCGCCAGTTGCTGCGTGGTTTGCAGGCTGTCGCTGGCGTACAGGATGCGGGTTGGCGAGCTGCATGGTTCCGTAAAGTCGTCCTGCACGGACGTGTGCGAGATCGTGTCGTGGATGACCGCAAGCAAGCGGCCATCGGGGCCGGCGCCAATGCGCAAGCGCTGTTCCGTCATCGGCCGGGCGCCAACCGGTGCGAACATCTGTATCCGCTCTAGCGCAAGCTTGACAGGGCGTCCCACCATGCGCGCGGCCATCGCGGCCAGCACCACGTGCGACCACATATTGCCCTTGCAGCCAAAGCCGCCGCCAACGTAGGGCGACACCACCCTCACCTTTTCCGGCGGGATGCCGAGCGCACGGGCGCAATTCTTCTTCACGCCTGAAACGTACTGCGTGGCGTCGTACAGCGTGAGATGGTCTCCCTCCCAGGCAGCGGTGGTGGCATGCGGTTCCATCGGGTTGTGGTTCTCGATCGGCGTCGTGTACAGCACGTCGACGCGCTGGGCGGCTTGCGCCAGGCTGGCCTGCACATTGCCCCGCTGCGTCTGCATCGGCCGCTCCGGCTGCTCCTTGGGCTTGCGCAGCGTGCGCTTGGCGGCCTGGAAGTCCAGCAGCGCCGGCTGCGGGGCGTAGCGCACCTTGATCGCGCGTGCCGCGTCCTGCGCCTGCTCCAGCGTTTCCGCCACCACCACGGCAATCGGCTGGCCGTTGTACCTGATCTCGTCATCCTGCAGGAGGTTCAGCTTTGGCGGCGGCGGTTTCTGCTCCTCGCCGCCCGGCTTTTCGCGCGGCAGGCGCGGTGCATTCTTGTGCGACATGACGGCCAGCACGCCGCGCATTCCGCTTGCCCGTGCCGTATCGATCGCATTGACGCGCCCCCTGGCGATGGTGCTGAGCAGCAGCACTGCGTGGGCTACGCGCGGCAGGGCATGCTCGGCAGAAAAGGGGGCGGAGCCCGTGACTTTCAGGCGCCCGTCGGTGCGCGGGATGGCTTGTCCGACCTGTTTCATACGCCCTCCCCTGCGATGCGTAGCGCGCGCACGATGGCGCGCTGCGCGAGGTCAACCTTGAAGCGGTTGCCTCCCAGCGGTTGCGCCCCTTCGAGCAGGCGCTGGGCGGCGGCGCGGCACTGCGCTTCGTCGAGCGGGCGGCCCTGCAACAGCGCTTCCGCTTCAGGGCGGCGCCATGGCTTGTGCGCCACGCCGCCCAGTGCGATGCGCGCTTCACGCACCGTGCCGCCGTCCATCGCCAGCGCGACCGCCACCGACACCAGCGCAAAGGCATAACTGGCCCGGTCGCGCAGCTTGAGATAGTGGCTGTGGCGCGCCATGCGCGATGGCGGCAAATCGATGGCGACGATCAGCTCGCCGGGCTGCAATACCGTGTCCCGCTGCGGCGCGTCGCCCGGCAAGCGATGGAAGTCGCCCAGCGCAACTTCGCGATCGCCTTGCGGCCCGCGCAGCAATACCACGGCATCCAGCGCCGCCAGCGCGACGCTCATGTCGGAGGGATTGACTGCCACGCAGGACGGGCTGGCGCCCAGGATCGCGTGCATGCGCTGGTAGCCCTCGCGGGCATCGCAGCCGGAGCCGGGCTGGCGCTTATTGCAATGGCTGAAGGCCGTATCGGTAAAGTAAGGACAGCGTGTGCGCTGCATCAGGTTGCCGCCCATGGTGGCCATATTGCGCAACTGCGCCGAGGCGCCGGACAGCATGGCTTGCGCCAGCAAAGGATAGCGCTCGCGCACCCCGGCATGGCGTGCCGCATCGGCATTGCGGACAACGGCTCCGATGCGCAGGCCGCCGCCGGGCAATTCTTCGATCCGGTCCAGGCCTGCGTGGCTGACGTCGACCAGGCGCAGCGGGTGCTCGACGTCGCCCTTCATCAGGTCCAGCAGGTTGGTTCCGCCGGCGATGAAGCGCGCACCTTCCTGCTGCGCCAGGCGCAAGGCATCCGCCGCATCGCGGGCACGTTCATAGTAGATCGATTGCATGGTGCGCTCGCTTAACTGCGCCGCAGCGCCACCTCGCGGATGGCGGCGACGATATTGGGATAGGCGCCGCAGCGACAGACATTACCGCTCATGCGCTCGCGGATCTCGTCGTCGGTGAAACCGGCCCCGTCGGCGCGCACCTCCTCCAGCAAGGCCGTGGCGGAGCAAATCTGGCCCGGCGTACAATAGCCGCACTGGAAGGCGTCGTGCTCGAGGAAAGCTTGCTGCAGCGGCGACAGCGCGTCGCCGCGCGCCAGCCCTTCGATCGTGGTGATGCGCTGGCCTTCATGCATGACGGCCAGCGTCAGGCAGGCGTTGATGCGGCGGCCGTCGACCAGGACCGTGCAGGCGCCGCATTGCCCGCGGTCGCAGCCTTTCTTGGTGCCGGCCAGGCCGATATGTTCGCGCAACGCATCGAGCAGCGTCACGCGCGGCTCAAGCGACAGGCTGTAATCGCGGCCATTGATGTTCAGGTGGACCGGCCGCGGTGGCGCGGCGGGTGCCGCCGCGGCGGTGGGCGGCGCTGCGCTCGTCGCGGCCGGCACTTGCGTGGCGCCGACGACGGCCAGCGCGGATTGCAGGAAACTTCGGCGGTCAGGCATCGTTCGCTCCCCCGGAAAAAGCAGCGCTATCGATGGTGCCGCGTCAGGCGCCGGGCTTCCGTTAGCCCGCGCACACAAAGGCTATATTGCGAGGGGAGTTGCGGTCGACGGCGGCGCTGCCGAGCGCGCGCCATTCATCACCATGGCCAGCAAGGTGTAGTAGCCGTTGATACCCATCAGGTCCGTCACGCCCTTTTCGCCGAATTGCAGCATGGCCGCTGCCCAGGTGGCGTCGCTGACTTGCCTGGTGCTGTGAAGTTCGTGGCAGAAATCGTAGACCGCCTGCTCGTCCGGCTGCAAGCCGGCTGGCGCCTGGCGTGCCGCGATGGCGTCGATCACGGCTTGCGGAATCCCTGCCTGCGCCGCAATCGGCGCGTGGATCGCCCATTCCACCTGCTGGTCCCACTGGCGCGAAGTGACCAGGATGGCCAGTTCGGTCAGGCGGGTGCCGATCGCGCTGCGGTAGCGCAGGTACTCGCCGAGCCGCTGGGTGCAAGCCATCAGTTCGGGACTGTGCAGCAGCGGCACGAAGGGTCCGTACAACGCGCCGCGCGGGCCATCGATGACTGCCTGCGCGGCGGCGCGCTGCTCGGCTGTCATCTCCGAAGGGGGAATAGGTCCTAGTCGTTCACTCATAGCCACAAATGGTCGCACAGGACAGGAGAAAAATCAAAACACGGCTGCGGCACGCGCGCTAATGTCCTTGGACCACCAATCCTGCGAGGAGCCGCCATGACCCACCTGATCCACCGCGACCTGCGCCGCACACCGCCCGTAGCCGTCTGTGCTTCCGGCATGCAAGTGCGCGATAGCGAGGGCAAGACCTATCTCGATGCCAGCGGGGGCGCCGCTGTTTCCTCGCTGGGACATAGCCATCCGGACGTGCTGGCGGCCATGCAGTCGCAACTCAAGGTGGCAGCCTACGCGCATACCTCTTTCTTCACGACCGAGGTGGCGGAAGAACTGGGCGAACGGCTGGCGCAGGATGCGCCCGGCGACTTGAATTATGCCTACCTGGTATCGGGCGGATCGGAAGCCATCGAGGCAGCGCTGAAACTGGCGCGCCAGTATTTCGTCGAGCATGGCCAAACGGAGCGGCGCGTGTTCATCGCCCGCCGCCAGAGCTATCACGGCAACACGCTGGGCGCGCTGGCCCTGGGCGGCAACGAGTATCGCCGGCGCCATTTCGAGCCGATGCTGATGGACGTGGCGCGCGTGTCGCCCTGCTTTGAATACCGCGAGCGCCGCGCCGGGCAGGATGTGCACGAGTACACGGTCAACCTGCTGCAGGAGCTGGAGGCCAAGATTCTCGACCTGGGGCCGCAACACGTAATCGGCTTCTGCGCGGAGACAGTGGTGGGCGCCACCAGCGGCGCAGTGCCGCCGACGCCGGGCTATTTCAAGGGCGTGCGTGCGTTGTGCGACAAGTATGGCATCCTGATGATTGCAGATGAGGTCATGTGCGGCATGGGACGCACCGGGACCTTGTATGCAATCGAGCAGGAAGGCGTGGTGCCCGATATCGTGGCGCTGGGCAAGGGACTGGGCGCGGGCTACCAGCCGATCGGTGCAGTGGTTGCGCGTGACCATATCGTGCAGCGGCTTCGTTCAGGCAGCGGCGTGTTCCAGCATGGGCATACTTATGTGGGACATCCGGTGGCGGCAGCGGCGGCGCTGGCGGTGCAGAAGGTGATCCGGCGCGATTCGCTGCTGGGGGCGGTGACTGTGCGCGGAGCGTCGTTCAAGCGCATGTTGCGCGATGCGTTCTCGTTGCATCCGAATGTGGGGGACATCAGGGGGCGCGGCATGCTGCTGGCCCTGGAGCTGGTGCAGGATCGGGAGGGCAAGCGGCCGTTCGATCCGGACTTGCGGCTGCATGCCGCGGTGAAGGATGCCTGCATGGACTGCGGGTTGATGGTGTATCCGATGGGGGGCACCATTGACGGCCGGCGGGGGGATCATGTGCTGCTGGCGCCGCCGTTCATTGCGACGGAAGTGGATTTGCAGCAGATTGTGGCGCGCCTGAGCGATGGGCTGGAGCGGGCTTTGCTTCGCGTGCGGCCGGCTTAAAACCGGTAAACCGGGCTCCCCCCCCCCCAAGAGTCGGACCCGCCTACGCAACCTTCGTCGGTCGGGTCTGCCCCTCGGGTCAGACCCAGATTTACCGGTTTTAGTACTCCTGATACCCGATGACGTCCTGCTGCTGCTCGCCAAGGCCTGCAATCCCAAGGCGCACGAAGTCGCCCTTCTTCAGGAAGCGCTTGCGCGCCAGCCCAACGCCGGGCGGGGTGCCGGTGGCGATGATGTCGCCCGGCTCCAGCGTCATGAAGCGCGAAATATAGGCCACCAGCTGCGGCACCTTGAAAATCATGGTCTCCGTGCAGCCGGTCTGCATGCGCTTGTCGTTCACCTCAAGATAGAGGTCCAGCTGGTCCAGGTTCCACACCTCGTCGCGCGTCACCAGCCACGGGCCGACCGGGCCGAAGGTATCGCAGCCTTTGCCCTTGTCCCAGGTGCCGCCGCTCTCCAGCTGGAACTCGCGCTCGGACACGTCATTCACCACGCAATAGCCGGCGATATGCTTCTCGGCGTCTTCCTCGCTGACATTGCGCGCACGGGTGCCGATTACCACGCCCAGTTCCACTTCCCAGTCGGTCTTCTTCGATCCTTTCGGCAGCATGATCGGATCGTCCGGGCCGGACAGGCAGGTAATCGCCTTCATGAAAATAATCGGTTCGCTCGGAATCGGCAGGCCGGCTTCCTTCGCGTGGTCGGCGTAGTTCAAGCCAACGCCGATGAACTTGCCCACTTTGGCAACGGGCACGCCAAAGCGCGGATTGCCGCGCACAACCGGCAGCGTTTCGGGATCGATCCTGGCCAGCTTGCGCAGTACCTTGTCGGACAGGTTGGCGCCGGCCAAGTCGCTGATCACGCCGGACAGGTCTCGCAGTTTGCCGAATTCATCGATCAGGCCAGGTTTTTCTTTGCCTATACGGCCGTAACGCACCAGTTTCATAAATCTTCCTTCGTGTTGAAGGCGACATTCTACCGGAAGCGTCGGAGCAGGTAGCGGCACAGGCCCGGCAACTGGATCAGCACCAGCAAAGCGAAAGCGCATTGATACGCCACAGCCGGGTAATTCCCCAGCGGCGATGGCCGCCAGAAACCGATCACCTGGCCGAAGCCGGCCTGCACGATGAAGGCGCCGATGAAGATCAGCAGGTTGAGGCAGGTCGAAGCGCGCCCCGTCAATGCTGGCGGCACGGCTTGCGCCACGATGGAATATTCCATTCCGGTGACGCAGCCGACCAGCATGAACAACACTGGAAGCACCTGCTGCGCCGGCCGCCAGCCTGATGCGAAAGCACATTGCAGCAGCAAGAACACCAGTATTCCCGCAGCCGCAATATCGAGCGTGCGCCAGCCTCGCTTCGCCGCCCATTCGGTCAGCATGCCGACCGCGATCGAGCCGAAGATCACCGCCGCCATCCCTAGGTAGAGCAGCCAGGCGATAGCTTGCTCGCCGTAGCGGGGCACATCGGCCAGCCAGCGCGCTATCCACAGTCCCTGCACGCCAAAGAAGACCGTATGCGGCAGCAGGACCAGCATCGCGGTCTCGCGGAATACCGGGTGGGTGAAAGTTTCCACCAGTGCGCTGCGGGTGAACGGGCGCGGTGGCGCGGCCGGCGGCGTCGGAGCGAGGAACAGGATCAACAAAGCGACCGCGATGCAGGCACCGGCCAGCGCAATCATCAGCCATTGCCAGCTCATATGGTGCAAGGCCAGGCGCACAGGCAAAGTGGCCGTTGCCGCGCCCAGGCCGCCGGCAGCGATCAGGTAGCCTTGCACTGAAGGGAGCTTGTTCGCCGGCAGCCAGGTGTTAAGCGCCTTGATGGCCGACATGAAACAGGCCGCAAGTCCGAAACCCATGAGCGCGCGTGCAATCGCAAGGCCGGCGAAATCCCTGCCGCCCGCAAAAGCCAGCGTGCCAATGGCAGCGATCAGCAGCAGCACGAACTGCACGCGGCGCGGCCCGTAGCGGTCCAGCGCAATGCCGATTGGAAGCTGGGCGAACGCGAAGGCGAGGAAGTAGGTACTGGTCAACATGCCAAGCTGCGACGGCGTCAGGTTTGCCTGCGCCACGAGCTGCGGCGCCAGCATGGCGTTCACGCTGCGCAGCAGCCAGGAGATATAGTGTCCCAGCGCGAAGGGAATGAACACCAGGAACAGCGTGGCGGGACCGGACAAGGTACCCGGCACCCGCTCGCGCCCGCACCACCAGCGCGCTGGTGCCGTCGCCCATCGCCTGCGCCAATCACTGGGAAGCGGCGCTGCCGCTTGCGCATCGCGAGTGGCGGCGGGCGCGCGCATCGCATGCTCCTACGCGACCAGTGGAATCACCCGGCGCGGCAGCACCGGCACCGTTGCCACGCCGGGTACATGCCCAGTTCCCTGCTCGCCCTCCTCAAAGAAGAACTTGTCGCGTCCGAACGCCGGCCGGAGCTGGTCGAACCAGGTCGCTGTCGGGTCGTACTTTGCGTAGAACGGCTTGCGTACCCAGTCCGCATTGCGCGCTTGCAGGAACTGCAGGGCAAACACCTTCTCGCCGCCGACCTGGGCCACGCCGTCGATCACCACCTTGCCGGGAAATGCACTCATGGAGGGACCGCGCACCGTGCGCGCCAGGCCGGATACCATCTGGTAAGCCTGCTGGAACACCTCGTGCGCACGCGCCAGCGGCAGCTGGAAGTACTCGCGCGGCCCGGTATCGCGCTCGACGAACATATAGTACGGGATCGCGCCCAGCCTCACGCCGGTGCGCCACAGCTCCGCCCAGCTGGCCGGGTCTTCGTTGATATGCCTGATCAAGGGTCCCTGCATGCGCAAGGTGGCGCCGGTGCCGACAATCCTCTTGACCGCCTGCTGCGCTACTTCCTGCCGCAACTCCACCGCGTGGTTGTAGTGCCCCATGATCGCCATGTTCTTGCCTGCTGCAACCACGCGCTCGAACAGCCGCAGCAGGTCGTCGGCGTCGCGGTCGCTGACATAGCGCTGCGGCCAGTACGACACCGACTTGGTGCCGACGCGGATGTTCTGGATATGTTCCAGGCCGGGTGCGAGCAGGGG
This sequence comes from Pseudoduganella sp. S-14, assembly GCF_049913285.1. Taxonomy (GTDB): domain Bacteria; phylum Pseudomonadota; class Gammaproteobacteria; order Burkholderiales; family Burkholderiaceae_D; genus Rugamonas. The sequence continues at coordinate 5,779,313 of NZ_CP183991.1, forward strand.
CGTGATGATCTCCTCCATCGAGCGCGTGTTCATGATCATCGGGTCGCCGCCCGTGATCAGCACATCCGTCACGTCCTTGTGCGTCTTCAGGTACTCCACCAGCTGCGTGGTCTCGCGCGCGTCGAACTTCATGTCGTCCATGCCGACGAACTGCGGCCAGCGGAAGCAGAAAGTGCAGTAGGCGTGGCAGGTCTGGCCCGCGCTGGGGAAAAACAGCACTGTCTCCTTGTACTTGTGCTGCAGGCCGCGCAAGGGGGCATCGTTCACGCGCGGCACGTTGTGCGTCATCTGTCCTGCCGGATGCGGGTTCATGCGCAGGCGGATCTGCCGCACCAGCTGTTGCGCGGCTGCGTCATCCTGCCTGACCAGGACCAGGTCGCGCAGCTGCCAGTATTCGTGCGCGGGCAGCATGTCGCGATGCGGGAACACCAGGCGGTAAATCGGATCGTCCGGGATATTGTCCCAGTCGATCAACTGGTCCAGCACGTACTGGTTGGTGCGAAACGGCAGCACATGCGAGATGACCTGCACCGCTTCCTGCTGCTCGGGCGTCAGCAGTTCCCACTGCGGCGCCTGGCGGATGGTTTGGCGGGTGTATGGCTTGAACTTGGGCAGGGCGTCGGCGGTCATGGCGTACTCCTGGGTGGGTGGGCTAGGACTTCATGATGGTCCGATTAAGAAACGGCCTATTGCCGTGGCTCAATGCCTAGCCGGAAAAATCCTACGAGCTTGCGTTTGCGCAATTGCCGACCAGGTGTGCAGACGTACAGTTGGGCTTCCATCCCTGCCAAGGAGACCGGCATGAAACACATCCTGCTAGCACCACTGCTCTTCCTCGCCATGGCGGCGCCCCAAGCCAGCGAGCCGACCGAAAAGGACGCCATCGCCATGGTGGAAAAAGGCGCGGCCTTCATCAAGCAGCATGGCAAGGACAAATTCATCGAGAAGATCTCCGCCAAGGATCCTGAATTCATCCAGGGCGCGCTGTACGTCGATATCCGCGACCTGCAGTCGGGCATCGTGCTGGCGCACCCGGTCAATCCCACCATCGTCGGCAAGGACCTGACCGATGTGCCGGATGCCAGCGGCAAGAAGTACCGGCGCGAGATCATCGAACTGGCCGCCCGCAAGGGCAAGGGCTGGGTCGACTACATGTACAAGAACCCCACCACCGGCAAGATCGAACCGAAGACCACCTACATCCAGCGCGTCGGCGACGCGGTGCTGGAAGCAGGCATTTACAAAAAGTAGGAGGCGGCCATGCTGAACCGACTGCGGATTGGACCCAAGCTGTTGTTGGCGCCGGGCGTGGTACTGGCGCTGCTGCTGGCGACAGCGGCATGCGCCTGGTTCGGCATGGTAAGGCAGAACGCATCGATGGAAAACCTGGTGCAGCTGCGCGCGGCGCGGCTGCAGGCAGTGGCCGACGTGGCGGGCGAGGCGCGCATGGCGCATGCCAATATCTACCAGCTCCTGGCCTGGATCAACGGCAGCTTTGCGCAGGCGCGGCTGGACGCACTGACGGCACAGCTGCGCAACCGGCATGCAGCAGTCGGCACGCGGCTGGAGCAACTGGGGCGCGAGGCGGCGCCCGAGGAGCGCGGCTTGCTGGCAGGCTCGCAGCAGGCACTGGCGAGCTATCGCAAGTCGGTGCAGGAGACCATCGAACTGGCGCAGGTGGACCAGTCGATCGCGACCAATGCCATGGCCAAGGCGGAGCGCCAGTTTGCGGCGCTGGACCTGCAGCTGTCGCAACTGGCTGCGCTGGAAAAAGCCCTCAGCGAGGCAGCCTACGACGGCGCGCGCCAGGAGTTCCGCCTGCTGGGCATGGCGATGGCCGGCTTGCTGCTGCTGTCGGTGGCGCTATCGCTGGCGGTGTCAATGCTGGTACGGCGCGCGCTGTTGCGGGACATCCATTCCATCGGCGACGGCGTGCGCAGCCTGGCGTCGGGCCAGCTGGTAGCGCGCTCGCCGGCGCGCGGTCGCGATGAAATTGCCGATACGGCGCGGGCGCTGGACGGAAGCGTGGCGCAACTGAACGGTACCATCCGCGCCATCCGCGGCGCGGTACAGCAGATCGACGTGGCGTCGCGCGAGATCGCAACCGGGAATATGGACCTGTCGGCACGCACCGAGCTGCAGGCCAGCTCACTGGAGGAAACGGCCAGCGCCGTCGACAGCCTGGCGGCGGCGGTGCGCAGCAATGCCGACCATGCGCGCCAGGCTTGCCAGGTGGCCGCCAATGCCAACGAACTGGCAGCGCGCGGCGGCGCGGCGGTGTCGGATGCGGTGCAGACCATGGAGGCGATTCGCTCTTCTTCGCGCAAGATTGTCGAGATCATCGGCGTGATCGACGGGATTGCGTTCCAGACCAATATCCTGGCGCTGAACGCTGCAGTGGAGGCGGCGCGGGCAGGCGAGCAGGGGCGCGGGTTTGCGGTCGTTGCGGCGGAGGTGCGCACGCTGGCGCAGCGCAGCGCCACGGCAGCGCACGAGATCAAGGCGCTGATCAACGCTTCGGTGGCAACCATCGACCGCGGCGCGGAATCGGTGTGTGTGGCGGGGGGCAGCATGGGGGATATCGTGGCCTCGGTACGGCAGGTTGGCAGCATTATCCAGCGCATCAGCGATGCCAGCGCGGAGCAGGCGCGCGGGATCACCGAGGTCAACCAGGCGGTGCGGCAGATTGATGACGTCACCCAGCAGAATGCGGCCCTGGTCGAACAGGCGGCTGCCGCCGCCGCCAGCCTGCAGGAACAGGCGGCCGGGCTGGCGCAGGCGGTCGCCGTGTTTGAACTGGGCGACGAGATGGCGCCCGGCGGGAGCGCAGCGCACGGCAGCGAAGGCGCCGCAGCGGGCAGTGGCGGCGGTGCACGCGGAACGGGTGCGCACGACTTGGGCGACTTGGGCGACTTTGGCGACTTGGACGACTGGCGCGACGTGGCGCATGGCGGCGAGCGCCGCGCGGCAGGCAGCCCGATGCGCGCGCGGCAGGGCTTAGCGGAATGGGCGGCTGACAAACGGCGAACCAGCCAGGCCGAAACGCCAGGGAACATCCACCGCCTTTGAAATGCCGATGCGCGGCCCGACCACGACCTGCACCCGCCCCTTGCGCGGCAGCAGTTCGAATGGCGCCGCACCAAGCGACATGGCATTCAGCTCGCGCGTCACGCCCATCGCCTGCGCCAGCCGGCCCGGCCCGGAGCACAGCAGCCGCACGTCGTCCATGCCGCGCCGCGCCTGCATCTGCTGGATGCCCTGCAGCGGCTCGATGGCCCGGATCAGCACCCCGGCCCCGTGCCCTTCTTCCCGGCACACGAAATTCATGCACCAGTGGATGCCATGCGAGAGGTAGACATAGGCATGGGCCGGCGGCCCGAACATGGCGAAATTGCGTGCCGTCTTGCCGGCAAAGGCGTGCGAAGCCGGGTCTTCCCGGTCATACGCCTCCACCTCGACAATACGTCCCCCAACGCCATTGACGAGCACAGTCACGCCGATCAGGCGGCGCGCCACTTGCTGTGCGGGAGCGCTGAAATCAATACCAGCCAAAATGTGAGAAGACATGCTATCGATTGTAGCAATCCTGTTATTTATGCATGAAAAAAAACTCATTCGTGCCCCGGGTTGCAGGCAAAAATCAGGCGATAATGACGGGGCCCGCCAGCAGAACAACTTTCGAAGCAAAATGACAACAGCAGCAGCCCGGCTCCCGGCCCACAATACGACCGCAGAAGACGCGCTGTTGCGCTCCATCCGTATCCCGCCGCGTCCCAGCCTGCTGGTCGACCTGCAGCGCGAACTGGCGCAGGACGACCCGTCGCCGCGCGCCATCGCCCGCATTATCGGCAATGACGTCGGCATGTCGGGCGCCCTGCTGAAACTGGCCAACTCGCCGTTCTATGGCGCCGCGCGCAAGGCCAAGTCGGTCGAGCAAGCCATCAACTTCCTCGGCATCAACCAGTGCGCCGCCATGTTGACCGGCATCCTGGCGCGCGAAGCGGTCGGCGCCAACAACCCGGCCCTGAACCAGTTCTGGGAAGTGTCGTCCTGCCGCGCCCAGGCCCTGGTCTTCATTTCGCGCAAGCTGCGCCTGGCGCCGCCCGATATCGCCCACACCTTCGGTTTGTTCTGCGACATCGGCATGCCGATCCTGATGGCGCGCTTTGAAGACTATGGGCAGACGCTGGACATCTGCAACGGCGCCGCCGACCGCAAGTTCACCGAGATCGAAGATGCCCGCCACACGACCAACCACGCCGCCATCGGCTGCCTGCTGGCGCGCAACTGGGGCCTGTCGCCGGACGTGTCCTGGGCCATCCTGCACCACCACGACTACGAGGTGCTGTGCGACGACGCCACCGACGACGCGATCCGCTCGCTGGTGGCCGGCGCGGTGCTGGCCGAACACGCCATCCAGCGCTACCACGGCAACGGCGAGTCGCTGGAATGGGACAAGGGCGGCGAGGCCGCCTGCCGCCACCTCGGCATGAACGAGGACGAAACCGCCGACCTGCTGGACGAATTGCACGAAACCTTCCACATTGAACACTGAGCCGCATGCAAAAGACAAAGAACAAGCGCCCAGCACCACGCAAGCCCAATACCCCTCCCGCCGACAAAGATGAAACCCTGAGCCAGGAACTGTTCAGCCTCGCGCTGGCACAGGAAGACGATCTGCGCCACGCCGTGCGGCGCTACCTGCGCCAGGGCAAGGACGCCATCCTGTATGGCGCCATCGAACTGGCGCGCGGCGAGGACGCCGCGGCCTATCGCACGCTGAAGGAGGCGATCGAAGAAGACGCCGGCACCGTCCTGCTGCGCAAGGGCGACGGCCCGGAAATGGAAATCAACGCCTTCGCCATCCCCATCTTCGTGCACAGCCAGGGCGGCTTGCGCGAAGCGGAAGGCTTCCAGGACGAAGAGGCGTATGCTGCCCTGCTGGACAGCTTTACCGGCGCCGGCCTGGAAGGTCCGAAAGCCAGGGTAGTGCTGGTGCAGCACGCCTACGACCTGGCCGAAATGGAACGCATCAGCGCCAGCCAGCTGAACGCCATGGTGCACGAAGCGGCAGCGGCCATGATGGACAAGAAAATGGCCGAAGCCCCGGCCCTGCTGCGCAGCATCGCCGGCTGGCAGCCGAGCGCGTTCGGCGCCGACGACGAAGCTGTCGAGCTGCGCTTCCTGCTCGGCTTCGCCCTGAAGCGGGCCGACGACCCGTTCTACGCCGTGCCGGCAGCCGGCAAGAAGCAGGACGCCTGGTTCGAAGCGCGCATGCAGCGCTACCAGGACTGGACCGTTTCCGCGGCGCCGCTGGTGCAGCGCTGCCTGGCCGGCGCCGCCCGTGCCGGCGAACTGCGCCTGAACTTCCTGTACCAGGACCTGTTCCATGGCGCCCTGCAGCAAGGCAAATCCGAACACTGGATGCTGGCCATGATGGCCGAATTCGGCGCCGCGCTGGACAGCCATGGCCCGGCCCGCGCCATCATCACGCTGGTGGAGACCGAGGACGAGGCGGCCCTCGGCGTGCAACTGGTCGGCGCAGCCGGCGAGCTGGCGCACGCAGACCGCCGCCTGGACGTGGGCGACGAGATGGAAGCGGAGATCGACGACCTGCGCGACGCCCTGGCAACCCTCGGAATCGACGACATTACCGTCGAATTGACAGCCCCCTGAGACGCGCACATACTTGTTTCATAGAGGTGAGGAGACGCCACCATGAAACTACTGTCAACATTGATTTTCGCTGCATTGCTGGCCGGCTGCGCAAGCGGTCCGCCGGCAGTTTCAACGCCTGAACGCGCGCTCTTCACCGACGCAGCCTTCCGCAAGCCGGCCGACATGATCACGCCGGAGCAAGTCTTTGAACTGTCGCCGGAAATGAAGGCCTATGCGAACAGGCTGCGTTCATCGCTAAGCGGCAAATCGAAGCACCAGGCGCTGTATGAAGCGCTGTACCAGCGCGACCAGCTTCGCCTCGAATACGACTCCGAAACAACGCGCACGGCCGCAGAGGCCTTTGCAGCCCGCGCCGGCAATTGCATGTCGCTGGTGATCATGACTGCCGCCTTCGCCCAGGAACTGGGGCTGGAGGTGCAATTCCAGCGCATCACCAGTGAAGACACCTGGAGCCGTTCCGGTTCGCTGTACTTCAGCAGCGGCCACGTCAACCTGGTATTGAGCAAGCCAAATCCTGTATCGGAGCGTACCTACGACACCATGCGCTCGATTGTCATCGACTTCCTGCCGCCGCCGGATGCCGAGTTGATGCCGACCGAAATCATTTCGCAGCGCACCGTGGTGGCCATGTACATGAACAACCGCGCCGCCGAGACGCTGGTGCAGGGCAAGCTGGACGAGGCTTACTGGTGGGCCCGCGCCGCCATCGAATACGAGCCCAATTTCCTGATGGGGTACAACACCCTGTCCACCGTCTACCAGCGCCACGGCGACATGCAGATGGCTGAAACGACGCTGCGCTTCGCCCACCAGCATGATCCGCTGAATACGGTGATCCTGTTCAACCTGTCCGAAGTCACCAATGCGCTGGGCAAGAAGGACGAAGCGGCCAAATACAAGGCCGAGCTGGCACGCCTGGAACCCTACCCGCCCTTCTACTTCTTCCACATCGGACAGAAAGCAATGGCCGAAGGCGACTACCAGAAAGCGCGCTCGATGTTCGTGCGCGAAGTACAGCGTGCGCCGTATTACCACGAGTTCCACTTCTGGCTGGCCAAGGCATCCTTCGCACTGGGCAACCTGAAGGAAGCCGACAAGCACATGTCGCTGGCAGTAATGAACAGCACCACGCGCGGCGACAGCGCCATCTACGCCGGCAAACTGGCCGCCCTGCGCCTGTACGAATCGCGAGCCCGTCTTCGACCGGGAGAAATCTAAGTAACCCCGGTGCCAGCTCCCGATACGCGTAGCGTATTGGGCCCTGGCTCCGGCATAATAAAGGAATCATGCTTTCCAAACTCAGCCCCCTCGCCCTTTCCCTTGCACTGGCCTTCGCAGGCGCCGCCCACGCGGCGCCTGACGAGAAACCGGACCTGCGTTCCTCTTACACCAAGTACGAATTCCGCATTCCCATGCGCGACGGCGTGCGCCTGTTCACGGCCGTCTACGTGCCGAAGGATGCCGGCAAGGCCTATCCCTTCCTGATCGAGCGCACGCCCTACAGCGCAGGCGTGAATGTCGACGACCAGCTCCAGTACGGGCCTGACTATTTCCCGCGCCGCCTCGGCCCTTCGACCGATTTCAGCGACGCCGGCTACATCTTCGTCAAGCAGGACGTACGCGGCCGCTACATGTCCGAAGGCAAGTGGCAGGAAATGACGCCGCATGCCAAGACCGCACTGGAACCGGGCGAAGGCAATGAAAGCCGCGACATGCACGACACGGTCGACTGGCTGCTCAAGCACGTGGCCAACAATAACGGCAAGGTCGGCATCTACGGCATCAGCTATCCCGGCTTCTACACAGCGGCCAGCATCATCGACTCGCACCCGGCGATCAGGGCCGCCTCGCCGCAGGCGCCGGTGACCGACCTGTTCATGGGCGACGATTCCTACCATGGCGGCGCGTTCATGCTGGCGGCTAACTTCGACTTCTACGCCGCCTTCACGGAAGAAAAGAATCCATCGCCCCAGCCCAAGAGCTGGAGCGATTTCGATTACGGCACCACCAGCGGCTACGACTACTTCCTGCAGCGCCTGACCATCTCGAACATCCTGGCCGGCATGCAGCCCAAGCAGCTGGCCTACCTGAAGCCGACCATCGACCACGACACTTACGACGAATTCTGGAAGTCGCGCAACCTGGCGCCGCACATGAAGAACGTCAAGGCCGCCGTGATGACCGTCGGCGGCTGGTTCGATGCGGAGGACCCGGCAGGCCCGTTCTCGATCTACCGCGCCGTCGGCAAGAACAACCCGGGCATCTACAACGGCCTGGTAATCGGCCCGTGGTCGCACGGCGGCTGGGCCGGCGGCGAAGGCAAGCGCCTGGGCCACGTGAAATTCGACAGCAAGACCAGCGAGTATTTCAACAAGAAGCTCTTGCTCCCCTTCTTCGAAGAGCAGTTGAAGGGCGTCAAGCCGGCGCAGCCGATTGCCGCCGTCAATACCTTCGAGACCGGCACCAACGTCTGGCGCCAGTACAGCGCATGGCCGCCGGTGCAGGCCAAGGCGAAGATGTTGTACCTGGGCCCGAACGGTACCCTTGGCTGGACCCAGCCTGCTGCCGGCAGCGGCTTCGACGAATACGTCAGCGACCCGCGCAGGCCGGTGCCTTATATCGGCTATCCGGCGACCGGCGTGCCACGCGAGTACATGGTTTCCGACCAGCGCTTTGCTTCAACGCGTCCCGACGTGCTGGTGTACCAGAGCGAAGTGCTGGAAGAAGACGTGACCATCGCCGGCCCGGTGACGCCCCGGCTGTTCGTCTCCACCACCGGCACCGACAGCGATTTCGTGGTCAAGCTGATCGACGTCTACCCGAACGACTACCCGCAGGACAAGGAAGAAGAAAAGCACAAGGACGTGGCGCCGCCGTCAGTGAAGATGGGCGGCTACCAGCAACTGGTGCGTGGCAATCCGCTGCGCGGCAAGTTCCGCAACAGCTTCGAAAAGCCCGAGCCTTTCGTGCCGGGCAAGGTGGAGCCGCTCAGCTACCAACTGGGCGACGTGCAGCACACTTTCCGCCGCGGCCACCGCATCATGGTGCATGTGCAGAGCAGCTGGTTCCCGCTGGTCGACCTGAATCCGCAGACTTTCACCAACATCCCGAGCGCGAAGCCGGAAGACTTCGTGAAGGCCACCCAGCGCGTCTACCGTGCGCCTGGCACGGCGTCAGGCCTGCAGCTGATGGTGATGCCTTAAGCGGTGCCTAGCAGTTCTCGTACTTCCAATGCCGCTTCTTGCCCTCGGCAATCCACTCGACCGCCTGGGCCATGCGCTTGTCGCGCGTGGCCTCGGTCTTTGCTTCGGTCAGCCAGTCGCAGTAATCGCGCTTGGCGCTGGTTGAAAATTCGTTAAAGGCCTCATATGCAGCCGGATTGGATTCCAGCGCGGCGATGAAGTAATCCGGCACCTCCAGGTCGCGCGGCGCCGCCTTCGGACGCGCGACCTTGGTCCCCTGTTCGTTGAGCTTCATAGCCTTCTTGATGTAGGCCGTGAGCTCTTTCTTCGGCGGCAAATCCTTGATCGAGGTAATGCGGCCGAACTGGCCCATGGCTTCCTTGCCTTTGTCATTCTCGGCCGCAATCAGCAATTCAGCCTTCCAGAAGTTCAGGGCGCAATGCTGCTTGAAGGCGGCAAAGCTGCAGATGATCCCGTGGTAGTCGAAGTTCGGCATGCTCCACTTGATGGTTTCCTTCACCTCAGGGCAAGCCGCGTGGATCACTTCCCGCAGCTGGGTCAGGATGGGCCGGGCGAATTCGGCTGACTTGGCGATGTACTCGTCGACGCGCGGATCAATGGTGGGCATGGTCATCCTATCAAGTGTGTTGCCGCAATCTGACATCGGTGCGTTGCTTAACGCAGTTTGCTCAGCATTAGGAGCATACTAAGACACATGAACAATTCACGCAAAGTGGCCGCCGCCGCTGGCGCCGTGGGGTTTGTCTGGGCCGGATTGACGGCCCTCCTCATGGCCGGCCAGCGCAAGCTGCTGTTCAATCCCACCGTCAAGCGCGAGGTGCAAAGCCCGCGCAGCAGCGGCCACCGCACACGGGCAATCGTGTTGCGCGGCGACGACGGGACGCGCCTGGCGGGCTGGCTGATGACGCCGCGCGAGCCGGGCGTGCGGCCTGCCGTGGTGTATTTCGGCGGCCGTTCGGAAGAAGTGTCCTGGCTGGTGCGCGATGCCGGCAACCTGTTCCCCGGCATGACGGTGTTGACCCTGAATTACCGCGGCTATGGCGATTCGCACGGCGAGCCCGGCGAAGAAATGCTGGTTGCCGACGCCTGCATGCAACTCGACTGGCTGTGCAAGCACCACAAGGTCGACCCGACCCGGATTGCGGTGGTCGGGCGTAGCCTTGGTTCCGGCGTGGCGGTGCAGCTGGCGATGCAGCGACGGGTGCAAGCCACGGTGCTGATCACGCCTTACGACTCCATCCTGGCGCTGGCGCAGCGTAAATTCCCTGCGCTGCCGGTGTCGATGCTGCTTCAGCATCGGTTCGAATCGGTCAAGCACGCGACGCAACTGGCGGCGCCGACCTACGTGCTGCGCGCAGCAAGCGACGATATCGTGCCGCATTCGCACACCAATGAGCTGGTCAGCAAGCTGGCCTGCCTGCACCACGACGAAATCATTCCCGATTCAGATCACCTGAACATCCCTTACCTGCCGACTACCCAGCAGAAGATCGCCTGCTTCCTGCAGGCGCAGTTCACGCAGCCGGCTTGAATACCGGGCGGAAGGCGCGCAGCGTGTCGGCAGCGGTTTTCAGGATCTGGCGGTTATTCCACCATAGCGTCGGGTCAATGGCGATAAAGGTGTCGAACATCTCCGGCGCCTGCAGGAAGGTTTCCAGCACGAACATGCCAGCCAGCGATTCGCCTATCAGCGCGGTCTCTCCAGCGGTGTTGTAGCGTGCTGTCACCTGCGGCATCAGTTCTTCGCGGATGAAGCGGCGGAACGCGAATCGTGGTCCGGCTTCCGGTATAATCCTGCCCCATGAACGATACTACCCGCCCAGAACTCCCGGACCACCTGTCGATCGACCCGCGCAGTCCGCACCACGTAGCTGCCGTGTTCGAGCACGACATTGGCATCAAATTCAACGACAAAGAGCGCTTTGACGTTGAGGAATACTGCATCAGCGAAGGCTGGATCAAAGTCCAGCACGCCACGGCCAAGGACCGCCGCGGCCAGCCGATGCTGGTCAAGCTGAAAGGCAAGGTAGACGCCTTCTACCGCTGATATTCCTCCCCAGGCCAGTTTTCGCTGGCCTTTTTTCCGGCCTGCGCAGTCGATTCAACGCCTCGGCTGCGAAGCTCGATTTGCCGCACCGCTTCCGCGACGCCATTCTCCTGCCGCATTGCTTCGCCAATACGGCGTGCCCGCTCGCTCATCTCCGGTTTTTCGCGCACATGGCGAATCTGCGCGGCGATGCCGGCTGCTGTCGCATTGCGGCGTTTGACGGTCTTGCCTGCGACGCCAATGCGTTTCAGCTCACGGCCCCAATGCTCCTGCTCACTGAGATTGGCGACCACGATCGAAGGCTTGCCCGCCAGCGTAGCCGACTGCGTCGTCCCGGCGCCTCCGTGGTGAACAATCGCCATGCAATGGGGGAAAATCTGGTGGTGCGGGGCCGCCGCGACGTACAGGATACGGTCGTCGGAGCTGAAGCCGCAAGCGCTCCAGTCGCTGCATTGGATGATCGCACGGCAGTTTGCCTCGCGCGCAGCATCGGTCAGCAAACGCAGGGCCGCCGTCTGCCCCTTGAGGTCCTTGGGCATCCAGCTGCCAAAGGTCATGTACACCGGCGCTTCCCCAGCCGCAAGAAAGCCAGACAAGGAAGGCGGCAATACTCCTTCCAGTTCACAGTTCGGCCGGTCAAGGAAACCGCAGACCTGGATCGAGTCGAGCCAGTCGGGTTGACGCGGACAGATCTGCGGGCTGACCGCCACCAGCGCCAGGTAGCGCGATACCCATACGTCCGACACGATGTCGCGCATCGGCGCCATCCCCAATTGCTTGCGCAGCCGGTCCGGGTAGTGGCGCACAGTGCGATTCAGGAGTGTGCGGGTCAGCCACCATAACATGCGATTGCCGTGCTTGCCGACCATCGACAAGCCGAGAGGATTGACGTAATCGCTTGGCACGCCGCCATGCGACAAGAGCACGCTAACGTAGGGCAGCCCCGCATGTTCCGCCGCAACCTGCAGCGGGTGCATGAAGTAATGCCCAACCAGCAGGTCCGATTCCGCGCACAGGCGCCTGGCCGCCTCGAACATGGCGTCCTCCGCCGGCGCAAACGCCAGGCGCAAGATCTCGGCCATCTGCTTCAGCGGATCACGGATGCGATAGGCAGCCTGGCCCACGGCTTCGGCCTGCTCGGCGTTGAACGTGAGCGGTGTCAGGACGGTGATTTTTGCCCCGGCCGCGGAACGCACCTTGTCGTACGTTTCGGCTTCGAGACTGGTGATCACCAGGTGGACTTCATGGCCGGCGGATTGCAAGCCGTCGGCAAGGGCAAGAAAGGGGCGGATATCACCGTGGCTGCCCCAGGTCAGCATTCCAATTTTCATCGTGCCTCCGGAATCTCCGTCAGGTCGTGGTACACCAGCTTGCCGAGTTTGCGCGCCGCGGCCACCATGGCATCGGCCCCGGCGGAGGCGCCGCCAACGCGCAAGACGGCGTTGCAATGTGAAAGTAAGCGCTCACAAAGCGGATGGAAAGTCTCTTCATGGACAGCATCGCCGACATATGTCGAACCAGCGGCATGCAGCACAGGCAGCGCCAGCCATTCACCCAAAACCGGGGTGTGGCCCTTGCGATACAGCGGCAGAACATGGGCCTCCATGGCGGCCACGTTTGCTGCCATGCGCTCCGGATCGTCGCCCGTACCCGAGCGGTATGGGCCTGCAACCAGGATCATCATGCTGCGCGGCGGCAGCAAGTGCAGGTGAAGGTACTGCAGCAGCATGATGGTCTTGGCGTCCCGGATTTCCCCGCTGGCCGTCATTGCCAGCGCCTTGTCGGCGTCCAGTTCGAGGACTTCAATATCCTCGCCCTCCTGTTCCAACCCGCCACCACTGCCGATCTTCGATTGTGCGTCATATTCGCCGACGAAGAAGTGCAGGCGCTCGGTGACGGAGCCGGGGCTCATGAAGACATCGAACACCGGCCGCAGTTTGTCCACCTTGTGGCCGGTTTCCTCTTCCAGCTCGGCATGCATGCGCTGTTCCGGATGCGCTTCATCCAGCAGGCCAGCCGGGGCCTCGATCAGGTAGCCGTCATGCTGATTGACGTAGGCGGGAAAGCGGAACTGGCGCGTCAGCAGCACCGTGCGGCGGGCACGGTTATACAGCAGGGCAACGGCGCCATTGCCGCGGTCGTATGTTTCCCTGCTCATGGTCTGCCAGCGGCCATCACGGCGCTTCAGGTCGAAGGTGGTGGTCTTGAGGACGTACCAGTTATCCGACAGCAGCTGGACCGATTTGATGCGGACATAATCGTGCATGATTTTCTCCACCCCGTTTTCAATTCATGCATAATCATGCAAGATCAATTAAAAACATGCAAGCATGCTGAGCTCCCAACGCAAACTCGTCCTGCTGGAGATGCTGAACCGCGAGGGCAAGATCGTCGCCACCGACGCCGCCCAGGCCCTTGCCGTTTCGGAAGACACCATCCGCCGCGACTTGCGCGAACTGGCGCGCGAAGGACGCCTGCAGCGCGTCCACGGCGGCGCCTTGCCGGCGTCGCCTGCGATCGGTGACTTCGCCGCCCGCCAGCAAATAGCACCCGACGACAAGAGCGCGATCGGCCGCGCCGCCGCCACCCTGGTACAGCCGGGGCAAGTCGTGTTCATCGACGGCGGAACGACCTCGGCCCAGCTGGTGCGCCACCTCCCGCCTGGGCTGCAAGCTACCGTGGTCACGCACAGCCCATCCATCGCGCTGGAACTGGTGTCGCATCCAACGATCGAGGTGATCATGCTGGGCGGGCGCCTGTTCAGGCATTCGGTGGTGAACGTGGGCGCCACGACTGTCGACGCGATCCGGCAGATCCGGGCCGACCTGTATTTCATGGGCGTCTGCAGCGTGCACCCGGAGGCCGGCTTATCGACCGGGGATTTCGAGGAGGCAGGAGTCAAACGGGCTTTGAGCGCCGCTGCCGCTGAAACCATCGTCCTCGCCTCGCCGGAAAAACTGACGACGGCCTCGCCGTACCAGGTGATTCCGCTTGACGAGCTAGCCGCCCTGGTGACGGTTGCCAGCGTACCGGAGGAAACGCTGTCGCCCTACCGCCAGCGCGGCATCACGGTCCACTTGGCGTAGCAAACTCAGTTGCGGCAGTCACCATAAAGTGCCCATGCATTCATTGCGAGCAAACCTGGCGCAGCAAGGGCTGTAAAGGCAGCCATAGCTCAACCTTATCAGCAAAGGACAAGGTGTAGGCTGGGCTGCTCGATGGCAGGGTCAAGACTTGATACCGGTCCGCTCGCATACCGAGCACTTTGACGCCCAATTTCCCTGCAGTGCCACCGTTGAAAGCAATCGCCTTGATATGTGGGAAGCGTTCGAGCAAGCCAAGCAGATCGTTGTCGTTACGGTTGCGGATACGGCTGTCCAGGCTTCCCTTGCGATGCGCCTCTGAAACGACGTCCCACAATCCGATGCCATGCGCAAGCAAGGTAGCCAGGCGGGCGTCGTAAGACAGGGAGCGCAAGTCAGCCTGGATCACGGCGCCGAGCAGTTCCCAGAACTTGTTCTGCGGGTGGCCGTAATACTCTTGCACAGCCAGCGATTTATCGCCCGGCAGGCTGCCCAGCACCAGCAAGCGGGTGCGATAGTCAACCACCGGGTCAAAGCAGCGCTTGCGCGCATCCTGGCATGCGTCGAGGTTCGTCATGCCAGCCATTTTATCAAGCGGGCCGGGCCCGCTTCCAGGCCTCAGGCCTTGCGGCGGCGTACCAGGCCGAACGCACCCAGGCCCAGGCCGAACAGTGCCAGCGAAGCCGGCTCAGGTATATCGGCAGCGGCGTTACGGCCTTCCACGGTGAAGGACACGAAGTCGGCGCCACCGACCGCGTACGAGTCCACCATCGAAGTGTTTTGCCAGCGCACATTCAGTACCTTGTCGGCGGCAAACTGCGACCACTGCGCTGCGGTCAGCGCGATGGTGCCGGTGATGGTGTAGTCGTAGTCAGCCACGTTGGTCACGACATTGGTCGGGCCGCCGTTGGTGCTGCTCCAGTGGGTCAGTTGCACATTATCGAGGAAGAAATTCAGGTATTCGTCGAAACCAGCATAGTTGGTGCCGTAGTCGCCCTTGGCGGTGATCGACAGGATGACGTCGCTTTGTGCAGGGCCGCTCAGGTTGAATGCCCTGCTATAGCCCTGGCCAGTCGTCGTGATAGCGGTGGTGTTGCTAGCGATTACGCCAGCGAATGCGCTGGTGCTGGATGCGGCGGCGATCAGGGCGGCGGCGATCAGTTTCTTCGACATCAGTCTTGCTCCATAGTGGTAAATAATAAACAGAACTAATCATTAAGCAATAATGATGCCAGATTGCATGTTTTGTTTCCAATCAATAACTTAGGATATGACAGGATCGCGGGGTGTAAAAAATTCCGACACCAAAGGCCGATTCCTCAGGTGTAGAATCGAACGGTAGTGCTAAACAAACAATCACACTGGAGACCGCAACCATGAGCGAGCAGCGCGCCATCGTCACCCTGCTGTTGAAGTACAGCGAGAGTCACCTGAACCCCACCAATGAAGCGATCCATTGCGTGTGCGTGCCCCTGATCGTCTTCAGCCTGCTGGGACTGATCTGGTCCATTCACCCCTTGCTGGCGGTGGCGCTGGCGGCGGCATCGATGGTGTATTACTTCAAGTTGTCGCGCAATTTCGCGCTCGGCATGCTGCTGATGGCGGGCTTCATGCTGGCCGTGCTGAGCGCGCTGCCGCCGGCTGCGGTCCTGCCCCTGAGTGGCCTGATCTTCGTCCTGGCATGGATCGGCCAGTTCATCGGCCACAAGATCGAAGGCAAGAAACCGTCGTTCTTCGATGACTTGCGCTTCCTGCTGATCGGGCCGCTGTTCGTCCTGGGCGTGCTGTATCGCCGCCTGAATCTCGCCTACTGAACCAGGACGGCGCTGCAAAGGCCGCGACTTGCGCGTCGCCGGCCGGCGCACTGCGCCGCTCCGAAGAAACACTTATACTGGCGGGATGCCGTCATCGATACTCTTCATTCTCGCCTGCCTTATCTGGGGTTCCACCTTCTTCGCGATTACCCTGCAACTGGGCGACATCGCTCCCGCCGTTTCCATCGTCTACCGCTTTGCACTGGCCGCGAGCGTGCTGTTCGCCTGGTGCCTGCTGCGCGGCGACAAGCTGAAGCTGTCGTGGCAGGCGCAGCGCTGGACCATCCTGCAGGGTTGCTGCAGTTTTGGCCTGAGCTATATCGGCACCTATAACGCGGAACAGTACGTCGTTTCGGCGCTGGTGGCGGTGCTGTTTGCGCTGATGGTGTTCTGGAATCCGATCCTGAACCGCATTGCCTTTGGCACCCCGCTGACCTGGCGCACCTGGGCTGCCGGCTGCGCGGCAGTCGGTGGCGTGGTGCTGCTGTTCTATCATGCGATTTCCGAGTCGCTGCGCGAGGTGATGGCGGGCGGCCAGGGGCATTTCATCCTGGGCCTGGCCCTGGCGCTGGGCGCGACCATCGCGAGCTCGGTCGGCAATACGCTGGTGGTCAAGGTGCGCCAGCACGAATCAAATGTGCTGCTGACCATGGCCTGGGGCATGTTGTGGGGCACCCTGCTGGTGGCCTTGTGGGCGCTGGCGCGCGGCGATGCCTTTGTCATGCCGGCCACGCCCTCTTACTGGGCCGGCTTGCTGTACCTGTCATTGCTGGGCTCCGTGATCGCGTTCGCCTGCTACTTTACGCTGATCGACCGCATCGGCACGCAGAAGGCCGTGTATATCGGCGTGGTGACGCCGGTGATTTCCGTCCTGCTGAGCATTCGCCTTGAACATTACCGGCCGGGCTGGATGGAAATCCTGGGCATGGCCGTGTGCATCGCCAGCGTGGCCTGGGCGCTCAAGGCGCCGTCGATGCCGGCCAGCCGTACTCCTGTTGACCTTAAACCTTTGAAGAAAGCTTCATGAGCAATTTGACTATCCGTCCTGCCCGTCCGGAAGACGTGGCATCCATCATGGCCATGATCCGCGAACTGGCTGTTTTCGAAAAATTGGAACACCTGGTGGTGGCTGACGAAGCCATGCTGCAGGAGGAAATGTTCGGCGCCAAGCCGGGCGTGGAGGGCATCGTGGGCGTGGAGTCGGGCGAGGTGGTGACCTATGCCCTGTTCTTCCACAATTTCTCGACCTTCCTGTGCAAGAAGGGCCTGTACCTGGAAGACCTGTATGTAAAGCAGAACCGCCGCGGCGCCGGCTACGGCAAGCAGATGCTGGCGGCGCTGGCCCGGATCGCGGTCGAACGCCAGTGCGGGCGCTTTGAGTGGTCGGTGCTGGACTGGAACGTGAATGCGATCAAGTTCTACGAGCAGATGGGCGCCGACGTGCTGCCAGACTGGCGTGTGTGCCGCGTGACCGGCCCGGCGCTGCAATCGCTGGCCGAGGCCTGAGACAAAAAAAATCCCTCGCGGCTCGTGTGTGGTCGGGCGAGGGATAGCAAACCCAGGTGTCAGTTGGGAGGGGAGATGAATCGACGGTTTCAATATAGTCGCCCTGCCCCGACCGTGCTTTGTCACTTACAAATTCTTACCTGGCTTACATTTGATCTAGCTCAATACATTCTCTGGGGAAACTCGCAGAATGGACAGTCCCGCCTCGGTGGAGACTGACGATGTTGAAAGCTGTTTATCGGGCCTATTTGCGCTTTCTGCTGGGCCGCTACACGCGGGAATTGCAGGTGCTGGCGGCGCAGCGGGCCAATGATGCATTAGCAGAGCAAGTACTCACGCACGAAGCCGAGCAGGTGCGCGCGCGGCTGCTGATGCTTTGAATCCCCTTTCCATCCACTCGAACAGCCCCTGCGTGAGCAGGGCCAGGACGGCTGCCGGCAACGCGCCGGCCAGCATCAGGGTGTTGTCGTTCAGGGCCAGGCCGGTGGTAATGCGCTCGCCGTAGCCGCCGGCGCCGATGAAGGCGGCAATGGTGGCGGTGCCCACGCTCATCACGGCTGCGGTTTTCACGCCGGCCAGGATGACCGGTGCAGCCAGCGGGAGTTCAATTTCTTTCAAGCGCTGCATGCTGCGCAGGCCTAGCGCTTCGGCGGCCTGTTTCAGGCCTTGCGGCACGCCGCTGATGCCGGTGCAGGTGTTGCGGATGATCGGCAGCAGCGCGTAGACGAACAGCGCACACAGGGCTGGCATGGTGCCGATTGTGCCCAGCAGCGGAATCAGCATGGCCAGCAGGGCCAGCGAGGGGATGGTTTGCAGGATCCCTGCGGCGGCCATCACTGGTTGGCGCAGCCTTGGGCGGTAGGCGGCCAGGATGCCAAGGGGGATGCCGACGGCGCTGGCCATTGCCACCGACAGCGCGACCAGGACGATGTGCTGGCGGGTCTGGGGCCAGAAATCGTCTGCAAAAAGGCGTCGCCAGAGTGTCGGGACGCTGGCTGGCGCGCCTCCGGCCGGGGCCGCGACGGCGCGCGATGCGTCGTCCGCGCTGATGGAGGCCGGGGCGGAAACAGGGTGGCGCCTGAGCCAATCGCGGGCGATGGCGGCGAACGGCTGGCCGTGCAGTTCTGCGGCGGCGTTCATGGCGATCATGTCGGTGGCGCTGATGCGGCCTTCGAGCGCGCGCAATGCCTTCCAGGCGGCCGGGAAGCGCCGGGCAGCGTCGAGACGATACAGCAGGACGGCCTCGTAGCGCGGGAAGTAGCTGCGGTCGTCTTCCAGCACGCGCAGGCCGTATTGGCTGATCTTGGCATCGGTGGAATAGATGTCGATGACGTCGACCTGCTTCTGCGCCAGCGCTTCATAGGCGATGCCGTGGTCAAGCCCGCGCGGCGCGGCGCCAATGCCGTATTGCCTGGCGAGGCCCGGCCAGCCGTCGGCGCGGCCGATGAATTCGTGCGACAGGCCGTAACGCAGGTCGCGCTGTGCTGCCAGCTCGCTCAGCTTGCGCGGGCTGCCCGCTTCGCCGCGCACCGCCAGTGCGTATGTGTTGTTGAAGCCAAGCGGGATGGCCACGCCCAGGCCTTGCGCGGCCAGTTCGCGCTGCATCTGCTCCAGCGTGGCGGGCTGCGCGTGCTTCAGGATTTCCAGGCTGATCGTGCCGGTGTACTCGGGATAGACGTCGATGCTGCCGGACTTCAGCGCGGCCAGCACGATCGCTGTGTTGCCAAGGCCCTGCCTGTGCTCGACCCGCGCCTGCGCCGCGGCGGTTTGCGCCAGCAACTCGCCAAGAATGTAGGACTCGGTGAAGCGCTTGGAGCCGATGCGTAGGGTGGCGTCCGTGGCGCCGGTGGCGCCGGTGCTCGCGGCGCCCGCTGCGCTGCAGGCAAGGAGGGCGGCGGCCGCCAGGGCCGGCAGGACTGTGGCGGGGCGGCGCAGCAAGGTCAGGCGCCTGCGGCGGCAGCGATGGCTGGAATGCCGACCACAGAGTCGCGCCAGACGCCTCGGTTGACCACGGCGACGCAGGGGTTGAAACCGAAGGCGTAGGACAAGTCGGCCGGGCGGGCAATCTGCCACAGCGCGAAGTCGGCGCGCTTGCCCGCTTCCAGCGTGCCGACCTCGCCGTCCAGGCCCAGCGCGCGGGCGGCGTGGATGGTGCAGCCGGCCAGCGCTTCGAGCGGCGTCAGGCGCCACAGCGTGCACACCATATTCATTGCCAGCAGCAGGGACGTCATCGGCGAGGTACCGGGATTGTTGTCGGTCGCGACTGCCATCGGTACGCCGGCAGCGCGCAAGGCGGCGATCGGCGGCGGCGTCGTGTCACGCAGGAAGTAGTAGGCGCCCGGCAGCAGCACGGCCACGGTGCCGGCGGCTTCCATGGCGGCGATGCCGGCGTCCGACAGGTGCTCCAGGTGGTCCGCCGACAGGCCGCCAAAACGCGCCACCAGGGCCGCGCCGCCCTGGTCGGACAACTGCTCGGCATGCAGCTTGACCGGCAGGCCATGCTCGCGCGCGGCGGCGAAAATGCGCTCGGTCTGGGCGGCAGTGAAGCCGATGCGCTCGCAGAAGGCGTCCACCGCATCGGCCAGACCCTCGTCAGCCAGCACCGGGATCATGCCGATCACGGCGTCGACGTAATCGTCGGGGCGGTCCCTGAATTCGGGCGGCAGCGCGTGCGCGCCGAGGAAGGTGGTGCGCACCGACACCGGCATCACCTGCTCCACGCGGCGCGCCACGCGCAGCATCTTGCTTTCGGAGGCGAGATCCAGGCCGTAGCCGGACTTGATTTCCAGCGTGGTCACGCCTTCGGCCAGCAGCGCGGCGATGCGCGGCAGGGACTGGCGCAGCAATTCTTCATCGGAAGCGGCGCGGGTGGCGCGCACGGTAGACATGATGCCGCCGCCGGCACGGGCGATCTCCTCGTAGCTGGCGCCGTTCAGGCGCGCCTCGAATTCGTCGCTGCGGTTGCCGGCGTGGACGATGTGGGTGTGGCAGTCGATCAGGCCCGGCGTCAGCCAGCAGCCGCCGGCATCGTGCTCCAGCGCCGCGCTGCCCGCCGCGGCCGCATCCTGGCGGCGCCCGATCCAGGCAATGCGCCCGTTATCGACCGCAATGGCGGCGTCGCGGATTTCGCCATAGCCCTCGCCCACCATGGTGGCCAGGTGCACGTTGGTGATCAGCAGGTCCCACTCTACGGCCATGTGTTTTACTCTTCGTTGGGGAAAATATCGACGATGAACACGGTGGCGTGGCCCGCTTCCAGCGTCCACACATCATCCTTGTCCAGCACCACCGCATCATAGCGCACCAGCGAGATGCGTTCACTGGCGCTGGCCAGGTTCAGGCTCTCGCCCTCGGCCAGGAACACCACGGTGGTCGGGCTGCGCCGCTCCAGCGTGGAGAAGTCGCGGATGGTGCGCCGTTCCAGCTGGTGGTTGCAGATGGAGCGCCGCGTCATGACGTTGAAATCGGTGGTCGGCGCGCCTTCCACCGTGGCAGTGACGGCGTTCTCGCCCGGGAAGGCGATCACCGGTTCGCGCTCGGACAGCGCCACGCGCCGTTCGTTGCCCACGTCCAGCACCACGCCGCCGCCCTCGACCAGGGTCAGGGTACGGTCGATGCCGGGAAACACGGAGAACGGGCCGCTCTGCGCGATGGTGGCCAGCGACAGGCGCCATTCGAACGCGTCGAAAGCGGCGCCCGGCGGCATCACGCACAGTTCCGTGGTGCTGCCGCCGCCGTTTTTCCAGGGCGTGGCGTGCAGGCTTGCATACTGGATGATTTGAGTCATGCTCGTAGCTCGCGCAGTTCGGCCAGCGTCTTTTTGAAGCGCGTGGTGATGGCCGGTTGCGCCACGTGCTCCCGGTTGCGTACCACCCAGTGGCCGCCAACCATCACATCCCTGACAAGATTATCATTTCCGCTGAAAACGAAGCATCCCAGAATGTCGGCGGCGTCGATTCCGTCAAGATTCGGGTGGTCGTCGTCCAACACTACCAAGTCGGCACGCTTGCCGGCCGAGAGCGCACCCACCGGGCGGCCCGCCGCCTGGGCCCCGCCGCGCAAGGCAGCTTGCCACAGGAAGTCGCCGACGCGGCGCTCGCTTCCTGACACCGCGATATTGCGGCGCTGCTGCGCCAGGCGCTGGCCGTATTCGAGCCAGCGCAATTCTTCCACCGCGCTTTGCGAGACGTGGCTGTCGCTGCCGACGCCGAAGCGGCCGCCCTGCGCCAGGAAGCTTTCAAGCGGGAACAGGCCGTCGCCCAGGTTCGCTTCCGTGGTCGGGCACAGGCCCGCCACGGCGCCGCTGTGCGCGATGGCCGTCACTTCATCTTGCGTCAGATGGGTGGCGTGCACCAGGCACCAGCGCGCATCGACCGGCAGGTTTTCAACCAGGTACTGCACCGGGCGCCTGCCCGAATAGTCCAGCGACTGCTGCACCTCGCCCTGCTGCTCGGCGATATGGATGTGCACCGGGCGCGCCTTGGGCAGGTGGTCCAGCACTTCGCGGATCTGCGCCACCGAGGCGGCGCGCAGCGAATGCGGCGCCACGCCGACTTCGACCTGCGCGTCGCGCAGCGGTTCCAGCTCGCCGATGACCTTCAGCACGTCGCGCGCATCGGTGCGGAAGCGTGCCTGTTCGGGCTTCAAGGGCTGTTCGCCGAAGCCGGCATACGAATACAGCACCGGCAGCATGGTGATGCCGATGCCGGCCTGGCGCGCGGCGGCAATCACGCGCTGCGCCGTTTCCGACGCCTGCGGGTACATGCTGCCGTCCGGCGCGCGCTGCACGTAGTGGAATTCGCACATCGAGGTGTAGCCGTGGCGCAGGCATTCGGAGTACAGCTGGGCGGCGATGGCCTCCATCTGCTCCGGCGTAATGTTGCGCGCGAAGCGGTACATCAGGTCGCGCCAGGTCCAGAAGCTGTCCTGCGAATCGCCCGCGACTTCGGTCAGCCCGCCCAGCGCGCGCTGGAAGGCGTGCGAGTGCAGGTTGACCATGCCCGGCATGACCAGGCGTGCGCTCGGGATGCCCGGCGCCGCCACGGCGTCGGCCTGCACGGCGGTGAAATTGCCGCGATCGTCCCACTGCAGCAGGACGTTCTTGCGCCAGCCGTCGGCCAGCAGCGCATGGTGCGCGAACAGGGCTTTCATCGGCGCCCCCCGCGCACCCAGTCTGCGGCGGTTTGCACCAGCTGGCGCAGCAGCGGCTGCACCTCGGCCGCACGGTCGGCGCGGTAGCCGAACGGCGCCGTTTCGTCCATATAAGTGGACTGGCACATCTCGAGCTGGATCGCATGCACGCCCTGCTCCGGCTTGCCATAAAAGCGCGTGATATGGCCGCCCTTGAAGCGGCCGTTGACAGCCACGGTGTAGCGCTCGTCGCGGCGCGCCACGCCGGCGATGGCTTCGGTCATAGCCTGGTCGCAGCTGGCGCCGTCGGCGCTGCCGAAATTCAGGTCCGGCAGCTTGCCTTCGAAGAAGCGCGGCACCACGGAGGCAATCGAGTGGGCGTCCCACAGCACCACCTTGCCGTGGATCGCCAGCAGGCGCTCCAGCTCCGCGCGCAACTGGGTGTGGTAGGGCTGCCAGTAGGCCGCCAGGCGGCGCTCGACCTCGGCCGGCGACGGCTGCCTGCCTTCCTGGTAGAGCGGCTCGCGGTGGAAGGTGTCGACCGGGCACAGGCCGGTGGTGTCCTGGCCGGGATACAGGTTGGTGTTTTCCGGCGGGCGGTTCAGGTCGATCACATAGCGCGACCAGCGTGCCGACAGGGTGGACGCACCCAGCGCGTCCAGGAAGTCGTACAGCTGCACCAGGTGCCAGTCGGTGTCGGCCTTGCCGGTCGCGGCCGGCGTCATCGCCGCGGCGATATCGTCAGGGATGTCGGTGCCCACGTGGGGCATCGACACCAGCAAGGGAATACTGCCTGCTTGGAAGCGGTAATCCATGGAATCTCCTTACGGATGCAGGGCGCTGAACAGGCTCTTGCAAGTGGCGCTCAGGTCGCCGTTCACCACCATCTGCTTGGCGGCCTCGATGTCCGGCGCGAAGAAGCGGTCGGCGTCGAAGAATGCTACCTTGGAACGCAGCTGGGCGTGCACATGTTCCAGTTGCGCCGAGCTTTTCAGCGGGCGGTGGAAGTCGATGCCCTGCGCCGCCGCCAGCAGCTCGATGCCGAGGATGGTCGCGGTATTGTGCGCCATATCGTGCAGGCGGCGCGCGCCGTAGGTGGCCATCGACACGTGGTCTTCCTGGTTGGCGGAGGTCGGGATGGTGTCGACCGAGGCCGGATGCGCGATCGACTTGTTTTCCGACGCCAGCGCGGCGGCGGTCACGTGGGCGATCATGAAGCCCGAGTTCACGCCCGGGTCGCGCACCAGGAACGGCGGCAGGCCGGACAGGGTGGCGTCGATCAGCAGCGAAACGCGACGCTCGGAAATCGAGCCGATTTCGGCGATGGCCAGCGCCAGCGTGTCGGCGGCGAAGGCCACTGGTTCGGCGTGGAAGTTGCCGCCCGAGACCACTACCGGGCCGTCGTCGTTCTGGAAGATCAGCGGGTTGTCGGTAACGGCGTTGGCTTCGATCAAGAGGGTGCGGCCGGCGTTGGCGATCAGGTCCCAGCAGGCGCCCATGACTTGCGGCTGGCAGCGCAGGCAGTACGGGTCCTGCACGCGCTCGTCGCCCACCAGATGCGAGGCGCGGATGGCGCTGCCGGACACCAGTTCGCGGTAGATGCCGGCGGCGGCGATCTGGCCCGGCTGGCCGCGCACTTCGTGGATGCGGGCATCGAACGGGGAGTCGGAACCCTTGGCGGCGTCCAGCGACATGGAGCCGGTCACCATGCCCGCTTCCAGCAGGCGTTCGGCCATGAACAGGCCGTGCAGGCACAGGGCGGTGGAAGCCTGGGTGCCGTTGATCAGGGCCAGGCCTTCTTTCGCGGCCAAGACCACGGGGGCGATGCCGGCGGCTTTCAGGGCATCGGCCGCTTGCACCAGCTCGCCCTTCACGCGCACGTCGCCCACGCCGAGTATGGCCAGGGTCATGTGCGACAGCGGAGCCAGGTCGCCGGAGGCGCCGACCGAGCCCTTGGCCGGGATGGCGGGCATGATGCCCTTGTTGTACAGGGCGATCAGGGTGTCGATCACGATCGGACGGATGCCGGAGAAGCCGCGCGACAGGCTGCTGATCTTGGTCAGCATCAAGAGGCGCACTACTTCGTCGGACATCAGTTCGCCGGTGCCGACCGAGTGCGACAGGATCAGGTTGCGCTGCAGCTGCTCCAGCTTGTCGTCCGGGATGCGGGTCTTGGCCAGGAGGCCGAAACCGGTGTTGATGCCGTACGCGGCGTCGCCCTTGGCGACGATGTCCTGCACGGCTTGGCAGGAGCCTTCGATGGCGCTGTAGGCTTCTTTCGCCAGGGCGATCGGGGTGGGGGCGCTCCAGACGGTGCGCAGGTCGGACAGGGTCAGTTTGCCGGGGGTCAGGGTCAGTTGTTGGGTCATGTTTTGTGTCTCGGGTTCGGTTGCTTTCAAACCGGTAAGGCGGGGTCTGACGGGGACGCCGAGTCCCTTGGGTCTGACCCAGGTTTACCGGTTTTACTTGATCATCGGCAGGTTCAGTTTATTACGCTTGGCGCATTCGATGGCGGACTCGTAGCCGGCGTCGGCGTGGCGCATCACGCCCGAGCCGCAGTCGTTGACCAGCACGCGGCCCAGGCGCTTGGCGGCGGCTTGCGTGCCGTCGGCCACGATCACCACGCCGGAGTGCTGCGAGTAGCCCATGCCCACGCCGCCGCCGTGGTGCAGCGAGACCCAGGTGGCGCCGCCGGCGGTGTTGAGCATGGCGTTCAAGAGCGGCCAGTCGGACACGGCGTCGGTGCCGTCGCGCATGCCTTCGGTTTCGCGGTTGGGCGAGGCGACCGAGCCGGTGTCGAGGTGGTCGCGGCCGATCACGATCGGCGCCTTCAGTTCGCCGTTCTTCACCATTTCATTGAAGGCCAGTCCGGCAATGTGGCGCTCGCCCAGGCCCAGCCAGCAGATGCGCGCCGGCAGGCCCTGGAAGGCGATGCGCTCGCGCGCCATGTCCAGCCAGCGGTGTACGTTGGCGTGGTGCGGGAACAGCTCCTTGATCTTGGCGTCGGTCTTGTAGATGTCTTCCGGATCGCCGGACAGGGCCACCCAGCGGAACGGGCCGCGCCCTTCGCAGAACTGCGGGCGGATGTAGGCCGGCACGAAGCCGGGGAAGTCGAAGGCGTTCTTGACGCCCTTGTCGAGCGCGACCTGGCGGATATTGTTGCCGTAGTCGACCACCTTGGCGCCCAGCGCCTGGAAGTCCAGCATGGCTTGCACGTGCACGGCGCAGGAAGCGGCAGCAGCGTCGACCAGGCGCGCGTGCTGCGCGGCGTCGGCCTGGGCCGCTTTCCACTGCTCGACGCTCCAGCCTTGCGGCAGGTAGCCGTTGACCAGGTCGTGGGCCGAGGTCTGGTCGGTCACCAGGTCCGGCACCAGGCCGCCGGCCTTGGCGCGGCGCACCAGCTCCGGCAGCACGTCGGCCGCATTGCCCAGCAGGCCGATGGAAAGCGCGTCGCCGTTGGCCTTGTGCTGCTTGATCATCTCGATCGCTTCGTCGATGCTGGCGGCCTGCTTGTCCAGGTAGCGGGTGCGCAGGCGGAAATCGATGGACGATTGCTGGCATTCGATGTTGAGCGAGACGGCGCCGGCAAAGGTGGCGGCCAGCGGCTGCGCGCCGCCCATGCCGCCCAGGCCGGCGGTCAGCACCCAGCGCCCTTTCAGGTCGCCGCCGAAGTGCTGGCGGCCCGCTTCGGCGAAGGTCTCGTAGGTGCCCTGCACGATGCCCTGGGTGCCGATATAGATCCAGGAACCGGCCGTCATCTGGCCGTACATGAACAGGCCTTGGCGGTCGAGCTCGTTGAAATGCTCCCAGTTGGCCCATTTCGGCACCAGGTTGGAATTGGCCAGCAGCACGCGCGGCGCATCTTCGTGGGTCTGGAACACGCCGACCGGCTTGCCGGACTGGATCAGGAGGGTTTCATTGGCTTCCAGCTGCCGCAGCGACGCGAGGATCTGGTCGAAGCATTCCCAGTTGCGGGCAGCGCGGCCGATGCCGCCGTACACCACCAGGTGTTTCGGGTTCTCCGCCACCTCCTTGTCCAGGTTGTTCTGCAGCATGCGGTAGGCCGCTTCCGCGCCCCAGGTTTTGCAAGTCATTTCCGGGCCGCGCGGGGCGCGGATGTCGCGGGTGGCGTCGTAGCGGGGATCGTTGGCAAGGCTGGTAGGCATGGCGGCTCCTTGAATGGTTGATGGCGCCACTCTAAGTTGTATATACAAGCCAGTCAACTGGTTTTTAGCGGCTTGCAGAGTCAATAGTTAGCAAGTACACTACTTTTCTTTCACGTTTACAATTCCAGCCTGGCGCCATGCTGCTCGAGCACCCCGACTTCCATTTGATCGACCTGGCGGGTGAAGCTGCGGCGCAGGCCTACCAGCTGATCCTGGCCGGCAAGCCCGTGCCTTTCACGCTATATGAGCGCGACCACTTTGGCCAGGCGCGCGACGCGCAGCCGCGCGGGGCGCTGGCCGAAGTGCGCGCCCAGCTGCATGGCGCCGGCGCCACCAGCCAGGTGCTGCTGTTCGAGATGAATGCCCGCTTCGACGATTGCCCGGCCGAGCGCGCCCTGTTCGTGGAATTCGGCGCCGCCAGCGGGCTGCTGCACGGCCTGGTGCTGGCCCTGCCCTATGTCAGCAACCCCCAGCGCCGGTGCATTCCGGGCATGATCCAGCTGCAGCGCTGCCCGCCAGCCCTGCTCCAACTGGCCGACGACCTGCTGCCGCGCTTTACGCGCGCCCTGCGCAAGAGCCCCCACGGCCGCGCATGGGAGCAGGCGCGCGAATACGACCGCCTGGCAGCGCCGTCGCTGGAAGCGTTCGAAGCGACCCGGCGCGCGGTCGATGCCCTCTGCCCTGCGCTGCGCGCCGACGACCCGGCCGCCGACAGCAATGCGCTGGCCAGCCGCCACCTCGACGCGCTGGTGGAACGCTACCCCTTCGAACACGGCATTGCCTATCGCAAGGCGCTGTACCAGCTCGGGCTGGACCTGTCAGCCGCCAGCCTGCTGCGCATCGACCACTTGCTGGAACAACTGCAGCCCAGGCTGGAGGTCAATGAAGCGCAATTCCTGGCGCATCCCGCCAACCGCAATTTCCTGCATGTGCTGGCGTTCTACATCGGCACCGTGGTGGCGCAGGAGTCGGGCGCGCGCATCGACTGGTTCACGGCGCGGCAGTTGCAGCAGGCCCACGCGATCGCGGTCGACGCCGTCGGCCAGCCGCGCCTGGCGCTGGCCGGACTGCTCAACAAGAGCGAGGTCTACTTCCCGCTGCACATGCTGCTGGACCGCCTGTTCGGGCCATGCAGCGGCGCCCAGTTCCGCGCCACGGTCAAAGAGCTGGGGCGCATGGCAGCCGCCTCGCGCGCGCCGCGCCTGCAGGACGATATGGAGCATGTGCAGCGCCGCATCGACCTGGCGCGCAGCAGCGATCCCGACTACCTGGTGCCGGAGCGCCCGTCCTGGGTCGACGGCGACAGCATCGAGCTGTGGTTCCAGAACGTCGGCGCCCTGTTCCTCGGCGGCCGCCTGGTGTGGGGCCAGATCACCCAGGCCAACAGCCTGATGTGGCGGGAAGGCGACGCCAACTGCCCGGGCGAGGTGCTGTACGACCTGCGCGGCATCCCGACCGGCGCAGAGCTGGGGCCGATTGCCAGCACCATTTACGACTACAAGGGCACGCGCCCGCTGGACCACCGGCTGGCCTTCCTGTCCGACCACCTGATGCATGAGATGACGCGCAGCTTCGGCCTGCCGCTGCCCTTGCGCCTGTCAAGCTCGGACTTGCGCCTGGCCACCATCTTCTTCGACCGCAAGCACCTGCCTGGCGGCTACCTGCAAAGCGGCCTGGTGCCGCTGCTGATCCACGACGCTTATCCCGGCATCGTGACGGTGCTGCCGGAGCGTTTCTGGACGGTCGAAGTACAAGCCCATGCCCGCCGCAATGGCTGGCCGGTATAAGGCACGCTCACCATGACCATCTGGCACACCCTCGGCATCGCGCCGACGCGCGACACGCGCGCCATCAAGCTGGCCTACGCGGCCCGCCTCAAGCAGATCGACCCGGAGCAAGACCTGGCCGGCTTCCAGGCCTTGCGCGAAGCGTACGAGCAGGCGCTGGCCGCGCCGCAGGAACCGGCGCAGTCGGCCGGCGGTTTTCCCGCACTGCTGGTGCTGGATACCGTCGGCGACGCACCGGAGGTGCCGCCCCTGCCGCCGCGGCCGCGGCGCGCGCCGCCGGCAGCGGCCCGCACGCCGTTCTCCAGCCTGCCGGCCGTGCCCGAACTGCCGCTGGACGCGCCGCTGGCGCGGCCGCTGGTGCTCGACCTGGAGCCGGAGAGCGAGGCCGCGCTGGCGCAGCAGCACAGCCAGCGCTGGCTGCCCGGCCCGCGCCCCCAATCGTATGCCACGGCACGTCCGCAACTGCGCCCCGGCCCGCAACCGCCGGCGCCGGACGAAGCAGCGGCAATGCTGTGCCAGGCGCTGGAACATTTGCCCGCGGAGCAACACAGGGCCGAACTGGCGCGCCGTTACCGGCAGCCGGGCTGGGGCAACGGCGCCTTCCGCGCGGCGCTGGAAACGGCCATCGTGCGCACGCTGGAGCAGCATTTCGAACAGCGCTGGCAGATGGTGCCAGCCTTCTCCGGCGCCCTGGCCTGGACTTCGCGTTCTGGCGAGGACCTGCCGGACCAGGTGGACATCCAGCGCCTGCTCAATCGCCACGCCGCGCGCAAATGGCGGCGCCAGTTCGACCAGTGGTCGCAGGAAGACCCGCTGGTGCGGGCCATGCTGCTGGTTTCCGGCCCCGTCGACGAGGCGCGCTTCGCCACGTTCGCGCGCCACGGCAGCCATTTGGAAGCGATGCACGAAGTATTGCGGCACCTGGCGAAAACACCGTTCCTGGCCGATTACGAATTCAACGCCGCTTCTGTCCAGTGGTGGACCGAATACTGCCGCAAGGCGCCGCCCACGACAGCGCCCGCCCCGGCCAAGGTCAGGCCGGCCGTCCAGCGCGAAGAGTGGAAGCCGGTGCAACGCTGGTACACCGGCCTGTCGCCCAAGATGGTGACGCTGGTCGTGCTGGTGCTGCTGTTCTGGGTCACGCGCATCGTCGACTACGTGCGTGCGCACTGAGCGCGGCCGGCGCACTCATTTGCGGAACACCTGCTTGCCGCCGACCCAGGTTTCCAGCACGGCGATCTTGCCGATGTCCTCAGCCGGGACCTGGAACAGGTCGCGGTCGGTGACGATGAAGTCGGCCCACTTGCCCCTCTCCAGAGAACCGACCGAGTGCTCCTGGTGCGCCGCCCAGGCCGCGTCCAGCGTGAAGCAGCGCAAGGCTTCGGCCAGCGTCATGGCCTGCTCCTTGTGCCAGCCGTCGCTGGGCATGCCTTGCATGTCCTGGCGCGTGACGGCAGCGTGGATGCCTTGCAGCGGATTGGGCGACTCGATCGGGAAATCGGAACCGCAGGCGATGCGGCTGCCCTGCTTCAGGAAGGTGCGCCAGGCGTAGGCGCCCTTGATGCGCTCAGGGCCGACGCGCTGCTCCGCCATGTTCTGGTCGGAGGTGGCGTGGGTCGGCTGCATCGACGGCACGATGGCCAGCTGCTTGAAGCGCGGGATGTCGTCCGGCTGCACCACCTGCGCGTGCTCGATGCGGTGCCGTTTGGCCGCCAGCGGGTACTGCTTGCCCAGTTGCTCGAAGCTGTCGAGGATCTGCTTGTTGCCGGCGTCGCCGATGGCGTGCACATTGACCTGGTAGCCGGCCTTCATGGCCTTTTCCATCTTGGCGCGGATGGCGGCATCGCTGTTGAACAGCAGGCCGCGCGTGTGCGGTGCGTCGCTGTAGGGGTGGACCAGGGCTGCGCCTCGGCTGCCCAGCGCACCGTCCGAATACAGCTTGACGGCTGCCAGCGCGTAATGGCCGTCGGCGTATGAAGGCAGCGGACCGTTCTTCGACAGTTGCTCGAAGTCGGGGCCGACGTCGCCGATCATGGCATACACGCGGGTCGACAGCCGGCCTTGGTCGGCGTACTCGCGGAACAGGCGGTCGGCGCCCGCGTCGATGCCGGCATCGTGCACGCTGGTCAGGCCGACGCTGGAGAGGATGCCCAGCGCGCCATCGAGCATGGCGCGCGCTTCGGCCTCGCTGGGTTTCGGCAGCACCTTGTAGACGAATTCCATCGCCGTGTCGACCAGGATGCCGGTGGCGCTGCCGTTGGCATCGCGTTCAATCCTGCCGCCTTCGGGATCTTTCGTGTCTTTCGTAATGCCGGCCGCTTCCAGCGCTTTGGTGTTGACCCACATGGCGTGGCCGTCGATGCGTTCCATGGCAGCGGGACGGTCGCTGACCACTGCATCAAGTTCGGCGACATTCGGGAAGCGGCCCAGCTTCCAGGTCTCCTGGTTCCAGCCCTTGCCGATCACCCATTTGCGCTGCGGGTTGGCTTGCGCGAACCTGGCGATGGAAGCTTGCGCCGCCTGCAGCGAAGGGGGGCTGTACAGGTCGGCGCTGGTGGCGACTTCACCGAGGCCGAAAACGTGGCCATGGGCGTCGATCAGGCCCGGCAGCACGGTCTTGCCTTGCACATCGATGCGCTTGAAACCCTTGGCCCTGGCTGCTACTTCGCGCGTGCTGCCGACTGCCACCAGCTTGCCGCTGTCGTCGAAGGCCAGCGCCTGGAACCGCAGCAGCTTGCCTTTGGCGTTGAGCGTGTAGCCGTTGGCGTTGTCGATCATGGTGCCGGCGCTGGCGGCAGTGGCGGCCAGCAGCGTGGCGGCGGCCAGCAGGGTGCGGCGGAAGTGCATGGGCGAGTCCTTTCGAATTCGATAGCAAGATTTTTGACGTAGCAGAGTGTACCCGTTGACACCAGCATTTACACGTGTAATCATTCGCCATCAATTACACGTGTAATCAATCATGACCATCCAGATTAGTGAAGCCGAGGCGCAGGTGATGCAAGTGCTGTGGGAGCGCCACCCGCAAACGGCGGAAGAAGTATGCGAGGCCCTGTCCCACCAGGGCTGGCAGGACGCCACCATCAAGACCCTGCTGAACCGACTGTTGAACAAGGGCGCCGTCAGCGCCCGGAAGGAAAGTCGGCGCTACCTGTATGCGCCGGCGCTGGAACGCGAGCACTGGCTGGCCAGCGAAAGCCAGGGCTTCCTCGACCGCATGTTCAACGGCCGCCTGGCGCCGCTGGTGGCGCACTTCAGCCAGCACAAGGCCTTGAGCAAGGCCGATATCGCAGAACTGAAAAAACTGGTCAAGGAGCTCGATGATGGCAAGTGAAATCCTGCTGCGGCTCTTGCTGGCCAGTGGCGCTGCGAGCGCGCTGGTGCTGCTGCTGCGCCAGCCCGTACGCCGTCTGTGCGGCGCGGGCGCGGCCTACCTGCTGTGGATGGCGGTGCCGGCCAGCGTGCTGGCGGCGCTGGTACCGCGCAGCAGCGCGCCCCAAGTAGCGAGGCTGCTGCCGGGGCCGGTCGCCGCTGCGGCTACGCAGCTGACGCAAACGACAGCCAACGCGGCCAGCACCGGCTGGGACACCGCCCTGTGCGCCGCCTGGCTGGCCGGCGCCGTCGTCTTGGCAGGCTCGATGGCCTGGCGCCAATGGTCGTTCCAGCGCGGGCTGCGGGCCGGCGCCTGGCAGGGCGGTCCGCTGTTGCTGGGCGTGTGGCGGGCACGCCTGGTGCTGCCGCACAGCTTCCGCTGCGATTACGGACCGGCCGAGCGCCGACTGGTGCTGGCCCATGAACGCGTCCACGCCGAACGCGGCGACCTGCTGGCCAATGCGGCCTGCGCCCTGCTGCAATGCCTGGCCTGGTGCAATCCCCTGATCCACCTTGCTGCAGCACGCTTCCGGCTCGACCAGGAGCTGTCCTGCGATGAAACAGTCCTGCGCCGTCACGGGCAGGCGGGCATCTACGCCAACGCCATGCTGAAAACCCAGCTGGCGGCGCAGGGCCTTCCCCTGGCTTGCCAATGGCAGGCCGTCCACCCACTGAAGGAGAGAATCATGCAATTGAAGTTGTCCGTGTCCCCTGCCCGCCGCCTGGGCGGCAAATTGGCGGCTGCCGTGCTGGTGGCTGGCTGCGGCCTGGCCAGCATGGCAGTGCAGGCCGAACCTGCGGCGCCCAAGCATTACAACGTCTACCTCGAAATGGACGGCAGCAGGCCGCACCTGCTGGTGAAGGAAGGAGAAAACAGCGGGGTGGCCATCGGCGCGGGCGCGGACCAGTGGCGTGCGAACTTCGTCGTTGCGCCGGCGCACGGCGCGATCCAGGTCAAGGCCAATGTCAGCCACGGCGGCAAGGATCTCAGCAACTTTACCCTGGAGGTAGCGGACAACGGTACCGGTAAGTTCAAGGTTACCGATGCGGGCAAGGATTTCATCGTCAGCATGCGCGTGAGCGAAGTGCATTAAGCAGCAAGAAACGAAGTGCGGCGGGAACCGGCTACTGGTCCAATGTGGCTTTCCCTGTCGGAGTTCTGCCATGCTGACGCTTTACGATTACCTTCCTTCCCAAAACGCATACAAAGTCCGCCTGCTGCTGTCCCACCTCGGCCTGCCTTACCGCACCGAGATGGTCAGCATCTTTGAAGGCGCAGGCCAGGATCCTTCTTACCTCGCGATCAATCCGGCCGGCGCGGTGCCGGCGTTGCGACTCGATGATGGCCGCGTGCTGGCGGAGTCGAATGCCATCCTCACCTATCTCGCTTCCGGCACGCGGTACCTGCCTGCCGATGCTTTTGCGGCGGCCAAGGTGCAGCAGTGGATGTCGTTCGAACAGGACTATGTATTGAACATCGCTTCGCTGCGCCATTGGACCATGACGGGCAAGCTGCCGCGCCGGCCACCGGCATTGGTCGACATGCGGCGCGCGGGCGGCTTGCGTGCGCTGCAGATCCTCGAGCGCGAACTGGCGGCGCGGCCCTTCATCGCGGGCGAGGCTTACACCATCGCGGATATTTCGCTGTTTGCCTATACCCATCGGGCGGACGAGGCAGGCTTGCCGCTGCGTGAGTTCCCTCACGTTTGCGCGTGGATTGAACGCGTGCGGGCACAACCCGGTTTCCTGGACGAGCATCATCCGTATTCCATTGATCCGCATTCCACGGGCGAACTGCCTTGAGCGCACTCGGAAAGGGTTTTCGATTCGGGGCCTTACACAAACCCTCTGAAAATTGCGCTGAAATTCTCTGAAACGCTCTGAAATGCTCTGAAACGCCTATTCTTCAGGGAAAGCATCGGTGCGCCGCTCCATCTTGCCAGCACGGCGCGTCGATGCTTTCTCGATCAAGACCAGCGCATTGCGCAGGCTTTGCGCCATGACTGCCGGGGCGGTTCTCGTGTCGTGAGCCTGGAACTTTCGGCGTGGTCAGCTATCCCTGCTAGACGACGGCATCGCCAGCGACCTTTGCGAATGCATTAAGGCCGCGATAGCTCATCTTTAGTTCTGTGCCTTCCGGCAGGAACAAGCGCTTCCACTGGTAGCCTCGCACTTCGGCCTCTGGCGCTTCGCCGCGGGCGACACAAAGCCATGAGGCCAGTGCGGACTCAACGACCTCAGCCGGGTCGCGCTCGTCGCCGAACTCCTGAAGATAATTTTCCAGCTCAAGAAACAGCGCGCTCGAAATTTGCACCGATACAAGTTTGCGGCTCATGATGACCTCCTTTAGTTCGCATGAGGCTTGGACAAGCCGCCGACCGGGTCCTAATCGGCATCGTGGAAAATGATCCCGAGCGTATGGCGATGGCCGCTGCGCAGGCGGCTGACGCCATGGCGCATGTTGACGCGATAGATGCCGCGCGCGCCCGCCACCGGCCGATGAAAGACCGGGAAGATCACGCAATCGCCCTGCTGCAAGGGCACGACTTCCACGCGCGACTGCATGCGCGGCCGCTGCTCGGTGAGCACGAACTCACCGCCCTCGAAGTCGCGGCCCGGCTGCGACAGCAGGAAGGCCGCTTGCAAAGGAAACACATGCTCGCCGTACAAGTCCTGGTGCAGGCAGTTGTAATCGCCCGCACCGTACTGCAGCAGCAAGGGCGTTGGCCGCTGCTGCCCCGCCGCATGGCAGCGCGCGGCAAAGTCCGCATGCTGTGGAGGAAAGCGCGGCTCCAGCCCCATCGCCGCATACCAGCGATTGGCAATGGAGGCCAGCGGCGGATACATGGACGAGCGCAACTCGGCTACCAGATCAGGCAAGGGATAACGGAAGTACTGATATTCCCCCTTGCCAAACCCATGCCGCTGCATGACGACCCGGCTGCGATAGAGCTCCGGCCGGCTGTAGCCCGCCGCCAGCCCCGCGCACTCGGCAGGCGACAAGACGCCCCGCACCAGCGCACAGCCAAATTCATCGAGATCGCCAGCAATGCGCGGCCAATCGAAAGCCGCGCGCGCCCCGGCCGCCGCAGCCAGCGGCGGCGCGAACAGGTCGCCCATCATGCCGCAGCCTCGGTCGCCGCTTCCGCCTCGCGCTCCAGCAAGGCCGCCTTGCGCTCGACGCCCCAGCGATAGCCCGAGATCGCGCCATCGTTGCGCACCACCCGGTGGCAGGGAATTGCCACCGCAATCGCATTGGCCGCGCAAGCGCCGGCCACCGCCCGCGCCCCGTTCGGCGCCCCGACCCGCTCCGCCAGTTCGGCATAGCTGACCGTCGCGCCGGCCGGAATCTCGCGCAAGGCTTGCCAGACGCGCTGCTGGAACGCCGTGCCGCGCACATCGAGCGGCAGGTCGAGTCCGATCTGCGGCGCCTCGACGAAGGCAATCACGCGCGCCACCACCTGTTCGTAGTCGGCCTCGGCCCCGCGCAATTCGGCCTGCGGGAAGCGGTCCTGCAGGTCGTGCGCCAGGGCCTGCGGATCGTCGCCCAGCAGGATGCAGCAGATGCCGCGTTCGGTGCTGGCCACCAGGATCGCCCCCAGCGAACACTGGGCGATGGCAAAGCGGATCACCGCCCCGCGCCCGCCCGCGCGCCAGGCCGACGGCGTCATGCCCAGCGCGCCCGGGGTGGCGGCGTAAAAGCGCCCGCTGGAATTGAAGCCGGCGGCGTAGATGGCATCGGTCACGGAAGCCTCGTCGGCCAGCCCCTGCTGCATGCGCCGCGCGCGCGCCGCCGCCGCATAGGCTTTCGGCGTCAGCCCCGTCTGGGCCTTGAACACGCGGTGGAAGTGGAAGCGGCTCATGCCGCCGGCGGCGGCCAGCGCGTCAAGGTCGGGCGCCACTTCGCAAGCATCGATCAGGCGGCACACTTCGGCCACCATGGCCGCGTGGCGCTCGGCCAGCGGCGGCTGGTCCGGCTTGCAGCGCTTGCAGGGGCGGAAGCCGGCCGCCTCGGCCGCCGCGATGGAGGCATGGAAGGCCACGTTCTTGCGCAAGGCCGGCCGCGCGCCGCAGGAAGGGCGGCAGAACACGCCGGTGGTGCGCACGGAATAGTAGAACTGGCCGTCGGCCGCGCTGTCGCGCGCCTGCACGGCGGCCCAGCGCTCGTTGTCGGTCAGGAAACGGGAAATCGGCTTCATCGGGTTCATTGCAAGCTCCAGTCGGTAGTATGCCACCATGGTAGGCAGCCGTCTGGCCGGCGGCACTCCGCCGCTTGCTATTGAATTCCCGAATGCTACAATCGGCGCACTCATCCGGAGGACGGCTTGGAAGAACACCAACAACACGACACCCCCATCTTTCAACGCATCAAGGACTTCCTGCTGGCGCAAATTGCCGCCGGCGCCTGGAAGGAAGGCGCAGTCATCCCTTCCGAGCAAGCCCTGGTCAAGCAGTTCGGCGTCTCGCGCATGACCGTCAACCGCGCCGTACGCGAACTGACCGCGGAAGGGGTGCTGACCCGCCGCCAGGGCGCCGGCACCTATGTCGCGCCGCAAAAAGTCCAGGCCACCCTGCTGGAAATCAAGAGCATTGCCGACGAGGTCAGGGCGCGCGGCCACGCCCACCGCAGCGCCTTGCAACTGCTCGAGCGCGGCAAGGCCGGCGACTTGCTGGGCAAGGCATTTGACTTGCCGCCTGGCCACGAGCTGTATCATTCCGTCATCGTGCACTTTGAAAACGGGGTGCCGATCCAGGTAGAGGACCGCTGGGTCAACCCGCTCTGCGCGCCCGACTACATGGTGCAGGACTTCAGCCACATCACGCCCAACGAATACCTGGTGCGGGCAGCGCCGCTGCAGGCAGCCACTTATAGCATCGAGGCGCTGGTGCCGCCGCGCGACATCGCCGAGATGCTGGCGATGGATGCGCGCCAGCCCTGCCTGGTGCTGAAACGCCAGACCCAGTCGGCCGGCCGCGTGGCCTCGCTGGCCACCATGTGGCATCCGGGCCATCGCTACCAATTTGGCGGCAGCGTCCCCGCCTGAGCAATGCTATAGTTGTTCGCACGCCAGCGGCCCCGCGCTGGCCAGAAAGGGAAGCCTTGTCGCCATCGAGCCAGAATGCCGCCCCGCCTGTTCCCGCCCGCGTGCGCCGCCGCGTGCGCCGCCTGTGCGCACGCGCCCTCGCCTGCCCGCTGCGCGCCTGCCTGCTGGCGCTGGCCGCCCTGCCTCTTCTACCCCTGCTGCCCGCCGCCAGCGCCGCCGAAAGCGTCACCGTCCAGCTCAAATGGCGCCACCAGTTCGCCTTTGCCGGCTATTACGCGGCCCAGGCCAAGGGCTATTACCGCGACGCCGGGCTGGCAGTGACGCTGCGCGAAGCCCAGCCCGGGCAAGACCCGCTGCAAAGCGTGCTCGACGGCGGCGCCCAGTATGGCGTCGGCAATTCCTCGCTGCTTCTGCGGCGCGCGGCCGGCGTCCCGGTGGTGCTGCTGGCCTCCGTGTTCCAGCATTCGGCGACGGTGCTGGCGGTGCGCCTGGACCAGCAGGGCCGGCGCCGCCCCTGGCCCGGCAGCCGCATCGCGCTCGGCCCCGACACCGAGGAATTGCGGGTCTACCTGCAGCATGAGCAGGTGCCGCTGTCCCGGCTCACCATCGTGCCCGGCAGCCACGGCACGCAAGACTTGCTGGAAGGCCGGGTCGATGCCATTTCCGCCTACCTGAGCTCAGCGCCCTATGCGCTCGAGCGCGCCGGCCTGCGCTACGAGATCCTGTACCCGCGCAGCGCCGGCATCGATTTCTACGGCGACAACCTGTACACCACCGAGAGCGAGCTGCGCGAGCACCCGGCGCGCGCGCGCGCCCTGCGCGACGCGACGCTGAAGGGCTGGCGCTATGCGCTCGAGCACCCCAACGAGATCGTCGACCTGATCCGCGCCCGCTATCCCGAGCGCAAGGCGCGCGACGAGCTGCTGTGGGAGGCGGCCCAGCTGGCGCCGCTGCTGGAACAGCACCTGATCGAACTGGGCTACAGCAACCCGCTGCGCTGGCAGGGCATCGCCGCCAGCTACGCCGGCGCCGGGCTGCTGCCGGCCGACTTCAAGCTGGACGGCTTCCTCTACCACGACGCCCCTGCCACCCCGGCCTGGCACTATGCGCTGGGGGTGGCGCTGGCCCTCTTGGCCGGCGCCGCCCTGTGGCGCTTGTTGCGCGTGTCGCGCGCCCTGCGCGGCGCCGAAATGCGGGTCGGCGACGCCGAGCGCATTGCCAGCTTCGCGCTGGAAGGCGCCGGCGAAGGCTCCTGGGACTGGCAGCCGCAGCGCCCCGCGCTGCACCTGTCGCCGCGCTACTGCGAAATCCTCGGCTACGCGCCAGGCGAGCTGCGCCCGGTCAATGTCGAGCAGTGGCTGCAACTGGTGCACCCCGACGACCGCGCCCGCATCGCCGACGAGATTGGCGCGCTGGACCACCCGGACGTCGGACGCACCCCGTTCACCATGGAATTCCGCATGGCCTGCCGCGACGGCAGCTTCACCTGGGTGCTGGCGCGCGGCATGGTGCTGGCGCGCGATACCGCCGGCCGGCCCTTGCGCATGTCCGGCACCCTGGGCGACATTTCCGACCGCAGCGCGGCCGAACTGGCGCGCATGGCCGCCATGCTCGATGCCCTGCCCGGCGCCCTGCTGGTGGCCGACCGCGGCGGGCGGGTGCGCCAGGCCAACGAGGCCGCCGACGCGGTGTTTGCCGCCGACGCCGGCAAGCTGGCCGGCGCCACGATGGAACTGCTGATCCCGGACGTGATGCGCGACACCCCGGGCCGCTCGCGCGAACTGTTTGCCCGCCCGCGCATGCCGGGCCGGGTGCTGACCGCGCGCCGCCTGGACGGCAGCCACTTCCCGGCCATGGTGCACCTGGCGCCGATCCAGCTGGCCGGCCAGGGCCTGGTGGTGGTCTCGCTGCGCGACATGACCCAGCGCCAGCGCGCCGAGGAAGCGCTGCAGGCCTCGTCCGAGCGCTACCGCCTGATCGTGCAGACCGCGGCCGAGGGCATCTGGATGTGCGACGCGGCCGACCACACCAGCTTCGTCAACCCCACCATGGCGCGCATGCTGGGCTACGAAGTCGAGCACATGCTGGGGCGCCCGATGGCCGACTTCATGGACCCCGAGTGCCCCGCCCTGCAGGCGCAGCGCCCGCCCGGCGGCGCCGCCGCCACGCCGGCGGAGCCGGCCGAAGGCCGCTTCTACCGCCAGGACGGCTCCTCGCTCTGGGCCCTGCTCTCGACCACCACCGTCAACGCCGACAACGGCAGCTACGCCGGCACCCTGACCATGGTCACCGATATTACCGACCGCCGCCTGGCCGAACTGGCGCTGCGCCATTCCAACCAGCGCCTGGCCTCGGTGTTCAACGCCGTCACCAACGGCTTGGTGGTGTTCGACGCGGCCGGCAATATCGTCGAATGCAATGCCGCCGCCAGCCGCATGCTGGGGCGCGCTGCCGCGCGCGGCGCCGGCCAGTGGGATGGCGTGCACGAAGACGGGCGCCGCTTTTCCGCCCCCGAGCACCCGGTGGCGCAGGCGCTGGGGTCCGGCCAGCCGGTGCGCGACGTGGTGATGGGGGTGCCGGCCGCCGCCGGCGCCGCGGCCGAGACCTGCTGGCTGTCGGTCAACGTCGAGCCGCTGCGCGATGAGCACGGCCCGGGCAGCATGCTGGTGGCCAGCCTGACCGACATCACCTACAGGAAGCGCAGCGAAGACGCGCTGCGCCAGGGCGAGCAGCGGCTGCAGGAAATCATCCAGATGATGCCGATCGGCCTGTTCATCAAGGACAAGGACAGCCGCATGCTGCTGATGAACCGCGCCTGCGAGCAGCAGTTCGGCTACACCTTCGACGAATTGAACAACGGCGACTACAGCGCGCTCCACGCGCCGGAAGAAGCGGCCGCCTTCCGCGCGCGCGACCTGGAAGCGTTTGCCGGGCGCGCCCTGATCGACTTCGAGGAAAGCATCTGGAACCCGGCCCTGGGCCAGACGCGCCAGCTGCGCACCTTCAAGAAGCCGGTGTACGACGCCCACGGCGCGCCGGCCTACCTGATCTGCATGTCGATCGACATCTCGGACAGCAAGGCCAACGAGCGCGCCCTGCGCGAACTCAATGAACACCTGGAA
Source organism: Pseudoduganella sp. S-14 (assembly GCF_049913285.1). Lineage (GTDB taxonomy): Bacteria > Pseudomonadota > Gammaproteobacteria > Burkholderiales > Burkholderiaceae_D > Rugamonas. The sequence continues at coordinate 5,819,264 of NZ_CP183991.1, forward strand.
GAACGGGTGGCGCAGCGCACCGCGCAGCTGGAAGAAGCGCGCCAGCAGGCCGAGGAAGCGTCGGCCGCGAAAGGCCAGTTCCTGGCCAAGATGAGCCACGAGATCCGCACCCCGATGAATGGCGTGATCGGCATGGCCTATCTGGCGCTGAAGACCGAGCTGGAGCCGCGCCAGCGCGATTACCTGGAAAAGATCCGCTTCGCCGGCGAGCACCTGCTGCGCATCATCGACGACATCCTCGACATCTCGAAGATCGAGGCGGGCAAGCTGGAAATCGAAGACGTCGACTTCTCGCTCGAGCACGTGATCCAGACCCTGACCACGGTGGTGGCGCCGAAGGCGGCCAGTCGCGGCCTGCGCCTGGCGTTTGACATCGACCCGGCGCTGCCGCCGGTGCTGCGCGGCGACCCGCTGCGCCTGGGCCAGGTGCTGATCAACTACGTCAACAATGCGATCAAGTTCTCCGAGCAGGGCAGCATCGAAGTGAGCGTGCGGCAGCTCTTGGCCGACGACATTGCCTGCCTGCTGCGCTTTGAAGTGCGCGACCACGGCATCGGCCTGTCCGAAGCCGAGCAGGGCAAGTTGTTCCAGGCCTTCCAGCAGGCCGACACCGCCATCACGCGCGAATACGGCGGCACCGGCCTCGGCCTGGCGATCTGCAAGCAGCTGGCGCAGCTGATGGGCGGCGATGTGGGCGTGCACAGCGCGCCCGGCGCCGGCGCCACCTTCTGGTTCACGGCGCGCCTGGGCGTCTCGCCGCGCGGCCTGCCGGACGTGATCAACGAAGTCAACGCCGCCGCCGCCGCCCTGCTTGACAGCGCGCGCAGCACGGCCGCCATGCAGGCGCTGAAGGACGCGCGCATCTTATTAGTCGAGGACAACACCTTCAACCAGCAGATCGCGCTCGAGATGCTGGAAGAAGCGGGCTCTTCGGTGTGCCTGGCCAACAACGGCGCCGAAGCGCTCGACCTGCTGCACCAGGCCGCCTTCGACTGCGTGCTGATGGACGTGCAGATGCCGCTGATGGACGGGCTGGAAGCGACGCGCCGCATCCGCGCCGATCCCGCCCTGGCCGCCACCCGCGTGCTGGCCATGACCGCCACCGCCACCAAGGACGACCGCGAACGCTGCCTGCAGGCCGGCATGGACGACTTCATTGCCAAGCCGATCCAGCCGGCCCTGATGTACCAGAAGATCGCCAGCTGGCTGCCCGAACGCGACGCCAGCGCTGCCGCGGCCGGCCCGGCCCTGCCGCGCCAGAGCGGGCGTGCCGCCTTCCGCCCCACGCTGGCCGGCGACCCGGCCATCATCGACCTGTCGGTGCTGGCCCAGCTGCTGGGCTACCAGCCGCAAAAGATCCGCAAGTTCGCCTTCAAGTTCCTGCAGACCAGCGAAGCCGGCTTTACCGAAATGGAGGCCGCGCTGGCCGCCGGCGAGCTGCAGAAAGTGCGCGAGCTGGGCCACCGCATCAAGAGCAGCGCACGCGCCGTGGGCGCACTCGGCATGGCCGAGCTGTGCCTGCAGCTGGAACAGCTGGCGCCCGACGCCGAAGCGGCTGCCGCGCGCGCCGTGCTCGACCGCCTGTGGCCGCTGCTGCACGCGGTGAGCGAGCACATCATGACCAACACCACCTTTGCCGACGATGACTGACACTCCCACCACGCCGCTGCGCATCCTGCTGGTCGACGACGACCCCTTCATGCTGAGCATGTTGTCCGACATGCTGGAAGACCTTGGCCAGCTCAATGTGCGCAGCGAAAGCGACGCCCGCCAGGCCCTGCTGGCGCTGCCGCAATACCGCCCCGACCTCTTGGTGTGCGACCTGTCGATGCCCGAGATGGACGGCATTGAATTCCTGCGCAAGGCCGCCGACAGCCGCTTCGGCGGCGCCGTCGCCCTCCTGTCCGGCATGGACGCCGGCATCCGCCAGGCCGCCGAAACGCTGGCGCGCGCCCACGGCCTGGCCCTGCTCGGCACGATCGCCAAGCCCGCCACCCCCGCCGCCCTGGCCGAGCTGCTGGCCCAGGCCGCGACCCGCCGCCCCGCCTGAGTCCGTGTCCCACCATGGGGTCAGGCCCCATGGTGGGACACGGACTGGGCAGTGGTGATGGCGGGAGTACACAGGCTGGAAAAATCGGTTATTATTTGGGCCATTCCCGCCCTGATTCCCGCTTGACTTCCCAGTATTGAATTAGCGCAGTTCGTCGCCAGATGGGCGATAACAGCAAGGGATATTCCCGGGCGAACACTCAACTAAGGAAAAACATGAGCGACCTGATCAAACACATTACCGATGCCTCCTTCGACAGCGACGTGCTGAAGTCCGACCGCCCTGTGCTGGTGGACTTCTGGGCCGAATGGTGCGGCCCTTGCAAGAGCATCGCTCCGATCCTGGAAGAAGTGGCCAAGGAATACGACGGCAAGCTGACCATCGCCAAGCTGGACGTGGACAGCAACCAGGCCGTGCCGGGCAAGTTCGGCATCCGCGGCATCCCGACCCTGATCCTGTTCAAGAATGGCGTGCCAGCCGCACAAAAAGTCGGCGCCATGGCAAAAGGCCAACTAACCTCTTTCATCGACAGCAATATTTGATGTAAGATAGGCGGTGCTGCGCCCGCAGCCCGCCTGATTGGCAGGGAAAGCGCCCAAAAACCTTTCCCTTTAATTAAAAGAACCCACGTAGTTCCCTCCCCTACCCTTACTTTCCCGTCACGGGACACTCAAACAGCTATGCACCTTTCTGAACTTAAGGCTATGCACGTTTCAGCTTTGCTGGAAATGGCAATCAGCCTCGATATCGACAATGCGGCCCGCCTGCGCAAGCAGGAACTGATGTTCGCGATCCTGAAAAAGCGCGCCAAGGCCGGCGAACAGATTTTCGGCGACGGCGCCCTGGAAGTCCTGCCTGACGGCTTTGGCTTCCTGCGCTCGCCGGACGCCTCCTACATGGCGTCGACCGACGATATTTATATCAGTCCGTCGCAGATCCGCCGCTTCAACCTGCACACCGGCGATTCGATCGAGGGCGAGGTGCGTACCCCGAAGGATGGCGAGCGCTATTTCGCCCTGGTGAAGGTGGACAAGGTCAACGGCGAATCGCCGGAAGCGTCCAAGCACCGCATCCTGTTTGAGAACCTGACCCCGCTGCATCCGACCGTGCCGCTGCGCCTCGAGCGCGACATGGCCGGCACCGAGAACATCACCGGCCGCATCATCGACCTGGTGGCGCCGATCGGCAAAGGCCAGCGCGGCCTCCTGGTGGCGTCGCCGAAGTCCGGCAAGTCCGTGATGCTGCAGCATATCGCGCACGCCATCACCACCAACCACCCGGACGTGACCCTGATCGTGCTGCTGATCGACGAGCGTCCTGAAGAGGTGACCGAGATGCAGCGCTCCGTGCGCGGCGAAGTGGTGGCCTCGACCTTCGACGAACCGGCCACCCGCCACGTGCAGGTTGCCGAGATGGTGCTGGAGAAAGCCAAGCGCCTGGTGGAAATGAAGAAGGACGTGGTGATCCTGCTGGACTCGATCACCCGCCTGGCGCGCGCCTACAACACCGTGATCCCGGCTTCGGGCAAGGTGCTGACCGGTGGTGTGGATGCCAATGCACTGCAGCGTCCGAAACGCTTCTTCGGCGCCGCACGTAACGTGGAAGAAGGCGGCTCGCTGACCATCGTCGCCACCGCGCTGATCGAAACCGGCTCGCGCATGGACGATGTGATCTACGAAGAATTCAAGGGCACCGGCAATATGGAGGTGCACCTGGAGCGCCGCCTGGCCGAGAAGCGCGTCTACCCGGCCATCAACCTGAACAAGTCCGGCACCCGCCGCGAAGAACTGCTGATCAAGGCTGACCAGCTGCAAAAGATCTGGATCCTGCGCAAGCTGTTGTACTCGATGGACGAGATCGAGGCGATGGAGTTCATCCTCGACAAGATGCGCGCGACCAAGAACAACGGCGAGTTCTTCGAGATGATGCGGCGCGGCGGCTAAATCCGCCGAACACCGGTAAACCGGGGTCACGGCCGGGGGTTAGGGTGGTGCGACTTTGATCTTTTCAGAAGATCAAAGTCGTACCACCCTAACCCCCGGCCGTTGTTTCATTGGGGGCCTGACCCTGCGGGTCAGACCCTGATTTACCGGTTTTATGATGTATAATCGCGAGTTCCGTTAAACCCTGGCAAGTGATCGGCAATCGGGTCGAGAGGCAGTAAGGACCGACGAAGTGCCGTTTGGCTACCAATATTGAGAGAAAAGCATGAAAGCTGATATCCATCCAGATTACCGCGAAGTCCTGTTCCACGACCTGTCCTGCGACTTCAAGTTCATCACCCGCTCGACCATCCAGACCCGCGACACCGCGACCCACGAAGGTAAAGAGTACCCACTGGTGAAGATCGAGGTTTCCTCCGAATCGCACCCGTTCTTCACCGGCCAGCACAAGATCGTCGACACCGCCGGTCGCGTGGAAAAATTCCGCCAGAAGTTCGGCAAAGTCGGTTCCAAGACCGCAGTTGCAAACGGCTAATCCCCGTCGCAGCAAAAAAAAGGCAGCCGCGGCTGCCTTTTTTCTTTTTACCCGTCATACTCCAGCTTTCCAAAGAATAACCCTGACCGATGAAGCCAGTCCGTCTGCCCGCCGCCGCCACCCGCACCCTGCCCCGCTGGGCGTTCTTCGCCCTGGGCCTGCTGTACATCCTGCCGGGACTGATCGGGCGCGAGCCGTGGAAAAACGATGATGCGGCCAGCTTCGGCGTGATGTGGACCATGGCGCACGGCGCCTGGCAAGACTGGCTGTGGCCGAATATCGCCGGCTTGTCGGTGACCGATGAAGGCCCGCTGGCGTTCTGGCTCGGGGCGCTGGGCATCAAGCTGTTCGGCTGGGCCATCGGCGACGTACTGGGCGCGCGCGTGGCCACCCTTGGCGTGTTTTTGCTGGGCGTGATGGCGGTCTGGTATGCCACCTTCAACCTGGGCCGGCGCCCGGAAGCGCAGCCGCTGCGCCTGGCCTTCGGCGGCCAGCCGGAGCCGGACGATTTCGGCCGCACCCTGGCCGATGCTGCCGTGCTGATCTACCTCGGCTGCCTGGGCTTGCTGGTGCACAGCCACGAGACCACGGCCGAACCGCTGCAGGTCTCGCTGCTGGCGCTCACCCTGTACCGCAGCGTGCGCTACATGGAACTGCCTTCGCTGCGCAATGCCGCCCTGGCCGGTTTGGCGCTGGGCCTGTTGACCCTGACGCGCGGCTGGGTGGTGCCGGCCGCCCTGGTGGTCGCCCTGTTTGCCTGCACCCGCTTCCTGGCCATGCCGGCCGCCCGTTCGCTGCGCGACCTGGCCTTTGCCGTGGCCGTGGCTGCCGGCGTGACCGCCGTGTGGGCCGTACCTGCCCTGCTGACCCGGCCTTACGGCCAGGCGCCGCTGGCTGCCTGGATGGCCTGGAACGAGGCCCAGCTGACGGTCGGCAGCTTCGAAGGCTTGCGCACCTTCTTCCGCGTCGGGGTCTGGTTCTTCTGGCCAGCCTGGCCGTTTGCCGCCTGGGCCGTGTGGGCCTGGCGGCGCCAGAGCAACCTGCTGCACATCGTGGTGCCGACCACCTTCGTCACGGTAGCCACCCTCCTGGTGCTGATCAACCCGGCCCCCGAACAAGGCCACCTGCTGATGCTGCTGCCGCCCTTGGCCATCATGGCCGCCTTCGGCCTGCTGACCATGAAGCGCGGCGCCATCAACGCCATCGACTGGTTCAGCGTGATGGTGCTGACCCTGTGCGCCGCCGTGCTGTGGATTTTCTATTACGCCCAGTTGACCGGCTGGCCGGCCAAGCCGGCGCATAATGTGCTCAAGCTCTTGCCGGGCTTCACGCCGGAAGTAAGCTGGCTGTCGCTGCTGGTCGGCCTGTGCGCCAGCGCCGGCTGGTTCGTGCTGGTGCACTGGCGCCTGTCGCGCCGTCCGGCCGTGCTGTGGCGCGCCGTGGTGCTGTCGTCCGGCGGCCTGATCCTGATCTGGATCTTGCTGATGACGCTGTTCCTGCCGCATGTGAACTACAGCAAGAGCTACGCCAGCGTGGCGCGCGAAGCGGCGGCAGTCCTGCCGCCCGGCACCGATTGTGTGCAGAGCAATGTCACCCCGGCCCAGCGCGCCTCCTTCGCCTTTTTCGGCAAGATGCCGTTCAACGGCGTCGAACAGCGCCGCTGCGACGTCATGCTGTTGCAAGATAGCATCAAATCTCGTGTCTACCAGCAACAGCCGGGCGCCGAGTGGGAACAGCTCTGGGAAGGGCGCCGCGCCTCGGACCGCAGCGAGCGTTTCCGCCTGTTCAAGCGCCGCACGGTGCACGCCAACTGACTGTCCGCCGGCCCGCCTCCCTGCTATCCTGTAACGGACGATAGCAAAGAGGTAGGCATGGTTTCTGGAGTGGCGTATCTGGCAATGTTGCTGGCTACCAGCGTGACAGCGCTGGCGGCCCCGCCCCTTGTCATCACTGCCGAGCATTCGCCGCCGGCCAGCATGAAGGTCGGCAACCAGGTGGTCGGCCGCGAGGGCGAAAAAATCCGCGAAATGCTGGCCCGCAGCGGCTACGCCTACACCATCGACGTGCTGCCCTGGAAACGCGCCTTCACCATGGCGCAGCGCGATCCCTACACCTGCGTGTATTCCACCTCGCGCACCCCGGAGCGCGAACAGCAGTTCAAATGGATCGGCCCCACCGATGAAGCGGAATGGGTGCTGATGGGGCGCGCCGGCCGCAAGTACAATGTGCATCGCCTGGATGACGCGCGCAAGCTTCGCATCGGCACTTACAATGGCGATGCGCGCGACGAATTCCTGCGTGCCCGCGGCTTCGATGTCGATGGCGCGCCGGACAATGCCGCCAATCCGAAAAAGCTGATGCTCGACCGCATCGACCTGTGGGCGGTCGGCGTGCGCAACAACGACCTCAGCGCGCTGGCCCAGTTCGCGGCTCCGGAAGCCCTGGTGCCGGTGCTCACTTTCCACCACGTCAAGGTCTACCTGGCCTGCAACCCGAGCGTGCCCGACGCGATGGTCGAGCGCATGAATGCAGCGCTCGCGGCAATGCGCAAGGACGGCACGTTTACAAGATTGGAAAAGAAATACGAGCAGTGGCAAGCCGGCAAATAACTTGTCGATTATTACTGTTGCGCAACTAAAGTTTTTTTGAGACGGTGTGCACGCGTGCTTGGTTTACGCGCTATAGTCATCATATGTGGAATGTTGCCGCACGGCATTCCTGACAACTAGGGCCAGCCGAGGCATCTGCCACCGGCCATAGGCCCACCAGAAAACCTTGCGTTTGAATGGCCTATGTTCAATATCTACAAGCTCCAACTCGCCCTCAAAAACCCTCTGGTGCGCATCACCCTGGTGCTGCTGGCTACCGCCGCCCTCGCCTTTGCGCTGCTGCGCGGCGACGTAGCGCAAGATGCCGCGCCGGTGGTGCGTTCGCAGAATATCGGTGAAATCACCGCCCTGGTATCCCAGCGCGACAAGCTGGACTACCTGCTGATCGCGCGGCCGCTGGCCGATTCGCCGCGCTACGTGTACAAATTCAAGAACGACGCCACCCTGCACGTGGTGGTGGTGCCCAGCACCTCGCACCAGAGCCTGGAGCGCGAAGTCCTGCTGCGCAATAACATCGCCTACGCCATCGCCAAGGAAGACTTCCTGGCCGCCCACAAGGGCGTGCTGCTGGACGATGGCGGCCAGTGGGCCGGCGTGCAAGCTTTCCTGAAACGCCACGCCTTCGACATCTTCGTGGTCGGCCTGGTGCTGTTCGTGCTCAAGTGGGGCATGCCGGGGATGGGCATGAACGCTTCCGTGATCACGCCCGACCAGCTCAAGGGTTCGATGGACGACCTGATCGGCATGGAAGACATCAAGCAGGAAGTGCTGCACCTGGAAGACATGATCCGCAACCGCGAAGTCTATAAGCAGCACAATATCGACAAGCCCTTCAACGTGATGCTGACCGGTCCGGCAGGCACCGGCAAGACCAAACTGGCCGGCTACCTGGCCAAGCGCCTGGGCTACCCGCTGATCCAGGCTTCCGGCTCGGCGCTGGAATCGGGTTATGTGGGCGGCGGCTCCAAGGCCCTGAATGCGCTATACAAGAAGGCTTGCGCACGTGGCAACTGCATCATCTTCCTGGACGAGGCGCAGGCGCTGTTCATGCCGCGCGGCCGCGGCGAGAAGAAATGGGAAGACGATACCGCGAATACCCTGCTGGGCTTGCTGGACGGCGTGAAGAGCGAACAGGGCCAGGGCGTGATCTGGATCGTGGCCTCCAACTTCGACGATGCCTCGACCGCGATGGATGAAGCCATGCTGCGCCGCTTCAGCGTGAAGATCAATTTCCGCCTGCCAAACAAGGGCGAGCGCCGCGCGCTGCTCGATTCCTTCCTGAAGCGCAAGCAGGATGGCCTGGTGGACTGGAATGACATGGACCTGGACCAGGTGGCGGACATCACCGCCAACCTCAGCCCGGCCCTGCTGGAAACCGTGGTCGACCGCGCCTCCATGATCTCGATCCAGGAAAAGTGCGTGATTAATACCGACCTGATGTTCCGCGCCTTCGAACGCGCCACCATCGGCCTGACCGACCGCGCCACCACCGCCGAGAAGACCCGCCAGCGCGAGCGCATCGCCCTGCACGAGCTGGGCCACTTCTTCATGCAGATCGACCCTTACCTGCGCGCCGGCATGCCGCTGGCCGAGGTGAAGGAAAAGTCGCACCTGCTGAAGATTTCCACCGAAGCGGTGTCGAAGATGAATGCGCTGGGCTATGTGCTGTCGGCCGGCGACGACATGTCGCTGCGCACGCTGGAAGAGATGGAGCGCGACGTGATGCAGCTGTACGGCGGCGTGGCGGCGGAAGAATTGTTCTACGGCGCGCGCGGCATTTCCGTGGGCAGCCAGAACGATATCGAGAAGGCCACCAAAATGCTGAACATGATGGTCAACCGCCTGTCGATGTATTCGCGCTCCAAGCTCGATTACAGCCAGCTGCGCGGCGAGACCGGTGACGAGCACACCCTGCTGCAGGTGGAAGCCAAGGCGGACGAGTTGTACAGCACCACGCTGGCCGCCATGCGCGACTACCGCGCGGTGATGGAATCCATCAAGGAAGAGCTGATGGAGCGCTACGTACTGTCGAAGGACGCCATCTTCGCCCTGCTGGAGGAGCGCCTCGACCCGGCGCCTCTGCAGCAGGCGGCTTGAGCCTCATCAGCGCCAAGCGATCACCGTGATATTGCTGCCACCGGGCACGCCGGCTAGCGGCAGCTTCTCGTAATTGCGGATCGTGACTTCCGAGCCGTCGTTGCTGAATTCAAAGCGCGTTCCGGAAGCGGTGACCAGCGCCCCTGGTGCGATAGCGTACATCTCGGTCTTCGGTTCGTCGCCCAGCTGGGCGAAGAAATGCTTGCGGTACTCGGTGAAACGGATGGTCTGGCCGTTGCTCAGGTCATAGTTGGCAGCATAGTCGCGGAATTCGCTACGATGCATGCTATAGCTGCTGGGCGCTGGAACGCGCACCGTCAGTTCGTCGCCCGCCAGGGCAGAAACGCTGTACAACAAGGCGATTGCGGCAGCACTCGCTACCAGGGTTTTCATGGCGTCACTCCTTCAAAAGGCGTCGTGGCGCACCGCTTTGATGCGCCACGGCCGCGGTATTGTCCGGCTTAGCGCGCGGCTACCACGCGCACATTGGTTTCCTTCATCGCAACCGACATCGGCAAGCGCTCGAAGTTTTCGATGACCACTTCTTCACCACGGTCGAGGAATGCGATGCGGATGCCTGCCGTCAGTGCGGCATTGCTGTCCAGGGGCGCCCTGGCCGGTATCTGGCGGGGCGCTCGGGACCGGAGCGGGTGGGGTGCGCCTGCGCCGGCTGTCCAAACCTGGTGCCAGGCGCCGCTGCCGATAGGCTGGGCGCATGGGAGCAAGCTTTCGCTTGCGGCGGCCCTGTGGTGGCCGCTCGGTCTCTTCGACTTAATCCATCCTACGCCCCACTATTGCCATTGGATAGCTGGCCGGGCGTTCATTTTTTTCAATTTAGGCACCGCAGCCCATAGCTTAAATATTTGCTGCAGGGTTGCCGCGCGGTGGCAAATCGGTAATAATGCGTGTCGCGTTAAGTGGCCCGAGTGGTGAAATTGGTAGACGCAGCGGACTCAAAATCCGCCGCCGCAAGGCGTGCCGGTTCGATTCCGGCCTCGGGCACCATCTCTTCTTACTAACGCCTGCCTTCTATATGCGCTTCGGCGCACGCCGTGGCATCCATAAGGCTTCCCGGATTCCCGCTGTTCCCTCCCCTTTTTTGCTGCAGCACCAGGCGCGCCGGCCAGCCAGGCCATCGCCGAACAGCGGCACCATATCGCGCAAGTGGGACGTATTGCGGCCTGGGCCGGGACCGGCCCAGGGTACTGCCGGGTATCGGCGTTCAGGCGTAGCCGTAGCCACGCGCCATGGCGGCAGCGGCAATCGGCAGCAGGGCGAAGAGATGGATCTCGGTCATCAGGGTTTTGCGGATCGCACGGATTTCCACCTCTTCCGGTGCGAAGCCGGCGTCGGCCGACTGCGCCTTGCGCCAGCGCAAGAAGGCGCGGGTCGGCTTGATCGACAGCAGGCCGATCAGGGCAAACAGCACCACCTTGGTCCAGAACACATGGTTGTGGAGGTAGAACGCGGAACCCTTGGCGCCGAAGAACACGCGCGAAAAGCCGATCGCCACCAGCGACAGCGACATGATGCCGAGAGCAATATCGTATTTGGCCGCGAGCTGCACGGCCGGCGGCTGCATGCCCGGCCGTACCAGCACCAGTTGGGCCGTGATGGCTGCGGCGATGCCGAAGGCCAGCAGGTGGTGCACGACCGCGAGCAGCAAGTCGACCATGGCCCCGCCCCCCTTACGCGCGTTCCGACACCGCGTCGACCACGCACAGCGCCGTCATGTTGACGATGCGGCGCACGGTGGCGGACGGGGTCAGGATGTGCACCGGTGCGGCGCAGCCGAGCAGGATCGGGCCGATCGCGATGCCGTTGCCCGCAGTCTTGACCAAGTTGTAGGCGATGTTGGCGGCGTCGATGTTCGGCATCACCAGCAGGTTGGCGTCCTGCTTCAGGGTGGTGTTGGGCAAGAGCTTGTGGCGCAGCTTGGAATCGAGCGCGGTGTCGCCGTGCATCTCGCCGTCCACTTCCAGGTCCGGCGCGCGCTGGCGCACCAGGTCCAGCGCGGCGCGCATCTTCTGCGCCGATTCGCTGTTGGAGGAGCCGAAGTTCGAATGCGACAGCAGCGCCGCGCGCGGCACCAGGCCGAAGCGCTTCATCTCTTCCGAGGCCATGATGGTGATGGCGGCCAGTTCGTTGGCGTTCGGGTTTTCGTTGACGTGGGTGTCCACCAGCGCCAGCTGGCGGTCCTGCAGCACCAGGATATTCATCGCCGCGTAGACGCAGGCGCCCGGGCGGCGGCCCAGCACCTGGTCGATGTAGTGCAGGTGCAGCTGGGTGGTGCCGAAGGTGCCGCAGATCATGCCGTCGGCATCGCCCTTCTTGATCATCATGGCGCCGATCAGCGAATGGCGGCGGCGCATTTCCAGCTTGGCGTATTCCTGCGTCACGCCCTTGCGCGCGGTCAGCTCGTAATAAGCCTTCCAGTAATCGCGGTAACGCTCGTCGAAGTCCGGATTGATCACGTCGTAGTCGACGCCCTGCTTCAGGCGCAGGCCGAATTTCTGCACGCGCGCATCGAGCACGGCGGGGCGGCCGACCAGGATCGGGCGCGCCAGTTTCTCGTCGACCACCACCTGCACCGCGCGCAGGATGCGTTCTTCCTCGCCTTCGGCGTAGACGATGCGCTTCATGTCGGCCGGGGTCTGCTTGGCCACCGCGAACACCGGCTTCATGAAGGTGCCGGAACGGTAGACGAACTGCTGCAGGCTGTCGGCGTAGGCTTCCAGGTCCTTGATAGGACGGGTGGCTACGCCGGAGTCGGCCGCCGCCTTGGCCACGGCCGGCGCGATCTTGGTCAGCAGGCGCGGATCGAACGGCATCGGGATCAGGTATTCCGGGCCGAAGGCCAGATTGGCGATGCCATAGGTGGTGGCAACGATGTCCGACTGTTCGGCGTGCGCCAGGTCGGCAATCGCGTGCACCACGGCGATTTCCATTTCGCGGGTGATGGTGCTGGCGCCGCTGTCGAGCGCGCCGCGGAAGATGTAAGGGAAGCACAGCACGTTGTTGACCTGGTTCGGATAGTCCGAACGGCCGGTGCAGATGATGGCGTCGCCGCGCACCGCCTTCACGTCTTCCGGCAGGATTTCCGGATTCGGGTTGGCCAGGGCCAGGATCAGCGGATTGGGCGCCATCTGCTTGACCATGTCCTGCTTCAGCACACCGCCGGCGGACAGGCCGAGGAAGATATCGGCGCCTTCGATGCAGTCGGCCAGGGTGCGGTGCGGGGTTTCGCGTGCGAAGCGCTCCTTGTCCGGGTCCATCAGCTCGGTGCGGCCCTTGTAGACCACGCCGGCCAGGTCGGTGACCAGGATGTTTTCAATCGGGAAGCCAAGGTCGACGATCAGGTCCAGGCAGGCCAGGGCCGCCGCGCCGGCGCCGGACACCACCAGCTTGACGTTCTTGATGTCCTTGCCGATGTATTTCAGGCCGTTCAGGATGGCTGCGCCGACGATGATGGCGGTGCCGTGCTGGTCGTCATGGAAGACCGGGATCTTCATCTTTTCGCGCAGCTTGCGCTCGATGTAGAAGCACTCCGGTGCCTTGATGTCTTCCAGGTTGATGCCGCCGAAGGTCGGTTCCAGCGAGGCGATGATGTCGACCAGCTTGTCCGGGTCGGACTCGTTGATTTCGATGTCGAACACGTCGATGCCGGCGAACTTCTTGAACAGCACGCCCTTGCCTTCCATCACCGGCTTGGACGCCAGCGGGCCGATATTGCCCAGGCCCAGCACGGCGGTGCCGTTGGAAATGACGGCCACCAGGTTGCCGCGCGCGGTGTATTTATAGGAGTTGGCCGGGTCGATGACGATCTCTTCGCATGGCGCTGCCACGCCCGGGGAATAGGCCAGCGCCAGGTCGCGCTGGTTGGTCAGTTGCTTGGTGGGGGAGACGCTGATTTTGCCTGGCTTGGGGCACTCGTGGTATTCCAGTGCAGCGGCGCGCAGTTGTTGGCGAAGTTCTTCTTTTTTGTCAGATCCCGAATCCATGCTGTACTGCCCCTTTTATCCTATGTCCGAAAGCTTCCGATTCTAGCAGATAGAGGGATTGCTCTAACGTAGGTATTTTTACCAATCCCGAATTTTCATCGGTTTCCATTGCCTTCCGATTAAGAATCGTCTTGCGCCCCGGGATTTTTCTCCCAATCAAGCTAATAAACTGTCGCCCTGGCGACAATGCTGACTTGCGGCACGAAACCATAAAATCTAGTTGCGCCAAATCGCATTTGCTTGCAATTTTCGGCGAAAGCAACTTTACATGTGGCATTTTCCTGCATAGACTGGGTTTACTGGCACTTTACGGAAGGAAATTACCATGCGTGATGCAATCTGGCATTCCTGGTCCCGTCTGTCCGGCGTCCTGTTCCCTGCGACTGCCGTCGCCCTCTTCTTCACCCCGCAAGATTCCAGTTATGTTGCCTTGCTTGCAATGGCGGCCCTGGCTTCGGGCGGCACCTGGATTTACCTGCGCGACAAGCCAAACTAAGGACGAAGCCCGGCTACCCCGCTAGAATGGCGGGATGCTTTCCGAATTCGACCTGATCAAACAATACTTCGTTCGTCCCTTGCCTGGACGCGCGGCCCTTGGCATCGGCGACGATTGCGCGCTGCTGGCGCCCTCGCCGGGGATGCAGACAGCCGTTTCCTCCGACATGCTGGTCGAGGGCCGGCATTTCTTTGCCGGCGAAGACGCACAGCGCCTTGGCCACAAGAGTCTGGCCGTCAACCTGTCCGACCTGGCCGCCATGGGCGCCCGTCCGGTGGCTTTCACCCTGGCCCTGGCCCTGCCGACCGCCGAACGCGCCTGGCTGGAAGGTTTCTCGCGCGGCCTGTTCGCGCTGGCCGACCTGCACGGCTGTGAACTGATCGGCGGCGACACCACCAAGGGGCCTCTGAATATCTGCATCACGGTGTTTGGCGAAGTGGCGCCGGGACGCGCCCTGCGCCGCAGCGCCGCCCGTCCTGGCGACGATATCTGGGTGTCCGGCACCCTGGGCGATGCGCGCCTGGCCCTGGCCGGCTACCTGGGCGAACTGGCACTGCCGGCCGAGCAGTTGGCCGCGGCCGGCACGCGCATGCATACGCCGACGCCGCGCGTGGCGCTGGGCGCGATGCTGGCCGAACGCAGCCTGGCCCATGCTGCCATCGATATCTCGGACGGGCTGGTGGGCGACCTTGGCCATATCCTCGAGAAGTCGCGGGTGGGCGCCACCCTGAATGCCGACGCGCTGCCGGCCGGCCCGGTGCTGGCGACCCAGCCGCAAGCGCTGCGGCGCGCCTTCACCGCAGCCGGTGGCGACGACTATGAGATCTGCTTCACCGCACCCGCATCGCGGCGCGAAGCGATCCTCGCCGCCGCCGCCCAATGCGGCACCCCGGTGACCCGCATCGGCCGCATCGAGGACGCTGCCGGCCTGCGCTGGACCGATGCATCCGGCGCGCCGTTGGCACTGGAGCTGTCCGGCTTCGACCACTTCTCCACCTGAACAATGACCTTCCGCGAACGCCGCAGGCGGCTCGGCGATAAGCTGGCCCGGTCTATCGTGCCGCGGGCGGTGGCAATTGGCGCAGGTATTCCCCCGGCGGCTGGCCCACCAGCGCAGCAAAATCCTTGATGAAGTGCGCCTGGTCGTAATAGCCCAGGCTTAGCGCGAGCTGGGCCAGCGCCGGCGCGGTGCCGGCCTGCAGCTGGGCCACGGCTTCGTGCATGCGATAGCGCTTGATCACCCATTTCGGCCCGACGCCAACGTATTGCTGGAACAGGCGCTGCAGGGCGCGCTTGTTGAGGCCCGCCTGTCCGGCCAACGCGTCCACCGTCAGCAGCGCCGGATTGCCTGCCACGGCAGCCACCAGCGCTGCCGCGCGGCCTGCGTCTTCATCCGCCCGGGGCAGGCGTGCCAGGAGAAAAGCTTGCGCCAGGGCAGCCATCGCAGAGGGTGCAGCAGCGGCGGACGTTGCGCAGGCGCGCAGCTGCTGCGTCAGTTGTTCGCCGTCGGCGCCGAACAGCTGCGCCAGCGCGACACGCCGGTCGGACAGTTCAGCGACGGCGCGGCCGAAGAAGGGACGAAAACCGCCCGGCCTGAACTTGATGCCGAACGCGAAGCCCTGCCCCGCAAGCAGCTTGGTGTAGCGCGCCGTATGCACGCCGTACACGCCGTCCGCGTCATTCTCGATCACCAGGTGCACATTGGGATGCGGCAGCGTTTCTTGCTGCTGCGGTGGATGGCCCTGCATGTCCCAGCCGACGAACCAGTAATGCTCGACCCATTCCGCCAGCGCGGCGCTTGGCGCCATGCGCTCATGGCAGAATGAGCCCGCCTTCAAGCGCGGCACCAGGATGCCGCGCGGCTCAGTTTCGATTTGTCGCGTTTTTCCAATCATAAGGCGATGGAGACTACCATAATGGCGGCCATGAAAACACTGATCCCCCTACTATTCGCATTCGCCGCCGCCGCGGCCAGTGCAGGAGATAAACCAATGCAGATCGAAGGCACGTTCGACGTCAAGCTCACGCCGCAGCCAGCGGCGGCAGGCCAGCCCTGGGGCCGGCAAACCATTGCCAAGACCTTCCACGGCGCGCTCGATGGCACCAGCCAGGGAGAGATGCTGGCCGTCATGACTGCAGTGAAAGGATCGGCCGGCTACGTCGCGCTGGAACAGGTCACTGCCACGCTGGAAGGCCGCAAAGGCAGCTTCTTCCTGCAGCACGCCGGCCTGATGAACAAAGGCACGCCGACGCTGAATGTCAGCGTCGTCCCGGACTCGGCCACCGGCGAACTGGCCGGCCTGCAAGGCACCATGAACATCGACATCAGCGGCGGCCAGCACCGCTACACCTTCAACTACCAGCTGCCACAGGCGTTGGCAGAAAAATGATGTCATGAAGAGGTAACAAGCGGAGGCTATTATCCTGCCTGTCTCCACATTCATACCACTCCCGTGAATGTCTTCGGCCGCCCCCATCGTGGGCGGCATTTTTTTATCCGGTGAGCGCGGTATGGTCTTCGCCCGGTTCGCCGGCGCGGCGGCCGCTGCCGTGCATCAGCCAATAGTGGTGGAAGGCCAGGCGGATGTTGTCGCGCAACTGGGTATCGTCCCACGGCTTGGTGTAGAAACGGTAGATCGCGCCGCGGTTGATCGAATCGAGCACCGCTTCCAGCCCGGTGTAGCCGGACAGGATGATGCGGATCGTGTCCGGGTACATCTCCTTGACCTTGGCCAGGAACTCGGTGCCGCTCAGGATCGGCATGCGCTGGTCGCACACGATCACCTGCACCGGATACAGCGCCAGCAGGTCGAAGCCTTCGGCCGGCGACTCCGCCGTCAGGATGCGGTAACCGTCGCGGCGGAACAGGCGGTGCAGCGAGGACAGCACATTGACGTCGTCATCCACCAGCAGCAGGGTTTGCGGCGGCTCGGCCGCCACGTTGGGGTCGGGCGGCAGGCTCTTGCCCGATTCGGCCAGCGCACCCATCTCCGGCGCGGCCAGCGGGCGGCTGAAGAAGTAGCCCTGGATTTCGTCGCAGCGGTTGCGGCGCAGGTATTCGAGTTGCGGCCGCGTCTCCACGCCTTCCGCAATCACGCGCAGCTTGAGGCTGTGCGCCATGCTGATGATGGCCAGCGCAATCGCGGCATCGTTGGGATTGGTCGTGATATCGCGCACGAAGGCGATGTCGATCTTCAGCTTGTCGATCGGGAAGCGCTGCAGGTAGGCCAGCGAGGAATAGCCGGTGCCGAAATCGTCGATCGCCACCTTGATGCCCAGTTGCTTGAGCGCCGTCAGCACCTGGATGGTGCGCTCGGCATTGGACATCAAGGCCGTTTCGGTCAATTCCAGCTCCAGCAGTTCGGGCGGCACATTGTGCCGTTCCAGCGCCTGCCGCACGTCGTTTTCCAGGTCGCCCTCGACGAACTGGCGGCTGGCCACGTTCACGGCCACGTGCACGCCGCCGACCGGCGTGCGCAGCCAGGTCGCGATCTGGCGGCAGGCGGAATCGATGATCCAGCTGCCGACGCGCACGATCAGGCCCGTCTCTTCCAGTACGCCGACGAATTCCGCCGGATAGACCAGGCCATAGCCCGGCCGGTTCCAGCGCAGCAGAGCCTCCGCGCCGCTGATGCGGCCCGCGGTCAGGTTGACCTTGGGCTGGTAGTGCAGCTCCAGTTCGTTGTTGTCCAGTGCGCGCCGCAGCGCCATCTCCAGGTCGAGGCGCGCCAGCACCTGCACGTTCATGCCGGCGGTGAAAAAACGGTAGCCGTCGCCGCCGGCCTCCTTGGCGCGCTCCATGGCGGTGTTGGCGTACTTGACCAGCGTCTCCGGATCGTTGGCGTCGTCCGGGTACATGGCGATGCCGATGGAGGCGGTCAGCGTGGCCTGGTGATCGTCCAGCTCGAAGGGCGAGCGAAGGGCATCGCGCACTTCGTTTGCCACCAGGACCGCGTCCTGCTGGTCGCGCGTCATGGTCAGGATCAGCGCGAACTCGTCGCCGCCCAGGCGGCCCACCGTATCGCGCAAGCGCACGCATTGCACCAGGCGGTTGGAAAATTCGTGCAGCAACTGGTCGCCCATGGCCGCGCCCATCGAGTCGTTGACCTTGCGGAAGCGGTCCAGGCCGATGAACAGCACCACGATGCGCCATTCCTTGTCCTGCGCCAGCTCGATCGATTCGCCGAGGGTCTGGAAGAACAGGGTGCGGTTGGGCAGGCCGGTCAGGCGATCGTAATGCGCCATGTGGCGCAGGCGCTCTTCGGCCAGGCGCCGTTCGGTGATGTCGCGCGCCACGCAGATCAGGGTGCGGTGTGCCGACTCTCCTTCGCTTTGCAGCAGCCAGTAGACTTCCACGGGCACCGTGGCGCCATCGCCGCGCTGCAGTTCGATTTCCATCAGCTCCGGCGCGCGGTGCGGCGCCGCCTTCGCCTGGCCGGCGCGCTCGGCCTGCGCCGACAGTGCTTCGCGCCCGCCCAGGCCCAGGCGGGCCGGATCCAGCGACAGCAGTTGCGCGCGCGGATGGCCCAGCATGCGGCAGGCGCCTTCGTTGACGTCCACCAGCGCCAGAGTATTGGTGTCGATCAGGAAGATGGCGTCGGCGGTGGCGTCCATCGCGCTGCGGAAGCGCTGCAGGTCGGCCGTGCGGGCGCGCACGGTCTGCTCCAGCACCTCGTTGTAGTCGCGCGCCTGCTGGTGCAGCAGGCGCACTTCCAGCATATTGTTGATGCGCGTGAGCACCTCGACCGGGTCGAAGGGCTTGCTGACGAAGTCGCGCGCGCCGGCATCGAGCGCCGGCAGCTTCTGGTCCGGCTGCGCGGTCACCACCAGCACCGGCAGGTATTCCGGCTCCAGCGGCTTGAGCGCCTCCATCACGTCGAAACCGCTCATGCCGGGCATGTGCAGGTCGAGGATGATCAGGTCGTAGCGGTGCTCTTCGTGCCAGGGCGCCACCACGCGCGGGTCGGTGGTGGAGCTGACGTTCACGTAGCCGCTGGTCTGCAGCAGGTATTCCAGCAACTGCACATTGACCGGCTGGTCGTCCACTATCAGGACTTTGGCGTTCAGGATATCGTCGCGGCTGATCACTTGGACGTACTCCCTTCTTCCTCCCTGCGTGCCAGGAAGGCCATGGTGCTGTTGATCGCTTCCGTGAACTCGTCGATGTTGATCGGCTTGATCAGGTAGCGGAAGAAGCCTGCCGCCAGGCCTTTTTCCACGTCGCGCGGCATGGCATTGGCGGTCAGGGCGATGACAGGGATGTGCGCGGTGCGGGGATCGCTGGCCAACAGCTTGACGGCGTCGATGCCGTTCAGGCCGGGCAGGTTGATGTCCATCAGGATGATGTCCGGCTGGTGCGCGCGCGCCAGCTCAATGCCAAGGTGGCCGTCCGGCGCGGAAATCAGTTTCAGGTCGGGACGGAAGCTGATGATCTCTTCCACCAGCTTGAGGTTGGCCGGGTTGTCTTCCACATACAGGATCATGGCCGGCTCGCCTTCTGCGTGGCGCTGGTGCTGGGGCGGCCGCTCGGCGTTGGGGTCGATGCGCGACGGCGTCGGCTCGGTCGATTCCAGTTCGATCCAGAACATGCTGCCCACGCCCTGGCTGCTGGTCACGCCGATGGTGCCGCCCATCAGCTCCACCAGGCGCTTGGTCACCACCAGGCCGATGCCGGTGCCCTCCTCCGCCCCGCTTTCCTGGCCCAGGCGGTTGAAGGGCTGGAACAGTTGCTTGACCTGCTCCGGCTTGAGCCCCATCCCGGTATCCTGCACCGAGACCCGCAGCAGGCTGGTTCCGCTCGGGCTGCAGTCGACCACCACGGCGCCGCCATCGCGGTTGTACTTGATCGCGTTGGACAACAGGTTGAGCACGATCTGCTTGAGGCGGGTGCGGTCGGCCGTGACATGGGACATGCAGCCTTCCGGGAACAGCAGGCGGATGCCGCGCGCGCTCGCCAGCGGCGCCACCATGCCTTCGCACTCGTGCAGGATTTCGTTGAGCGCCACCGGTTCCAGCGACAGCGCCACGGCGCCAGATTCGATCTTGGCCAGGTCGAGGATCTCGTTGATCAGGGTAAGCAGGTGGCGTCCGGATTTCAGGATGTGGTTGGCAAATTCGCGTTTCTGCGCCAGCGTGGAAGGCAGTTTTTCCGAGGTCAGGATTTGCGCGAAGCCGAGGATGGCGTTGAGCGGCGTGCGCAGTTCATGGCTCATGGAGGAGAGGAAGGCCGACTTGGCCTGGTTGGCGCTCTTTGCCTCCTGCATTGCCATGGCCAGCTCGCTGTTGGCCTGCTCGAGCTGCAGCGTGCGTTCGTGCACGCGCTGCTCCAGTTCCTCGTTCAGGCGCATGACTTCCTGCTGTGCCTTGCTGCGCTGTTCCGCCTCGCGCGCGATTTCGCTGTTCGAGGTTTCCAGCTCGCGCGTGCGGCTTTCGATCTCGCCCAGCATCTTGTTGAAGGCATCGGCCAGCTCGGCCACCTCGTCGTTGCTGGTGCCCTGCGCACGGCGCGAATAGTCGCCGGTCGCCATCACCTCGCGCGCGACGTCGGCAATCGCCAGCACCGGCTGCGTGACGACCTTGTTCAGGGGCCGCATCAGCAGGTAGGCAATGCCCATCGCCAGGAAGGTGGCGATGATGGCAATCAACATGTAGTCGCCGAAGCGGCCCAGGAGTTCATAGTCCGACTGCAGGTAGACAGTGCCCAGTAATTCGCCGTTGTCGCGGATGCGGCGGAACAGCATCATCTTGCCGTCCTCGAACGCCACGCCCTCGGCCTGCGGCGCGGCCGGCACGCTGACGTCGACTCCCGGCGCCACATAGGTAGCGAACAACTGGCCGCGCGCATTGTAGATGGCGCCTGCATTGACCTTTGGCCGCAGGCGCAGCAGCGCCAGGTTCTCCTTGGCCAGGCGCGGATCGTCGAAAGTCAGCGCCGGCGCGCTCATATGCCCAAGCAGCTCGGCCTGGGTGGTCATGTCCGAACTCAGGGACTGGTGGTAGGCACGCAAGTCATAAGCGATGATGGTGCCAAGCGATACCAGCAGGGCCACCAGCGTGACCAGCATCACCACGCCAAGCAGCTTTTGCGGCAGGGAGCGGCGGCGCGCAATCATCCCGCCACCTGCTGCACACGTAGGGCGGCCGACAGCATGCGCGCGCTGATTTTCAGGCGCGCCACGGCTGCATGTTTCAGGGAGACTTCAAAGCGCAGCCTTTCGTCGGCGATGACGAAGTTGATCATGCTGCCCATGCCGAAAGTCTCGTCGCCGTCGGTGACGGTCAGCACCGGCTGGCCGCGGCTGGCGGCCAGCAGGTCCTGCGCCAGCACCCTCTCCTGCGCCGGGATGAACAGGATGTGGACGCCGGCCAGGCTGTCGCCGCGCTTGATGCGCCTGACCTGCAGCGGCCGGCCGTTGGCGGTGTGCCTGGCGACCGTCTGTTCCAGTTGCTCGGCCAGCGGGTCGGCGCCGGCAATGCCGATCACGATCGGCGCATCCGGGCGCGCAAAGCTGCCCTCGGGCCATTCAACGAAGCCGGCAAATTTGTACAGGTAGGCAGCCTTGACCTGGCGCTCCAGGCTGGAGCCGGATTGGGCATGGGCGAACAGGGGCAGCAGCGCAGCCAATAGCAGCGCCACCCAGAAAACGGGACATCTTCCTTGGAGAGTCCTCACCACCGTGCCTCGCGAACAGGGGACTGGGGGCATTCTATCGCTGAGTACCCGACAGCGGCGCAATTATTGGTTTATCGCACCACCAAAGCCTTCCCCGGCTTGCAAGTTAGTCGTGACGCCACATTATTGCGGTGCAGCGTGGTCAATCTGCACAGCAGCGCGCTAGAATGGGCTCAAACGCTTTTGTTTGCTAAAGGAGCCACAAGTGAGTACAGACATCAACGAACTGGCCGCCCAGGTGGGTAAGGCCCTGCAAGACAAAGGCTTGCTGTTGGCAACCGCGGAATCGTGCACCGGTGGCGGCATCTCCACGGCAATCACGGACATTGCCGGTTCCACCGGCTGGTTCGACTGCGGCTTTGTCTGCTATTCGAACGCATCGAAGACTGAAATGCTGGAAGTGCCGGCCGCCATGATGGCGCAATTCGGTTCCGTCAGCGAAGAAGTGGCAGCCGCCATGGCGCAAGGCGCGCTGGGCTCCAGCAATGCGCATGTGGCGGTATCGGTTACCGGCATTGCCGGCCCCACCGGCGCGGTGCCGGGCAAGCCGGTCGGCACGGTCTGTTTTGGCTGGGCCAACGCCGATACGGTGCACACCGAACGGCTGGTGTTCTCGGGCGACCGCCAGGCGGTGCGCGCGCAGACCATCGAGCATTCGCTGAAAGGCCTGCTGCGCTTTATTAACTAGTTGAGCAGGCGGCTGCGGCGCTCCGTTGCAGCCGGTTCGAACAGGGTCAGGCCGCCGATGGCGCGGCTGATCGCCACGTACAGGTAGCGCCGTTCTTCGGCGTATTCATCCCCATTGCGGGTGGCGCGCGGGAACTGGCCTTCTTCCATATACGGCAGCAGCACCTGCTGCCATTCCCTTCCCTTTGCCGCCTGCACGGTTGCCAGCGCCAGGGCCTTGCTCGCGCCGCCGCGTGCCGCAGGCTTGCCGCGCGTGGCCACCTGGCGGCGGCGCAGTTCTTCGAGGAAGGCCGGCGCCTTCTCGTCCCCCTGGCGCTGGGCAAAATCCATGAAGGCGCTCAGGGTGCGCAGCACGGAGTCGGCGTGGGCACGCTTGACGAAAGTGCGGCGGGTGGCAGCAGGCAGGTCGAGACCCGCGCTGGCCAGCTCCAGCAATTGCGCGGCGCTGGCCGTCGGGGCCTGCGCCTTCATCTGCTCCAGCACGGCGGCCAGGCGCTGCTTCCAGCGCCGCGTGGCGCCGCTGTCGTAAGGCTGCTCGGCGCACAGCAGGCCGCTGAACATGAATTCCAGGGTTTCCGGGTCGCGCACCACGGCATCCTTCTGCTGCTGGTAGGCGTCGCCGGAGCCGTACATGGCGTGGCTGGCCTCGTAGTCGCGACGGTCGCCGGAGACGGCAAAATAGGTTTGCAGGCCGTCGACCATCAGCTCGCAGCTTTCCTTGTCCGCCTTCAGCGTGCTGTAGTCGCCGCTGGCTACGTGCAGCAGGGCGCGCAGGGCCATGATTTCCGGGCGCTTGAGGTAGGAGGCGAAGCCGTCGCAGTTGTAGGGCAGGCCGGCATCCAGCAATGCGTTTTCGATTTCCACGCTCTGGTCGACTTCGCGCAGGATGATGGCCAGGTCCGGCCCGAGCGCCAGCTCTTTTGCCTTGGCGACGACGGCGCGGGCGCAGGCTTGCGGGTCGGCGTGGTCGTATTCGACGTGGCGCACTTCGGAGTAGGTGTCCGGGTGCGATTCGAAGCCGCATTTTGGCAGGGCGCGTTCCAGCAGCTTTTTCAGCGACACGCCGCAGCGGCGCGACTGCGACAACGGCAGGCGTTCCGCATCGGGGAAGGCCAGCTCGAAACCGCCGCCCGAGAAGCGCGGGTCGGCGCCGCGTTCGGCGTTGATCACCTGGTGGCGGTCGCCCACCACGACCAGCCGCGCGTTGCGGCGGAACAGTTGCAGCAACTCGAATTCGGCGGCATTCACGTCGTGCCATTCGTCGACCAGCAGCAGGTCGGCCTGCGGCATGTCGTGCACGGCTTCCGGAAAGCGGCGCAGGATGGATACCAGGTCGGTTGCGTAATCGACCGGCGCCTGCCACAGGATATGCCCGGCCTGCGGCTGGCGGCGGCGCTCGAACTCGTGGAAGATCTCCACGATCTCGCGGTCTTCCAGCTGGAACTCGTTGCACAATTCGTCGAAAGTGAAGTCGTCGAAGACTTCATCCTCGAAGCGCAAGGTGGCCAGGGTCGCCTTCATCTGCGCCAGCAATTGCAGCATCATTTCCACGCGCTGGGTGCTGCGTTCGAAATCAAAATCGAATTCCGTATAGCGGCCCTCGTGGCGCTGCCAGACCGTGTTGGCGGCTGCCACCAGCATGGGGCGCATCTGCTCCAGGCTTGACCAGCGCTCGGGCAGGTCCAGCCAGTTGCCGTGCTCCGCGATGCGCGTGAGCTGCGAGCGCGCCAGCGCTTCCACCGTCAGCACCTGCACCTTGCGCTGCGGGCATTCCAGCGCCAGCTTCTCGTAAAAGCGCTGCCGCGCTCCTTCCGAGAAACACAGTCCCAGCACGACGCCCGGTTCCTGTGCCGCCAGCATGGCCAGCGTGGTAGTCTTGCCTGTCCCTGCGCGCGCCTCGATCATCAAGGTCTGGGTGCGGGACTTCAGGATCGCTTCCTGCTCGCTGGATGGTGAAACTCGCATGCCTGTTCTAATGGAGCCAATGAAAACACGCATTCTACCTTGGCTGGCCGTCGCAGCCGCCCTCACCGCCCCGGCCGCCGGGCATGCCGCACGCCCCCTGACGGTGTACGCCGCCGGCGACATCGCCGACTGCCGCTACAACCGCGCCGCCGACTCCGGCGCCGCCGGAACCGCCGCCATCATCGCCAGGGGCGACCCCGAGGCCCTCATCCTCACCCTGGGCGACCATACCTACCCGAATGGCGCCCCGGCCGAATTCAGCGACTGCTACGCCCCTACCTGGGGCCAGTTCAAGGCGCGCACCCGACCTGCTCCCGGCAACCACGAATACACCAGCGGCAAGGCAGCAGGCTATTTCGACTACTTCGGCGAACTGGCCGGCCCTGCCGGACGCGGCTATTACAGTTTCGACAAGGGCGGCTGGCACTTCATTTCCCTGAACAGCGACCTGAAAACCGCCGAGCACCAGCGTCAGCTCCTGTGGCTCAAAGACGACCTGGCAGCCAGCAAGGCGCGTTGCACCCTCGCCTACTGGCACGCGCCCATGTATAGTTCTGGCGGGCACGCCCCGACCAAGAAGATGCAGGACGTCTGGCGCGCCCTGCACGCGGCAGGCGTCGAACTGGTGCTGTCTGGGCACGACCACGACTACGAGCGCCTGGCGCCGATGGATGCAGACGCCCAGCCCGATGCGGCGCGCGGCGTGCGCCAGTTCGTGGTCGGCACCGGCGGCGCCATGCTGACGCCCTTCCTCTGGCTGAATGAGCAGAGCGAGGCGCGCTCCAACTGGCGTACCGGCGTGCTGAAACTGGTATTGAAGGAAAACAGCTACGAATGGGAGTTCCTGCCGGTCCAGCCGAAGACGGCGCCGGAACGCCCGCAGCAGGAGGCCCGTGACAGCGGCACGGCCAACTGCCACTGATAACAGGAGCATCAATGCAAAACACGGTTCACTTCGTCCTGCAGGGCAAGGGCGGTATCGGCAAGACGTATGTATCGACCATCCTCGCACAATGGCTGAAAGCCAGGAGCGAAGGCCCACTGCGCTGCTACGACACCGACCAGGAAAACACCACCTTCTCGCGCTACAAGGCGCTGGACGTGAAGCACGTGCCCGTGATGACCGAATCGCGCACCATCGACCCCAAGCGCTTCGACGCCCTGATGATCGACATCCTGGAGGAAGACGGCAACTGCGTGGTCGACAACGGCGCCAACACCTTCTCGCCGCTGATGGCCTACCTGATCGAGAACGACTGCTTCAACCTGCTGGAAGAATCGGGCCGCAAGGTGTACATCCACACCATCGTTGGCGGCGGCGATACGCTGCACGATACGGCGATGGGCTTCGTCACCACGGCCAAGTCGACCCAGGTGCCGCTGGTGCTGTGGGAGAACGAGCATTTCGGGCTGCTGCAATCGGCGTCCGGCAAGTCCTTCCTGGAATCGCAGACTTATGCCGACAACTCGCAGCGCGTACGCGGCCGCATTGTGTTGAGCGCGCGCAATGCCGACACCTTCGGCGCCGACGTGAAGAAAATGAACACCGGCCGCCTGACTGTCGACGAAGTGAAAGCCAGCGACAAGTTCAATGTGATGGAAAAGCAGCGCATCAAGGTCGTGTTCCGCGACCTGTTCGAACAACTCGACCTGGTGAACTGGTAAATGGCCCTCGACCCGCAGAAACTCCGCCTGCACGTCTTTGAAAAGACCGGCATCAAGGTAGATGTCGACGATCCGATCTTTGCCCTGGTGGCGCTGAACGAAGCGGTGCTGGAAGAAGCGGTCGAACGCCACCTGGCGCGGCTGGACGGCGCCCACGCGCCGACGCCAGCCGCGCCAGGCGCCGCTGTCGTCCCGCCACCGGGCGCGCGCCCCATCCCGACCTCCCACGAACCGTTTTCGCGCCGCGAATTGCGCCTGCTGGCCGCGGCGGCAGGCGTCGCCGTGCTGACCGCCGCCCTGGTACTGATCGGCCAGGCCATCTTCAGCAAACCCGCCGGCATCCCGCCAGCCAAGCTCGAGCGCGCCATGCAGACCCTCGACGCCAAAGCCCGCGCCGCCTTCGAAGCCGAACTCTCGAAATAAAAGTCGGGGTCAGGTCTGGCAATCCGCCAAAAGGCGCACATTCGTGCGCTTTTTGGCGGATTGCCAGACCTGACCCCGACTTTCATGCTAACATGTGAATACCTATTCATTTGTTTGCTATGGCTATCTATTCTGACAACGATGCTTCGGTCGCGGAGCTGGCGGATCTTTTCCATTTGCTGGGGGATTCGACCCGGCTGCGCATTGTGCTGGCTTGCCTGGAACAGCCAATCGCGGTGAGCGATATCGCAGGCTCGCTGCAATTGAGCTCTTCGCTGGTCAGCCACCACCTGCGGCTGCTGCGCGCCGCCCGTATCGTCAAGTCCGAGCGCCAGGGCAAGCAAGTCTTCTATTCCACCGCTGACGCCCATATCAGCGGTGTCCTGCGCGATATGCTGGAGCACATCGCCGAACCATCCAACGGTAACGAACAATGAGCGCCCATCACCACCACGGACATGGCCACGACCACGGCCATCATCATCACCATCACGGCGACGCGGGCCACGGCCGCGCCTTCGCCATCGCGATCGCCCTCAACGCGCTATTCGTCGCGATCGAGTTCTTCTACGGTTTCCTGGCCAATTCCACCGCGCTGATGGCCGACGCCGGCCATAACCTGTCGGATGTATTAAGCCTGATCCTGGCCTGGGGCGCTGCCATCCTGGCCAAGCGCGAGCCGTCCGGCCGCTATACCTATGGCTTGCGCAGCAGTTCCATCCTGGCTGCGCTGTTCAACGGCATGCTGCTGATGGCGGCGACCGGCGCGATCGCCTGGGGCGCTTTGCAGCGCTTGATGGAGCCTACGCCGGTGGCGGGGCTGACCGTGTCCGTGGTGGCCGGCATCGGCATTGCCGTCAACGGCATCTCGGCCTGGCTGTTCATGAAGGGCAGCAAGGACGACCTGAATATCCGCGGCGCCTACCTGCACCTGGCAGCCGATGCCGCCATCTCGCTGGGGGTGCTGATTGCCGGCCTGGTGGTCCTGTACACCGGCTGGGCGTGGATCGACCCTGCCGTGTCGCTGGTGATCGTGGTGCTGATCATGAAGAGCACCTGGTCGCTGCTGCGCGAGGCGCTGGACATGACGCTGGGCGCGGTGCCGGGCAATGTGGACGCCGCCGAAGTGGAGAAATTCCTGCTGGCCAGCCCTGGCGTGACCGGCGTGCACGACCTGCATATCTGGTCAATGAGCACCACCGATGTGGCGCTGACTTGCCACCTTGTCATGCCGGGCGGCT
Source organism: Pseudoduganella sp. S-14 (assembly GCF_049913285.1). Classification (GTDB taxonomy): domain Bacteria; phylum Pseudomonadota; class Gammaproteobacteria; order Burkholderiales; family Burkholderiaceae_D; genus Rugamonas. Next base: position 5,846,648 of record NZ_CP183991.1, read on the forward strand.
ATCCGGGCGATATGGCCATCGACGACATCGCGCGCCAGTTGAAGGAGCAATTCGGCATCCACCATACGACATTGCAAACCGAGCAAGGTACCACCCAGCATGAGTGCTGCCTGCAAGGCCAGGGGCATGCGCTCGAGGACAAGCATGACCAGGACCATGCTCATGACCACGATCACGATCACCACCATGGCCATGCGCATTAAGCCAAAAAGTCATACAAAGCCTCTCCTCGCCGTCCAAATTCTCGGACGGTAAAATTGCCAGCCGACATCATTAGCATGCCGGCTGGCTTATAAATCAAGTACTTACCGGAATCCGTCCCGCGGGCACACAGCTTGCTGTTGACCCGGGACCCCGCCACACACGCGGGGACCTACACAACGGAGACCGGAATGCAAAAGAAGCGCCCCCTTACCCTCTACATCCTGTTCGCGATGCTGCTTGGCATCGCCGTCGGCTACGCCTGTCACACGGTATTCCCTGACAAGAAGCTCACCGCCGACATCTCGGCCCACATCTCGCTGGTGACCGACATCTTCCTGCGCCTGATCAAGATGATCATTGCGCTGCTGGTGTTCTCCACCCTGACCGTCGGCATCGCCAACCTGAGCGACGGCAAGGCCGCCGGCCGCATCGGCGCCAAGGCTTTCGCCTGGTTCATCGTCGCTTCGCTGGTCTCCCTGGCGCTCGGCATGCTGCTGTCGAATGTGATGCAGCTCGGGACCAACCTGGGCCTGCCGCTGCCTGCCATCGACGCCCGCACCGGCCTGAAAACCTCGGCCTTCACGCTGAAGGATTTCATCACCCACGTGGTGCCGAAGTCGCCGATCGAGGCCATGGCCAATAACGAGATCCTGCAAGTGCTGGTGTTCTCGATCTTCTTCGGCTCTGCCCTGGGCGCGCTGGGCGAATCCGGCAAGCGCTTGTTGGACGTGGTGGACGAACTGGCGCAAGTGATGTTGCGCATTACCGGCACCATCATGGGGCTGGCCCCGCTGGCGGTGTTTGCCGCCATGGCTTCGGTGGTCACCACCAATGGCCTCGGCATCCTTGCCACCTTTGCCAAGTTCATGGGCGGGTTCTACTTCGGCCTGTTCTGCCTGTGGGCCTTGCTGATCGGCGCCGGCTTCGCCGTGCTGGGCCCGCGCGTGCTGCGTTTGGTAGGCCTGATCCGCGAACCGTTCCTGCTGGCCTTCTCTACTGCCAGCTCGGAAGCGGCCTATCCAAAACTGCTGGTCGCGCTGGACAAGTTCGGCGTGCAACGGCGCATCTCCAGCTTCGTGCTGCCAATGGGTTATTCCTTCAACCTGGACGGCTCGATGATGTACTGCACCTTCGCCGTGCTGTTCATCGCCCAGGCCTATGGCATCGACCTGTCGCTCGGCACCCAGATCACCATGCTGCTGCTGTTGATGCTGACCTCGAAAGGCATGGCCGGCGTGCCGCGCGCTTCGCTGGTGGTGATCGCCGCCACCCTGACCCAATTCCACATCCCTGAAGCCGGCCTGCTGCTGTTGATGGGCGTGGACCAGTTCCTCGATATGGGCCGCTCGGCCACCAACGCCGTCGGCAACGCCATCGCCACCGCCGTCGTGGCGAAGTGGGAAGGCGCGCTCGGCGAAGAAGAACCAGCGGACGAACACAGCTACATTCGCGCCGCATAAGAACAACAACCTCAGGAGAACCCCAATGAAATACACTGCCACCACCCTGCTGGCCCTGGCCTGCTGCAGCGCGCACGCGCAATCTTCCGTCCAAGTCTATGGCGTTGCCGACGCCGGCATCGTGCTCGAACGCGGCGGCGCCGCCGGCAATACCTCCAATGTGAGCAGCGGCATCGCCTCCGGCTCGCGCATTGGCTTCAAGGGCACCGAAGACCTGGGCAATGGGCTGTCGGCCGGCTTCGTCATCGAGAGCGGTTTCGCCATGGATACCGGCGCCTCCGGCCAGGGCGGCCTGACTTTCGGCCGCCAGTCCTTCGTTTCGCTGGCCAGCCCGCTTGGCACCATCAGCGCCGGCCGCCAGTACTCGCCGTACTACAAGGCCCTGCGCGACATCGCCGATCCCTTCGCCGACGGCCTGGCCGGCCAGGCTGCCAACCTGATGGTGCCGAACCGCCGCATGGACAACTCGCTGCGCTACGCCTCGCCCAAGCTGGTCGGCTTCTCGACCGAGCTGGTTTACAGCGCGGGCGAAGTGGCAAGCGACAGCACCCGCAAGCGCGCGCTGAGCGGCGCCCTGAATTACGACGAAGGCCCGCTGGCGCTGTCGCTTTCGCACTTCCGCCGCGAGAGCGCCACCTCCGGCCTGCATGCCTATAACACGCTGCTGGCAGCGCGCTACAAGCTTGGCAACTACCAGCTGCACGCTGGCTATGCCTCCAACCGAGGCATGGGCACGGTGGGCGGCGGCGGCAGCAGCACCCTGTCGAACGGCAGCAGCAGCCCAACGGGCACCGTGACCAGCGCCACCAGCGTCATCACCGCCGGCACCATCGGCATTCCGGGCGCCTCCAGCCGCGACCTGGTGCTGGGCCTGTGCGCCACCTTCGGCCCACACAGCTTTGCCGGCTCGGTGGTGCAGCACATGGACCGCAGCGCAGCCAACCAGGATGCGCGCCAATATGGCGTGGCCTACCTGTACGGCCTGTCCAAGCGCACCGACCTGTACGCCGCCTACGGCCGCATCAATGGCCACAACGGCGCCCCTTTCACTGTCGGCAACGCCACCGACGACGGCAAGGGCCAACGCGCCTTTAACCTGGGGTTGCGCCATCAACTGTAACTGAGGTTTGCTATAGTTGGCTGTAATGCCAGTCCAACCCGACATCACCGCAACGCTCCAGGCGCAACCGCGTCCGACGCAACACGTCCGTACCCTGTTGGGCCTGGTGCTGCTGGCAGGACTGGCCCTGCCCTACCTGGCTTACTGGTGGGCCGACAGCGCAACGACCGAGCGCCTGCGCGAAGCGGGCGCGCAAAGGCTGGAGGTGTATGCCACCAGCCTGGAAAACCTGCTCGACAAATACGACCTGATCCCGCGCATGCTGGAGCTGGACAAGGACGTGGTCCAGCTTCTGGAGCATCCCGGCGACGAGGATGTGCGCAACAGCGTCAACGAGTACCTGGAAGGCTTGAACAAGAAGGCCGAGTCCAGCAATATCTACATCGTCAACCTGCAGGGCCGCACCCAGGCCGCCAGCAACTGGCGCCAGAAGGACAGCTTCATCGGCGACGACGTCAACTTCCGGCCTTACATCCGCAATGCGCTGCGCGGCCGCCCCGGCGGCTTTTACGGCGTGGGCACCACCAGCCTGGAGCCGGGCTATTTCTATGCCCACGGCATCTACAAGGATGGGCGCATGCTGGGCGTGGCGGCCATCAAGGTCAGCATCGAGAACCAGCAGCGCAGCTGGACGCAGGGCAGCGACAAGGTGGCCCTGGTGGATCCGAACGGCGTAATCTTCCTCAGCTCGGACCCCGAGTGGAAGTTCAAGGCGCTACGGCCCCTGTCGGCAAACGTACGCGCCGAACTCGAACAGACGCGCCAGTATTTCGCGCAAGCGCTGCCGCCGCTGACGCTGAAGCACGACGAAGCGCTGGCCAACGGCGACCGCCTGCTCGTGATCCGCAGCAGCAATGCACCGGGGGCGGCGTCGACGCCCCTGATGCTGGCGCAGACACGCTCCCTGGCGCCGCGCGACTGGACCTTCATCTACATGTCCGACCTGAACGCGGCGCGCGGCAATGCCAGCCTCGCCTTCCTGTTCGCGCTGCTGGCCTATGGCTTCCTCATCCTGCTGTTCCTGTACTGGCGCCAGCGCCTGCGCGCCAAGGAAGAGCTGGAGCGCATGGTGGCCGAGCGTACCGCCAGCCTGGCGCGCATGACGCAGGACTTGAGCAAGGAAGTCGACGTGCGGCGCCAGGCCGAGCAGCAGCTGCAGATCACGCAGAACGAGCTGTTCCAGGCGGGCAAGCTGGCGGTGCTGGGGCAGATGTCGGCCAGCATCACGCACGAGCTGAACCAGCCGCTGACCGCGCTGCGCACCATGTCCGACAACGCCGTGCTGCTGTTTGAGCGCGGCCGCATGGACGATGTGCGCAACAACCTGAAAACCATTTCGCAGGTGGTGGCACGCATGGGCACCATCACCGGCAAGCTGAAGGGCTTCGCCCGCAAGTCGAATGCGGAACTGGGCCCGGTGTCGATCCATACCTCGATTTCGAACGCCCTGGTGCTGGTGGAGCGCCGCATCCAGCTCGACAAGGTCACCTTCCAGCTGCGCATCGACAAGGCCGATATCTATGCGCTGTGCGACAGCAACCGGCTGGAACAGGTGCTGCTCAACCTGATGACCAATGCCCTGGATTCGATGGCCGGCTGCGCGGTGCGCGAACTGGTGCTGGAGGTGAGCAGCAAGCCAGGCCGGGTCCTGATCCGCGTGGCCGACAGCGGCCCGGGTCTCAGCGAGGAAGCGCGCGAGCGGCTGTTCGAGCCGTTCTACACCTCCAAGCCGCAAGGCGAAGGCCTGGGACTGGGGCTGGCAATTTCAGAACAAATCATCCGCGATTTCGGCGGAAGCTTAAGAGCGGAACAGGCCAGTACCGGCGCCTGCTTCGTGATCGAATTAAAAGAAGCGCAGGAGACGTGATGGACAATATACAAGTGCTACTGGTCGAAGATGACCCGACCGTACGCGCTGGCAGTGAACAGGCACTGGAGCTGGCCGATTTCTCGGTGAGCAGCTTCGAAAGCGCCGAACCGGCAGCCCAGCTGCTGCAAGCGAACAGCCCGGTGGTGCTGGTGAGCGATGTACGCCTGCCCGGCATGAGCGGGCTGGAATTGCTGGAAGCGGCGCGCGCCATCGATGCCGACCTGCCGGTCATCCTGGTCACCGGCCATGGCGACATTTCGATGGCGGTGCAAGCCATGCACGACGGCGCTTACGACTTCCTGGAAAAGCCCTACTCTTCGGAGCAACTGGCCGACGTGGTTCGCCGCGCCGTCGACAAGCGGCGCCTGCAGCTGGAAGTTCGCGCGCTGCGCCAGAAGCTCGAGCACAGCGAAGGCATCGAGGCCTGCCTGCTGGGCAATACGCCCGCCATGCAAGCCTTGCGCCAGGTGATCCTGGACGTCGCCGGACAGCCGGCCGACGTGCTGATCTATGGTGAAACCGGGACCGGCAAGGAACTGGTGGCACGCTGCCTGCACCAGTTCAGCGAGCGCGGCAGGCATCACTATGTACCGCTCAACTGCGGCGCCATCCCCGAAACGATTTTCGAGAGCGAACTGTTCGGCCACGAACAAGGCGCCTTCACCGGCGCTGCCAAGCGCCAGATCGGCAAGATCGAACACGCCGACCACGGCACGCTGTTCCTCGACGAAATTGAAAGCCTGCCGCTGGCAATGCAGGTCAAGCTGCTGCGCGTGCTGCAGGAACGCTCGATCCAGCGCCTCGGTTCGAACGCCCCGGTAGCGCTGGACATACGTGTCATCGCCGCCTCAAAAGAAGACCTGAAGGAGTTTTCCGACCAGGGCAAATTCCGCAGCGACCTGTATTACCGCCTGAACCTGATCGTGCTGCACATCCCGCCACTGCGCGAGCGCCGCGAAGACATCCCGCTGTTGTTCGAGCATTTCATGATGGACGCGGCAGCGCGCTACAAGCGTCCCTGCCCGGTCGTGCCGCCCGCGCAGATGCAGCAGCTGATGGCGCAGGACTGGCCCGGCAATGTGCGCGAGTTGCGCAATGCGGCCGATCGCTTCGTGCTGGGGCTGTCGGCCTCGACGGAGAATACGGCGCCGGCTTCGCTGGCGGACCAGGTCGGCGCCTTCGAGCGCATGTTGATCGAGCAGGCGCTGCGCGCGGCCGGCGGCAACGTCGCCGCCGCCTGTACCGCGCTGAGCCTGCCGAAGCAGACCATGTACCACAAGATGCAGAAGTACGGCCTGGCGGCCGAGGACTACCGCTGAGTTATTTGACGTCCACCAGTTCGACGTCGAAGATCAGGGCCGAGTTGGCAGGAATGCCCGGCATGGAGCGCGAGCCATAAGCCAGTTCCGCCGGGATGATCAGGGTGCGCTTGCCGCCCACCTTCATGCCGACGATGCCCTGGTCCCAGCCCTTGATCACTTTGCCGGTACCCAGCTTGAAGTCCAGCGGCTCACCGCGCGGGATCGAGCTGTCGAACTGGCGGCCGCGCTGGTTCTTGGCCAGGGGACGATACAGCCAGCCGGTATAGTGCATGAACACGGTGTTGCCGACATTGGCTTCGGCGCCCTTGCCGATCTTGTGGTCGGTGACGATCAGTTGCTCGGCGGCGGGGCCCGGCTGGGCCGAACCCGGCACGACCGGTCCTGGCTGGGCCGACGCCGCGGCTTCGGCTTGCGCCGCAGGTGCGGCCGTCGCGGCTGGCTGGGCCGGGGCAGGTTCTTGGGTAGGCTGCTGTGCCTGCGCCAGGCCGGCGGCGCACAGGAATGCGAACAGGATCGAAGTGCGTTTCATGTATATTCGTTAAGTGGTTTTAAGGCGGCTGCCATGATAGCAAAACAAGCTGTGCACAAACTGTTTTTTGCGCTCTGGCCGGACGATGGGGTTCGCCAGGCCTTGCTGCGCCTGCAACAGCCGGTGCACGGACGGCTGATTCCGCCGGAGAAACTGCATCTGACCATGGCGTTTCTTGGCCAGCAGCCGGCGGAGGCTATGCCTGTCTTGCTCGACATCCTGCATGCAACGCATGTGCCGCCGTTGCAGTTGACCGTTGATTGCTATGGCTACTTCAAGCGGCCGCAAATTGCCTGGGCGGGGACGAGTGCGCCGCCGTCAGGGCTGCTGGCCGCGCAGGGCGAGCTGATGTCGCGGCTGGAGGCAGCGGGGTTCAGCGCCGCGACACATGGCCAGTTCAAGCCGCACATCACCCTGGCGCGCGAGGCGCAGGAGGCGCCTGCGGATTTCAGCGGCGTACCGGTGGTGTGGAATGTGCAAGGGCTCGCGCTGGTGGAGTCGATGCCGGATGGGCGTTACGTGCCGCTCGCCCAAAACCGGCCAATCGATGTCTGACCCGCAGGGTCAGACACCGGGCTGCTGCGGCTGCGGGTCAGACACCGGTTTACCGGTTTCAGCCTGCTCAGCCAACTTGCGTAACAAATGCCCCGCGGCCACCATGCCAAACGTCGCAGTCACCACCATCGCCGAGCCAAAGCCAGCGCAATTAATGCCCGTCAGTCCCGGCTTCGTCGCCGCCTTCTCATCGCCATCGACGGTGCAGGCCTCCCCCGTCTCGGGAAACTTCAAAGGTTCCATCGAAAACACCGCATCGACCCCCAGCTTGTTCTTGGAATTCGGCGGATAGTTGTACTGGCTGCGCAAACGCCGCCGCACCTTCTTCAGCAAGGGCTCCTGCTCAGTCTTGGACAAATCGCGCACCTCAATCCGGGTCGGATCGGTCTGCCCGCCCGCACTGCCGATCACGATCAGCGGAATCTGCTTGCTGCGGCAATAGTGAATCAGCGCCGTCTTCGATTTGGCCGAATCAATGGCATCCACCACATAGTCGAATTGATGCGCCCCCACCATCTCATCCAGGTTATCCGGCGTGATGAAATCCTCCACCTGCACCACTTCGCAGAATGGGTTGATCTGGGCAATGCGCTCCGCCAGCGCGGTAATCTTGGCCATCCCGATCGTGCCGGACAAGGCCTGGATCTGGCGGTTGATATTCGACTCGGCCACATTGTCGAGGTCAATCAGGGTCAGCTTGCCAATGGCAGAACGTGCCAGCGCCTCCACAATCCACGAACCAACACCGCCCACGCCAATTACGCAGACATGTGCGCCTCGGAAACGTGCGAGCGCTTTTTCGCCATACAAGCGGGCAATGCCGCCAAAACGGCGGTCAAAATCGATATCTTCCAGAACTGGATCAACTATTTGCGGGGAATTCATCCCGACATTTTACCGGACCCGGGCTACAATGTTTTCTCTTGCCAAGTTCACCAGACCTGCTCCATGAGTAATTCCTTGATCGATACCGCCCCCGGCTATGACCAGCCAATCGCTGTCCTGAAACATTGCCACGACAAGATCCGCAAGCAATTGCAAACCTTGCAAAACCTGCTGAGCCACCTGCCGCAGCACGGCCCCGATGCCGCCGCCCAGCAAGCCGCCCAGGCCGTGCAGAAGTACTTCAACAAGGCTGCCCACCTGCACCACGCCGACGAGGAAAACGACCTGTTTCCCTTGTTGACGGCAGCGGCGCAAGGCGAGGATTCTGCCCTGCTGGCCGCGCTGGGCCCGCAAATCCTCGCTCAGCACAAGCAGATGGATCAGGACTGGGCTATACTCGATTCGCAACTTGATAAGATTGCCAACGGTTCCAGCGCAGCCTTGAATGCCGCCGACGTAGAACGCTTCGTACAAGCCTATACCTCGCATATGGAAACCGAAGAGGCGCACATCGCGCCCATGGCCAAACGGATACTCAGTCCCGCCCAGATGACCATCCTGGGCGAGGCCATGCAGCAGCGCCGCGGCATCCTGCCGGCGGCCATCGCCGGCGGAATCGCCCTGGCGGACCTGCGCATGGATTATGGCCGCGCCAGCCTGTCGGAAGCCGACACCCTGGCCGACCCGATTGCGCAGTTTGCCAAGTGGTTCAATGAAGCCATGAAGGCGCAGGTGAACGAGCCCAACGCCATGAGCGTGGCCACAGTCGGCAAGAATGGCCGCCCGAGTTCGCGCATCGTGCTGATCAAGCAATACGATGAGCGCGGCTTCACCTGGTACACCAATTACCAGAGCCAGAAAGGCCAGCAGCTCGCGGAGAATCCGCACGCGGCAATCCTGTTCTTCTGGCCCGAGCTTGAACGCCAGGTCAGGATCGAAGGCCGGGTCGAGAAAACCTCCGCCGAAGAGAGCGACAAATACTTTTACAGCCGCCCGGTGAAGAGCCAGCTGGGCGCTATTGCTTCCCAGCAGAGCCGGCCGATCGCCAGCCGCGAAGCAATGGAAGAGAGTTATGCCGCCGTCGAGGCGGCCAGCGGCGGGCAGCCGCAACGGCCCGAGCACTGGGGTGGTTACCGCCTGGTACCGGACCGCGTCGAGTTCTGGCAAGGGCGCGCCTCGCGCTTCCACGACAGGATAGTCTATGACTTGCAGGACGGTAGCTGGAAAAAGGAACGCATCCAGCCCTGATCCGTCCTTTCACAGGGAAGGGGCAGGGGCATGTTTGTACAAAACCGCATCAATAGCTGGATCAGCAGCATTGCCCCGCAAGTCGCCCTGCCCTTGAGGATAGAGCTGTGGAACGGTCGCAGCTTCGACTTCTCAAAGGAAGCGCCGCGCGTGACGATCCGCGTCCCCAGCCCAGCCGCGGCGCGCTACCTGCTCAAGCCCTCGCTCTCCAACCTGGGCACCGCCTATGTCGAAGGCGCCATCGAAGTGACCGGGCGCGCCGTCGACATGATCAAGGTGGTCAATGCCCTCGCCCGCAGCTCGCTGAATGACAGCAGCAGCCTGGCCCGCATCGCGCGCAACTTCCACCACAACCGCAAGGGCGACGCGGAAGCGATCCGCTACCACTACGACGTTTCCAACGAGTTCTACCAGCAGTTCCTCGACCCGAACATGGTGTATTCATGCGCCTACTTTGAAAATGGCGACGAGGACCTGGCTACTGCGCAGATCAAGAAGATCGACCATATCCTGGCCAAGATCCGGCTGCAGCCGGGACAGACGCTGCTCGATATCGGTTGCGGCTGGGGTGCACTGGTGATCCGCGCCGCCCAGAAGTACGGCGCGCGCTGCACCGGCATCACGCTGAGCGAAAACCAGCACGCGCTGGCACTGGAGCGCGTGCGCGCCGCCGGGCTGTCGGACCTGGTCGAGATCCGCCTGCAGGACTACCGCGACGTGCAAGGCAGCTTCGACCGCATCACCAGCGTCGGCATGTTCGAGCACGTGGGCATCAAACATCTTGTGGAGTACTTCGGAATTATCAACAGGCTACTGACCGACGACGGCCTGGTGATGAACCACGGGATTACGTCGACCGATCCGGATAACGGCGAAACGCCGTATGGCGGCGGCGAGTTCATCGAGAAGTACGTCTTCCCGCACGGCGAACTTGCCCACATCGGCCAGGTGCTGAAAGCCATGCAGCAAGGCCAGCTCGAAGCCTACGACGTGGAAAACCTGCGCCGCCACTACGCCCGCACCTGCGCCATCTGGACCGAGAATTTCGAGGACCACGAAGAGAAGGTGCGTGAGCTGGCGGGCGACAAGCGCTTCCGCATCTGGCACGTCTACCTCGCCGGCTGCGCCTATGCCTTCGATCAGGACTGGATCAGCCTTTACCAGATTGTATGCGGCAAGGCGGGGCGGCATCCTTCTTCGTTCCCCTGGTCGCGCCGCTACATCTATGAGAACCAATAAGCCCATGGAAGTGATGGGATTCGCGCGGCGCACATCATGACTTGTGCAGCAAAGCGAAAGTGCCTTTATGATGTCGCTGCAAGACCACTCCATTTTCCGCGACCATGAAACGACTGCTGCTGGCCATCCCACTCTCGATGCTGTGCTTCGCTGCCTCCGCCGGTCCGGTTGATGAAGCACGCTCGCTATTCCAGCAATACTCCTCACTTGAAGCGGCCTTCAATCCCGCAGTCGCAGACCTCTATGCCGACGACGCGCTGATCAAGAACAAGCGCACTTACCCCACCGGGCAAACGCGCGAGGTGGCGATTCCCGCCGTGCAGTACAAGGCGCTTGTGCGCAGCGCCATGCCGCTGGCAAAGACCAAAGGCGACTATAGCACCTACTCGCAGGTCAGCTACTCGGATGAAGGCCGCGGCGTGAGGATCAAGGCGACGCGCTATGCGGTGCTCAAGAAATACGAGAGCCCATTGGCCTTGCTGGTGGCGCCGGATGCCAGCGGCAAGTGGTTGATCCGCGAAGAGATCTCCGAATCGCAGCCTTGAAGAGGCCATCAAATGCCCAACACCGAACACTTTGAAGGCGGCTGCCTGTGCGGCGCCATTCGCTATCGCGCCACGTCGCAACCGCTGCGCGGCGTCATTTGTCATTGCGCGATGTGCCGCAAGCATTCCGGCGCGCCCGCACTGGCGTTTGTCCACTTCGCGAAGGCTTCATTTTCCTGGCTGCGCGCTGAACCAGCCTGGTATCGCTCCTCGTCTTTCGCAGAACGCGGCTTTTGTCCAGTATGCGGCAGCACCCTCGGCATGCGTGAGGAAGTTCTTGCCGACCGGGTGCAGGTATGTGCCGGCAGCCTCGATGAGCCGGATCGCGCCGCTATCCAGGATCACGTATGGACCTCGTCGCAAGTGCATTGGTTTGATATTCGGGACGAACTCCCGCGCTTTGCCGAGAGCAGCTCGGCTGTGCCATCCAAGGCAAAGCCACAATAGTACGTACACCACCTTTCATGAGCCCCACGCCGGAAGCGCCGCACGTCCACATTCTCCCGCTATCGCCAGAGCATGTTGCGCAATATCGCGACCTGGCACTGCACGGTTTCGAACACGAACCGGACGCGTTCACCTCAACGCCGGCAGAACGCGCCGCCCTGCCCTTATCGTGGTGGGAGCAGCGCATCTCCGATCCGCAACAGAACAGCATTGTGTTCGGCGCTATCGCCAACGGGAAGCTGGTCGGCACGGTGGGCCTGGAATTTTCGGTAAGATCCAAGACCAGCCACAAGGCCCATTTGATCGGGATGTACACGCTGTCCGAATGGCGCGGCAAAGGGATCGGCCACAAACTGCTCAGCGCCGCTCTCTCCTGCGCGCGACGCAGGCCAGGAGTCGAGGTCGTCACGCTGACGGTTACCGAAAACAACCACCCAGCGCTTGCCCTCTACCAGGCCGCAGGTTTTCTCAGCTTCGGGATTGAACCAATGGCGCTTCGAACACCGGCCGGCTACAAAGCCAAAGTGCATATGTGGCTTAAGCTGAACGACACAACTGACAGGCGGAGACTGTGCACTTAACTTCTCCTTTCGTACATGACGTCTGACCTCAGGACGTATTTGATGCCCGCACTGATTTCCGCCCCTTGATGCGACTGATTGTGAGGAAAGACCAGCAGCATCCCTTCCTGAGGATGGACGGTCTCCCACCTGAACTGGGTGTCCCCGCCTTCAAAGCCGGCATTCAGGTAGATCAGGAAAGTGAGCATGCTCACTTCATCCGGCGCCTTCTCAAAGTAACCATCCTTATGCCATTTGAAGTATTCTCCCGGGCCGTAGCGATAAAAACGAAATCGTTCATTCAGGCCATGGAGGCGCCACTCGCCGATTGTAGCCGGCAGCAAAGGCGCAGCGCGCGTGAACAGCAGTTCCGCAAGGCAGGGATCGTCGAAGATCACGCGGTCATTATTTCGAATGTCCGTGCGCCGCACCGACCCGCTAGGCAGGTTGACTTCAGAGGGCTGGTAGCCCATCTCCTCGCCCATTTCGATGTAGTGTTGGCATTCGGCCGTGTTGAGGAACTCGCTCACCGTAAAAACGCCAAGACCCAGTTGTTCTGCTTTCATAATGTTGCGTTTGCGTTCTTGTTAGTGAAAATATTACACTAACTTAGTTTTAAATTCCACTAAGTTATTTTTATTTCACACTAAGGCGGCTAAAATGGCCGCCTACACATGAGGACATCAATGGGCAGCCAAGAGACCGAGCAGGAATTTCTGCGGAAATACAATATTCACGACTTCGACGTGCCGCTCACCAGCGTTGACCTCGTCATTCTTACGATCCGCGAAAACGCTTTGCACGTCCTGCTTGTGCGGCGTGGCGAGCACCCTCATAAAGGCCGCTGGGCCTTGCCGGGTGGTTTCATCGACATTCATCGCGACACCGACCTCGATGCCACGGCGCTGCGCAAGCTGCGCGAAAAAACCGGCGTTGATACCCCCTACCTCGAGCAACTGCAAGGCTTCGGCAGCGCCACGCGCGATCCGCGCGGCTGGTCCGCGACCTTCGCCTACTTCGCCTTGATCGGTTCGGACGGCGTGGAACTGCGCCATGGTTCCGGCAGTGAGGCGGCAAGCTGGCATCCGGTGACAGGCCTGACGGCGAAAGGTGCACTGGCCTTCGACCATTCAGCCATCCTCGACGTGGCCCTGCAGCGCTTGCGCAACAAGGTTGAATACACTTCGATTCCCGTGCATTTGCTGGCGGCTGAATTCACCCTGTCGGACCTGCAGCGCGTGTATGAAACCATCCTCGGGCGTGCTGTGGAAAAAAGCGCATTCCGCAAGCGAATCAAGGAAGGCGACTTCCTCGAAGAGATTACAGGCAAGCAGCGCCACGGCAGCAACCGCCCGGCCCAGTTATACCGCCTGCGTACCGGCCACCCGACAGTCTACTTCAACCGCGTAATGGGCACTGGCCAGTGAGGCATGACGAGATATCGCGTCCATATCCGAATGGAAGTTGAGAGAGCCTGTCCGACATCCTGGCAAAAGCCGCACCGCATACGTCGGCCGGGCCAGTGCGCCCGGCAAGAGGCCAGCGCTAGTCATGAGGATTATCGCAAGGCAGTTATCGCGTTCGTCGCCCTATCATCGGCGTGATACCATTTGCCAAATCATTAACTTTAAGCTTGGATAGAGCCGGCTAACGTGCCATGAACAGATTGAACGACGGGCGCTGGAGGTGATACCTGTGCCGAACTCTCGCCTTGTACGCATCCTGCGCCCGCTCTCGTATGTCCCAATCTTGCTTGTCATCAGCTGGCTTGCTTGGGACAGTCTTCGCCCAAGGGGGCAAGCATGTCCAAGCATGTCGTGCGTTGGGCAAGGCCTTGGCGAAGCGATGTTGCTGATGTTTGCACTCTTCGTGGCAATTGTTCTGGGAGCGATTTTCAATATCGTGTCATTCGTGCGCCAGGACACGCCCCGGTCAATGCTGAGAAAGATTGAACTGTGGCTCTTCGTGACGCCGCTTGTCTTGGCGTTAGGACTCGTGATCCTGTTCATCCTCAGATAGTTCTCGTATCATTTGCCATCGCAATCGCCGACGCTGGCGGCATATCTACCAAGCAAAGTTCTCACTACTACCGGCAGGAGCATCCATGCCCACCCTTGAGCGAGCCATCGAAATCGCTGCCGCAGCCCATGCCGGCCAGGTTGACAAGGCAGGGCAGCCCTACATCCTGCATCCGCTGCGTGTGATGCTTCGCGTCTCTGCCAATGACGAACGCATGGCAGCGGTGCTGCACGATGTGGTTGAAGATACGTCGGTCACATTGCTGCAGTTGACGGAAGCCGGCTTTCCGCTTGAAGTCGTCGAGGCCGTTGAGGCCCTCACCAAGCGTCCTGGCGAAACCCGGCTACAGGCGGCGGCACGCGCTGCATCGAACCCGATTGCACGACTCGTCAAGCTCGCTGACAATGCGGAAAACAAGGACCTGAGCCGCATTACCAACCCGACCGAGAAAGACTTCGCGCGGGTCGAGGAATACAAACAGGTTCGCGCCCTCTTACTGGATTCGGATTCAAATTGACACGCACACTGGACATCGCACTTGCCCTTGGCCTCGGAGCAGTACTGCTCACGGCAGTTTTCATCTTCGGTGATCCTGCCTATTTGGGTCCATGGTATTACCTGCTGGCCTGGGGCGGCGTGATCGGCCTGATCCAGATTGGCAAAGCGCCTCCTTTGTCTACTTTGGGCGCTGCGACTGCCTTGACCGTGACCTTCCTCGGCTACTGGGTATGGCAAGCCTCGCTGGCGCGACCAGAGGGGTTGCTTGGACTCGGCCATTTGTTCTCACTGCCCGGCCTTGCGCTGGCGGCAGTCACCGTTGCAGTGCTCGCGCGGCGCCGTGGCCTGAAGCCAGCCAGCGCTTTTGCCGCGACCTTCGCCGCGTGTTCCGCAGGTTTCGGGATCGCGCAGTTCATTGTTTGCAGGACTGCCCTCTATTGCGGGGCGATCTCGGGAATGTGATTTGCTGAAGGAGTTTCCGCCATGAAGACTGCTATTGGACAATTCAATACCGTCGAAACTTACCTGCACCTTGGCCCTGACGGTACCGCGGTTCCACTTGAAGTCAACGAATCGTTCTGGCAAGACCTGACTTCGGGCGCTTTCGCCCACCTCGGGCCGGGGCGGCTGGTTTCCACTTATGACTTCGGCGAGGACTGGGCAAGCTGGGAGCAGCACCCGGCCGGCGAAGAAGTTGTCGTCCTGATTTCTGGTGCAATCCAATTCGTGCTGGAAGTGGATGACGGCGAACGCAAGGTTGAGTTAGACCAGCCCGGTCAATTCCTCATCGTCCCACGCGGCGCCTGGCACACGGCGAACATCGCGCGCCTGGCCAAGGTCCTATTCATTACTCCAGGCGAGGGTACACGCCACCGTCCGAGGGTTTGAAATTAGCCGTAGTTGCACCTCCTGGCGCCAAAGTCTCCGGTGTTTGCGCCGCATTCAATATGGGGGGCTGCATGAAGACTGTGGACAAAGGCAAAGTTCAGCCCGAGATATGCGCTGAGTGATCGCTGCGGGGCTGACGGTGCCGGGCGTCGCCAGCTAGCTACTTGAGCTTCTCGGCGTACATCTTGCGGAACTTGGCCACCTTGGGCGCCACTACGAAAGCACAGTAGCCTTGCAGCGGATGCTGGGCGAAGTAGTTCTGGTGGTAGTCCTCGGCCTTGTAGAACGGCGCGGCCGGCGCCAGTTCGGTGACGATCGGCGCATCCCAGACGTGGGCCATTTCGGCGATCACCTGCCGCGCAGTGGCTTCCTGTTCAGGAGTGTCGTAGAAGATTACGGAGCGGTACTGGGTACCAACGTCATTGCCCTGGCGATTCAGGGTAGTTGGATCGTGGATGGTAAAGAAGATGACCAGCAGGTCGCGGTAGCTGACTTGGGCCGGGTTGAATTCCAGCCGCACCACTTCGGCGTGGCCGGTTTCGCCGGTACACACCTGTTCATAGGTGGGATTCGGCTGCGCGCCGCCCATGTACCCCGATTCGACCTTGGTGACACCTTTCGCCTCCAGGTACACCGCCTCGGTGCACCAGAAACATCCACCGCCCAGGATTGCTACTTCAGCCATATCGCCCTCCTCACGTACCGGAAGTATTACTGTAGCGCAAATCGGCGCGCACTGCTCAAAAAGTGCCGCCTTAGCTAAAATCCCCGTCGCTTTCGCCAAAGGTTAGACTATCGTTCTTTGGCATAATCTCTTTGAAACAAACAGGTCCCGCATGAATACCAGCTCCCCACGCGCCACCTCGCGCGAGTTCGACAGTGTGCATTTTCGCCAGGCACTGTCGCAATTTGCCACGGGTGTGACCGTGATTACCACGCGGCTCGCTGATGGCAGTTTCCGTGGCTTGACGGCCAGCTCCTTCAATTCCGTCTCGCTCGACCCGCCATTGGTGCTGTGGAGCCTGGGCACTGGCGCCAACAGCCTGCCCATTTTCAGCGGTAACTCGCACTATGTGATCAATGTGCTGAGCGCCGACCAGGCCCCTTTGGCCAAGCTGTTTTCGACCCGCACGGGAGACCCGTTCGGCACGGTCGAATTCGAGCTGTCGCGCACCGGCCAGCCGGTCCTGAAGGGCTGCACGGCGTGGTTTGAATGCCACAACCGCAGCCGCTACCCGGAGGGCGACCACGTGATTTTCGTGGGCGAGGTTGAACATTGCGAGTTTGCCGGGAACGCACCGCTGGTTTTCCACGGCGGGAAGTTCCGCGACCTGTTGAGATGATTGATTTTTTATAAACAAAGAGAGACAGGAAGCATAATGAGCAAAGCCGCATTCCACTGGGACGATCCCCTGCTGCTGAACGACCAGCTGACCGACGACGAGCGCATGGTGCGCGACGCCGCCGCGGCTTATTGCCAGGACAAGCTGGCACCGCGCATCCTGGAAGCCTTCCGCCACGAGCAGATGGACACTTCCATCTTCCGCGAAATGGGCGAACTGGGCCTGCTGGGCCCGACCATCCCTGAACAATACGGCGGTCCTGGCCTGAACTATGTGGCTTACGGCCTGATCGCGCGGGAAGTGGAACGTGTCGATTCCGGCTACCGTTCAATGATGTCGGTCCAGTCCTCGCTGGTGATGGTGCCGATCTATGAATTCGGCACCGAAGCCCAGAAACAGAAATACCTGCCAAAGCTGGCCACCGGCGAATGGATCGGCTGCTTCGGCCTGACCGAGCCAAACCACGGCTCCGATCCGGGCTCGATGATCACCCGCGCCAAGAAGGTGCCAGGCGGTTACTCGCTGACCGGCTCCAAGATGTGGATCACCAACTCGCCAGTGGCCGACGTGTTCGTCGTGTGGGCGAAAGACGATGAAGGCGCGATCCGCGGCTTCGTGCTGGAAAAAGGCATGAAAGGCCTGTCCGCTCCGGCGATCCACGGCAAGTTCGGCCTGCGCGCGTCGATTACCGGCGAAATCGTGATGGACGAAGTGTTCTGCCCGGAAGAAAACGCCTTCCCTGACGTGCGCGGCCTGAAAGGCCCGTTCACCTGCCTGAATTCGGCCCGCTACGGCATCGCCTGGGGCGCGCTGGGTGCGGCGGAAGCCTGCTGGCACACCGCCCGCCAGTACACGCTGGACCGCAAGCAGTTCGGCCGTCCGCTGGCGGCGAACCAGCTGGTGCAGAAGAAGCTGGCCGACATGCAGACCGAAATCACCCTCGGCCTGCAAGGCTGCCTGCGCCTGGGCCGCATGAAGGACGAAGGTACTGCCGCCGTCGAAATCACCTCCATCATGAAGCGCAACTCCTGCGGCAAGTCGCTGGACATCGCCCGCGTGGCGCGCGATATGCTGGGCGGTAACGGCATCTCCGATGAATTCGGCATCATCCGCCATATGGTGAACCTGGAAGTGGTCAACACCTACGAAGGCACGCACGACATCCACGCCCTGATCCTGGGCCGCGCGATGACCGGCATCCAGGCCTTCCAATAAATAAATGGGGACGTACCCCATTTATTTACCCCATTTATTAAGAAAGCCCCGCTGCGAGCGGGGCTTATCGTTTGTGCTCAGATTGGCTGCGTCAGGAAGTTCAGATTGGCCGCCGCTGCAGTCTTTCCTTTTGTCGCGCCCTTCTTGCTGTCCGTCGACAGCTTCTGCCAGCGATCGACGAAATCGGACAGCGCATGCAGTAGCGCTACCTGGCCCTGCGCCTTGGCGATGACCTCGCCGAGCTCCTTGTGCAGGCGGCTCGATTCATCCACGATCTTCTGCGTCGGCGATTCAGTCGACACCGGGCCGAAGCGGTGCATGAACGCTTCATGCGCCTCGCGGAAGCGTGCAATCATGTTGGCCATGTCGAGATAGGCTGCCGCGGCTGCGGCACGCGCGCCATCGGTGCTGCCAGGGTCGGAGGCAGCGTCTTCGAATTCATTCTGCTTCGCTTTCAGCCGCCGCAAGGAGTCGAAGTAGTCCAGCATGTATTGTTCGGTGAGTGACGCCATCTTCGCCTCCATTAGTCATTGGCCTTCTTTTCTGCTTCTTCAATTTTCTTTTTGCCGTCTTCAACGCTGTCCTTTACAGCCTTGATGAAAGCCTGCAGTTCGCTGCGCCGGATATCCCAGCCGAGTTCCTCTCCCATTTCCGCCAGCCTTGCCTGGGCAGTGCCGGTGGCGCTGCGGCTGTTCGGAATTGGCGCCAGCAGGGCCGCAACCGCTGCTTCGTTCCTGGCGTTGGTATCCGCGTATTCGGCCTGGATCAAGGCCAGTCCTTCAGTATTTGCAACCAGGTTGTCGATCAGCGTTGCCGACAGCTTGTCGCCCGCCGCAACACGCGCCTGCAAGTCGCGCTGCTTTTCGCGATCGATGAAGGCGATTGCCTTGCGCTGGGCGAGCAGGGACTCGGCGCGGGCATCCAGGGAATTTTTCTCCACACGCCGGAATTCGCTCAACGAGGATTCAAGTTGGGCAATCAGGCCGACGCCGTGGTTTGCCTGCTCCATCGCCGGCTTTGGCGTCGAACATCCGCACAGCGCCAGCGCTACAGTCATCCAGAGGAAACGCATTACTGAACTCCTTTCGCGATGAACAGCAAAGCAATCGAGTTCATCAGGCTTGTAATGTCTTCCTTGCGCACACCCGCATCCCCATATTCCGCGAGTTGGTTGACGGTCGACGAGATCAGCACGTTCCACTGAGCGATGTTTCCTTCCGCGTAAGCGATGGCGCGCTCATGGTCGAGCGCATTGCGCTGGATATCGGTCTTGTTCACTTCCGCCGCCAGGCGCCCGTTGGCATCCAGGTAGGAGGCCGCACTCTTCCAGACCTTGGTCTTGTCTTCAAAGGCCCTGCCGGAAGTGGCTTTCGCCGTTTCGACAGGCGCCAACGCAGCCCGAACCTGCATCGCCGCCATCTCTGCGCTCACTGCCTGCAAGGCTTGATGACCATAGCTCAGCGAGCGAAGCTGCTCGAGCTGCCAGTTCATTTTCGACTCGAGCAACTGCAACTCCATTGCCTGTAGTTGGGCGTCCTTGGCGGCGGCATCGGCTTTTGCCTGCTCGAGGTTGCGCAGCAAAAGCGCAGCAGCCAGGCGCGGCTTCTTCGCTTCTGCAAGCGCCACGCGCGACTGGTCGAACCATTCAGCAAGGCTGGCCAAGGCAGCACCGGTCGCACCGCTCTCGCCCTTATCGTCGACGTTTCCCGCCAACGACGCCAGAGTCGTATCAAGCGCTTTCACCCTTTGCTCCGACACGAACTGGCGCGAGACCGGGTCCGGCAGCTTCTCGATCTTTGCCAGCGCTTCACCAAGCTCCCTGGCGATGGACTTCAATTTATCCTGTGCGCCCGAAGGATCGGCAGCGAGCTTTTCCAGCTCACCGCTATATTCCTTTGATAGCCTTGAAACCTGGTTACGCGCCTCGAGGCTCGCTGCCTTCGCACCGCCGATTGCAGCGCGGGCATCTGTCACCGCTTTCTGGGTAATCGCCAATGCGCCGGCCTTGAACGCGAAACTGGAGCCGACAGTCAGGGCGTCGCCGGTGCATTCATCGGCGGCACTCATCCAGGCTGCACGCAAGTATGCCGGCGCGCCAGCATGGGACTGCGCCCAATCGTCAAACGACTGCTTCGTCAACACACCGCAAGCAGGCATCTCGACACCGGCACGCGTGAATTCGATTTCAGCATCATGCAGGTTGCTCTTCGCCCTCGCCTCCTTCTTCAAGGCGGCAGCCCAGGCGACAGCAACTTGCGGCGAACCCGCCAGCGCCATCAACTGCTTCTCGATCGGGTCCTTCAATTGCGCTGCTACAGTGCCTTCAAAAACCATGGAGCGAATCAGGGCATCGCGCCTCGCTTTCTGCAGCGCCTCTTCTGTCTTGAGCTGTTCTGCCAACAGCGCTGCCTCTCCCTTGCGCGCTGCGCCAAGCTGGCCGCCGATGTCGACCGACTTCCAGGCTTCCTTGACGGCCTCGCCCTGCTTGTGCCGCGTTTCGCTATACACTGCACAACCGGTGAGGCTGAAAAATGCCGGCAGCAATGCGGCAAAACATATCGTTCGAAATTGCAAGTTACTCTCCTCCTCTAAAGGACCGACACCATGCCCCAGGATCACGTTCCAACTTTGTACCAATGGGTTGGCGGCACCGAAGCGCTGAACCGCTTGACCAATCGTTTCTACCAGCACGTCAAGGCCGATGCACTACTCGGCCCAGTCTTTGCCCATATGGGCGACCATCATCCCGCACATGTCGCGGCCTTCCTCGGCGAAGTGATGGGCGGCCCCACAGCATATTCCGAAGCACATGGCGGCCACGCACACATGATCCGGCAGCACCTCAACCGCCACTTATCGCAGGAACAGCGCCGCCGCTGGGTGGCGCTGCTGCTGGAGACCGCCGATGAACTGTCGATGCCGGATGATCCTGAATTCCGCTCGGCCCTGGTGGGCTACCTGGAATGGGGATCGCGGCTGGCCGTCATCAACTCCCAGCCCGGTGCGACGGTCGATGCCGACCAGCCGATGCCGAAGTGGGGCTGGGGCGAAGTCAAGGGGCCGTATAACCCTTAGTACTGCGCTTGCCCTCCTTCAGCGCCAGCGGGCGCACGTAAGTGAGCAGGCTGGCCAGCGTCTTGCCCGGTTCTTCCCACGGCATCATGTGGGCTGAATGCTCGAACCAGACGCTTTGCTTGTACGGCGCCTTGAGCTGCGCCATCCATTTCACCACCGGCTCGGTCGGCGTGGTGTAGTCATGCCGGCCGAGGAACATCACCACCGGAATCGGGAACTTCCTGATGGTGGAAAAATCCACCTCCGTCCACTCTTTCAGCACGGTACCGAGCGTCATCTGGCTGCCTTCGTCGATCGCCTCCCAATCGGCTTGGTCGTACTCGGGCGACAGCATCGGCGCGCGGAAGAAATACACCGAATCGCTCTTGTATGCGCTCAGGCCACCGTAATACTGCGGCCACTTGCGGGCAATGATGATGCGTTCGCGTGTAATCGGCTCGTTGCCGGGATACGGCGCGATGGATTCCATTTCCTTCAGCGCTTCGGCGTTATTGTGCTTTCTGGCCTGCTCGACGCCGAAGTCATAGCTGATCCGTTCGTTCTCGCGCATGTTGGCAATCTGGCCGATGCCGACATAGGCATGGAACAGGTCCGGCCGCTTCAGCACGGCGCGCGTGGAAACCACGGTGCCCCAGCTATGGCCGACGATGATCAGCTTGTCCTTCTTGTACTTGGAGCGCAGGTGCTCCGCCACTTCGATCGCATCGTCGACGAAGCGGTCGATGCGCAAGGTGCCGGCCACCGCATCCTTGTCGTTGGCACGCAGGGTCTTGCCGACGGCACGCTGGTCGTAGTGCGCTACAGTGAAATACTCCTCGATGGGACGCTGCCATTGCCAGGTCGTCGGCATGGCGGGAGACGCCGGACCACCGTGCACGAACAGGATCATCGGGTTGGATTGGTCCTGGCCGCGCACATTGATCCACTGGTCGATGCCGCCGATTCGGGTCTTGTAGGTTTCCTGCACGCCCTCCGGCGCGACAATGCGGGTCAGGTCTTCCACGGCGGCGCGGGCGCGCATGCAGGGCGGCGATTCGGCGCAACTCTGCGCCGCGGCGGCTGTACTGAGACACAGGGCAGCAAAGCCCAGCCAGACTGTTTTCATGCGGGGGTTCCTTTCGACAAATGGATTTGCGAAATGCGCGATGATAATAGTGCAATTTTTGCATCCCCGCTTGCCGCCGGGACGAAAAAAAAGCCGCCTTGCGGCGGCTTTGGGGAATGCCCGGCTTAGAATCGGTAGCCGACCGACAGGCTGACTGCCAGCGGGTCCAGCTTGATGTCCAGCGTCTGGCCGGTGGAGAAGTGGGCGGTGGTCTTGAGCTTGGTCTTGACCACGTTCAGGTCGGCGTAATAACGCTCGCCGAGCTTGGCGGTGGCGCCGAGCACCAGGCTGCCGGCGTGCTTCGCATCCAGCGAGTAGGTGGCCGGCTCGCCACCGGTATTCAGCACCGCAGTCAGCTGGGCGGAGCCGGTCTCCTTGCGGAAGTAGGCGTAGGTGTAGCCGACGCCAACGTAGGGACGCACGGTCGCATTCGGCTCGAACATGCGGTACTGCAGGAAGATGGTCGGCGGCAGCGCTTCGGCGGTACCCAGCTTGCCGGTGCCTTCGATCGAGCCGGCGCCGTACAGGGTGTGCTTGTACGGCACGCCCAGCATCAGTTCGGTACTCACGTTATCGGTAACCATGTAGCCGACGCTGAAGATCGGCTTGGTGTCGGAACCCACTTCGGCCTTGATGCCTGGCTTGGAAGGTGCGCTCACGTCGCCGGAAGTAACGTCCGGCGAAATGCGGTTGACGCCGATCTTCGCCAGCCATTCACCCTTGGATTGCGCCGATGCGCCCGATGCTGCGCCCAGCGCGGCCATCACGGCCAGCAGCTTTACAGCGGTGTTGATGCGTTGTGTCATGGTGTCTCCATTATCCTTTGATTACAGCCAGCCCTTGGCTACCATTTTTTCCGAAACATAGCGTGCCAGCAACAGGTGCAGGAACGGGGTCGGGTGCACGGTGTCGGCGTAGGAATAGTGGCTGACGTCGCCGGCCTTCAGGTTGCTGGCGTTGCAGCCGAGCGAATTGCCCAGCGGGTTCTTGGCAGGCGTCAGGTCGCAAGCCGTGTCGGTGACGTTGGTCAGGCCATAGGGCGCAGGATTGGTTGCCTGGTCGTGGCTGACGCTGAAGGTATCCACCAGCAGGATCTTGGCGTCGCCCGACAGGCCGGCCGACAAGGTGTCGTTGAAGGCTTTGACCATGCTGTCGATCAGTGCCCGGGTGCTGGCCGATTGCGCCAGGCCGGACGGAGTGTTGGCGATGTCCGGCATATTGTTCACCACCACGAAATTGGCACCGTTGGCCACGATCTGGGTCTTCACCAGTGCCACCAGTTCAGCACCAGCCTTGGCAATGTTCTGCACCAGGACCGGCGCTTGTGCGGCGGCGTAATCGGCACCAGCCTTGGTGCCTGCCGCAGTCGCATCGGCCTGCGCCTTGACGACCATCGGGCCGTACACGGTCTCCGAGGCAGCGGCGCTATTGCCCGCGTACACCGCAGCCTTCACGGCAGCTTCCACGATGCTGGCGCTGGTGCTACCGGCACGTGCCGCTTCGGTGG
The DNA here is from genome assembly GCF_049913285.1 of Pseudoduganella sp. S-14. Classification (GTDB taxonomy): domain Bacteria; phylum Pseudomonadota; class Gammaproteobacteria; order Burkholderiales; family Burkholderiaceae_D; genus Rugamonas. Next base: position 5,870,282 of record NZ_CP183991.1, read on the forward strand.
CGATGGCCAGCGAGATGGACTGCACTGCAGTGGCTGGATCGGTGGCGCCGGCTGCCAGTTGGGTGGCCAGGCTGGTCGCGAAGGCGGTGCTGCCGGCCGCAGTACCGGCGGCGGTAGCGCCAGCCGACAGTTGCTCAAGGCCGATCAGCACATCGTTGTTGCCGCCCATGACATAGACGATTTCATCGCCCTTGAACTTGCCGCCCACGGCAGCCAGGTGGTTCTTGACCTGGGTGACGATCGGCACGGTCAGCGCACCAAGCGGGCTGCCGGTCAGTTTGTTGCCTGGGCCAACAGGATTGGTCACGCGAGCGCCGCCCTGCGCATAGCCATAACAGCCTGCCTTGGCTTGCACCGCCACGCTGAAGCCCTTGCTGGCGTCGCCATCCAGGCCGGTCATGGCCGGGCATGGTGCTGGCAGGCCGACTTGCGCGGCCATCAGTTCGGTCCAGTTCTTGCCGGTCAGCGCCGGATTGGATTTGGTGTTGTCGCCGTTGATGGTGAAGGTGCCGCCGCCGATGGCTTGCACGGTGCCGACCTTGTAAGTACCCACGTCCGACAGGCTGTCGCCGAAGGAAACCTGGGAAGAGTATTTGAGTTTCGGGCTTTGATCGCCTGGGCGTGGATCGCTGCCGCCGCAACCGGCAATAACTGCCGCCGCCATGACCGTCATGGCAAGTTTGAAATGACGCATTGTGTCTCCAGAGGGAATGATTTTTTATGTGCTTTGCGAACGTGCGTGCTATTCGCTGCCGAACTAATATGCCAGCTTAGACTTGCTTGTTACAAGTAGAAATTTGTAAAAACAATAGCCTTGCACAATCAAGGGGCGCGACTGTAGCAGCCGCGCATCAGCATTGCAAGTCATGCTTGTTCCAGCCAGGGAGGATGGGCGAATTGCTGCTTCAGGAAGTCGACGAAGCGCCGCGTGCGCTGGGGGCGCTGGCGGGCGCTGGCCGGCAGCAGGGCAACGATGTCGGCCTCCGGCAATGCATGGTCGGGCAATACGCGGCGCAGGGCGCCGCTGCGCAGTTCAGCTGCGACGTCCCATTCCGAGCGCAGCAAGATGCCATGGCCATCGAGCGCCCATTGCTTGACCACGCGGCCATCGTTGCAAGCCAGCGTGGGTTCAATGCGCAGGGGCCGGTAGTGGCTGGCGCCGGGCGGCATCAGCTTCCAGCGCGTGGCGTCTTCCTCATTCTCGCGCAAGGCCAGGCAGGCATGGCTGGACAGTTGCTCCAGGCTGCGCGGGCTGCCATGGCGTGCGAGGTAGGACGGCGCAGCGCACAGGTAGCGCCGGTTGCGCGCCAGCACTTGCTGCCGCAAGCTGGAATCGCGCATCGGGCCGATGTGGATCACCACGTCCCAGCCCTCGTGCAGGCGCAGGTTCGGCCGGTCCGACAATTCCAGCTCGAAGGCCAGCGCCGGATGCTGCGCCCGGAAACGTGCCGCCAGCGGGGCGATGTGGGTGCTGCCGAAGCCGATCGGCGCCAGCACGCGCAAGCGCCCCGCCAGTTCATCGCGCTGCTCGTGCAGCGCGCGCTGCAGGGCTTCCATCTCGGCCAGGATCGCTTGCGCGCGCTCGGCCAGCAACTGCCCCTGATCGGTCAGCACAATCCCGCGCCCCTGCCGGGCGGCCAGCTTGAGGCGCAATTTTTCTTCGATCGCTTGCAGGCGCTGGGTGACGGAGGACGGCGTCACGTCCAGCAGGCGCGCCGTGGCCGATAGCGAAGGCTGGCTGGCCAGGGCGCAGAAAAAACGCAGGTCATCAGTGGATAGCATTAAGGCGGGCCTTAATCATGTAGTCAGGAAATCTTAAGCACAGACTGTATTCCATTCATTAGAATTTCGGCAATGAAAATTCCTGCCTTCCTCCTTGCCCTCGGCGCGCTGTGCTGCGTCCCCCTGCACGCCGCTCCGGCGCGCTTCACCCCTGCGCAGTTGCAGCAGGACCTGCAATTCATGCGCGAGGCTATCGAGAGCACGCACCCCGAGCCTGCACTGCGCTCCGGGCAGCAAGCCTATGAGCAAGCCTTCGAGGTGGCGCGCAGCAAGCTGGGCCAGCCCCTGTCGCGCGACGAGGCCTGGCGCGTGCTGGCCGCCATGAACCCGGTGTTCAACGATGCCCACCTCGGCGTGGTGTTCCCCGACTGGCGCTCGGAAACGCGGGAGCACCTGCAAGCAGGCGGCAAGCTGTTCCCGTTCGAAGTCATGATCGATGGCCAGCAACGCTTGCGCATCGTCGCTGCGCTGGGCGGCGGCAGCTCCGCGCTGGCAGGCCGCGAGATCGCGAACATCAACGGGCTGCCGGCGGCGCGCATCCTGCGCGAGCTGGGCGCGCTGGTGCACGGCGATACGCCGGCCTTCCGCAATAAACTGCTGGAGCGGCGCTTCTGGCTGTACTACTGGAAGAACTATGGCGCAACGGAGCGCTTTACCCTGCAGGCCGGCGGGCAGGTATTGGAAGTACCTGCAGCCTCGGTACTGCCGGCTGCGTTGGCGGGCGAAAAATCGTTTGAGCAGACTTTCCAGTTCCGCATCCTGCCGGGTGGAGTCGGACTGCTGACCGTCAACCAGTTCGCCTGGCCGGACAAGCAGCGCTTCTACGATTTCACAGAACGCGCCTTTACCGGCTTGCGCGATGCCGGCGCGCAGACGCTGTTGATCGATGTGCGTGAAAACGGCGGCGGCGACGACGATATGTGGAAGACCGGCATCCTGCGCTATATCGCGGACAAGCCCTACCGCAACGGCTCCAGCTACGTGAAGAAAGTGCTGGAAGGCCGCGCCGGCCCCGGCGAAAAAGTGGGCGACATCGTCAGCGGCAACGTCGATAGCTGGGTGCAGCCGGAGCCCGCGCATCCGCTGCATTTCAGCGGCAAGGTATTCGTGCTGGTGGGCGACCTGACTTATTCGTCCGCCATCCTGTTCAGCAATACGGTGCAGGACCACGGCTTCGCCAGGCTGGTCGGCGCTGGTGGCTATGCCTATGTGCGCCAGACCGGCGGCACGCAGAAACAGCACGTGCTGCCGAACACCGGGCTGGAAGTCGTGGTGCCGCGCTTCGTGCTCGACCGCCCGTCAGGCAAGCGCGAACCGGCGCTGCTGCAGCCTGACATCGTGTTGGCCGACGATCCTTTCGATCGCAACGCGCTGGTCAGGGCGCTGCTGGCGCATCCTGCCGCAGCAACGAATTGAAGTAACTGCGGGCGGCCAGCAGGCAGGGGGCGCCGGCCAAGCGGGCGTGATACGCGTCCATCAGCAGTTCGTTGGCGCTGCGGCCACTTTTCGGCGCGTCTTCCTGCGCCCTTTTCATGGCCTCTTCGCTAATCAGGACGAAGCTGCGGCGGGCATCCCTGAACTCGTCCTGTGCGCCCAGTTCTTCCAGGTCGACCACGGTCGGCGGCGCGCCATGTTCGCTGAAATATTCCGCCGCAGCGGTGGCATTGAAAAATGGTACCGAAGGGTCCCTGCTGCCGCCGCATAGCAACAGCGGGCTTTGCGGTGTGTAGTTGCGCAGATCGTTTTTCAGCATCCATTTGCGCAGGTTGTTGGCAGGCGTGCAGTCGCCGTCGTCGCAAGGATGCTGGGCCAGGTCTTGCAGGTAGGCGTCGCGGTAGCTGGTGCGTACCAGGTGCGGATTGCTGAAGTAGACCGACGCCCCCCTGCCCTGCGGCAGCGAGTCGCGCGCGAAGAGGGCGGCCTTGGGAAGCTTGCCCTGCTTGACCAGTTCCTTGCGCGTCATCTTGGTAGGGAACAGCGTTTCGATGCCGCCGGCGTACTGCAGCTCGTACAGCTCCTCCGGCTTGCTGTAGACCGCCGCGCCGGCGCGCTGGGCGGAAGTGGCAATCAGCGGCAAATAGATGGTGATGCCGGCATTCGGCTGGCCGCTGAATACCGTGTCGGAAAAGCGCGCCATCGCATACGGTCCGGACAATCCTGCGGCGGCAGTAACCTTGAATTCACTGCCCTGCTGCATGGCGCGCTGCGTGGCAAGCGCGACGTGGCCGCCCTGCGAGTAGCCGGCCAGGAACAGCTGCGGCGCTGCCTGGACCTTGAGCTGCGCCATCGCACTGCGGGCAGCGCGCATGGCGTCGATCATGTCGGCCGATTGCTGCTCGGCGTTCAGGTAGGGGTGGTAAGGCAGCGAAGAACCGTCATAGCCGGCGTAATTGGGCGCTACGACGATATAGCCCTGTGCTGTAAACAAGGCCGCCACCAGCTTGGCTTCGCCGCGCAGGCGCGCCATATTGTGGTCCTTGGCGGTCGAGGTGCCGTGGGCGTACAACAGCACCGGCCGCGGCCCCTGGCAGACCGGGTCTTCGCCGGACGGCAGGATCAGCGCGGTGCTGGCGTCCGTCGGTTCGCCGCTGCCGCCGATGGTGCTGTAACGCAGGCTATAGGTGGTGATGGTGCAGCGCGGCGTACCGGCAAATTGGGCCAGGGTGCTGCCGGCCTTCTCCAGCACTTCGGCCAGCATGGCCGGCTCGATGCGCTTGGAGGTGCTGAACACGCCGGTTTCGATGCGGGACAGGGTGGGACCGGAAAGCAGGGTGCCGCGTTCAGGGACGGCCAGCATGGTGCGCGAGACGGTGGAGGATTCTGCTGCGACGCAAGAAGGTGGAGGAAAGGCTGCAACCAGGATGGAAAGATATGTCGCAATTTTCCGAATAGGGCGCATATTGGCCTCCGTGCATGTGCAGGAGAATGCCGCCCAACCTGAACGCGCGGCACGTATGAATGATGTAAGCATACTCCTCCAGCTACCCGGACAGCGCGCCGATTGGCTATGCTCCCCCCTCAAGCATCCACCGACAAGCATCACGCCTAGGCAGGCGAAAATCCGCAAGTGGTATTTCTGTCGTTGGCTCACAACATAGCTGACCAAGCACCTTAGCCTTATTACGCATCAAGATCCATGCAAGCCAATGTGCCACCATGGCTTTTCTGATCGATTGACAAGGACTCAAGCATGGCCACTAAGCTATCCGTTGACATGAGTTCAGGAGGCAGAAAAGCGCAGGGATTTTGCACGCCGAAGGATGACAAGACGCCGCAGGTCATGCACGTTCTGCCGAAGCGCGTCGTTCCAATTCTCTTCTTGCCCGGAATTATGGGTTCGAACTTGCGCATGAACGCGGAGCGTCAACAGCGCTTAAACAAATCCAATAACGTCGCTTGGCGTCCGGACAAGCTGAATGAGGTAACAGAGTTCCTTGAAGCATCACCTGTTCGGCGCCAACTGCAATTGGACCCGCAAACAACCGAGGTGGATTGCTACGATGGCGGAATGGCGCCCACCGGAAATACTCATGAAAATGCCGGTCAACGCCAGGATCACAGCAAGGTTAGAGTCGCACTCCGCTTCGAAATCGATTCTCCGTTGCTTTCGGACGACCCGCCTTCCGTCACACCGCGCCGGACCAAAGAAGAAAAGGCAAGGGAGCGAGGATGGGGAGAAATACTTTTCAACAGTTACAGACATATTCTTGAGCAATGCGAACAGCATCTGAACCGCCATGACCCTGATCGCTATTGGAAAAAAATCATTGGTCACAATCCTGCTGAGTGGGGAGCTGTAGCGAATCCTGCGATCACGCCATTGACTGAGGAAGAATTCAAGGCTGCGACAAAGGATTGCTTGTTCCCCCTCCACGCCATGGGGTACAACTGGCTGCAATCCAACGAAGACTCGGCACGCATCGTTTCGAGAAGAATCAAGAACCTCATACTTGACTACCAAAGAAGCGGCTTTGCTTGTGAGAAGGTCATCGTCATCAGCCATTCCATGGGCGGTTTACTAGCCCGTGCATTGATTCATCCGGATATGGGCAACATCAATGACAAAATACTCGGGATCGTACATGGCGTTATGCCTGCACTCGGGGCACCGGCGGCCTACAGGCGCATGCGCTGTGGCTTTGAAGAAGGCAAGATGGGGATGAACCCAGCGCCAAAGTTTCTTGGAAATTTCGGCAATGAAGTCACTGCAGTTCTCGGTAATGCACCCGGAGGCCTTCAACTGCTTCCCAACTGCGCCTATGGGAATGGCTGGCTCGAAATTCGGCGCAATGGCCTTCTTGTCGATCAATTTCCAAAAAACGGCGATCCCTATGAGGAGATCTATTGCCTGCGTAATCGATGGTTCGGCTTACTGCGAGAAGAATGGCTGAATCCAGCGGGAAGTCAAAGTGCCGGGATCGCGAGAACTACGAAATTACTCCGTGAAGCCAGGCAGTTCCATCTCGACTTAGTCGACACCTTCCACGAGCAAAGCTATGCGCATTATGGTGCTGACGCAGCACGCCCATCCTGGGACAAGATCGTCTGGAACCTGAACGATACGAACGCTGATCCCGCATGGATAGACTATCGCATCACCAACGACAGCAGGCAGGGGAAGTTGGCACTTACCGGAAAGACAATCAAGGGTACCCCCATAACCGGCGTCAGCGCAGAACTTGGTCCTTCACAAGGAGCAGGCGATCAAACAGTCCCGCTCCGTTCATCGGATCGTCAACTCTTAAGCAATCGGTTCAAGGCAATCTTTCGCCAGACCGGGTATGAACATCAGGCCAGCTTTAGCAATGACGATGTCTTGCATTCGACGATGTTCAGCATCATAAAAATGGCCGCCACAATGAAATGGGGAAGCCATGCGTAGCCTCATCACGGCAATGGCGATGCCGCTAGCAATCGTTCTGCTTCTCCTGCCTGACGACAGCGCTTCGGCCGAATATCAACATACAGGGAACAAAAAAATGAACTCAACTTCGAACAGACTTGTCGAGGTTAACGCAGCGAAAAGCACCATCTGCGTCGGGCGATTCCTGATCGATGTGCCCAAAGGTGCGGCAGTTGTTTACGGTCCGGCGCGCGTCCCGTTCCATTTATCGAGGCTTGAAGGTGAAGGGCCAGGCCTGGACAGCGAAGTCAAACGAGCGCTTGCAAAAATTGAGGAGAATCGAGAGTTCGCGCGAGGCGCATTGAAAAAAAAAGAGTCAATGCTGGGCAAGGTCCTGGCTGGCATAGGGGGGCAACACAAAATGGTTGTTGGCATCGGGCGCGGCAGCTTCGCCGATTACAACGTCCAGTCATTCCTCCGGCTTGGAGATGACCTATTCTTGCAGGAGTACGAAGTTGACGGCGAAGGTGATGCTTACCTTGAAGCGGTAGCTTTACTGATGGAGGTCGCACGCTCTTTGCGCGTCCGCCCATCCAACGAAATTCCAAACGAACCGGGACTTTGCCTGGACGGAGCTTTCCTCCGCGAGCCTGCTCGCTATATGCTGGAAGAGGTCACGCTAGGCATTCGGCTGCCGCAATTCGAAGACGTCCACATGGCAATCGAAATGACGAAGAAGGAAATCCTTATTGAGTCGGATGCATTGGAACCCAGGATGAACCATGCAAAACAGGCGGCCTTCGCATCTGGCATGGGAAAGTGGTACTCACGAATCAAATTCCTTCGAAGCGGTTACCGTCACTTAGGGGGCTGGGAAGGGTTCGAAGTACTTGCCCGTAAACCCGCGCAAGAATTTGAAGGCGAAAGCCATGAATTCGCCTTCCAAAGCCACGGTGAGCCCAAGAACCCTCTGCTGCCAGTGCTTCAGATTGAATTGCATACCGGCGTCAAGGGAAACACCACTGGAGGTACCAAACCCTCCATTAGTGACGAAGAAGCAGTCTTCCTGTGGGACACGATCATTGGCTCGATCAGGCCGAGGCCAATTAGTGGGCAGCGCTAACCGGAGGAGCGTTTACGACTTCAGGAAACGCTCAATGATGCCGGTCGAACCGAAAGCGGCGCGGCGCAGGCGATCGTTGACGCCCAGCCAGGCATCGCCTGTCGGCGGTGCTTCCACGAGGATCAGCTCGACCTGTTGCTGGTCCATCGCGCGCAACGCGGCATACACGCCATAAGCATACCCCTTTGGCTCGGCAGGGAGCGTCACATTTGCTTGAGTCAACACAAACGGCGAGTAGTGGATCAGCGCGGCACTACGCCCTCGCAGCTTGAGTTCCGCAAGGGTTTTTTCGATGTCGCCAGTGGGCAACAGTGCCACCGGCGCTTTCGGCGCGTAATGCGACTCCAGGGTGCCGGAAGCGCGCGGCGCGGCCTGATCGGGCTGGCGCGGCATGATGCCGATCACGTCGGCAATCTGCTGCGCGGTGATGTGGCCGGGACGCAGCAGCACCGGGCCGTGGCTGGCCAGGCGCGACATGTCGAGGATGGTGGATTCGATGCCGACCTGGCTCGATCCGCCATCGAGGATGGCTGCCAGGCGCGGGTCGTCGCCGAATTCGTCATGCACGTGTTGGGCGGTAGTCGGGCTGACATTGCCGAACTTGTTGGCCGATGGCGCAGCCACGCCGCCCTTGCCGTCCTTGAATGCTTGCAGCAGGTGCATCGCCACCGGGTGCGACGGGCAGCGGATGCCGACCGTATCCTGGCCGCCGGAAACGGCGTCGGGAATATGCGTGTTGCGCTTCAGGATCAGGGTCAGCGGGCCGGGCCAGAAGGCGCGCACCAGGGCGCGTGCTTCGTCGGGTACTTCGGTGGTCCAATAGTCGATGTCGGCGCCGGGGGCGACGTGCACGATCACCGGATGGTCCTGCGGGCGGCCTTTGGCAGCGTAGATCTTTGCGACGGCGGCCGGGTTCTCCGCATCCGCACCGAGGCCGTACACGGTCTCGGTAGGGAATGCGACCAGGTCGCCATTCGCCAGCGCAGCTGCTGCGCCGGCGATGTCGCGGGATGCGGCGTCGGTCATGCTTCGATCCCGAGGATGGCGCAGGCGGCGTTGAGGTGCTGCTGCGCTTCGGCCAGGGTCGGCGCGACGAACGTCAGGTGGCCCATCTTGCGGGCACGGCGCGGTTCTTCCTTGCCGTACAGGTGCAAGTTGGCGCCTGGCAGCGCCAGCACCTTGTCCCACGCCGGCTCGCGCACCGTGCCAAGCGGGTTGAAGCGCGCTTCGGCGCCGGGCAGTGGCAGCCCGGTATTTTCCACCGGATCGGCGACCACCTCGGCTTCGTACCAGATATCGCCAAGCAGGTTCAGCATGACCGCCGGCGAATGCTGACGCACATCGCCCAGCGGCAGGCCGGCCATGGCGCGCACCTGTTGTGCGAACTGGCTGGTGACGCAGGCGTCGATGGTGTAGTGACCGCTGTTGTGCGGGCGCGGTGCCATTTCATTGACCACCAGCGAACCGTCGGCCAGCACGAAGAACTCGATGCACAGCACGCCCACGTAGCCCAGTTCGGCCACGATGGCTTTCGCCGCCGCCTGTGCCTTGGCGGCGCAGTCGGCGGTGATGTTCGGACCGGGCACGGTAGTGGTGAACAGGATGCCGTCGCGATGCACGTTCTCGGCAATCGGGTAGACCACGGAGGCGCCGTCGGCGCCGCGCGCGGTCAGCACGGAAACCTCATACGCCAGCGGCAGCATCTTCTCCAGCAGGCAGGTGACCTGGCCCATGCCTTCGAAGGCCGCGCGCACGTCGTCGCGCGACTTCACACGCACCTGGCCCTTGCCGTCGTAGCCCATGCGAACGGTCTTCAGGATACCCGGCAGCAGGTCATCGGGAATCGCATCGATGTCGGCATCGGTGGCGATGATCTTGTGCGGCGCCGGCATCACGCCCGACTTGGCCGCGCTGGCGACGAAGAAAGCCTTCTCCGCAATACGGTCCTGCGCCACGGACACGCCGTGCGCATTCGGCGCCACGAAAACCGATTGCGCCAGGCGCGACAGGCTGTCGGCCGGCACGTTTTCGAATTCAGTGGTCACGGCCACGCATTGCGCAGCCAGTGCATCGAGACCGGCGGCATCGCTGTAGCCGGAATTGATCAGGCGGTTCGCCGCCTGCCCCGCAGGGCAGTCGGCGGACGGTTCCAGCACGGCCACGTTGTAGCCCATGCTCTGCGCGGCGTGCGCGAACATGCGGCCAAGCTGGCCGCCGCCCATGACACCGAGCCACGCTGGAGGATTTTTTACATCGGTACTCATACGCTTACAACGGCAAAGTCATGGCCTTGGCGGCCGCGGTTTGCGAGGCGCGGAACTCTTCCAGCCTGGCAGCCAGCGCCTCGTCGGTGGTGGCGATGATGGCCACTGCGGTCAGTCCCGCGTTGGCAGCGCCAGCCTCGCCGATGGCAAAGGTCGACACCGGCACGCCTTTCGGCATCTGCACGATGGACAGCAGCGAGTCTTCGCCGCGCAGGTACTTGGACGGCACGGGCACGCCCAGCACCGGCACGATGGTCATGGCAGCGACCATGCCCGGCAGGTGGGCCGCACCGCCGGCGCCGGCGATGATGGCGCGCAGGCCGCGCGCACGGGCGCTCTTGGCGTAGGCGTACATTTCGTCCGGCATGCGGTGAGCGGAAATCACCTGCGCTTCATACGGTACGCCGAACTGCTTCAGCATGTCGACGGCATTCTTCATCACGTCCCAGTCCGAGGACGAGCCCATGATGATGCCGACCAGTGGTTTGTTCTCTGGCATGGCTTATACCTTCAACTTTTCGCCGGTCAGGCGTTCGATGGCTTCGAAGTACTTGGCCTGGGTCTTTTCGATCACTTCCGCCGGCAGGGCTGGCGCAGGCGGCGCCTTGTTCCAGTCCTTCAGGGTTTCCAGGTAATCGCGCACGAACTGCTTGTCGTAGGACGGTGGCGAAATGCCTGGACGGTAGGAATCGGCTGGCCAGAAGCGCGAGGAGTCGGCGGTCAGCACTTCGTCCATCAGGTGCAGCACGCCGTTGTCATCCAGGCCGAATTCGAACTTGGTGTCGGCGATGATGATGCCCTTGGTTGCTGCGTAGTCGGCGGCGGTGGTGTACAGCTTGATCGCCACGTCGCGGATCTTGGCAGCCAGTTCGGCGCCGATTTTCTTTTCCATCTCTTCGAAGGAGATGTTTTCATCGTGTTCGCCCAGGTCTGCCTTGGCAGCCGGGGTGAAGATTGGCTGCGGCAGCTTGTCAGCCTGCTGCAGTCCTTCCGGCAGTTTGATGCCGCAGATGCTGCCGGTGGCTTGGTAGTCTTTCCAGCCGGAGCCGATGATGTAGCCACGTACCACCGCTTCCACCAGGATTGGTTTCAGGCGCTTCGCAACGACTGCGCGGCCTTTCACCTGCTCCACTTCGTCCTGTGCCACCACGGACTCCGGGGTGACGCCGGTCAGGTGGTTCGGGACGATGTGGCCCAGTTTCTCGAACCAGAAATCGGACATCTGGTTCAGGACCATGCCTTTGCCGGGGATCGGTTCGTTCATCACGACGTCGAACGCGGACAGGCGGTCGGTGGTGACGATCAGGATCTTGTCGGTGCCGACGGCGTAGTTGTCGCGCACTTTACCGTGGCCCAGCAGGGGGAGGGATTTGATGGAGGATTTGTACAGGCTGTTCATGGCGGGGGTACTTTGAGATTTTTTAGACCCGGTAAACCTGGGCCTGACCCGAGGGTCAGACCCGGTTCACGCGGCGGCTGCGGACTGGGGTCTGACCCTTGGGTCTGACCCCGCCTTACCGGGTTTCATTACTTGACGATCTGGGCCAGCTCGCCGGCCTTGTAACGCTCAGCCATCTTCTCCAGCGAGATCGGCTTGATCATCGACGCGCGGCCTTCGCAGCCGAACGCCAGGAAGCGCGCCTTCACCACTTCTTCAGCAGCAGCGCGGGCAGGCTTCAGGAAGTCGCGTGGGTCGAACTTCGATGGGTTCTCGAACATGTACTTGCGCACGGCAGCGGTCATGGCCAGGCGGATATCGGTGTCGATATTGATCTTGCGCACGCCGTGACGGATGCCTTCCTGGATTTCTTCCACTGGCACGCCGTAGGTTTCCTTCATGTCGCCGCCGAATTCGCGGATGATGGCCAGCAGTTCCTGCGGCACCGAGGAAGAACCGTGCATCACCAGGTGGGTGTTAGGAATACGGGCGTGGATTTCCTTGATGCGGTCGATCGCCAGGATGTCGCCGGTTGGCTTGCGGGTGAACTTGTACGCGCCGTGCGAGGTACCGATCGCGATGGCCAGCGCGTCGCACTGGGTCTTCTGCACGAAGTCGGCAGCTTGCGCCACGTCGGTCAGCAGCTGTTCGCGGGTCATGGTGCCTTCCGCGCCGTGGCCGTCTTCCTTGTCGCCCTTCATGGTTTCCAGGGAACCCAGCACGCCCAGTTCCGCTTCCACGGTCACGCCGATGGAGTGCGAGAACTTCACCACCTCTTTCGACACTTCGACGTTGTATTCGTAGGAAGCCACGGACTTGCCGTCAGCCATCAGGGAACCGTCCATCATCACGGACGAGAAACCGGACTTGATGGCGGCCATGCAGACTGCCGGCGACTGGCCGTGGTCCTGGTGCATGACGACAGGAATATGCGGGTAAGCTTCGATTGCCGCGTCGATCAGGTGCCGCAGGAAAGCTTCGCCAGCGTATTTACGGGCGCCAGCCGAAGCTTGCATGATCACCGGCGCGTTGACGGCGTCGGCGGCAGCCATGATGGCCTGCACTTGTTCCAGGTTGTTGACGTTGAAAGCCGGGATGCCATAGCCGTTTTCAGCAGCGTGGTCCAGCAGTTGACGCATGGATACGAGGGACATGGTAGTACTCCAATAACAATAAAGAAATCGTTAGCGTTCGTTATCGAGCCGAATCAGCGCGGTGAGTGAACTCACCCACTTTCACGATACGCAGCGCGTTCGTGCCGCCCACCTTGCCCATCGGCGCACCCCAGGTAACCACAATCATATCGCCCTTCTGGGCAATACCCTGTTTTACCAGGAGGTCTTCCGCGGCGCGCAACACGACGTCGGTCGGCGCATCCTGCATCAGTTGGTGGGTGCAAACGTTACGGTACAAGGCCAGCTTGCGCTGGGTGGTGGTGCTCGGCGTGAGCGCAATAATCGGGGTGTCGATGTTGTGGCGGCTCATCCACAGCGCGGTGGAGCCGGATTCGGTCAGGGCCACAATCGCCTTCACGCGCAGGTGGTGCGCGGTGAACAGGGCGCCATAGGCGATCGACTGGTCGATGCGGGTGAAGCGGGCGTTCAGGAAGTCCGCATCGAGTTTGTTGTATTCGGATTGCTCGGCTTCGGTACAGATGGCCGCCATCATTTCCACGGTTTCCACCGGGTATTTACCGGACGCGGTTTCGGCCGAGGTCATGACGGCATCGGTACCGTCCAGCACGGCATTCGCCACGTCGGACACTTCGGCGCGGGTCGGCACGGCGTTAAAGATCATCGACTCCATCATCTGGGTCGCGGTGATGGCGATCTTGTTCGATTCGCGCGCCATGCGGATCATGCGCTTTTGCAGCGCGGGCACGGCGGCATTGCCTACCTCGACAGCCAGGTCGCCGCGGGCCACCATGATGCCGTCGGAGGCGTTCAGGATTTCCTGCAGCGCAGGAATCGCCTCGGCGCGCTCGATCTTGGCGATCATCATCGGCTTGAAGCCGAACGGCTCGCCGGCGATGTTGGCCAGCTGGCGCGCCATTTCCATATCGGTGGCGTTTTTCGGGAAGGAAATCGCCAGGTAATCGGCCTGGAACGACATCGCAGTCTTGATGTCTTCCATGTCCTTGGCGGTCAAGGCCGGCGCGGTCAGGCCGCCGCCCTGGCGGTTGATGCCCTTGTTGTTGGACAGCTCGCCACCGATCTTCACGGTGGTGTAGATTTCGCTGCCGACAATCTTGTCCACGGTCAGCACGATCAAGCCATCGTTCAGCAGCAGCACGTCGGCAGGCTTCACATCGGTTGGCAGGCTCTTGTAGTCCAGGCCCACGCGTTCCTGGTTGCCCAGTTCACCGTTCTCGCCCCACTTGGCGTCGAGGACGAATTTGTCGCCCTTGGCCAGCTCGATCTTGTTGTTTTCGAACTTGCCGATACGGATCTTCGGACCCTGCATGTCGGCCATGATCGCCACTTCCTTGCCGCATTCCGCAGCCGCCTGACGCACCAGGTTGGCGCGCTCGATATGATCCTGCGCCTTGCCGTGGGAGAAATTCAGGCGGACCACGTCGACCCCTGCCTTGATCATCTGGATCAGGATGTTCAGGTCGGTCGAAGCTGGGCCGATAGTTGCGACGATCTTGGTACCACGTGCCATGAAGGTTTCCTTCGTGTGAGCTTGAAAAAGTTCAAAAGGCGCCTTGCGGGCGCCTTTTACCGTGTTACTGGGCGCGTTGCGCCAGGATTTCCACTGCCGGCAAGGTCTTCCCTTCCAGGAATTCCAGGAAGGCGCCGCCGCCGGTGGAGATATAGCCGATCTTGTCGGTGATCTGGTACTTGGCGATGGCAGCCAGGGTGTCGCCGCCGCCAGCAATCGAGAAGCCCTTGGAGTTGGCGATCGCCAAGGCCAGGGTCTTGGTGCCTTCGCCGAACTGGTCGAACTCGAACACGCCGACCGGGCCGTTCCAGACGATGGTGCCGGCTTCAGCGATCTGGGCAGCCAGCTTGGCGGCAGTCTTCGGACCGATGTCCAGGATCATGTCGTCGTCGGCCACGTCAGCCACCGCCTTCACGGTCGCGGCAGCGGTAGGCGAGAATTCTTTCGCGCACACCACGTCTTCAGGGATAGGCACCTGGGCGCCGCGGGCAGCCATGATGTCGATGATGGCCTTGGCTTCAGCGACCAGGTCAGCCTCGGCCAGCGACTTGCCGATCTTCAGGCCGGCAGCCAGCATGAAAGTATTGGCGATGCCGCCGCCAACGATCAGGTTATCGACCTTGTCGGCCAGCGATTTCAGGATCGACAGCTTGGTCGACACTTTGGAACCGGCCACGATGGCCAGCAGCGGACGGGCCGGCGCGCCCAGGGCCTTGCCCAGCGCATCCAGCTCGGCAGCCAGCAGCGGGCCGGCGCAAGCGATCGGCGCGAACTTGGCGATGCCGTGGGTAGTCGCCTCAGCGCGGTGCGCGGTACCGAAAGCATCGTTCACGTACACATCGCACAGCTTGGCCATTTTCTGGGCCAATTCATCGGAATTCTTCTTTTCGCCCTTGTTGACGCGGCAGTTTTCCAGCAGCACAACCTGGCCGGCAGCGACTTCCACGCCATCGATCCAGTTCTGTTTCAGTTCAACCGGCTGGCCCAGCAGCTCGGACATGCGCTTGGCGATTGGCGCCAAGCTGTCTTCGGCCTTGAATTCGCCCTCGGTTGGACGGCCCAGGTGGGAGGTAACCATGACCTTGGCGCCAGCGCCCAGGGCTGCCTTAATCGCCGGAATCGAAGCACGAATGCGTGTATCTTCTGTGATATTGCCCGCATCGTCCTGCGGCACGTTCAGATCTGCACGGATGAATACGCGCTTGCCCTGTAGCGCGTTGTGCGCTACCAGGTCTTCCAGGCGGTTGAATTTCAGCATGGTTACTCAGGGGTCACAGTTGGAAAGAGCGCTATTTTACCTTAAGCCGGGAGCCCTTAGCCGCTTGTTAAGCTCGCGCAAGGCCGATATTTAGTTGCCAACAAGAAAACAAAATTCGGGGTCAGGTCTGTCATTTGGACACCAAAGCCACACGTTTGATCTTCCTCAAGCCATCGCCGCGCAATTGTGCAGGTGTCAGGCCCACGACTTGGCGAACGCTGCGGACCATATGGCTGGGGTGCGCGAAACCAGCTTCCAAAGCGATCTCGGTATTTGTCTTTTTGCCTTCTTGCAGGAGTTGGCGGGCGCGCTCGACGCGGCGGACCAGGACGTAACGATGCACGGGCATGCCGGCTGCCTGGCGGAACAGTTCCTTGAAGTGAGAAACGCTGAAGCCAGCCACGACAGCCAGTTCGGCCAGTCTCAGGTCCTGGTCAAGGTTGGCTTCGATATAGTCCTGCATGGCGCGCAACTGCCAGGCCGGCAAGGCTCGGGGCGGCGCTGCGGATGGGCGGCGGGAGGCCAGCGTTTGCAGCGCCAGCAGGCGTGACGCCAGTGCACTGGCCAGGCTGTCGGCGAAGATGCTGCCACCGGGATGCCCCTCTTGCTCTTCCGTTTGCATCATCCAGCCAATGCGTTCGATCTGCGCGTCGCGGATATGGATGGCTGGCGCCAACCCGGCGTCCAGGCGCATATGTTCTGCAGTGTCCTGCAGTAGAGATGGATTCAAGCGCAACAACAATGATGTGGCGGGCGCAGTCAGCGTCCAGCGTGTGCTGGAGCCGGCGGGCACCACGCAGAACTGGCCGTGCAACCGAGTCCCCTGCCGCTCATACCGGCCAGCGCGGTAGCTGACCGGCACCGGAGCGCCAAGGTGCAGGCACAACACATGACGGCCATCAACCGGCGAGTCGAAGCGGCCATGCGGGACTGGCGAAGTCAACACATCCAGCAGCGGTACCGCGTCCCGCACTGGATAACACGAAGGCCTGGTCGTCATTGCTTCCTCTCACGCAGGAAATGGGAGAGTGCGCCATTTCCAGCGATGAAGCAATAAAAAATCAGCCGACTGTGCTCGCCAGCGGCTGTTTATGCGCGCAGTCTCCCAGGCTTGCCGATAGCATCTATTGCACCACTCAGCTACCGCATGGAGACCGCAAGTGAAACGCCGTGACTTTTTATCCCTGACCGCCGCCGCCCTCGCCGCTAGCGCGGCACCACAACTATCCATTGCCGCCACCACCGACGTCGCCAAATTCCGTGCTGCGCGTCGTTTCGCAAAACTGCCCTTCGGCCACATCGCTTACGTCGAGCGTGGTTCCGGCCCGGCAGCAGCGCTGTTCCTGCACGGCGCGCCGCTGAACAGCTTCCAGTGGCGCGGCGCACTGGAGCGCCTGTCGGCATACCGACGCTGCATAGCGCCCGACTTCATGGGCCTCGGGTATTCGGAGATCCCGTCCGGCCAGTCGCTGGCCGCATCCGCCCAGGCCGAGATGCTGGCGGCCCTGCTCGACCAATTGGGCGCCGGCACCGTGGATATCGTCGCCAGCGACAGCGGCGGCGCCGTAGCGCAACTGTTCCTGCTGCGCTACCCGCAGCGCGTGCGCAGCCTGATGCTGACCAATTGCGACATCGAACCGCACAGTCCGCCCGCCGAAATCGCACCGGTGCTGGAAATGGCCCGCAAGGGCACGCTGGCGGACGAAACCGCCAAGTGGCTGACCGACCAGCCCATGGCCCGCGCCACGTTTGGCGCCGCCGTCTTCCACAACCCAGCGCAACTGACGGATGAAATCATCGAGTACTATGCAGCGCCACTGGTGAGTTCACCTCTGCGGCGCGCGCAATACCACGAGTTCCACAACGCCCTGTCGCCCAACCCGCTCGCCGGCATCGAGGCCCAACTGCGGCGCAGTACTGTGCCAGTGCGCATGGTGTGGGGCGCCAGCGATACCATTTTCACGATGGCCGATGCGCACTACCTCGACCAGCTCTTCCCGCATTCGCAAGGCATCCGCGCCATCCCGGAAGGAAAGCTATTTTTCCAGGAAGAATTCCCTGCCATCATTGCGGAAGAAGCGCGCAAGCTGTGGAAGGCCTAGTAGCGGATTTCCAGGTTGTGCCCGTCTGGATCTTCGAAATAGCAAGCCAGCGCCAGCCCGCGTGCGCCGTATTGTGGCTGGGGCTGGTTGCAGTTGCGGTCCATATGATTGCCGCCGAATGGAATGCGGCGTTCACGCAATTGCACCATCACACGTTCGAAATGTTCGGGATCGACGCGGAAGGCCAGGTGAAGATGCATGGTGGGCGGCTCCGCCAGCAGATCCAGCGTGAAGCCCTCATTGACGCGCACCACTTCGAACGGCCCTGCCCTGCCTTCGTGTTTGAATCCAAGCACATCCGCATAAAAGCGGATTGACTGCATTGAATTGCTGACGCGCAAGATCATGTGGTCTATTTCTGCCATGTGCCCTCCCATAAAATGGACAGGTTATCTTTGAGATTGATCAATGGTGCGCAGCGGGTGTCCAAATGACAGACCTGACCCCGAATTTACGACAACAGCAGGCGCAATGCGGTAAAGCATGCCATGCCAAACACAATGGTCTCAAGCATATTTCGGCGAGCGAAGTAGTAGGCGATGGCGGCTGCGCCGGCCAGCAGCTTGTAGTTATGGATGCTGAATTCGACCGCGCCCTGCGAGCCGAGCAGCAAGTCGGGGCCGATGATGGCGGCCAGCGCGCAGGACGGCGCATAGCGCAGCATCTCCTGCACGCGGGTGGGGATTGAGACGTGCTCGCCGATCACCCAGAACGAGGACCGGGTGATCGCAGTGGCGCAGGCCAGCGCGGCAATCGTCAGCCAGATTTCAAGATCAGTCATCGGCGGCCTTTCGTCGTTCGATCATTCCTTCCACCACCAGTGCAGTTACCATGCCGGCCAGCACGGCTGCCAGCAAGCCCAGCTTGTATGGGAGGCCATGCGCCAGCACCGCGGTCACGCCAGCGACCAGCGCGCCGCACAGTGCGGGACGGGTCGCTACCATCGGCACGGTAATGCAGACAATCGCCAGCGTGCCAGCAAAGCCCAGACCCCATTCGGCCGGCACAGCGCTGCCAAGGAAAATGCCGGCGATGGAGCCGGCCTGCCATGCGACAAAGTTCGGGTATAACAGGCCGCGCAGGTATGACACTTTGCCCATTGCGGGCTTTTCAGTCGGATAGCGCTGCAGGAACATGGCGGTGGTCATGTCGCCGGCGCCGTAGCCAAGCAGGAAGCGGCGCCACAGCGGCAGTCTGGCGAAGTGCGGCGCGAGCAAGGCGGCGAAGATCACGAAGCGCAGGTTGACCACCAGCGCGGTCAGGAAGATCACCCAGATCGGTGCGGCGGCTGCAATCAGGGGCAGCGAGGTGAGTTGCGCGGAACCGGCAAATACCACCAGGGTCATGCCCAGCGCCTGCATCACGGTCAGCCCGGACTTGACCATGGCCACGCCTACCACCAGGCCCCAGGCGGCGATGCCGAACAGGGTCGGGGTCCCGTCTTTCAGCCCCGCGCGCCAGGAGGGCTCATGGTGGGCCGCGACGTCGGGCAGGCTATCTGGTGAACTCATTGGCAGGCGCAGGGGAAAGCCGACATTCTACCGATGAATGCTTTTCGCTGCCGGGATGCATTAAAATCGTGGTTTTTGATCTCGCGGAGTGTTATAAAATGAGCAACGCCACCCAGCCAGTAGAACTCGATGGCAACGACTTGCCGGCCTACTGCCCGAATCCAGCCATGCCGCTGTGGTCTTCGCACCCGCGCGTATTCCTGGACTTCAAACATGGCGAAGCAAAATGCCCGTATTGCGGCACCCAGTACAAGCTGAAACCAGGCGCCGACGTCGGCCACCATTAATCCCCCTTCCCCCGGAGCCCGGATGGCAGCGCGTAAACACCAGAATGGCAGTGCGGCAGAAGTCGAAGCGGCCTTTTACGATGCCTTGAACCGGGCCGACCTG
The DNA here is from genome assembly GCF_049913285.1 of Pseudoduganella sp. S-14. Taxonomy (GTDB): domain Bacteria; phylum Pseudomonadota; class Gammaproteobacteria; order Burkholderiales; family Burkholderiaceae_D; genus Rugamonas. Next base: position 5,889,657 of record NZ_CP183991.1, read on the forward strand.
GAAGCCTTGATGGCGCTGTGGGCGGACGATGAGGAAATTGTCTGCATCCATCCCGGCGGGCCGCGCCTGATCGGGCACCGCGCGATCCGCGATTCCTGGAGTGCGCTTTTGGAACACGGCGGGTTGCAAATTCGCCCATCCCAGCTGCATGAGACACACAACCTGATGAGTTCGGTGCATACTGTGGTTGAAGGCGTCACTGCGGCAAGCGGCGAGCCGGCGCACCTGATTGCAACCAATGTGTACGTTAAGACACCGAAGGGTTGGCGCATTGTGTTGCATCATGTGTCTGTAGCGCCGGGACCTGTTCCCGTCGATCCGCGCGCTCAAATACTGCACTAAAAAAGGGGGATCGGGCCCGCTGGGTCGATCCCAGCCGCGCCATGAACTACATCGCCCCATTCTGGCTGCCGAGCGGCCACTTGCAGACCATTTATCCGGCTACCTGCATAGCCAAGCCCGACGTCCGTTTCCGCCGCGAACGGTGGCATACGCCGGACGCGGATTTCATCGATGTCGATTTCGTCGACGGCCAGCCGGGCAAGCCATTCGTGGTGCTATTCCATGGGCTGGAAGGCTCGTCCGACAGCCACTACTCGCGCGCCCTGATGGCAGAGATCACGCGCCGTGGCTGGTCGGGCGCCGTGCCGCATTTTCGCGGCTGCTCAGGCGAGCCGAACCTGGCGCCGCGCTTCTACCATTCCGGCGACTCAGGAGAACTGGACTGGATCATCCGCCGCCTGCACCCGCATGCGAGCGGCAAGTTCTACGCTTGCGGCGTGTCGCTGGGCGGCAATGTGCTGCTGCGCTGGCTGGGCGAATCGCAGCACCAGGCCGAGTTTGTCGACGCGGCCTGTGCGGTGTCGGCGCCGCTCGACCTGGCGCAGGGCGGCAATGCCCTGTCGCGCGGCCTGAGCCGCCTGTACACGCGCATGTTCCTGCAAACGCTGAAACCGAAATGCGTGGCCAAGCTGCAGCAGTTCCCCGGCCTGTTTGACCTTGATGCACTGATGGCGGCGCAGGACTTGCACGCCTTCGACAATGTGGTCACGGCGCCGCTGCATGGCTACCGCGATGCGGACGATTACTGGGACCGCGCCAGCGCCAAGCACGTGCTGACCGATATCACGGTGCCGACCCTGGTGCTGAATGCGAAGAACGATCCCTTCATGCCGGGCGAATATTTGCCGCGCAAGGCTTCGCGCCAGGTGGTGCTGGATTATCCGGAACAAGGTGGCCATGTGGGCTTTGCCACCGGGCGCTTGCCGGGCAGCCTGGACTGGCTGCCGCTGCGCATGCTGAAATTCCTGAGCGCCATCGAGGCCACTGAAATGGCCGAGGCCTGAACCATGGATGAGATAGTCAAACAGGCGATGGCCAAGTGGCCCAATGTGCCGCACTGCTACGGCTGGCTGGCGCTCGATGCGCGTGGCAACTGGCGCATGCGCGACGAGCGCGCGCAGCATTTCAACGAGGCCGGCGACAAGCTGACCAACCCGGCACTGGTCGGCTTCATCACCCGCAATTACCAGTGCGATGAACAGGGGCGCTGGTATTTCCAGAACGGGCCGCAGCGCGTCTACCTGAACCTGGAAACGACGCCTTTCATCGCGCGTACCGATCCGCTCCACGGCTTCGTGCTGCACACCGGCGCGCCGCTGGGTGAAGTCGACGCGGCATGGCTGACCGAAGCGGGCGAACTGCTGCTGCGCAGCGGCGACGTGCTGGCCCAACTCGACGACCGCGATTTCGCGCAAGTGCTGCCGCAACTGGAGTTGAATGGCCGGCCAGTGAGCGACAACGCCCTGCTGGCTTGGCTGGATGCAGCGGCCAGCGATCCTGCCAGCCTGTCGCCACTCACCTTGCGCGTCGGCGAGCGCACCGTTCCGCTGGCTGCAATAGCGCGCGACAGCGTGCCGCAAGCATTCCGCTTCGAACGTTTGCCGCAACCTTGACCGAGTGCCTGCTCCGGGGCATGATGTTGGGAGAAAAACAACCCCGGGGATCTTCCTGATGAAACGTGCTGCAAAGTGGCTGGGCGGTATTACGCTCGGCCTGGTCGTGCCGGTACTCGCCCTCGCTGCCCATACCTGGTATTTCAAACCGCTCAAGCTGGATTGGTTCTACGCTCGCGTATTTGCCGCCTATGCGATCGACAGCCCCGAAATGCTGTCCGATATGCGCATCCTGCCTGCCTGGCTGGACTTTTACAGCACCAAGCTGGATGACGCCTCGCCGGCCCACACCCGCAAACAAATGGCGCAGCTCAAACAAGACCTGGCTGTCCTGGAGAGCTACAGCACGGAAGGCCTCGATGCCGAAGGCAAGCTGTCCTACGATACGCTGCGCTTCTTCCTGAAAAGCCAGGCAGAGGGCGAACGGTTCATCGATCATGACTTCCCGGTCAACCAGATGATGGGCGTGCAAAGCATGCTGCCGCAATTCATGACGGACGTACACCAGGTCACGAACAAGGGCGAGGCGGAAGCCTACATCGCCCGCCTGAACCTGTTCCCGGTCAAATTCGGCCAGGTGGTGGAAGCAATTCGCCTGAGCGAGAGCAAAGGCATCGTGCCGCCCAGGTTCACCGTCGACAAAGTGCTAACGCAGATGAAGGCCGTTGTCGCTATGCCGGTTAAGGAGCATGTGCTGGTGACGAATATGCGCGACAAGCTGGCCAAGGTAGAAAACCTGTCCGACACCGAACGTGGCACCCTGCTTGCGCAGACTGAAAAGGCGGTGCAGCAAGCGGTCTACCCGGCCTACGGCAAGCTGATCGATGCCTTCACCGCGCTGCAATCCAAGGCCACTGCAAACAACGGTGCCTGGAGCTTGCCGAACGGCGAGGCCTACTATGCCTGGGCCGTGCGCCAGCATACGACTTCGGACATGTCGCCGCAGCAGGTGCATGATCTGGGCCTGGCGGAAGTCGAGCGCGTGGGCGCTGAAATGGATGCCATCCTCAAGGGCGAAGGCTTGAACGAAGGCTCAATCGGCAAACGCGTGCAAATCCTGGCATCGCGCCCGGAACAGCAGTTCCCGAACACCGAGGTTGGCAAGAAGGCCATGCTGGCGCATTACCAGGCCATCCTGGATGAGGTCAACAAAGGCCTCGGCCCGGCGTTCGATGTGCGCCCCAAACTGGGCGTTGAAGTGCAGGCGGTGCCGGTCGCGTCGCAGGCGACTGCGCCCGGCGCCTACTACATGCAGGGTTCCTTCGACGGCAGCCGTCCGGGCGTATTCTACGCAAATATGCGCGCACCGGGCGAAACGCCGAAGTTCGCCATGCGCACCCTGGCTTACCACGAAGGCATTCCCGGCCACCATTTCCAGGTCACGATCCAGCAGGAGATGACGGGCGTGCCCTTCTTCCGCAAGATCATTCCGTTCACCGCCTACCAGGAGGGCTGGGCGCTGTATGCGGAACGGCTGGCGGCGGAACAGGGCTTCCAGAAAACCCCGCTGGATAACCTGGGCCGGCTGCGCGACGAAATGATGCGCGCCACCCGGCTGGTGGTCGATAGCGGCATCCACTACAAGCGCTGGACGCGGGAACAGGCCATCGATTACATGATGAATACCACCGGCATGTCTGAAGGCGATGTGACGGCGGAGATCGAACGCTACTTCGTCAATCCTGGCCAGGCGCTGGCCTACAAAGTCGGCATGCTGAAGATTCTCGCACTGCGCGAGCAGGCGAAGAAGCAACTTGGCGACAAGTTCGACCTGAAACAGTTCCACAACGAAGTACTGACACACGGTGCCTTGCCAATGACATTGCTGGAAGGCGTGGTCAATGACTGGGTCGCCAAACGGAAAACCGCATGAACAATTTTGAACGCGCAGAAGAACTGAACGAGCAGGGGAACGCCTACAATGAGGCCGGCGAAAGCGACCTTGCGCTGCAAGCCTATGAAGAGGCGCTGCGGCTCAATCCGAACGCAGCAAAAACACTGTACAACATCGGCCTGATCTACAAGTACCGCAACGAGTGGGGCAAATCCTTCGATTACGCGACTGGGCTACTGCGCGCAAGGCCTGGGCCGATAACGGCATTGGGCTTGACGGAACCGACGGACCAATCGAGGACGACTTCGGCCCGACGCCCTTGCGCCTGAACCCAGACGGCGATGACGAAGTGGTCTGGGGCACCCGCATCGATCCGGTACGTGCAGTGTTGCGCAATATTCCCTATCCAGAGTCCGGATTCCGCTATGGGGACATCGTCCTGCACGATGGCGCCGGCGTCGGCACGCGCGTGTCGCGTGGCAGGGAATATATGGTATTCAATGTCCTGGAACTGTTCGAAACATCGGCGCACGCTATGCAAGCAATGCAGCGAAGGCATCCCGCACGAGCATGCCCATGGCGAAGACGCGGCGCCAGAGTGGAACCCACACCGAACCGTCGGGATTGCCGCGACCTCGTTCGAGGAAATCGCAGCGATCCTCGACCGGGTTCCCGGCATCGAAAAGATGGAGGTCGAGATTTCCCTCGAGCTGGAAGCGCCGGCCTGATTAATCCTTGTCTTTCTTCTTATCGCCCAGCATTTCCTTGCGCTTGGCCTGCAGCTCGCGTTCGCGGGCATCAATCACCGACTGGTCGTAGTAGGTCGCATCCGGCGCTTTGCGGGCCAGCGCAAGCTGGTCCAGCGCAGCCAGCACGCCGCCCAGCAGCACATACGATTCCGCCAGCGAGATATGCTGCAGGGCGATCTTGCCCTGCTTGGCGTAGGCCTGCGCCATGTAGTCGTGCAGTTCCGGCTCGCGGCGGTACATCTGCAGCTGGTCGCGCAGGAAGCGCGAGGCTTCGTCGTATTTGCCGCCCTTGATCAGGGCGTCGGCATACTGCCATACCAGGCCGCGCGACAGCGGGTAGCGGCCCTGCGCCTGCTTCGCCTCCTCGATGGCCGCTGCAATCACTTCCGGCTTGTTCTCCTGCGCCAGCTTGATCTCCAGCGACAAATAGGCCAGCGCCGAATCGGTGGTGCCGCGCGGGATCGGTGTGCTGAACGCGCCAGCAGCCGGCGGCTTGTCGATGGTGGCGCGCGCCTTGTCGAGCCATTCCTGCGCGGCAGCGAACTCGGAGCGCTTGAGCGATACCATGGCCATCCCGTACTGGCCGGCGGCCACGTTCTGGCGGCCCGGCAACTGGATCTGGTTCTTGAATACCGCTTCCGTGTCGGACAGGCCCTTGCTGCTTTCGTCCTGCAGCACCCGGGCACGGGCGCGGATCAGGTGGAAGTCCATGCCGTCCACGCGCTGGCTGAATTTCTGCTCGCGGATGCGGGCCTGGATATCGGCGATCCGTTCGGTGGTCAGCGGGTGGGTCAGCAGCCAGGGCGGCATCAGGTCGCTGACCATGCGCGTGCTGTTCTGCATGCGCTGGAAGAACGACACCATGCCGCTGGCGTCATAGCCTGCCGCATTCATGATCTGGAAGCCGACGCGGTCCGCCTCGCGCTCCGCATCACGGCCGAAGTTCAGCTGGCGCTGGATCGCCAGGCCCTGCCCGCCCATGAAGACGCCGATTGCCGCATCGGAACTGGACTTGGCGGCCAGCGCAGCCAGCAGCATTGCCGCCAGGGGAATCAGGGCGTCGTTCTTCTGCGCTCCAAGCTGGCGCGCGATATGGCGCTGCGCCACGTGGCCGATTTCGTGCGACAGCACCGAGGCCAGTTCGGATTCGTTTTGCGCCGCCAGCAAAAGCGCCGAGTGCACGCCGATATAACCGCCCGGCATGGCGAAGGCGTTCAGGTTCTTGTCGCGGATCGCGAAGAAATAGTACTCGAGGTTGGCGTCGCCGCGCGCTCCCGGGCGCGCATCCACCAGCCTGGTGCCGAAATTATTCAGGTACTCGATGATGGGCGGATCATCCAGGTAGTCGCGCTCGAAGCGCAGGCTTTGCATGATCTCCTCGCCCAGGCGCTTCTCCATCACCGGCGACATGTCCTCGCGCGACGCATCGCCCAGCGTGGGCAATTCCGCCTGCTGCGCCTGCCCGGCCGGAGCGGCGACCAGCAGGCCGGAAACCAGTGCCGCCAGCAAGGGGCGGCGAAAATGTAGTGCATTCACAGTGCTATCATACCCGTTCAACAAGAGAGCTACGCGATGACCGAACACCTTACTCATTTTGACGCTGCCGGCCAGGCCCATATGGTCGATGTCGGCGCCAAGGCCGAAACCCACCGCATTGCCGTCGCCACCGGCAGTATCCGCATGAAGCCGGAAACGCTGGCGCTCATTCTATCGGGAACCGCCAAGAAAGGGGACGTGCTCGGTATTGCCCGCATTGCCGCCATCATGGCCTCCAAGCGCACGGCCGACCTGGTCCCCCTATGCCATCCCCTGGCCTTGACCCGCGTTGCCGTGGACTTTACCACTGATGAACCCAGCAACACCGTCCATTGCCGCGCCCAAGTGGAAACCTACGGCAAGACCGGCGTGGAGATGGAAGCGCTGACCGCGGTGCAGGTCGGCCTGCTCACCGTCTACGATATGTGCAAGGCAGCCGACCGCGGCATGGTGATGACCGATATCCGCGTCACCGAAAAAGCGGGCGGCAAGTCCGGCGACTGGAAGGCATGATGCTGTAGGGGTTTGATTTACTTCGGTTTTCATCCCTTGCACTATCACAGTACTTCCAGCGCCAGCATGCCAAGCGCATAGCAGTCGTCAGCGAGCCTAGAGCCAATTTCCTGTTCCTGTCCCACGTCTGTCCCAATGGAAGGCGTATGGCATCGTTTAGACAGCGTTTAGGCACATGGCAAGCCCGTGTTCGCCGCAAAGGATTTCCCGACGAAGTAAAGTCGTTCACAACTAAGGCCGAAGCAGTAGCATGGGCACGCGAAATCGAAGCGGCAATGCATAAAGGGATTCATCAGGACCTATCAGCCGCCCATGAATGGCTGCTAGGTGATCTGCTGAAGCGGTACATGACCGAAGTATCCCCTACAAAGAGAAGCGCAAAGCGTGAAAGGGAATCCATCACATTCATGCTTCGTCAGCGCATGGCTTCCTATAGCATGGCAAAGCTCACTCCAGCAGTCATCGCAGCATACCGTGATGATCGCTTGAAGACGATTTCCGCTGGCACGATCATTCGAGAGTTAAGCATCCTTTCGAGCGCTATCAGCCATGCACGGCGAGAATGGGGACTTCCGACATCAAACCCCTGCGCCTTGGTTCGCAAGCCGCAATCGCCGCAAGGCAGGTATCGACTTCTCACAGAAGACGAACGACTCCGATTGCTGGATGAACTTCGACCTGTCGGACGCCGCAGTCCATGGATGCATCCGTTGGTGGAACTGGCGCTCGAAACTGCCATGCGTCGAGGAGAACTGTTGGCGCTCGAATGGCGTCATGTGGACCTGAAAGCGCAGACTGCCTTTCTTCCGATGACGAAGAATGGTAGCACTCGAACAGTGCCTTTATCCAAAGCGGCGGTGCGCATCTTAGAAGGATTACCGAGGGTCGCTTCGGGACGTGTTTTCCCGCTTTCGTACATGGTCGTGAACAACTGCTTCGTAAACGCCCGGAAACGCGCTGGGATCAACGATCTCCACTTCCACGACCTTCGCCACACCGCAACAACAAAACTCGCTGAGAAGCTTCCTAATGTCATTGAGCTGGCATCAGTTACAGGCCACCAGACCATTCAAATGCTGAAGCGCTACTACCATCCATCTGCTGAGGCTATGGCTAGAAAACTGGGCTGAACGATTACAGCTTGAACATTGCAGGTCGTGATATAGCTAAAACAGCTTGGGCATGGCCTGCGCATCCAAGGCATTTCGCCTAGCCTCGGGGCCGCCATTTGCACTCATGCATCAATGAGGCATTAGCGAAACGAATGCTATTTCCGAGACGGTGAATTGGACGATGGATAATAAAAGTATGATTCAGCTGGATACCGTTGATTGACAATTTTCTCCATTTCATCGATTAGCTTTCGATCACCCGGCGTATCTTCTTTAGCAACAAGCGAGGCGCGAACTTGGCGAAGGACCCGATATATTGCTTCAGAAGTTTCATCGACTGCCTGCTTTGTCTTGATCGTTGCAACGACATCCTCCATCACGTAGGCGATTGCGCCGTAAGCTCCCTGAACACTCGACAACCGTTCATGTTCGTCCTCAAGTTTGAGGTATGGACGCGCAATCCCAAGAACCAGCGCGATGCCAGTCGTAAGGCTAAGTAGAAGCGGGCCAACTGGATAACCCATCACATCAACCTTCCAAAGCGCAAGACTAAGGACGCCGGAGCCACCAGCAAAAAGTGCGAGGAAAATGTCGAGCGCTCGAAGAATCTTTCGGGATTTCGAAATCCTTCGGGCGTAGTACTCCTTGTTCAGCACGAGGGTTCGGAACTCGTCATACACGTTTTCAAACTGTTGGCGATTGGTCATGATGGTTTGCGTGCTCGGGTTTTGGGATTCGGCCAAGGGTTGTTTGGATCAATATTACGGCCACTTTGGAATGAACCAGCCGCCTTAGCTTCGGCCTTCTTAGATGCGGGCTTTGCCTTTGAAGGTGCGGCCTTCTTGGCAGCGGGTTTCTTGGCGGGTGCCGCCTTCTTCGCCGCAACTCTAGGTACGGCCTTCTTGGCAGGAGCAGCTTTCTTCGCCGCAACTCTAGGTACGGCCTTCTTGGCAGGAGCAGCTTTCTTCGCAGTAGCCATATCTTCGGTTGCTCCATACTGTGATTCTAGGTCCCCAGCTCATCGTATTCATGCGAACTAAAGGATTCCGATGAGCGGCCAATCTTGGCTGCTGGCCGATAAGAACTCGAACTTGGTCAACGCCAGGTCAGTCCAAGCAATCATCGCGAATAACTGCCGTGACCTGAGAAACCAAGTCAATAGTCTATGCGAACCACAGGAAATTGCCAATGTATTAAGCAAATTCGTTCGCAGAAAATTTCGTTTTCATCGGCTGCCGCGTCTCGCTATGTAAATTACCGACTAACAACTCTCCTCCTAAGCATCTCTCAAAAGGTCAAACGGACGTTTGGCTTTTAGATGCCAACGATTCTTACCGCTTCGCTTTTTGCAGGTGCCTGAACCATATAGGCTGCTGCACTTCATCTCGACAATACAAGAAATCTATATGTAGTTATTTTTATTATCCACATAACCACATATAGTAGTTAACACCAATGTCTTTTCGAGTAAGTAGTTAAGAAGGAAGGTAAGTAGGTAAGTAGGATCACGATTTATCGAACATGTCAAGAAAAAATTTGACGGCGTGAAAAATAGTGTTTTAGAATGCCTTCCGTCGATGCAGCAGCAGCCGCATTGACCACTTAATGCACCGCCAGCACTACCGCTCCCCGCAGTAGTCGGCCCTGCCACAAGCCGTCTTCAGGCACCAAAACCATTTTTCCCGCAAATGAACGAGCCAGCGCTTTCCACTGGAGGCTTTGCCACGCCTATGCGGGCCGTTTTTAACTCGAATAAAGGATCAAACACATGCACATCACCCAAGAACAACACGAATGCTTTATCTCCATGGGCTTCACGGACAGGCAAGATGTCGGAGGCTACGTCAGCTACTGGCACCCAGACACCAGCATTCTGCTGATTTGCACTTCTACACTTCCACTGAAAAACATTCAGCGAATCGAAGAATGCACGGATGTCGTGATTGCCGTGGAGAACGATTTTTCCGCCGAACTTGCCGCGACTGTCCTCAACTTCGCAACAGACGTCATCCGATTGAAGTACATACCTCAATTCATGATGTACAGGGCATTCAGTTCGGAGTGCCGGGACCACCTCCTCGCGCAATCCAATTTTGCTTGGGCGTCCGCTGAATATCATGAGGCAGCGTGCGCCATCGACTATGACAAGGACGATCTGGATCAAGCCGCCAATGCGCGCCACGCAGCAGTACTGGCTTTATTGACGACCCCGAAACCGCCAGCATTCCGTCAAACGTTCATCGCCTAATTGGCATCCATCCAACATGCAGGGAAAGCGACCGCCAGGTCGCTCTCTAGCCTTTCAAACAATCCCGCCACCTCGATCACAGGTCTGCTATCAGACTGTGGCTGCTGCATTGCCTGAGCCTTTAGGCTGGCTACGTGGCGGGTTATTACACCGACAGAAAGGAGTCCTATGCCCGCTATCACTACCCTCCCAAAAACTCGCCAAACCCCGCCCTTCCTGCCATCCAATTTCTGCGAGGCCCCACAATATGCTTCGTTTCGACCGTTGCAAACTCCTACAGCTTCGCCAGCCACCACTACAGCGGCATGGAACACAGCTTTACATCCAACACTGTCGCAAGAACTTCAGCAACGGAAGACGCTCAGGACCATATCAACGCTCTTTTCAGCAGACGGACGCCTTGAAGGAGCTAAGATTGACCTTGAAACAGGCGAAGTCGTTAAGCATGCCTACAAGGATTACTTCGAGCGCCCCCGAAAGTCAAAGCCCAAACCAAACGCCGCCGATATCGAACCATTCTGGATGCAGATGCCAGCAGCCAAACGTAGCACAAGCCAAACTGCACGACACGATAAATCCCGAACCAAGTTGTTTAACAGCGTTAAACCGTACTTGCAATACATTATGGAGTGCTCACCGGGGATGGTGCTGAATGACTCAGTAGAATTCGATTTGCCCCAGCTTTCCGGACTCATTGACGACGCCTGCACACTCGACATGGGGAAAAACACACGCGGATTAATCAAGAGCCAGTTGCTTTGGATGCTTGCCACCTTCGACTTCATCACACCCGCAGCGGTACGTGAGTTCAAGGGATGCAGTGAGCGCCATGCGTATCGCATTGCGGGCTGCTTGCGCGTAATCGTTCAAGCATTTGCCATGCAGGCTGAAGGAAAGTTACCCGATGGTGCAGAGGGATGGAACCCCAAAAACAAAACGAAGGTAAAGAAGCGAGTGACGAGGGCCAAGGGCAAAGTTATCCACAAGCCATAAGAATTGCCACCTAAGAAAAGGCCGTGCGATAGCGAGGCCAGCGTACTTCTAGAGTCGGTGCAGGATGGATAGCCGTGCGGTAGCGAGGCAGGCAGCAAACCTGTTCTATGAATCCGGTAATACTGGGCCTTCGCTTCGCTCTCGGCCCTACACACAACCACTTACAAACCACTCGTCTCACAAAACCCTTACGGGTTGCCTTTCCCCCTGCAACACATGGCGCAGCCATGTAATGCGACATTACAGGTCACATGTGTATCTAGGGGGAGTACCTGCGTATCGCACATACATCGTAATGTTCTAGGTCGGGGTGTTGAGTTGTTGATTGTGTTCCGTGCGCCGTGCGGCAGCGAGGCTGGCAGCAAAACTGTTCTATGACCTGGCCTTCGCTCCGCTCTCGGCCTGATTCACAACCACCTACAAACAACACTTTCCACCACACCCTAACGGGTTACCTTTCCCTTGCAAAGACATGGCGCAGCCATGCAATACAACATTACAAGTCACATGTGTATCAAAGGCGAGAACCTTCATATAACACATGCATCGTAACGACTTAGGCAGGGAGCGTGGATCGTTGCTTGTTGGTCGTGAATTGGTTGTGGTTCGTGCCAAAACATAGAATGGTGGCCGTGGACATGTCGCCTACGTCTGCACAAAACTAACCGACTGCTCCTGCACCGGAAGAATGCCTTACTTCTGCCAAATCACAAAACTCCAACCATGAAGTCGCAACCTGGGGCATCTGCAAAACAACCGGCTCCCCTTCTTGGGGGTACGTTTTCATGTCGTTGTTCATCAAGGCCATATCACCAAGGGTGATGCCAATAACATGGAAATGTTCGCTAATCCCTGCATGGGGATAGTCACGGACTGCAATTGTGGCCCCAAATGCTAATGTCCTCGCCCATTGATGTACTCCTCCCAGATGCGCTTGATGAATGCCCGAGCCGTTGCGGAATAGAGGCCGAAGGCTACGTTTATATTGAGTGACACCTGCGCCTGACCCAATACTGCACATTCTCAGTCCTCTGTTCATATATTGTGGGACAAAGTCTGGAGCAGAAAATCGAATGACGTACACCCTTGGGAACGCTTCGTTTCCCATGTTTTCAATCGGGGACACTCCGACCATGATAACTTTGGCCCCGTTCCGCTTCTCCAGTTCAGGTGCTCGTTGAAAAACTTCGCGTGCGATAGGAGTCCACTCAGCGGAAACACCAACCGGATCAAAGGCATGGGGCCCGATACCTGCTGGCATGGCTAAAATTCTCTTTAGGCTATCGATCATCTCGAAACCAATACGCACTGATCCAGCGAAGCCTGCCGCGATATAGTTACCAACCGGGTATATCTTCTGGAGCAATTCAGCACTGCGTCCATCGGCAAAGTGAACACGACTGTCGGAAATAATTGCCCCAGTACTCATTATTGAGGCAGCACCAATTACCCATGTCATTTCATATCCTCCGTTAGTGACATGTCATTCACAACAATCCGCCAGCTTGTCGCCGTCGCAGCCGACAAAGCCGGTACACCAGATTATGGCCTCCATGGCATGCCGTATTAAAGTGCCAGCTTACGTCTCCATTGAACTGCACACCAGCCGAATCGATAGCAGAGTTTACTTTGGTCGAAGATGTACTATCTTGTAAGCCAGAAAGAGCTGGAGAAGATCATGCCCGACGCTCTGACGCCTCTCCCTGATCAATTAATTGAAGCCGTGACTTGGCACGATGAACAGACACGTGCCAAACGAGTGGATCGCATGCGATGGTCGTCAAGCCTTAAGCCGGAAGCCGGGCTAGTCTTTGGAAAACCTGAGCCTCTTGCGGTACTTGAGGATGCCCGCGCCAGCTTTGTGAACGAATACTATGTCGCAGCAATCATGACAGCTACCGCATACATCGACCATGCGTTAGGGACTCTGCTTTCAAGGCGCAAATTCAAACCACAGGAAAACACTTTGTCGGCAAGAATCAGGGCTGCGCGAAGGAAGAAAATCCTGACAAAGGATGTGCTTAACAGGATCGACACGCTCAGAAAAATACGAAACCCATTCGCGCATGAGATGCCTTCAGATCACCCTATGAACTTGGGAAATCGAGTCCAATCAGAAGCGCGGCACCCCCAAGCTATTCTCGAAGACGACGCGAAGGAAGCGCTGACACTAATGTACGTGGTGTATGCCGAAACCCTAATGAAGGTGAAGCTTTCCACCAGTTAGCTCTGGCCCCTCTAATACTGCCGATTCCGAAATTGTGTTCGAGGGGCGCAGCTAAACTGCTCCCGAAATTATGGGAGCGTTCATGCCAGCGGCGCAACTTGGTCACCCACGAGTCCTGCAGCCGAAAGTATCAGCCCGGATCATTGCTGGCCTGATGCCCAAGGTGACTACCGGCACTATCGTCACTCAGTAAGGGCAATGTCGTGTTGCTGGGCAGGTTTTCAGACCGGGCTTGGGTATTCCATACGATCTGAGCAACCTCTTTGATTCGATCGACGAACGGTTTTGCGTCCTCGCCGAACTTGCCAAGGACTACCCCGGCATCGCCAATCAGCCCCCAGAACCTGTCGAGGTCGGAAACGCGCTTGTGCAACTCAGCTTGAAGCTTTTCAAGCCTGGAAAGTAGACGGGAGCGATGATTTTCATCGAACAGTTCAGACTTGGCGATGCTCTCCCGCAGTTCGGAGATTAGCTGTTGCACACGGGAAATGTCTGGTTTGGAGAACTCGTATGCGAATCCGTTGCCAAGGGCAGTTGCGAACCTCTTTTGCTTCGCGCTAAGCGTGACTGCTGCTCTGTCCTGCTCTTTAGCGTCCCTGACTTGTTCAAGATACTGGAAGATGTTGCTACATACCCTGTCCTGTATCTCGTTGGTGTTCGGCTTGCTCAGCCCAATTGCCAGTAGCTCTTGCTCTTCGATTGCATTAATCAGCGCTAGGGCTTCAAGCAGAATGTCCAATTGCTCGTCATCCCACTCATGCCTGTTCAGTTGGGCAACTGCGGCCAGAGTGTCATTGCAAATCTGAATCACGGAAGCAAGCGGGTCGCTTCGGATCGAGTCGAGGAACTCTTCGGTGAAAAACATGGGCATCCCTTTAGGTTTGTTGTTGATGCAACCATACCAAAGACTGTCTCGACAATCATCGGTAATTGCCAGACAACATTACCACGCCACCACAACAACCGTGTCAATAGTATAGTTGCTACTGTGTCAAGCCAATTTGGGTCGTCTAACAACGATCAGTCAGTAATTGCCGAAATTCACCCCTACAAGCCCCGGAAGCTGGTTGCAAACGATTGGTCACTTGAAGTATGCTCAATTTGCCTTATCAAATAAGCATAACAAGGAGAACTCATGAACAAACCAATCGCCCGCATCTACCAGCGCGTATCCACCAAGGGGCAGGACACCGAGCGACAGGATGCGCTCCGGGCTGACGCAGAAGCCAAGGGCTACGTGGTCGTCGCCACCTACACTGAGAAGGAATCGGGTACGAAGGAAGACAGGCCTGAGTTACAGCGTATGCTGGCCGACCTGAACGCAGGCGACACGATCATTGCCGAACACTTAGACCGCCTTACTCGCCTCCCTTTGAAGAAGGCTGAAGCCCTGATGGACGAGATCAAGAAGAAGGGGGCTAAGGTATCGGTTCCGCAGTTGATTGAACTGCCCAAGGTGGATGACGAAGGCATTGCAAGCATCGCATTGGAGGCCGCACAGGCAATGTTGCTAAAGATTGCTCTGTACCAGTGCCGTAACGACTACGAGACTCGCCGCCGCCGCCAGAAGGAAGGCATCGCCTTGAAGAAGGAAGCCGACAAGGGCAAACCGTTGGAGAAGCGCACCTACAAGGGCCGCAAGGCAGACATAGTGGCTAATGCCAAGATCATTGAACTCCGTGCCTTGGGCTACACCATCGCCAAGGTTGCATCTACCCTGTGCGTCAGCGAATCACAGGTAAAGCTGATCTTGAAGAAGGATGCAGCAGCGAAGGCCGCTAAGGCCGCATAGCAGCGTCAGGCATTTTTCACCAAGTAGTGTAAAACCCTGAGCAGGGCGCAGGCGGGGCTATTATCCGATCTAAGCAATTTGGCAGGTTGGCAGCGCCAGCAGCGCAGGAATTAATATTTCGCTGGCCTTGCTGCCCGATACTGGGTGTCGCCCGCCGCGTTAAATAATCCGGTGGACACTTCAGTTTTTTATTTTTTTATTTTTACTGGCTAGCTGCATCCATGCCAACGCCCACCTAACCGCATCCCGCCACTCCTTGTTAGTTGCGGTACAAGCCAACTATTTGGCCAGCTTTCGTGCGGAAGCTAGTAAGCGCTTTCTCCCCTCATCCGACAGCAAATGGAAAGCCTTCAATAGCTCGGCTTCGTCGTCGTCTTCCGCGAAGAAGTACGCCATTGGCAGATTCAGCACGACGCCGAATCGCTCTACCCATTCAAGTCCTGGTACACGGGTCCCGCGCTCGTAGCGGTTCATTCGCGCACTTGCGCTTGCTTCTTCGATCCCCGCTTGAATTCCCAACTGCTCTTGCGACAACCCCGCTGCCAATCGCGCAGCTTTCAACCTGCTGCCAAATGCAGACATACCGTCTCCCTACCGTAAAGGTAGAGATAGTCCATGTTTCGGCTTGCCAGCTTACTACCGTATCGGTAGTATTGTCATTTTCATTAGCCACTGGAAATACGAAAATGTCCTTCAAGCTCACCGTGTCAGTAGCCGTTCTGTCCGTTCCACTGATTGCCAGCGCTGGCGTGTTAGACGACGCCAAGGCGAAGATTAGAAAGGAACGAGAGGACGCGGCTATCGCTACGCTTAGTAAGGACTATGCGCCGGAGATTGCCAAATACAGGGCTAACCCAGAGCGCGCTGGTATGAAATGCTATCTTGAGGCAAGCGCCCACTGGTCAGCGTGGAGCGGAATGCCCAAGTCTGAAATGGCGGCATGCGACGAGGTCGTGCGCAAAGAGATTGTAGGCATCCGGCTTAAGGAGGAAGAGGCCGTGGCAACGGCGAAGGCTGAGCGGGCTGAGCGCCGTAAGGGCATGTCTGAAGTCGCCGCCAAGCTTGACGAGATGGATGAGCGCCAGCAAGACAGGGAGCGTGCACTTGATCGCCGCGATGCAGCGCGACAGGCAGTAATCGACGCCGACGCAGAACGGAAAGCCAAGAATGATGCCGCTGATGCTGAAATCGCACGCGCTAAGCGCCTCTCCTGCTCCATGGGCAATAAGCGCGACTGTTAAGGGTAGTCGAGGCGGACCATCGAGGGCATTCGTCTAAATGGTCCGATTACTTACCGGATATGAATGCCAACAATGTCCCGGAACAGCAGATTCCCTTGACTGTCGTGAATCTTGACTTCCATGGTATGAATTCCGCGATACGCAGCGTCACGGGTCCAAGTGTACGTTCTCGACTCACGGCCACGATTTGACTGATTCGGCGTCACATCAAAGCTGCCTTGATCATCTTCACTCATGCCAGCGTCAGATGCTTCTTGGCCATGATTCCGTCGAACCCACGTACCGCGCAAAGGTAAGCGAAGTCCGTCTAATGCGTGCGGGTCAATAATAATCTGGAAGCGAATCTGAGTTCCCTTATTGATGCATCTCGAAAGCGACCTATACTCTTTGTAGCCGTCTCCTTCATGCAAGTGAGCTTGAAAACGAATCCCTTGACGTGCGACAGCACCTTTCATCAAACCTTGGCGCATCTCTAATGGAATCGGCAGAAGGCGCGCAAATTCTTCAAATCTCAGTTCATGAATCGCATAATTATGACTGTCTCCATTTGGCAGCGAATAGTTAGGGCGCAAGTATGGCTCCACCACCGGTTTACCATCGCGCATTACCGTTTTTTGACCAGTGAAATGAGATGGAAAATCCAGGTGCCGCACTAAATTGCTACCGAGCATTGCACTGTCTTTTGATGCCATCGATTGAAGCTTTGCCGCAGCGTCAACAAAGAATGAAGTTGCCGTAACTTCGGACACATCGGTGTAGCCATAAGATGACCATATGACCTCGTTGTCACCTCCGTAGTCGATGCCGACTCTGAATCCAATGTCGCCGGGATCAATGCCTTGCCTTTGCAGACCGGGGCCGATCGATTCATCCATTAAGAGACGCAGCATCGCAGCGCAGTTAATCGCGGCCATGCATGCAGATTCGCGGTCTTGATTTACCCCGCCAAAGTAGGCCATAAGGGCATCACCCATGAATCGATGGACGTGTCCATCAAATGCCCTCACCGTTTCGGAGGCCGCACGCAAAATCGTATTTTTGATTTTGCGCACATCGATCAACTCGTAACGCAGCGAAAGCCGTGTTGAGTTTTGTATGTCGATGAAGACGGTGGTGATATGATGACTCTTCACGTCGTCAGTGCCATCCAAGTACTCGAAATCTGGATGCGCGCCTATCGTACTAGTGTTAACGCCCTCCTTGCCAAACCAATCACGAATTGGACGTTGAATGGCATATTCGTCGGCGTCAACGTTAGCCAAGCCGAATCCTGGATGGTCTGCGCTATCGAAAACAATCGAGTCGCTTCTACGTATACTTTCCAACGTAGGTTGCGCAGACTTTGCGAGTATTGCCGACCGCGAGGTGCGGTTACCCGTCTTATACATTGTCTCAAAGCTAGATCGAAATAAATCTTGATTCTTCTTACTCATTTCTTTCTCTCACGGCGAGGTCAGGCAGAGCGCAAAAATAGTTGCCAAACTTAGCGGCAGTTGCACCCTGGCGAGAACATAAATTGATCCATTCAATGTCTTCATTTTCTTTGAAACGATACATGCCAGCACGTGCGCTTGACGTGCCAAGTCTTCGACAATCTCGCTATCAGAAATCTCGTTAATTCGATTAACATAACCATCCCTACCACCGACCAATGATGCAACGTCACCAAAGAAGACTATCGATGGTTTTTCATGTGGAGCGCGTCCCGATGGAGTTTGTGGGTTGAGTGCCTCGTATGCACGAAATGCCCCATAAAGGGTAGCCGCGACAGAAATTCCAGCAATGACTAGTGCTAGCCACCAATGTCCATCATGTTGTTGTTTGGCCGACAAATCAATAATCTTAAAGGCGACTCCGCCAATATAAGCCATTGAATACGACAGGATCACTGCAATCTTTGCGTTCGTCGCGCCGATGTAGCTGTCGTAGCGTTTAATGATCTCAATAAGTAGCTTTTGCTGGCTCTCTGCGCGCTTCGACGCATCTCCTGAAGTAGCTGACGTCATACATCTCCTAGCGATTAGCGACAAACTCCTGGGTTATTATGACACGAGAATTAACGTAATATTGCAGCATGCATCTTGGTCTTCCAATCATGTATTTTTCAGGTAGATGTAGATCGGTTTAAATTCTTCGCGGTGAAATTCAAATTCCGAATTTACTTCCAAAAAGATAGTTACGTAGAAATCCAACGGCAGTGCAGCGCAAGGCCCTAATGTTGAGTCGAATGCCAAGTCGAGGTAAACTTCGTGCAGACAGGGCAAAAATCCTGTCCCATTTCTGTCCCACTTGTGGGCCAAGAACAGGAACTCTTTGCGAACTGACCAGACAACCCATTGCCGCGCCCAGGTGGAAACCTACGGCAAGACCGGCGTGGAAATGGAGGCGCTGACCGCCGTGCAGGTCGGCCTCTTGACTGTGTACGACATGTGCAAGGCCGTCGACCGCGGCATGGTGATGACCGACATCCGCGTCACCGAAAAGGCGGGCGGCAAGTCGGGCGACTGGAAAGCCTGATGCTGCGCCGCGCGGCCGTCGCATCATTTCTTGTCCTGCTCGCAGCTTGCGACAGCAATGAAGCTGGGCATGGCAGCCGCGCGGCGATGGCCGAGGTGGCGAACGCTGAGTGGCACCGCAAGGACCTCAACGCCCATCTGTCACGCTGGCTGGCAGTGGCCCCCACGCCTTCCGGCCTGCTGCAGGGGCAATTCGATCGCAACTGGCAGGCGCCGGCCAAGATCAGCGGCGACCTGACCCTGCACAGCCGGCTGGTGTACACCATGCTGGTCGGCTATGAATCAACAGGCGATGCGCGCTACCTGGAAGTGGCGCGGCGCGGCACCGACTTCCTGCTGTCGTCTTTCCACGACCCGCTGCACGGCGGCTTTTTCCAGGTTGTCGACGCCGGAGGCAAGCCGGTCAGCACGACCAAGAACACCTACGGCCACGCGTTTGCCTTGCTGGCGCTGGCGCACGCTGCAAGGGTGACGGGCGAGCCGAAATACAAGGCGGCGGCGCTGGCCGCGTGGCAGGACATCCGCCGCAACCTGCGCGAACCAGGCGGTGGCTTGCGCGGTTCCGCGCCGCGCGACTTTGCTCCGAAGCTGGAAGGCAGGCACTCGCAGAATCCCCTGATGCATATGTTCGAAGCCCTGCTGGCCTTGGTCGATGCGACTGGCGACCAGCAAGTGGTGGCCGATGCGCGCGAGCTGGGCGATTTTGTCCTGAACCAGCTCATGGTTGGCCTGCCCGATGGCGGCGCCTATATCCCCGAGTGGTATGACGAGCAGTGGAAGCCGCTCACCGGCGACGACGGCTTTACCGACCTTGGCCACCAGTTCGAATGGAGCCACCTGCTGCGTAGTGCCGAAGCGCGCGGCCTGCCGCCTATCTATTCGGGCGTGGCGGACCGCCTGCTGAAGTTTGCCGTGGCGAAAGGCTATGACGAACAGGATGGCGGCATCTTCAACCGCATGTCGCCCAGCGGGCAAGTGGACCGCAGCAAATACTGGTGGCAGCAGGCGGAAGGCATGAAGGCTTTCCTCGCCGTGGCCCAGCGGCCGGACATGGCGCGGCGCTACCATGAAACGCTGGAACTGGTGGACAAGGAAATCCTCGACCGCGAAAACGGCGGCTGGCGCTTCGGCGCGAAAGAGACTTGCGGCGGCGGTTGCAACAAGATGCAGCCCGACCCGTATCACCTGGTCGGCCTGGACTGGACCGTCCTATCGACAAAGCAATAGTTGATGCGCAGCCTTATTGTACAATGGGCAATGGCTCATAAATAGACAATAACGAAGATGGCGGGCGAAAACAAATTGCAGGAATATGCGTTTGAACAGATGAACCTGCAGGTTGGCGGGCGCATCCAGTTGATCACCCATCGCACGCTGCGGCCCATGCAGCATTTCTCGACCGTCATTGGCTGGGTGCGTGACGAGTACATGATCGTCAAGATACCGATGGAGAACAATGGGCCAATCGCCGTTACCGAGGGTGACAAGCTGACGGTGCGGGTATTCTCGGGCGTGAACGTCTGCTCCTTCTCGACCGTCGTGCAGCGTGTCTTCCTGCGGCCTCTGATGTATGCGCACGTGGCCTTCCCCAGCGAAATCCAGGGCACCAGCCTGCGCGCGGCAATGCGGGTGAAGGTCGAGATCCCGGCCAAGATGTCGCGCGATGACGGCCACCATGCTTCCGTCTTCCTGGTGAACCTGAGCGTGTCCGGCGCGCTGATCGAATCGGCCCAGCCTTTGAGCCGCGAGGGCGAGACGGTGCAGCTGGACTTTACCCTGCTGGCGCCGCCGGACGACCGGCAAGTGCGCATCAATACCCCGGCGCTGGTGCGCAACGCCACGGTCGCGCAGTCGCAGAAGGGAGACGGGAAGGATGTGTTCAGCTATGGCGTGCAATTCACCGGACTGGACCCTGCGCATTTCACCCTGCTGCAAAACCTGACTTACGAGGCCATGCTGGCCGACCGTCAAAAAATCGTCTGACCGGTCCAGCGGATCACTTCAACTTTGCACCTCAGCTGTGGCGGAATGCCATCAGGATGCCGCTGAGGTCGAGGATGTCGCCGCCCTTCAGCGGGTGCGGCTGGCGCGGCATCGGGTCGCCGTTCAGCAGCGGCGACTTGTCGCCTTCCACGTGGGCGACGGAATAGCCTTCCAGGGCGCGGGTAATGACCACCACTTGCACGCCGGGGCGGCCCAGGCTGGTGACGGCCTTGGTCAGGCTCAGGGTTTTGCCGGCGTTGCTGCCGTTCAGGACTTCGATATGGGCGAGCGGCAGTTCGGCGAACTGGGTGTTCGGTGCGGCGGCCGGGGCCGATGGCGGAACCGGCATGGCGGGGATGGTCGCGGCGGCGGCGGCCAGGGGGCGGATGCCGTCGCTGACGAATTCGAGGTGGTACTTGGCCATCTTGATCACATCCTTGTTCTGCAGGAAGTGCTTGCCGATGCGGTGGCCGTTCACAAATGTACCATTTGTGCTTTGCAGGTCTTCCAGGAAGGAATCGTCCAGGATGGTGGTGACGAGGGCATGCTCACCACTGACTGCGGGGTGATTCAGGACAATGTCGTTATGCTTATGGCGGCCGACGGTCATGCGCTCCTTGGTGAGCTGCACTGTCTGCTCGATAACACCTTCTCGCATCACGAGTAGTTTTGCCAAATCGATATCCTCCGGGTAAACAAAAACGGGGAGCCGAAGCTCCCCGTTATCATACAGCTACTATTACAGCATTGCCTTCAACAGACGAGCCATTTCGGAAGGATTCTTGGTTACCTTGATGCCGCAGGCTTCCATGATTTCCAGTTTGGCTTGCGCAGTGTCGGCGCCGCCGGAGATCAGCGCGCCGGCGTGGCCCATGCGCTTGCCTGGAGGAGCGGTCACACCGGCGATGAAGCCAACCACTGGCTTCTTCATGTTGTCCTTGATCCAGCGTGCTGCGTTGGCTTCGTCCGGACCGCCGATTTCGCCGATCATGATCACAGCGTCGGTGTCAGGATCGTCGTTGAACATGCGCATCACGTCGATGTGCTTCAGGCCGTTGATCGGGTCGCCGCCGATACCAACTGCGGAAGACTGGCCCAGGCCCAGTGCGGTCAGCTGGCCGACTGCTTCATAGGTCAGGGTGCCGGAGCGGGAAACCACGCCGATACGGCCCTTCTTGTGGATGTGGCCAGGCATGATGCCGATCTTGATTTCGTCCGGGGTGATCAGGCCTGGGCAGTTAGGGCCCAGCAGCAGGGTCTTGGAACCTGCTTTAGCCATGCGGTCTTTCACTTCCATCATGTCGCGGACTGGGATGCCTTCGGTAATGCAGATGGCCAGGTCCAGTTCGGCTTCTACGGCTTCCCAGATTGCAGCGGCTGCGCCTGCTGGTGGAACGTAGATCACGGAAACGGTTGCGCCGGTTTCCGAAGCCGCTTCCTTGACGGATGCGTAGATTGGGATGCCTTCGAAATCTTCGCCGGCTTTCTTAGGGTTCACGCCGGCGACGAAAGCTTCCTTGCCGTTCGCGTAGTCGCGGCACATGCGGGTGTGGAACTGGCCGGTCTTGCCGGTGATGCCCTGGGTGATGACTTTGGTGTCTTTATTGATCAGGATAGACATAGTGATTCCTTAATTATTTACCGGCAGCGGCAGCAACAACGCTCTTGGCTGCATCTTCCATGGTGTCAGCGGAGATGATTGGCAGGCCGGAGTCGGCCAGCATCTTCTTGCCCAGGTCTTCGTTGGTGCCCTTCATGCGGACGACCAGCGGTACTTGCAAGGACACGGCTTTGGATGCGGTGATCACGCCTTCGGCGATCACGTCGCAGCGCATGATGCCGCCGAAGATGTTCACCAGGATGGCTTTCAGGCCTGGGTTCTTCAGCATGATCTTGAACGCTTCGGTGACTTTCTCGGCCGTTGCGCCACCGCCCACGTCCAGGAAGTTGGCTGGCTCGCCGCCGAACAGCTTGATGGTGTCCATGGTGGCCATGGCCAGGCCGGCGCCGTTCACCAGGCAGCCGATGTTGCCGTCCAGGGAGATGTAGGCCAGGTCGAATTTCGATGCTTCGACTTCAGCTGGATCTTCTTCGTCCAGGTCGCGGTAAGCCACGATTTCCGGGTGACGGAACAGGGCGTTGGCGTCGAAGTTGAACTTGGCGTCCAGGGCGATGACCTTGCCGGAACCGGTCAGGATCAGCGGGTTGATTTCGGCCAGGGAAGCATCGGTTTCCCAGTAGGCTTTGTACAGGCCTTGCAGGTTGGTCACCGCGTCGGCGATCGAGCCTTCCGGCACGCCGATCTTGGCGGCGATGCCGGCGGCTTCGGCGTCGGTCAGGCCAACGGCTGGATCGATAGCGATCGAGTGGATTTTTTCCGGGTGCGATTCTGCGACTTCTTCGATGTCCATGCCGCCTTCGGAGGAAGCCATCAGGACTACGCGCTGGGTGACGCGGTCGGTCACCAGGGAAACGTACAGTTCTTTCTTGATGTCGGCGCCTTCTTCGATCAGCAGGCGACGGACTTTCTGGCCTTCAGGGCCGGTCTGGTGGGTCACCAGCTGCATGCCCATGATCTGGTCGGCGTACTCTTTCACCTGTTCCATGGTCTTGGCAACCTTCACGCCGCCGCCTTTACCACGGCCACCTGCATGGATCTGTGCCTTCACGACCCACACTGGGCCGCCCAGGGTTTCAGCAGCTTTCACTGCCTCTTCCACGGACATGCACGGAATACCGCGCGGTACGGTCACTCCGAACTTTCGGAGGATTTCTTTGCCTTGATACTCATGGATTTTCATGCTGGCTTTCCCTTCTTTCGAATACCTGTTTGTTGGTTAGATGTATTTTGTACAGCACCTAGGCTGCTTCTGTCTTGTTGACATACCAGCGTGGGTAGAACTCGGCAACTGCCCCGCCATCGGTCTTGAGAGCGTGGCACTTGTCAAGTTGGAACGGTTTTTCTGTCGCAGTGCTGGAGCGCTCGTTCACTGGCCAGACATCGTTGGCAAAGGCTTGCACGGCTGCCGTCGGCAGCACCAGGGCCAATTCTGTCAGATGGGTACAGCCTTGTACGCCGGCCAGCCTTTCCTTGACTGCATGGCGAAAACCCTTCATCAGGTTCAGGCCGATCAGGGCTTTGTAGGCGGGGCCGATCGTGTTGCAATGGCCAGGATAGGGAACAGCGTCCGAACTTGCTTCGGCATCGACGATGGTCAGCTGCTTATCGACGGTCACGCGCAGCCACAGGTCGTGCAGGGCTTCGTTGCCCTTGCGCGGGCCCGATGCCAGCATGGTGTCGAAGGATTTAATGTCCGTGATATGGGCGTCAAGATCCCACAGGCCATCCTCGCGTGAATACGCCTGGATGTCTATGGCGCGCGTGTGCCGCAGCGCTCGTCGGGAGACAGGATTTGACAGGGACATAAGACCGATGCCACTCAAAAGTGGCCAAAATTATAAGCAGCTAAACAGTACGCCGCAGCTTCTACGGACAACCACCGCACCCGCGGTGCTGCATAAAACTATCGAAGTGTAGCATACCTGCCCGGGCATCAGAATTCCTCGTCGGGCATGGTGCCCTTCATGGCGGTACGGATGGCTTTCTGCGAGAAGCCGCGCGACATGAGGAAGCGCAATTGTTTCTGGCGGCCTTCGGGATCTGCGGCGACTTCGCCGAATTTGCGGCGCCAGACTTCGCAGCAGCGCTCGACTTCGTCTTCTTTCAGGCTTTCCTTGACCTCGGCCAGCATCTCGCCGCCGATGCCGTGATGCTGCAGTTCGGCCACGATGCGGCTGTTGCCGTAGCGGGCGGAGCGGCGGTGCACCAGGTTTTCGGAAAAGCGCTCTTCAGAGAGCCATTTGTTTTGTTCGAGGAAATTCAGCAGGGCTTCGACGTCGTCGCCCTCTTCCGCGTGGCGTTGCAGCTTGCGGGCGAGTTCGAGGCGGCTGTGCTCGCGCTGGCTGAGCAGGCGGAGGGCACGGGCTTTGAGGGTGGGTTTGGGGAGGGGCATGCTTTCTTAAAAACGGTAAATCTGGGTCTGACCCAAGGGTCAGACCCGTCTGTGCCGAAGTCGCAGGCCGATGATCTGGCGGGTCTGACCCTTGGGTCAGACCCTGGTTTACCGGTTTTAGTCGACCGCCTTCAGCTTAGGCGCAGGCGCTTCTTCGCCAACATCAGTCACGGCCGGCAGCTCGCGCACGCCCAGTGCCGCACGCACCTTGTTCTCGATTTCACGCGCCAGTGCCGGACGCTCCTTGAGGAAGGAACGGGCATTGTCCTTGCCCTGGCCGATACGTTCGCCGCCGTAGCTGTACCAGGAACCCGACTTCTCGACGATCTTGGCGTCCACGCCCAGGTCGATGATCTCGCCTTCGCGCGAAGTGCCTTCGCCATACAGGATGTCGAAGTGGGCTTCCTTGAACGGCGGCGCAATCTTGTTCTTGACCACCTTGACCTTGGTCTCGTTACCGATCACCTCGTCGCCCGACTTGATCGAGCCGGTACGGCGGATGTCGAGGCGCACGGAGGCGTAAAACTTCAGGGCATTGCCGCCGGTGGTGGTTTCCGGCGAGCCGAACATCACGCCGATCTTCATGCGGATCTGGTTAATGAAGATCACCAGGGTGTTGGTGCGATTGATGGTGCCGGTCAGCTTGCGCAACGCCTGGGACATCAGTCGCGCCTGCAGGCCCGGCAGGGAATCGCCCATATCGCCTTCGATTTCGGCTTTCGGGGTTAGCGCGGCAACCGAGTCGACCACGATCAGGTCCACGGAACCGGAGCGCACCAGCGCGTCGCAGATTTCCAGGGCCTGTTCGCCGGTGTCCGGCTGGGAGATCAGCAGCTCGTGCAGGTTCACGCCCAGTTTCTGGGCATACACCACGTCCAGCGCATGTTCCGCGTCGATGAAGGCGCAGGTGCCGCCCATTTTCTGCATTTCAGCGATGGCTTGCAGGGTCAGGGTGGTTTTACCGGAAGATTCAGGACCGTAGATTTCCACTACACGGCCGCGTGGCAGGCCGCCTACGCCCAGCGCGATGTCCAGGCCCAGGGAACCGGTGGAGACAGTCTGCACTTCCTCGATCGGGGCCGATGCGTCCATGCGCATCACGGAGCCTTTGCCAAACTGCTTTTCAATCTGGGCCAGTGCAGCCGCCAGGGCCTTGGCTTTTTCCGATGCAGGTACTGCGCCTTTTTTGTCGTCCATGATGTTCTTTCGCGGGCTAAATGAATTGGGTCACTACGGTGTACAGGTGGTACTGTATAAAATTACAGTGCTTTTGACAAGCCCCTTTTTGCAAACTTTGCGAAAAGTCAAACGGCTGGAGTACAGTAGCCCTATGCGTATCCTATTAGCCGAAGATGACAGCGTCCTCGCCGACGGCCTGACGCGTTCCCTGCGCCAGTCCGGCTATGCGATCGACTGCGTAAAAAACGGGCAGGAGGCGGACACCGCCCTGTCCACCCAGGAATTCGACCTGCTGATCCTGGACCTGGGCCTGCCCAAGATGTCCGGCCTGGAAGTGCTGCGCCGCCTGCGCACCCGCGGCTCGCTGCTGCCGGTGCTGATCCTGACCGCGGCCGATTCAGTGGAACAGCGGGTCAACGGCCTCGACCTGGGCGCCGACGATTACATGGCCAAGCCGTTCGCGCTGTCCGAGCTGGAGGCGCGGGTGCGGGCGCTGACCCGGCGCGGCCAGGGCGGCGGCTCCACTGTCGTCAAGCACGGCCCCCTTACCTACGACCAGGTCGGGCGCAGCGCCTATATCAACGAGCAGATGCTGGACCTGTCGGCGCGTGAACTGGGCCTGCTGGAAATCCTGCTGGCGCGCACCGGGCGCCTGGTGTCGAAAGAGCAGCTGGTGGACCACCTGTGCGAATGGGGCGAAGAGGTCAGCAACAACGCCATCGAGGTCTATGTGCACCGCCTGCGCAAGAAGATTGAAGTGGGCGGCATCCGCATCGCCACCGTGCGCGGCCTCGGCTATTGCCTGGAGAAATTCAACCCGCCGCAACCGCCGGCCGCACCGTGAACGGCGAGCAGCAGGCCGCCGACTGGGAGCACGCCCCGGCCGCCGAAGAGAACGAGATCCAGCACTCGCTGTTCGGCGAGATCCTCGACTGGATGCTCGCTCCCCTGCTGCTGCTGTGGCCAATGAGCATCGCCATCACCTACCTGGTGGCCAAATCGATCGCCAACCAGCCCTTCGACCATGCGCTGGAAGACACCGTCACCGTGCTCACGCAGCAGGTGCGCGAGGTGGCCGGCGCGATTCCGCGCCTGCCCGGCCCGGCGCGCGACATCCTGCGTGCCGACGACGTGGACAATATCTATTACCAGGTCAGCAGCCCGTCCGGCGCCCACGTCGACGGCGACCGCGACCTGCCGCCGCCGCCGAAGCAGGATCCCGAGCTGCAGGACATCCGCGCCGGCGCCGTCCTGTTCCGCAACGCCACCCTGCACGGCACGCCGATCCGCATCGCCTGGACCTGGGTCAACCTGGAAGAAGACAAGGCGCAGCCGCCGCGCCTGGCCCTGGTGCAGGTCGGCGAAACGCTGGAAAAGCGCGCCAAGCTGGCCAATGAAATCATCAAGGGCGTGATCCTGCCGCAGTTCATCATCCTGCCGATCGTGCTGGCCCTGGTATGGTTTGCCCTGTCGCGCGGGCTGCTGCCGCTGCGTGAACTGCAGGAGCGCATCCGCGCCCGCCCGTCGGACGACCTGAGCCCGATCCCGCCGCGCCAGGTACCGGAAGAAATCACGCCGCTGGTCAAGTCGCTCAATGAAATGCTGGAGCGCCTCAAACTGTCGATCGATTCGCAAAAGCGCTTCATCGCCGACGCTGCGCACCAGATGAAAACCCCGCTGGCCGGCATGCGCACCCAATCGGAACTGGCGCTGCGCCAGACCGACCAGGCCGAGGTGCACCGTTCGCTGGAACAGCTGGCCAAGTCGTCGCAGGCGGCCACCCGCCTGGTCAACCAGCTGCTGGCACTGGCACGCGCCGAGAACCAGCCGCAGGCCGGCACCGCGATGGAGCCGCTGGAGCTGGGCGAAGTGGCGCGCAGCACGGTGCATGACTGGGTGCAGGCGTCCTTCAACTACGGCATCGACCTTGGCTACGAACCGCCGCCCGAGGACGTGCCGATTTCCGGCAACGCCATGATGCTGCGCGAGATGCTGTCCAACCTGATCGACAATGCCTTGCGCTACACGCCGCGCGGCAGCGCCGTTACGGTCCGCGTGCGCCGCACAGGCAGGCATGCCCTGCTTGAAGTGGAAGACAACGGCCCCGGCATCCCGGCAGCGGAGCGCGGCCATGTGTTCGAGCGCTTCTACCGCATCCTGGGCAGCAACACCGAGGGTTCCGGCCTGGGCCTGCCGATTGTGCGCGAAGTAGCGCAGCAGCACGATGCGGAAGTCGACCTGTTCGCCAACCCGCGCACCACCGACCCGAAATACCCGGGCTGCCTGTTCCGCGTGACGTTCCCGCTGCGCGTGCCGGACACGCCGCCCGAAGAAGAAGAGGTACCGCATTTTGGATAAGCTCGAGCGGCACTGGCGCCGCGTAAACCGCATGACCGCCTGGCTGCTCGCCACCTGGCTGCTCGCCACGTTCTGCATCATTTTCTTTGCGCGCGAATTGAGCGGCCTGTCGATCTTCGGCTGGCCGCTGTCGTTCTACCTGGCGGCGCAAGGCGCTTCGCTGATCTACCTGGCCATCATCGGCTTCTACGCATGGCGCATGCGCGCGCTGGAGCGGCTATACCGCAACGCTGGCGAGGACCAGGCATGAGGACGCCCTTCTTCCGCAAGCTGCAGCGCTATTACACGATCTTCACCAGCTGCTTCGCCATGTTCCTGCTCGCGCTGGCGATGCTGGAACAGGAAGGCATGCCGCGGCTGTGGATCGGCTACCTGTTCATGTTTGCCACCATCGTCTTGTACGCGGCGATCGGCGTGATCAGCCGCACTTCGAACGTGGCGGAGTATTACGTGGCGGGGCGGCGCGTGCCTTCGCTGTTCAACGGCATGGCCACGGCGGCCGACTGGATCTCCGCCGCATCCTTCATCTCACTGGCCGGTGGCCTGTACCTGCATGGTTTCGACGGCCTGGCTTACATCATGGGCTGGACAGGCGGCTACTGCCTGGTGGCGCTGCTGATCGGCCCCTACCTGCGCAAGTTCGGCCAATACACCATTCCCGATTTCTTTGCGGCGCGCTATGGCGGTGGATTCCACGGCCGCGCGGTAAGGTTGATGGCTGTCGGCGCCACCATCGTCGTTTCCTTCACTTACGTGGTGGCGCAGATCTACGCGGTGGGATTGATCGCTTCGCGCTTTACCGGCGTCGATTTCTCGGTCGGCATCTTCCTCGGCCTGGCGTCGATCCTGGTGTGCTCCTTCCTGGGCGGCATGCGGGCCATTACCTGGACGCAGGTGGCGCAGTACATCATCATCCTGGTGGCCTTCCTGATGCCGGCCATGTGGCTGGCGGTCAAGCACGGCGGCAACCCGGTGCCGCAAGTCGCCTACGGCAAGTTGCTGCCCAAGCTCAGTGCACGCGAAACGCAGCTGGCGCGCGACGAAAAAGAGGCCGAGGTGCGCGAAGTGTTCCTGCAGCGCGCCGAAGATTTCGGCGTACGCCTGCATGGCTTGCCTGCCTCCTGGGATTCCGGCCGGGTCGAGGCGCAGCACAACCTGGACATGGTCAAGCAGCGCAATGGCTCGCTGCTAGAAATCCGCGCCGCCGAACGGGCGCTGGCCGACTATCCCAAGACCGTGGAAGATGCGGCTGCCGTGTGGACGGCACAGCGCAACTACAACCTGGCGCGCGGACGCGAACTGGTGAAACATGCCGAGCCCTTCCCCGGCGCCAACCGCGAGCAGTCGGACCAGAAGCGCAACAACTTCCTGGCGCTGGTGTTCTGCCTGATGGTCGGCACGGCTGCCCTGCCGCACATCCTGATGCGCTCCTACACCACCCCGTCGGTGCAGGAAACCCGGGTGTCGGTGTTCTGGACCCTGTTCTTCATCCTGCTGGTGTACCTGACCATCCCGGCCCTGGCAGTGCTGGTCAAATACGACATCTACAGTTCCCTGGTGGGCAGCGATTTCGCGCACTTGCCAACCTGGGTGTCATACTGGGCCAATGTGGACAAGGCCAACCCGCTGCTGTCGATCAGCGACGTCAACCTGGACGGCATCGTGCAGCTGGCCGAAATCCAGATCGACAGCGACGTGCTGGTGCTGGCCACACCGGAGATAGCCGGCTTGCCCTACGTGATATCGGGACTGGTGGCGGCAGGGGGCCT
Organism: Pseudoduganella sp. S-14; assembly: GCF_049913285.1. Taxonomy (GTDB): domain Bacteria; phylum Pseudomonadota; class Gammaproteobacteria; order Burkholderiales; family Burkholderiaceae_D; genus Rugamonas. The sequence continues at coordinate 5,919,675 of NZ_CP183991.1, forward strand.
GGCTGCGGCGCTATCCACCGCGGACGGCCTGCTGCTGGCAATCTCCAACGCCCTGTCGCATGACGTGTATTACAAGATCGTCGACCCACAGGCCTCGACGCAGAAACGGGTGACGATTTCCAAGCTGCTGTTGCTGGCGGTGGCCTTCATCGCCGCCTATGCCGCCTCCACCAAGCCGGGCGACATCCTGTCCCTGGTAGGCGCCGCCTTCTCGCTGGCGGCATCGACGCTGTTCCCGGCCCTGGTGGCCGGCGTATTCTGGCAGCGCGCCAACCATCAGGGCGCGATAGCCGCGATGGTGGCAGGCTTCTTCACCTGCCTGTACTACATGCTGCATGCCAACCCGGTCTTGGGCGGTAGCCTTAGTGGGCAGTGGTTCGGCATCGCCGCCAATTCGGCCGGTGTATTCGGCGTACCGGCCGGGCTGGCAGCGCTGGTGGCAGTCAGCCTGCTGACGCCGGCGCCGGATGCACGCACCCTGTCGCTTGTACGCCACATCCGCGCGCCAGAATAGCCGGACTGGCTACCGTCGCCGGCTTGGCCCAGGCTGCGCCGCCAGCCCTGCATTTCTTCGAAGCGGCGCGCTACAAGGAAGCCCGGCTCTCGCCGAGCGGCCGCTACCTGGCGCTGCGCGTCGGCAGCAACGAGGCCCGCGATTCGCTGGCGGTGATCGATACCGACACTTTGCAAGTGGTGAGCACCAAACGGCTGGCCGAATACGACGTTGGCCACATCCGCTGGGTCAACGATGAGCGCCTGGTCTACACCGTCACGGACAAAGACGCGGCGCCGGGGGACCGTCGCGTTGCCCCGGGACTCTATGCCATGAGCCGCGACGGCAAGGAAACGCGCCAGCTGGCTGAACACCACGGCGGCAATCAAAGCACAGGTTCGCATATCAAGTCGCGCCTGGAGCCATGGAATACTTACCTGATGGATGAGGATGGCGCCCAGGATTCCAACATCATCTACGTCGAGCGCCCGATCTGGACGGCAAAGGCCGGCTACGACATCGAGCGTACCGAGCTGGTCAAGCTCGACACCGCGAGCGGCCAATCCAGCGTGCTGTCCCATCCAGGCATATCGCAGGGCTGGATGCTGGACCACAAGGGCGTGCCGACGATCATGGTTTCATCGAAAGAAGGCAATGAGACCATCCATTACCGCGACACTGGCGGCGAGAAGAAGTGGATCGCCAATTGGCTGGCCTGGTCAACATCATCACTCCGCGAACGCACCCGGACAGTGCCTGGACGCTGGTAGCCAGCTACTCGGACCGCCAGCCGCGCTTCTATTCCCTATACAACAGCGACACCCGTGAAGTCAAAGGCCTGGGTGGCACGCACCCGGACATCAGGGCCGCCGAAATGGGCTCACAGGACATCGTCAAGTACCGCGCCCGCGACGGGCTGGAGATCCCGGCCTGGCTGACATTGCCGGCCAAGGGCGGCAAGAAGCTGCCGCTGGTGGTGAGGGTGCACGGAGGGCCTTATTTGCGCGGCAATGTGTGGGGCTGGGACGCCGGCGGCCAGTTCATCGCTTCGCGCGGCTATGCCGTGCTGGAACCTGAATTCAGGGGGTCGGCCGGTTTTGGCTTCAAGCTCTTCTCCGCCGGCATGAAGCAGTGGGGGCTGAAGATGCAGGACGACATCGCCGACAGCGTCAAGTGGGCGGTGGACAAGGGCATTGCCGATCCCGACCGCGTGTGCATCATGGGCGGCAGCTACGGCGGCTATGCGACCCTGATGGGCCTGGTCAACGACCCGGGCCTGTACCGCTGCGGCATTGCTTATGCGGCCGTCACCGACATTCCCCTGCTGTATGACAGCGGCATGGCCGTGCTGTCCGGCCTGCCGGACGATTACAAGGAATACGGCGTACCGGTGCTGGTGGGCGACCTGGGAAAGGATGCCGCGCAGTTCGTCGCCACCTCGCCGCTGAAGCAGGCGGCCCGCATCAAGCGTCCTCTGCTGCTGGCGCATGGCAGCGACGACCATCGCGTGCCGGTGCCGCATTTCAGGAAAATGCGCAGCGCCCTGGAAAGCGCCAAGGCCGACGCCGAGTTCGTCGAGTATGCCGGCGAAGGCCATGGCTGGAGCACGCTGAAGACCCGCCTCGACTTTTGGAGCCGGGTCGAGAAATTCCTCGACAAGCATATCGGCCAGAAATAGTCGGGCAAGCCGTGGCGGACCCGGTTCGCCCGCCGCGCGTCAAGGCGAAAGTTACATTTGGCTAGTTTTCAAAGCTTGCCATTCCAGTAACATACATTTCCCACAACAGTATTGGCAGCAAGCATGATGATCAAGCATTTTCTTCTGTCCCTGGCCGCCGTCGGCGGCCTGGCGCACGCGGCCCCGCCGCTGCAGCAATTCTTCGAACCGGCCCATTTCAAGGACGCCGCCATCTCGCCGAGCGGCCGCTATGTAGCACTTCGTATCGGCGATAACACGCTGCGCGACGGCATGGTGGTCATCGACAGCGAAACCCAAGCCGTTGTCGGCGGCACGCGCCTTGCCGGTTACGATATCGCCGCCATTCGCTGGGTCAACGACAACCGCCTGGTGTACAACGTGGACGATTCCAAGCTGACCGCAGGCGAAACAGAATTTGCTCCTGGCCTATGGGCCGTCAACCGTGACGGCACGGACAAGCGCCAACTAGCCGAGCACAGGATCGCGTACGTCATCGGCAGTCTGATCACGCGCCATGTCGAACCGTGGAATACTTTTCTGATGAGTGAACGGGGCGCGCAGGATTCGGAGTTCATCTATGCCCGCCGCCCCGAATGGAAAGAACGCTCCCATGTCATTGAGCGCACTGACCTGATCAGGTTGAACACTTCGACCGGGCAAGCGACTACTGTCAGCCGCCCGGCGGCTGCGAAGTACTGGATGCTGGATCACAAGGGCGAGCCCAGCATCATGGTGTCCCTCAAGGACGGCAAGCAAACCTTCCACTACCGCGCCCCTGCCAGCCGCGAATGGCGCGCCCTGGCCACCTTTACAGCTTACGGCGAGGAAGACGGCATCGAGCCGGTCGGCTTCGTCAATGACGAGCAGATGCTGGTCAAGGCCCGCCTGAAAGGAGACAAGGCGGCTCTGCACACCCTGGACCTGTCCACCGGCAAGGTCGACCCGGAACCTCTGGTTTCGCTGAGCGACTACGACTTCAGCGGCAGCATGGTGTATTCGAACAAGCGCCTGCTTGGCATCCACTATCTTGGCGAGGCGCGCAGCAGCATTTGGTTCGATGCCGGCATGAAGACGGCCCAGGCGGAAGTGGACAAGAGGTTGCCCGACCTGGTCAATATCATCACCCCGCCGGCAACTCCGGAAGTGCCTTGGCTGCTGGTAAGGAGCTATTCCGATCGCCAGCCACACACCTATCTGCTGTTCAACAGCAAGACTGGCCAGTTGAAAGTAATCGGTGCAAGCCACCCTGACATCAATCCGGCTGAAATGGGACGCCAGGAACTGGTCAAGGTCAAGGCGCGCGACGGCATGCAGATCCCGGTTTGGTTGACCAAGCCAGCCAAGGGCGGCAGCAAACTGCCGATGGTGGTGATGGTGCATGGCGGCCCCTATGTGCGCGGCACCGAATGGGGCTGGGATTCCGACGGCCAGTTCCTGGCTTCACGCGGCTATGCCGTGCTGGAACCGGAATACAGGGGCTCGACAGGCTACGGCCTCAAGCTGTTCTCCTCCGGCTTCAAGCAATGGGGCCTGAAAATGCAGGATGATATTGCCGACAGCGTTAAGTGGGCCGTTGAAAAAGGCATTGCCGACCCCGATCGCGTCTGCATCATGGGCGGCAGCTATGGCGGCTATGCCACCTTGATGGGACTGGTCAACGATCCGGAACTGTACCGCTGCGGGATTTCCTATCTGGCTGTCACCGACATTCCGCTGCTGTATGACGGCGGTATGGCCCTGCTGTCCGATCTGCCGGACGACTACAAGAAGCACGGCGTGCCGGTGCTGGTGGGTGACCTGGAAAAGGACGCCGCGCAGCTTGTTGCCACATCGCCGCTGAAGCAGGTGGCCCGCATCAAGCGCCCTCTGATGATGGCACACGGCAGCGACGACCGCCGCGTGCCCTTCGTGCATTTCAAAAAAATGCGCAGCGCATTGGAAGACGCCAAGGCCGATGCCGAATTCGTTGAATACGTGGGTGAGCAACACGGCTGGCATACGCTGAAGACCCGCCTCGACTTCTGGAGCCGAGTCGAGAAATTCCTCGACAAGCATATCGGCGCGGGAGCAAAAACGGAGTAAGCTGGCGGCTCGTCCGTCACTCACTTCGAAGGAGGCAGCGCGATGTCGTCTGGCAAAATCCTGGTCGCACAAGGGGGCGGTCCGACCGCCGTGATCAACCAGTCGCTGGTCGGCGTCGTGCTCGAAGCGCGCCGCTTCCGCAACGTGACACGCATCTACGGTGCGCTGCACGGCGTGCGCGGCATCGTCAACGAGGACTTCGTCGACCTGACGCAGGAGACCAGCCATAACCTGGAACTGGTCGCGGCCACGCCCTCCTCCGCCCTCGGTTCGACGCGCGACAAGCCGGACCTGAAGTATTGCGAAGAGATCTTCAAGGTGCTGAAGGCGCACGAGATCGAACACTTCTTCTACATCGGCGGCAACGATTCCTCGGATACCGTGCGCATCGTGGCCGAGCAGGCGCAGGCTGCCGGCTATCCGCTGCGCGCCATCCACATCCCCAAGACCATCGACAACGACCTGGTGGGCAATGACCACACGCCGGGTTTCCCCTCCGCTGCGCGCTTTGTGGCACAGGCCTTTGCCGGCGCCAACCTGGATAACGCCTCGCTGCCGGGCGTGTACGTGGGCGTGGTCATGGGCCGCCATGCGGGCTTCCTGACGGCAGCTTCCGCGCTGGGCAAGAAATTCCCGGACGATGGGCCTCACCTGATCTACCTGCCGGAGCGCGTGTTCTCGATCGAGCAGTTCCTGGCCGACGTCAAGGACACTTACGCGCGCTACGGGCGCTGCGTGGTGGCGGTGTCGGAGGGCATCCACGATGCATCCTGCGCGCCGATCGCCACCTTGCTGGCGAAGGAAGTGGAGCGCGATGCGCACGGCAACGTGCAGCTGTCCGGCACCGGCGCGCTGGCCGACCTGCTGTGCGACGAGATCAAGGACAAGCTGGGCATCAAGCGCGTGCGCGGCGATACATTCGGCTACCTGCAGCGCTCCTTCATCGGTTGCGTGTCCGACGTGGACCAGCGCGAGGCGCGCGAAGTGGGCGAGAAGGCCGTGCAGTTCGCCATGTGGGGCGACCGCAACGGCTCGGTGGCGATCAAGCGCACCGGCTTCTATTCGGTCGACTATGAGCTGATGCCGCTGGAAGCGGTGGCAGGCAAGACGCGCACCATGGAAGATGAATTCATTGACGAGAAAGGCACCGGCGTGACCGATGCCTTCCGCATGTACCTGCGCCCCTTGCTCGGTTCCGGCATGCCGGACGCCTATCGCCTGCGCCCGGCGCCGGTGCCGAAGATCCTCAAGCGCTAAGCTATTCGATTCGGAAAGAACCCTGGCGCAGAAATTCGATGAACTCCCGCATCGTATCGTCGGGGATAACAAGGGGATTGGGGTCCTCCATGTAGGGGCCTACCTTGGCCTCACCGAGTATCTGGACCATTTGCTTGTGAACGAGCCTGTCGAGGTCTCGGCTGAGCGCGACCTGTTTCGCGCCCTGGCCGGGATCGGCCAGCAGGGACTCCAGCGCCTCTGCCAGGTTCGCAGCATCTTGCCGGGTCACCGTTTGTCCATCGTTCGTGTCGTAAACATCGGGTTCCCATTCGGCGGCCTCAATTTCTGGTGGCGCGCTTGTTCCGGCAGGCTGCCAGCCGTACGCCTGTCCCAAGTTCAGGAGCATTGCCCAGGCCGAGCCGCTGTAACGGGTTTCCGCGCCCGATTCACTTCTTAGATCAAACCCCATTGAATTCCTTTCATGTGACGGGAAGTTGAAGCGCACGGCGCAACCGCCTTTTCCCCGCTGGATTATCGCAAAAATCCTTTGACGCTAGAACAGTGGAGGCAATTCAGCCGCAAGGAAGTCGGACAGGGCACGCACCTTGGTCTGCAAGTGCCGGTTGCCGGGGTAGACGATGTAGGCCACGCGCGGTTGCAAATGCCAGTCCGGCAGGACGCGTTCCAGCGCGCCGTGGGCTAGCATGGGCCGGGCAATGAAGGATGGCAGCGAACCAATGCCCTGCCCGGCCGCCAGCATCTGTCCCAGCATCAGGCTGTTGTCCAGCCACATGCGCACTGGCGGTTCGATTTCGACCGTGCCGCCGTCCCCCTCCAGCCGCCACAGGCCTGGCGCTTCCGCCAGGCGGAAAGCCAGCGCCCGATGCGCCAGCAGGTCGTGCGGCACCTGCGGCGTTCCGTTTTCGCGCAAGTAGGACGGGGATGCGCACAGCCATTGCTCCACCTTGCCGGCGGAGCGTACTACCAGCGAAGAATCGGGCAGCGTGGTGCGCACGCGCAGGGACAGGTCGAAGCCTTCCGCCACCACGTCAAGCAAGCGGTCCGCCATGGTGAGCTCGACGTCGATCTCGGGGTACTGGTCCATGAAGCGCGCCAGCAGCGGCGGCAGCACCACCAGGCTGAGCGACATCGGGGCGTTGATGCGCACGCGGCCTCGCATTGCAGCCTGCTCGCCGCTGGTGCTGCGCTCCAATTCATCCAGCTCGTCGAGCAGGCGGCAGCATTCCTGGAAGTAGGCACGGCCGGTGTCGGTCAGGCGCATGGTGCGGGTGGTGCGTAACAGCAGTGCGGCGTCCAGGCCCTGCTCCAGCCAGCGCACCTGCTTGCCGATGCCGGCCGGCGACAGCCCCAACTCCTCTGCCGCCTTGCTGAAGCTGCCGCGCTCGACTACGCGGCGAAAGGCATGCATGGCCGCCAGCTTGTCCATTTGATCCCCCGGGTAAAAAGTCTTTATCAAAACTGCCCGATTATCTTAGCAGCAGAATCAAATATGCTGGCTTCACTGACATTTCTTACAAAGGAACCACGATGAAACTCGCAAACGCCCTTGCCGCCCTGCTGCTGTCCGCCAATGCCATGGCTGCCGAACCGGGCACCAGCCCTTGGGGCCCGCAAGATGAAATCGGGCGACTGAACCTGGTCACGCAAGCCTCCAGCGCGGCCGTCCTGGCTCGCATCAGGGGCGGCCGCGCCTATGACCTGTCGGTGGATTATTTCGTCGGCATGCCGAGCTGGCAGGCTGCCGGCGATCCGCCTTACCTGATGTGGATGACGCATACGCCGCACGGCAATGTGCTGTCGGACCCGATGGAGACCGGCAAAGCCATGAACCAGCACGTCAGCTACACGGGCAGCGCCATCTCGATGTATGCGCACATGGGCACCCATATCGACGCGCTCAACCACTTCGGCCTGAATGGCAAGATCTGGAACGGCTTCAAGGCTTCCGAACACCTGGGCGACCGGGGCTGGAAAGTGGCCGGTGCGGAAAAGCTGCCGCCGATCGTGGCGCGCGGCGTACTGATCGACGTGGCGGCATCCAAGGGCGTATCCATGCTGCCGGATAACTACCGCGTGACCGGCAAGGACCTGGCCGAGGCGCTGGCGCGACAGAAGGTGGCGCTGCAGAAAGGCGATGTGGTGCTGATCCGCACCGGGCGCATGCAGCAGTTCGAGAAGGCGCAGGCCTTCATGCAGAACCCGCCCGGCATGGGCCTGGATGCGGCGCGCTTCCTGGTGGAGCAGAACGGCGCGATGGTGGTGGGCGCGGACAACCTGAGCTTCGAGGCCTTCCCTTCCGAGGCCAAGGACAACTACATCCCGGTCCACACCTACCTGCTGGCCGAGCATGGGGTGCCCATCATGGAGCTGGTTAACCTGGAGGAACTGGCGCGCGACAAAGTCTATGAGTTTGCCTTTATCGGCGCCTCGCTCAAGCTGCGCGGTGCGGATGCGGCGCCGATGCGACCGATCGCGCTGCCGCTGCGCTGATCATTCCTGGTGGACGTCGCGGTAGGCCAGCATGTCCACCAGGCGTTCTTCCTTGTCGGGATCGAAGCCGCAGGTGGCTTCGAACTTCTCCGGGTTCTCGTAGGTCCCGAACAGCATGTCCCACCACACGATGTCTCCATAGTTGTTCTTGTGGCGGCCGTACTGGTGGTGGATGCGGTGCATCTCGGGGCGCTGGAAGAACCAGCCGACCCAGCGCGGCGTGGTGACGCTGGTGTGGTAGAAGAATTCGCCGAGCGCGGTGCACAGGGTGTAGACCGCGCCGGCTTCCGGCGACAGGCCAAGAAAGGCATAGACCAGCAGGCTGCCAATGATCGAGTTGACGATCATTTCGCCGGGATGCTTGTAGAACGAAGTGATGACTTCGATGCGCTGCGGGCTGTGGTGGATCTGGTGGAACAGGCGCCACAAGAGGTCCGATTCATGGCGCACACGGTGCCACCAGTAGAACACGAAGGTGGCGATGAAGTAGGCCAGCAGGCCGCCAGCGACCGGGCCGACATGGTCCGACAAGTGCAGCAGCGAGGCTTGCGAAGCCCAGCGTTCCCAGCTCACGCCGGCCAGCAGCACGACGCCAAGCTGCACGGCGTTGATGGCAAGAACGCGCACGGGCCAGGTGCGGATACGGGGCAGTTTCCAGCCGGGTCGTAGGCGCTCCAGTGCAAAGCAGGCGGCGAAAACAATGAAGATCGTGGTGAGCATGGCGTGTCCTTTCGTTTGGTAAGAACGAAATGATCGCGCCAGCGCTTTGCGCGAGCCCCGAAATACCGTCGAGGTATCGGATTCAGATACTGCCGGCATATAGGGCAAGTTCTCGCCTGTTGGCGGCCTAGCATGATGGCTCTTTCAAACAGGAGACAACCATGAAAAAACTGATTGGGGCACTGGCGCTGGCGGCAAGCGGCGCGGCTGGCGCGGTCGGCGGCACGGCGACAGCAAGTGCGCCTGCGGCCGCCGAAATCGAACGGGCGCGGCATGCTTTCGACTTCCTGCACGGCGACTGGACGGTGCAGAACCGCCGCCAGTCAGATTACGCCAATCCGGACAGCGCTTGGGAAACCTTCAGCGCCAGCAACTTGGTGCACGCGCTGCCGGCCGGCATCGGCAACTACGACGAATACCGGCCGCTGGGCGACTGGCGGCCCGGCTTCGTGGCGATGACCCTGCGCGTATTCGATCCGGCGACCGGGCGCTGGAGCATCTACTGGCTGACCAATCGCGACGGCGGCCTCGATCCCGCCACCGGCACCTTGCTGCCGCCGGTGGTGGGGCGTTTCGATGCCGATGGCGTGGGACGCTTCGAAGGCGAAGAAGTCTACAAAGGCCGCACGGCCCGCGTGCGCTTCACCTGGACCCGCAGCAGCGAGCGCCAGGCGCGGTGGGAGCAAGCCTACTCCTGGGATGATGGCACCAGCTGGCAGACCAACTGGGTCATGGAGTTCACCCGTCGATAACTCAGATCTTCACGCGCACGTACGCCATGACGCTGCGCGGCGCACCTGGCTGGATCTGGAAGTTGTTGTTGGCCGATTCGTAATACACCTTGTCGGCAAGGTTGTTCAGGTTCAGCCCAGCTTCCCAGTTCTTGCCTTTATAGCCAAGCATCGCATCGAGGCGCACATAGGACGGCAAGCGCACCGCATTGTCTTCAACGGCGAAACGGTCTCCCACGTAGAAGGCGCCGGCGCCGATGGAAAAGCCGTGGCCCAGCTCATAGTTCGACCACAAGCCCGCCGCATGCTTGGGAATGTTGGCGGGGCGATTGTCCACCTTATAGTTGTTGGACTGGGTAATGCGGGCATGGTTGACGGTGGCATTGGCAAACACTTTCCAGTCCTGCGCCAGGCTGCCCGTCAGGTCGACTTCGAGTCCACGGCTTTGCTGTTCCCCGGTCTGCACCTGGCGCACGCCTGCCGGATCGGAAGGGTCTTTGGTCGCAACGTTGCGCTGCGTGATCTCGTACAGGGCGACGGTCGACTGCAGGCGTCCACCGAACCATTCGCTCTTGTCGCCAATTTCCTTCTGCAAGGATTCAACGGGCTTGATCTGTGCAAAATCCTTGCCGCCGTAGAAGAAGTCATTCCCTACCGGCAGGAAGGAGCGGCTCAGGTTTGCGTACAACGCGTGCGCCTGGCCCGGCTGGTAAACCACGCCGATGCGCGGGCTCCACACCGAGTCGGTGCGGCTCTGGACCAAGCCGGTGCGCCGGTCGTTCTGTTCCTGCTTGAAGCGGTCGAAGCGTACGCCAGCGAGCATCTTCCACTGCTCGTTAAACGAGGCCTGGTCCTGCGCATACCATGCGGCCGTATCGGCCTTGAAATCGTTGTCGATCGTGACCGGCAACGCGGCCAGGTCCGGCATGGCCATAAGCTGCTGCGGCGCCTGCAAGCTGACCGGCGTGGTCGCGGCAGCACGCACCAGGCGGCCGGACTTCTGGTGTCCCAGTTCAACGCCGGTTAACAGGGCGTGACGAACGCCGCCAGCATCGAGCTGATACGCCGCTTCGGTCTGGTTCAGGAAATTGCTCTGGTCCTGAGGAAAGTAGGTGATCTGGCGGCGCACTTGCGTGTTGGCTGCGGCCAGGCCCAGGGTGCGGGTATTGATCGCATCCAGCTTCAGCTTCGAATACTGGAAGTTATTGCGCAGGACCAGCTTGTCGTTGACCGCATGTTCGACATTGAAGCGGGCATTTTGCGCATCCGTCCTGGCGTAGTCATAGCGCTCGCCGTAGAAGTTGCCAACCGGGACATCGGCCGGTACGCCGTTCAGCGAAGGGATGCCGCGATCGGGCGTGCGGTTCTGGTGCAGGAATTCGGTTTGCAGCAGGAAGCTGGTGTCGCGCCCCGCCGTCCAGGCGATGGATGGCGCCAGCACTGCACGCTCGGAGTGGACCACGTCGCGGTAGTTGTCGCCCGCTTCGTAGGCGCCGGTCAGGCGGAACGCGGCCTGTTCCCCGGCAGCACCGCCCAGGTCCAGGTCGATGCGGCGGAAGTTCTCCGAGCCGCCGCTCAACGTCACCTCGCGCACCGGGGTTTTCACCGGCTTCTTGGTGACGCGGTTGATCACGCCGCCCGCCGAGCCACGGCCGTACAGCACCGCGGCCGGGCCTTTAAGCACCTCGATCCGTTCCACATTGCCCAGGTCGCGGAAATACAGGCTGTCGTCGCGCATGCCGTCAAGCAGGGTGTCGCGGGTGGCGTCGAAACCCCGGATGTAGAACTGGTCGCGCCGCCCTTCGCCCTGGGACAGGGCGACGCCGCTGACGTTGCGCAGCACATCTTTCATATCCACTGCCCCTTGCGCCCGGATCAGCTCTTTGTCGACGAACTGCACCGACTGCGGCACGTCGCGCAGCGGCACATCGAGCTTGGTGGCGCTGCTAGTGCCGTGCAGCGGATCGGACGCCGCTGCCGTCTGCACGGTGATCATCGGCAGTTCGGTGTCCGCCGCATAGGCAAATTGCGAGCACAGCGCGGCGGCGGCCAGCGCCAGGACATGGGGGTGAATACGACGATGTTGCATGACTTTCCTTCGGATGTGACGTTAAAAAATCGTTAAGGCCTACGCATCTTCTTGCAGGTAGATATGCTGTGGATGCGGATGGCGCAGGAAATCGTGGTGTGAGATGTGCCAGGCGTAAGCGCCCGCATACTGGAACAGCAGCAGGTCGCCGACCCGCAGTCGATCGAGCATGGCGTCGCTGGCCAGCACGTCTTTGGGCGTGCAAAGCTGGCCGGCGACCGTCACCGGCCGGTGCACGGCTTCGGGACGCGAATAGGCATGTTTCCAGTCTGCCACCGGCACTACCCGGAACGGATGGCTGTGGCCCTGTGCATAAGGGGTGCGGAAGTGATGCGTGCCGCCGCGCACGATGGCGAATACGCGCTCTCCCGACTCCTTGATGTCCAGCACCTCGGTGGCGTAGTAGCCGCAAAACGCGCTGACGAAACGCCCGAGCTCAAAGCGCAGGCGCGGCACGTCGTCGCCATGCCGGCGCGCTTCTTCGGCCAGCAAGCTTGCCAGGCCGGTGCTGAAGCGCGGCCAGTCGAACTGGCGCTGCGGTTCGCGGTAATTGACCCCGATCCCTCCGCCGACGTTGATATGCTCGATGCGCAAGCCGTACTGCTCGCACCATTCGCGCGTCTGGCGCAGGTAGGCCGACAGCAGTTGCAGGTGTTTGTCCGCATCGAGCTGGTGCGATAGCAGGTGGAAGTGGAAGCCGCGCAGCTCCAGGCACGGCTCTTGCCGCAGGCGTTCCAGGCACACCGGCAAGTGCTCGATGGCGATGCCGAACTGGGTTGGCTTGCCGCCCATCACCAGGGTGGTGGTCGCCAACTCGGCCAAGGGCGGATTGACGCGCAGCAGGATCGATGCCGGCTTGCCGCCGGCGCGGGCCAGCACGGCCAGGCGCTCCAGTTCATGCAGGCTTTCCACGTGCACCGTGGCGCCATGCTGCAAGGCCAGCGCCAGTTCGCTATCGAGCTTTCCTGGTCCGCTGAAGATCACCGGCACCTGCGGAAAATGCTGGCGCAGCCAGGCGATTTCACCGCCGGACGAGGCTTCAAAGCCATCGACGGTTGGCGCCAGCGTTTGCAGCAGGGGCACGTCCGAATTGGCTTTGATCGCGTAGAAAAAGTCGCATTGGCCGGGCAAGCCTTCGCGCAAGTGCGCCGCGTGGCGCTTCAGCGCCGGCAAGTCGTAGATGAAGGCGCACAGCGGTTCATCCGAGCCGGCGTGCGCCTGCTGCGCCGCCGCGATCGCGCGGTCCCAGTCGAGCCTCATGCCAATTGCTCCTTGAAGGCAGCCAGCGGATTGGCAAAGGGCGCGTAGTCGGCCGCGCGGTCGGCCTGCTTGAGGAAGCGGTTGCACAGGTTGCCCTTGGCCGGCAGCGGTTCGCCGCCGAGCACCGATGCGATGCGCGCGGCGGATTCGGCCGTGCCGTGCAGGTGCTGGTATTGTTGCAGGTGATGGCGTACCAGCGCCCACAGCCTTTGCTGCAAGGCCGGATTGCCGGCGGCCAGCTGGTGGATCGCTTCGCAAAAATTGTTGACGAACAGGCAGTAGGCGATGCGCTTCCAGCCGCGCTCGCGGTCGTACTGCAGCGCTGCCTGCGCGCGCTGGCTGACGCCGGACAGGCGGGCTGCGCCCCACTCTTCCTGCACCAGCTTGACGCCTTCGAAATCGCGCAGGAAGGCCTGCGCCGGCCAATCCTCGACCAGCCCGATCACTACGTTCTGCAGGTGCGGCTCGAATACGACGCCGTGCGCGAAGTAGCAATGCAGCACTGGATACATCATCTGTTGCACATAACGCGAGAACCACTCGACGACCACCGCCTCCGGCGCCATGCGCTCACGCTCGGCGATCTGGCGCAGCAGAGCCGACAGGCGTGCCTCGCCCAGCACGTGGTTGCCGAACAAGGCGCCGGCCAGCAGGGGCACGGCGCCCGGCAGCAGGTTGTGCTGGTCGAAATTACCGCGCAAGATCAGGCCAAAGCCTTCAGTGATTTCGCGGTTGGCATCGGCGTCGCCGTCGCGCAGGTCGACCGACAGGAAGGCCGGTTCCGGCATGATGGCGGCGCCAGGGAAGCGCTCCCTCAGTTCCGGAATCACGCCGTTCATGATGCGGTTCACCTGCAACGCGCCTTCCAGCTCGTACACCGCGTTCTTGCGCACGCAATTGGTCAGGCGCACATGCAGCGAGAATTTGTAGAAATACGGGTTGCCGGGCTGGTACAGGGTGCGTACCGAGGAGGTCGGGTAATACAGCTCGCCCTGCGCCCCGAGGTGACGGATACGGCCGTCGCGCATGGCGGCGGCGATCAGCGGCTTTTCCAGCAGCCAGCGCGCCTGCCAAGGGTGGGCTGGAACCAGCAGGTAGTCATCACCGGCCACCACTCCTTGCGGCGCCTGGGCGGCCAGGATGTCGCCGCAGGATTGCGCCAGGGTCGACTGCTGCAGCACGGCGTCGCGCTGCACGGCGAAATAGTGCAGCGGGAAGCCGCCGCGCAGTTCCGGCGAATAGCGGCGCAAATCGTCCGCGCTGAAGCCTTGCCTGCTCTTGGGCGCGGGATGGAAGGGATGGCCGTAGGTCAGCGACTGTTCGGAATCCAGGTAAGCCGCCAGCGGATCGGACGGCATCGCGTTTGGCCATGGCGCTTCCAGGATGGCCGTGGTGACCTGCACGCTGTCTTCGATCTGCGCCAGCAATTCGTGGTTGTATGGCTGGCCGGTCTTGGCCGCGAGGTCGCGGATGATCAGGTCCGCCAGCATGCGCCAGTCCAGCAAGGCCCACGGCTGGCCGGCGCTCTTGCAATACAGCGCGGACAGGTAGCGATAGTTGGCGGTTGGCGAGTCGTCCTGCACGGCGACCACGACGCGGCTATCGAGACGCGGCAACACGATGTGCAGGGCCTGGCCGGTGGCCAGCGCGCAACGCAGGGCGAGCGGCCAGTCGTTCTGGCCGAACAGCGGGCCGACGCTAGCGTGCCCTTCCGGGATGGCCACTTCGCGGCAATAGCAGTTCAACAGGGTTTCCAGGCTGCGCTGGCTGGCGGCGCAGTACGCCGCCGACATATTCGGACTACGGTGCAAAGCTGATGTCGACATGAAATTTCTCCAAGCATGTGATGGCTGGCTACACGATCAGTCGGTGCTGTGCGCTGGCTGTTTGAAATCGCCCCGGTATAGACGGAACATGAGTACAACGAGATAGATGCAGCTGGCCGCGAGCGCCGCCGCGCCAAGCAGGAAATGGGACTGCAATCCCCAGCGCTCGGCGGCGATGCCGGCAGCCAGGCCGGCTGCCACCGCGCCCCATTTGGTGCTGCCCTCAAGGGAGCCGAAACGGCGGCCGGCGTTGCCGGCGTCGGTGATCGCGGCCACCATCCCGTGCAAGGCGATATAGCTGGCCGTCATCGCCACGCCCATGACGAGGCGCCATGCGGCCAGCGCTGCCAGCGAATGGCTGCCGGCCTGCCCCAGCAAAGCCACGATGAGCACTGCCTGGCTGACGGCCAGTGTTGCAAGCAGGTGCCGGCGGCCGCAAAAGCGCGACAACGGCAGCGCGCACAGCAAGTACACCAGGTGCGGCAGTCCGAACAGCAGCCCCGGCGCCGCCCCAGGCAAGTTCGCCAGCGTTTGCTCGGCATACGGCACGAAGTAGGGAAAGGTGATCACCGTTGCGAAAATGAAAGCGAATTGCAGGCCATACAGTTGGCCGGGCGGGATCGCTTCGCCGGCGAATGTCTTGCCATCGCCGTCCGTGGCCAGCGCCTCGCTCGCAGCCGGCGGCGCCGCGACGGCCGGCAGGCGCCAGACCAGCAAGGCAGACAGGAGCGGCAGCAGGGCCAGGTAGCGATACATCAGCAAAGGTTCGGCCCCATGCGACAGCATTCCCATCAAGGCCGGCCCGGCAAACAAGGCGGCGCGGGCCGAGCCTTGCATCAGTGTCAGCAAGCGGGTCAGGCGATGCCCGCTCACCACCGTGGCCAGGTAGGCGTTGGATGCGGCGAAGGTGCCGCCCAACAGGCCTTGCAGGATCAGCGCCGCGGCGAATTGCCAGACATTGCCGGCCAGGCTGGTCAGCCAGAAGCTCACCGCCAGCCCGAGATGGGCGCGCAACAGCAGGCGCTTCTTGCCATAGCGGTCGGCCAGGCGCCCCCACCATGGATTGGACAGCGCCGCCACCAGCGTCGGAATGACGAACAGCCAGCCGGCCAGCCAGGCGGCATTGCTGCCCAAGGCCTCGCGCAGGATGCGGTCATAAAATGGCGGCATGCCCAGGGCGGCAAAGGCGGCGGCGAAATGGCCCGCCAGCGTTGCGGCGACAATCCGGCGCGTGCTCATGCGCTCGCCTTCGGACGCCATCGATGCAATGGATTGGGCACGGTTTGCAGGCGCGCTTCGGTTTCCGCGAACAGGCGGCGCTTGGCCAGTTGCTCGATGCGGATGGCCGGAGCAAACAGGTCGAATGCCGCAAAGCGTTCGGCAAGTCCGGGATGGCGCGCCTGGTAGCGGCCGATGCAGGCCGCAATGCGGCGCCAGAAGTCGGCTTCCGCCAGGCCGTAGTGCTGCTGCAGGAACATCGCCAGTTCGCCGAAGTTGATGAAGAATACGGCGTCGTGGAAGTAGTCGCGCACCTCCTCCGGCGACGTGCTTTCCATTCCCGCGGTGGCGTTGACCTGCTTGCGGAACGATGGCGTCGGCAGCAACTGCGGGCAGATGTCGGGATCAGCCAGGTATTGGCGCACGAAGCGCAAGCCGCCCGGCAAATCCTTGAGCGCAATGCGGCCGGGCAGGCCGGCGCGATGGATCAGCACGATGTTCTGTGCATGGGCCTCCATGCCGATGCCTTGCGCATAGAGCAGGTGGATCAGCGGCGGCAGCGAGGCTTCCAGCAGCGCATCCAGCCACGGCAGGAGGCCGTACTGCTCGACCCACGGAGCGATGAAGGGGCGGCCATCCGCTTCGCACTGCGAGAGGCCGGAAAAAGGTGCGGCGGCTTCGCCAGCCCGCAAGGCCCGGTCGGCACTTTCGCGCCAGACCGCGCCCAGCATGCCGTATTGCGCTGCCTGCAGCGCCAGCGGCAGCCCGGCATCGCGATACGTGATGCCGGCCACTTCGCGCAGGAACACCAGGCCGGTGGCGCGCAGCGCCGCATCGCGCTGCAGGATTTCGCCCAGCCAGTCCGATACCGGCGGCGCGTTTTCCACGTTATGGCAGGACAGGATGCGGTCGGCCGAGGTGTTGACGATGCCGATCGGCAGTTTGACATGGGCGGCCAGCGGACGCGTGGCATTGGCCAGCGACCGGATCGATTGCAAGGGCCGGTACACGTCGCTGCCTTCGCCAAGCCAGACCAGGTCACGGCTGTGCAGCAAGGGGAACAACTGGCTGGCGATCTTCTCGCGCCAATGCCACGGGTGCGCCGGCAACAGCCAATAATCATCCGGCTCCAGTCCCATGGCGGCCAGCCTGGCGCTGAAACGCGCGTACTGCTCCTCGCCAGCTTCGCTGCGCAGGAAAGATGGCAAGTCGATGTCGCGGCAGGCGGCGGCGTTGGCCTTGGCGCGCCGCAGCGCCAGCCAGGACACGCGTACCGCCGGGGCAAACTCCGGCCCGTAGGCGGCATTGTCGAGCGGATCGAAGCCGACGCGCGACTTGTAGCAGGGGTGGTAGGGGTGCGCGTCCTGCAACTGGCCTTCCAAAGCGGTCAGGTCGCGCCCTTCGCCATCTTGCCGGCGCGTGTAGCGTGCCAGCGTGTCTTTTTGCAGCGTCTGTTGCAGCTCATGCAGGAAGCGGTGCAGCAGGTTCTCGTCGGTATCGATCAAGGCGCCTGCTTCGAGCACGAATTCCTGGAGCGATGCGACGGGCCGCGCGCCATCGGGCGCGCTGCGCATGAGCGAGGCGCCATCCACCCGGATGCGGCCGAAGCTCTCGCTGACGCGGCCCTTGCAGCGATAGGCTACCGGCTGGCCGGCCGCCGTCCGGCCGGGAATGTGGAAGCACACGCCGTCATCCTCTTGCGTGATTTCCGCAGCCAGCACCTGCTCGAACAGCAGTGCCTCGATCAGTTGGCGCAGCACACGCTGTTGCGCGGCCAGATAGTGTTGCGAAGCCAGGGCGTCCGCAAACAAGTCCCAGGTGATGGGCGAAGTCATACCGCCGCTCCAGCGGCAGCGAAGTTGGTCCACATAGGGGATTCCTTGGAAAGCGTGCCATGCCAAGGGAATGCCGGATCGCGCTCCCTGGCAAAACCTCAATGACTGGCAGCTCTCCGCAATGTGGGGAAGCCCGCTGGCTGTGTGGTGTGCAGTGAATAAAAATACAATTCGTCGATCATAATACAAATGAGAATCATTTGCAATAAAGCGACTGAATCGAAACGGGGGCAAAAAAAACGGAGCCGCTGGGGCTCCGTTGCTCAATAAATGGGGTACGTCCCCATTTATTTAGACGACGATCGTCTGGTGTTCGCCTTCCGCGCGGGCGCGGATCTTGCCGATACGGGATACGGTCTCGCCGGCTGCAGTCAGCTGGGCGACGGCTGCGTCGGCGTTTTCGGCGGACACGATCACCGTCATGCCGATGCCGCAGTTGAAGACGCGGTGCATTTCCGCGTCGGCCACGCCGCCGTGCTGCTGCAGCCACTTGAACAGCGGAGGCATGGTCCACGAAGAACCGTCCAGCTCGGCAGTGAGGTTGTCGGCCAGCACGCGCGGGATGTTCTCGACCAGGCCGCCGCCGGTGATGTGCACCAGGCCTTTGACTTCCATCGATTCCATCAGCGCCAGCAGCGGCTTGACGTAGATGCGGGTCGGTTCCATCAGCACGTCGGCCAGCTTGCGGCCGTGGAAGTCGGCTTCCAGGTCCGGCTTGGCCACTTCGATGATCTTGCGCACCAGGGAGTAACCGTTGGAGTGGGCGCCCGAGGAGGCCAGGCCCAGCACCACGTCGCCCGGCTGGATCTTGCTGCCGTCGATCAGTTTGGATTTTTCCACGGCGCCGACAGCGAAGCCTGCCAGGTCGTATTCGCCGTCCGGGTACATGGAAGGCATTTCAGCGGTTTCGCCGCCAATCAGTGCGCAGCCGGAGATTTCGCAGCCCTTGGCGATGCCCTTGATCACGTCGGTGGCGGTAGCCACGTTCAGCTTGCCGCAGGCGAAGTAGTCGAGGAAGAACAGCGGCTCGGCGCCTTGCACCAGGATGTCGTTCACGCTCATGGCCACCAGGTCGATGCCCACGGTGTCGTGGCGGTTCAGCTCAAACGCCAGTTTCAGCTTGGTGCCGACGCCGTCGGTGCCGGAAACCAGCACCGGCTCCTTGTATTTCTTGCTGATCTCGAACAGCGCGCCGAAGCCGCCGATGCCGCCCATCACGCCTTCGCGCATGGTGCGCTTGGCGAATGGCTTGATCGCTTCAACTAGGGCGTCGCCGGCGTCAATATCGACACCTGCGTCACGGTAGGACAGGGAAACATTCGAAGGTTGGCTCATGGTGTTGTCGCAACTGAGGCGGAAGAATGGAAAAGCGGTGGCCGAATACGGCAAGTCCGCTATTTTAGCATTTTTGCCCCCGCATTTTCTCTTGTTATCCGCCGTTTTCAGCCACCAGAGCGGCAAACTTCCCCCAATCCGGGGCGCGCGCCCAGCTTCAGCAGGCGTGCGGCCAGTTCCTCGTTCTTCTTTTCCAGGGCGACGTCGTAGGGCGTCAGGCATTCGTTGTCCGGGCTGGCCTTGCCGTTCGGGTCGGCGCCCTGTTCGATGGCGAAGCTGACGCGGGTGGTTACCGCCGCCACGCATTTCTGCCACTCCGCTTCGAAGCGCTCGGGAGCAACCAGCTTGCGCGTCATGTCCTTGTCGCATTCGCTGACCAAGCGCACCAGCATGCTGCGCTTGCCCCAGGTGCTGCCGTTGGGATCGGCGCCCAGGGCGACCAGGCGCTTGGCGGCGTCAAACTGGTCCTTGCGGATGAAGCGGTTGAGCAGGGCCGAGTAAGTGGTGGACTGGACGTTCGGGTTGGCGCCGGCCTGGATCAGCAGCGCCAGGAATTCATTATCAGTCTCGCAATGGTCGCAGGTGGACAGGTTGATGCCCTTGGCGCTGGCGCCGTGCTCGATCAGCAGGTGGGCCAGCGCCAGGCGGCGCGGCCAGCTTTCCTGCGGTGCGTTGCGGGCGAACCAGGCCTGGTTCACGGTCTCCTGCAGCAGCACCGTACCCAGTTCGCCGGAGATGTCGGCCTTGCCGGCCAGGTATTCGAGGACGGCGAAGCGCTTGGCGTCCCTGGCCGGGTCGGGCTTGGTCAGGTAGGTATTGACGGCCACGCCCAGCATGTTTTCCGGCTCAAAGCTGGGGTCTTTCCTGGGGTCGAAGCGCTTGATGCGGGCCAGGTCGCCCTCGTCCGTTGCGTCGATGACTTTGGTGGACGGCTTCTTGAAGTTCACCGCCTCGGCGACGTTGGCGGCGGCGTCGGCCACGCTGGTTGCGGCGGCCATGGGCATGCACAGCAGGCGGTTGAAGCCTTCGCATTTTTCGCCATCGTCCGCTGCCATGGCAGGGGATTGCGCGGCGAACGCCAGGGACAGGGCCGCAACGGCGGCTTGGGTACGAACAGACAGCATGACTTCCACTTCAAAGTTTATTTATGGAAATATTAAACTACTGCTAGGCCCCGCGCATGGTGTTTTTAACAGCAGAGGCGTTAGAATAGCCCTTCCTTCGTCCCGACCACGCCCCATCAGATGCCTCTTCCCCTCTCGGCAGAACAAAAACAAACGCTATTTTGGGTATCGGTCTGGGCCGCCTTCTTTTTCCTGCTCTGGATCCTGGGGCCGGTACTGACGCCCTTCCTGGCCGCCGCCATTTTCGCCTATGCGCTGAATCCTGCTGTCGACAAGCTGTGCCGCCTGCGCCTGTTCAAGCGCTGGAAGATGCCGCGCGCACTGGCGGTATCCATCGTAATCACGCTGTTTGGCGCCGCCGTGCTGGCGCTGCTGCTGATCGTGGTGCCGGTGCTGCAGAAGGAAATCCCGCTGCTGCAAGCGGCCATTCCCGCTTCGCTGGCAAAACTCAATGACACGCTGGGGCCGCGCCTGCAGCAACTGGGCGTGGAATTCACGCTCGACGGCGCCAGCATCAAGGCCCTGGTGGCCGAGAAAATGGCGGAAAGCGGCAACCAGATCTGGACTGCCGTGCTGAACTCCGTGCGCACCGGCGGCAGCGCGGTCCTGGGCTGGCTGGCAACGCTGGTGCTGATCCCGGTCGTGCTGTTCTACCTGCTGCTGGACTGGCACCAGCTGATGGCACGCATTGCCGGCGCCGTGCCGCGCCGCTATATCGGCGCCACCATGGAAATGGCGCGTGAATCGGATGCCTTGCTGGCCCAGTACCTGCGCGGCCAGTTGCTGGTGATGCTGGTGTTGTCGGTTTATTATTCCACTGCGCTGGCGGTGGCGGGCTTCGACGTTGCGCTGCCGGTCGGCATCCTGTCCGGCGTACTGGTCTTTATCCCCTATCTCGGCTTCGGCCTGGGCCTGCTGCTGGCGCTGATGGCGGCGGTGCTGCAATTTACCGACTGGAGCGGGCTGGTGGCCGTGGCCATCATCTACGGCCTGGGCCAGGTCATCGAAGGTTTTTTCCTGACGCCGCGCCTGGTGGGCGAACGGATCGGCCTCGATCCGCTGGCCGTGATCTTTGCCCTGTTGGCCTTCGGCCAGCTGTTCGGCTTCGTCGGCGTACTGCTCGCTTTGCCTGCTTCCGCCCTCTTGATGGTGGGTTTCAAGCACTTGCGCCGCCACTACCTGCGCAGCAGCTTTTATAATGCGTAGTGTGAAGATCGATTACGTTAGCAAAAAATCCACAAAGCCGGGACAAGTCCAATGAAACAGCTGGTGCTTGACCTGGGTGCGGAGCCGGTGTGCACCCTCGAATCCTTCGAGGTGGGCCGCAATGCGGAGGTGGCGGCGCTGATGCGCCAGTTCGCCGAACGCAGCTCCCGCGAGCATTTCGCCTACCTGTGGGGGGAAATTGGCGCAGGCAAGTCGCACCTGCTGAAGGCGCTCGCCTCGAGCGAACGCGCGCGCTATATTTCGCCGTTTTCGATTGAAACCGAGTTCCTGTATTCGCCGGATGTGGACCTGTACCTGCTGGACGACTGCGAAAAGCTGTCGCCGGTGGCCCAGATCGATGCCTTTGCCCTGTTCAACGAGATCCGCGCCAACAACGCCTTCATGGTGAGCGCGGGCTCGGTCGCCCCGGCCGTGCTGCCGGTGCGCGAGGACCTGCGCACACGCATGGGCTGGGGCCTGGTGTACCAGATCCATGGCCTGACCGACGAGGAAAAACTGGCAACGCTGACGCAAATGGCGGAAGCGCGCGGTTTGACCCTGTCGCCCGGTGTGCTACCTTACCTGCTGTCGCACTTCCAGCGCGACATGGTATCGCTGTCCTCGATG
Organism: Pseudoduganella sp. S-14; assembly: GCF_049913285.1. Taxonomy (GTDB): domain Bacteria; phylum Pseudomonadota; class Gammaproteobacteria; order Burkholderiales; family Burkholderiaceae_D; genus Rugamonas. The sequence continues at coordinate 5,941,649 of NZ_CP183991.1, forward strand.
CTCGACTCGCTCGACCAGTATTCCCTGGAAACCAAACGCCCGATCACCCTGCCCCTGCTGCGCGAATGGCTGCAGGAGGAAGCGAACGAATGATGAAACTCGCCCTGTTCGACCTTGACCATACCCTGCTGCCGATCGATTCCGATTTCGAGTGGGGCCAATTCCTGTGCCGCGTAGGCGCCGTCGACGCCGTTGAATTCAAGCGCCGCAACGAAGAGTTCTTCGCCCAGTACCAGGCGGGCACCCTGGATCCGGTGGACTACCTGGAATTTTCGCTCGGAACCCTGGCTTCCTTCGAGCCTGGGCAACTGGCCGAACTGCAGCAGCAGTACATGACCGAAGTGGTGATGCCGAACATCCTGCCTGCCGCCCGAGCGCTGCTGCAAAAGCACCTCGACGCCGGCGACCTGGTGGCGATCGTGACGGCGACCAACCACTTCGTCGTGGCGCCGATCGCCAAGGCTTTCGGCGTGGAGCACCTGATTGCCGCGATGCCGGAGCGCGATGCCGCCGGCCGCATCACCGGCAAGCTGCTCGGCACGCCAACTCAGGGCGAAGGCAAGATCGTGCACACCAAGGCATGGCTAGAGAAATTGGGACACTCGCTGGACAGCTTCGAAAGCGTCCACTTCTACAGCGATTCCCATAACGACCTGCCGCTGTTGTCGATCGTCAGCCATCCGATTGCGACCAACCCGAACGCCAAGCTGTCCGAGCACGCGACCGCGCAAGGCTGGCCACTAATTCACCTGTTCAATGATTAAGAAATTCATCCGCAAGATCCTGGGCGTCAAGAACGCGAGACCCCGCAACGAACCGCTCGTACTGGGCGCCAAGGACCATGGCATCGACCCGCGCATGGTGTCGAACAACGCGATCCGCGTCACCAGCACGCTGCAGGAAGCCGGCTTTGAAGCCTTCGTGGTCGGCGGCGCCGTGCGCGACCTGCTGCTGGGCGTCAAGCCGAAAGACTTCGACGTTGCGACCAACGCCACCCCGGAACAGGTGAAGCGCCTGTTCCGCCGCGCCTTCATCATCGGCCGCCGCTTCCAGATCGTGCACGTGATGTTCGGCCAGGACCTGCTGGAAGTGACCACCTTCCGCGGCACCGCCACCGACAATGCGCCGAAGGACGAACATGGCCGCGTGCTGCGCGACAACACCTTCGGCTCGCAGGCGGAAGACGCGGAGCGCCGCGACTTCACCATCAACGCCATGTACTACAATCCTGCCACGCAGGAAGTGCTGGACTACCACGGCGGCATCGAGGATATCCGCAGCAAGACGCTGCGCATCATCGGCCAGCCGGAAGCGCGCTACCGCGAAGACCCGGTGCGCATGCTGCGCGTGGTGCGCTTTGCGGCCAAGCTGAAATTCTCCATCGAGCGTTCGACCGCCGAGCCGATCGGCGTGATGGCGCCGCTGATCGACAACGTACCTGCGGCACGCGTGTTCGACGAGATGCTCAAGCTGCTCACGTCCGGCCAAGCCCTGGCCTGCCTGCAGCAGTTGCGCAAGGAAGGCCTGCACCACGGCCTGCTGCCGATGCTGGATGTGGTGCTGGAACAGCCGATGGGCACCAAATTCGTGACGCTGGCGCTGGATTCCACCGACAAGCGCGTGATGGCCGGCAAGACCGTGTCGCCGGGCTTCCTGTTCGCTTCCCTGCTGTGGCACCAGGTGCTGGAGAAGTGGCAAGCCTACCAGGCAGCGGGCGAGTTCCCGATTCCCGCCCTGCACCTGGCGGCCGACGAAGTACTGGAATCGCAAACGGAAAAGCTGGCGATCCAGCGCAAGATCGGTTCCGACATGCGCGACATCTGGGCCATGCAGCCGCGCTTCGAGCGCCGCAATGGCAAGAATCCTTACAAGCTGCTGGAACACCTGCGCTTCCGCGCCGGCTACGATTTCCTGCTGCTGCGTTGCGCTTCGGGCGAGATTGACCGCGAACTGGGCGACTGGTGGACGGCCTTCTACGAAGGCGACGAAACCATGCGCGCCGAACTGGTGTCGACCGCGTCGTCCGGCGGTGGCAAGAAGAAAAAACCCGCGGCACGCCGCAGTCGCGCCGCAGCGCTCGACGACGCGCCGGTGGATGCCAATCCGGATGGCGAAGAAGGCGACGAGTCGGATGACGATGACTTCCTGAATCCGCGCCCTGAGGGCGAAGCACCGGCACGCAAGCGCCGCCGTCGTCCGCGCCGCGGCCGCCGCAGCGGCGGTAGCGGCAACGCCCCGGCCGGCGAAGCTTGATGCCTGTTACCGCCTATATCGGCATCGGCGCCAATCTCGGCGATGCCCGCGCCAATGTGCTGGATGCCGTGGAACGGCTGCGCAAGCTGCCGGGCGCCACGCTCGAGGCGGTGTCTTCGCTGTACCGTACGGCGCCCATCGATTCTTCGGGCGACGATTACATCAACGCGGTCGCCCGCCTGGAGACCTCCCTGCCTGCGCAGGCGCTGCTGGAAGCCCTGTTCGACATCGAGCAGGCCCATGGCCGCGAGCGTCCCTACTACAACGCCCCGCGTACGCTGGACCTGGACCTGCTGCTGTACGGGGATGAACAGATTGCGACGCCGACGCTTACCGTGCCCCATCCGCGCATGCATCGGCGGGCCTTTGTTCTGATGCCGCTGCTGGAGCTGGCGCCCGAGGTGGTGCTGCCGGGACTGGGGCGCGCGGGCGACTTCGCGCCTTCGGTTTCCGACCAAGGTATTATCCGGCTTTAAACCGGTAAACCTGGGTCCGACCCGCAGGGTCAGACCCAGTCTGCTCGACTGCCGCGGGTTTCGGTTGTGCGCCGGAACCAAACCCGTGGCTTCAAGACCGTCGAGGGTCAGACCCTTCGGGTCTGACCCTGGTTTACCGGTTTTGCCCGCTGTGTACAATAGCGCTTTTCGAATTTAAGGACATCCCATGTCTGGCAACCTGCAAAACCCTTACCCGGCGCCTGCGCGTGCCGTCCCTACCAAGGCGGTCACGATCCCTTCGATTAACGCCCTGAAGGCAGCCGGCGAAAAGATCACCATGCTGACCTGCTACGACGCCAGCTTCGCCTCCCTGATGGACGGCTGCGGCGTGGAAGTGCTGCTGATCGGCGATTCGCTGGGCATGGTATGCAACGGCCACCAGTCCACCCTGCCGGTGACCGTGCAGGAAATCGCCTACCACACCGCCGCCGTAGCCCGTGGTGCGAAAAACGCGCTGATCCTGGCCGACATGCCTTTCGGCTCCTACGCCACACCTGAGCAGGCGTTCAACAACGCCGTGCAACTGATCCAGGCCGGCGCACACATGGTGAAGATCGAAGGCGGCGCCTGGGTTGCCGAAACCGTGCGCTTCCTGGTGGAGCGTTCGATCCCGGTTTGCGCCCACCTGGGACTGACCCCGCAGTCCGTGCACACGCTGGGCGGCTACAAGGTGCAGGGCAAGACCATCGAGAGCGCAGAGCTGCTGAAGCAGGACGCGCTCAAGCTGCAGGCTGCCGGCGCAGCGATGGTGGTGCTGGAAGCGATTCCTACCGCGCTGGGCAAGGAAGTCACCGACATGCTGTCGATGCCGACCATCGGCATCGGCGCAGGTCCGGATTGCTCGGGCCAGGTGCTGGTCATGCACGACATGCTGGGCGTATTCCCAGGCCGCAAGGCGCGCTTCGTGAAGAACTTCATGGAAGGCCAGGTGTCGATCCAGGCTGCCGTGACGGCCTACATTGACGCCGTCAAGGGCGGCACCTTCCCGGCACTGGAGCATTGCTTCTGAACCCGCTGAACGACGACGAGTACGACCGGCTCGATGAGCTGCTGGCCGAAATCGGCCCGCAGAGCATGGACGTCGCCAAGCTCGAAGGTTTCCTGACCGCGCTGGTGGTCGGCCCGGCCGAGGTGGCGCAGGAGGCGTGGTTGCCAGCAGTCTGGGGCGGCGCGGCCGGCAACGATGAAGCTGCCACGCTGGCTGTGCGCCACCACGACTACATGCGCGTATGGATGCAGAAAGACCCGGGCAGCTTTGAGCCGATCTACGAATGCGGCGGCAACTGGACTGCGGAAGCCTGGTGCGATGGCTTCATGGCCGGAGTGAGCATCGCGGCCGATGCCTGGGCGCCGCTGCGCTCCCAGCAGCCTGCCCTGCTGCTGCCGTTCCAGGCGCCGCTGAACGCCGCCAAGGTGCCGCCGGCCGTCATCAGGATCAACGAATTCTTCCACGCGCCGCAGCAGAAGGTGGCGAAGGCGGGCCGCAACGATCCTTGCCCTTGCGGCAGCGGGAAGAAATTCAAGAAGTGCTGCGGCGCTTAAACCTGGATCCAGGTCGTCTTCAACTCGGTATACTTGTCGAAGGCATGCAGCGACTTGTCGCGTCCATTGCCTGACTGCTTGTAGCCGCCAAACGGCACCGTGATGTCGTCGCCATCGTACTGGTTGACGTGCACGGTGCCCGCCTTCAGCGCCCGCGAGGTGCGGATCGCTTTCGAAATATCCGATGTCCACACAGCTGCGTGCAAGCCGTATGGCGTATCGTTGGCCTGCTTCACCGCTTCGTCAAGGTCCTTGAACGACAGCACCGACAGCACCGGGCCGAAAATTTCCTCCCGCGCGATCTTCATGGTGTTCTGCACGCCGTCAAACAGCGTAGGCTCGACATAGAAGCCGCCGGTCTCCTTCCGCACTGCATTGCCGCCGGCGAGCAGCTTCGCACCCTCGTCTCGGCCGGCATCGATGTAGCCCATCACGGTCTTCATCTGGATCGAGTCGACAATCGCGCCCATCACGGTCTTCTCGTCGAGCGGGTCGCCCGGCGCGTACGACGGCACCATGGCCAGCGCCTTCTCAAGGAACTTGTCCTTGATCGATTCCTCCACAAAGAGGCGCGAAGGCGCGTTGCAGCTTTCGCCCTGGTTGAAGTAGATCGAGCCCACCGCGGCGGCGACAGCGGCATCGAGGTCAGGGCAATCGGCGCATACGATATTGGCCGACTTGCCGCCCAGTTCCGTCCACGCCCGCTTCAGGTTTGACTGCCCCGCCATCTGAATGATCTGCTTGCCCGTGCGCGTGGAACCTGTGAAGCCAATGCAGTCCACGTCCATGTGCATGGCCAGCGCGGCGCCAGCCTCGTTGCCGTAGCCAGGCAGCACGTTGAACACGCCGGGAGGGATTCCTGCTTCCACCGCAAGGTCCGCCAGCCGCAAGGCCGACAGCGGCGATTTCTCGGATGGCTTGAGCACCACGCTGTTGCCGGCCGCCAGCGCCGGCGCGATCTTCCACGCCGTCATCAGCAGCGGATAATTCCATGGCACGATAGCCGCCACCACGCCGACCGGTTCGCGCGTGATCAGGGCCAGCGCATTGCCGGGCGTCGGCGCAATCTCGCCGTACACTTTGTCGATCGCCTCGCCGTACCAGCGGATGCAATTGACCGCGAGCGAAACGTCGACCACCTGGCTGTACTTGATGGGCTTGCCCATATCGAGTGTTTCGAGCAGCGCCAGTTCGTCCTTGTTCTGCATCATGAGGTCTGCGAACTTGATGAGAACACGTTTGCGCTGAGCCGGCGCCTGCCCGGCCCAGCGGCCGCTATCGAAGGCGCGGCGCGCCACGGCAACCGCCTGGTCGACGTCGGCCGCATCGCAGCGCGCCGTCTGCGACAGATAGCGGCCGTCGATGGGAGAAAGATTGTCGAACTTGCGTTCGCCGCGCGCCCAGGTCCGTTCGCCGTTGATGAAGGCGCGACCGTCGAGGGTCAGCATCTTGGCCCGGTCGTGCCAGTTGGTCGTTTCTTTTGCCATGGCTACATCCATCCTCTCTGCTGCAGGTCCGCATAGGTATCGTCAAGGCAGCGCCGGATCAGCGCCACCATCTCGTCGATCTGCTCGCGCGTCATTACCAGCGGCGGCGCAATGATCATGCGGTCGCCCACGGCGCGCATGATCATGCCGTTGTTGAACATATAGCCGCGGCACACCATGCCCACTTCCAGTTTCGGATCGAAGTATTCGTGGCCGTGGATCGTGGGTCCCTTGCGCCGCACGAGATTCAGGCCCGCGACGAAGCCGCAGCTATTGGCATAGCCAACCAGCGGATGGTCGCCGAGCGTGGCGAACCGCTGCGCAAGGTATGGGCCGGTATCTTCGGCCACGCGCTGGACCAGCTTTTCTTCTTCGATGATGCGTATCGTCTCAAGCGCCGCAGCACAAGCGACAGGGTGGCCAGAGTAAGTAAAGCCGTGGGCGAACTCGCCGCCCTGCCCGATCAGTACTTCCGCCACGCGTTCGCCAACCAGCACACCGCCAAGCGGAATGTAGCCCGATGTGACACCCTTGGCGAAGGTAATCAGGTCCGGCTTGAAGTCGAAATACTCGCAGGCGAACATGCGGCCGGTGCGGCCGAAGCCGGTGATCACTTCATCTGCGATCAGGAGAATGCCGTACTTGTCGCAGATGCGCTGGATCTCCGGCCAGTAGGTGCGCGGCGGAATCACCACGCCGCCGGCACCCTGGATCGGCTCGCCGATAAACGCCGCCACCTTTTCCGGGCCGACGTCGAGGATCTTCTCCTCCAGCCACGAAGCTGCCTCGATGCCGAATTCATCCTCCGACATGCCGCGCCCCGACTCGAGGTAGTTCGGCTGGCGGATGTGCACGATGCCGGGAATCGGCAAGCCGCCCTGCGCATGCATGCCTTCCATGCCGCCCAGAGAGGCGCCCGCCATGGTGCTGCCATGGTAGGCGTTGAAGCGGCTGATGATGGTGTGGCGGTGTGGCTGACCCTTCAAGTCCCAATAGCGGCGCACCATGCGCACATTGGTGTCGTTTGCCTCCGAGCCCGAGCCCGTGAAGAACACATGCTTGAAACCAGGCGGCGCAATCTCCGCCAGCTTGGCGGCCAGCGTCACGGCCGGCACGTTGGTCGTGTTGAAGAAGCTGTTGTAGAACGGCAGCGTTTCCATCTGATCGAACACCGCCTTCGATATGCTGTGCCGGCCGTAGCCGACATTCACGCACCACAGTCCGGACATGCCATCCAAAATCTTCTTGCCTTCAGAATCCCAGAGGTAGATGCCTTCGCCGCGCACCATCACGCGCACGCCGCGCTCGCCGAGCGCCTTGTGGTCGGTGAAGGGATGCATGTAGTGCGCATGGTCGCGCGCCTGGAGTGTCTTGGTATCGTCCATGACCGTCTCCTCATACGTGCAGCAGCAGGTGCTCGCGCTCCCACGGACTGATGACGGTCATGAACTCCTGGTGCTCAAGGTCCTTGATGGCGGCATAGACGTCGATGAAGCGCTCGCCCAGCACAAAGCGCAGCTTGTCCTCGCCACGCAGTATCTTCAGCGCTTCCGGCAAGCCTTGCGGCAGCTCGTATTTCATTTCGTAGGCGCTGCCGGTGGTCGCTGCGGTAGGTTCGAGCGATTCGGTCATGCCGAGGTAGCCGCAGGCCAGCGTCACTGCCAGCGCCAGGTAAGGATTTGCATCGGCGCCAATGATACGGTTCTCCACACGCCGGTCTTGCACGCCCGATTCCGGAACCCGGAATCCCACGGTGCGATTATCCATGCCCCACTGGATATTGATCGGCGCCGCCGTGTGGCGCACCAGCCGGCGGTAGGAATTCACATACGGCGCGACGATGGCCAGCGCACTTGGCATATAGCGCTGCAGGCCGCCGATGTAGGCCTTGAACAACTGCGACGGCGAGCCATCCTGGTTGCTGAAGATGTTCCATCCGCTGCGCGCATCGACCACGCTCTGGTGGATGTGCATTGCCGATCCCGGCTCGCCGGCCATCGGCTTGGCCATGAAGGTGGCGTACATATGATGCTTCAACGCCGCCTCGCGCAAGGTACGCTTGAAGAAGAACACCTTGTCGGCCAGGCCAAGCGGTTCGCCGTGCAGGAAGTTGATCTCCATCTGGCCGGCGCCGATTTCATGAATCAGGGTGTCCACGTCAAGGCCCATCAGATCGCAGTAATCGTAGATGTCCTCGAACAGCGGATCGAACTCGTTCACGGCGTCGATGCTGTACACCTGGCGGCTGGTTTCGGCGCGGCCGCTGCGGCCAATCGGCGCCTTCAGCGGCAGGTCGGGGTCGGAATTCTTGTCGGTCAGGTAGAACTCCAGTTCCGGCGCAACGACCGGTTTCCAGCCCCTGTCTTCGAACAGTTTCAGCACGCGGCGTAGCACAGAGCGCGGGGCGAAATCGACCAGGCGGCCATCGCTGAAGTAGCAGTCGTGGATGACTTGTGCCGTCGGATCGACAGCCCACGGCACCATGGTGATGGTGGTAGGGTCGGCCTTCAGGATCATGTCACGGTCGGTGCTGGAAATGGCGCGGTCATAGGCATCATCCTCGGTCGGATAATTTCCGGTGACGGTCATGCCAAGCACCGCCTCAGGAATGCGCATGCCGCGTTCCTGGGTGAATTTGCCTCGCGGGAGAATCTTCCCGCGTGCGACGCCGGTCAGGTCAGGGACCAGGCATTCAATCTCGGTGACTCGCTTTTCATTGAGCCACTCGTCCATGTCGGTGTAACTGAAATTTTCGCGGATTGCCATAGCTTCCTCTCAGGTAGTTTAGAAAACAGCACTACTGAAGGAAAGCCACCTAAGGAATGCGATCCCTGTGCACGCGGCACGCGAGGCCGAATGCGCTGAACATGCGCATGGAGTCGTGGTTCTCTTCGACGCGCCATTCGGGGTGCCATTGCACGGCCAGCGCGAACGAAGGCGAAGCCGCGATGGAATAAGCTTCGATCAAGCCATCGTCCGAACGTGCTTCGACTTGCAGACCAGCCGCCAGGCGATCAATGCCCTGCCCGTGCAGCGAGTTCACTTGTATTTCGCTAGCACCATCGAGGATATGCGCCAGCAAGCCGCCCTTTTCGAGCTTGACGCGGTGAGCTGCCGCGTATTGCTGCTCCAGCGATTGCGACTTGTCTTCGCGATGGTCAAAGTAGCCTGGCACCGTGTGTACGGCTTGATGCAGCGTTCCGCCCAGCGCCACGTTCACTTCCTGGAAGCCGCGGCAAATCGCCAATATCGGAATGCCGTGCATCAGCGCAGCGCGGATCAGGGGCAAAGTGGTCTCGTCGCGCGCGTGATCTTCCGGCAGCGAGGGGTCAAGGGTTTCCTGTCCATACAGGCTTGCCTGCAAATTGGAGGCAGCGCCGGTCAGCATGATGCCGTTGGCGATCCCAAGCAGGCTTTCAATATCGGTGTTGTCGCCCAAGGGCGGGACCAACAACGGCTGGCAGCGCGCTCCCACAGCCACCGCATCAACGTATTTGTTTTGAGCGGCGTAGCTGGGATGGGAGCCTTTATCCTGGCTGCAGGCGGGGACCAGTACGATGGGGCGGCGCATGTTTAGTTTTTTCGGTAACTATCAGTGTGCAGCTTGATCTTATTCCCAATTTTGGAATGTGGCAACCGTGCAGCGTGATACCCGGTATACTGGTTTTTTACTTTGGAGGCGAATCATGCTGACCCTGAAAGATCCCAGCCTTCTGCGCCAACAGTGCTTTATCGCTGGCCAATGGTGCGATGCCGACGGGGGCGCCACCATCAGCGTCACCAATCCCGCTACCGGCGAAACCCTTGGCAGCGTGCCGAAAATGGGCGCCGCCGAAACGCGCCGCGCTATCGAAGCCGCGAATGCCGCATGGCCTGAGTGGCGCAAAAAGCCAGCCAAAGCTCGTGCGGCCATCCTGCGCAAATGGAATGACCTGATCCTCGCCAATGCCGACGACCTGGCCGCGCTGATGACGGCGGAACAAGGCAAGCCGCTGGCCGAATCCAAGGGCGAGATCGCCTATGCCGCATCCTTTATCGAGTGGTTCGGCGAAGAGGCGAAGCGCGTTGCCGGCGAAACCCTGGCATCGCCATGGCCCGACAAGCGCGTGGTAGTCACACGCGAGCCGATTGGCGTCAGTGCGGCGATCACGCCGTGGAACTTCCCGGCCGCGATGATCACGCGCAAAGCCGGACCGGCGCTTGCCGCGGGTTGCCCGATGGTGGTGAAGCCGGCGGAACTCACGCCATTCTCCGCATTGGCGTTGGCCGTGCTGGCGGAGCGCGCCGGCGTACCGGCAGGCGTGTTCAGCGTGATCACCGGCGCCTCGCGCGAGATCGGCGGCGAGATGACCTCCAACCCGATCGTGCGCAAATTGAGTTTCACCGGTTCGACGGCAGTCGGCCGCCTGCTGATGGAACAGTGCGCACCGACGATCAAGAAACTGTCGCTGGAACTTGGCGGCAACGCGCCCTTCATCGTATTCGACGATGCCGACCTGGACGCGGCTGTGGAAGGTGCCATCGCCTCCAAGTACCGCAACGCCGGCCAGACTTGCGTGTGTGCGAACCGGATCTACGTGCAGGATGGCGTGTACGACTCCTTCGCATCGAAACTGGTGGAGGCAGTACGCAAACTCAAAGTCGGCAATGGCGCCGACGACGGGGTGACGCAAGGTCCGCTGATCGAGGAGAAGGCCGTAGTCAAGGTGGAAGAGCATATCGCCGATGCCGTTGGCAAGGGCGCACGCTTGCTGTTGGGCGGCAAGCGGCATGACCTGGGACACAGCTTCTTCCAGCCAACCGTGCTGGCTGACGTGAATGCGGACATGCTGGTTGCACGCGAAGAGACCTTCGGTCCGTTGGCGCCGCTGTTCCGCTTCAAGACCGACGACGAAGCCGTGGCGCTGGCCAACGACACCGAGTTCGGTCTCGCAGCGTACTTCTATTCGCGCGATATCGGCCGTATCTGGCGTGTGGCTGAAGGGTTGGAGAGTGGCATGGTTGGCGTCAACACCGGCCTGATCTCGACCGAGATTGCGCCGTTCGGCGGCGTCAAGCAATCGGGCCTGGGCCGCGAAGGCTCGACGCATGGCATGGACGACTACCTCGTCATCAAATACATCTGCATGGGAGGCATCTAGCGTGCCTACTCCTCCCGGCGAACGCTGCGTTGTTTCACCACGCCCAGCAGGGCCAGGCCTGCAGCCAGCATGGCATAGGTGAACGGCTCGGGAATCGGGATGGTGCCAACCGCGGTCTGAGCCGCGAACTCGAACGACAGGTCCACATAGATTTCGTCGTCCGTGGTATTGGCAAAGCCCAGCCAGAAATCCTCCACATTGGTGCTGCCTGCGCCTGTCGCCAGCTCGACGGTTCGCGCCAGGTAGGTCCACAGCTCCGGCTGTCCAGCGGATCGCATTTCGATCAGCGTACCGGCCTTGCCCCAGGAGACCGAAAAGTCGGGATCCTGGCGGGTGACCGAGTATTCGGCCGTGCCGGCGACGGTCAAGGCCGCATTAGGTGCGAGGAAGAAGCCAAAACGCTGATCCAGCCATGCGTTCGCCTTGCCGCCCGGGCCAAGATCGCTGTCGGCATCCGAAACGGCTCCGATGGATCCGGTCATGCCATACATGGCTTGCGCGGACGAATGCGCTGTAGCCAGACTAAGAATATCGTTCGCAGTCCCGGTGACATGACGGCTGTCGGTTTGGGTGTTCAGCGCGACCGTGAGATCCCCGGAGAGGCCATCCGGCCGGAAGCTTGCGGCGACACCGTCGTCCGGCTGAAGGTCCAGGACGCCGAACTGCAGGTTCGTAACGCGCGCGGTAGCGGTGACGCCCGCGTCGGCGGCGGCGCTTGCCGCGACAAGGGCCAGCATTGCACCGGCCAGGGATGTACTGAAAGATGGAATGAGGTTCATCGCAGTCCCCTTCGTCAGCACGATTTACGGCGCAGTGCGCCCAACAGCATCAAGCCCGCGGCAAACATCGCATAAGCCGAAGGTTCCGGAATCGATGAAACGATCATCCCGCTGGCGGCCACGTAGGTATCCACCAGCACCTTTATGTCGTCGTCCGTGGAGTTCGCATACATCAGGTAAAAGTCCTCGGACCAACTGCCCCCGCCGCTGTCAGGGACGGTATCCACGAAGTGGCGAAATACGGTGAAAGTTCCCTCCCACGTCTTGATCAGGGCGGCGGCGGCGACGTAGCCGAGGGAATCGTAGGTTCCCACATCCGTTCTGGCGATGGAAGTGGAGGCTTCGCCGCGCACCGTGAGCACGCTGTGCGGCGCGATGGTAACGGTATAGTTACGGAAAACGGATGCACCGGTATCTCCCCCGACGGCCAGGTTGTCGTACGCGGCGATGCCCGCTTTCATGCTGCCCACCTGATCATAAGAGAATCCGGCGAACGACGGGCCGGAGGTGTAAAAGACCGTTTCGCTCATCCCCTTGGCGATGGAGCGGATGTCATGGCGTTCCAGCCCACCGGGACTGCGGTCGACAAGGTAGCGGCTGACCATGCCTTCCTCTCCATTGATGGTAATGCCGGCCGCCTGGCCATCGCTCGGCGTCAAGTCGATCACGCCAAACTGCACATTGCTTATTTGAGACTCCGCAACGACACTGGGATCGGCCGCCGCCATGCCGCAGGCAGCGGCAAGCGCGGTACCGAGCAGTTCCTTCCGCACGATATGCAAGACATTCATTGGTAGACCTCGACAGGTTTGATTGGAGGCTGTCAGCGCGCCCCGGCGCAATAACCGCAAAGTGGTCCTCGCTTGCATCAAATCAGTAGCACTTTCGCAATTATTTCGCAGTCTACCTGTCGAATTTCACCGATGTGCTTTCGTTACCCGTGGTCATTACTGCCCCGCCCGCAGCTCTGCCCACTGGCCCAGGCAACGATCTTGTCGTCGAAGAGGATTGGTGAATCATACCCGTGGGTTGCCAAACCATCTGGCTGCACTGCCGGCAGCGTCGCTCCTTCTGCTGGCGCCATCACTGGCCCAGGCAACGATACCGTCAGGACGTATCAGCAGCGCACTTAAATCCAGTCGCTCCTTTGCGGAACTCGCAACGTAGCAAAGACTAGCGCCCCAGCGAGCGGCAATCTTCCTGAGCGATTCGTTCCCATCGAAATCGAGCAAAATCCCCTGCCCTGTTCGAAGATGCATGTTCAGCCTCGTCCCGTCGGCAAGCTCAAAATCTGGCGCGCTACGGCCTGCCAGCGGGTGAGCGACGCCGAGATCGTAGCGGGTTTCGACGCCCCAAACACGTCCGGCGAAATAGGTCGCGCCATCATTCGTCTGAATCAAGTCGCGGATGATTGCTTCCAGCGCACGCGAACTCGGGCAAGGACGCATCAATGCTACCTGCGCGCGCGACCAGTCGAGAATTCGCGCGCCTTCCGGTTGCCGTTCGCGTTCGTAACTATCAAGCAGATCGGTTGGGGCAGTTCCATGCAACGTCGCTGCAAGCTTCCAGCCAAGGTTCATTGCGTCGCCAAGCCCGAGGTTCAGCCCCTGCCCGCCAAGCGGCGAATGTATGTGCGCGGCGTCGCCGGCCAATAGCACGCGGCCCTTCTTGTATTCCACTGCCTGGTAAGCGCGGTCGGTCCAGGTCGTGGCAAGTTCGAGCTCCGTTACCGTGACGTCGGCGCCTGAAATCTTGCGCAGCACATTTCCGACATGCTCTCGCGTTATTGGAACGGTGCGATGGAAAGCGCCTCCGTCAAAGTCAACCATGCCGAGCGTACCGGGCGCTGCGTAGACATACATTCCTGTCGCTGTGTAATGGCGGCCGGGTTTGAGCATGCCCGGTTCGGCAAGCGTGACCTTGGCCGAGTAGCCCGTGAACTCAGGATCAGTGCCGGTAAAGCCAATCCGCGCCAGCTTGCGCACAATACTGCGCCCACCGTCGCAGCCAACGAGCCACTGACCTCGAAACTCGCGGCCTCCTGCGAAGACAGTTACGCCAGCTTCGGACTGCCTGAGATCTTCGACGCCGCAACCGCGCAATATCTCGACGCCCAGCTTGTTCGCATGCGCCGCGAAGACCGCTTCGAGACTTGCCATGTCTGTGGCGACATTGCTGACCGGCCCCGGCAGACGGTACTGCCACTGCGTGCTGTCAATCTGATCGTGGAAGAATTGGATGCCGGCGAAGTGAGCTGCGGGGCGGCGCGGCTGCTGCAACCAGTGCGCGGCGGCCGGCGCGTCGCGGCTGACTGCACGCTCCTCGATTGGATGCAGCAGGTCGCGGCGGTCCAGGCTTTCGATGGTCGGTACGGAAAGGCCACGCAGCCCGAATGGGAGTTCCTTCAGCGGGCTGTATGGCTCTTGCGCCTGCTCCAGGATGAGCACCGAGCAGCCGGCCAGGCGCAACTCGCAGGCGAGAAACAGACCAACAGGACCGGCGCCTGCAATCAGGACGTCGTGGGAATTGAGTTTGGGGGTTTGCATGTCGAGGCTCCTTTGTCGATATTCGACCGGAGCGTTCCCTATCCTGGACTCCGCACGGACGAACAGTTGGACGCCAAATGGCGTCAAATATTCGTCGCGGGGATCTCATGCAAGGGCCAAAGACCAGAGCTTTCGTTACCGAAAGGACTTGGGCTTACCAAACCAAGTCTGCCTTTTCCGACAGGCGGAATATAACATTGGCTTCAAAAGGCGGTCAATGCTTTGAACACCGGTAAACCAGGGTCTGACCCAAGGGTCAGACCCGCCAAGGCGACTGTCTGCGATTCTGGTGGCTTGCGATGACCTTTAGACATGCAGGAGGAGGTGCTCGCGTTCCCAGGGGCTGATCACGCGCATGAATTCCTGGTGCTCGAGGTCCTTTACCGCTGCGTAGACATCGATGAAGCGTTCGCCCAGCACCTGGTGCAGCTTTTCTTCCGCCCTTAGCGCGCGCAATGCTTCGGGCAGTCCTTGCGGCAGTTCGTACTTCATATCATGGGCGCTGCCGGATGTTGGCGCGGTGGCTTCGATCTGTTCGGTCATGCCGAGGTAGCCGCAGGCTAGCGTGACTGCCAACGCGAGGTAGGGATTGGCATCAGCGCCGATGATGCGGTTTTCAATGCGCCGGTCCTGCACGCCGGATTCAGGCACGCGGAAGCCAACCGTCCGATTATCGGTGCCCCATTGGATATTGATCGGTGCGGCCGTGTGCCGCACAAGCCGGCGATAGGAATTCACATACGGCGCGGCGATCGCCAGCGCTGCGGGCATGTAGCGCTGCAACCCGCCGATGTAGTATTTGAACAGTTGCGATGGCGCGCCGTCGGCATCGCTGAAGATATTCCTGCGGCTACGTGCATCGAGTACGCTCTGGTGTACGTGCATCGCTGATCCGGGTTCGTCAGCCATGGGTTTGGCCATGAAGGTGGCGTGCATATGGTGCTTGATGGCGGCTTCGCGCAGCGTGCGCTTGAAATAAAACACATTGTCGGCAAGGCCCAGCGGTTCGCCGTGCAGGAAGTTGATTTCCATCTGGCCGGCGCCGATTTCATGGATCAGTGTGTCGACGTCGAGTCCCATCATGTCGCAGAAGTCGTAGATGTCTTCGAACAGCGGATCGAATTCATTCACCGCGTCGATGCTGTAAACCTGACGGCTTGTCTCAGCGCGGCCGCTGCGGCCGATGGGTGCCTTCAGCGGCAAATCGGGGTCGGAGTTCTTGTCGGTCAGGTAGAACTCCAGCTCGGGCGCTACGATGGGGCACCAGCCCTGGTCCTCATACAGCTTGAGCACGCGCCGCAGCACGGAGCGTGGTGCGAAATCGACCAGGCGGCCATCGGCGAAATAGCAGTCGTGGATGACTTGTGCTGTGGGGTCGGCAGCCCAGGGCACCATGGTGATGGTGCTGGGGTCGGCCTTCAGAACCATGTCGCGGTCGGTGGGCGAGATGGCGCGGTCGTAGGCGGCATCGTCTTGCGGCGAATTGCCGGTGACGGTCATGCCGAGCACGGCCTCCGGGATGCGCATGCCCCGTACTTCGGTGAATTTAGCCCTCGGCAGTATCTTGCCGCGTGCGACGCCGGTCAGGTCCGGCACCAGACATTCAATTTCGGTGACCCGTTTATCGTTGAGCCACTCATCCATGTCCGTGTAGGTAAAGTTGTCACGGATTGCCATGATGCGCTCCCATGACAACTCTACCACGGACGGGTTTTACGCGGTTTCCTCCACGCGTACTTCACTCAGCAGTTTCTTCAGCTCCGGCACGCAGGAACCGCAATTCCCGCCGGCTTTCACACAGGCGGTGATCTGTGCCGGCGTAGTCAGGTTCTGCTCGCGGATCGCTTTGCAGATCGTATTGCGGCCTACGCCGAAGCAGGAGCAGACCGTAGGCCCGGCGTCGGCGCCGGCTGCAATCGGGCGGCCCGCCAGCAGCGCTGCGCGGTCGGCCAGTTCCAATTGCGGCTTGTCGAACAGGCTGGCCAGCCATTGGCGGGCCGGCAGGTCCGGACGGGCCGAGATGAAGATGCACTGCGCGATGCGGTCGTCGACCAGGTGCACGGCGCGGAATACGCCGGAGGTGCGGTCGGCGTATTCCAGCCAGTCGGCGTCGTCGTCCTTAATGCCGAGCAGCTGGCGCGCCCAGGCGCCGAAATCTTCGATCGCATTGCGGCCGGCAAGTTCGTAGCGCTGGAAGTCCTTGCCCTGCACTTTGGTCCAGTAGGCCAGTGCATCAAGCTCCAGTCCTTCGCGGCTCAGAATAAAGCCGTGCCATTTGACAGGGAAGCGGTCGACCATTACGGGCGTGTGCTTGAATTCCGGCTCGCCGGAGACCGGGTCGACTACCGGGTTCACCACGCCCCCGACACGGGCGTCGGAAGCGGTCTGGTTATTCCAGTGAATCGGCACGAAGACGCTGCCGCGCGCGATGCCGCCGCCGTGCTGGACGCGGGCGATCATGCTGCCCCATTGACTGGAGACTCGCGCCAGTTCGCCTTCCTTCACGCCGCACAGCAGGGCATCCTGCGGGTGCATGTCGATGAAGGATTCGGGGATGTGGTCGGCAAGCTTCGGCGCGCGCCCGGTGCGGGTCATGGTGTGCCAGTGGTCGCGTACGCGGCCGGTGTTGAGGGTGATAGGGAATTCGCCGTCCGGCAGGTTGGCCGGGGCGCGCGGCACTGTGGCGACGAAACGCGCGCGGCCGTCGGCGTGCGAGAAGCGGCCGTCCGCGAACGGGCGGCTGGATGGCGGCACATCGGCGATCTGGATCGCAGGCCATTGCGTTGGCTGCAGTGCGTCGTAGGCGGTTTCACCCAGCGTGGCAAGTGCGCCGATGTTGAAGGCGCGCGGCAGTTCGCTGGCGCTATTGCGCCAGGCGCTCAAGCGGGCGTGCTCGGTGAAGATCTCGGCGGCGCTGGCGTAGCCAAAGCCATCGTAGCCCATGCGCAATGCGAACTGCGAAAGGATCAGCCAGTCCGCCCTCGCCTCGCCCGGCGCAGGCAGGAAGGCACGCTGGCGCGAGATGCGGCGCTCGGAGTTGGTGACCGTGCCGTCCTTTTCGCCCCATGCCAGGGCCGGCAGCAGGACGTCGGCGTAGGCATTGGTGTCGGTATCGCGCACCACGTCGGACACCACGACCAGCTCGCAGCGCTCCAGCGCGCGGCGCACCTGGTCGGCGTTCGGCAGGCTGACCACCGGGTTGGTGGCGATCACCCACACCGCCTTCACGCGTCCGGCTTCAATGGCCTCGAACAGGTCGACCGCCTTCAGACCGGGCTTCGATGCGATGCGGGGCGAATCCCAGAATGTCTGCACGGCGTCGCGGTGCGCGGCATTGTCCAGGTCCATGTGCGCGGCCAGCATATTGGCCAGGCCGCCCACTTCGCGGCCGCCCATTGCGTTGGGCTGACCGGTGATGGAGAACGGGCCCATGCCCTGCTTGCCGATGCGGCCGCCGATCAGGTGGCAGTTGATGATGCTGTTCACCTTGTCGGTGCCGGCGCTGGACTGGTTGACGCCCATCGAGAAGCCGGTGATCACTTTCGCTGTGGAGGCGAAGGATTCGTAGAACTCCATCAGGTCCTGCAGGTTGAGGCGGCAGGCGCGCGCAACCTCTTCCGGCGTCAGCGTGGCCACTGCCAAAGCGTCTTCCAGGCCATTGGTATGCGCGGCCACGAACTCCGGATCGACGGCGCCGATGCGCGACAGGTAGCCCAGCAAGCCGTTGAACAGCCAGACGTCGGTGCCCGGCTTGATTGGCAGGTGCAGGTCGGCCAGTTCGCAGGTGGCGGTGCGGCGCGGGTCGACCACCACGATCTTCAGATTCGGGCGCGCTTCCTTGGCGCGCGTCAGGCGCTGGAACAGGATCGGGTGGCACCAGGCCAGGTTGGAACCGACCAGCACCACCATGTCGGCATGGTCGATATCCTCATAGTTGACCGGCACGACGTCTTCGCCGAAGGCGCGCTTGTGGCCCGCCACGGCGGACGACATGCACAGGCGGGAATTGGTATCGATGTTGGCGCTGCCGATATAGCCTTTTGCCAGCTTGTTGGCGACGTAGTAGTCCTCGGTCAGCAACTGGCCGGAGACGTAGAAAGCCACTGCATCCGGGCCGTGCTCGTCGATGATGGCGCGCCATTTGTCGGCCACGTGGTCGAGCGCCTCGCCCCACGCAACGCGCTGCAGCGAGCTGTCGCCCTTCCGGTCGCGCATCATCGGATACAGCAAACGGCCTTCCAGTCCGATTGTCTCGCCCAGCGCCGAACCCTTCACACACAAGCGGCCCTGGTTGGCGGGATGCGCGGCATCGCCGGCAATATCGAAACCGCCATCCGCACGCGGCGTCGCCGTGACACCACAACCAACACCGCAATAGGCGCACGTCGTCTTAATCATGAATTCACGCAGCCTGCGCGCAAAGCGCCTGCCCAAACAAAAGATGGTTGCGCATCGACGAAATGTCGGTGCGATTCTGGATCAGGTCGAAGTACCATGGGCCGTCCTGCACGTCACCATACAACACGGCGCCGGTGATGCGGCCGCCATCGAGCACCAGGCGCTTGTAGACGCCCCGGCGCGGGTCGCGCAGCACCAGGTCTTCGCTGCCTTTGCCGCCGATGAAGTCGCCGACCGAGTACAGGTCGACGCCGGTTACTTTCAGGCGGGTTGGCGTTACCTGCTGCACGTAGCGGCGGTGGCCATTGCCTGCCAGGTGGGCGGCACAGACGCGCGCCTGCTCCCAGATCGGCGCTACCAGGCCGAAGGTGGCGCGGCGGTGCTGCACGCATTCGCCGACGGCATAGATGCGCGGGTCGAAGCTTTGCAGCGTATCGTCCACCACGATGGCACGTTCGCAATGCAGACCGCTGCGTTTTGCCAGCTCGATATTCGGTCGCACGCCGGCGGTCATCACCACCAGGTCGGCCGGGATTTCGCTGCCGTCGGCGAAGCGCACGGCGGTCACGCGCTCGGGCCCGACGATCTCGCTGGTCTGCGCTTCCAGGCGGAAGGCCAGGCCCTTCGCTTCCAGCGCCTTCTGCAGCAATTGCGCAGCAGGCTTGTCCAGCTGCTGGTTCATCAGCGAATCGGTCACGTGCACCACGGTGACCTGCATGCCCTGGCGCTGCAGGCCGTTGGCTGCTTCCAGGCCGAGCAGGCCGCCGCCGATGACGACCGCGTGGCGGTGGTTGCGCGCTGCCTCCAGCATCTGTTCGACGTCGTTGATGTCGCGGAAGGCCAGCACGCCAGGCAGCTCATGGCCCGGCACCGGGATGATGAACGGGCGCGAGCCGGTTGCGATCAGCAGGCGGTCATAGCGCACCTCGAGGCCGGAACGGGCGCGCACCAGGCGGCGCTTGCGGTCGATGAATTCGACCGCGTCGCCTGCGTGCAGGGTGATGCGGTTCTGCTCATACCATTCGCGGGTGTTCAGCATGATGTCGTCGACCGTCTTCTCGCCTGCCAGCACCGGCGACAACAGGATGCGGTTGTAGTTGCCGTGCGGTTCGGCGCCAAAGACGGTGATGTCGTACATGTCCGGCGCGAGCTTGAGGAGCTCCTCGACCGTGCGCATGCCGGCCATGCCGTTGCCGATGACGACCAGCGCGGGTTTCATGCCCCTACCCAGACCTTTCCGCCTTCGATGCGTGCGGGCCAGGTCGGCACCGAGTGCTCCGGCGCTTCCAGGCATTCGCCGGTCTGCAGGTCGAAGTGATGCTTGTAGATCGGCGAGGCAACTACCAGGCGCTCGCCCAGGTTGCCCACCAGGCCGCGCGATAGCACGGAGGCGTCCGAATTCGGGTCGTAGTTTCCGATGGCGAAGACGCGCGCTTCGCTGCCGTCGTTCAGGTGGAACACGGCGACCTGCTGGCCCTGCAGCAAGGCGCAGACACCGGTGTTCGGGACAATCTGGTCAACGTCGCAGATGGCGGTCCAGGCGGAGGCGGATTGGTCACGATGCATGGCGGGTCTCCTTATGCGATGGCTTTGATTGGGATGCGCTTGCGTTCTTCCACGGTGGCGGGGCGGATCTGGCCGCGCTCTTCCATGAAGACCACGTTGCTGTCGGATTCCGGGCTGTTGACGAAGTGGCGGAAGCGGGCGCGCGTTTCAGGATTGTTGACGGCTTCCTTCCACTCGCAGGCGTAGGTATCGACCACGCGCTGCATGTCTTCTTCCATTTCGGCGTTGATGCCCAGCTTGTCGTTGATGATCACGTCCTTCAGGTAATCCAGGCCGCCTTCCAGGTTTTCGCGCCAGGTGCTGGTGCGCTGCAGGCGGTCGGCGGTACGGCTGTACAACATCAGGAAGCGGTCGACGTAGGCCACCAGGGTTGCCTTGTCCAGGTCGGAAGCCAGCAGCTCGGCATGGCGCGGCTTCATGCCGCCGTTGCCGCACACGTACAGGTTCCAGCCTTTTTCGGTGGCGATGATGCCGACGTCCTTGCCTTGCGCTTCGGCGCATTCGCGGGTGCAGCCGGACACGCCGAACTTGATCTTGTGCGGAGTGCGCAGGCCCTTGTATCGGTTCTCCAGCTCAATCGCCAGGCCGACCGAATCACCGACACCGTAGCGGCACCAGGTCGAGCCGACGCAGGACTTCACGGTACGCAGCGACTTGCCGTAGGCGTGGCCGGTTTCGAAGCCAGCTTCGATCAGTTCTTCCCAGATCGCGGGCAACTGGTCGACGCGGGCGCCGAACAGGTCGACACGCTGGCCGCCAGTGATCTTGGTATACAGGCCGTACTTCTTGGCCACTTGGCCAACGGCGATCAGGCCTTCCGGCGTCACTTCGCCGCCCGGCATGCGCGGTACCACCGAGTAGGTGCCGTCTTTCTGGATATTGCCCAGGAAGTAGTCGTTCGAATCCTGCAGGCTGGCATGCTCTTTCTTCAGCACGAAGTCATTCCAGCAGGTGGCGAAGATGCTCGCGGCCAGCGGCTTGCAGACGTCGCAGCCCATGCCCTTGCCGTGGCGCGCCAGCAGGTCTTCGAAGGACTTGATCTGGCCGACGCGGATCAGGTGGAACAATTCCTGGCGCGAATGCGGGAAGTGTTCGCAAACGTGGTTGTTCACGTCCATGCCCAGCTTCTTCATTTCCGCCTTCATGATCTGCGTCACCAGGGGCACGCAGCCGCCGCAGGAGGTGCCGGCGTTGCAGCACTGCTTGATGGCGCCGATGCTGGTGGCGCCGCCGGCGACAGCCTCGCAGATCGCGCCTTTCGACACGTCGTTGCAGGAGCAGATCTGGGCGCCGGCCGGCAGGGCATCCACGCCCAAGCCCGGCTTGGCGGCGCCGTCGGATTGCGGCAGGATCAGGAATTCCGGCGCTTCCGGCAGTTCGATCTTGTTCAGCATCATTTGCAGCAAGGTGCCGTATTCGCCGGCATCGCCCACCATCACGCCGCCCAGCAGGTACTTGCCGCAATCGGAGACCACGATCTTCTTGTAAACCTGCTTGCGCTCGTCGGTGAACTGATAGCTGCGCGCGCCTTCCGCCTTGGCGTGCGGGTCGCCGATGCTGGCCACGTCCACTCCCATCAGCTTCAGCTTGGTGCTCATGTCGGCACCGGTGAATTCGGCGGCGCTGTCGCCGCTGATATGGCGCGCGGTGACGCGGGCCATGTCGTAGCCCGGTGCAACCAGGCCATACACCATGCCATTCCACAGTGCGCATTCGCCGATCGCGTACACGTCCGGGTCGCTGGTCTGGCAGTGATTGTTGATGGCGATGCCGCCGCGTGGGCCGACTTCCAGGCCGCATTCGCGCGCCAGGTAGTCGCGCGGGCGGATACCGGCGGAGAACACAATCATGTCGGCGTCCAGCGAAGTGCCGTCGGCGAACTGCATGCGGTGGGTGCCGGCCTCGCCGTCCACGATGGCGGTGGTGTTCTTGCCGGTGTGGACGGTCACGCCCAGGTCTTCGATCTTCTTGCGCAGCACGCGGCCGCCGCCATCGTCGACCTGCACCGCCATCAGGCGCGGGGCAAATTCAACGACGTGGGTTTCCAGGCCCATGTCTTTCAGCGCCTTGGCGCATTCCAGGCCGAGCAGGCCGCCGCCGATCACCACGCCGGTTTTCGAGCGGGCGCCGCATTCCTGCATGGCTTCCAGGTCTTCGATGGTGCGGTAGACGAAGCAGTCCTTGCGGTCCTTGCCTTCCAGCGCAGGCACGAAGGGGAAGGAACCGGTGGCGATCACCAGCTTGTCGTAGGCCAGCACTTCGCCGCTATTGCTGGTGACGGTGCGCGCGGCGCGGTCGATTGCGACGGCGCGGCCGTTCAGCTTCAGGACCATGTCATCGCGGTCGAAGAAGCCTGGCTCCACCAGGGAAAGCTCGTCGGCGCTCTTGCCGCTGAAGAATTCCGACAGGTGCACGCGGTCATATGCCGGGCGCGGTTCTTCGCACAGGATGGTGACTTGCGCGCTGCCTGCCGGCAGGGATTTCAGGAACTGGTGGCCAACCATGCCGTGGCCGATGACGACGATCTTCTTCATGCTGCTGCTCCTGCAATGGCGTTTTCTTTTACGGTGGATTCGCTGAAGCGTGCGGCCAGTGCGCACAGCGCGGAGACGGCGACGAACACGCCCAGGATCCACAGGGTTTGCTGGGTATTGCCGATGCCTTTCAGCAGGAAGCCTGCGGCCACTGCGCCTACGTTGCCGCCGGCGCCGATGATGCCGGCCACGCCGCCCAGGGCGCGCTTGTCGACGAAAGGCACCAGCGCATACGTCGCGCCGCAGGCCATGTGGGTGAACAGGCCGAATACCAGCATGGCGATCACGGCGAGGGTCACGCTGTCAGCCTTGGCGAAGAACATCAGGCCGACGCCTTCGCCGATCATCATGGCGAACAGCAGGGTGACACGGCTATTCAGGCTGCCGCGGGCGGCTGCTTTGTCGGAGACATAGCCGCCCAGGGCGCGGGCAAACAGCGCCAGCAGGCCGAAACTGCCAGCCGCCAGGCCGGCTTGCGGCAGCGTGAGCTTGAAGGTGTCGACGTAGTAAGTGGCGGCGATGTTGTGGATGAAAATCTCCACGCCGAAGCAGGCGCCGTAGGTGATAAACAGCAGCCACACACGGTAGTTGGCAGCAGCCAGCTTGAAGCTCGACCAGCCGCCCTTCTTGCCGCCTTCCAGTTCGACGCCGGCAGCGCGCAGGTCGGCGTAGTTGCCTTCCGGGCAGTCCTGGGTGAAGCGGTAGTAGACAAAAGCCATGATCAGCATCAGCACGCCCGGCACCACCAGGGCGGCGCGCCAGCCCATGGTTTCGTTCACGCCCAGCATGACCATGGCGGCCATGATCATCGGCATGGTGGACTGCACCACGCCGCCGCCCGCATTGCCCCAGCCGGCGGCTGCCGCGTTGGCGGTGCCGACCACGTTCGGCGCGAACATGACGGAGGTGTGATACTGGGTGATGACGAAGCTGGCGCCGACCGCGCCGATCAGCAGGCGGAAGAACAGGAAGCTCTCATAGGTCTGCGCCGCAGCCACGCCCAGCACAGGGATGGCGCCTAGCAGCAGCAGGCCGGTGTAGGCCTTGCGCGGGCCGTAGCGGTCGCACAGCGGGCCGATAATCAGGCGCACGATGATGGTGATCGCGACGGCAGCGATATTGATGTTGGCGATCTGCCCCGGGGTCAGGCCGAATTCGCCTTTAATTACCGGCATCAGTGGAGCGCAGGCGAACCACGCGAAGAAGCAGACGAAGAAGGCCATCCAGGTGAGGTGGAAGGCACGCATCTGCGGCGTTGAGAACGAAAACAGTTTGATGCTGGTCGCTTTGGCCATGTCGTTATCCCTGAAAACAAAAAGGCGTCCGCACAGCCGCTGCCGATCGAATCGTGTCGAAGGTAGCGCTGCGCGGACGCCGTTGTCCGGTTTTGCCGATCCTCCGTTAGACCGACCCTTTACCTATTGCTTTGCAAGACCTGTGCCAGCTCCTTGCAGGGGGAAAAGCGCGTCATTGGGCCCTGCCGAAGGCCGATTTCGCCATCTCGCGGTGCAGCGCGCCCAACTATGGTGCACCGCAATAGCGCACGCGGCTCAAGCGCTGGTCGCTTGCAGGGCAGCCTTCACCATGTCGTCAATTTCGGTGGTGATGTTCGAGAGCACGCCGGCCACCACGGCGAACTCGCGTCCGGCGTGGCCGGCCCGGGCCGCCACCACGCGCGCATTGAAGGTGACCATTTTTGCCTGGCGGGCAATTGTTTCGATATCGGTAATCACGCCGCGCAGTTGTTTCTTCATCAGCACAGCGTGCTGCTTCGACTGCTCTTCATATATGGCGGTAAGCTGGTTCAGGACCGCCAGCACCGGCGTGGCCGTTTCCACCAGTTGCTCCAGCGCGGGACCGGCGCGGCCCCGGTCGAGCGCGCGCTGGGCCAGGTCGATGAAGTCCTTGATCTGGCGCGCCCCGTCGCGCTTGCCGTAGTAGGCTTCCTGCAGCTCGGGGCAGAAAATGCCGGGCAGCGTGTCGCTGCCGTTCAGGAGGGTATGGTGCGCGTCACGGAACAGGTTCAGCGCGTCCTGCGCCGTCTCGGCGGCGCCGGGCTGGCCCTGGGCAGCCAGCACTGCATACAGCACCAGCCTTTGGGAGGTAAAGCGGCGGCGGCCGGACAGGTTGATCAAAGCGCCGAAAACTTCGCCCGACAGGGGCTTGGCCGGTTCCTGCATGGATTCTCCTTCGCTACATGTGGATGTCGAAGGAGCCGGCGTAACGCTCGGGGTCCTTGCCATCCCAGGTGGTCCCGTCAATGAACACCGAGCTGCGCAAGGTGCTGGCGGGGATCGGAGTCTCCGTTATTTCCGCCGCCTCTTTATACAAGGCGGTCTGGTGGACCTTGAGGGCCACGCCGAGGTAGTCGGGCGAAGCCTTAAGCAAGCCCCAGCGCTTTTGCTGGGTCATGAACCACATGCCGTCCGACAGGTAAGGGAAATTGGCCGCGCCTTCCTGGTGGAAGCGCATGCTGTGCGCATCCTCCCAGCTGCGGCCCATGCCATCATCATAGTGGCCGAGGATGCGCTGCCAGATCACGTCCTTGCCGGTATTGACGTACTGGACGGCGGAGATGATCTCGGCCATCGCCATGCGGTTGGCGGAACTGGCGTCGATCCAGCGGCTGGCCTCCAGCACGGCGGCAACCAACGCGCGCGCGGTATTGGGGTGGCGGCGCACAAAATCGGCGGTGGTGGCCAGCACTTTTTCCGGATGGTCGGGCCAGATCTGCTGGCTGGTGGCGATGGTGACGCCCACGCCGTCCATCACGGCGCGGTGGTTCCACGGTTCGCCGGCGCAGAAGCCGTCCATATGGCCGGCTGCCAGGTTGGTCGCCATCTGCGAAGGCGGCACCGTGATCACGCGCGCCTCGCGCAGCGGGTGCACGCCGTGCGCCGCCAGCCAGTAATACAGCCACATGGCGTGCGTACCGGTCGGGAAGGTCTGGGCCCAGCGCAGCTCGCGCTCATGCGACAGGACGGCAACGGCGGCGCCATCGCGCACGCCCTCCTCCGCCAGGCGGCGCGACAGGGTAATGGCCTGGCCGTTGCGATTCAAATTCATCAAGATTGCCATGTCGCGCCGCACCGAGCCCACGCCGAGGTGAGTTGCATAGACAAGCCCGTACAGCGCATGGGCGGCATCGAGTTCGCCGCTCAGCAGCTTGTCGCGCACGCCGGCCCACGACGTTTCCTTGCTCAATACGATGCGGATGCCGTGCTTGCGGTCCAGCCCAAGCACGGACGCCATCACCAGCGACGCGCAATCGGTCAGCGGGTTGAAGCCTATCCTGACGATGTCTTTTTCAATCTGCATACTTCACTCCTGCCGGAAATGCACCATCACGGTGCATCAGCCCAGCAAATCCTCCGCGTCCAGGATGCGCTGCGCCAGTTCGGCCAGCTTCAGGTTCTTGTTCATGGCCATGCTGCGCAGCTTCTGGAAAGCCTGGTCTTCGGTCAGGCCCTGGCGCGCCATCAGGATGCCCTTGGCGCGGTCGAGAAGCTTGCGCTCGGCCAGCTTGAGACGGGTGCCTTCCAGCTCGTCCAGCAGCTTCTGTTCGCGCTTGAAACGCACCAGCGCCACGTCCAGCACGGGCTTGATGCGCTCGGGCTGCAAACCCGCCACCACATAGGCGGAAACCCCCGCCGCCATTGCCGCTTCCATGGAATCGGCCTTGTCGTCTTCGGTGAACATGACGATGGGGCGGCGCTCGTCGCGGGTGGCGATGACGATGTGTTCGAGCACGTCGCGCGCATCCGATTCGGCGTCGACGATGATCATGTCGGGCTGCAGGCGGGCGATGTGTTCAGGCAGGTGGAAATCGGCCGGCAGCGAGGCGACCAGCTCGTATCCGGCTTCCGCCAGGCCGGCGTGCAAGGCCTGCGCGCGTGCCTCACTTTCGTGCGGCGGGTGGATCAAAACGATGCGTAAATTGCGGCTCATGCCTCCTAACTTGCAAGAACCGCGCCAGCTTTCGAGTTAATATTCGTTTATGAACAGAACAATCTCTCCCCTGCACCTGGCGCTGGGCGCCATTGTCCTTCTGGTATTGGCCTGGTCCGGCATCGCTCCCTATGACCGCACCACCTGGTGGATGGAGGTGGCGCCTGCGCTGATCGCGCTGCCGCTGATGGCGGCGACGTACCGCAGCTACCGCCTGACCGACCTGCTGTATGTGCTGGTCGCGGTGCACTGCGTGATCCTGATGGTGGGCGGCGCCTATACCTATGCGCGGGTGCCGTTCGGCTTCGACCTGCAGCACTGGTTCGGCCTGTCGCGCAATCCTTACGACAAGATCGGGCATTTCGCACAGGGCTTCGTGCCGGTGATGGTGGCGCGCGAAATCCTGCTGCGCGGCCGCTACCTCCCGGCCGGCAAGATGCTGGCCTTTATCGTGCTCTCCATCGTGCTGGCGATCAGCGCGACCTATGAGCTGATCGAATGGGGGGCTGCCGTGGCGCTGGGCCAGGGCGCGGACGAATTCCTCGGCACCCAGGGCGACCCGTGGGATACCCAGTCCGATATGTTCATGGCCCTGATCGGCGGTGTAGCCGCCCTGCTGGCGCTGACCCGCCTGCACGACCGCCAACTGGCTGGCCGCTAGGATGCTTGGCTCGATCATCCCGGTCTTCCTGCTGATCATGCTGGGAGTGGCGATCCGCCAGTCCCGCTGGATGCCGGACGATTTCTTTCCCTCGGTCGAGAAATTCTCGTATTTCATCGCCTTCCCGGCCCTGCTGTTTACCGGCATCGCGCGGCTCGACTTCCATGGCCGCATGGTGGAGGAATTGGCGCTGGCGACGCTGCTGCCGACCTTTATCGTGGTCGGCCTCGCCCTGCTGGTGCTGCTGTTCTGGCGCGGGTTGCCCGATCCAAGCCGCTCCTCCGTGGTGCAGGGCGCGATGCGGCCGAACAGCTACTTCGGGATTGCGGTCTCCGCCCTGTTCTTCCAGCCGCAAACGGCCGCGCTGGTGATGCTGGCGCTGGCCTTATGCCTACCGGTGGTGAACGTGGTCTCGATCCTGGCCCTGTCGTGGTGGAGCGGCAGCAAGGCGGACTTGGGCAAAGTGGCGAAGACGCTGGCGACCAATCCCATCATCCTGGCGACACTGGCGGGGATGGTCTTCAGCCTTGGCGGGCTGGCCCTGCCAACGCCGCTGATGAACACACTGGATATCCTCGGCAAGTCGGCGCTCGCACTTGGCCTGATCAGCGTGGGTAGCGGCCTGGTGTTTTCCATGGAAGGCCTGCGGCCGGCGGCGCTGGCCTTTACCTCCGTGCTCAAGCTGCTGGTGCTGCCCTTTGTCGCAGCACGCGTGTGCCTGGCGTTCGGCGTATCGGAACCTGTCACGCTTGCGGCCTGCTTCTACTGCGCGCTGCCGACCGCGCCCAACGCCTACATCATGGCGCGCCAGCTTGGCGGCGATGCACGGCTGATGGCTTCCCTGATTACACTGCAAACGCTGCTGGCGGCAGCCACGATTCCGCTGGTCCGGATGCTCTCGGCTTAGATCAGAGAAGACGTTTCGCCTCGAGCAAGGCGTCGATGATGGCCTGGCGAGCGGCAGCACGGGCTTCGCTGCTGGGGACGCGCAGCGCGTAGGCCGGATGGTAGGTAGCGATGATCCAGCGGCCGCCCCGTTCGACCGGCTGGCCTATATAGTCTTTCAGCGCCACGCTACCGCTTTGCAGGACGGATTTCAGCGCGGTGGCGCCGAGGGCGACGATGACGTCCGGCGCCACGCTTTCCAGTTCGGCTTCCAGCCAGTAGTGGCAAGCTGCGACTTCCTTTTGCGCCGGTGTCTTGTGCATGCGCCGCTTGCCGCGCGGCTCCCACTTGAAATGCTTGACCGCGTTGGTGATATACACCTGGCGGCGGTCGATGCCGGCTGCCTCCAGCGCCTGGTCCAGCAAATCGCCTGCCGGGCCGACGAAGGGCTTGCCGGCCAGGTCCTCCTGGTCACCCGGTTGTTCGCCAACCAGCATCAGCTTCGCATGGCGCGCACCCTGCCCACCGACGGGCTGCGTGGCATTGCGCCATAACTCGCAGCGGCGGCACTCATCCAGCGTGGAAGGCTGTTGCTCGTCCGGCTTGGCTTTCATCCGACCATTGTACGGCGTGCTCGGCAAAGCGGCGCACGATGCTGGAACGAAAAAAATGGCACGGGCGGCTGGCGCCCGTGCCACGAATACTAGCCTGGCTGGGAGTGCCTGGCCGGTCAGAGAGACACGATAAAGTCGTCGATGTCGACGTAGCCACCCTGTGCGCTGGATGCTGCGCCGAACAGACCCATACGGGCGCCGACCCAGCGGCCTACGGTGGCTGTGAATGGTTGACCGAAATCCTGGAAGCGTTTGCGATCCAGGCTGTAGCTGAAGGTGGTGCGTCCGCCTTCCGTCACCTGCAGGCGCAGGTAGACGCGGTGTGCAGGAAGATCGATGCCCGCCTGTTCTTCGTCGCGGCAGCCGGCCATAGCCTTCCAGCAGGTTTTCAACACGATGCGATTGGCGCCGCCGCTGCGCTGCACGCCGATCCAGGCGTAATCGAGGCCGTACATCAGCAGGCCGCTGCTGTCGCCGTCGGCCATGCCGGACAGGTCAAAGCTGGCGGTGGCGGTGAAGCGCTCGGCCGGAAGCTTCTGCATCAACAAGGAGGCGCGGTTCCACAGGCTTCCCTGTTGCTGGGCCTGCGCGTCGAACTGAGAGAACAGGCGCAAGTGGCCGGGGCGGGCTTGGAGCGAATACCACTCGCTGCGCCAGTTGGCGTTCCATTGCCATTGCAAGCCGAGCTGCGGGCCGTCGAAATTGTCGCTGGTGGCCGGCGCCACAGCATTGAATGCGCCAGCGAACGGCTGGCGATAGTTGCTGACTGGTTGGCCGATGCCTTTGCCATCTTGCTGCTCCCCTATCACCGGCCAATCATCCTGCCAACGCATCGGCTGCAGGTGGACGATGCGGCCATAGGCGCCCTTGTCCTGGAAGTGATAGAACCAGTCGCTGCCATCTGCCGCCTGCACCCACGCGCCCTGGTGCGGGCCGTTGACGGCGGTGCGGCCCTGGGCCAGCACGATCTTCGCTTCATACGGGCCTTCGATGCTGCGCGAGCGGAACACGGATTGCCAGCCCTGCTCAACGCCGCCAGCCGGGGCAAAGACATAGTAGTAGCCGTGGTGCTTGTACAGCTTGGGCCCTTCCAGCGTGTGGTAGCCGGTGAACTTTCTGCCGTCGATGGCGACGCTGCCTTTGTCGTCCAGCAGGCGGCTGGCATCGGGCGCCATGCGGCGCAGCGTCAGCAGGTTGTTGATGCCGGCGCGGCTGCGCGCCCAGGCGTGCATCAGCCATGCGCTGCCATCGTCGTCCCAGAATGGGGCCGGGTCGATGATACCCTTGCCTGGCAATAGCAGCGACGGTGCGCTCCAGGGCCCGCGGAAATCGTGCGCCGTCTTCACGTACACGCCCTGGTCCGGGTCGGGATAGAAGATCCAGAACTTGCCGTCGTGGTGGCGCAAGGCCGGCGCCCACACGCCCTTGCCGTGCGCCGGACGTTCGAATTGCGCGGGCGGCACCAGTTGCGGCAATGCGTGGCCGACAAGCTGCCAGTGCACCATGTCGCGCGACTCCAGCAGCGGCAAGCCGGGAGCATTGTTGAAGCTGGATGCGGTCATGTGATAGGTTTCGCCGACGCGGATCACGTCCGGGT
Organism: Pseudoduganella sp. S-14; assembly: GCF_049913285.1. Lineage (GTDB taxonomy): Bacteria > Pseudomonadota > Gammaproteobacteria > Burkholderiales > Burkholderiaceae_D > Rugamonas. Next base: position 5,972,097 of record NZ_CP183991.1, read on the forward strand.
CGGAATAGTCGGCGTGCAGCACCGGGTTGCTATAGTCGGGTGCCAGCGCCTGCACTAGCGGCTTGGCGGCGGTCGGGGCAATAGTGAAGCTGTAACGCGCTGGCTCCAGCTTGATGCGGTAGCGTGCCAGCGGCCAGCCGTCCGGGCTCCAGCCGGTATCGCCGCCAACTCCGGCCTGGGCCATGTCGACCAGCAGGCTGCCGTCCCCGTGCGGCACGATGTCGGCGTTGTGACGCTCGCCGCGCGGGCGCAGGTAAAGGTCTTCATATGGGAAGGCGAGCACGTTCACCGACAGCGGTACCGGGCCGGCCACGCGGACACCTGCGCCGCCTGCATCGGTGAGATCGAGCCAGCGCACGCCGGATTTGTTGCCGCTTTCCTGCGGGCGCATGTAGCCGCTGAAATACTGGTCGGCGACCTTGCCGCTGTGACGGCCAAGCGCGGCGCCGGTCAGGCGGTCGGCATAGGACTCCTGCGGACCGCGGCCATACCAGGCCACGGTGTCGAGTGCGGCGGCATGGTCGAAGCGCAAGCCGACGCGCAGCGGTTCCGGCAAGTCGTCCCGTAGCGGCGTGAAGGTGGCATCCACCTGCAGCTTGCCATCCGTGCCCATGCGGTAAGTGCTTTCCCACTCTGCCGCGCCGGCGCCGAAGGCGTATTGGACCTTGATGAAGTCGCGGCCAGCCTTGATGGCGCGCAGCTGGCGCTGCCCGGTGAAACGTTGCCAGATCTTCTGCCGCTCCATGGCGCCAGTGCCTTCGTCGTTGTCGGTCGTCGCGCGCCAGAAGTTCGGCATGCCGCCTTTCAGCAGCAACTGGCCGTTGGCGCCGTAGGCGACCAGGCCGGTGCTGATGTCGACCTCCAGTTTTGCGTTGGCGGCGGCCAGCGTGAGTGCGCCGGGGCTTTGCATTGGCGCCGCGAGCTTGCCCGCAACAGTTTTGGCAACCGGCGCGCTTGCGACGATGAACTGGCTCCAACCCAGAATGGTTCCGGCAGCAACGCCCTGGGTGGCGCCATCCCTGGCTTTGGCGCGCAGGGTCAGTACCAGCTCGCCTCCTTGCGGTGCTATTGCCGGAAGCCTGAACGCGAAAGCGCGTGACGTTCCGGCTGCTGCATTAACGCCTTCCAGCTTGCCGCCCGCAACCTTCTCGCCGTCGTGCGCCAGCACCCATTCGAAGTCGAAGCCGGACAGGTCGCGGAAGTCATAGCGGTTGACTACCGACAGCTTGCCGCTGCGCGGGTCGCCTTCGAATATCACGGGTGAATACACCTTCTGCAGCTCGTAATATTCCGGCTGCGGCGAACGGTCGGCGCTGACGACTCCGTCTCCCACCACGCTGTTGTCGCCGCGTTCAGGATTGAGGTCGAAGCCGGAGGCCCAGTATTCGCGGCCTTGCGCGTCCCTGGCGCGCACGCCCTGGTCAACCCAGTCCCACACGAAGCCGCCCTGCAGCTTGCGGTACGAGCGGATCACTTTCCAGTAGTCTTCCAGGTTGCCGAGCGAGTTGCCCATCGCGTGGGCGTATTCGCATTGGATCATCGGCTGCAGGTAGCGCGGGTCGCGTGCATAGCCGGCCATCTTGTCGATGTCGTCGTACATCGGCGCGTAGATGTCGACATAGGCATTCGGCAAATGTTCTTCGCCGATGGTGCCGTGGCCCAGGTAGCTAATCAGGCGGGCCGGGTCGCGCTGACGGATCCAGGCAGCGGCCTGCTCGAAGTTCATGCCAGTGCCAGCCTCGTTGCCGAGCGACCAGAAGATGATCGAGGGATGGTTCTTGTCGCGTTCGACCATGCGCGAGACGCGGTCCATGTGCGCATCTTTCCAACTTTCCAGGTAGCCAAGCTGGATTGCGGCACGTTTGGCCGGGTCGCCGGCAGCATCGCCCTTCTCCATGTATTCGTGCGACTCGATATTGGCTTCGTCCATCACGTACATGCCGTACTCGTCGGCCAGCTCGTACCAGCGCGGGTCGTTCGGGTAGTGCGAAGTGCGCACGGCGTTGATGTTGGCCTGCTTCATCAGCTCCATGTCGCGCCGCATGGATGCCATCGACATGACGCGATAGGTGTCGGGATCATGTTCGTGGCGGTTCATGCCCTTGATCATGACGCGCTTGCCGTTTACGCGGACTTCTCCTTGCGCGACTTCCACCGTGCGGAACCCGATCTTGCGCGAAGTGGCGCTCAGCAGCTTGCCGCTGGCGTCGCGGTATTCCAGCAGCAGGCGGTAAAGGTTTGGCGTTTCTGCCGACCATGCCTTCACGTTCGGCAGCGTAGCGCGCAGCACCGGCGCCTGGCCGGCGGCAATTGGCGCGCTGCCGTTCCACACCTGCTTGCTGCCGTCGAAGATGGTGGCAACGATGCTGCCGCCGGCTGGCTGGCCTGCCATGATGGCTTGCAGCGCAAAGATGCCGTCCCGGTATTGCGCCTTGTCCAGCGCAGCGGTAACGGTGAAATCGCGCAAGCGCGACTTCGGCTCGGCATAGATGTAGACGCTGCGCTCGATGCCGGAGACGCGCCAGAAATCCTGGTCTTCCAGGTAGGAGCCGTCGGCCCAGCGATACAGCTCGATCGCGATGGTATTGCGGCCCGCCCGCACCAATTTTCCGATGTTGAATTCGGACGGCAGCTTGGAGTCTTCCGAGTAGCCGACTTTTTCGCCGTTGATCCAGATGTAATACGCCGCACCTGCGGCGCCGATGTGCAGGAATACGTCGCGCTCCTGCCAGCCTGCCGGCACCTCGAAATCGCGCCGGTAGGAGCCTACTTCGTTCAAGTCATGCGGAATGAAGGGCTGGTCGGCCGGGAAAGGGTATTTGATATTGGTGAAAATCGGCTTGCCGTAGCCTTGCGCCTGCATCATGCCCGGAACCTGGATGGTCTTCCAGCTGCTGATGTCGTAACCGGGCTTATAAAAGTCCACCGGGCGCTTGTCGGTTCCCTGCGTGTACGCGAACGACCAGGTGCCGTCCAGCGAACGGTAATTCTGCGATGCCGCCATATCGCCCGCCACGGCCTTTTCCACGCTCTCGAAATTGAAGAACGTCGCCTTCATCGGCTCACGATTGAGCGCAACTACTTCGGGCTGTTCCCATTCCGGGGTGGCCGCTGCGCAGCCGAACGCGGCGGCCATGGCAAGGGAGGCGAAGATATAACGAATACTCACTGCATGCTTCCTTTAAAAAATGCCGGACCACGCTATTCAGGGCGAAGTCCGGCATCAAGGTGCTGGGATGGCACCGGAGAAAACAAAGCTTAGCCGCCGAACTTGTAGCTCAGGCCAAGGCTGAAGGTGCGGCCGTTGTAGAAGTGCTGGTACTCGATCGGCACCTGGGTCGAACCTGGCTCGCCAAGGGCGCGGTTAGCTGCCTTGTTGAAGATGTTCGAGGCGTTGAAGCGCAGCGTCAGGCTTGGCGCGACCTGGTAGCTGAGCGAACCGTCCAGCAGGCCGTAGGACTTGATGTAGCGCGCCCAGATCGGGAACGGGTCGACGTTGAACAGCACCGACGGCGAGCGCCAGGTATAGACCAGGCGGGCCGACAGCTTGTCGTCTTCGTACATGCCGGACACGCTGACGTTGTTCTTGGAGACGAACGGCTGCATGGTTTCGACAATCTTCGGCGCGGCAGCGGTGCCGAAGTTGACCGGGTTGGAGGTCTTGACATGGCTGTAGGAACCGGACACGCCGAAGTTGTTCAGGAAGCCGTAGCTGGAGTCGAAGAAGTACTGGCCTGCCACTTCAAAGCCGCGTGCATAACCTTTCTCCGAATTGACTTTCTTGGTCACCAGGTACTGACCGTCCGAACATCCATTGGCCAGGGCGCCCGAATAGGCCGGCGCGTTGCTGAGCGTTTCGCAGGAATTGATCCCGTTCGGGAAGTCCTTGATCTCCTTGTCGAACAGGGCAAGCGAGGCGTAGTTGGTCTTGTTGAAGTAGTGCTCGAGCGAGATGTCGAAGCTGTCGGCCACCAGCGGCTTCAGTTGCGTATTGCCGATGCTGCCGGTACCGGTGGTGGTGTTGACGCTGATTACAGGATTCAGGTCGCCCAGCCCCGGACGGGTCATGCCGCGGCCTGCGCCGAGGCGCAGCAGGGTGTCCTGCGCCAGGTCGTAGGTCATGTTAAAGGTCGGCAGCACATTGTTGTAGGTGGAATTCTTCACGACGTCCACCAGTTGGCCGGTGCGGATATCGGTGGCGCGGGCCGTTGCCGTGGTGTTGGTGCGCACCAGGCGCACGCCGACGTTACCCTTGATGCGGTCTTTGAACGCGGTGAAGTCGCCAACCAGGTAGGCCGCCGAGTCGTGTTCGCCGAAGATGCTACGCGCACCCTGGTTTTCAACATACGAATCCTGCGGCAGGATGCCGGCGTTAGGGAACGCCGTGCGAACCTGGTCGCCCAGCAGGGCGTCCGGGGTGTAGACCAGGTAACCGCCGCTGTAGCCGGCCTGGCCGTTCATGAAGTTGGTTGGCGCATGCTCCAGGTTGCCGGCCCGGGTGCTGGCCGACAGCGCGTTGGAACGGGTGGCGTTGACGTCCTTGCCATCGGTGGTCAGGAACTTGCTGAAGCCGTAGTTCTGGAAGAAGTCGTGCTGGTAGGCGTGGCGCGCACCGAAGCGCAGCTTGTTGAACATGCCGTCCATGGCATAGGAGCCGGACAGTGCCAAAGCAAAGCCGTTATCCTTGTTACGGTAGTTCTGGCCGTTGCCGTAATCCTTGAACACGAAGTTCTGCGGATCGCTCAGGCTTGGGCCGGTGAACGTCAACGGGTGCGGCTCGCCGTCTGCCACGCGGTTGGTGGTCCATTGCAGGCCGGCCGCCGAGTCCAGGCGAATCGAGCGGTTGTCGCTCTTCTTGTCGGACTTGATGTAGTTGGCGTCGGCTTTCAGCGACAGGCGCGAAGTCGGGCTCCATTCGACGCCGATGGCGCCGATCATGGTTTCCCACGGCGTGTGCTCGTCGCCGCCGATGGTGGTCATGGTGGAATTGAGGAAGCTGCCGCTCAGCAGGCGCTTGTTGACGATGGTGTCGTTGCTGCCGCCGTTGCTGTTGCGGTTGGCCAGGTTCTCGTCGTAGTTGAACGGCGTGGTCTGCAGGTTCTGCACGTTGCTGCCGTCGTTCGAGTTCAGGCCGCGATAGTTCTGGTGGTACAGGAAGGAGTAGTAATTCGCTTCGGTATAGAAACGCAGGGTGTTGCTGACGCGGTAGTCCGCCGCCAGGTTCAGGCCTTTGCGCTCGCGCATGATGGTTTCCTGGAACACGTTGGTGTTCACCCATGGAGCGATCATCACGCTGTCTTGCTGGGCGGCCGTCAGGCCCGCCAGGTTCGGCGTCTGTGCGCTGGTAGTGGGCACGTTGGCCAGGTAGCTGATGTCGTTGCGGCCGACGTAAGCCGACATCGGCTGGTTGGTCGCATTCGCCGTATTGGCAGCGGCCATGGTGGCGTACTCGGCGCTGTCGGCGCGGATCGCGCGCTTCAGGTTCGGGCCGCGGCCGCCGGCCGGGTTGTTGTCGTTGCGCGTGGTGCTTTTCTGGTAGGTCGCTGCGGCCAGCACGCCAATGCGGCTGCCGCCGCCCAGGTCGAAGCGGTTGGCGATCAGGCCGAAAAGTTCCGGATCGGCTTTCTTGGCCAGCGAGTTCTCGCGGTAGTTCACGCCCAGCGACACGGTGAGGTTCTTGAAGTCGCTCGGGTTGCGGGTACGCACGTTCACCAGGCCGCCAATGCCACCTTCGATGTGTTCCGCCGACGGGTTCTTGTAGACGTCGATGCCGGCCACCATCGCAGGGACCGCAGCTTCGACGTTGTATTCGCGGCTGCCGGCGCTGAAGTAGGAGCGGCCGTTGGTCTGGAACGCGGTGTACCCCAGGCCGCGGATGGTCACGCCGGAGCCGAAGCCACCGAATGGCGCCGAAGCTTCGCCGCCAAAACGGTAAGCCTGCACTCCAGGGATGCGGGTCAGCGTTTCGCCCACGTTCGGGTCGGGCAGCTTGCCGATGTCGTCGGCGGTGATCGAGTCGACCACTTCCATCGTATCACGCTTGATTGCCACGGAACTGCGGGCGCTGGCGCGGATGCCGGTCACCACCACGGTCGTCGCATCGGAAGCCTGTTCCTGCGCCAAGGCTTGCGGCGCGAAGGCTTGCATCACTGCCAACGCAACGCCGGACAGCTTGAGGGACATCTTGATCTGCTGCTGATTCATTCTCCATCTCCTCCAGGTATATATTTTTGTAATACTGATTTCGAAGACTGTCAGCGGAAAGTCACCCCGCTGGCGTGTGGGCCAATATCCAGCAAGTTGGGAGCGGCGCCGGTAAGACGCTTGCCGGCTACCGTCACGTTGTCGATGACGATGTTGCGCACCTGGCGGCCGGGATCGTAGCCGTAGATGACGGACGCGCTGGGCGAGCCCTTGCCGGTGTAACTGATATTGCGAAGCGTGACGTTTTCGATGCCACGCCCGGGACTGGTGTTGTACTTGGGTGTATAGGCAATGTGCAGGTTGAACAGCTTGCCTTCTTCGATGCGGTCGACGCGGATGTCCTCGAACACCACGTCGCGCACCAGGTTGTCGTCGCCGGCCATGATGCCGATGGCGCCTTCGTACTCGGGTTCATCCTCGTCGTGCTCAAGGATGTCGATATTGCTGAAGCGGATGCGCTCCAGGACTTCGGGTTCAGAATGGGCAGGCGTCGGCGTGTTGCCGTGGATGCCGATCATCACGGCGTGCGCCACGTCGGCCCACAGCGTGGAATCGGTCACCGTCACGTCGCGTGTATTGCCCCAGATATCCCAGCGGTGGTTGTACAGCGTGATGCAGTCATCCGAAGTGCGGATGAAGCTGTCGGAGATGCGCACCCTTTCGCAGGCGAAGTGTCCCAGACCATCGGACCATTGGCCGGCGCCAATGCTGCGGATGCTTTTTTCCTCGATGTCCTGAGAGGTGATGCAGCGCAGGGTGCCGTGCGGCTGGTTGATGAAGATCGGGCCGTCGATACTGACGTTTTTCGAATTGCGGATGGCGACCATGTCGACGCCGTCGAACACGCCATCGCTGATCACCTTCACGTTTTCCACGCCATCGATGAGCAGAGGGCTTTTCAGGAAAGCGGAGCCGTCGATATAGACCGTGCTGTTGGAACGCAGGCGAAACTCGCCGCTGTGGATACCTGGTCCGAAAACCACCACCGGCTGGGTGAAGTCGGGCGTCTTGCCCTGCGTGATGCTATAGCTGTCCAGGGCCGCCTGCTGCGCCGGCATGTCCTTGCGGATGGCGTGGGTGAAGACGTGCAGGTTGTGCAGGCGGTCGTCGTCGAATTCCACGCTGAGGTTTTCCGGCCGCTGCATGGTGAAGTAGGCAATGCCGTCGCGCACCACAGGCTTGATGCCGCGCCCTGCGGGCCGCACGGCCACTCTGGCAAAGTTGCCGTTGTTCTTCTGCACCGCCACTTCCACCGCGCCGTCGAAATTGAAGTAGACCATGGAGGCGTCCTGCTGCTTGTCCAGGTCCACTTTGGCGCGGTATTCATACAGGTCCTGCCACACGCCGCCCGGGGTGCGCACGCGCACCGTGAAATCGTCGTTATGGTGCGAGTAGCGCAGCGGCTGCGGGAAAGGGAACACCTGCAGGCGGCCGGCAGCCAGGGCGGCGGCCGGCAACCACAGGGCAAGGCTGGCGCAGGCAAGGCGCCGGGTCAGGTACGTCAACACTTGGTCTCCTCCGATGACTTGGTCATTCTAAGTTTAGTGTTATCGATAACGCGCTTTAGCGAATGCAATCGCTGGGTTTTTTGCGCGTTTTTTTCATGTTACTGAAAGAAGTAGGCCTGGAACAATAGAAAAACGCATCAAAGCTATATGAATCTGGCATAAATCCGCCGCGCCGGAGCGCATATACTTGTTATCGATAACAGAAATGGAGGCGGTTAATGTTCGAAAAGTGCTACCACGCGACCCACCCTGACATGATGGACGGCGCCAGCAACGAGCAGTTGCGCGAGCGCTACCTGGTCGACGGCTTGTTCCAGCCAGGCCAGCTCCGGCTCAATTACTGCCATCACGAGCGCTTCGTGATCGGCGGGGCAGCGCCGGTGCACAGCGAACTGGCGCTGCCGCGCCAGGCAGAACCTGCCGCCGCCGCCGGCCAGCCTTTCCTGGTGCGGCGCGAACTGGGCATCATCAACGTGGCGGGTGGCGCTGGCCGCGTCACGGTCGACGGCCAGGTCATTTCACTGGCGCCGCGCGACGGCCTGTATGTGCCGATGGGCGCGGGCGATGTCAGCTTCGCTTCCGACGATCCGGCCAACCCGGCCCGCTTCTACCTTGTTTCAACGCCGGCCCACCAGCGCTTCGAACTCACCAAGATCACCCATGCCCAAGCGGTGCCGCTGGAACGCGGCAGCCCGGAAACCTCGAATGCGCGCACCATCTACCAGTATGTGGTGCCCGGCGTCTGCCAGTCGGCCCAGTTGCTGCTTGGCCTGACGGTGCTGCAGACCGGCAGCGTGTGGAACACCATGCCGCCCCACCTGCATGAGCGCCGCTCCGAGGTGTATTTCTATTTCGGCCTGCCGCCATCCGAACGCGTGTTCCACTTCATGGGCCAGCCCGACAGCGCGCGCCACATCGTGGTGGCCAACGAAGAAGCCGTAGTGTCGCCGCCATGGTCGATCCATATGGGTTCCGGCACCTCGAACTATGCCTTCATCTGGGCAATGGGCGGCGAAAACCTCGACTACACCGACATGCAGGCAGTCGATATCTGCCAATTGAAATAAAGGACGCGCCATGCCTTACCTGTTCAACCTGAGCGGCCAGGTGGCGCTGGTAACCGGCGCCAACACGGGCCTGGGCCAGGCGATTGCCGTGGCGCTGGCGACCGCCGGCGCCGACATCGTGGCTGCCGGCCGCAGCGCCGCCGACGATACTGCGGCGCGCGTGACGGCAACCGGCCGCCGCTTCCTGTTCCTGCAGGCCGATTTTGCCGCCGATGGCGCCGCCATGCGGCAGATGGCCGACGCGGCCCACGCCTGGCAGGGCCGGCTCGACATCCTTGTCAACAATGCCGGCGCCATCCACCGTGCCGACAGCCTGGATGTGAGCGAAGAGGACTGGGACCGCGTGGTCGACACCAACCTCAAGGCGCCGTTCTTCCTGTCGCAGGCAGCGGCGCGGCACATGGCCGGCCAGGGCTCCGGCAAGATCATCAACATTGCTTCCATGCTGTCGTTCCAGGGCGGCTTGCGGGTACCAGCCTATGCCGCCAGCAAGAGCGCCATCGCCGGCCTGACGCGCGCCCTGGCCAACGAATGGGCGGCGTGCGGCATCAACGTCAATGCGCTGGCGCCGGGCTACTTCGAGACCAATAACACCGCGCCGCTGCGCGACGACCCGCAACGGGCGCCGGCGATCCTGGCGCGCATCCCGGCCGGCCGCTGGGGCCAGCCGAGTGACCTGGCCGGCGCCGCCGTCTTCCTGGCCAGCCGCGCCAGCGATTACGTGCACGGCATCGTATTGCCGGTCGATGGCGGATGGCTGGCGCGATGAAAGGCCGCATCGTCTGCTTTGGCGAAATGCTGCTGCGCCTGTCCTCACCGGCGGGACAGCTGCTGCTGCAAACGCCGCAACTCGACACCTGTATCGGCGGAGCGGAAGCCAATGTCGCCGTCTCGCTGGCGCGCTTTGGCCAGCCGGCTGTCATGGCCAGCACCCTGCCGGACAACGCGCTTGGCTGGGCCGCACGCGACCAGTTGCGCATGCACGGCGTGGCAGTGGACGGGCTGCGTTTCGAGCAAGGACGCATGGGCCTGTATTTCCTCACTCGGGGCGCCGTCATGCGCCCATCCGAAATCGTGTACGACCGCGCCGGCTCCGCTTTTGCGCTGGCCGATCCTGCTGCTTACGACTGGGCGGCGCTGCTTGATGATGCGACCTGGCTGCATGTGTCAGGCGTTTCGCCAGCCGTCGGCGAACAGGCGGCGCAAGCCGTGCTGGACGCCATGACAGCGGCGCGCGCACGCGGCGTGCAGGTGTCCTACGACGGCAATTACCGCGCCTCGCTGTGGGCTGCGCGCGGCGGCGATGGCGCCGGCGTGCTGCGCACCTTGCTGGCGCAAGCCGACCTGGCGTTTGCCGGTCCGCGCGATATAGCCCTGCTGCTGGGCCAATCCGAATTGGCGCAGCAAGGATGCGCCGAGGAAGCCATTGCCGCCTGCTTCGCCGCCTTCCCGCAGTTGCAGCGGCTGGCGGCCACGCAAAGGGCGCAGGACAGCGTCGACCAGCATACGCTGTCGGCCACGCTGCACACGCGCCAGGGCGCGCTGCAGGCCGGCAGTTACACCATGCATGGCATTGTCGACCGCATCGGCGGTGGCGACGCTTTTGCGGCAGGCATGCTGCATGGTTTGCACAGCGGCTGGAACGACAGCGAAGCGCTGGAATTCGCGCTGGCAGCGGCCGTCGCCAAGCACAGCATCGCGGGAGACTTCAACCTGGCCAGCGTGGCGCAAGTGGAGGCCGTGCGCGGCGGGAGGCTGGATGTCCAGCGCTGACCACTTCGTGCGCACTACGCGCGGCCCGTGGCGCCTGTGCTGGGCGCATGGCAGCGCCGAAATCCAGGCCCTGGGCGGCATGCTAGGGCCGCTGCAGTTCCGCCTCGACGATGAGCGCGAACTGGACGTCATGCACGTGGCGCCCTGGTCCGGCCTGACGCGCGCCAGCGCCCTGCCCGGCGTGCTGCGCCGCCTGCGCGGCGAATGGCCCTGCATTCCCTTCGGCCGCGCCGACCAGCCGCCCGCGCTGCCGCCCGGCTGGCAGGTGCAGCCGGCCGACGACGGCTGGCACCACGGCTATGCCGCCAACCACCGCTGGCAATGCCTGCATGCCGATGCCGGCCGGGTGCAGCTGGCGCTGGACTTTCCACCCGACGCCCCTGTGGCGCGCGTGGAACGCGAAATCAGCGCCGACCCGCACGCGGCGGCCATCGATATCGGCCTGACGGTGTGGGCGCGGCGCCCGGCCCGGCTGCCGCTCGGCCTGCACCCCACTTTCCGCCTGCCGCCGGCGACGCGGCGCGTGCGCGTCATGCTGGGGCGCCACGACGGCATCCACAGCTATCCGGCCCTGGCCAGCGATTCGGTGACGCGGCTGCAGCCCGACACCTGTTCGGCCGACCTGTCGGCGCTGGCCGGCATCGACGGGCCGCTCGACCTGGCGCAATTGCCGGCCCACGGCGTGTTTGAAGAATTGCTGCAGGCACGGGCCGTGCAAAGCGCCAAAGAAGGCGCGCCGCCGTTCGCCCTTCATTACCTCGATTACGACGCCTGCGTCGGCCTGTGGTGGGATACCGCGCAATTGCCCGACCTGATGCTGTGGGTCAGCAACGGCGGGCGCCAGCGTTTTCCCTGGCAGGGCCGCCACCTGGCGCTCGGCGCGGAACCGGTCAACAGCCTGTTCGACCTGGGCCGCGTAGCCAAGGCACCGCCCGGCCATCCGCTGGCCGACCGCACCGGCATAGCGCTCGATCCCGCCACGCCATGGCACACCCGTTACCGTATCGCCGCCTGGCAACAGGCGGCCCATCCAGATGCCGACCACCATGCCTTATAAACCCGTGCCGTTCCGCTCGCGCCCGATGCTGCTGGCCCATATCCGCCACACTATGGGCTTCTACCATCCGCGCTGCATCGATCCGAGCGGCGGCTTCTATCATTTCTTCCTCGACGACGGAACGGTGTACGACCGCAGCACGCGCCACCTGGTCAGCAGTACCCGCTTCATCTTCAACTATGCGATGGCCTACCGCCACTTCGGCGAACCGGAGTACCTGCAGGCGCTGCGTCACGGCCTGGCTTTCCTGCGCGATGTGCAGCGCGATCCGCAGACCGGCGGCTATGCCTGGCAGCTCGCGTGGCAGGATGGCCGCAAGCGCATCATCGACGGCGACAACCATTGCTACGGACTGGCCTTCGTGCTGCTGGCTTATGCCCATGCCAGCATGGCCGGCGTGACGGAAGTGCGGTCCCATATCGAAGAGATCTTCGCGCTGATGGAGCGCCGCTTATGGCAGCCGCAACATGGCCTTTACGCCGACCAGGCCAGCGCCGACTGGTCGGTGCTCGATCCGTATCGCGGCCAGAACGCCAATATGCACGCGTGCGAGGCGCTGCTGGCGGCTTATTCGGCGACCGGCGAACTGCGCTACCTGCACCGCGCCGAAACCGTGGCGCGCAATATCACAATGCGCCAGGCCGCCCTTGCCGATGGTTTCATCTGGGAGCACTACCGCGAAGACTGGTCGGTGGACTGGGACTACAACCGCCACGACAAGAGCAATATCTTCCGCCCCTGGGGCTACCAGCCGGGCCACTTCACCGAGTGGGCCAAACTGCTGTTGCTGCTGGAGCGCGAAGCGCCGCAACTGGCCGGCCCAGGCGACTGGCTGCTGCCGCGCGCAAGGCAATTGTTCCAGGCCGCGCTGGAGCGGGCCTGGGACACGCAGCATGGCGGCATCGTCTACGGTTTCGGCCCGGATGACGAAATCTGCGACGGCGACAAGTACTTCTGGGTGCAGGCGGAAAGCCTGGCCACAGCAGCAGTGCTGGGTGCCCGGACCGGCGACACAGCCTATTGGGACTGGTACGACAGGATCTGGGACTACAGCTGGCGCCACATGGTCGACCACGAGCACGGCGCGTGGTACCGCGTGCTCAGCCGCGACAACGTCAAGCAAAGCACGGAAAAGAGCCCGGCCGGCAAGACCGATTACCACACCATGGGCGCCTGCTATGAAGTGCTGGGCGCACTGGAGGCGGCGCCATGAGCGCCCTGCCCCACTTCGTCGCAGCCGGCGAAGCGCTGACCGACCTGCTGCGCAGCGGTCCTGACGGCTGGACCAGCCAGGTGGGCGGTTCGACCTGGAACGTGGCGCGCGTGGTGGCCCGCCTTGGCATGCCCAGCGCCTTTGCCGGCGCCGTCAGCCGCGACGTATTCGGCGCTGCGCTGGCCGCAGCCAATGATGCGGCCGGCCTGGATCGCCGCTTCCTGCAGCAGCTGGACCGCTCGCCGCTGCTGGCCGTAGTGCACGAACTGGACCCGCCGCGCTATTTCTTCGTGGGCGACGACAGCGCGGACCTGCACTTCGACGCGGCGCAACTGCCGGCAGGCTGGCGGGCTGCTGCACGCTGGGTGCATTTCGGCGGCATCAGCCTGGCGCGCGAACCGCTGGCAGGCAAGCTGGTGGCGCTGGCGGCCGAACTGACGGCGCAGGGTGTGCCGATCAGCTACGACCCCAATTTCCGCAGCCTGATGGACCAGCGCTACGACGCCACGCTGCGCCGCATGACCACCCTGGCCGACGTGATCAAGGTATCCGACGAAGACCTGCACGGACTGTTCCGCCATAACGACAGCGCGGCCTCGCTGGCTGCCATGCGCACGCTCAATCCCGGCGCTACCATCCTGTACACCCAGGGTGCGCAAGGCGCCACCCTGCTCAAGAAAGACAGCAGCTGGCATGCCAGCCCGCCCGCCGTGACGGTGGCCGACACCGTCGGCGCCGGCGACGCCAGCATCGGCGCCCTGGTCTACAGCCTGCTGCGCCATCCCGAGCGCGATGGCGGCGAACACCTGCGCTTCGCCGTCGCTGCCGGCGCCGCCGCCTGCACCGCGCCCGGCGCCACGCCGCCCGCGCTGGAGCAGGTGGCGGGCCTGCTGGCAGCGACAGCGGTGCAGGAAACCGGTGCCCCGAACCGGCCAACCCAACCTTTTACCCCGGCAGGATGACCCCATGAACAGCCAGCAGTCGCATTTCCGCTTCCTGTGCAGCTTTGTCTTCATCTTCTTCTTTGCACAGGCGATGGCCATCTCGCTGCTGGCCCTGTGGCTGCGCAGCAGCCTGAAATTGAGCGGCACCGAAGCGGGCATCGTCTTTTCCGCCAACTTCATCGCGGCCATGTGCTCGCAGCCGGTGTACGGCTTCGTCTCCGACCGCGTCGGCATGCGCAAGCACGTCCTGTGGCTGGTGGCCGGCCTGGTCACCCTGTGCGGCCTGTTCTTCAGCTTTGTGTACGCCCCGCTGCTGAAGGCAAACATCGTGGCCGGCGCGGTCCTGGGCGGCGCCTACCTGGGCGTCACATTCATCGCCGGCAGCTATGCGCTGGAATCGTATGTGGACCGCATCGGCCGCCGCCACAGCTTCGAATACAGCCGCGTAAGGCTGTTTGGATCGCTGGGCTTTGCCAGCGCTGCGCTGGTGAGCGGCCGCCTGTTCAATGTCGATCCGGCCATCAACTTCTTCCTGGCCTCGGCCGCCGGCCTGCTGCTGCTTGGCCTGCTGCTGTTCTGGCGCACCGATGCCGTCGCCGGCGCAACGGATGCGCCGGCGCCGGCGCACAAGGTGCACCTGGCGGAAGCGCTGTCCCTGCTGCGCAACGGCCAGTTCTGGCGCTTCATGATGTTCATCCTCGGCGTCACCAACCTGTACCTGGTGTTCGACCAGCAGTTCCCCAGCTATTTCACCAGCCTGTTCGCCGACAAGGAAACCGGCGCCGCCATGTTCGGCTACCTCAATTCGCTGCAGATCTTCATCGAAGCCGGCGGCCTGTTCCTGTCGCCGCTGCTGGTCAAGCGCATTGGCGCCAAGCGCGGCCTGCTGCTGGCCGGCGGCATCATGCTGGTGCGCATTGCCGGCTCCGGCTTTGCGGTCGGTCCGCTCAGCATCTCGGCGATGAAGCTGCTGCATTCAGTGGAGCTGCCGATCCTGGTGGTGTCGGTGTTCCGCTATATCGCCTGCCACTTCGACAACCGCCTGGCCTCCACCATCTACATGGTCGGTGTCAGCTTCGGCCATTCGCTCGGCCTGGCGATCCTGTCGCCTGTCGCCGGCAAGGGCTACGACCTGCTCGGCTTCCCTGCCACCTACCTGCTGATGGCAGCTTTGGGCCTGGTGTTCCTGCTGCTGTCGGCATGGCTGCTGTCCCCCACTGCGCCGGAAATCGCCACACGCAGCAAGCCCCAAGGAGTTACCGCATGACCCAAGCCCTGAACAGCGCGCGCCTGGAAGCGCTGGACGTCGAACGCCTGCCGCCGCACTGGGACGGCAGCATCGACAGCGTGCTGCTGCAGCGCGCCACCGCCCAGGCCCTGCTGTCCATCGATCGCAACCTGCGCCACTTCGGCGACGACTTTCCCGCGCCATCGAGCAGCGGCCTGCAATATCCTGCCATCGGCAATATCGAATGGACCAACGGCTTCTGGACCGGCATGCTGTGGCTGGCCTATGAGCTGACCGGCGCGCCGCATTACCGCGCCGGCGCGGAACGCCAGGTGCGCAGTTTCCATGCGCGCCAGGCCGGGCGCCAGCACACCAACCACCACGACCTGGGTTTCCTGTACAGCCTGTCCTGCGTGGCCTCGCATCGCCTGACCGGCGACCCGCTGGCGGCGGAAGCGGCTTTGGGTGCGGCGCGCCTGCTGCTGGAACGCTACCTGCCGCACGCCGGCATCATCCAGGCCTGGGGCGAGCTGAGCGACCCGGCGCAGCAGGGCCGCATGATCATCGACTGCAACCTGAACCTGCCCTTGCTGTACTGGGCCAGCGAGCATAGCGGCGAAGCGGCGTTCCGCGCCGCCGCCGACAGCCATATCGAGGCAGCAGCGCGCCACATCGTGCGGCCGGACGGTTCCACCTTCCACACCTTCTTCTTCGATCCCGCCAGCGGCCGCCCGCTGCAGGGCAATACGCACCAGGGCTTCGCCGACGATTCGTGCTGGTCGCGCGGACAGGCCTGGGGCATTTCGGGCTTCCCGCTGGTGTACCGCTACAACGGCAATGCGCGCCTGCTGCAACTGGCCAAGGTGCTGGCCAACTACTTCCTGAACCGATTGCCCGCAGACGGCATCTGCTACTGGGACCTGGTGTTCACCTCAGGCGGCGAAGAGCGCGACAGCTCGGCTGCCGCCATCGCAGCCTGCGGCCTGCTGGAACTGGAAGCGACCCTTGCCGACGACGACCCGCTGCGCCCGGCCTACCGGCGCGCCGCCATCGGCATCGTGCAGGAACTGTCGGCCAGCTACCTGGTCCGGGATGCGGCGCCAGGCAGCGGCCTGCTGCAGCATGCGGTCTACCACAAGCCGCAAGGCATCGGCGTGGACGAATGCTGCATCTGGGGCGATTACTTCTACCTGGAAGCGCTCACCAGGCTGCAGCGCAACTGGCGGCCTTACTGGTAAGGAGCCGGGCTGCCGGCCGAGGATTCGCGCGTAACGAGGGTGTAGGGCAACAGGCGGTGCGGCGCGTGGCGTGATTCGCCCGCGCGGTGGCTGCGCACCTGGTCGACCAGCAGGTCGACCGCCAGGCGCGCCATATCGCCGATCGGCTGGTGGATGGTGGTCAGTTCCGGCCAGACGGTGGTGGCTACCGGCGTATCGTCGAAACCGCAGACCGTCAGGTCTTCCGGCACCTGCAGGTGCATGCCGTGCGCCACGGCGATCACGGCGGCCGCCATGTCGTCGTTGCTGGCGAAGATGGCTGTCGGCCGCGGCTCCTGCGCCAGCAGGCTGCGTGCCGCAGTCAAGCCGGAGCGGTAGGTGAACAGGCCCTGCGCCACGCGCTGCGGCGGTACCGCCAGGCCGGCTTCCTCCATGGTGTCCATGAAGGCCTGGTAGCGCAGCTGGGCCGGGGTGTGCTCCGGGTCGCCCTTGACGAAGGCGATGTTCTGATGGCCCAGCGACAGCAGGTAGCGCGTCATGGTGCGCGCGCCTTCGTAGTCGTCGATGCGCACCGCTGCCACGCCGGTCAGCGGGCGCGCAGTGGCCACTGCCACCGTCGGGATGCCGATTTCATCGAGCTGGCGCAGCGCCTCTTCGGCGTCGCACAGGGGCGGCGGCACCAGGATGCCGTCGGCGCCTTCGGCAATCAACCTTTCGATGGCCTTGCGCTGGCTGGACAGGCCGTCGCAGCGTTCCAGCAGCAATTGGGCGCCATTCTGACCGCATTGGTCCATCGCCCCCACCAGCAGGGCGCTCAGGAAGGCGGCACTGGGATTGCTGTACAGCAATCCAACGCGCAGCGTGCCGATGCGGGCGGCGCGCGCCGCATGGTTCACCTGGTACCTGAGCGACGCGATGGCGGCCAGCACCTTGTCGCGCGTGGCCTCGCTGACATGGGAATTGCCGTTGATGACGCGCGAAACCGTCATGGCCGACACGCCGGCCGCGCGTGCCACGTCATATACGGTGGCGCCGCCGGCGCCGCGCGCTGCCTGTTTGCTTACATCGTCCATTTTGTCCATGCCTGCGTCAACCCGGCTGATTATCGCATCGAACGGCGCACGATGTAGCTGCCGATATCGAAACGCCTGGTGATGTGGCGGTAGTGGAAGGTGAAGCCAGGCCAGATCACCAGGTTGCGCCCGCGCGAATCGAGGTACCAGCTCTTGCAGCCGGTATGCCATACGGTGCCCTTGAGCTTTTGCTGCAGCCTGCGGTTGTAGGCGCCCTGCACCTCCGGCTTCACCTCGACCGAGTGCAGGCCGTCGCGCAGCACGCGCCGCACGCCATCCACGGCGTAGCGCACGGCCGATTCGATCATGTAGACCATGGAGTTGTGCCCCAGCAGGGTGTTCGGCCCGGTAATCATGAAAAAATTGGGAAAGCCGGCCACGGTGGCCCCTTTGTAAGCGCCTGCGCCTTGCTCCAGCGCCTGGGCGAAACTGCAATCGCCGCGGCCGCGCAGTTCGATCGGGCCGTAGGCGTGTTCGACATCGAAGCCGGTGGCGTAGATGATCACGTCGACCGGGCGCTCTTCGCCGCTGCCAGTCACGATACTGTGTTCACGCACCTCGCGGATGCCGTCTTTCAGCACCGCCACGTTGGGCTGCGAGAGTGCGGGGTAGTAGTCATTGGCCAGCAGCACGCGCTTGCAGCCAAGCGTGTAATCGGGCACCAGCCTGGCGCGCAGTTGGGGATCAGCGACTTGCCGCCTCAGGTGGCGCAGCGCTTGCCATTGCATCAGCTTCGCGAGTGCCGGCAGGAAGATGAACAGCACCACGCGCGATTCGAACTGGATGTACTGCTTGGCGCGATGCAGCTGCTGCAGGGGGCGCACGCGGGCCAGCAGCCACCGTTCGACGCGCGTTACCGCGCGATCCGGGCGCGGCAGCACCCAGTGCGCGGTACGTTGATAATGGTCCAGCTGCTGCACCTGCGGCTGGATCTCCGGCACGAATTGCACCGCACTGGCGCCACTGCCGATCACCGCCACGCGCTTGCCACGCAAATCAATGCTGTGGTCCCACTGCGCGGAATGGAAGCTGTCTCCGCGAAAGCGCTCGGCACCGGAAAAATGCGGCACGCTCGGGCGGCCCAGCAGGCCAATGGCACTGATCACTGCACGCGCACTGATTGCTCCCTTGCTGGTGGCGATGCGCCAGCGGCCGTCCGCTTCGTCGAACCGGGCCGACTGCAGCGCCGTGCCCAGGCGCAGGTGGCGCTCCAGGCCGAATTCGCGCACCACGCGCTGGGTATATTCGAGCAGTTCGCCCTGGCGCGGAAACAAGCGGCTCCAGTGCGCATTCTGCGCGAAGGAGAAGGAGTAAAGGTGGCTGGGAATATCGCAGGCTGCGCCGGGATAAGTGTTGACGCGCCAGGTGCCGCCGAACACTTCATCCTTCTCCAGCATGACGAAATTGTCGATGCCCGCTTCCTTCAGCTTGATTGCGCTGCAGATGCCGCCAAAGCCGCTGCCCACGATCACTACGTCGTAATCCATTGCCGCCCCCTGGATGGTTTGGCAGACTATAATTTTGCCTTAATAACAAGTCAATATGGAGGCGGGGATGTTCTTCCTGTATGCGTTGGGCGGCGCCGTATTGGCGCTGGTTGCGGCAGACCGGCTGCTGCCAGGCCCGCTGGCGCGAGCGTCGCTGGCGCTTGAGCGCAAGCGTTCCGGGCTCTCGCTGCGGCACGCTTCCCTGCCCTACCTCGATAGCGGCACTGGCAAGGAAGTACTGCTGCTGGTACACGGCTTCGCCGGCGACAAGGACAACTTCACCCGCATCGCGAGCCTGCTGGCGCCGCACTACCGTGTGATCATCCCCGACCTGCCGGGTTTTGGTGACGCACGGCGCGACCCAGGCGCGAAGCACGATATGGCGACACAGGTCGAAAACCTGCGCGCCTTCATGGCGGAACTGGGCGTGCAGCGCTTCCACATGGGCGGCAATTCAATGGGCGGCTTTATCGCTGCCGAATATGCAGCCCGCCATCCCGAGCAGGTTGCCAGCCTGTGGCTGCTGGCTCCCGCTGGTACCGAAGAAGCGCTTGAATCACCAGCGTTCCAGGAATACCTGGCAGGAGGCAGCATGCCATTGCTGGTGCCGGAGCGGCGCGCCTTCGACAACATGATGACTGCATGCATGGCGAAGCCGCCATTCTTCCCTTATTCGCTGAAGCAGGTGTTGGCGCGACGCGCGGTAGCGGATTACCAGCTGCATTGCGCACTCATGAAAGATCTTGTGGGGTCGCCGCACTTGCGGGGGCCAATCAATACTCCTGCCCTGATAGTGTGGGGTACCGAAGACCGCATCCTGAGCCCGAAAGGCGCGCCCGCAACAAAGGCATTGATGCCGGGCAGCCGGATGATCATGATGAAGGGCGTTGGCCATTTGCCGATGCTCGAGGCCACGCGCATCACAGCGCGGGACTTCCTCGATTTCCAACGCAGCGTTAGTATGCTCAAGTGAAACGTTCTATCCTTATTCTCCTCTGGCCCGCGCTGGCGCTGGCCGCCCCCCAATCTCCAACATCGCGCTGGATCAATAGCGACAACGTTCGCCTTCGCGCCAACGACAGACTGGACTCACCGGTGTCCGCTATCCTCCCAAAGGCGACAGAGTTGTCGCTCAGCTACGATGGCGGTGAGTTCTGCCAGGTCGAAGGCGAAGGCATGTACGGCTTTGTGGCCTGTAAATTCCTGAGCAAGGACCGGATTGAGCGCCCTATGGCCGGCCAAGCCGGTATCGATCCCGCCCAGCGTTGGATCGGCGGCAGTGCCGTTATCCTGCGCGCCGAGCCGAAACTCGACGCAGCCGTCGTGGGCCGTATGGGATTGAACTCGGTCGTCAGGCAACTGCGGGAAATAGCGGGAACCGCTTATTGCGAGGTACAGGTGGAGGGTAAGCTAGGCGGATTCACCGCTTGCCGTTACCTGCTGACTTCCCCGCTTGCCGTAAAGGACGCCCGCGACCCGCTGCGCGCCTTCTGGATTTCTCCAAGCTGGCAAGAACTGGAAAACTACACGGCAGTACTCAAAGCAAACCGACCGGACATAAGGATGCAGGGGCCGTGGCCACGCGATGAAGAACTGGAAAAGATGAAAGCCCACCTGGCGCTTGGCATCAACCCACCGCAGCCAGCGGCGCTCGCCGACTGGCAAGCACTTAAGCGGCGCGCTGCCGAAGACCTCGACTTGACGGGCGAAGCAGAGCGCCTGCGCCGAGCAGGCAAGTCTGTCCCCAAGGCCATGGAAGAGATCGACCGGCACGCCTCTGTCATTGCTTCGAATCTGCGCCAAGCCATGGCCTTGTACGCGCCGGCCTTCGACGAATTCGAAGCGTCCGGGCGGAAGCGCATGATCCAGCTTGTCAGGGCACTTGAATTCAATCCAGTGCGGCCATCGCTATTCAAGAGCGAGGCGGACCTTGCCCCGTACGATTCGACGACAGAGCAGGCCGGCGGCCGCTTCGGCATTGTCTACCGTCAAACCGTCACGCCACGCCCGGCGCCTCCAAACGTGCAGGAAGACCTGTCAACGCCTGGCCTATACGACATGCTGTCTCGTACCGAATCGCTGGTTCGGCCAGTGCAGCGCGTGCAACTGTTCCGCGATGGACAACTGCGCGCCGAACCCACCTACTTGCGCAACACAGCAACACTGTACCGCGATTTCGACGAAGAAGAATGCGCTGGATGGAAGCCCGGTTTCGCTGCAGGCGATGCCGATGCGAAAATGTGGCCGCACGTCGGCGGTCGCCCCTCCGACTCTCCGCCAGCGGGCAGCGTTTATGCCTTCTACATGCTGGCGCCGTTGCCGCAAGCTGCTGCGCAGCGCAAGGAATTTCCGGTGAAACTCGATCGCCAGTTGACCGGGTTTGTGCGCGGCACCCATCTTTATTACGACCTGGATCACGACGGCATTCCCGACCTGGCGATATGGGAGGGCGAAGGCCAGGCGCCTGGCCATATGGAATTGATCAACGAAGACCACCGCTGGTATCGCGTGGTACTGGTGAATATTAACGGTGCCTGGAAGGTGCTCGGCGCAGACACCTTCGGATACGGCTGCGGATGCTGAGCTAAGCGGGGCGGCCCGTCAGTGCGAAGGCGCGGGTCCGCTTGAGGAATTCGTTGAATTGTGTGGCGTGCTCGGGGAAGCGGTCCTGGCCTTCAATGAAGATCGCTTCCGCTTCATCCAGGTGGCCTAGCTTCATCAGGCATTCGCCCTTGCAGAAGAAGGCCGACATGCCTTCGGGATTGAGGTAGAGGGACTCGTCCAGGTCGCGCAGCGCTTTCTCATACAGGCCCAGTTCCATGAAGGAGAAGGCGCGCTTGTCCAGTGCGTCGCTGTAGGCGGGATAAAGTTCAATGGCCTTGCCGAATTCGTTGATGGCTTCGATGCTGCGGCCTTCAGCAGCATGGGCGCTCGCGCGATCGAAGTGCGCCTCGGCGGTACGCATGATGGTGTCGACATCCTGTCCGGTCAGGCGCACGTACAGCTCGAAATCCATGTACTTCAAGCCTTGCAGTTCAACTTCGGTAGCTGGCTGGTTGCCGGCCAGTTCCCACCCCTCGGCCAGCGATGTGGCGGCGCGCGGCGAGTGGGCCATACGGACTGCCGACTGGGCCAGCACGTCCAGCGTGGGCTTACGTGCTACTGGTTCGTAAGTCAGGCAATGCGCGGTCGCGCCTTCGACAGCGAACACCTTGAGCGCGCTCCAGCCTTGGCCGTCCGGCAGCGGCTGGACGAGCACATCCCCCGCCTTTACGACGAGTTGCTGGCTTGGCTGGAAGTTTCCCGCCGCCCTCGCGCGCGGAGCGCCGAGGGAAGCGAAGAAGGAAGTAATGGTTTTAAGCATGCACAGGAGTGTACATGCTTTTTTTGCAGGATTACTGCTTGGCGTATGACGCCAGGCGGGCTTCCATGGAAGGCTGCAGGTCTGCCGGGGAGCTGATGTTCATGCCCAGGTTGTTCAGCAGGCCGTCCTTCAGGCCGTAAACGAAACCGTGCACGGTCAGTTCCTGGCCGCGGTCCCAGGCGTCCTGCACGATGGTGGTGGAGCAGACGTTGACAACCTGTTCCACCACGTTCAGTTCGCACAGGCGCTCGCTCTGCTTGCTGACATCGTTCAGCGCGGAGCCGAGGTAGCGCTCATGTTTTTGCGCGACGTCCTGCACGTGGCGCAGCCAGTTGTCGACCAGGCCCACGCGGCCGCCGGTCAGTGCGGTGTGCACGCCCTTGCAGCCGTAGTGGCCCACGATGATCACATGCTTGACCTTCAGCACCTCGATCGAGAACTGCAGCACCGACAGGGCATTCAGGTCCGAATGCACCACCACGTTGGCGATATTACGGTGCACGAACACTTTGCCCGGCGGCAGGCCAAGCAGTTCGTTTGCCGGTACGCGCGAATCGGAGCAGCCGATCCACAGGTATTCCGGCCCGACCATCGACAGGTCGCGGAAGTAGTCGGGGTCTTGGGCCACCTTGGCCTCGGCCCATTTCCGGTTGTTTTCCAGCAGGTGCTTCAGTACGTCGTCGCTCATGTCTCTCACTCGAAGAAGTCTTTGACCTTGTCCATGAAGGACTTGGTCTGTGGGCTATGCTTCGCACCACCCTCGGCGGTGGATCGCTCGAATTCGCGCAGCAGTTCTTTTTGCTTGTCAGTCAGCTTGACCGGGGTCTCGACGGCGACATGGCAGAACAGGTCGCCCGGATAACCGGAGCGTACGCCCTTGATGCCCTTGCCCTTGAGGCGGAAGGTCTTGCCGGACTGGGTACCGTCCGGAATGGTGAACGATACTTTACCATCCAGCGTCGGCACTTCGATTTCGCCGCCCAGCGCCGCCTTGGCGAAGCTGATCGGCATTTCGCAATGCAGGTCGTCGCCTTCGCGCTGGAACACGGCGTGCGGCTTGATGTGGATTTCCACATACAGGTCGCCCGGCGGCCCGCCGTTGGTGCCTGGCTCGCCGTTGCCGGTGGAGCGGATGCGCATGCCGTTGTCGATGCCGACCGGGATCTTCACTTCCAGCGTCTTGTTGCGCTTGATGCGGCCCGCGCCGGAGCACGATGGGCATGGCTCAGGAATGATCTTGCCGGTGCCGTGGCACTTCGGGCAGGTCTGCTGGATGCTGAAAAAGCCCTGCTGCATGCGCACCTGGCCGTGGCCGCCGCATGTGTTGCAGGTGACCGGCTGGGTGCCCGGCTTGGCGCCGGAACCGTGGCAGGTATCGCACTTGTCCCAGCTCGGCACGCGGATGGTGGTGTCGAAGCCGTGGGCGGCCTGCTCCAGGGTGATTTCCAGGTTGTAACGCAGGTCGGCGCCGCGGTAAACCTGCGGGCCGGACTGGCGGCTGCGGCCACCGCCGAAAATATCGCCAAAGATGTCGCCGAAGGCGTCGCCAAAGCCGCCGAAGCCGCCGCCGCCGCCCGCCCCCATATTCGGGTCAACGCCGGCGTGACCGTAACGGTCGTACGCTTCGCGTTTTTCCGGGTTGGTCAGCATCTCGTAGGCCTCTTTGACCTCCTTGAACTTCTCTTCGGCCTCTTTGTTATCCGGATTGCGGTCCGGATGGTATTTCATCGCGAGTTTGCGATAGGCCTTCTTGATTTCGTCTTCGGACGAGTTCTTAGCGACCCCGAGGATCTCGTAAAAATCACGCTTTGCCATGGTGTACCAATTTATGCGAAAAAGCCGAGCGAGCCCCTGTTGGATGCTCGGCTCGGCTGGTCATAGAGTTGACCGGATTTGAAGCTTACTTGCTGTCTTTGACTTCCTTGAAGTCAGCGTCGACCACGTCGTCCTGGGCTGGCTTGGATTCAGCCTGTGCACCGGCGCCTGCCGCGCCTTCGGCACCGGCTGCGCCTTGCTGCGCCTGCATGTCAGCGTACATCTTCTCGCCCAGCTTCTGCGAGGCTTCGGACAGCGCTGCCACCTTGGCGTCGATCGCTGCCTTGTCGCCATCCTTGATGGACGCTTCCAGTGCGGTGATCGCAGCTTCGATCTTCTCTTTCTCGCCGGCTTCCAGCTTGTCGCCGTACTCGGTCAGGGACTTCTTGGTCGAGTGCACCAGCGCGTCGGCCTGGTTGCGGGACTCGGCCAGTTCCTTCAGCTTCTTGTCTTCTTCCGCGTTCAGCTCGGCGTCCTTCACCATCTTCTGGATTTCCTCTTCGGACAGGCCGGAGTTTGCCTTGATGGTGATCTTGTTTTCCTTGCCGGTGGCCTTGTCTTTCGCGCCCACGTGCAGGATGCCGTTGGCGTCGATGTCGAAGGTCACTTCGATCTGCGGGGTGCCGCGTGCTGCCGGCGGGATGCCTTCCAGGTTGAATTCGCCCAGGCCCTTGTTGCCCGCTGCGATTTCACGCTCGCCCTGGTACACCTTGATGGTCACGGCCGGCTGGTTGTCGTCGGCGGTCGAGAACACTTGCGAGAACTTGGTAGGAATCGTGGTGTTCTTGTGGATCATCTTGGTCATCACGCCGCCCAGGGTTTCGATACCCAGGGACAGCGGGGTCACGTCCAGCAGCAGCAGGTCCTTGCGGTCGCCCGACAGGACTGCACCCTGGATCGCGGCGCCGACGGCCACCGCTTCGTCCGGGTTCACGTCCTTGCGTGGGTCCTTGCCGAAGAATTCTTTCACTTTTTCCTGCACCTTAGGCATGCGGGTCATGCCGCCGACCAGGATGATGTCGTCGATGTCGGACACTTTCACGCCGGCGTCCTTGATCGCGGTGCGGCAAGGCTCGATGGTGGCGGTGATCAGTTCCTCAACCAGGGACTCCAGCTTGGCGCGGGTCATCTTCAGGTTCAGGTGGACCGGTGCGCCGTTCGCCATGGCGATGTAAGGCTCGTTGATTTCGGTCTGCTGCGAGGACGACAGTTCGATCTTCGCGCGCTCGGCCGATGCCTTGATACGCTGCAGGGCGATCGGATCCTTCTTCAGGTCCAGGCCGTTGATCTTCTTGAACTCTTCGATGATGTAGTCGATCACGCGCTGGTCGAAGTCTTCGCCGCCCAGGAAGGTGTCGCCGTTGGTCGACAGCACTTCGAACTGCTTCTCGCCGTCCACGTCGGCGATTTCGATGATCGAGATGTCGAAGGTACCGCCACCCAGGTCATACACGGCGATCTTGCGGTCGCCCTTGTCGGTCTTGTCCAGGCCGAATGCCAGTGCAGCTGCGGTAGGCTCGTTGATGATGCGCTTGACGTCCAGGCCGGCGATACGGCCGGCGTCCTTGGTTGCCTGGCGCTGCGAGTCGTTGAAGTAGGCAGGCACGGTGATGACCGCTTCGGTCACGTCTTCGCCCAGGTAGTCTTCCGCGGTTTTCTTCATCTTGCGCAACACTTCTGCGGAGATCTGAGGCGGAGCCAGTTTCTTGTCGCGCACGCCGATCCAGGCGTCGCCGTTGTCGGCCTTGGTGATTTCGTAAGGCATCAGGGAGATGTCCTTCTGGACTTCCTTCTCCTGGAACTTGCGGCCGATCAGGCGCTTCACCGCGAACAGGGTGTTTTTCGGGTTGGTGACGGCCTGGCGCTTGGCAGGTGCGCCAACCAAGATTTCGCCGTCGTCTTGATAGGCGATGATCGAAGGGGTGGTACGCGCGCCTTCTGCATTCTCGATGACCTTCGGCGCGCCATTTTCCATGATGGCGACGCAGGAGTTGGTGGTACCCAGGTCAATACCGATGATTTTGCCCATGATTTGTTCTTCCTTGTGTACTAAGTTTTGAATGCTTCTTATATGTGGAATTCGTGTTTCTTTTCAAGTGCTTACTTTGGCTGGGCAGCCGTCACGATGGCGGGGCGCAGCAAGCGGTCCGCAATCATGTAACCCTTTTGCAGCACTGCTACAACGGTGTTCGCTTCCTGCTCGGCCGGCACCATGGCGACGGCCTGGTGCTTGTTCGGATCCAGCTTGTCGCCGGCCGCCGGCATCACTTCGATCAGGCGGTTGCGCTCGAAGGCGGAATTCAGCTGTTTCAGGGTCATTTCGACGCCTTCTTTCAGCGATTCCAGGGTCGGGTTGTCGACTTTGAGCGCCATTTCCAGGCTGTCTTTCACCGGCACCATGGCTTCGGCGAAGCTTTCAACAGCAAATTTGTGGGCTTTGGCAACGTCTTCCTGGGCGCGGCGGCGAATGTTCTCGCCTTCGGCCTTGGCGCGCATGAAGGCATCATGCATTTCGGCCAGTTTCGCCTCGGTCGCGGACAGCTGCGCTTCCAGGTCGGACATCGCAGGGGCTTCAACTGGAGTCGTTTGCTCTTCTGCCTGTTCCACTTCCGGGTTCTGGCTTGGCTGGTTTTCCTGGTCTTGCATCTAAAAGACTCCTACAAAATCGTGTTTATCTGACATCTAATGCTTGTTGCACGTGCAAAAAATGGGGCTTGCCCCTATCTTTTCAAGGGGTATTCTGCGCCCCCGTGCAAAGGCCCGGCGCACGCCGGTGGGACTGTTGTTGTAACAGTAGAGTTACAATTTTTACAAAGCTCGCAGATACGTAAACCGAGGGTTTTGACTAAGATGAATCTATGCGGTGCCTGGACACCGCGGCCCCTCGGAGCGCATCATGAAGTTGCCATTTATTACAGCGTCGATCATCGCGTGGAGCTTCCTTGCTACAGCGGTGATCGTCTTCAGCGAACTCTTCCCCTAATCAGTTATTTTAGCAGGTTAGCACTCACCACCCGCAAGTGCTAACAACTGGCTACCGGCGCAGCTTGCGCATGGACGACATGGTCGGCCAGCCGATCATGTGTTGCTCGGCAACCTCGGTCAGGGCGGCGATCCAGGCCGGATGGCTGTTCAGGCAAGGGATGTAGTTGAACTCCTTGCCGCCGTTGGACAGGAAGTCGTGGCGCACTTCCATTGCAATTTCTTCCAGGGTTTCCAGGCAGTCGCTGGTAAAGCCTGGGCAAATTACATCGAGCTTGCGCACCCCGTCTTTTGCCAATTGCGCCAGAGTCGGCGCGGTGTACGGCTGCAGCCATTCGGCCTTGCCGAAACGGGACTGGAAGGTGACAAGGTACTGGTTTTCGTTCAGGCGCAGCTTGTCGGCCAGCAGGCGGGCGGTTTCCATGCATTCGCGCTGGTAGGTGTCGCCCAGGTCGATGGTGCGTTTTGGCACGCCGTGGAAGCTCATCACCAGCTTTTCGCCGCGGCCGTTGATTTCCCAATGCGCCAGCACGGTCTTTTTCAGCGCATCGATATATCCGTCGTGGTCGTGGTAGTCGCGCACGAAGCGCAGCTCAGGGATGTTGCGCACTTTTTTATAGTGGTCGAATACCGCGTCGCTGACCGAAGCAGTGGTCGTGCCGGAATATTGCGGGTAGGCCGGCAGGATCAGGATGCGGTCGTGGCCGTCGGCCTTGAGTTTGCCCAGGACTTCCGGCAGCGATGGGGAACCGTAACGCATCGCCATGGCGACCGTGACATCGTTGTGGCCACGCTCTCCGAGCAGGCCGCGCAGCAGCTTGGCTTGCGCTTGCGTGTGATATTTCAGCGGCGAGCCGTCGCTGGTCCAGATCGAGGCGTATTTTTCCGCCGACTGCTTTGAGCGGAACGGCAGGATGATGCCGTTCAGGATGAACCACCAGAGCGCCTTCGGGATCTCGACCACGCGCGGGTCGGACAGGAATTCCTTGAGGTAGCGGCGCACAGCGCTGGGCGTTGGCTCGTCGGGAGTGCCGAGATTGACCAGCACCACGGCGGTTCTGGAGACGGAGCCTGGCTGGAGGGAGGGTTCTTTGGCGAACGGCATCGTGGATACTTTTTGTTATTCGTGGGCGCACCATTATAAGCTGGCAGTGCGAGGGACGATGGTTGGTCGCCAGGCTATTCTCGCATCGAAAGCGACAGCCAGGCAGGGACAACGTCCTCCCAAAGCAACCGCCAATCCACGGGTAGCACACAGCTGTAGGAAGACATGGCGCAATCAAGAGGCCAGTAGTTCGCGGGCGTGCTTGCGCGTGGTGGCGGTGATTTCAAGGCCCCCCAGCATGCGCGCCACTTCCTCGATGCGCGCCTTTTGGTCCAGCACTTCGATGCGCGAGGCTGTGCGGCCATTGTCCGACGTTCCCTTGGCGACCTGGAAGTGCTGATTGCCCTGGCTCGCGACTTGCGGCAAGTGCGTCACGCACAGCACCTGGCGCTCTTGTCCCAAGCGCTTGAGCAAGCGGCCCACGACTTCGGCTACGCCACCACCGATGCCGCTATCGACTTCGTCGAAGATCAATGTCGGCACCGTCGTCGCGTGCGAGGTGATCACGGAGATCGCCAGCGAGATGCGCGCCAGTTCGCCACCCGATGCCACCTTGGCCAGCGGACGCGGCGCCACGCCGGCATGGCCAGCCACCAAGAACTCCACCTGTTCGACGCCGTACGCCGTCGGCTCGCATGGGCGCAATGCAATCTCGAAGCGGCCACCGGACATGCTCAGTTCCTGCATGCCTTGCGTAACGGCTGCGCCCAGCGCTTGCGCGGCTGTCGCACGCGTCGCCGACAGGTCCGAAGCCAACGCGAGATAGGACGCTTTCAGCTTTTCTTCCTGCTTGCGCAAGCCTTCCAGGTCGGCCGCATCGGCCAACTGCGCCAGCTTTTCCGACAAGCGTTCGTGTTCGTCCGGCAGGTCATCGGCCTGCACGCGGAATTTTCGCGAGGCCGAATGCAGCGCTTCCATGCGCGCGTCGACTTGGCGCAGGCGCTCAGGATCAAGCTCAACGCGGTCCATGTAATTGCTCAAGGCGTAGACCGATTCCTGCAACTGGATGCGCGCCGATTCCAGCATTTCGACCACCGGCTGCAGCTCCGCATCGACCGACACCAGCTTGCCAAGCCGCGTCGCAATCGTCGTCACTTGCGAAAGGACCGGATGCTCGTCGGCTTCCGAGAGGACGCCCAGCGCTTCCTGCGCGCCTTCCAGCAAACTGGCCGCGTGCGACAGGCGCGAATGCTCGCTGCCGATTTCCGCCCACTCGCCCTTCTTCGGCGCCAGCTTGTCCAGCTCCGTCACCTGCCACTCGAGACGCTCGCGCTCGAACTGCAGGTTGGCCGCGTTGGCCTCGTATTCTTCCAGCTGTTTCGACAAAGCGCGCCAGGCGCGATAAGCCGCCGTGACGTCGCGCACATTGGCGCCGCACTGGTTATCCAGCAGCTCGCGCTGCGAATCGGTTTTCAACAGCGACTGGTGGGCGTGCTGGCCGTGGATGTCCACCAGCATGTCGCCCAGTTCGCGCAGCTGGCCCGCTGTCGCGGCCACGCCGTTGATGAAGGCTTTCGAGCGGCCGGCATTATCAATCACGCGACGCAGCAGCGCCCCGCCCTCTTCCACCGCAAACTCGTTCGCTGCCAGCCAGGCCTGCGCCTGCCCGGTCAGTGCGAAATCGGCGGTGATATCGGCCTTGGCAGCGCCTTCGCGCACCATGCTGCCATCGCCCCGGCCACCCAGCGCCAGCGTCAGTGCATCAATCAGGATGGATTTACCGGCACCGGTTTCGCCGGTGAAGACTGTGAAGCCAGGGGAAAATTCAAGCTCAATTGAATCGACAATAACGAAATCGCGGATGGACAGGGTTCGAAGCATCAGATTTTGCCGTCAGTAGATGGGTATTCGTTCCAGTGCAGCTTTTCGCGCAGGGTGTTGTAGTAGCTCCAGCCTTCCGGGTGCAGGAAGGTGATGGTGTGCGGCGACAGGCGGATGTGGATCTGGTCGCCATTCGCCAGGCTGGCGAAGGTCTGCATGTCAAAGTTCACGGTGGTGTCCTTGCCGCGCTTGATCTCGATCACGATTTCGCTGGAATCGGGCAGCACGATCGGGCGGTTGGACAGCGCGTGCGGTGCGATCGGCACCATGACGATGCCGCCCAGCGTTGGATGCAGCAGCGGGCCGCCGGCCGACAGCGCGTACGCCGTGGAGCCGGTCGGGGTGGAGATGATCAGGCCGTCCGAACGCTGGTTGTACATGAACTGGTTGTCGACATCGACGCTAAGTTCCACCATGCCGGCGCCGGCGCCGCGCGACACCACTACGTCGTTGACTGCGGTGCCGAAGAAGATCGCCTTCCCTTCGCGCATGACGCGGCCTTCCAGCAGGGTGCGGCGCTCGGCCTTGTGGGTGCCGCCGAGGATGCGGCCCAACACGGGCAGCATGTCTTCCTGGCGGATGTCGGTCATGAAGCCGAGACGGCCCTGGTTGATGCCGATCAGCGGCGTGTCGTAGGAGGCAAGCTGGCGCGCGATGCCCAGCATGGTGCCGTCGCCGCCCATCACCACCACGGCATCGGCGCGCTCGCCAATGCCCTGCACGCTCATCGAGGGGATGTCCGAGATGGCAAGGTGCTCGGCCGTATCCGACTCCAGCACCACGCTGTAACCGCCCTGCTTCAGGAAGTCCAGCACATCGCGCACCGGCTCTTCGATGCCGGTGGTATTCGGGCGGACAACCAGGGCAATCGTGTTGTACATCGGATGCGTAACGGACATATCAATCTCGGTCAAAATATGGGGGTGGCAACACGCAGCAGAGTAACCCATAATGCTTGCTCATGCCATGCATTGCGACACTGGCCGATACGCTAATAAGTACTGTATGTTTGCACAGTATATAACAAGGGGGACTGGAATGGCAAAAGCATTGGGCATTGGCGGGATTTTCTTCAAATCCAAGGACCCGCAAGCGCTGATGGCCTGGTACCAGAGCTGCCTGGGATTGCCGGATGAAGCCAAGGAGTATGCCTCCTTCGCCCCGACCACCATGCCGTCGAATGGCGCCACGGTATTCAGCCCCTTCAAGAGCACCACTTCCTACTTCGCCCCGTCCAAGCGCGAGTTCATGATCAATTTCATTGTGGATGACCTCGATGGCGCGCTGAAACAGGTAGCCGATGGAGGCGGCACGCTGGTAGGCGATGTCCAGTCCTTCGACTACGGCCGCTTTGGCTGGTTCATCGATCCGGACGGGAATAAGGTCGAGCTGTGGCAGCCGACTGCTGCGGAGTAAGGAACTGATTGCACCAGGCGCAAACTTTCGTGATTTCGATGCTAGCCGCAGCCTGAGTTCTGATCTATCTCAAATGCAGGCCTGCAGCGGCTTTCCAGGCGGCAAGGTTGAGGTAAAATTCAAGCTATTGCGAGATTTGCTCCTTTTTTGCCGCTCCATGGATTCCGTATCAGACGCCCAATTTGAACTTGACCAAATGCGCCTCCAGGCCAAGCGGCAGTTGCTTGGGACGGTGGTATTGGGTGTCATTGCGGGCCTGCTGGCGTTTGTCGGCCAGAGTGCGCTGGGCCAGGCCCGGCCGCTGCTGGAAGGTTCTTTCGGATCTTGGCAATCGTTTTACACTTTCGTGCTATGGGCACTGGCGATTGCCTGGATGGTAGCTCTGGCCCAGCAAGCCATCCACTTCCAGAACATCAGCGAACGCTTCGAATCGCAGCGCCGCCTCGACACGGTCTACGCCGAGCGCGCCGCCAAGGCGCTGGCCGCCGAAGAAGACCGCCAGCGCCAGCGTGCCGAGACGGAAGCCCGCCAGGCCGCCGAACGCGTTCGCCGCCAGAACAAAAACGCCCGCAGCACCAAATTCGACTTCTGGCAAGAATAGCAAAACGTGACCGACAACCTATACGCCCCGCCGCGTTCCAACTTCAGCGCTGGCGATCAGCACAAGCGCCCTATCCCTGTGTACCTGATCGCGGCCTTGTGCACGTTTCAGGTTGCTTCCTTGATTTACCTGGTATCCGGAGGCTGGCTACAAATCGATTTGGCCATTTCAACCGGTGCCTTGTCCCCGGTGGCGTTCCTGGCGAAGTTTCTCTTCCCATTGTTCCATTTCATCTCTGGAATGCTGCTCTTCTTCATGAGGAAAGCGGGTGCCTATGCGTTCGGGGCTTACCTCGCATGGAGTGTCCTCAGGCTGTTCACCGACGCCCACACTCCAACGACGCTGGCGGATTTCACGCTAACCGTCTTGATTACTGCTTATAGCGCGTGGCTGTATCGCCGTGGGTCGCTCAAATAAAGAACTAAAGCCTGCCATCGTCATGTTGCCCGGCATGGACGGAACGGGCGAGCTTTTCGCTCCGTTCATCGCAGCGCTCGGCGGGGAATTCAATACGCGCGTGGTGCGGTATCCGGGCGATCATTGCGGCGGGTACTAAGAGGCGCTCTCCCGGGCGGCGATTCCTCTCGACCGACCGTGTGTTCTTCTGGGCGAGTCGTTTTCGGTGCCGATTGCAACCTCTATTGCGGCATCGGCACCGGGCCGGTTGCAAGGATTGGTGTTGTGCTGCATTTTTGCTTGCAGCCCGAGGCCACGGTTGGGAGTGTTGAAGGCGCTACTCAACGCAATGCCGCTCAAAGCGGCATTGGGATTGTGAGTTCCGCTGCGCTCCGGGCGCGTATGCGCCCGAAGAGGCCGCGCGCGAAGTTGCGGCCTTTGTGCGCATTAATGCGCGGAGATAATCCCTAGCCCCATCACCCCCAACACGGCAATCGCCAGCGATATGCCGTGCAGCACCCCAAGCAGCAGCCAGCGCCAGATTGTGCCCCACTTGCCCTTCTGGTAGACGCGCTGCATGGCCCAAGGCAGATAGCCGGCCACCCAGCAGAACGCCACAAACTTCAGGAAGCCGTCAGGCAGGAAGATAAACACGCCGAGCATCACGAAGGCAAACGCATTGGTGTGCAGCGCGAACAGCATGTGCTCACCGTACTTCTTGCCAGTGCCGAGATAGAGCACCTTCATCCACAGCGCAAAAATTGGCATCAGCAGGAAGATCGCGTACGGCGCGTATTTGTAGAACCCTGCCTGCATGACGGCGCTCTTCTGGTGGTCGTCCATCTTCTCGAAGCGGTCGACGGCGTGGTAGATGGCAGGATACTTCTGCTGCAGCGCCAGTTCCAGCTTGTCGTTTACGATCGGCGGATGATCTTCCTGGTTGGCCCTCAGTTCGGCGACGGCGCGTTCGGCCTGCTGCTTGACGACCGGCGGCGTCGGACGCGGATCGACCGTCGCCACATCGGCATCGCTGAACTTCAGCACAGCGAAAAAGATGATGCTCAGCGAAAGATAGAGCCGCAGCGGCTCGACATAACGCTTGCGGCGTCCCGCCAGGTACTCGGCGGTCAGCAGCCCAGGGCGAAACAGCAGGCGCGAGATCGTGCCCCACAGGCGCCCCTCCAGCGCCACGTAATGGCCGATGAACTCGTGCATGAATTCACTGAAGCTGGGTGCATGCAGGTGGGTCTCCTGCCCGCACATATGGCAGAAGTTCCCGGAAGTGGTGGCGCCGCAGTTGCGGCAAGTATTGTCGGTGGCGATATCCATATTGCAATGCTACCGGTGGAATTGCTTCTGTTCAAGCTGGCGACCACCGCCGCACGCCTTCGCTACCATGAATCGAGGAGGACGACACCATGGAACCGAACAGCAAGGACCGCAAGGTCAATACGCAGGCGCCCGTGGACCGCAGCGGCGGCAAGCGCCTGCCGCACGAGCGCGACGAGTCGCCGCAAGGCGAGACCCAACAGAAGACCCGCAGCGTGATCCGCCAGGCAGCCGAGGACATCGAGCAGGGCCTGGTCGACACCGACCTGCACGGCAAGCCGGGCTTGCAAAAGCCGCAGGCCGGCAACGAATCGAAAGCCCATCCCCTGCCCGGCACCAAGCGCGATTGAGGCCCACCATGCGAACCGCCATCCTTTCCCTCGCCGCCTGCATCGCCGCCGGCGCCGCCCTGGCGCAAACTTACCCCGCCGGCTGGGGACCCAACCCAAGCCTGCCGGAACCAAACAAGAAACTGATCCCAACCATCAATGTCGCGCCAGTCGAGCGCTGGAAGGATGACGACAAGCCGGTGCCCGCCTCGGGCTTCAGCGTCAGCGCCTATGCACGCGAGCTCGAACATCCGCGCTGGCTGTACGTGCTGCCCAATGGCGACGTGCTGGTCGCCGAGACGTCCGCCCCGCCCAAGCCGGAAGACGGCAAAGGCATCAAGGGTGCGATCATGAAGCACGAGATGAAGAAGGCCGGCTCGGTCACGCCATCGGCCAACCGCATTACCCTGCTGCGCGATATCGACGAACGCGGCATGGCCAAGACGCGCGCCACCTTCATCAAGGACCTCAACTCGCCCTTCGGCATGGTGCTGGTGGATAAGGACCTGTACGTTGCCAACACCGATGCAGTGGTGCGCTTCCCCTACGCCGAGGGCGCGACCTCGATCAGCGCAGCGGGCATCAAGGTACTCGACCTGCCTGCCGGTCCGCTCAACCACCACTGGACCAAGAACATCACCGCCAGCCCCGACGGCCGCTTCCTGTACGTCACGGTGGGCTCGAACAGCAACGTCGCCGAAAACGGCATGGACAAGGAAGAAGGCCGCGCCGCCATCTGGGAATATGAGCGCGCCACGGGCAAATCGCGCCTGTTCGCGACGGGCCTGCGCAACGCCAACGGCATGGCGTGGGAGCCCCGGACCAAGGCGCTGTGGGCCGTGGTAAACGAGCGCGATGAACTGGGCGAGGACCTGGTGCCGGACTATCTGACCTCGGTCAAGGACGGCGGCTTTTACGGCTGGCCCTACAGCTACTATGGCCAGCGCGTCGACACCCGCGTCAAGTCGCCGCGGCCCGACCTGGTGGCGAAGGCGATCATGCCCGACTACGCGCTCGGCGGCCATACGGCCTCCCTCGGCCTCGCTTTCTACGATGCGAAACTGTTCCCCGCCAGCTGGCAGGGCGGCGCCTTCATCGGCCAGCACGGCTCTTGGAACCGCAGGCAATTCAGCGGCTACAAGGTGGCTTTCGTGCCGTTCGCGGAAGGACGCCCTTCCGGGCCGCCGGTGGACTTCCTGTCCGGCTTCCTGACGCGCGATGGCAAGGCCAAGGGCCGCCCGGTGGGCGTGGCGGTGGACAAGACCGGCGCCTTGCTGGTGGCGGACGACGTGGGCAACGTGGTGTGGCGTGTGACGCCGGCAGCGCGCTGATACAATAAACCCATGCGTATCCTACACACGATGCTGCGGGTTGGTGACCTGCAGCGATCCATCGACTTCTACACCAAGGTGCTGGGCATGCAGCTTCTGCGCACCAGCGACAATCCCGAATACAAGTACACGCTGGCCTTCCTCGGCTACGGGCATAACCCGGAGCATGCGGAACTGGAGCTGACGTACAACTACGGCGTCGAAAAATACGATATGGGCAATGCCTATGGCCATATCGCGATCTCCGCAACCGACATCGTGTCGGCCTGCGAGGCCGTGCGCGCCAACGGCGGCAACGTTACGCGCGAGCCGGGCCCGGTCAAGGGTGGCACGACGGTGATCGCCTTCGTCACCGACCCGGATGGCTACAAGATTGAACTGATCGAGCGCAGCTTCGACGGCCAGGGCGCCGGCCTGCGCTGAAGGGAATCGGCCGCGGCGCCTTGACTGGCGCCGCAACCGTTCAAAGGCTTAGTGCTGCAGCAGGGCGTTGATCGGCTCCAGGTCTTCTTCCTTGAGCGAACCGGCCGCCGACTTCAGGCGCAAGCCATTCATGATGGTGTCGTAGCGCGCCTTCGACAGGTCCTTCTGCGTGGTGTACAGCTGGCGCTGCGCATTCAGCACGTCGATATTGATGCGCACGCCCACCTGGTAACCCAGCTTGTTCGATTCCAGCGCGGACTTGGACGACACTTCCGCCGCTTCCAGTGCCTTGACCTGGGCCAGGCCGCTGTTCACGCCGAGGAAGGCCTGGCGCGCGGTCTGCGCAGCCTGGCGGCGCGATGCCTCCAGGTCGTTGCGGGCCTTATCTTCCAGGGCGATCGATTCACGCACCTTGCTGGTCACGGCAAAGCCGTTGAAGATCGGGATGTTCCAGGTCACGCCGATGGCGTTGTTGTTGGCCAGCGATGCGCCGGTGACCGAATTGCGGGACTTCTGCGCCACCAGGTCCAGCGTCGGCATATGGCCCGCACGCTGCTTGCTGATCTCACGCTTGGCAATTTCCACATTCAGCTTGGCGCCGGTCACGCCGTAGTTCTGCTCTTCGGCAGCCCCCACCCAAGGCTCCAGCGTTGCCGGCTGCGGGCTGGCGATCGTGACGCCGGTGCGCAGCGGCGCCAGAGCACCTGGCGCCTGGCCGATGATCTGCTGCAGCGCGGTGCGTTTCACCTCCAGGTCGTTCTGGGCGGCGAATTCCTGCGCCACCACCAGGTCGTACGCTGCCTGCGCCTCGTGCGTGTCGGTGATGGTCTGGGTGCCCACCTCAAAGTTGCGCTTGGCCGATGCCAGCTGTTCGGTGGTGGCGGCCTTCTGCGCCTGGGTCGCGGTCAGGTTGTCCTGCGCGGTCAGCACGTCGAAGTAGGCCTGCGACACGCGCAGGATCACGTCCTGCTGCGCTTGTGCAAACACCGCTTCCGCGGCGGCGGCCGACAGCTTGCTCTGCTGGTAGTTTTCCCAGTTGGCCCAGCGGAACAGGGGCTGGGTCAGTTGCAGCTGCATCGTGTGGCTGTAGTTTTCCGTGTCGCCCGAAAGGCCTTTGATGCGGTCAGTCTGGTCACCGTCGTTTTTCATGGCGGTGCCGCTAAGGCCTATGGTTGGAAGCAATTGCGAACGTCCCTGCACCGTGCGTTCCTGGCCAGCCGCCAGTGCGGCGCGGGCGCTGGCGTAAGTGGCGTCATTCGACAGCGCCTGTTTGTACACCTGGACCAGGTCGGCCGCTTGTGCATTCAGCGAGAACAGGGCGCTGGATACCAGCACGGCGAGGAGGGGTTTCTGCATTTGCATCTCCGTTGGAGTCGTCAAAAAGGATTAGTTTTCGTGCCTAGTACTGCGGCATTGAGCTGTCCACCTGCACAGCCCAGGCGTGGATTCCGCCTGTCAGATTGCTTACCTTGCTGAAACCGTGATGCTCGAGGAAGGCTGCCACCTTGAGGCTGCGCGCCCCGTGGTGGCAGATGCAGACAATCTCTGCATCCTCGTCGAGATCGTCGATGCGGGCCGGGATGGTCTGCATCGGCACCAGGGTCGAGCCTGCGATATGGCAGGTCTCGAATTCCCAGTTCTCGCGCACGTCCAGCAGGAAAGGCTGGGCGCGGCTCTCGTCATTGAGCCAGCCTGCCAGTTCCGGTGCGGTCAAGTGCTGCATTGGCGTTCCTTAGAAAGTGAACGCCGAAGGTTTCACCGCCAGGTCGAGCGGCTTGACATCGGTCTCAAACAGTTTGACGGTGTCGTAGCCGTGGTCTCCGGTGCGGGTGATGCGGTGCGCGGACATCACTGGCGAATCGCCGATGATGGCCACGATGCGGCCGCCCACCTTCACTTGCTGCAGCACTGCTTCCGGCAGCACCGGCAGCGAGCCGGAGAACACGATCACGTCGAACGGCGCGCCGTTGGCCCAGCCCTGGGCGCCATTGCCCAGTTCCATGGTCACGTTGGCGATGCCGTTCGCCGCCAGGTTCTTTTCCGCCAGCGCCTTCAGTTCGGGCGCGATTTCGACGGCGGTCACGTGGCGGGCACGGTGCGCCAGCAGCGCGGCCAGGTAGCCGGTGCCCGCGCCAACCAGCAGCACGTTTTCATGTTTCTTGATTTGCGCGTCTTGCACGATGCGCGCTTCCAGCTTCGGGGTCAGCATCTGCTCGCCACCCGGCAGCGGAATGAAAGTGTCGACAAAAGCCAGGTTCTTGTAGGCTTCTGGCACGAAATTCTCGCGTTTTACGACCAGCAAGAGATCGAGGATGTCCGTATCCAGCACGTCCCAAGGACGGATTTGCTGTTCGATCATATTGAAACGGGCTTGTTCGATATTCATCTTTGTTGACTCGGTGAGGGATAAATAATCCGTCATTTTATCGTTTGTCTGGTCAGGTGGGCATATTAACGATTAAGACAACGGACCGCGGGAAATTGCGACAGTCTGCAGATTTGGGGGGGTGAACGACCAAATTCGGCAATTTAAGCTGGTTTTTGCGGGGCCAGGCCCTGCTGCACGAGGCCGAGGAAGGTGTCCATGAAAGCGTCGGCATCGATGCCCTCGTGGGTTTCGCAGGGGAAGAAGCTGTGCTTCCACATCATCAGCGTCAGCACCGGGGCGACCAGGACGTTGGTCATCATGACCGGGTCGAGCGGCCGGAACTCGCCGCGCGCCACGCCGCGCTCCAGGATGCGGGTCAGCAGCGCGCTGCCGCGCTCGATGACTTCTTCGTTATAGAACAGGGCCAGTTCGGGGAAATTGCCCGATTCGGCCATCATCAGCTTGGCCAGGCCGGCGGCCTTGGTGGCGCCGACCTTGGTCCACCAGGTGCGCAGCATCTGGCGCAGCAGCTCGTCGCTGGGCATGTCGCGGGCGGCGGCGGCATCGGTTTCGGCCTGGCCGATGGTCTGCACGATGGTGTCGCGCACCACGGCCTTGAACAGTTCCTGCTTGTTCTCGAAATACAGGTAGAGCGTGCCCTTGGAGACGCCCGCGGCGCGCGCCACGTCTTCCAGGCGGGTGGCGGCGAAGCCGCGATCGACGAACAGCTCCAGCGCGGCGGCCAGCAATTCCTGCGGACGCGCGTCCTTGCGCCGTTCCCAGCGGGGCTTGGTATCAGTCGGGTCTTGCATACTTAAAGTTGCGTTTCAGTAACTTACTCATGAGTCAGTTATCTTAGTTCCCGCGCCAGCCGGCGTCAAGTTTCAGCATCAGACGACACATAAGTTTGCACGGGCGTCAGATAAAGTTGCACGCGGCGCCACATAAACTTGCACGTAACTCAAATATCGACTGGCCATCGTAG
Source organism: Pseudoduganella sp. S-14 (assembly GCF_049913285.1). Classification (GTDB taxonomy): domain Bacteria; phylum Pseudomonadota; class Gammaproteobacteria; order Burkholderiales; family Burkholderiaceae_D; genus Rugamonas. The sequence goes on from NZ_CP183991.1 coordinate 6,011,133, forward strand.
TTTTTTGCTCGCGAATAGTTAAGAACTGACAGAGGTCGTCAGCAGAAAATCGCAATAACCGAAAAGGAGTTGCGAGAGCGGGGGTTTTCCCAAACTGAAATCCTGTATCTTTACCGCGATCACACAGCTGTCAATTGGGAATAAAGTAAGTCCGAGCAGTCCGATAAGCAGGGGGTTACGCTGAGCATGGACCGACTTTGTCAGGCATTTTGAGCAAGTCCCTGCCTTCCCCTTGCCGACTCAGCGTTTGGTTCGATACATTGTCTGAAGCCTGAACTGAACTGTGAACCCTCTGACCGACCTTCCCCACTTAGGAGAACCTATGGCTTTTGAAGTAATTACGTTAGCAACTTGTGCCGCAGTTTGGAAACTGCACAAAGAACTTCCTGAAATATTCGCTGGTCGCAAGAAGAGCTTGCGGGAGGAGGCTGAGTTCGCCGACAAATTTCTTAAGCGCGTTAACGATGCCGATTTATCTGCCTTTGCCCTGGAAAGAGGATATCAGGCGCTTGCGGGCAGCCGTGCAGTACGGGCAAAAGGCGTAAAACACCTGCTTTCGCTTACGGACGATCCTGGCCTGCTTCACGACTATGTCGATGGCGTCTCCCACATCGAGTTGAAGGAAGACGCAGGACTGACTCGCTTCCACTACAAGGAAAAGGCCAAAACTCGCCGTCAGCGCAACTGGCTGAAATTCCAATGCAATGCGATGTATGCGGTCTTCTTCTTGTTTGGTTTGTCGCCTTTGATCATGGTATGGTTTCGAAAGGACTTTGAACCTTTGCTTTATTTACTGGTCAGCGTGCCGGTCTTCGTACCCTTGGCGATTCTTTGCGCCGCCGACGGTTTGAAGGTAGAGTCCGCAGAACGGGTAATGGCAGTGCAGGAGGCTGCTAAACCCATGGCTGATCGCGACTTGGACGCAACTGCTACTATTCAGGAGATCCGCCCGTAGTTCCGCGAGGCCTAGTCCACGAACGCCCCTTGAAATTCGCTTCGTCAGTCATATTGAGCGAGTTCCAGTTCGAGCAAGTCCCTGCTGTTCCTCTCCACTCTATTGACTAAGTCCCGCCAATGCAAAGGGAGGCTTGCTCCTTCTCGACGGCTATTCAAATCGCTATTTGCATCCTCAATGTGCAGCATCCTGCACTTTAACAGGCGGGCGACATGCGGATCTTGCTTGATGTCGAAACCTATTAATTAATCCGGAGCTGATCTTCGAACTCGTCGGCACCGGCCCCGCATCAATAGTGCAGGTTTATCTGTCGTTTTGAGAATGCAGTGCAACGTTATTTGTCGTCGAGTGCAAGTTTGTCTGGCGTCTGAAATTGCAAGTCGTTGATTTTGTTTGGTGTGCCGTGCAACATTATGTGTCGTTCAATGTTCAGGTCTTGACTTGGATTTGTAGCGGCGTAATAGTGAATGCGAACCCAACTCCCCACGACCCAGGATCATGGGACGCCTCTTTTACGCGCTATGCCTTGTGTTCGCCGCCTGGTGTGCGGACGCGCACGCCGACACGCTCAGGGTCGGCTTCTACAATTACCCGCCGATGATGATCGAAAGCGAGCAGGCCGGCATTTACCAGGAAATCCTGGACGAGCTGAGCAAGATTACCGGCCATCGCTTTCAGATCCGGTACTTTCCCTACGCACGGCTTGCCCAAGAGTTCGACCTGGGCCGGATCGACCTCGAACCTGGTGTATTCCCCGGCTGGGTAAAGAAGCAACGGGTGCCTGGCCAGTTTTCAGTGCCGTTCGGGAAGGTGGTTGATGTGCTCGTGTTCGCCCCGGGCAAGCATTTTCGAATCAACACGCCAAGAGACCTGAGTGGCAGGACGATCGGATTGGTCAGGGGCTACACCTACCCGGACTTGCGCGAACTGTTTGACAGTGGCCTGGTACATCGCGCAGACGCCGTCAGCGAAGCGCAGCTCATGGCCATGCTTGCTGCCGGGCGGATGGACCAGATCCTGATCAACAAGGCGGTCGCGCAATACAACATGCTCGTGGTGCCCAAATACAGGGAATTCGTCCTCGGTGACGTTCTGGGCTCGTTTGATGTATCGATGCGCATCCACCCCAACAAGAAAGCCTTGTTGCCGGAACTGGATGAAGCCATCCTGGCAATGAAGCGCTCGGGGGCCATCGCCAGAATCTACGCCAAGTACGGCGTAACTCTTTAGTCCCGGCCAAGCACCGCGTAGACCGACTGCACAACCATCGCCATGCGCTTGTAATCGAGCTTGTCGAACGTATCGCCGGGGCGGTGGTAATTCCGATTGCGCATGAATGCCGTGTCGGTCACCATCAGGGCCGGATAGCCCTGCGCCCAGTAACTGCGGTGATCGGAAAAATCGACACCTTGCACAAAGGCTGGCGCGTTGAGCGAGTAGACCGGCAAGTCCGTCGCTCCAGACATTGCCGCCTTCACTGAGCGGCTAAGGCCAAAGTCGCCAAACTGCCCTACCAGGGCGATGAAATTGCCGCGATCCGGGTAGGCAACCTTCATCGCGGACAGCGGGTACGCCTGGCTTCCCGGACTGTCGCTAAAGTAACCGATCATCTCCAGCGAGAGCATCAACTCCACATCACGCCCCGCTGCTTTCAGCGCGCGGGCATGCCACACGCTGCCCATGTGGGGCGAACGGAAGTGTGGCGGCTCTTCCAGGGTATATGCCACCAGTTCGACCGGGCGGCCTGGTGCGGATTTCCCCAGCAAGTGCGCCAGTTCCAGCAAGCCAGCGATGCCACTGGCATTGTCGTCGGCGCCCGGCGTGCCGCCGTGGCTGTCGTAGTGTGCGCCAATCACCAGCAGACGCCCGCGCTCGGGACCAAAGCGGGCGACGACGTTCTTGTACCGCATTTCATCGACGACCACGTCCTGGGTAGATACTTGTGCACCAGCTTCCTTGAATTGCTCTTCGATGTATGCCGCCGTGCGCGCCAGTATCGCGGCGTGCTCAAAAGAGCGCGGGTAGAAATCGACGCTCAGTTTTTTCACGTGCGCTTCGAGCCGGGCAGGATCGACGGAAGGTGGCGTTGAAGGCACCGGGGTCACCATGGGCTGGGCAACCAAGGCGGCCAACGTCAATATCCCCGCGCAGATGACAGCCAACGTAACAATGAGGCGGCGTGAGCTACTTGTGAAGGACTGCAAAAAAGCCATTCCTGTGCCTTGTTATCAAATCGCACATACTACCCGGGCGGCCGCCAGATCCCAAGCGGCCTGGCCGACCGTTTTGAAGACCGGGGCCAGCGGCCCGCGCGGCGCGGCGCCGGCGAGGATATCGGCAAGAGGCTGCACCCGATCCCAGGCGATGGCTGCTTGCAGCAGGTCGCCGGCTTCGTGCCGTGCACCGGCCAGGTCGTCCACCACGACCTGGCGGGCATGCAGCAATTCGGGCGGCAGTTCGGCCATGCCGGGGCGGAATGCGCCCACGCCGATAGCCAATGTATGCGGCGGTAACGCAGCGGGAACGACCGGTTGCCGCGAGGTGGTCAGCGCAATGACCACGTCGGCCGCTGCGGCATGCTGCGCCAACTCGCCCTCCCCGACCGGCACGATGTTCACGCCGGGATGGCGGGCGCGCAGCACGGCGGCAAACTGCATCGCTTTCGCCATGCTGCTGCCGGCGACATGCAGTTCTGCCACGCCGAAGTAGTCGGCCAGCGCCTCGGCGTGCGCCGCCGCCTGCGCCCCGGTGCCGATCAGCAGCACCGTTGCGGGCTTGCGCGGCGCCAGCGTGCGGATGCCAAGCAGGGACATGGCCGCGGTGCGGCGCTGCGTGACGGTGGGTCCATCCAGCAGCGCCAGGCGCTTTCCAGTCGCGGAATCGAACATCACCACTTCGCCCTGGATCGCCGGCAATCCGTGCCGCGCATTATCGGTATGGACGGTAACCAGCTTGGTGACGCCAAGATCGGGGGCGACGGCAGGCATGCAGAGCAGCGTGCCGCCCGCATCGATCCCGACCGCCAATCGTTCCGGCGCCTTGATGATGCCTGCGGCCAGTTCCCTGACGGCTTGGGCCAACGCGTCGACCAGGCGGTCGTAGGGCAAGGCCTGGGCAGTTTGTGCGGGATCGAAGATCTGCATGGCTTCAGCGGAAAAAGAAGCCGGTCGGGAACGGGTCGGCGTCTTCCAGCACCCATTGGTTGAAGCCACTGATATGGGCGCTGCCTGTGACTTCGGTAATAGCGCCGTCGAACTCGCCCACTTTCACTTTTTCGGTCACGCGCACGGTGAAGGCGCTGCCGACGATGCTGCCGTTCACATAGGGCTGTCCAAACGGCAGTTGACCGCGCAGGAACAACTGGGCCGCGCGGCCGGAAGTGCCGGTGCCGGTGGGCGAGCGGTCCACTTCGCGGTCGGCAAAGATGCAGACGTTCGACTGGTCCACGCCGGGGCGGTTCGGCGCGCTGTCGATGATGGTGCCGTACAACTGGTCCAGGCCCGGCTCGAGGGGATGGCGAACGCGCGTCTTGGCGATGACGGCCGCCTTGGTTTCCGCGCCGAGCTGGATCAGCGCGCGCACCTGTTCCGGCCGCACCTCCAGCCCCGCTTGCGCGCCGTTGATGTAGTAGTAGAAAGCGCCGCCGAACACGATGTCGCCGGTGATGCAGCCGAAGCCCGGCGTTTCCACCTCGAGGTCGCGCGCCAGGATGAAGGCCGGCACATTCCTGAAGGTCACCTCCCCTGCCCGCTGGCCGTCCCATGCCACGCGCGCTTCGATGAAGCCGGCCGGCGTATCGAAACCAATGCGGCTGACCGGGCTTTGCCGCTCAACGTGCCCCATTTCCACCAGCACCTTGCCGAGGGCGATGATGCCGTGGCCGCACATATCGCTATAGCCTTCATTGTGGATGAAGATGACGCCGAAATCCGCATCCGCCGTGACAGGCGGCAGCAGGTAGGCGCCGTACATGTCGGCATGGCCGCGCGGTTCATTCATCAGGAAGCACCGCAGATCGTCGCGGTGCTCCTTCAACCACGCCCTTTTCTCGAGGATGGTCGCGCCGGGAATGGCGGGCAGGCCATTCATCAGGATGCGCAGCGGTTCGCCGCCGGTGTGGGCGTCGATAGTGTGGATCGTACGGGAAAACGTCAGCATGGTTGGCAGCAGGCTTGGTAAAATTGGTTCAAATTATAACCACATTGGACTATTAAAAAGACCAAAATGAACAAACTCGCTTCCGCCCTGCAGGCGCCGCAACTGTACGAGATCGTCGCCGACCGCCTCCAGGGCATGGTGCTGGGCGGGGAATATGCAACGGGCACACGCCTGCCGGCGGAACGCAGCCTGTCGCTGGCGCTGGGCGTTGGCCGCGCCACGGTGCGCGAGGCGATTGCTGCGCTGGTCAATCGCGGCATCCTGGAGACCCGGCCCAATTCCGGCACCTATGTGCTTCCAGGGGCGCTGGACGCGATCCGCGCGGCCGGCGCGCCGTTGGCGGCCGATACCAGCCCAAGCGCAACCTTGGCCGCGCGCCTGGCCATCGAACCGCTGATCGCCGAATTTGCGGCGGCAGTGGGCAAGCGCGATCAGGAAATGGAAGGACTGCTGGACCAGATGGAGGCAATCAGCGACTGGGCCGATGCTGGGGCGCGCCAGCAATGGAATGAACTCGACCGCCAGTTCCACCAGCGCATTGCCGCGATGAGCGGCAACCCGGTCATGATCGCCATCGCCGGCGTCGTCGCGGGCGCGGTTGACGAGCCGCTATGGCGCCAGCTGCGCGATACCGGCATCCACGATCCGGCCCGCGCCCGCCTGTACGTCTACGAGCACCGCCTGATCTACGAAGCCATCGCCAGCGGCAACCAGGAGGCGGCGCGCTTTTATGTGCGCCAGCACCTGGAACGCGTGCAGAAGGACATCCTCACCTACGCTTAAGGGCGCGGGGCCGCTTCGGTCTTTGCGGGTTCGATCAGCACCAGTTGGCCGGTCTTGGGGTCGCGGAATACTTCGCCGACGCGGTCGTAACCGCTGCCGGCTTGCGTCACGCCGTCGGCGGGGCGCTCGATCTGACGGCCCTTCTCCACCGGCTTGTGCTGGAGCGCGCCCTGGCTGCCGGCGATGGCTGCGATCAGGCCGCAGGCGAACACCAGCATCACGTCGACCAGGTTGACCAGGCTGGCGCGCGGGTCTTCGTCGCTGTCGTCGAAGCGGGAATCGAGGTGGCGGTACAGACGCAGGCGCTTGCGGGCCGGGACGGCGGCATTGCCGGGGGCTTGGAGCTGGTCCCTCATGCCGCGTGCTCCATGGCGTCGAGCGTTTCTTCGTACCAGCGGCGGCGCAGCTTGCCGATCACCAGGCCGGCAATGCCGGCAACCAGTCCGAGAACCGTGGCGTCGAATGCGACGGTGACGGCGCTGGCTAGTTGTGCGGGGTTGCCCTGTCCAAGGGCTGCCAGGCCTGGGCCAAGGGGGATGATGGTGGCCATCAGGCCCAGCATCGGGGGGATGCGGGCCAGCAGGTCGGCGCGCTCAAGGCGATGGCGGGCAAGGGCCTGGATGTGGGCGGCGTTGCCGGCTGCGCGGAGCTTTTTCAATCCGCTGAAACGTTCGCCGGCGGCGATGCCTGCTTCCACTGCCGCAATGGCGCACGCGACGAGGAGGGCCAGCAGCGCCGGCGCGAGGAGGTAGCTGACGCCGTCGTGCAGCCAGGCGTAGGTTTGGTTGTCGATCATTGGTGTGCTCCTTTGAGGATGGGTGTCTGGATGCCGCGATGCACGCCCAGCGCAAACAGGGCCAGGCCGGCGGCCAGGGCGGCCAACAGGGCAAGCAGGTGCATGGCGCGCTCGGCGGGGGATTGCGTGGGTTCGGCAAGATCGCGCAACTCGTAGGCACGCGGCTGCGCCGACTGGGCGTTTGCGCGCGCAACGGCGCCCATTTCGGCGGCGTCGTGCGTGGTGCGCCGTTGCTGCGCCGGGCGGGCTGCGTCGGGCGCAGCGCTGTTGCGCGCAGCTGCCTCGGACGCGGCTTCCGCTTGCGAGGCAGCGGCGCTGGCTGGCGCAGAGCCGGGTTGCGCGCCGGCGGCAGCGTTGGCGCCGGCCGGAACGGCAGTGGCGTACGCCTCGGCAGCCAGCGCATCGCCGCGCGCCTTGGCGAGGGTGCTGGCCAAAGCTTGCGCGTCGGCCGGATCGAGCTGCGGCGACAGCCATTGCCACATCGGGTGGTCAGGTGCAGTGTGGCCGCTGCCCGGCAAGCCGTTGCTGGCAACCAGGCGGGCCAGTTCGCCGCCCATATTCCTGATAGTGGCATCGTCGGTTTTCCAGTAGCCCTTCTCGGCCGCCACCATGAAGATCGCCAGCATATGCGCCTTGGCGTGCGCGTTGTGGCGCTGGCCGAGGAATTGCGGCAGGCCGAGTCCATGCGCATCGTCGAAGTAGACCGCCTTCACTTCATCCCAGGCCCAGTTCTTCACCAGGTCCGGGCGCGTGACCTGCCAGCCCCACAGGTTCTCCAGGAACTCCTGCCCCATGGTGCGGGCGCCGGCATAACCATGCCCCATCAGGGGCTTGATCCACGCCGGGTTGAGGAAGCGGCCGCGCAGTTCGCCCAGCATGGCGGAAGCCAGCGGCTCAACGTCGGCGCGCCCCGGCTGTGCGTGCTGCAGGATCAGCGCTTCCGGCACGCGGCCGGTGCGGCTCTCGACGGCCAGCGACAGGCCGCCCAGGTAATCGAAGGCGTCATTGTTATCGAGCAGGCCGTACAGGTTGCTGGCGCGGCCGTGGTAGGTGCGCGTGATGCCGTCCAACGCCACGTCAAAGGCGGCATGGTTTGCCTCGCCGCTCGCATCGAGGCCGTAGGCGTGCCCCATGCGGTTGCGGTAAGCCTTGCCGATCTCGTCGCGCTCGCGCCAGGCGCCGGAACGCTCGGTCAGGCGGTTGACGCCGGCGCCGTAAGCGCCAGGAGCGTCACCGAAGATGCGCTGGGCGGCGGCGCGGCCGGCATCGGCCAGCGGCATGCCGCCCGCTTGCAGCGCGCGCACGCGCACCAGCCATTCACGCGCCACGCGGTTGTTCGCTGTCGGCTCGCGGCCCCATGCAGCGCTGGCACTGGCGCCGGTGCTGCCGCTGCCGGCGCCTGCGCTGCTGCCCAGCGGCGCCAGCGCAGCTTCCAGTGCCTCGCGCAATGCAGGCTCCTGCTCGGCGATGCCCGCAGCGGAGGCGGCCAATGACATTCGACCGGCGCGGTCGATCAGGCGGATCAGGTTCGGGTACAGGTCGCGAAACAGGCCGGACGTGGTCACCAGCGCATCGCGCCGCACTGCGCCCGGCACCAGCCGCACATCGTTGACGATGCCGCGCGCATTCCATACCGGCTCGGCGCCCATCATCGCCAGCGCGAACGCCACCATCACGCCTTCATCGCGCACCGCATCGGATGCCCACAGCAGGATGCCTTCGCTGCCCGCATCGGAATGCTCACGCGCCGCAGCCTTGGCCGCCAGGCTGGAGCCCATCTGGTAGCCGATTCTGGTCGGCAGGATATCGCCATCGACCGCATGGAAATTGCGGCCGGTCGGCAGCGCTTCCGGCGAGCGCAGGGGATCGTTGCCCTTGCCCGGTTCGATGAAGCGGCCATCCAGGCCCGCCAGCAGCGCGCGCATTTCATTGAGCGGCGACGCAGCCAGCTTGCGCGCAACCTCAGGATCGTCGATGCCGCCCTTCTTCATCGATTCCAGCATCAGGTCGATGGAGTCCCGCTTCCACGGACGCCCGAAGATGTGCAGGCCGTGCGGCATGAACTTTTCCTGCAGCTTTGTCAGGTAGTGGCCCACTTCGTGCGCCAGCAGGTCGTCGTCGGCCGCGTCGAAGCCGATGCCGCGCACGGCCAGCACGTCGGCCATCGACGCTTCCAGTTCCGCCTTCAGGTTCAGGGCCACAACGCGCTCGCGCATCAGCTGCGCCGCCTTGGCCTTCAGCGTGTCGGAGCTGGCTGCCTCGTAGCTCTCCACAATCTGGCGCAGCGACAGCAGTTCGTCGTACAGCGGCGTGGACGCCAGCGGCGGCGTCAGGTGGTCAACCATCACCGCCAGGCCGCGCCGCTTGGCCTGCGTGCCTTCGCCGACGCCGTCCACGATATAGGGATAGATGCCGGGCAGGTCGCCCGCGATCAGGCTGGGAAAGTCGTCGGCCGAAAGTCCGACCGCCTTCCCCGGCAAGAACTCATAGGTCGAGTGGCGGCCGATATGCACCAGCGCATCGGCCTTGAAGCGGTCGCGCAGCCAGTGGTAGAAGGCCAGGTACTGGTGCGGGGGCGGCACGCTGGTATTCGCATGCAGCAGCTCTTCGTCCACTTCCCAGCCGCGCGGCGGCTGTGGTCCGATGAATACGTTGCCGAACTGGATGCCCGGCACCAGCAGCTTGCCGCTGTCGACCATGATCTTGCCCGGTGCAGGCCCCCAGCCCTTCAAGCCCTCGATGCCGTAGGACGCGACCCGGCGTCGCAGCGGCTCCAGCGCAGCGCAGCGGCGCGGCGCCTTCGCCCGCAGGCAGCCCGCATAGCCATCGGACAGCGCAGCCAGGTCGCGGATCGCTGCCTCGCGCTGCGGATGATCGGCGCCCTCCACCAGGTGCTGCAGTTCCTTGATCACGACTTCCGCCTGCTTGCGGCCGAGTGCCCATTCGCCGGCAGCTTCCGCTTCCAGCACGTCGGCGTGCAAGCGGCCCAGCAGGCCGCTGGTCATTTCTCCCTGCACGCGCGGCGACAGCGTCGCGAACCACTTCGCATAATCGGCGGCGCTGACGCTGTTCACGGAGCCCGCCAGTTCACGCAAGGCGCCGCGGTCCTCAGGCAGGTTGACGCCGTGCGCCATGATGCGGTCAAGCAGCGCTTCCGGCGTGGCCGGCAATTCGCCGACCGTGTAGCCGGCGTCCTTCAGGGCGTGCAGCATGTCGAACAGCGAAGCCGGCACATCAAGGTTGTCGGCGCCGATGTTCTGGCGGCCCGGCGGGTGATTGTAGTACACCAGCGCCACGCGCTTGTCGCGGTTGGATTTGGCGCGCAAGGCCAGCCAGCGCTCGACGCGCGCCGCCAGGCGCTCCGCTTCCGCCGCCAGTACTACCGGCGGGCGATTCTCGATGCCGGTCAGCTTGTCGCGCTGCGGCTCGCCCAGTGCCGCCACCACGATGGGCTGGCCGATGCCCTGCAGCTCGGGCAGCGCCACGCGGTACTGCACCGAATCAGGCGGCAAGCCGTCCGGCGACAGGCGCCATTGCATGGCCGTGCGGTCGGACAGCCGGATCGCCTTGAACAATGGGATATCGAGTTTCCTGAATGCCTCGCTGACGGCTTCGCGCCCTTCGGCGGCGCCCACCACAAAATCCTGCAGCACCACCATGGCGGCCGGCACGGCGGGCGCAATCAGTTCCGGCAAGCGCTCCAGCGCCTCGCGCGAGGCGCCGCCCCAGCGCGGCAGCACCTGCACGCATTGCTGGCCATTGCGTTCGACCTGCTTGCAGACGGCATCGGGCACCGTGCCATCCATGTTCGACAAGTCCAGCACCACCACGGTAGGGCGCGCCTGCAGGCCTAGCTGCGCCGCCCTGCCCCATGCCGCCGCGTCGTGCAGTTCGCGCTGGCCAACGCGCAGGCGCAGCGTCGGTTCCGGCTGCGGCTCGGCCAGGGCGCGCGAGGGGTCGAGCAGGTGCGCAAACAGGGCCGCCGTGTTGTCGCGGCCACCGGCCTGCCATACCTGGCGCGCAGCCAGCCATTGGCCTGCCGCCGGTCGCGCCCTGGCTGCCTGCAGTGCCGCTTCCGGCGGCTGCTCGGTCGAGAGCTGGCGCAGCGTTTCAGGCGAAAAGCCCTGCAGGCTGCCTTGCCGCCCGCGCGACAGCAGGCTAAGCGTGGCCTCGCCGTTCATGGCCAGCACGCTGGCCTGCGGGCGGGCATGGCGCGGCAAGAATTCCTTCAGGCGCCGGGCCGGGTCGCCGAACAGCGATACCGCCAGGATGCTGTCGGCCTGCGCCAGCCACTGGGCGGCTTGCTTGTCGTCGGCCGCCATCCATTGCGCGGGCGTGCGCAACACGATACGGTCCTGGGGATGGCCGGCCAGGTGGCGATGGGCCGCCTCGATGGCGACAGGCGCGGCGCGTTCGGTCACGATGGCAAACAGCACGGCGGCATTGGCACGCGCGCAAGCGAACGCACATAGCAGGACCACAATGGTCCGGGCAAAGGTAGTGGTAGGCACAGCAGGATTCCGAGTACGCAAAACCACACCCCGGGCTTCGCACAATCAAAAGTGACTGGCCGGTCTTCTGGCTCGCCTTCATCCTCCGCTGGCCTGGCCTTCCCGTGCGATGCACAGTGGCGTTGGTCAGCTTCGTCCGGCTTACAGCAGCGGGGGCTGCGCCGGACTGGCGCAAGATGGCATTCTCGCGCGGCACCGGCTTCCCGTTTCACCTCCCGGCAGGCTTGCGGGAAGGCACCAATCACATAACGTGCGCCATTCTAGCAGACTGCACTTGGCCTACAATCTAGCCAGAAAGATAATAGCTGTTGTTATAAAGATCCACTTCTGCAAAATGATTGGTAATTCGTGAGAATTAGGTATTTACTGCTAAGTACGCGTCAAAGAACGTGTCTGGGAGAGTAAAAATGCATAACAAGACAACATTGCAGGTCCTGGCTGCCGCCTCCGGACTTGGGGATGAGCGCATCCAGGAACTCTGGGAAGGGGCCGATATGTACGCCCGTGCCCAGGCTGGGAACCCGGATTCGCCGCGCTACCAGCAAGTGCTGCACGAGCGCATGGCGGCCATGGTCGAACGCGAAGTGGCCAAGCGCCATGCCACGGACGGCGAACCCTGGGTGCTGGCCGACGCCCACCTGGGACAGATTGAAGTGTCGCTGTCCGACGCCCTCAAGGCCTTCGGCGGCCGCACGCACCACGTCATCCATTAGCAAGGCAAAGCCGCCCGCACGGCTGTGAACCGCACCCCGATCCCGTGCCGTCCACAATGCGGCGCCTGCTGTACGGCGCCCGCGATCTCCAGCCCGATTCCCGGCATGCCTGAAGGCAAACCGGCGGGCGTGCCCTGCATCCAGCTCGATTCACACATGCGCTGCAAGCTGTATGGCTTGCCCGAACGCCCCCGCGTGTGCGTCGAATTCAAGGCCGACGAAGCAGTGTGCGGGCAGTCGCGCGAGCAGGCCATGCGCTGGCTTGGGTGGCCGAAGCTGTAAAATACTGCCCCACCATGAGTTTCCAATGCCGCCCAGCCTGTGGCGCCTGCTGCACGGCGCCCTCGATCACATCCCCCATTCCCGGAATGCCGAACGGCAAGCCGGCCGGGGTGCGCTGCATCCAGCTGGGCGACGATCAGCTTTGCAAGATCTTCGGCAAGCCGGAACGCCCGGCGTTCTGCGGCGGCCTGCAGCCTTCGGCCGAGATGTGCGGCGCAACGCGCGAACAGGCCATGCACTGGCTGGCCGCACTGGAACGCGCCACCACGCCCTGAGCGCGACGATGGAAACGGTTCCATGCTAGAATCTTCAGCCATGAACCAAACCATCGACCACCGCCACCGACTGGCCACCCGCCTGACCTTCCTGACCGCGGGCTTGGCCATGTCTGCCTGGGCGCCGCTGGTGCCGTTTGCGAAGGAGCGCCTGCAATTGGCCGAGGGACCGCTTGGCCTGTTGCTGCTGTGCCTGGGCCTGGGCTCCCTGCTGGCGATGCCGCTGACCGGCGCGCTGGCGGCGCGCTTTGGCTGCCGCAAGGTGGTGCTGTGGTCGGCGCTGGTGGTCTGCCTGTCCCTGCCGGCTTTGGCGCTGGCGCCCACCCCGCTGCTGCTTGGCCTGGCGCTGTTCGTCTTCGGCGCCTCGCTCGGCACCATGGACGTGGCGATGAACGTGCAGGCGGTGATTGTCGAAAAGGCCAGCGGCGGCGCGCTGATGTCGGGTTTCCACGGCATGTTCAGCCTGGGCGGCTTCGCCGGCGCCGGCGGCATGGCCCTGCTGCTGTGGCTTGGCAGCGGCCCGCTGGGCGCCTGCCTGGCCGTCGTCGCCCTGAGCGCCACCCTGCTGTGGCGCGCCAGTCCCGACATGCTGCACGAGCCGGAAGCACGCGACAGCAATACGCCAACCTTCGTCATGCCGCACGGCGCCGTGATCTTTATCGGCGTCCTGTGCTTCATCGTCTTCCTGGCCGAAGGCGCCATGCTGGACTGGAGCGCGGTGTTCCTGACCGCCGAACGCGGCCTGCAGGAAGGCCGCGCCGGCCTTGGTTACGCCGCCTTTGCCGTCGCCATGACAGCCGGCCGCCTGACCGGCGACCGCGTAGTGCGCCGTTTCGGCGGGCGCCGCGTGCTGCTGGCGGGCAGCCTGTGCGCCGCCGCCGGCTTCTTCACGGCAGTCGCCTCGCCTTCGCCAGCCGCGGCCCTGGCCGGCTTCGTGCTGGTCGGCCTGGGCGCTTCGAATATCGTGCCCATCCTGTTCACTGCCGCCGGCAACCAGCGCGCCATGCCCGCCAGCCTGGCGATCGCCGCCATTACCACCATCGGCTACGCCGGCGTCCTGGCCGGCCCGGCCCTGATCGGCTTCATGGCCCACCTGACCAGCCTGGAGCTGGCGTTTGCCGTCCTCGGCGGCGCGTTGCTGCTGGTCGCCGCCAGCAGCCGCCTGGTGCGCGTCCACTCCTGACGCAGCGCAAACCGGCGCCTTGGCATGGGCGCTACTCTTGACTCAAGTGCATCGGTGGACCGCGCTCATGGTAAGCTTCGTGCCCGCGCAGCATCCCGCCCGCGTCCGCCCACCGACTCACTTAGCAAAATCACAATGGATATCGTTCTCGCGCTGAAGGCTCTGATCATGGGTCTGGTCGAAGGATTTACCGAGTTCCTGCCGATTTCCTCCACCGGCCACCTGGTACTGGCGGGCAGCCTGCTGAATTTCACCGGCGAGAAAGCCAAAGTGTTCGAGATTGCCATCCAGGGCGGCGCCATGGTTGCCGTTATCTGGGAGTTCCACAAGAAGATAGGCGAAGTGCTGTTCGGCATGTTCCGCGAAGCGCGCGCGCGCCGTTTTGCGCTCAACGTGGCAGTCGGCTTCCTGCCTGCCGCGGGGCTGGGCTTCCTGTTCGAACACAAGATCAAGGCCGTGCTGTTCGCGCCACTGCCGGTGGCGCTGGCCTTCATTATCGGCGGCCTGGTCATCCTCTGGGTAGAGCGCCGCGCCAGGGACAACCCGGTCGCCGTGCGCGTGCAGTCGGTGGACGACATGACAACACTGGATGCGCTGAAGGTCGGCTTCGCCCAGGTCTTCGCCCTGATTCCCGGCACCAGCCGCTCCGGCGCCACCATCATCGGCGGCATGATGTTCGGCCTGTCGCGCAAGGTGGCCACCGAGTTCTCCTTCTTCCTCGCGATCCCGACCCTGCTGGCTGCGACCTTCTACTCGCTGTGGAAAGAACGCGCGCTGCTGTCCGCAGCCGACCTGCCGCTGTTCAGCATTGGCGCCGTGGTGGCTTTCGCCTCGGCTTTCGCCTGCATCCGCTGGCTGCTGCGCTACATCAGCACGCATACCTTCACCCCCTTCGCCTGGTACCGCATCGTGTTCGGCATCGTGGTGATTGTTTCCGCCTACTCGGGCATGATCACCTGGGCCGAATAAAGCATGCAAGACCAGGACACCAGCCAGCGCGCCCTGCACCTTCTGCAGACCGTCTTCGGCTATCCGGCCTTCCGCGACCAGCAGGGGCAGATTGTCGAGCACGTCGGCAATGGCGGCGACGCCCTGGTGCTGATGCCGACCGGCGGCGGCAAGTCGCTGTGCTACCAGATCCCGGCCATGCTGCGCGAAGGCGTGGGCGTGGTGGTGTCGCCGCTGATCGCACTGATGCAGGACCAGGTCGACGCGCTGGCCGAAGTGGGCGTGCGCGCAGCCTTCCTGAACTCCACCCAGACGTATGAGGAAGCGGCGCGCATCGAACGCCTGGTGCGCACCAACCAGATCGACCTGCTGTACGTGGCGCCAGAGCGCCTGCTGACCCAGCGCTGCTTCGACCTGCTGCAGGATTCGCAGATCGCGCTGTTCGCCATCGACGAGGCGCACTGCGTGTCGCAATGGGGCCACGACTTCCGTCCCGAGTACATCAAGCTATCGGTGCTGCACGAGCAATTCCCCAACGTGCCGCGCATCGCGCTGACCGCCACCGCCGACCAGCAGACCCGCGCCGAGATCATCCACCGCCTGGCGCTGAACGACGCCGCGCAGTTCGTGTCGTCCTTCGACCGTCCGAACATCCGCTACCAGATCGTTGAAAAGACCAACGGCCGCAAGCAGCTGCTGGACTTCGTCACTGCCGAACACCCGGGCGATTGCGGCATCGTCTACTGCCTGTCGCGCAAGAAGGTGGAGGAGACGGCCGAGTTCCTGAACGAGCACGGCGTGCGCGCCCTGGCCTATCACGCCGGCATGGAGCACACGGTGCGCGCCGGGAACCAGGCGCGCTTCCTGCGCGAGGAGAACATCGTGATGGTGGCGACCATCGCCTTCGGCATGGGCATCGACAAGCCGGACGTGCGTTTCGTCTGCCACCTCGACCTGCCGAAATCGATCGAAGGCTATTACCAGGAAACCGGCCGCGCCGGCCGCGACGGCATGCCGGCCAGCGCCTGGATGTCCTACGGCCTGCAGGACGTGGTGCTGCAGCGGCGCATGATCGACGAGTCGGAAGCCGACGAGAATTTCAAGCGCGTGCTGTCGACCAAGCTCGATTCCATGCTGGGCCTGTGCGAGACACTGAGCTGCCGCCGCGTGCGCCTGCTGGAATACTTCGGCGAGCCGGCCACGCCTTGCGGCAATTGCGACACCTGCCTGATCCCGCCCGTGTCGTTCGACGGCACGGTGCCGGTGCAGAAACTGCTGTCGGCCATCTACCGCTGCGACCAGCGCTTCGCCGCCGGCCACGTGATCGACGTGCTGCGCGGCGCCGAATCCGAGCGCATCCAGACCTGGCACCACGACAAGCTGTCCGTATTCGGCATCGGCGCCGACCGCAGCGAGCAGGAGTGGCGCGCCATTCTGCGCCAGGTCATCGCGCTTGGCCTGGTCACCGTCGACCACGAGCAATTCAGTTCGCTCAAGCTGACCGACGCCGCGCGCCCGGTGCTGAAAGGCGGCCAGAAAGTGCAGCTGCGCCAGTACCAGAAGCCGGTCAAGCAGAAGCGCAGCTCGGCGCCCAAGGGCTACGAGGAAACCAGCCTCGATGGCGACGAGCAGCGCATCTTCGACCGCCTGCGCTCCTGGCGCATGGGCGCGGCACGCGAGCATGGCGTGCCGGCCTATGTGATCTTCAACGACGCCACGCTGCGCGAGATTGCCAAGGTGCGCCCGGCCTCGCTGGACGAAATGCGCGGCATCTCCGGCGTGGGCGAGAAGAAGCTCGTCTCCTACGGCGACGAGATCGTCAGGCTGATCGCCGACCTGGCCTGAGGCGTAAGCTGCCCAGCAGCGCCAGCCCGGCCAGCAGCAGCGCCCCCTGCGCCGGCTCCGGTACGGGCGACAGCAGGAAATTCGCATTCGCGTCCCATTCATTCGCGCCGCGCGCCAGAATCTGGCCGCTGGCGTTGATGTTCCAGGCGCTTTGCAACATCCAGCCGGCGTATTGCTCCTCGTTCCACAATCGATCCAGCGCATAGGGCTGGTCCTGGTACCAGAGCATGGCCCGCCGGTACTCAGTTTCGCCCACCACGCTGCCCGCATCGTTGATGTCGTAGGCATAGTCGGACCACAGTTCCCGATGTTCCCACGGCTCACCGCGCATGAGCAGCGTGAATGCATTGCCGTTGTCCTGGAACCCTGCCAGCCGCCCCTCGCTGTTCAGCGCCCGAACGTCATAGTCGTATGCCAGGTGATACTCGCCGAAGACGCCGTCTTGCCAGCTCCTTACGCCAAATTCGCCGGTATGGCTGCCGATCACCATACCACTGTCATTGATCAAGCGCGGCCGGTAATCGTCGAACCGTTGCGGTGCGCTACCGTCAGCCCACTCGATGAAACCGATCGGGCCCGTACCCGGCTCGCCGGAGCTGAAGCCGATAATGTCGCCGCGGTTGTTCAAGCCGGAGGCATAACCGCCCGAGCCCGCGAACGTCAGCAGTTCCATTGCCCCGCCATTGCGCCACACTACCGGCTGCGATTGCGAGAACCCAGGGATCGTGACATTGCCGACGACCGTCCCCTGGTTATTGAAGCCGGTGAGGCTGAAATGGCCGGCGATGCCCGGCAAGTGCAGGAGCGAACCATCCGGGCGCCAGATGACCGGCTTGCCGTCCTGGCCGATTCCCGCGACTTGCCCTGCATCGTTCAGGAACTGCGGAGCGAACTGGCCGTCAAACCTGAGTGCCCGGTAGGCGGGCGCTTCCTGCGCTTGGGCGTTGCAGGCGAGCAGGACCAGCAAGGATGAAGACGCTAAGCGGATACCTGATTTTTGCTGCGCCAGCCAGAGCGCCGCCAATAGCAGGAGACCGGCCAGCAACAACATGGCAGCTTGGGGCTCCGGCACCGGCGACAGCAGGAATTTCCCGTAGTCCCCAAGCGGATCTAGCGCGTTGGCGAGGATCGCGCCGTTTTCATTGATGGCCCAGGCGTTGAGCAGAGTCCAGCCCGAATACGATGCTTCGTCCCACAAATGGTCCAGGTTATAGGCGCGCTCCCGGTACCACAGCATGGCGTGCAAAGTGTATTCCGTCTCGCCAACGATACTGCCTGCGTCATTGATGTCAGCGGCAGTGCCGGACCACAGGTCCTGGAATTCGCGCTGCCCCGCCATATCGATGGCCGAAAACGCATGCATACTGTCGTGGGTGCCCGCCATGCGTCCCTTATTGTTGAGAGCGCGGATGTTCAGGTCGTCAATCGAAGACTCGCCAAATATGCCGTCCTGCCAACTCCGGGTGCCATATTCGTCGCTACGCCGGCCAAGCACGAAACCCTGGTCATTGATCATGTGTGGGAAGTAATCGTCGAACAGTTGTGGCGCGCTGCCGTCGCCCCACTGGATGAAGCCAACCTGCCCCAAGCCTGTATTGGAGGCGCCAGCCATATAGCCGATAATGTCGCCGCGGTTGTTGACGCCTTCCGTATAACCGCCCAGGCCTTGCAGCGGCAAACGCTCCACCGCGCCACCATTGCGCCATACGACCGGCTGCGGCAGGCTGTAGCCCGGAATCACCGCATTGCCGACCACCGTGCCCTGGTTATTGAAGCCGGTGATGGTGAGCTGGCTGACGCTGCCGGCCAGTGGCTGCAGCGAGCCATCCGGATGCCAGATCACCGGCCTGCCATCCTGGCCGACGCCAGCGACCTGGCCCAGGTCATTCAGAAACTGCGGGGTGAACCGGCCGTCAAACTTGAAGGCCTGGTAGGTGGGCGCATTTTGCGCGTGCGCTGCGCAGGCGAGCAGCGCCAGCACAGCCAACAGCATTCGAGCAAACTTGAGCATGGCAACCTCCTGTGTGTGGACAGGAGCCAATGCTGCGCCAACGCAGCGGGCCTCGCGCGCGACAGCTCAAATCGTGCGCGTTGACGCGATAGCTTTGCGCGCTATAGCGCCATGCAAGCCGCCAAGCAGCACCAACCCTGCCACCAGCAGCGTCGCGAAGGCCGGCTCCGGCACCGGCGACAGCAACAGGATTGCCGATTCGCCGCTGGCGGCGTGCATGGCCTGCGCCGCAATTTCGCCGTGGTCGTTGATCGCCACCGCGCTGACCAGGGACCAGCCAGCCCACTGCGCCTCGTGCCACAAATCATCCAGCCGGTGCGCCTCGCCTTCATACCACAGCACCGCGTCCGCAGCATCGCCCTCGCCGACCACCATGCCTGCATCGTTCAGGCCCCTTGCATGGCCCTGCCACATCCTGGTGTATTGCCCATCCCTCCACAACCCGGCATAGACGTCGTCCAAATATTCCGAAGCGGCTATCCAGCCATGGTTGTTGCTGGCACTCTCGTGCCCACAACAAGCTTGCGGTACATCGCGCAGCTTGCCATCACGCCATACCGCGAGGCCATGCGCGCCTCGTCCGACGATCTCGCCATTGCCATTGATCGCTTCGGGGAAGAAGCCGTCAAAATAGACGGTGCCGCTTTCGCGCTTCAGGAAGCCGCCGAGGACGTCAGCCCCCTGCTCCGACCGCACCACCCAGCCAACGATGTCGCCGCGCTGGTTGATGCTATGCGGGACGCCGCCCAGCCCCGGCAAATCGATGCGCTCGACGCCGGCGCCGCTGCGCCAGATGAGCGGCTGGTAATAGCTGCCATCGTCCGGGTCCGTGAACACACCCTGGCCAATCACGGTGCCGTCATTATTGATGTCAGACGGAAAGGGCAGGTAAACCTGCCCCGGCAAGATGCTGGCGACACCGCTACGGTTCCAGACCGCGGGGCGCTGGTACTGATCCAGTCCGGCAACCTGTCCATTGTTGTTGATGGCCCTGGCATAGCCGGCACCCAGCCTGGTCGCGTGGTAGGCAGGGGGCACTTGCGCCCCGGCGAAGCAAGGCGGCAGCATGATGGCGATGATCAGCTTGGTCAACAAGTGCATGGCGTTCTCCCTGCGTTGGCGACAGGAGCTTATGCTGCACTTACCGCGGCATTCCAGCACAGCGCATTGCCAATCGTGCGATGTGCGGCGATAGGTTCAGGCCTTGAACCCGGCCGCAAGCTGCCGGTAGCGGCCGGGCGGCGCTCCGACTGCTGCGCTGAAGCGATGGCTGAAATGACTAAGGTCGGCGTAGCCGCACACTTCGGCAACCTGCTGCAGCGGCAGGCGTCCGGCACGCAGCAGGCCGCGTGCACGCTCGATGCGGCGCGCTGCGATCCATGCCGATGGCGGCATGCCAAAGCTGATGCGGAACATGCGGGCCAAGTGGAATTCCGACATGCACGCCAGCTGCGCCAGCATGCCGAGGGTGATGCTCTGGTCGAGGTGGGCTTCGATGTATTCGTGCAGGCGGCGGCGCACCAGCGGCGCCAATCCTCCGCGCAAGCGCAGGCCGGGCCTGGTCATCGCTTGCGATTGCAGCAGCTCGCTCAATGCCTCGTGCGTGATTTCATTGGCGCGCAGCAGCTGGTCGGCGTCGTGCCACGGCTGCTGCAGCAAGTCGCCGCATAGCTGCACCAGGCGCTGGTTCTCGAAATAGGTGCGGTCCTGCAAGGTCAGTTCGCGCGGCTCGCGATCCAGCTCCGCCACGGCGCGCTGCGTGAAATGCGCGGGCATGAAGTACACGTGCAGCATGCGCAACTGGCCGCGCACCACCCACTCCGATTCGTGCCAGTCCGGCAGGGAGCACAGGCGCTGTGGCGCGCCATACTGCCCCGGCAAGCCTTCGCGCTCGACTTCGTAGCCGCCGCCCAGGTAGCAGGACAAGGTGTGGTGGCCCGGCTGGCGATACTCGGTGAACGCCTCCGGCGTGCTGCGATGCCAGACCGCAGCCGCCAGCCCGTCGCCCAGCCAAGCAAAACGCTCCAGTGTGGCGTCGGTGCCGGACATGGTGCGGAACACGGCGTGCGACATCGCATCGCCCGGCTTGCCCGCCAGCGCGGCACGCGCCGCCGCCCCCACGCGCTTGCGCGGGGCGACATCCTCAAGTTGTCCGGTCAGTGGCTTCACGCCGAAAAGTCTAGCACGGCCATTCCCGTCCGGCCGGCCGCCTCGCCGATTTGCGCAAGATCAGACAAGGGGACCTAAGCTCGCCCCCCCCCGCTGATGTCGGGAAAATTTACAGCGTCGACCAGCCGCGAAACCACTTACCGATAAGAATCAGTTACTTGCTGGCGCAGGGTATAAAAATTGCTTATTGCATTTAAAGCAATACTGTCAACTATCCTACTGTTTTGAAAGGAACTATCGATGAAGAAGTTCGCTTGCCTTGCAGCGCTGTCATTCGCTATCTCCGCAGCACAAGCAGCGCCGATCCAGCTTGACCTGACCAGCGGCGCCTTCGCCAACAACAATGGCTCGGCTGTTGTCGACACTTATACGGAAGATGGCTTCCGCCTTCGCACGGTGCGAGCCGGCGACCATTTCGATCCCTTGTTTATCGGCGATATCGGCATCCACAACGGCTTCCAGAACGCCGACGACGTGAGTTGGGTCATCGACTTCTTCGGGGCCAGCTTCAACCTGCTCAACATCAATATCGCGGCCTATGCCGATGGCGCGTCGTCGATCACGGTGAGCGGCTCCAACGGCGCGACGCAAACCTTGTCCGGTACCGGCACCCTGGCCATCGCCGGCATGGGCAACGTGACCTCGGTAGTTTTCAATATCGACCAGGACGGCGGGACGCAAGGCTTTGGCTTCTCCGAGATCAACGTCGACACCACGCCTGTGCGACAAGTGCCCGTGCCGGGCACGCTGATGCTGCTTGGCCTCGGCTTGTCCGCACTGGGCGTTTCGCGCCGCCGCACGTCGAAGTAGGCAGGAACCATCAGCCAGCGTGCGGCATTTCGCGCGCTGGCGCATAATACCTGGCACCAGAACTGTTACCGCCTAGTGAAGTGCCTGCCCATGAATACACCTCCAGACGACCTGCCAATCTACCGAGTCCTGACTGGACCCGACGATTCGAAGTTTTGCCGGCGAGTCAGCGAAGCGCTCGCACTTGGCTATCAACTTTACGGCTCGCCTTCAATGACCTTTAACGGCGAGACGGTCATCGTGGCCCAGGCCGTCCTTTGGCCCACGGCCAAGTCTTAGCCGGGAATAAGCAGCAAGTTCAGACAACTGCCGGTGCGCGGCAAGCGGCACACTGGCAGGACTATGAATATTTCCCTCTACCTCACGACAGTGCTCATCTGGGGCACCACCTGGATCGCGATCAAATTCCAGCTCGGCGTCGTCGCAGCGCCGGTGTCGATCGCTTATCGTTTCTGGATTGCGGCGCTGGTGCTGATGCTGATCCTGCTCGTGCGCAGGCAGCCGCTCCTGCCGCCGCGTTCCGCCTGGCGCTACCTGCTCGCGCAGGGGCTGGCGCTGTTCTGCTGTAATTTCCTGTGCTTTTATTACGCCACGATGTGGGTGCCGAGCGGCCTGGTGGCGGTGGTGTTTTCGACCGCGCCGATCTGGAATGCGATCAATGGACGCCTCTTCATGAAACGGCCGATCCGGCCGCAAGTCATGGGCGGCGCGGTGCTGGGACTGGCAGGCATCGTGCTGCTGTTCCTGCCTTCCATGCAGGGGCACTGGAACGATGCCGGCATGCTGGCCGGACTGGGACTGGCCCTGCTTGGCACGCTGTGCTTCTCGACCGGCAACCTGCTCTCGAGCCGCATGCAGGCGCTGGGCATGCAACCCTGGCTGACCAACACCTGGGCCATGCTGTGCGGCGCCACCATCCTGACGCTTGGCGCGCTGGCACTCGGCATGCCGTTCAACTTCGACCCAAGCCCGCGCTATGTCGGCGCATTGCTCTACCTGGCCGTGCCGGGATCGGTGATTGCCTTCACGGCTTACCTGCTGCTGGTGGGGAGAATCGGTCCGGACCGCGCGGCTTACTGCACGGTGCTGTTCCCGGTGGTGGCGCTGACGGTGTCCACCGTCTTCGAGGGATACCAGTGGAGCAGCATGGCCCTGGCCGGG
This sequence comes from Pseudoduganella sp. S-14, assembly GCF_049913285.1. Lineage (GTDB taxonomy): Bacteria > Pseudomonadota > Gammaproteobacteria > Burkholderiales > Burkholderiaceae_D > Rugamonas. Next base: position 6,033,733 of record NZ_CP183991.1, read on the forward strand.
CTGCTGCTGGTCATCGGGGGAAATTTGCTGGCCTTCATGCCGGCGCGGGCAAAAGCACAAGCGCCGGCGGCAGCCTAGATCATTTCTTGGTGAATACCAGGTCCCACACGCCGTGGCCCAGTTTCAGGCCGCGGTTTTCGAACTTGGTCAGCGGGCGGTAGGCCGGCTGCGGCGCGTAGCCTTCAGCGGTGTTCTGCAGCACCGGCTCGGCGCTCAGCACTTCCAGCATCTGCACCGCGTAATCTTCCCAGTCGGTCGCCAGGTGGATATAGCCGCCCGGCGCCAGGTGCTCGCACAGGGTCTTCACGAATGGGGCCTGGATCAGGCGGCGCTTGTTGTGGCGCGCCTTGTGCCATGGGTCAGGGAAGTAGATATGCACGCCCGCCAGCGAAGCGGCCGGGATCATGTCGCGCAGTACTTCCACTGCATCGTGCTGGATCACGCGCAGGTTGGTCAGGCCTTCCTCGCCGATCAGCTTGAGCAGGCTGCCCACGCCCGGTGTGTGCACTTCCACTCCGATGAAATCCTTCTCCGGCATCAGCTTGGCGATGTGGGCGGTGGTGCCGCCCATGCCGAAGCCGATCTCCAGGATCAGCGGCGCCTTGCGGCCGAAAGTCTTCTCGAAGTCCAGCGCTTCTTTCTGGTGCTCGACCATGAATTGCGGACCAAGATCGCTCAGCGCACGCTCTTGTGCCGTGGACAGGCGTCCCGCGCGCGTGACGAAGCTGCGGATGCGGTGTTCGGTCGGGTCATAGAGCATTTTGCCCTTTGGCGTGGATTCGGAAGACATGGCTAAACGTGCAAGGAAAAGGGGCGATTATACCATTCCGGTTTTGCCGCCCGGCCTGCGATAATAGCGGGTCTTGTCCCTTAGGAAGCCCACGTAATGGCCCTCGCACTGAATATCCTGATCATCGTCCTGGCACTGGTAACGCTGTTCTTCCTGCTGAAAGGCGGCCCGCAAGCCGCGCCTGCGCCAACGGGCAAGCCGGCCGGCGGTTCCTACACCCCGCTGCCGCAGGGCGCACCGGTGCACCACTGGAGCGACGAAGGCCGCTTCCAGCTTGAAGTGCTGGGCGAATCGCGCTATTCCGACACCATCCGCGCCCTGGCCGGCGAGCATGGCGAGGCCGCAGCCGACGCCCGCCACAAGGCGCTGCTGCTGGCGGACGACAACAACCCCTACGAAGACAAGGCGGTCGCTGTCTTCCTCAACAGCGAGATGGTCGGCTACCTGGCCCCGAAAGACGCCGCCGCTTTCCGCGCCATGCTGGCGCGCCAGGAAATCAGCGGCCAGCTCACCTCGACCGACGCCGTGATCCGCGGCGGCCAGATGTACGAAGGCAAGCGCCTGGCCTATGCCGTGCTGCTCGACGTGAATGTTGCGTAAATATCACTTGGTAACTTACTAAACCCCGCGCACGATTGAATGCAGCGCGGGTTTGTGACATCATCGGCGGCTTGCTGTTTTGATAATCAATAAGGGAGCCGTCATGAAGACAAAATACGCCTTGCTGTTACCCGCCCTGCTGCTCGCAGCCTGCGCCAAGAAGGCGCCTGCGCCGGCACCGACCTCTGAAGCGACCCCAGCGCCCGCCGCTGCACCAGCCGCGCCGGCTCCAGCCCCTGCGGCGCCTGCCGCCCCTGCCGCCAGCACCGCGGCCACCGGCAATGCCCCCCTGGCAACTCCGCAGATGGACATGGAGAACATGAGCACCGAGCAGAAGGAAATGGCCAAGCGCCAGGCCAAGCTCGATTACTCCAATATGGAAGACGGTTACATCAACGACACCAACGCGCAGTGGGCCAGCACCGCCAGCGCGACGTCCGAATACGGCGGCAGCAGCTACGAGCCGGCCAACGCAACCGGCAAGGTCGACGGCAAGAATTTTGCAACCAAGGGCAGCGATGTTGGTTTCGATTCGCTCGAAGTCGGCTTCCAGAATCCGGTCAATGCCACCCAACTGCGCGTAGCGATCAGCGATGGCTACGGCCTGGAAGGCATCACCAAGGTTGAGCTGCAGGACACCGACGGCAAATGGAATACTGTATGGAGCGGCATCAACACCGTGAAGGTCGACCGGCGCGGCACCCGCACCTGGTTTGTGCAGCCGATCGAAAAGACGACCTACAAGGCCAAGGCGGCGCGCATCACCAAATCCAATAACCTGAGTACCGACCGCCTGTATGTGGATGCGGTACAACTGGTAGGTTCCTGACCGGGCGCCCCGCCTTGCCCGACAGGCGTATCATGGCTGCAGCAGCTTGCAGGAGGCAGCCATGGAACGCGAACGGGCAAAGGCGGGTGATGCGGTGCGGCCGATCGGCTGGCACCATAAGATGCTGGTGATTCGCACCACCCCGGGCCGCACGGGCCGGAACGATGACGAGGATGTGCTGTGCCGCTGGCACGATGCCGACGGCGAGCACCAGCAAACCTTCAAATCAGGACAGCTTGAAATCCTGAACTCAGCCGCGCAAGCGCGCAACCCGCGCGGCCGAACGCTTATTTAAGCAGGCCGAAGACTTTGGAAATCGCCTTGCTGCCATAGGAAATCGGGTTCTCGCGGATTTTCTTCTCTTCTTCCCCGATCATCAGGAACAGGCCATCGAGCGCGCGCTGGGTGACGTAGCTTTCCACCGTCGCCTGCTCTTCTGTAGCCAGGCCGAACTTGGTCGCCTGCGCCATCGCGTTATTGAACTGGCCGGACAGCTTGGACCTGTCGGTCACGCCCTTTACGATCGGCTTGAATTTCACCGCCAGCGGCGCCGCGGTTTTCTCCTTGAAGAAATCGGTGACCGAGGTGTCGCCGCCGGTCAGGATCGCCTTGGCGTCGCTCAGCGTCATCGACTTGACCGCATTCACCAGCAGCGGCTTGGCCAGCGGCACGGCTTGCTCGGCAGCGCGGTTCATCGCGCTTTCCAGCTCATCGAGCTGTTCGCCGCGGCCGGTCATTTCCAGGATCGGACGGGCTTTTTCCAGCACGCGCGGCAGCTTGATGCGCACCGCGTCGTTGTTCATGAAACCGCCCTCGACGCCAAGCTTGCCCACGGCGGCCACCGAACCGGCTTCCAGCGCGGCTTTCAGGCCGCCGCCAGCTTCCTTCTCGGTCAAGGCGTCCAGGGGATTGGCCAATGCGCTGGCAGCCAGCATCAGGCCGGCCAGCGTGGCGGCGATACGATTCATCGTTGTCATAGGTATTTCTCCAGAAGTTACAGACTGACCGTAGTGTACGCCTTCAGGTTGACACTGTTGGGTACTTCCGCCATCGACAGCACGCGCAGGTGCGGCAGCACGCGCTCGCTCAGGGCGCGCACGTGGCGCCGCAAGTCCGGCGCGCACAGCAGCACCGGCAGCATATTCGCCTTCATCATGCGGTCGGCCTGGCTGGCCAGGCGCGCCAGCAGCTGGTCGGCGAACTTGGGCTCGACCACGATGCCGCCGCCGTCGGCCTGGCGCACGCTTTGCATCAGCACCTGTTCGATGGCCGGGTCCAAAGTCAGCACGTGCAGGGCGCTGTGATCGCCCAGCAGGTCCTGGCAAATGGCCGTGCCCAGCTTCTGGCGTACCACTTCGGTCAGGTAGCCCAGGTCCTTGCTGTTGCGGCCGGCGTCGGCCAGGGTTTCCAGGATCGCTTCCAGGTGGCGCACCGAGACTTTTTCGCGCAGCAGGTTCTGCAGGATCTTCTGGATGTCGCTGACCGACACCACGGTCGGCACCAGTTCTTCCACCAGCCCGGGCTGGCTGTCGCGGATGCGCTGCAGCAGCTTGTCGGTCTCGCCGCGCGTCAGCAGCATGGCCGACTGCTGCTTCAGCACTTCCGACAGGTGGGTGATGAATACCGTGCCCGGGTCGACCAGGGTGTAGCGCGCCGAGCGCGCCAGTTCTTTCTCGCTGTCGGCGATCCAGATCGCCGGCAAGCCGTAGGTCGGCTCGCGTGTCTCGATGCCTTTCAGCGCCCGCTGCTCGCCGCCGCTGTGGATGGCCAGCGTGTGGTCGAGCATGATGTCGCCCTTGCCGGCCAGCGCACCGAACACGCGCAGCTCGTAGGCGGTGGCGCCCAGTTGCGGCGCGTCGCGGAAGCGCACGCGCGGCAGCACCATGCCGGACTCCAGCGCGAACTGCTTGCGCAGCGCGGCAATCCGCTCGGTCAGCAAGCTCTGTTCGCCATTCACCAGCGGCAGCAGGGTCGCCCCCATCAGCACTTCGATCGGCTCCACTTTCAGCAGGTCGTAGGTGTCTTCCTCGCCCTCCTTGGCGTCGGCGTCCTGGTCGGCTTCCGGCTTGCCGTCGACCTTGCGGCGCAGCAGCAGGCCGACGCCGAACAGCGTGCCGCCCACCACCAGCACCGGCAGCGGCGGAATGCCCGGCAGGAAGAACAGCGCCGCCATGGCGCCGGCCACGATGAACAGGGTCTTGGGGAAGGAGGTCAGCTGGCGCAGCACCTGGCTGCTCAGGTTGCCGTCCGAGGCGGAGCGCGTCACGATGATGCCGGTGCCCACCGAAATCACCAGCGCCGGCACCTGGGTCACGATGCCGTCACCCACGGTCAGCAGGGTGAAGGTGTGCAGCGCCTGGTCCCAGCGCATGCCCATCTGCATGATGCCGATCACCAGGCCGCCGACGATGTTGATCAGCATGATCAGGATGCCGGCAATCGCGTCGCCCTTGACGAATTTGCTGGCGCCGTCCATCGCGCCGTAGAAACCCGATTCCTTTTCCAGCAGCTTGCGGCGGCGCTTGGCTTCTTCCTGGTCGATGAAGCCCATGTTCAGGTCGGCGTCAATGCTCATCTGCTGGCCCGGCATGCTGTCCAGCGTAAAGCGGGCCGCCACTTCGGACACGCGCTGCGCGCCGCTGGTCACCACCACGTACTGCACCACCACCAGGATCAGGAACACGATCATGCCGATCACGTAGTTGCCGCCCACCACATAGGAGCCGATGGCGCCGATCACGCGGCCGGCGTCGGCATCGCTCAGGATCAGGCGGGTGGCCGCCACGTTGAGCGAGAGGCGGAACAGGGTGGCAATCAGCAGCAGCGAGGGGAAGGTGGAAAACTCCACCGGCCGCGGGATATAGAAGGTCAGCAGCAGGATGGTCAGGGCGAAGCTGATATTGCACAGGATCAGGAAATCCAGCATGGCCGACGGGATCGGCACGAACAGCACGCACAGGATGCCGACCACCAGCAGCACCATGACCAGGTCGGCGTTCTCGCCAAAATAACGACGTAACATCAATTCTTCCTTCCAGACTGACGGCGGGCCTCGCGCATGGCGTAGACCCAGACCATGATTTTTGCAAGCTGCGGATACAGCTTTTCCGGCACGTAGCCGTCGTAATCGACTTCGCGGAACAAGGTGCGCGCCAGCGGCTTGTTCTGCACGATCGGGATATTCTTGCGCCCGGCCAGCGCGCGCATGCGCGCCGCCAGGTCGCCGGCGCCCTTGGCCACCACCTTGGGTGCGGCCGCGCTGCCATGCTCGTAACGCAGCGCGATGGCCAGGCGGGTCGGGTTGGTGACCAGCACGTCGGCGCTGGCCATGCGCCGCATCGACTGGCTGCGCTTGAGCATTTCCTTGCGCAGCTCGCGGATGCGGGCGCGAACGCGCGGATCGCCTTCGCGGTTCTTGTGCTCATCCTTGATGTCGCGCTTGCTCATGCGCATGCGCTTGGCGTAATCCCAGCGCACAAAGCCCATGTCGGCCATGGCAATCAGCAGCAGCGCCAGCGCCAGCTTGCCCAGCAGGCCGCCCACGAGCTCGAGCAGGATGCGCGGATAGGCGGCCGGCGCCGCCGTCGGCAAGGCCATCAGGCCCGGCAACGCCGCGCTCACCGCCGCCCACGCCACCCCGGCCAGCACCACCAGCTTGACGATGCTCTTGCCGGCCTCGAACAGGGTGCGCATCGAAAAGATGCGCTTGAAGCCATCGACCGGATTGAGCCGCTTGAAGTCCGGCTTGACCGGGTGCACGCTGAATATCGGGCCGGTCTGCGCCAGGTTGGCCAGCAGCGCGGCAATCACCAGCGCCATCAGCAGGGGCGCCAGCAACAGCAGCACCGCCAGCAGCAGCTGGCCGCACCAGGCCGCCAGGTTGGCCACGCTCCACTCCAGCCCCGGCGCCCGCGCCAGGGTGCGCTGCGCCATGCCGAGCAGCTTGCCCAGGCCGTCCCAGCCGCTGGCCTGCACCACCACCGTCAGCACGGCAATGGCCGCGCACGACAGGAAGTCCACGCTTTTCGCCACCTGGCCTTTTTTGCGCGCGTCCTCCAGCCGGTGCGGCGTAGCCTGTTCCGAACGGTCGCTATCCTGTTCCGCCATCAGCGCAGCACGCTTTCCCAGTAAGTGAAAATCGAGCGGTAGACGCGCTGCATGGCCGGCCCCAGCGTCGGTGCGCTGACGGCAAAGATGGTCAGCGCCGCCACCAGCTTGAGCGGGATGCTGACCACGAACACATTCATCTGCGGCAGCGTGCGCGAGGCCACGGCCAGCGCCAGCTCCAGCAGCAGCAGGCACAGGATGACCGGAATCACCAGCGCGATGCCGTAGGAGAATACCAGCCCGAACTGCGCCACGGCGGCATCGGCCGACAGTTCCAGCCCGGCACCCGGCGCCGCCCGCTGCAGCGAGAAGGCCAGGCCGCGCAGCAGCGCATGGTGGCCGTCCAGGGCGAAGAACAGCGCCACCCCGGTCATGTTCAGGATGGTGGCAAACATCGGCGCGCCCGAGCGCGTCACCGGGTCATACACCACGCCCAGGCCGAAACCGCTCTGCACGTCGAGGATCTTGCCGGCCATGGCAAATGCGCCGAAGGCGGCAAACACGCCGAACGCCAGCGTGATGCCGACCACCACTTCGCCGATCGCTCCCAGCAGCACCTGGCCCGGGCCGAAGCTGGCCAGCGCCGGCCGCACGCCGCCGCCGGATACCAGCAGCGCCGCCAGCGCCAGCGTAAACAGCACGCGCACCACCACCGGCGTGCCCTGCACCATGGGCACCGGCGCCAGCAGGAACACGCAGCCCAGGCGCAGCCACACGTAAAACACTGCCAGGGCCCATGCCGCATCGACGTTGATCTGCATCGCTCGCCTTAGAATTGCTGCGGTATCGACGCGATCAGGCCGGCGCCGAAGGCCACCAGCCGCTTCAGCATCCACGGCCCGCACACCACCAGCACCACCACGGCCGCCACCAGCTTGGGCACGAAGCTGAGCGAGGCTTCCTGGATCTGCGTCACCACCTGCAGCACGCTGACCAGCAAGCCCACCAGCAAGGTCACGGCCAGCAGCGGCGCCGCGATCAGCAGGCCGGTCCACAGCAGCTCGGACAGCATGCGCAGGGCCATATCACTGCCCATCCTGACCTCCCGTCGCCAGCAGCTGCGCCATCGCCTGTTCCAGCAGGGGTTGGCAGGAATCATCCTGCTCCAGCGCTTCCTGCACCTCGTCGACCATGCGGAAAAAACGCGGATCAGCCAGCAGGTGCTGGCCCAGCTCGTCCAGCAGCACCGCTTCCAGGAACACGCGCAGGGCCTTGCGCCCGCGCTGCGGGTCGTCGCGGCCGATGGCGCGCACCCGCTGTTCCACCAGGCGCGCCAGCGTGCCGTCCGGCGTTGCCGCCGCGCGCCCGTCCATACTGGGGGCGCGCCGGCCGGCGGCCGCGCCATGCGGCGCCAGCTGGCTGCGGATCATCCGCACCAGGGCCGTCACGCCGCTTACCGATGTCACCATTCCATGCTCTCCCTACAGGCTGACGTCCAGCCCGCGTCCGCGCAATTGACGGCGCAGGGCCGTCATTGCCTCTTTGTGTAATTGGGTCACCCGCCCGGCCGACAGCTCGCAGGCCTGCGCAATCTCGCCGAACGGCTGCTGCTGCAGGTAGTGCGCATGCACGACGCGGCGCTGCAGCGGCGGCAGCTGCTCCAGCGCTGCCATCAGCGTATTGCGCAGCTGGCGCAGCTCAACGCCATGATAACTGTTGTCGGCATACTCCCTTTCGCCGGCGGCATACAGGCCGGTTTCCTCCAGCAGGAAGCCGACCGCCAGCCCGATGGCCAGCTCGGCCAGCTGGCCGAAGACATCGGCGTCCTGCCGGTCCGCCAGCGCGCCCACCCTCTGCGACACGATGCGCTTGCGCGCGGCCACCTGCTCGCGCAGGTCGCTGGCCGAATCGATGCCGTTCAGGATGGCGCCGCTGACCCGCGAGGAAGCGAACGTCTCGAACTTGGCGCCGCGGCTGTCCTGGTAGCGGTCGATCGCTTCCAGCAGGCCGACCCGGGCGTATTGCAGGTAATCGTCGAACTCCAGGTCGTCCTGCACGCGGCGCGCATACATGCGCGCCGCGTGCATGCGTGCATACGCATCGTAGGCTTGCGCCAGCGCGGCGCGCGCCTCGGCCTCGCCCCCGTGAAAGCGCTGCCATACCGTTTCCAGGACGTCCTCCGACACCGGCATTGGCCTCAGACGAAAGTACCCAGCAGGGCACGCACCACCAGATTCCAGCCGTCCATCAGCACGAACAGCAGGATCTTCACCGGCAGCGAGATCGAGGCCGGCGGCACCATCATCATGCCCAGCGCCATCAGCGCCGACGACACCACCAGGTCCACCAGCAGGAACGGCAGGAAGATCACGAAGCCGATCTGGAAGGCAGCGCGCAGCTCGGACAGCATGAAGGCAGGGATCAGCTGCAGCATGCTGATGTCTTCCATGCTGGCCGGGCGTTCGGCGTGCGCCAGTTCCACCATCAGCGCCAGGTCCGCTTCGCGCGTCTGGCGCACCATGAACTCGCGCAGCGGCGCCAGCGCCTTGGGGATGGCCTTTTCAGCAGTGAGCTTGCCGGCCACATAGGGCTGCAGGGCCTGGGTATTGGCCTGCTGCAGCGCCGGCGCCATGGTGAACATGGTCAGGAACAGCGACAGGCTGATGATCACGGCATTGGGCGGCGTCTCCTGCATGCCCAGCGCATGGCGCAGCATCGACAGCACGATCACGATGCGGATGAAGGAAGTCATCGACATCAGGATGGCCGGCGCCAGCGACAGCACGGTCAGGCCAAGCAGGATGCGCACAGCCGCCGAGGTGTCGGCGCGGCCGGCCCCGCCCAGGTTGAGCTGGATGGCCGGTGCGCTGTCCGGCGCGGCCCAGGCCACGCCTACCCACAGCAGCAGCGCCAGCACGGCGCCGGCCTGGCACAGGCGGCGCATCATGGCGCCTCCGGCGCTACGGCTGCCGGCGCGGCAGCCGCCGCCACCTGCGCCACGCCGTGCTCGGTATGCGCCAGCAGCAGGCGCTGGCCCTCGAATTCCACCACCACCAGCTGGGCGCGCGGACCCAGCGGCTGGCGTTCCAGCACGCGCAGCAGGCGGCCCCCGCTGCCGCCGCCCGCCTGCGGCAGGCGGCGCCGCAGGAACAGCACGGCAACGATCACCAGCAGCGACAGCAGCAGCACCGCCACGGCGCCGCCGCCGAGCGGCGCGGCGCCCAGCGGCGTGTCCTGCTTGAAGGGAATGGCCGGCGCGCTGCTAATGGCGCTGGCCGATGCGGCAACTGCTTCAGCCATGGCTGCGCGGCGCCACTTCCGTTACCCGCACGCCGAACTGGTCGCCCACCACCACCAGCTCGCCGCGCCCCACCACCTGGCCGTTGACCACCAGGTCGAGCGGCGCATCGACCGCACGGTCCAGCGTGAACACGGCGCCGGCCTGCAGCTCCATCAGCTGCGCCAGGCTGGCCTGGGCCTGCCCGACCTGCACCGACAGGCCAACCTGCACCCCTTGCAGCAAAGCGCCCTGGCCCAGCGCCAGCGGGGCGCCGCCACCATGGCCGCGCAGTTCGGCCAGCTCGACGCGCTCGGCCAGTTCAACGGATGCGGCCTGGCCGCTTGCATGACTGCTCATTACGATTTTCCTTGAAAATTAAACAGGGGCCGGCGCGGCTTGCACCGCGAAGGCCCGGCCCACCTTGCCAAGGTGGGCGTGGAACAGGATGCTGGCGCCATCCGGGGCCAGCACGGGCAGCGGCTGCTCGGCGCTGCGGCCGAGGCGGATCACGTCGCCCACGCGCACCGCCATCAGGTCGGCCAGGTCGAGCGCAATGCTGCCCAGCTGCACCGGCAGCGCCAGCGTGGCAGCGCCGACTGCCGCCTGCAGCTCGCAGGGCGGCAGCGGCGCCAGGGCGGCCGCGGCGGCAGGGGCCAGGGCAGCCACGGCGGCATGATCGAGCAGGATGGCCAGCGCCTGGCGGCCGAAGTGCAGCTGCACCAGGGCCGCGCCGGAGCCGGCCGCATACAGTTCGCGCGCGGGCGCCAGAGCGCCGACGCGCTGGCCTGAGGGCAGCGCCGTCCCCAGCGCCTGCAGCAGGGCTTCCTGCGCGCGCCCGGCCAGCGCCTGCGCCAGGCCGGTGCCCGGCGCCGCGCCGCACAGCGCGCGCTCCAGCGCGCCGCCCAGTTCATCCGGCCAGGCCAGCCAGGCCCGCGCTGCGCCAGCGCCTTCGAAGGCGGCGCGCGGCGTCCACAGCGCGGCAGCGCCGGACCGCAGCGCCACGCACTCGATGCGCTCGGGCGCCAGGCCCCAGGCCTGCTGCCATGGACGCAGCGCCGCTTCCAGCGCTGCGCGCAAAGCCGCCAGGCGGCTGTCGCTCAATAAGATGTAAGGCCTGGTGTGCATCAGCGCTTCATTTCAAACAGTTGCTGGATCATTTCGTTGGCCGTGCTGACCACGTGCGAGGCGGCCTGGTAGCCGCGCTGCATCAGGATCAGGTTGGAAAATTCCTCGGCCAGGTCGACGTTGGAACCTTCGCGGTGGCCGGCCTGCAGCTTGCCGAAGGTGGCGCTGCCGGCATAGCCATAGCTGGCCACCACGTCGGCGTTGCGGCGGAAGGCGCTGCCGCCCGCTTCGCTCAGGTCGCGCACGCTGTCGAAGTCGGCCAGCGCCAGGCGCGGCCCGGTGCTGCTCTGGCCGTTGCTGTACTTGATGGTCACCAGGCCGTCGCTGCCGATGGCCTGGTCCGACTTGGAACCGGCCGCATAGCCGTCCTGGCTGGCGAAGGCGATGGAGGAAGCGCCGGGCTGCGCCATCACGTCGCTGGCGAAGTCGAACTTCAGGCTGGTGGCCGCCAGGCCGGCCGGGGTCCAGTCCACCGTCACCGCATTAAAGCCCGGCACCGGGTAGGCGCCGGCAAACTTCAGCGTGCCGGTGCCCACCGTGGTGGCGCCTTCGCTGATGGTCAGCGCATACTCGCTGTTGCCGTTGTAGTGGATCTTCATGCTCAGGCTATGGCTGTTGCCACTGGCGTCCACCGCGGTGATGCTGGGCACGGTGACGTCGGCCAGCGCCGCCGTGCTGCCGGCTGCCGGCGACGGGATCACGCCGGCGAACTTGAGGGTGGTGGTAGCCTTGGCCGGGCTGCGCAGCTGCTTGTCCAGCACCAGGTCGGACAGCGCCCCGCCCTCGCCCATGGCCTGCACCGCATCGCCGGCCGAGTTGACCAGGGCGCCCTTGTCGTTGAACGAGAAGTCGCCGGCACGGGTGTACAGGTATTCGTTGTCGCGCTTGATGACGAAGAAGCCGTTGCCGTTGATGCGCAGGTCGGTCGGGTTGCCGGTCGACTGGTCCTGGCCGGCCTGGAAATTGACCACCGTGCCGCCGACCGCCATGCCGCTGCCGCCGCTGCCGGCGTGGCTGCCGGCAGCGCCCTGGCCGCCGCCGGCCTGCTGGTCGAACAGGGCGGTAAAGCCCAGCTGCGAGGACTTGAAGCCGGCCGTGTTGACGTTGGCCAGGTTGTTGCCGACCGTGCGCAAGCCTTTTTCGTGGCCCAGCAAGGCGGAAGTGCCGATAGTGATCGATTCGAACATGCTGCCCCCTTAGCGGATATTGATGATCTGCGACAGGTTGATATTGGACTGCGAGCGGGCGCCAGCAGTGACTGTCATCAGCGGCTGGCCGCTGGCCAGCGACAGCGCCGACACGGTGCCGGTAAACGGCGCGCCGTTGACGTTGATGTCGACCGTCTTGCCCAGCAGGCCCAGGGCCTGGGTCGACGCCTGGTTGGACAGCATGCCGTCCAGCTTTTCGTTGAGCTGGCGGGTCTGTTCCAGATTGGCGAACTGGGCGATCTGCGCCACGAATTCCTGGTTGTCGACCGGCTTCAGCGGGTCCTGGTTGTTCAGCTGGGCGGTCAGGATCTTCAGGAAGTCCTCGATGCTGACGTTGGCCGAATTGGAGGTGCCGCGCGCGCTGCTGCTGACGGCCGATGCGCTACTGATGGTCATGTCCTATCCTTTCCCGTTGTGGACCGGCGGCAGCTGCGCCGCGGCGGTATATGCGTTGAATGCGTTGCGGCGCGCATGCTCGCTGGCGGCGCGCAGGGCGCCGTCCGGCAGGCGCTTGCCGTTGATGCTGAGGGCGGCCAGCGGCTGGCCCTGGGCTGCCAGTTCGCCGGCCAGGGCCGCCGCCACGGCCGCTACCTGGCCCGGCCGCAGGCTGGCATCGCGCAGCCAGGCTTGCATGCCCTGGCCCTGCGGCGCCAGGCGCAGCAGGCGCGGCGCGTAATCTTCCTGCGGCGCGGCGGCCGGCTGTCCCGGCTCCGGCTGCGCTTCGGCCGCGCCCTGCGGCTGCTCCGCTGCGCTGTTGCCGTCCTGTGCCAGTGCGCCGGCTGCGAAGCCGATGCCGGCGCGCGCGGCGGCCAGGCCAGGCAGCGGTGCGGCAGCCCCGCCAGCCGCCGGGGCCGCAGCGTCCGCAATGCCTGGCCTGGCGCCGGCTGCCGCCATGCCGGCAACGGCTGCTTGGCCGCCAGGCGCGGCGCTGGCTGGCCCATCATCCATTGGCAGGCCAGCCGCCGGCGTCCCGCTGCCGCCCGCCTGGCGCGCTGCGGCCTGCCCTGCCTTGCGGCCGGACGCCGGATTTTCAGCTAGCTCCGCCGGTTCGCCGCGCTGCGCCTCGTGCTGGCCCTGCGTGCCCTCCTGCGGCGCCTTGCCGGCATGCTGGCCCGGCGCATGCGCGCCGCCGCCAGCGAACAGCGCATCCTGCAATTGCGCCAGCCAGCGTTCCTGGCGTGCCTGCGCGTTTTGCCGGTTCAGGCGCTGCGGCACGCCGCCAGCCGCCGTCGCTTCCAGCTCAATTGCCATCGCCATCCCTCCCCGCCTGCAATACGCCCCACAAATCATCGGTCTCGCGCGCCTGCGCCTGCAGCCGTGCGCGCACGAATTCGCGCCGCAGTTCGCTGCGGTGCTTTTCCAGGCCATCCAGCGCGCGCCGCGCGCCCGCCAGCTGCGCCACCTGTTCGGCATGCGCATCCTGCCGCTCGGCCAGCGCACGGCTGGCCGCCTGCGCCGACTGCGCCAGCGACGCCAGGTAGCGCCCATGCTGCAGGCATTGCTGCGCCGCCAGCAACTGGCCGGAGCCGCTGATGGCCGCCCATTGCGCACAGCCGTCGGCCAGGCGCGCCTGGGCGCCGCCGGCGACCGCCTCGGCTTCGGCCAACAGCGCATTCTGTTCCGCCAGCGCCTGGCGCGCCTCGTCCAGCGCCCATTCGCGCAGCAGGCGCGCCGGCTCCAGCGGATAACGGAAGCGTCCGCGCCCGCTCATGGCGCCGCTCCGATGGCACGCCGCAGCCGCGCCAGCGCATCGGCGCGCGGGCTCGATTCGTGCACGCTCTGGCATAGCACCGTGCGCAGCGCCGGATAGGCGTGCAGCGCGCGGTCGATGGCGGCATTGCTGCCGGCGCGGTAGGCGCCCATGTCCACCATCTGGCGGTTGCGCTGGTAGGTGGCCAGCTGTTCGACCACGCTGCCCATCAGGGCCAGTTCCTCGCGCGTGGCCAGGTCGCCGGCCAGGCGGCTGGTGCTTTGCAGCACGTCGATGGCCGGGAAATGGCCTTCGTGCGCCAGCTCGCGCGACAGCATCACGTGGCCGTCCAGCGTGGCGCGCACGATGTCGGAGATCGGCTCGTTGAAGTCGTCGCCCTCCACCAGCACGGTGTACAGCGCAGTGATCGAACCGCCGCTGGCAGCGGTGCCGCAGCGCTCGCACAGCGCCGGGATGTCGGCAAACACCGACGGCGTGTAGCCGCGCGCGGTGGGCGGCTCGCCCGCCGCCAGGCCGATCTCGCGCCGCGCCATGGCAAAGCGCGTGATCGAATCCATCATCAAGAGCACCTGCTTGCCCTGGTCGCGGAAGTACTCGGCCACCACCGTTGCGGCCTGGGCGGCGCGGGTGCGCGCCAGCGCCGGCTGGTCGGAGGTGGCCACCAGCACCACGCTTTTTTTCAGGCCTTCGGGGCCCAGGTGCTTTTCCACGAATTCGCGCACTTCGCGCCCGCGTTCGCCGATCAGGGCGATCACGTTGATGTCGGCCTGCACGTCGCGCGCCAGCATGCCCAGCAAGGTGCTCTTGCCGACGCCGCTGCCGGCAAAGATGCCGATGCGCTGGCCGCGTCCCAGCGGCAGCAGGCCGTCGATGGCGCGCACCCCGGTTTCCAGCACCTTGTCGATGCGCGGCCGGCTCAAGGGATTCATGGGCGGCGCCTGCAGCGGGCGCTGCTCCGTGGTCTGCGGCACGGCGCCGCCGTCCAGCGGCTGGCCGAAGGCATCGATCACGCGCCCCAAGAGCGCCGGGCCGACCGGCATGCCGGCCTGCACGCCGGTAGCGCGCACGGTGTCGCCGATACCCACTCCGCGCAGCGCGCCGTAGGGCATCAGCACCACGCGGCCGCGCTGCAGGCCGACCGCTTCGGCCGCCAGCGGCGGCGCATCCTGCGGCGTGATCTCGCACACTTCGCCGATGGTGACGTCGGGGCCGAGCGCTTCCAGGCTGTAGCCGGCAATGGCAGCCACCGTGCCGAGACGCGAAGTCAGCGGCACATCGCGGGCGGCGTCCAGGTACGCGCGCATCAGGCTTCTCCTGCGCGCGCCGCTGCCAGCGCCTGGCGCAACTGGCCAAGCTGGAATTCAAGGCGCGCGTCGAGGGTGCCGGCCGGGCTGTCGATCAGGCAGCCGCCCAGCTCGATGCCGGCGTCCGGCACGTAGCGCAGCGCGGCGCCGCCGTCCACTTCGGCGGCCGCCATCAGGGCGCAGTCGGCCGGGTGCAGGCGCACCGTCAGGTCGCGCCGTTCGCGCAGCGCGGCCAGCTGCACCTGCAGCATGGCGTGGATGCCGGCGCGCGTGGCAGCCTGCTCGCCCAGCACGCGGCAGACGATGGTGAAGGCCAGTTCCACGGCGTCTTCCTGCAGCGAAGGCGCCAGCGTGCCCTGGGCTTGCAGCAGTGCGGCGGCGGCGGCCTGCAGGCGCGCCACCTGGGCTTGCACCAGGTCTTCGGCCACGCGCTGCGCCTGGGCGGCACCGTCTTCCAGGCCGCGCCGTTCGGCTTCGCCATAGGCGGCGCGCAATTCCTGTTCGGCCTGTTCGCGCCAGGCGCTGCGCTGGGCTTCGGCCTGCGCCAGCCAGTCGCGCTGGGCCTGTTCGGCGGCGGCGATCCAGGCTTGCTGCTCGGCCTGCAATGCGGCGCGCAGGCGTGCGCTTTCCGCGGCGATGGCTTGCGCCAGCACGGCGTCCGGCAGCACGGCAGCAGCCGGGCTGGCCGCGGGCGCTGGCGAGGTGGCGGGACGGTGTTCTTGCGGCGCGGCGGCGACCGGCGATGCGGCCGGGCTGCGCTCTTGCGCGACGGGCGCAGCGTGGGCGCTGGCTTCGGCGCTGTGCGGCTCGGCACCGTGCGGGTCGGCGGCAGGCGCCACCAGGTGCGGCGCGCCAGGCGCGCGCAGGCGGCGCGGGCGGGCAGCAACGGCAGCGGCGCGGATTATCGGGTTCATCGGAATACCTTTGCCAGGGCCGCGCGCCAGCCCGGCGCCGCTGCGGCGGCCGGCAGGCGGCTGGCCACCAGCTCCACCAGGGTGCGGGCAACGGCAGGCGCCACCGGCCCCTGCGCCGCCTGCGCGGCAGCGATGCGCTCGCGCTGCGGCCCCGGGAACAGCGCCAGCAGGGCTGCGCCGGCGGGCCAGGCTTCCAGCGCCAGGAATTGCGCCACCAGGCCGGCCGGCTCCTGCGCCAGCACGGCAAACAGCGCCTCGGCGCTGGCGTTGCGCAGCACGCTGGCGGCCGGCCGCGCGGCAGCGGCAACCGCCGGAGCGCGCGCGAAACCGAGCGCGCTCAATTCGGCCAGGTAGCCGCGCAGGATGTCCTGGTCGGCTGGCGGCAGTTCGGCCAGCACCTTGTCCTGGTCGGCCGTGCTCAAGCCGTGCAGCGCGGCAGCGGCCTGCTTGTGTCCGTTCATGGCTGCTCCGTCGGCAGGCGCTCGCCGGCGCCAGGCGCCGCGATCCAGCTGCGGATATCCAGCACCAGGCGCTCGCGCGCGGCATCATCCAGCGGCGCGGCATCGGCATCGCGGCGACGGCCCAGCAGCAGGACGGCGGCCGGCACGGCGACGCCCAGCAGCAGGGCTGCCAGCATCCACATCGGGTTGCGGCTGGCCGGCGCCGCTGCCTTGCCGGCAGCTGCCGCCGGCAAAGCCTCGGCCGGGCTGGCATCGGCATGGCCGGCGATCGGGGTCGGCAAGCTGTCCGGCAGGCTGCCGAACTGCTGCATCGAATACAGCACCAGGGCATCGCCCCGTTCCTGGTTCAGGCCGACGGCCGAGGCCACCACTTCCTTGAGTTTTTCGATCTGGTCTTCGTTCAGCGACTGGCGCACCAGTACCGCCACCGTCATGCGCTTGACCGCGCCGCTGGCCACGTTCAGCTGCTCGGTGCGGCGGCCCACCTGGTAGTCGGCTTCGGTGGTGCTGCTGCCCGGATTGCGCGCCACGGCGTCGTTCTGGCCGCCGCTGGCGTCGCTGACCACCTTGCGCTCGCGCACCACGGCCTGCGCCGGCAGCACCTGCTCCAGCGTAACGCGGCTCTGGTCCATGTTCAGCGAGAGGTCGATGCTGGCGACAGCCGTGCCGGCGCCAAAGGTCTGGTCCAGCACGCGGTTGACCTTCTTCAGCAGGTAGTCTTCGCCGCCGCGCTTGGCGTCCAGCTGGCCGCTGGCCGCTGCTTCCGCCGCGTCGGTGCCGCCGGCGCGCGTCAGCGCCACGCCATGCTGGTCCAGCACCGTCACGTCGGCCGCGGTCAGTTCCGGCACCGAGGCGGCCACCAGGCGCTGGATGCCCAGCACCTGCTCGGCACCCAGGGCATGGCCCTGCTTCATGGTGACCGTGACCGAAGCCTTGGCCTTGGCCGCCTGGCGCTTGAACAGGCCCTGCTCCGGCACCGCCAGGTGCACGCGCGCCGTCTGCACGTCGTCGATGGCGAGGATGGTGCGCTGCAGCTCGCCCTGGATGGCGCGCTGGTAGTTCACCTTCTGCACGAAGTCGGTCATGCCGAAATCGGCATTGTTGAATACTTCGAAGCCGACCGCGCCGTGCAGCGGCACTTCCTTGCCCATCAGCTTGAGGCGGGTCTTGTACACCATGTCCTGCGGCACCAGGATGGTGCGGCCTTCGCCGCCCAGCTGGTACGGGGTTTTCGACTTGTCCAGTTCCGCCGTCATTGCCGCCGCATCGGCCGGCGACAGGTCGGCAAACAGCACCTGGTAATCGGCGCGGTAGATCCACCATGCCAGGCCGCCCATGACCGCCACGATCAGCAGCAGGCCCACCGCGATGCCGTTACGCGCGCCGCGGCCCAGGCCGCGCCAGCTTTCCATCATTCCATTCACTTACGACTCCTAGACTTGCATCCGCATCACTTCCTGGTATGCATCCAGCAAGCGGTTACGTACTTGTGCCAGCAACTGGAAGGACAGCTTGGCTTCTTCCATGTGGATCATCACTTCGTGCAGGTTCTGCACCTGGCCGGTGGCCAGCCTGCGCAGGTCGTTTTCCGACGTCGCCAGCGTGGCGTCGACCTGGCCCACTTCACGCGCAATCCAGTCGGCGAAACCGGGCGCCGCCACCGGCGCGGCAGGCACGCCCAAGGCCGCAGGTTCGACTGCTTCCACGGCGCCGATCGCGCCGATCGCTTCGATGCTCATTGGTTGCCCCCGATTTCCAGCGTGCGCGCGGCCATGGTGCGGGCGGCGGTGAAGGCCGCCAGGTTGGCTTCGTAGCTGCGCAGCGCCAGGTTGACGTTCAACATTTCCGCCGTGTGGTCGACGCCCGGATAGGCCACCATGCCCTTGGCATCGGCATAGGGATGGCCCGGTTCGTACACCAGGCGCGGCGCCACGGCTTGCGGCACCACGGCCTTGACTTCGGCGCCGCCGCCGGCCAGGGCGAACTGCTGGGCAAAGGCCAGCGGGCGCGCCTGGCTCACCAGGCGCAGCGGCTGGTAGGCTGCCGCCGCCGACGGCGCGGCCTGGTTCATATTGGCCAGGTTGGCCGCGGTCAGGTCCAGCCGCAGCTTTTCCACTGCCATGCCGGTGGCGCTGATCTGAAATGCCGCCTGGTAGCTCATTAGCGTTTCCCTTCGTTGATGGCCGTGCCCAGCACGGACAGGTGTTTGTTCAAGGCCTTCAGCAAGGCCTGGTGCTGCAGCGTGGTCTGCGACAGCTGCGCCAGCTCCATGTCCAGCGCCACTTCCTGGTTGGCATTGCTGGGCGCCAGCGTTTCCAGGCGCGGACGGTAGGCCGCCAGTTCGGACAGCGACGGCGCGCGCACCTGGCCGGCGGCATCCATCAGGCCGGCCACGCGGCTCTCGAAGCTGACGCCGATGCGCTGGTAGCCCGGCGTGTTGGCGTTGGCGATGTTCTGCGCGATCGCCTGCTGGCGCATCACGGCCGCGTCCAGGGCCATGCCGAGCAGGCGGGTGGTGCTTTCTTCAATCATCGGTACCATGGGCTTCCTCGGGTTTATTGCACGACCAGGTCGGCGTGCAGCGCGCCGGCGGCCTTCACCGCGCGCAGGATGGAAATGATGTCGCGGGTATTGGTGTGCATGCGCGCCAGCGCGTCCACCAGCTCGGCCACCGTGGTGGCGCGCGGCGCCAGGTAGCCGGTGCCGCCCTGCTCCTTCACGTCGACGCGGCTGTTGCTGACGGCCACCGTCTGCACGTCCGGCCCGGTGCGGCTCACCAGCAGCGGCTGCGACACCGTGTTGTCGGTCACGATCGACACCTTCAGCTCGCCCTGCGAGACGGCCACCTTGTCGATGCGCACGTCGCCGCCGGCTACCAGGGTGCCGGTGCGTTCGTTGATCACCACGCGCGCGCGGCGGTCCGGTTCCACCGTCACGTTTTCCAGCGCCGCCAGGAAATCGGCCAGGCGCGAACGGCGGCTGGGCGGCACATTGACTTCGACGCCGGCGGCATCCTGGGCCTGCGCCAGGCCGGCGCCCAGGCGCGCATTGATGGCGTCCGCCACGCGGGTGGCGGTGGTGTAGTCCGATTCGGCCAGCACGAAGGTCACGGTATTGCGCTCGCTCAGCATGGTGCTGCGCACGCCGGCCTCGATGGTGGCGCCGCCTGGAATGGACGCGACCGTCGGGTGGTTCTTCTGGATCACGTTGCCGTTCATGTCGTACTTGTAGCCGCCCACCGACAGCGCGCCCTGCGCCAGCGCATACAGCTGGCCGTCGGCGCCCTTGAGTGGCGCCAGCATCAGGGTGCCGCCCACCAGGCTGCGCGCATCGCCCAGCGAGGTGACGGTGACGTCCAGCGCGTCGCCGGGACGGCCGAACGGCGACAGCGAGGCCGTCACCATCACGGCCGCCACGTTGCGGCTCTGCACGTCGTCGGCTGCCACCTGCAGGTCGAAGCGCGCCAGCATATTGGCGATCGACTGGCGGGTGGCCTTGTTGCGCGGCGAATCGCCGGTGCCGGCCAGGCCGGTCACCAGGCCGTAGCCGGACAGCGGGTTCTCGCGCCAGCCTTCCATCTTGCCCAGGTCCTTGATACGCACCTGTTGCGCGCCGGCCGGCAGGCTCAGCGCCAGTGCTGCCAGCGGCAGCAGGATCCAGCTCCACTTCTTCACGTCACACTCCGAACAGGGTCAGCAGGCGTTGCCACCAGGCCGGGCGCTGGCGCTCGGAGATATCGCCCTGGCCGGCGTAGCTGATGCGCGCTTCCGCCACGCGGGTCGACAGCACCACATTGGTGTCGGACACGTCCTGCTGGCGCACCCTGCCCTCCAGCGTGATGGTCTGGCGCTCGTTATTGATGTCGACCTGCTGCGTGCCCTGCACCAGCAAGTCGCCGTTGGTGGCGATCTCGCGGATGCCGACCGTGATCTGGGCCAGCACGCGTCCGGCGCGCTGGGTGGTGCCATGGCCGTCGCTGTCGTTCTGGCTGCGGATGGCGGCGCCGTGCGTCAGGCCGTTCGGCGTGCGCACGTCCAGCCCGACCTGGGCGCTGCGGCCGGCATTGGTGCCGGCGCTGCTGGTGGCGCTGGAATTTTCATAGACCATGACCGTGATCAGGTCGCCCACCTTGCGCGGACGTAGGTCCGAGGTCAAGGGCTGGTAGTTCTGCGGGCGATACAGGCTGTCGGCCATGGCCGGCAGGCTGGCGGCCATGGCCAGCCAGATCAACCCTTTTAAGACTGCACGCAACATGTTCTCCTTCACTGCAGGTCCGCCTGGACCGTTCCATCCTGTTGCAGGCGGCCGGCCAACACGGCCCCGCCCGACATCCTCAATTGCACCGGCTCGCCCGGCGCCGCATCGCCCAGGGCGATGCCTTCGCGCTCCAGCTGCAGCGCGCCGCTCTGCCAGCGCAGCACGGCCCGTTCGCCGCGGCGCAGGAAGCCGGCCGGCGCCAGCTGGCTCGCCGCCAGCGCCTGCCCCGCGCGCAGCGGCTGGCGCAGCCGGGCGCCGCTGGGCAAGCTGTCCGCCGCCAGGCCGCCCGCCAGCGCCGCGTTGCCGGGGCGGGCTTCAAAATCGGCCGGCAACAGCAGCTCGCCTGCAGCCAGGTCGCGCCGCGCGACATACAGCTGGCGCGGCAGCTCCAGGGCCAGTTCCACCCGCAGCGAGCGGTACACCGCGTCCTGCCACAGCACGTCCAGCCACACTTCAAAGCGCGGCGCCAGCGGGCGTCCCGCCAGCGGCCGCACGGCCAGGCGCGCGTCCTGCGGCGCCTCCACTTCAGCCGGCGCGCGCAGCGGCGTCGCCTGCAAGCTGCCGTCGGCGCCGAAGGCGGCCTGCACCGCCTGCATCGCCAGCGCCAGCTGTTCGGCCGAAGCCACCAGCCGCGACGCCATGCGCACCTGCACCTGCTGCGCTCCTGTCACTGCCACGCTGCGCCCGGTCCGGCGCAGCACCAGTTCCTGCAATTGCGCGCGCGTCCAGCGCGCCACATAGCCGATGCGCGGCGCGCTGCCAAGGTCCAGGCTAACCAGCGCCGCGGCGCCTTCGCCGCTGACTTCGGCCACGTCGGCCAGGTGCAGGCGCGGCTGCACGGCCATCACCGTTTCCCGCAGCGCCAGCTCGGCGCCCTGCGCCGCCGGCAGCCACGCGAGGGCGGCCGCACACAGCAGCGCACGCATGACTTATTTGCGCAGGTTGTTGCTCATGGCCAGCATCTCGTCCGACGCCTGGATCACCTTGACGCTGCTTTCGTAGGCGCGCTGCGCCACCATCAGGCTGACCATTTCATCCACCAGGTTGACGTTGGAGCCTTCCAGCCAGCCCTGCGCCACCGTGCCCATGCCGCCTTCGCCCGCCGCGCCGTAGATGGCGTCGCCGGAAGCCGCGCTGGGCCGGTACATATTGCCGCCCATGGCCTGCAGGCCGCTGGTGTCGGCAAAGCGCGCCAGTTCAATGCGGCCCAGTTCGCTGGGCGAACTCTGGCCGGCCAGCTTGGCCGTCACCACGCCGGCGGCCGACACCGACAGCTCGCTGGCATCGTTGCCGACCTGGATGGCCGGGCGCAACTGGTAACCGTCGCTGGTGGCCAGGTAGCCTTCCTTGTCGACCACCAGGCTGCCGCCGCGGGTAAAGGCCGGCGTGCCGTCGGCTGCCGTCACTTCGAAGAAGCCGTCGCCGCGCACGGCGAAATCGAGCGCCTGGCCGGTCTGTTTCAGCTCGCCACCGGCAAAGGCCTTGACGATGCCGGCCATGCCGACCCCGCTGCCCTGCCACAGCGAATGCGCAGCGCCCTGGGTGGCCTGGCTGGAGGCGGCGCGGGCGCCGCCCATGTCGCGGTAGACCAGGTCCTGGAAGCTCACGCGCGAGCGCTTGAAGCCGGGCGTGCCGACGTTGGCCAGGTTGTTGGCAATGGTGTCCACGCTGGCCTGCTGCATCTGCATGCCGGTGGCAGCGATATACATCGAATCGTTCATGGCTTA
Organism: Pseudoduganella sp. S-14; assembly: GCF_049913285.1. Classification (GTDB taxonomy): domain Bacteria; phylum Pseudomonadota; class Gammaproteobacteria; order Burkholderiales; family Burkholderiaceae_D; genus Rugamonas. Next base: position 6,055,986 of record NZ_CP183991.1, read on the forward strand.
AAAATCTCCCAGCTTGCGGATGGTCTTTTCGAGGTTGTCGTCATAGCCCTGCACTACGCGTGCCAGGGCTTCGAAATGGCGCACCGTCATGCTCATGCGCACCATCTCGGTGGTGGTGTCGACGTTGGACGCTTCCTGGAAGCCCAGCTTGACCGGCGCGCTGCTGTTCGGGTCGGCCACCGTGGCGCCGCCCAGCGCATACATGGCGCCGCCCAGCGGCTGCAGGCGGGCGGCCTGTTCGAAGCGCACACGCTTCAGGCGGCCGACCACGCGGCCATCCTGCTGCACGTCGCCGTTGCCGTCGATGGTGAAGGGGGCGTTGCTGAGGGTGAGCGGACCGGCGCTGCTGACCACCGGATGACCCTGGTCGCCGACCAGGCGGCCGTCGACGTCCACCCGCAGCTTGCCCTGGCGGGTGTAGGCCGCGCCATCCGGCGTGGCCAGCTCCAGGAAATCGGTGCCGTCGACCGCGACGTCATGGGCGTCGCCGGTGGCGCGCAGGCGCCCGGCGCCGGCATCAATGACACTGCTTTGCAGGGACGGCAGGGTCAGTGGCAATGGCTGCGCCAGTGCTGCCTGGCTCAACTGAGCCTGGAAGGTGGTACCCATCGCCAGCTGCTTCTTGTAACCGGGCGTCACGGCATTGGCCAGGTTCTGGCTGATGCTCTCCATTTGCCGGACATCGTTCTGCAGGCCCAGGCCGGCAATTGCATTTACATCCACTGTTACCTCGGCAACTAACAATATAACAATTGAAAGTCGGCAATACTATCATGATGTAAATGCTAATTGCATAAAATGGTAGAGTTTTTATTTATAGAAACTTAAAAAGTGTCACTAATTTGAGGGGTTTTGTAGCAGTGCCGAGAGACGATCGGCCAGCGCCGGCGCCGCGAGCGGAGTGTGGCTGCCGCGCCACGCCTGGGCCGCCGTGCGCATGCCGTTATCGGCCAGGGCTTCCTCAACCTGGGCCAGCGGCGCTGTGTCGTCCTGGTAGACGCGGGCCACGCCCAGCTCGGCCACGCGGCGCGCCAGCATGGCCTGCTCCGGCTGCTGCGGCAACAACAGCATCGGCACTCCGGCCGCCAGGCAGGCGCAGATCGTGGCATGACTGGCATACAGGATGGCCAGGTCGCACTGCCCGGCCAGGCTGCGCAGCTGCGTCAGTTCTTGCGTGAAGCGCATATTGCTGTTGGCAAAGCGCGCCGCCTGCTGCGCTGTCAGCCCCGGAGCGTAGATCAGGGCATCGCAAGGCGCCATGCGCAACTGGCTGAGCAGGCGGTCCACGCCGCGCTGCCCCGGGCGCAGGTAGGCGAACACGCGCGGCCGCCCGGTGTCGGGCCACTCGGCCGGCACGCCCGTGGCGTCGAGATAGAAGCCGCCGCAGTATTCCTCTTCCGGCCGGGCGCCAAAGTGGTCCAGCTCGGGATGGGTATCGAGCAAGCGCAAGTCGGCGTCGAACAGTTCGGGAAGCGTGGCCAGTGGCGCCATGCCGATGCGCTGCTGTGCCGCCTGGATCGCCGCCAGCGCCGCCGTGTCGCACGCCAGTAAGCTGTCCGGCGCCACCGACTGCGGCAGGATGGGCGGAAACGGCGTCTGCCGCGGCGGCAGGAAAAAGCCGGGCGACAGCAGCACGCGCCGCATGGCCCGTCCGCGACTGGCCAATAGCGCCGTCGGGCTGTGGTCGAACACCGTCAGCACCGGCTGCACCAGTTCGAAGATCTGCTGCCAGGCGCGCAGCATGCCGGCCAGGCGCACCGGGCTGGCGTAGCCGCAGCGCAGCAGGATGTCAGCATAGTTCAGGGCCGGCCCGGCGGCGCCCTGGCCGATCGCCACCGGCGCCTGCAGCCAAGGCATGCCGTGCGGCCCCAGCACCACTTCGGCCGAATGGGTGTCGCGCACCGCAAACACCGGACGGTAACCGCGTTCGCGCAAGGCCAGCGCCAGCGGCAGGAATTTCGAGACATGGCCCAGGTGTTCGCCCAATTCCCACGCGAACAGGATGTTTGCATTCATCTTTGAAAGAAATATTGCGTTGTTTACACGTTCATCATATTGTAGGATGATCTTGCATTGCTAAATTTGCCAAGCTTTACCATGTCGACCGCAACAGACCTCACCGCCAAGATCCAGCGCTTCACCACGTTCCTGCAAGCCGATCCGGACAACACCAGCCTGCTGCTCGACCTGGGCGACCTGCAGCACCAGGCAGGCCAGTTCGATGCCGCCCTGGCCAGCTATGGCCGCGCCGCCGCCCTGCTGCCGGATGCCTCGGCCGCCAACGCGCGCACCGCCGCCGTCTACCTGTCGCAGCACCGCTTCAGCGAAGCGAGCGCCCTGTTCGAAGGCTTGCTGGCACAGGGCGAACAAGCGCCGGCGCTGCAGCACAACCTGGGTATCGCCCTGTTCTACCAGGATCGCTTCGAGGAAGCGGCGCAGCAGTTCAGCGCCGCCGCAGCGGGCGGCCTGGATGTGCCGGCCAATGCGCGCTACCTGGCCAACTGCCTGCACCACACCGGCCAGATGGATGAAGCGCTGCAAGCGGCCCGGCAATGGCATGCCCAGACCGAATCGCCCGACAGCCAGGCCTATCTTTCCCTGCTCTATTTCGACCTGGGCGAGCGCGAACAGGCGCGCGCCGCCGCCGAGGCGGCCCTGGCGGTCCAGCCCGACAGCGTGGAAGCCAACGCAGTGCGCGGTTCGCTGGCACTGGAAGACCAGGACATCGCCACCGCGCGCGCCAGCTTCGACACCGTGCTGGCGCAGCGCCCCGACAACGGGCGCGCCTGGCTGGGCAAGGGCCTGAGCCAGCTCTACACCGAAGAGCAGGACGACGCGCTGGCCTCGCTGGCCAAGGCCGAAGCCTGCATGCCCGAGCATTCCGGCACCATCGTCGCGCTGGGCTGGGCCCAGTTGACCACCGGCCGCCACGCCGAAGCGGAACAGAGTTTCTGCCGCGCCGTGGAAGCCGACCGCGGCTTCGCCGAAGCCCACGGCGGCCTGGCTGCCGCGCTGGTGCACCTGAATCGCCTGGACGAAGCGCGCCAGGCCGTGACCGTGGCCAACCGCCTGGACCCGGCCAACTTCGGCGCCGTCTACGCCAAGGCCGCCCTGCTCAAGCTGGACGGCCACGGGCAGCTGGCCGACCGCCTGATCTCGCGCGCACTGCAACAGCGCCCGACGGCGGATGCCCCGAGCCTGCAGGAATACCTGACCACTTTTGTGGCGCAACGCGCGCCGAAACACTGAGAACGGATTACGAAAATGAGCAACCCCACCCTCGCCATGCTTGACCAGGCCGAGCTGCTCCAGCTGTCGCTGGAAGCCGACCGTAACGGCGATTCCGCCACCTCGCTGGCCTACCTGAAAGAAGCGGGCAGCCGCCCCGATGCCAGCGCCGAAGCGTTGCTGATGCTGGGCGCCAGCTACGCCTCGCTGCGCATGTATGACCGCGCCGCAACCGCGATGGAAGCGGCCATTGCCGCCAATCCGGAACTGGCCATCGCGCGCTTCCAGCTGGGCCTGCTGTACCTGTCTTCAGGCGACGGCCCGCGCGCCAACGACGTGCTGGTGGCGCTGGACGACCTGGACGAAGGCAAATGCCTGTTCCACTTTGGCCGCGGCCTGCGCCACCTGCTGGCGGATGAATTTGCCGATGCGCTGCGCTACCTGCAACGCGGCATTGAACTGAACCTGGACAACCCGGCCCTGAACGCCGACATGCAGCGCATCATCGACGACGTCAACAGGCTGCCGGAAGAACAGCGCCAGCAAAGCGCCGGCACCGACAGCAGCCAGCACGTGATGCTGTCGGCCTATACCGGCCGCAGCACGCACTGATCAGGAACGCCGGCGGCGTGCCAGGGCCAGCAGGCCGAGCCCGCCGGCCATCAGCGGCAACGTCGCCGGTTCCGGCACATCGCCAGGCGGATCGACCTGATCGACGCTCCACTGGATCTGGTCAAGCACCAGTTGCGGGCCGGCGCCGTCCTGCGAGCCGGCATCGATACCACCGGTGCCCAGGAAGCTCACCGCGTCCACGCCCTTGAAGCCGAAATCGAAGTAGTAAGGGCCGTTGAAGGAGGTCTGCAGGGTCTTGGTGTACAGCAGCTGGCCATTGCGCCAGCCTTGCACCAGGACATCCTCATCCATGCTCCAGGCGGCCGTGATGGCAGCGCGGTCGAAATTGAACTTGGTCGCACGCGAGAACGAAATAATGCCGTCCCAGCCGATCAAGCCAACATTGCCCACCGTGCCCAATTGGTAGCCGCGGGACTGGATGTAGTCCTTGAAAACAACGGCGGGGTCATTGCCCCATTCAAAGCCGCCATAGCCCGCCTCCAGCGGCGCCACCCAGTCGCCAGGGTCCTGGTCTTCGAACGTCAACAAGCCCGCTTGCGCAGACGCCGACATCGATAAAGCCACGGCCAGCAAGCCGCAGCGCTTCCAGCTGCTGAACATACTTTTTCCTTTTTAGAAATAGATGCTGCAATACATTAAACATTGTATGGTAGCATGTTGACATTCAAATTACTTAACTTTTCTTTCGCCACTATGACGTCCAGCAACAATTTGTCCGTATTTGCGCCCGATGAACTGGTCGCCCTGGCCCGCCATCACATCGACAGCAACCGGCTCGACCTCGCACTGGAAAAGTTGAAGCTGGTCCTGGCCGGCAATGCTCCCGAACCGGAAGCGATTGCCATGACGGCCCGCCTGTACGCCCAGCTGGGCCTGCCGCGCCGCGCCCAGGAGCTGTTCCAGCACTACTTGGCACTGCATCCGGATGCGCCGACCGAACAATTCCAGCTGGCGATGGCCTACTTCAACGACGGCCAGGCAGAACAGGCGCAAGTGCTGTGGGACGCCATCCTGGAACGCGACCCCGTGCACCCGCCGGCCCTGTATTTCAGCGCCTTGCATCAGGCGCGCCAGGGCAAGGCGCAAGACGCGCGCCGCCACCTGGATGTGCTGCTGCAATCGGCCGCCTCCAGCAACTTGTACGCCGAGCGCGGCCGGGAATTGCTGCAATCGCTGGACAGCGCGACCCAGCAATGATGGATGTGCAGGTCGAAGTCAGTACACGTTGTAACTTCGACTGCTTCTACTGCGCCGGGCGCGACATGGTCCAGGGCGACATGCCGATGGAACGCTTCCGCGCCATCGTCGACAGCCATGTGGCGCGCTACGGCGTACCGCGCCGCCTGTCGCTGCAAGGCGAAGGCGAACCGACGCTGAACCGCGACTTCTTCGCCATGGCCGCCTACGCGCGCGCCATCGGCGCCGAGCCGTTCACCATCACCAACGGCACGTATAAATACCCCGAACACTTCCTGGCCGACTTCCGCCAGGTCGGAGTCAGCCTCGACACGCTGGATGCAGGCGAAGCGGCCAGCATCGGCCGCCACAACCTGGAACGCGTCATCGAGTTTGTCGAGAACCTGCGCGGCAAACTCGACATCACGATCTTCTCCGTCGCCGTTTCCGCCTCGGTTCAGCCAGTGCGCGAATGGTGCCGAAAGCGCGGCTTGCGCCACATGATTCAGCCGCTGCAGGGCAAGGACGACTACAGCCGCCGTTACCCACAGCGCATCCAGCTGCATCGCCAACCGACCGAGTACCGTTGCCACCTTCTGGAGAATGACGCCATGCGCTACTACGACCTGACCGGCGGCGAGATGCCATGCTGCTTCATCAAAGACGCCAGCCGCTTCGAGTCAATCGCCGCGCTTCGCAGCATCCTCGAAGGGCGCAAGGTGCCGCCCCCCTGCGCTGGCTGTGCTCACTTGCGCTAACGCCTATGCGGTGGCCTGCACGCCATAATGCTCCACCAGGATCCTCAGGTAGCTCAGGGCACTCTTTTGCGCGTAATCGAGCGCATCATTGCCGCTCAGGTTCAATTTCTTGAGGTCTTCCACCAAAGCGAAATAGCGCGCCGTCAAATACTGCGGCAAATCCGCCCGGTTCAACCGAATATTGCTTAAGCCGTCTTCCTCGTTCACCACCTGCATGTAATAGCACTGGATAGCGCAGAAAACGCCCAGCGCATCACTTGCGGCGACGCGCAAGGCCACGTCGAGTTCGCGCTCTGCAAACTTGACGTTGTACTTCTCGGCGATCGGATAAATCGCCTTGACCAGCAGCTCGTTGTGATCGGTCGGCAGCAAGTCGGCATTAATGGAGGACGGCGTGCGAAACACGCCTTCCTCGCCACGGATTACTTTGAACAGATGATGAGATTTGATCTGCTGGTAAATTTCGTCGACTGCTGGAGTCATTTCTGGATTCACCGTTCGTCCGAAGTCAGGCTTGCATAATTCGTTCAAGCCGTCGGACATAATCTGCAGCACCGTTTCAAGGTCGCCGCCCAGAAGAGGTGTTTGACCATAAAAGAAGCGGAACCTGAAGCGCCCGTTCCACAGGACTGTCAAGCGTACGCCCGTCCATTTCTCGCCATGCTGGACAGCCTCTTGATACAAGGCCTTGACTGCATCGTATGTCTGGGTCGTGTTGCCGAGCTCGTAGCTATCCAGACGGATATCGAAATTTTCGCCGCCCAACGCCCTCGCAGTGCACTTATTTCTCAGCCCGAGTTGCTCATCGTCTAAGAACTCAAAATAGAAAGTAATCACTCTCCAATCCGGCGGCGCGCTATCGGCGAGCGCCTGCACCGCCTGGTTCAACAGTTCCGGGTCAGCCTGAAATGCCACAATTTTCCTCCTGTACTCTCAATTGTCACGAGCTTCCAAGTACCATTTTTGTCCACTACTAATAGCCAACGCCATATTGTTCGTGCGGCAAGGACAGCCATGCCTCGACCATTGCGTGAAAATTGTCGACTTCCGAGTGGTGCGCCAATTTCGTCAATGCGGCCCGAGCAGCGGCAAAGTTCCAGCCGCTTGAATTTAACGTGAACCACGCCGATGTCAGGTCTCCCGCACTCAAATAGGTCTGGAATAAGTGCTGTTTGTCCGTAGTCTTTAACCATGGGGGACAATCAGGACTGGCCAGAAACGCACGCGCGGTGGTTTCATTTAACTCAAAAGAGGACACCTGTTTATTAGCAGAACCATTGGCGTTGCTAACGGTTGGAAAACCACCGCAATAACCTTTCGACCCAGAACAGCTTTCCAGTGGCGTGCGTACTGCAAATTCTGGCAGCAAATATAACTGTGTTGGGTCGTCGCCATGAGTTTCGGCAAATTGCTCAATCTGGCCTAAATCAACCCCTAGTTTGGCTGCAAAGTCGGCAACTTCCGGGGTGGATTCGTCCGCGAATACAAGCTCATTCAAGACTTCGTATGCTTTGAACTGTTCGCAGGTCCGCGCTATTTCAGATACCACGTAGCCCAACTTGACGTACATCTTGACAAAGCTGGCGTCACGATCAGCGAACCAGTGACTCCAGGGTACCTCGAAAAACTACCTCAGCCATGGCATGATGTCAGCGCATCAAACTTGACGACACTGCCATGATGAAACCCAACCTGTTTGCCGCTCAGGAGCGCGAAGCCAAGCTGACGAAGCTGGGCGACGCGCTGCAAGTACTGGAGCGGCATGTCGACTTCGCGGCGCTGGCCGACGCAGTCGATGAAGCAGCGCCACGGCCCGGCCGCGAGCGCGGCGGACGACCACCGTTTCCTACCGAGGTGATGGTGCGGATTCTGTTGATCCAGCACCTGTTCAACCTCTCGGACGAGCAGATGGAATTCCAGTTGCTTGACCGGCTCAGTTTCCTGCGCTTCGCCGGCCTGCGCGACTCCAGCCAGATCCCCGATCGCACCACGATCTGGACTTTCAAAGAGCGCCTGATCAAGGCCGGCGCCAGCGAAAGCGTGTTCGACGCCGTCAACCGGCAACTGGCCCGGCATGGCTACATCGCCCGAGGCGGCCAGATGATTGACGCCTCCATCGTCCAGGCGCCGAAACAATCGCTGAACAAGGAAGAAAAATCCCTCGTCGTGGACCAGAACGCCATGCCAGCCGACTGGTCGCCGCCGAAGCGACGTCAGAAAGACCTGGATGCGCGCTGGACCAAAAAGCACGGCAAATCCTATTTCGGCTACAAGCTGTCGGCGAACGTGGACAAGCGTTGCAAGCTGATCCGAAAAATCAAGATCAGCACCGCCAGCGAGCACGACACGCTGCATTTTGAAGACGTGCTCGATCCGGCCAATACCAGCCGGGATATCTATGCCGACAAAGGCTACGTCAATCACAAGCGCGAAGAGCGGCTTACCGGTGAGGGCTACCGCATGCACATCCAGCGCAAAGGCAACAAGGACAAACCGCTGTCCGAGGCTCAGCAGCGCCGCAACCGGCGCATCGCCAGCCCGCGCGCCCGCGTCGAGCATGTGTTTGCCGGCATGGCGCAGATGGGCGGCAAGATGCTGCGCTCGATCGGTCTGGCACGCGCCACGCTGCAACTGAACTGGAAGGCCGCCGCGTACAACCTGCGTCGCCTTTGTTACCTGAAGGAGGCGAAGATTTCGGCGTTTTGACGCCCGAGGTCCGTCCGAACCGTCCCAAAAGGCGGATTCGGACAGAAAAATGGCCATGAAAATGGCGGCGATCGTGGCGCGGCCGCTTTGTAGGCAGCTATTTTTTCGGTGTCACCGCTCAAACTGCCAGTAAATCGAGGTTCCCTCCAGTAGCCTGTGTAAATCATCGCATCTGGCGCACTCCAAAACGGAATGAGTGCCGGCGGAAAGCCGTAGCACCGTGCAGGCTGTTCGTTTATTCCATTAGGCAGTTGAAGCCTGCCCGTTGCTAGCGCAATCAATTCCTCCGGCATGCCAAGCCCGCCCAATACCTTTTCATACTGTTTCATCTTCAATTCCTTCATCTGCTCGCTGCTAGAATTTTCGGAAGTCCAATGGTCGCAGTCAGGCGCAGGTGGCATTCCCCCAATTCGACGGACACTTCATCTAGGCGCATTTAAGGGATTCGAATTGTACCGGGCTAATGTAGATCAATGTTGACTGCTTTCGCCTTGGGTTATAAATCCTTTCAATGTAATCGAACACGTCGGCGCACAATGCATCACGGGTTCGATAGTGCTTCCTGTTTAACCGTTCGGTTTTCAGCGTCGAGAAGAAACTCTCCATCGCAGCGTTGTCCCAGCAATTTCTCCTACGGCTCATGCTGCACACGATGCCATGGGCCGCAAGCAGCTTCTGAGAATTCTCGCTGGTATATTGAGAACCTTGGTCGGAGTGATGCAGCACTTCTCGTGGCCGACCGCGCCGAAACACCGCCATCAGCAGTGCGTCCATAACCAACTGCGACGTCATGGCGGACGGTACGGTTCAGCGGCGCGCGGAGCCGGCCCTGTTCGGTGCAAAGTACATCATGGAACAAAGAACAGATAAGTCATTTACCTAGACTTTACTTCGTCAGGAATCTGTACACGACGTCAAGCAGTGCGTCCCGACTTAAGTTCTCCCTATTGCTGTCGTCGCGCTCGTGGATGAGTACAAAATTATCCTCATCAGCCGAAAGCACTTCGCGAACGGAACCCAGATGGTTGATTATCTCGATAAATCCGTTGCTGACACCTTGCAGGTTGTCGATTTCCCTAACGAGTGTCCCGTACTTTACTAATACCTCTGAATCCCCAGTGCCGCCGCGAGTCTTCGGGTTATCGAAGCGCAGCAAAATTTTGGGTGCAACTTCGCGTTCCCAATTTAGCGTCGGAACTAAATCGCGCCGCATCATTGCAAATTCGTCAGGAGACTCGTCACCTGTGAACTCGCAATCGTATATCGGAACCACCAGGACCAGATTACTACGCTTTTCATCCAAACGCCCTTTGAAATAGGCATGATATGAACTGTCGGCAAAAAGCATCGACGTAAAACCATATTTGTTCGGTCTGAGAGGATGCCTTTTGAGTCGAGAACTTACGTCCACATCTACTGCCGCCGCGTTAGCTAAGACTTCAACAGCAAAATCGTCATCCATTCTATTTTCTGAAACCAGCACGTAGTCCGGTGCGGTACTTCCCACTTCAGCGAGCTTAAGGTAATAAAAGAACTTCACCTTGGGTAGTACGTCTTGACACCGTACTACCCCGCTTCCGAGTTCGACGACCGCCGAAACGTTGGATTCCAAATCCATTTGATTCAACACGAAAATCTCTCCGCTAAAAATTACTTGCTATAGCCTTGGTCGACATCTGCAGCGTCTCGCCGCCCTTGACGGTGTAGCTGGAGGTCGTGCCGCCCGGGAAGTCCTTGCCATAGTTCTCGAACAGTGCGTAGTTCTTGGTATCGATCGCGGTGTACGCGCCGTCCTGGATCGCGGTGCCGGTTTCGGCCACCGGATTGCCCTGGGCGTAGACGTAGTCGATGGGTCGCACGCGCCGTCCTTGCCGTTGTCGTGCCACTTGGCGACGATGTGATCGTCGTTGTCGTAGGCGTAACGGGAGTTGCGCCGGCATGCTGGCGCAAATCGGTTTGTATGCCGAAATCAGAATGAGTCAGTCAGACCTTTGACAAATTCATCGAAGTTTGACGCGACCTCGGTGGTGTGCGGTTCATCCTCCTCCGACAATTCATGACTCCACAGAACGATGGATGGACGTCCTTCCACTTCGTAATCAAAGCAAAGAAAGTCACCATCAGGCAATATTGCAAACGGCAGCAAGTATAGCGACAGCCGATCTTCAATCATCGACCAAACCACATTCGCGTTTAGGCCCTGTAAAGAACGATCGGTCATCAATTTGGTGTCCGAGTAATTCAGGAAGCGATCAATTGGCAACTTCCTGCCGTTCCCAGTTTGGAAGTACTTGTTTAATGGGCTGCCGCCGTTAAAGTTCTCTACGTGTTCTATATATGCAGGATCAAATGCAAATCCGGGCAAGTCAAGCGAAAGCATTCTCTCCATCGAATCCATTTCCGCTTGCGAAAAGTGAGGCGCTAGCGTGTTCGGTTTATATTGAATCGTCATTTTCATCTACCTTTGTTTCCCAGAGCGAATAGCCATTATGCGGCGTTATAGCATGAAGCCGACTTGGCATCCGGATTAGTCCCAAGTTCCCTGAAGTAGCGGGTGTTGAGAGTATTCATGTCTTGCTGGGAAGGCCATTGCTGACTTGGCGTTTGGTTTGGATGCACATGGCCGACCAAGCGCGCGTCTCGTATTTGCACCGTCACCGCGTCAACGCAGCGCTGCAGCAACCGCACTGGCTCGCACGAAGCGCGACTCAAGCAGCAGCAAGCGCGCAGCGGGGAGAAGGCGTAGCGCATCCTGCCGATGCCATCACGCAGCGGGAATCCATTGAAGATGATGGGGGCCAGCCGCGCATGTCGTAGCGCGGGGGACTCTGGGTCCCCATTTTTTCAACGCAGCTACCACGCCAAAGCGGCAGACGATACGATCTAAGCCTGGCCAGGCAGGGAAAATTCTACGACGTTAAAGTGGAAAAACGCCGCCAATCTTGCCGAAATCGCTTGACGATAATTTGGCTCGCGATACGATGAAAGCGCGGCGCGCAATACCCACTCAGCCAGTCATCAGCCTGACACCCGCGAACTGTTTGACGATGTCAATGTGCACATCCAGCTTCACCTTTTGCAGATTCGCAACGTCAGCCCTACCGCTCATCGGGAGCATCGGTACAAAGCCATAAATCTCTTCGGGTCCGAGCGAGCCAAGAGCGGTTCGAGCCGCTTCAAACATCGGGTTTTCGGCTTCATCGTTAAAGTCAAAATCCTCGGGCATTCTGCCACCGAAAAAGAGCTCCAATGCGTCATCGATGCTGCCGTCTTTCAGTGCTTCTCGCGTCGCCATTACCGCAGCAAACGGACAGCAGATGGTAAATACCTTGGCCCCATGTTGTCGGACGCAATAAAACTCACCAAAGGCGTTGCGCGCGATGACAAAATAACTGTCGTTGGGCATACCTTCTAGGGTGCGTACCCACCCATCGACCAACCAAGTATATTCTTCCGGATTTACGGTCCAGAATAACCCGTCGCCATAGGAGCTCCAACCCTGCTCCTGCCACACTTCCAGCAAGGAGTCCGGCAATCGTCCCCGAAATTTGGCGAAGACTTCCTCAGTAACGGATGCGTACTGCACGCCGTCCCCAAATTCCTCAAAAAACTCAGAATACTCTCTCTTCATTCGAATCTCTCTTTTAGCGCCCACTATTTTCCAGCCCGGTCTCAATGAACAGCCGCACGTTCATTCGGCGGTCACCATAGCCAGCAGCCCGAGCATCGTTAGCCCATTTATCCAACGTACCAACGCGGCTATTCCATGCAGGGCCAATTGACGAATTAACGCTGGCACTTCCCATCCGTGTTGGATCAGCCAAAGCGGTGGACGGAGTCAGGTTGAATACGCCCGTGCCGCCGATGCCGGCTGCCACGCCGGAGCCGATGGCGCTCATGGCCACGCTCTTCCAGCTGAAGTGTTCCTGGATGCCGACAGCCATGCCGACGCCCCTGGCTGACGATGGAGCCGACGGCGCCACCGATCAGGCTCACCCTCTGGGGTTAAGAGTACGCTAGTAGCGCCGGAAACCTGGCGTACGCCAGGTGGATCAATCGCTACAGGCTACTAAGATCGTTTTAGAAACTCAATTGTCGATCCGGTGGTGCCTAGCCTAGATCGTCAACTCCCTAGCTCAGTCCGTCATCAATTGTACGCCTGCAAGTTGTTTGACAATGTCAATATGAACTCCAAGTTTTAACTTCTGCAAGTTCGTGACATTTGCCTCACCACCTAAAGGAAGCACTGGCACAAATCCATACACCTCATCTGGTCCCAGCAATCCAAGCACGTCCCGAGCAGCTTCAAACATTGGATTACCATCGTCGTCATCGAAATCGAAGTCTTCCAGGCGCATCCCACCGAAAAACATGTCAATGGCACCCTCCATGTTGCCTGGGACAAGTGCCGAGCTACGAGCCATTACGGCGGCAATAGGGCAACATATCGTGAATACTCGGGGCCCATTCTCCCGCGCACAAAAGAACTCGCCAAACGCCGAACGCCCAATTATGAAATAACGGTCCTTGGGCAGCCCGTTCAGCGGCTTGATCCAACCATCGACTAACCACCCATATTCTTCTGGATTGACAGTCCAGAACATACCTCCGCCATACGAGCACCAGCCTTGGCTTTGCCAAATTTCAAGCAACGAATCCGGCAATATTCTACGGTACTTTTCCAATATTTGATCTGGAACAGCCGCGTATTGCACCTCTCGGCCTGAGGCCGCCAGGAAAGCGGAATATTCTCTTTTCATGTAAATAAATTCTCGTCATCGAAAAGCAAGTCAACTCCCTTATTCTCCGACCCAACATAAAGTCGGAAGGTAGGATCGCCTTAGATATCAAACAACGAATGCGAACTTGTAACTTCGACGACCTAATTACTAGTCGCCTGCTTCTCTAATAGGGACAACAAATCGTCAGTGAATGACATTTAAATCATCTCTACACCGTACACCACACGATATTATATGGGCCAGCGGATCGCCATATGCCAAAGAAATTTGCCGGCCTCTATCAGAGAAACCAGAATAAAATGCTAAAAGATCACCCTTCCTTTAATGTAAAGACGTGACGTCCGGGAAATTCCAGCCCATCTTTACAAGGGCCTCCCAATCCAATTCATCATATCCGTAGCTTGCGCTAAATTTTCCGTCAGACAACAAGTGCAGTTTGCACGACGAAAATGGTTTTTCACCTCCTCGTGCTAACTCTGTGCGTAATCTACGAAGCCATTTATCCAAATCATTTACCGTTCGCAACGGTTTTTCCCGTACAGAACCTTCAACGTTGACTAAATAGCTATTAGCAAATTGGCTCTGCTCTTCATCCACGTAGTAGGTAATCATAAGCTCACTCCAATGTGGATCCGCGACAGATATCACCCTATTAACAATTTCCTGAATAATCTGAATTTGATCGAGTTGATCCATTTTAACCACCCGGTTGATTAATGAAGTTACGTTCAATCGGGATTCCACCATTTACCTGGTAAGTCACCCTAAACCCTTCTGGCCGATGGGTTAAATTCCCTTCATTATATACAGCTTCAAAGTTTGCATGAACTTTATCGCCAGCCTTATCCATGTTCCTCAACTGGTTTTCTAGCCTTTTGTAGGCCCCGCCGTTTAGATTTGGTGTGTTAGGGAATTCAGCCGGAATGGGGACACCATTTCCAGGATTAACATTCGGGAACCTCGATTTACTGGCAGTTTGAGCGGTGACACCGAAAAAATAGCTGCCTACAAAGCGGCCGCGCCACGTTCGCCGCCATTTTCATGGCCATTTTTCTGTCCGAATCCGCCTTTTGGGACGGTTCGGACGGACCTCGGGCGTCAAAACGCCGAAATCTTCGCCTCCTTCAGGTAACAAAGGCGACGCAGGTTGTACGCGGCGGCCTTCCAGTTCAGTTGCAGCGTGGCGCGTGCCAGACCGATCGAGCGCAGCATCTTGCCGCCCAGCTGCGCCATGCCGGCAAAGACATGCTCGACGCGGGCGCGCGGGCTGGCGATGCGCCGGTTGCGGCGCTGCTGAGCCTCGGACAGCGGTTTGTCCTTGTTGCCTTTGCGCTGGATGTGCATGCGGTAGCCCTCACCGGTAAGCCGCTCTTCGCGCTTGTGATTGACGTAGCCTTTGTCGGCATAGATATCCCGGCTGGTATTGGCCGGATCGAGCACGTCTTCAAAATGCAGCGTGTCGTGCTCGCTGGCGGTGCTGATCTTGATTTTTCGGATCAGCTTGCAACGCTTGTCCACGTTCGCCGACAGCTTGTAGCCGAAATAGGATTTGCCGTGCTTTTTGGTCCAGCGCGCATCCAGGTCTTTCTGACGTCGCTTCGGCGGCGACCAGTCGGCTGGCATGGCGTTCTGGTCCACGACGAGGGATTTTTCTTCCTTGTTCAGCGATTGTTTCGGCGCCTGGACGATGGAGGCGTCAATCATCTGGCCGCCTCGGGCGATGTAGCCATGCCGGGCCAGTTGCCGGTTGACGGCGTCGAACACGCTTTCGCTGGCGCCGGCCTTGATCAGGCGCTCTTTGAAAGTCCAGATCGTGGTGCGATCGGGGATCTGGCTGGAGTCGCGCAGGCCGGCGAAGCGCTGGAAACTGAGCCGGTCAAGCAACTGGAATTCCATCTGCTCGTCCGAGAGGTTGAACAGGTGCTGGATCAACAGAATCCGCACCATCACCTCGGTAGGAAACGGTGGTCGTCCGCCGCGCTCGCGGCCGGGCCGTGGCGCTGCTTCATCGACTGCGTCGGCCAGCGCCGCGAAGTCGACATGCCGCTCCAGTACTTGCAGCGCGTCGCCCAGCTTCGTCAGCTTGGCTTCGCGCTCCTGAGCGGCAAACAGGTTGGGTTTCATCATGGCAGTGTCGTCAAGTTTGATGCGCTGACATCATGCCATGGCTGAGGTAGTTTTTCGAGGTACCCATTCAAGTGGCCTCCGGGGAAGCCCAGCGAATCGGCGCCTCGGTGGAACCCGACGTCAGTCGGAAGAGCGTCCGCATGATTGCCAATTGCATGGTCGACCGATGGCAAACGCTGACCTGGTACGCTTGTGTCAACGTAGCCTCGAGTACTAAAGGACCGTCCAAGGCTATCGGTTTCGAACTCTGCTCCTTTGTATTCGTAAATGGTATTTGGTTTCAGTGGACCACCACTAATCTTCCTGTACTCCTCAAAATCGCGAATCGCGACCCTGGTAACTTGTTGTACTGCCCCCGCAGACGCCGTGCCTTCCGCCAAGTTTGTGCGGCTCGTAATGGTCTGCCCTTGCTTAGCGCCATGCGAAACAACTTCTACTTCGCCACAGTCGGCATTGTGAACGAAGACGCGCAATTCACCAACGAAGTAGGTGTGGAACTCGTCAACCTCAATGTTGTAGACGGTTTCCAGCACGTCCTCTTCCACCAGCGACACCACTACGCGATGTTCGCCGGATGG
The DNA here is from genome assembly GCF_049913285.1 of Pseudoduganella sp. S-14. Classification (GTDB taxonomy): domain Bacteria; phylum Pseudomonadota; class Gammaproteobacteria; order Burkholderiales; family Burkholderiaceae_D; genus Rugamonas. The sequence continues at coordinate 6,071,934 of NZ_CP183991.1, forward strand.
CGTCAGCAATGGATCACCTTCGCGCAGGTCGGCTGCACGTACCCAGCCGTGGTCCGCGATCCAGAACGGGTGTTCATCGGTGGTGCGGATCGTTTCACGGTTTCCGGCATCGTCCGCTACGACCAGACGATAAATCTGCTTGTCCTCGATAACGATCGTACGCACCACGGTACGATAGGCAATCTCACCCGTCTCCTCATGGCGCGACAGAACTTGGTCGCCAATGGCCAGGCGGTCGATCGCGCGCAAACCGTCGCGGGTTTCCACCGGAGTACCGGCCACGAAGCACGCACGGCGCAGGTTGCGCACGTCCACGCCATTGACCATCACCGAACGGCCGGTTTTCGAGACTCCACCAAGTTCGGCGGCGGAAGCTTCACCGTTCATAACGGCTCGGCGTTCTGCCCGATTCAGGCCGGCATCCTGCAATGCGCGGTTGTGCTCCTTCATGGACAGCTCGAACCTTTGCGGCGCATTGCCTGCCGTCGGAGCTGGGCGTGGAGCCTGCGGCGCTTGTGGCGCATGCACATCAGCACCGCGCGGTGCCGGCGTGCTTGGCGCAGATGCCGGCGTCGGCTCCTGCACTGGCGGACGGTACGGCTCTGGTGCGCGTGGCGCGGGGCCTTGCTCGGTGCGCGGCACCTCACGCTCTACCTTTGCCGCATTGGAGCCCGCACGGACTTCACCCGGGGCATTGCGCACTACAGCAGGCGCATCCGCCGCCACGCCACTGCCATTGGCTACCTTTGGCATCTCCGACGCGGCGCGTCCAGGTACAGCCTCGGCAACCTTCCCTCCTGTCACCTCAGTCTGCTCCCACGGATTGCGTGGTGCTGCGCGGTCCGCAATATTTGCGCGGCTTGCGGCGCTGGCATCGCCAGTGATCGCGGTTGCCGGATTCGGCTCGCCGTTGAGGCGTCCACGGGTTGTGGCGGCCTCACCTACGGCGCCCGACCTGGCTTCCGATGCAGCCGTGCGTATAGCCCCGGTCTCACCTGCGACTTCGCCCGCAGCGGCGCGCGCACCGCTGGCATTGCCAACCGCGCCACGTCCTGCAACAGCAGCATCAGCCGCGCCAGCCTCCCCAACCGCCGAGCGCAGGGCGTTTGCCGCTGCGGCGGCTTCCGCACCTTCGCCGGATCAAGCCCATCCGGCCGGCCAACGATACCGCCGTTTTCCCTGCGCCGATCACGCCGGTTACAGCACCCGCCACTGCGACGCCACGGGCACCAGTGCGTTCGCCGGCTTCATAGCCTTCGATGCCGCCTTTGGTGAACATCGCGCCGAGGTCATCCCCTGCTTTACCGACCCAGTTGGTGACGCCATCCCAGCCTTTGGAGAGCGTGCCCGGTGCATCGTTGAGCAAGTCCTTGCCGACGGATACGGCCTTGTCGACCACGGTAGTCTTCAAGGCTTCGATCGTCTGATGCCCTTTCACAGTGTCTTCCGAGGCGTACCTCTCAGCTCCGAGGGAATGCAGGAAGTTGTATTCCGCATTCTTGATGAGTCCGTCAGCCAGCTTGACGACACCGACGCCGGCGCTGACCAGATCCGTCACCACGCCGTCAGCGGCACCTGCTATGCCGGTCAATGGCTTCTTCAGGATGCCGCCTTCGCGGTCCAGTTGGGTCTTGCGGGTCGTATCAACACGCTGGTCGAACTCGCTGGCGTTGATCGCGTAGCCATTGCTGTTGAGCTCCGATACGCCCCAATCCACCGATTTCTTGAGCAGGCTCAGGCCGGTTGCGTCGCCTCCATCCTGGATGTCGTAAGCAGCTTGCTTGGCGGTGCCGAGACCTTCCGACACATTGTCGACAAAGTTAGTTGCCAGCGATGCCAACTTGTTGGCGTTATCCTTGCCGATGATATTTTCAGAGCCTTGAATGTAGTCGCTCAGCGTAACCTTCGTGCGGTCAGCAAAGGCAGCGCCATCGCGTGCGATGCTGTCGATGTTGCTGCGAAGCAGTTGCTTGCCTTGTTCATACTGCTCCGTAAGCTTGCCGACCTCGCCAAGGAGTGAGGTCGATTTTTCGCTGACATACTGCTTAAACTCCTTCTTGGCGGCATCAGCTTTCTGCTCAAGCACACCGATTGCAGCAATGGCACTGTCGACTCTCTCTTTGCCGAACAGGGAGTTCGCGCCATCCTGGGCGGCCCCGCGCAATTCGGCAACTTTTCGATCGACGGCATCCCACACTTGCGTCTTGCGTTCATGCATCGCATCGGAAGCTTTGTCGTACAAGCCCTTGGCTTCTTTTGCATAGCCAGCCAGCGTATCGAACCAGCCACCTTCCTCGCCCTTGGCGGCAGCCGCTGCTACCGGTGCAGCTTTGACTGGGGCGGTTTGCTGCTGGGTGGTTTGTTGCTTGGCGGCCGCCTCACGGTCGGCGTCAGCCTTCGCAGCCAGCAACCTGTCCTGCTCCGCCTTCAGTTTCTTCTCCTGGGCGGCCAGGATTTCCAAGCGTACCTTGCCCTCAGCCGAGATCAGCTGGCGGCCCATCTTGTCGAGGTCTTTGCTTGCCTTCTCGTCATTGGCAAGCGAATCCACAACGTCTTTCGAGAACATCAGTACGTCCTTGCCCGCCTGGACTTGCGTGTCTTTGAGATCCTTTCCATCGTTGAGTATGAAATTGGCCGCATAGGCGAGGTTTTCTTCGTCCCTACCGTACGCATTGCGCGCGATCTTGATCTGACCGTCGCCATCCTTCGGCTTGTAGGTCATCAAGCCATCGATGCCGAATTGCTCATTCGTTTGCGCGTTGACGATTGCTTTCAATTCCGCGGCGGTAGCAGTTGGGTTGTCCGCTTTTGCCTGCTTGTACAAAGCCTTGGTCGCATCTGCAATGTCCATGGCAGTCGGCTGCGGACGAGCCGTTGCTGCGCCAGGAACGCCGACCAAGCCAAGGCCCATGTCCGGGCCCAATTTCTCGCCCGTATAGTTCACCCCGGTAATGTCACCCGCCAGTTTCTCAACTGGATCCATGGCGAATGGGTCTTTGGCCGGCTTCGGTGCAAAGGCCTTACGGATCTCCTCGGCCTTGTCTGCTTTCGCCTTCACAAGCTTGTCGAATGCGGCTGCCGTCCCATCCTTGATGGTAGTCTGGTAGGCGCGCGCTGCCGCGCCGCCGCCTGCGGTGGCTGCTGCGCGGGTATCGCGGCCCGCCCACTGCGCGAACGCGCTGCCCAGGCCGGAACCGACGGCGCTGACAATGCTGTCCAAGATATTGCTGCTGCTGAAGCCTTGACCGTTGAACACGGTTTCCAGGGCTTTGTTGCTGGTCGGAGGCGAAATTTCGGCGACAGGGACTTCCCAAGGCAACTTGATATCGGTGCCGGCGATGGTGCCGTCCTTGTTGACCATGGACCGCGCGCCAGAGAACTGGCCCTCCGCCGCCACCTGTTCGGCATCAATGCCCACCGCAGCAAACGCACTGCGCGACATCTGGCCGACGATGCTGCCAACCGCGCCGCCGATGGCGCCGGCCAGCGGATCCTGATGGCGCAGCCTTGCCAGGCCGGCGCCAACGACGGACTCGGCCAGGACGTTGGCCATGCCTGTGCCCCACTTTTCATTGACCTTCGAATTGATGTAGTTGCCCACCTCGGTAATCGCCACCGAACGCCAGTCAACCTTGCCAGTCTCAACCAGCTGGCTTGTCACGCTGGAGGTTACCGAACGAGCGGTCTTCGTCAGGAACTCGTTCATCGCCTTGTCGCCGGTGATGTCGACGCCCTTCAGCAGATCGCCGACCGCCGAACTGGCCGCCGCTGCGACGCCGGATGCTGCCACGGCGCGCCAGTTGAAGTTCTTCTGCTGGCCGAAAGCGATGCTGATGCCCTGCGTTGCCACGTTCGATGCCATTGCCGTCAGGCCGGTATTGATCGCGGTGGACGGAGTCAGGTTGAACACACCGGTGCCGCCGATGCCGGCTGCCACGCCGGAGCCGATGGCGCTCATGGCCACGCTCTTCCAGCTGAAGTGCTCCTGGATGCCGACCGCCATACCGACGCCCTGGCTGACGATGGAGCCGATGGCGCCACCGATCATCGCCGCGCCCATGCCTGCCAGGCCGCCAGCGCCGCCCAGCACGGCCAGGCCGGCGCCGAACGTCGTCGTCGCACCTGTCGCCACGCTCATCAGGCCTGCTGCCGCACCCGCGGTGTAGATCGTCACCACGATGGCCACGATGATCACCAGGATCTGCAGGAAGCCGCCGCACTTCTTGCCTTTCGGCGGCGGCGACTTCAGGTTCGGCAGCTTGCTGCCGACGATTTCGTTCTCGTTGTAGGTCTTGTGCGTCTGCGAGTTGATCAGCTCGGACTTGCCGTTGGACGGCACCACCAGCACTTGGCCAGCCTTCAGTTCTTCGGTGCCGGACAGGCCGTTGGCCTCGGCCAGCACGTACCACTGGCTCGGATTGCCCCACAGGGTGTTGGCAATGCCCTGCAGCGTTTCGCCGCCCTTGACGGTGTAGCTGGAGGTCGTGCCGCCCGGGAAGTCCTTGCCGTAGTTCTCGAACAGCGCGTAGTTCTTGGTATCGATCGCGGTGTACGCGCCGCCCTGGATCGCGGTGCCGGTTTCGGCCACCGGATTGCCCTGGGCGTACACGTAGTCGATGCGGTCGCGCGCGGCGTCCTTGCCGTTGTCGTGCCACTTGGCGACGATGTGGTCGTCGTTGTCGTAGGCGTAGCGGGAGATCTCGTCACGGTCCTGGCCATCGCCGCGGCCCTGGTTCATCATCACCAGCTTGTCGTTGGCGTTGTAGGTGAAGGTCGCGTTGCCGCTGGCATCGCCGAAGGCGCGGATCGTCCTCTCGCGGCCTCACCTAATGCCCTCAAGAGCGCATGCTTCCCGCAGCCTGTTATGCTGGCCCCGCCAGCCAATCAAGTTCCGCCGTGGCTTGCTGAAGATCGCACCCGTATCGGGGGCGGCTGTGAGATTCCGTGTTGCTTTATCAAGGACGAAGGCAGCCTTGTTTCGGTCGCCTGGCTGCGAGAGATCCGAGCAAATTAGGAAGTTGCCTGCCTGCTCAAGCAGTTACGTGTGATTTAGCGCAACATATGGATGCCGGTGATAATGCCTGTACTTATCTCAAAATCGAACTGATATTGTTCAATACCTGCAGGACCATTAGTTTGAAAAACAGCACCAAAGCAATGTTCAGGGCTTTCAATCGCTGGTTCAAACCAAACAAATTCACCGAACCGCTTTTTTCCTTCGATTACTTGATGCCGACTAATGCCATACTGTTTGTCGCCGCGCGCATCGACAACAAATAGATCGCCTTGCTCTTCTCCAGCACCGCCGACAGTCTCAATCAAAGCGATGTGGCACCTACCCGGAAGCACTTTTGCCAAGACTCCGTTAGCATAGTCCAGCCCAAATGAACGGCCATCGCATTCCCAACTTATATGCGTAATTTTTTGCGGCTCCCAGCCCGAATGAATAAGCTTTAGCAAATCCATGCCTTCATGAATTTCCTTGCCGTCGGCACGGCGCTCCGTAAAAAGTTCAATCTTATCCATCTGCAACCCTCACGAAAGGCCAGCCGCGTCTGGGGCCAAGTACATGTTGACTGGTTCATTTCGCTCGTTGGCCACCCCAACAATCTCTTCGCCTTCGACGAAGACCATGAAGCCTGGTGGCAGCGCTAGCACAGCCAGCAAGGTCGGACGCTGATGCAGCAGTTGAAAAGCAAAAATAGCTTCCAACTCTTCACACGAATCGTTGCCTCGCAGCCCGATGAACCAACCCGAATCCTGTTTTCCCGGATCTGGCGCACTACGTTCCAAATAAATCGACCCGGCCTGCAACGCTCCACGTGTCAACACAATCTTGTCTTGGAATGAAATGCCGGTAGGTTGCGCCCTTGCCCGTCGAACGAAGCCAGTTTGCTGAGCAAGCAACGCCATGGTCACATTAACTCCCTCGCGGAGATCTTCAAACGGATTTCGATCAAAGTCGGGCTCCCACAATGAGATTTCCCCATCCATGCCCTGCCTAGCAGTAAGGACAGAAAAGCCCAGTTGCAGTCGCTGACCGTCACTGAGTGCGCTTCCTTGCGAATGCATGTCGTGTAGAAGTGAAATCAACCAGTCAACCTGCCCTTTTAACGCGATTGCCGCTTTGATTGCGATCACCCGCCCACCGATATTTGCCTTCGTTACTTCCATTACTCTCTTAACCCCACCTGTCTGGCACCTTGCAACAGCCGCCCGGTGACGGCTTTGCAATCAGCCCAATTTAACGATCCGAACGCCGAGTTCTTTCAAGCGTGCCATCACTGCATTGGCCAAATCCGGATGATTGATCTGAAGATCGAATTCCCGCCCCTCCGAGTTCCTATAGCACAGTATCTCGGAAAACGGAGTTTGTTCAACAAAATAATCTGCAAGCGTTCGCCCGCTCCCGAACAAATATTCATCGACATCCGGTAGTTGCATTCTTTGCTCCACTTTAGTTTAGCTCTCAACTCAAGTTACGGCTGTTTGCCGTAGCCTGGATAGAAAATAGTGTTATCCATGTCGCCAGGACCCCAGAAGATACGTGTCGGCGCCGGCTTGGCATCCGGATTAGTCCCAAGTTCCCTGAAGTAGCGGGTGTTGAGAGTATTCATGTCTTGCTGGGACGGCCATTGCTGACTTGGCGTTTCGTTTGGATGCACGTGACCGACCAAGCGCGCGTCTCGTGGGACAGGACTGGTCCAAGCATCGCCACTATACAGCTTCTTAACCAGCTTGCCATCGATGCGTTCCGTTGTCATCGAGAACTCCACTTTGCGACCACCCAGGGTGCCGAGCTTGAATACATCGCCATAACGAATTGTTCGATCCGTAATAATCACCCCTTCAGAACCAGGTAACGCCCCAGAAGAGAACAAGTCGGCCATCGAGCTATGGGTGCCCAAACCGGGTGTACGTTCGAAGTTCATGGCAGAAGTGCCGCCCGCTTGGGCAACCTGGTCGGGCGCCGTAGGTGCCCGATGCGTCTCCAGACGGTCCGCAATCGCTCGATCAATCGCAGCGCTCGCGTGAACTTCACGCTCCAGCATCGCGCTACGTACATTGACCGGGACAGGACCTAGCACTGAATGGCCAGGATACTCGGACCAAGTTTTTTCTTGCTTCGAAGTATTGGTGCGATCACCTAGGCCCATCATGTTTTCTTTGAGATTGAGAACCTCCAGAATCGACTTTGGCGGAAGCTCTGCCAAACCAGGTCGCTGCATAATGTTATCGAAAGCCACAATGTGGTCCGCCTGGAATCGCTTGACCGGGTAATTGTAGACAGGATCGAACTTCGGTTCCGAACCCGTATTGACGTAATCACGTGCTGCCTTGTTTGGGGTACGAGCACGGTAATACTCGTATTCTTCCGCAGTGAAGCCTGTTTTGATCGGACCAACGAATGCGTCATCGCGGCCTTGAGCAAGAAGATCCATTTTCCGCGGGCTCTCAACTGAAACCCGCGATGGTACGTCCACCGGCAACTCGCGTGTGCCGACGACCTTCAAGTTCTTGTCGCCCATGAACTGTACCTGGCTTCCCCCACCCGGAGAGTCGGCCATTGGGCCCACAGTACCGTCACGCACATGATGCGGTGCAGTCGATTCGTAGGTCAGTTCAATCGAAACATCAGACTTGAATTCTGGTCGAATCGCCAGTTCATTGCGTGCGTAACTTTGGCTCGGGATCGGATCTCGCGTTGCCCAGTTCCCTGCGGCAGGTTTACCTCGCGCCCAAGCTTCTGCCTGCCCCTGGCTGACCACCTGGCGATACTGAGTTCCGGCAGGATCGATCCGCTCGACCACCTCCGTGTCCTTCATCCACGCCTGCTGCATACCCGCCGCTTCCATCTCGGCGTTTACTTCATTGGCCGTAGTGCGGCGTACAACTTCAACCTCTGGCTTGGACACACGGACCGGCACGGCAACCGGTTCAGCACTAGGCGCGACATGGGCCTGCGTTGCCACCGCTTGGCGCATTGGCAACGCACCTAGCAGATCATCGGCCGACACGCGGTTCGGCGTCACGGCGCCAGGTGCCTGGCTGTCGCTTGTGCGACCTGGCAGCACCAGCTCCGCTTCCGCAGCGCGGCCGACACGGACTTCCGGCGTGACATCACCGTGCGTACTGCGCGGTGCCGGGCCTTCCGGCATATGCACGCCGCGGCGGCCGCCGATGATGGCGCCCAGCGCATTGAAGGCGGCACTGCTTGCAAAGTCGTTGGCGGTCAGCTCGTTCTTGGCCGCCATGGCGCTAACGTCAACCGCCAAGCCAGCCACAGCCTGCATTTTATCGCCGGAGATCGCTTTTAGCGCCGAGCCAACGCGGCCTTCACTTTGCATCACACGGGCGACGGCCTGTTCGGCACGGCCAATGGCACCGCCTAACGGAGCCCCCATTTGCGCCGCCTTGCCCACCGCAGCTGTATTCAACGCGCCGCCAATTGTCATGGCCGCCAGATCGATCCCGACGCTAGCCATGGCACTCTCGGTCGAGGCGCCGTGTTCGATCTTGACGCTGGCGGAGTTGATCGACTGCAGGCCGCCAAACACCAGGCCCGCGCCACCGGCCGGCATCGTGGCAACAGTAACTGCGATGCCGCCGACCATATGGACGCCCTTGGCGTAATCATCCTGGCGAATCGGCTGGAACCGCTCGTCGTTGCGCAGGTCGGTCGCGGCACCGAAGATGTTGTCGGCCGTTTCCGTGTTGCCGGTAATGGCAACCACGCCGCCGACGGCGATCATCGCGCCGCTGGCTGCACCGTTGACCGCAGTGCGCACGCCCTGGCCAAACAGATGCGCGGTCGACTGCACGGCTTCCAACTTCTCGAACTTCTCGATCTTCTCGTGGCGGTATTCGCTGTCGACCGTCATGCGGGCGCCACCCAGCGCCAGGTCGGCACCGGTATCGAGCACCTTGGTCGCGGTGTACAGTGCCGCTCCCACCACTGGCGAGTACCACTTGTTGCCGGTGCCGACATCGTCGATGTATTCGTAGACCTGCTTCATCTTCTGGTCTTTGAATTCGCTCACGTCTTTCGCCAGCTCCGCGGTGATGCTCGGCGAGCGCTCCGCCCGGTCGGCGAAGTTGGTCAAGTCGGCCGAGATATTCAGGCCGGTCTGCGCGTCGAAGTACTGGGCCGCATTGGCTGCCTGGCGGCTCAGGTAAGTGATGCTGGCATCTGCCCCTTGCTGCACCGCGATCAGGCCTTTGTCGATTGCCTTCGGCACGAACTGGGACATCAGGGCGCTCTGGTCCGCACCGGCACTCGCCAACAGGTTGTCACGCAGCTTCATCAGCGATGCGGACGTCTGGTCAGTACCAGGCTTGTTGCCGCTGAAACCGTCAATCAGGTCGCCGCTGACCTTGGCCGAGCGGCCTGCCAGATCGACCACATTGGCGGCAACCACTTTGCCGGTATCGGACGCGAGCTTGACGCCGTCCTTGACTGCCTTGTTCGGGTCGGCGCTGATCATCAGCACGGTGCCCTTGACGTTATAGGCAACGTCGTAGGCATTGTCCTTGAAGTCAGCCACGGCGCGGCCCAGCCAGCTGGTGGCCTGGTCTCGCTCACGGGCGATCTCCGCCCGTTTTGCCTGCTGGGCCGCGATGTTGGCGTCAACCTCGGAGTAATCGGCGTTCGATGCCCCGGCATGGCTGCGCTGCTGCGCGGCCGCCTGCTGTTTCGCGGTAGCCTCAGCCTGGGCTGTCTGCTGCGCTTGCTGCGCCTTCGCAGTCTCCTTCTGGCGCTGCTCCGCCAGGATCTGGGCCTGGACGCGGATTGCGCTTTCGCCGGCAATCAGCTGGCCCCCGACCTTGTCGAACTGCTTGCGCATGTCCTTGTCGCTAAACAGCGCCTCCGCCACGTCGGACGCCATCATCAGGGTGTCCTTGCCTTCTTTCAGCTCCCAGGCCTGCTTGCCCTTGGACGCATTCAGGATGGTGTCGAGACCGTAGCCGGCACGGGTGTTTTCCTTGCCATACGCGTCGCCCGCGATGCCCAGGGCCGTGTCGCCGCGCACGATCTTCTGGACGTTGAACAGGTCTTCACGTCCGAACGCGTCCTTGCCCCAGGCGTTGGCCGCCTCGGCAATCTGGGCGTTGGTCCAGTTCGGATGTTCCTGGCGCAAGGAAATCGATTTGGCCAATGCTTCGCGGCTCATCTGGTTCACGTCGACGTCGCGCGCTGCTGCCACGCTTTCCGTACCAAGCCCTTGCGCCGGCTGCTGCTCGGCCCCCGGGACGACAGAGAAGTCCTGTGTGCCCAGCATGCCCGGCATGCCGGCTCCCGGTTTCAGGTAATCGCCCAGGGTCGGCATACCCAGCATGCGATTCAGCTTGTCTTCCTCGGACACAGGAACAGCGAATGGGTCTTTGGCCGGCTTCGGTGCAAAGGCCTTACGGATTTCTTCAGCCTTATCTGCTTTCGCCTTCACAAGCTTGTCGAACGCGGCTGCCGTCCCCTCCTTGATGGTAGTCTGGTAAGCGCGCGCTGCCGCACCGCCGCCTGCGGTGGCCGCTGCGCGCGTATCGCGGCCTGCCCACTGCGCGAACGCGCTGCCAAGGCCGGAACCGACGGCGCTGACGATGCTGTCCAGGATATTGCTGCTGTTGAAGCCCTGACCGTTGAACACGGTTTCCAGGGCTTTGGTGCCGACCGGAGGCGAGATTTCGGCGACAGGGACTTCCCAAGGCAACTTGATATCGGTACCGGCGATGGTGCCGTCCTTGTTGACCATAGATCGCGCGCCAGAGAACTGGCCCTCCGCCGCAACCTCTTCGGCATTGATGCCCACCGCAGCAAACGCACTGCGCGACATCTGGCCGACGATGCTGCCCACCGCGCCGCCAATGGCGCCGGCCAGCGGATCCTGATGGCGCAGCCTTGCCAGGCCGGCGCCAACGACGGACTCGGCCAGGACGTTGGCCATGCCTGTGCCCCACTTTTCATTGACCTTCGAATTGATGTAGTTGCCCACCTCGGTAATCGCCACCGAACGCCAGTCAACCTTGCCAGTCTCAACCAGCTGGCTGGTCACGCTGGAGGTTACCGAACGCGCGGTCTTCGTCAGGAACTCGTTCATCGCCTTGTCGCCGGTGATGTCGACGCCCTTCAGCAGATCGCCGACCGCCGAGCTGGCGGCCGCTGCGACGCCGGATGCTGCCACGGCGCGCCAGTTGAAGTTCTTCTGCTGGCCGAAGGCGATGCTGATGCCCTGCGTTGCCACGTTCGATGCCATTGCCGTCAGGCCGGTATTGATCGCGGTGGACGGAGTCAGGTTGAACACACCGGTGCCGCCGATGCCGGCTGCCACGCCGGAGCCGATGGCGCTCATGGCTACGCTCTTCCAGCTGAAGTGTTCCTGGATGCCAACGGCCATGCCAACGCCCTGGCTGACGATGGAGCCGATGGCGCCACCGATCATGGCTGCGCCCATGCCAAGCATGCCGGCGCTGCCGCCCAGCACGGCCAGGCCGGCTGACCAGGCCGTCATACCGGCGGCGGCGGTAGCGCCGGTTGCCGTGGTGACGGTGGCCCCCATCAGGCCTGCTGCCGCACCCGCGGTGTAGATCGTCACCACGATGGCGACGATGATCACCAGGATCTGCAGGAAGCCGCCGCACTTCTTGCCTTTCGGCGGCGGCGACTTCAGGTTCGGCAGCTTGCTGCCGACGATTTCGTTCTCGTTGTAGGTCTTGTGGGTCTGCGAGTTGATCAGCTCGGACTTGCCGTTGGACGGCACCACCAGCACCTGGCCAGCCTTCAGCTCCTCGGTGCCGGACAGGCCGTTGGCCTCGGCCAGCACATACCACTGGCTCGGATTGCCCCACAGGGTGTTGGCAATGCCCTGCAGCGTTTCGCCGCCCTTGACGGTGTAGCTGGAGGTCGTGCCGCCCGGGAAGTCCTTGCCGTAGTTCTCGAACAGTGCGTAGTTCTTGGTATCGATCGCGGTGTAAGCGCCGCCCTGGATCGCGGTGCCGGTCTCGGCCACCGGATTGCCCTGGGCGTACACGTAGTCGATGCGGTCGCGCGCGCCGTCCTTGCCGTTGTCGTGCCACTTGGCGACGATGTGATCGTCGTTGTCGTAGGCATAACGGGAGATCTCGTCACGGTCCTGGCCATCGCCGCGGCCCTGGTTCATCATCACCAGCTTGTCGTTGGCGTTGTAGGTGAAGGTCGCGTTGCCGCTGGCGTCGCCGAAGGCGCGGATCGACCGCTCGCGGCCATCGCCGTAGTAGTCGTAGGTGTACTGGTAAGTCTTGGTCGACTTCGGCGTCACCGTGCGCATGGTGGTCTTGCTGACCTTGCCCGCCGCGTTGTACTGCTGCGAGATTTCCTGGCTTTCGCTCTCGGTCTTGACCCAGCCGGCCGGGCTGTAGCCCTTGTGGATGGCTTCCGCTGCGCTCATGCGGCGCAGGTCGAACAGGTGGCCGGTGATCGGCAACGCGTTCGGATCGAAGTCGAGCTTCTTCAGCGTGTTGGTGTTGCTGGTCAGGTTGCCGTTCGACTGGTCATAGGTCTTGGTCGCAGTGGACCAGGTCACGCCATCGCGCTTCTCGATGAACAGGGTGTTGTTGCCTGCAACGTCGTATTGCCAGATCAGCTCTTCGTCGCGCGACAGCTGCAGGGTACGTCCGCTCAGGGTCGCAAAGGCATCGGCATCGAAATCGACAATACCGTTGTCCTGCGCGATCTTGGCCCAGCGGTTCGCATCGCGGTACTGGACGATGGCGATCGCCTGCAGTGCCTCGCGTACGGTCACGCTAGTGTAGACCGGGTGGCCCATGTCGTCTTCGTGATCGGTGAAGCGCAGGTCGCTTTCGCTCACGGCGTAGAAATCGGGCTGCTTGACGCTGAGCGCCGTGGCCGGACGGTTATGGTCGTCGTAGGTGTAGGTGGTCACCACACCGCCAGCCGTGTAGGTGCTGCGGCGGCCTGCGGCGTCGTAGGTGTAATGGCCTACCACGGCGTTGCTGTTGCGCAGCGCGATGACGCGGCCCGCACCGTCGAAGTCGGTGCCATGGTCGACGCCGGTACCGCCGCCATTGCCTTGCACCCGTACCTGGTTGCCCACTTCGTCGTAGCTGATGGTTTCTTCCAGGCCGGTGACGCTGTCCTTCCAGTACGTCATGCGGCCCAGTTCATCGAAGCGGTAAGCCAGCATGCGGTTATGGGTGGCGCCTTCGAAGTCGACCACGCCGGTGGTCTCCTCTTTCACGCGCTGGCCCATGATGTCGTAGCCGTAAGTGGTGCGCACGCCGGTGGCCAGGTCGAGGATCTCGACCAGGTGGCCGGCCTCGTCGTAGGCGCGGCGGATATTCTTGCCGCTAACGCTGGTCTGCGAAGTTTCGCGGCCGAAGTCGTCGTAGGTGTAGCTGGTGACGCGGCCGTCTTCGTCGATGGCGCGGCGCAGCTGGGCAAAGCCGCCGAACTGGCTTTGCTTGGTCTTGCCGTTGCCGTCGGTTTCCGCAATCAGGTTGCCGAACACGTCGTAGCTGCGGTAGCTGGTGGTCGCGACGTCCACGGAGCTGCCGTTGACGCGGCGCCATTGGGTCACGGACTGCACGCGGCCCAGGCCGTCGTAACGCATCTCGATGCGGTGGCCGGACGGGTTGTTCAAGTCGTACGAGGCGGTGCGGTTGCCGCGGCCGTCGTAGCCGAACTGGTTGAAGCCCTGGCGCACCACGCGGCCCTGCGCGTCGTAGATGATAGGCGTGGTCTGGCCCACCCCGTCCGTCATGGATGTGATGCGGCCCAGTGCGTCGTAGCCGTACTTGGTCACCACGCCGCCGCCGTCGGTCTGCTCGACGCGGTTGCCATGGCTGTCATAGCGCGACGTGCTGGTGAAGCCGCGTTCATCGGTGACCGCAATTTCGCGGCCCAGGTTGTCGTAGCTGAAGGACTTGCTGTGGCCCAGAGCGTCGGTCTGGCGCAGCAGGGCGCCCTGCACGTCGTATTCGCGGGTGCTGGTAATGCCTGCCGCATCGGTGCGCGACACCAGGTTGTTCAGGAAGTCGTAGCTGGAACGGGTGACCGGACGGCGTGCACTGCCTTCGCCGGACACCACGAAGGCGGCATCCCACTTGGTCAGCTCGTTGCCGCGCAAGTCGTACTGCGCGTACGACACAGTGCCGTTGACATTGCCCTTCTTGCCCAGGGTGTGGGTGGCAAGCGCATGGCCGGCGGCATCGACGTCGTACTCGCGCCAGATGCCATCGTTCTCGGTCGAGGCGATCTTGGCATTGAGCGCGTTGTAGCGCGTTTCGCTGAAGTAGCCGCTGTCGCTGGCCACTGCATCGAGCGCGCCGCCGGCCAGGCCGGTTTCCTCGCTGGCCAGCTGCATGCCCTGCAGGAAGTCGGCATTGCTCAATGGGCCGACGTAGGTGCCGGCAGTCATGGTGGCGCCGCTGATGCTGCCGCCGTCTTCGCCCGCCAGGACGATGTAGGACTCGCCGCTATGCAGGGTGTTGGCGTCATCCGCCGCGCGGTTCCAGTCGACGATCACTTCGCGGCCTTGCGCGTCCAGGTACCAGACCTTGTAGTCCAGCGACTTGGCCGGCAGCGGAATCTTCGCCACGGTGTGGTTGTACTGGCCGTTGCCCAGGTCCTGCATCAACTCGTCGTTGTCGAAGGCCACGCCGTTGCCGCTGCCGGTGCTGCGCCACGACAGGTGCAGGCCGCCCGTCACCAGCGCTGCTTCGCTCGGATGCAGCGTGGTGTTGAAGGCCAGGTTGTAGCCGCGTTGTTCCCAATGGCTGGTGTCCTTGCCTTGCGCGTCGGCCGAGACCACCCATTCCTTCCATTGGCTGGAGGTGGTGGAGGTGGTGTGGCTGGCCAGTACGCGGTTGGCGTAGTAGACCGCGGTGGCGCCGCTTGGGCTGCCGCTGGTATGCACCAGCATGCGGCCTGCGTAGCGCTCCGCCACGACCGGCTGGCCCTGTACGATGACCAGCTGGTCGGTGCCGGCCGCCGGCGCCTCCCAGGTGGAGGCGTTGTACTGGCTGGACTTGCCCGCTTCGCCGGTTGGAGTGTAGACCAGGTGCTCGAGCACGACCTCGCGGCCGTCGGCGGTAATGCCGGTGATCTCGATCTCGTAGGCCTGGCCCACGGCCAGCGGCGCATCGGCGCCAATGGCCATCGCGCCGTTGGTGGAACCGTTCTGCGAGAACGGACGGTCGCTGCCCTGCACGCGCCACTTGGCCACGTACAGGTTGAACGCCAGGCCGCCGCCGTTGACGGACAGGCCCATGTTCAGCATCACGCCGCCCGGCTGCACGGATTCGTTCAGCGAAGTGCTGGTGCCCACGCGCTGGCCCGGCGCCTGGAAGGATTTCTCCCCGGTGCTGAACTGCACGCCGGCGGCATCCTGCCATTGCAGGCGGAAGCCCAGCTGGCCAGGGTCGCCGTTGACCGGCAAAGTGGTTTCGTAATAGCCGTCGCCAGCCAGCACCATCGGGCTGGCCGTGTTGGCGCCGCCATGCGGGCCGTAGAACAGGGTCGGCGACTGGCTGCCGGCGCCGAACTTGACGCGCACGCGCATGGTGTTGGCATCAGGACGGCTGACCTGCACGTCGTCCACGGCAGGCGGCATCACCACCTTGCTCTCGCCGGTGTACACGCGGTTGCCCGCCACGTCCTGCGTGACGACGCGGTAGTACAGCGTCGTGCCCGCTGCCGGGCGTGGCAGCGCGGCGTGGCCGGAGCCCGCCTGCAGGTTGGTGCTGGTCTCGGTGCGGTTGGCGTAGCTGGCCGCATCGGCGTGCGAGACGGTGTCCCACACCACGTAGGACGCCATGCCGCTGGCGCCGGTGTTGTAGTCCAGCGCCAGGTCGTTGCCATCGACGCTGAGCTTGATGTCGCTGGCCGGAATCGCCTGGTTCTTCATTTCGCCGGTGTAGCGGAACACCACGTTGCCGGCGGCATCGTAGAACTGGCGGCTGCCGCTGCCGTCCGGCTGCTGCACCTGCACGGTGCGGCCCATGCCGTCGAAGGCGCTCTTGACGACGAAGCCGTCCTGGTCCTGCACCCAGCTGCGGTTGCCCACTGCATCGTACTGGTAGCTGCGGCGGGTATAGCCGTTGTAGCCCACGGTCAGCGTGTCGCCGGTGGCGCTGATCGAGACGCCGCCCAGGGCGTCGTCCTGGGTCGCCAGGCGGCCGCGCGCATCGTAGGAATACAGCGAAGCCTGGTCGGCCGGGTCGCTGGAGACCACGCCCAGCAGGGCGCTGTAGCTGTTGGCCAGGGCGCCGGCGTTGACGCCGTCCGCCACGGGGCGTGCGAAGTGCACGCTGCGCGTCATGCGGCCCTGGGCGTCGTAGTTGAACAGCGACAGGCCGCGATGGCTGTCGATGCTGCCGATCATGCGGTTGCGGCTGTCGTAGTAATAGTACTCGACCGCCTGCTGCGCCGTGCCGGCTGCCATGGTCTTGGCCAGCACATTGCCGGCCTTGTCATAGGTGTAGCTGGTCACGCGCGCCTGCAGCGACACGGTGTTGGTGGCCGGGTCGGTCACTTCCACGGCCGGATCGCGCTGTTCGAGCAGGCGGTTGGCCAGGTCGTACTTGTAGCTGGTCACGGCCACCTTGCCGGCCGGCGCCGCCGGGACGCTGGCGGCGCTCAGGCCCGCCGTCGCCAGCGGCGTGGCGTAGACGCGCTTCTGCAGCACGTTGCCGCTCTTGTCGTAGTCGAACTGGGTCAGGTAGCCCATGGAATCGACTTGCGCCGTCAGGCGGCCCAGCGCGTCGCGGTAGCTGAAGGTGTGGCCGCCGTCGATGCCGTCGTTCTGCACCAGGTTGCCCCACACGTCGTAGGCGTTATGTTCTTCCGGCGTCACCATGGCCGTGTTCACGGTCGGGTCGTTGCCAGCCGTGTTGGACAGGCTGCCCAGGCTGACCTGCGGGTAGACGGTGCGCAGTACGCGGCCGTTGATGTCGTGCTCGTACTTGTAGAGGCGCACCTCCCCTGCCGGCGCGGCCGGACGCTGCGCCGGATCGTGGGCGGCGGCGGCCAGGCGCGTCATGTACAGGCGCTCGGCAACCTGGTTGCCGAAGCCGTCGTACTCGAATTCATGCAGCACGTTGTCGCCGTCGATCTGCGCCACCATGCGGCCCTTGGCGTCGTAATAGCTGGTGGTTGGCAGGCCATTGGCATCGGTCAGCTGTACCACATTGCCCAGCGAGTCGTAGCGCACGGTGGACTGTGCGGTGCCGAAGCTGCTGCCGTTGGCGATGGAGAACTGCTGGGTCGCCGCCACGGTTGCCGTGATGCGGCGGTTGTTGCGGTCATAGGCGTAGGTCTTGAGGCCTTCCTTGCCCGATTCGGTGGCCACGTTGCCGGCCGCGTCGTAGGTATAGGACTGCACGACCCCGCCCATGCCGTCGCGCACGAAGGCCAGGCGGCCATTGCCGTTGTACTCGTAGCTGCTGCGGCGGCCTTCGCCGTCGGTGGTCTCGATCACGTTGCCCAGGTCGTCGTACTTGCTGGACTGGGACACGCGCAGGCCGTTCGGGTCGAACACGGTGCTGGTGCGGCGGTTGTCCAGGTCGTAGTTGTAATTGGTCACGCGCACCGGTTCGCCGGCATAGGCCAGCGACTGCTGCACCTGGTTGCCCACGACGTCGTAGGCATAGGTGGTCACGCCGCCGTCGAAGCCGGCCTGGCGCAGCAGGCGGTTGCCCTTGTCGTAGGCGTAGTCGGTGGTGCGCGCCGAAGCAGTGCCGGCATGCTCCACCTGCTGCAGGCGGTTGCCCGCGGCGTCCAGCACATAGCTGGTGCGGAAACCGTCCGGCGTGGCCAGCAGGGTCTGGCGGTTCGCCAGGTCGTACTCGGCCAGCTGCACGCGGTCCATCGCGTTGGCCGCCACGGCCGGCGGCTGGGCCGGATCGAGGGCGCCGTGCCAGGCGTTGGCGAACTGGGTCACCGCCAGGCGGTTGCCCGCGAGGTCGTAGGTGATCTTGCTCAGGTAGCCCATGGCGTCGACCGTGGCCACCAGGCGGTTGCCCTGGTCGTACCAGTTGGTGGTGACGTTGCCCAGGCCATCCTTGGCGCTGATGCGGTTGCCCACCTTGTCATAGGTGTACTCGGTGCGGTTGCCTTCGCCATCAATGAGGGCCGTTTCGCGGCCGTCCAGGTCGAACTCATGGCGCACGCCGGCGCCGCCGGCGCTGGTGGCGGCTTCGTTGCCCGCTGCATCGTAGGTATGGCTGGTGGTGACGCCGCCTTCCGTTTCGCTGATGACGCGGCCGTTGCCGTCGTAGGCATACAGCTTGGTGGTCGCGGCGCCGAAGCGGTTTTCGTGGGTTTCCTGGGTTGGCTTGTCCAACTGGGCGCTGCCGTACTCGTAGGTCACCACGGCGCCTTCCGGCGATTCGGTGCGGCGCAGGCGGCCTTCGGAATCGTAGCTGTACAGCGTGGTGCGCGCGGCAGCAGTGCCGGCGCCCACCGTGACAGCGCGGCGGTTGCCGAAATGGTCGTAGACCGTGGTGGTCACCATGCCCATGGCGTCGGTCGCTGCCACCACGCGGTTCAGCGCGTCGTAGGCCAGCTTGACTTCGGCCGGACGGGCATGTGCCGCCAGCGCTGCGTCGTAGCCGGCATCGCCAGGCTGCAGCAGGTATTGGCCGCTGACGGCGGCAATGCGGTTGCCGAACAGGTCGTAGCTGGCCGTGGCGGTATAGCCCAACTGGTCGGTGCTGGACACCAGGCGGCCCATGATGTCGTACTGGCTGCGGGTGCTGCGCGCGTCGCTGCCATCGGCACGCGACAGCGTGCTGGAAGTCAGCTTGCCGTCGATGTTCCAGGCCTGGGTGGTCAGCGCACCGGTCGCGTCGAGCGCGGTCAGCAGGCGATCCTTGATGTCGAAGGTTTGCACGGTGCTGCGGCCTTCGGCGTCGGTGATGCGCACGCGGTTGCCGTAGCCGTCCAGCTGGTAGCTGGTGGTGAAGCCCATCGGGTCGGTGACGCTGGTCAGGCGGCCGTCCAGGTCGTAGGCATAGCGCGTATGGCGCTCGCTGCCGGCGACACCGGCCGCTTCCACGGTCTCCACCAGGTTGCCGGCGCCGTCGTAGCGGAACTGCGTGACGTTGCCGCTGCCGTCGGTGCTGCTGTCGACGCGCTTGTCCGCATCGTAGTGGTACTGCGTGCTGTGCGACTGGCCCGCGTTGCTGGTGGTGACCCTGGTGCGGTTGCCGAAGGCATCGTACTCCATGGTGGTCGACTGGTCGCGGAAGCCGTCGTTGTAGGTCCTGGTCAACTGACGGTTGCCGTCATAGGAGAAGTACCTGGTCCGCGCCTGGGTGTGATCGTCGGACACGGTGCTTTCCACCACCAGGTTGCCGACCGCATCATAGCCACGCTCGGTGCGTTGGCCCAATGGGTTGGTTTCGAACTGCAGGCGGTGCAAGGAGTCGTACTCGTAGCGCGTGACGCGCACGTTTGGCGTGCCGGCGCCTTCGCTGGCGCTCAGCAGGTTGCCCATGCTGTCGTAGGTGAACTCGGTGCGCTTGCCAATCGCATCGGTTTCGGACGTCTTGCGGCCCAGCAGGTCGTAGCTGTAGCTGGTGGCGCGCTCGTTCGCCGTCCCGGCGAATTCCGCCACCTGGACGCGGTGGCCCAGCAGGTCATAGGCGAAACTGGTCACGCTGCCATCGACGCCAGTGCTGGACAGCATGCGGCCCATGATGTCGAAGGAAGCGGACGTGGTGCGGCCCGCGTCGCCCGCCGCCGCTTGCGGCAACGCGCCGTTGGCCGGCAGCGCGACGGCCTGGCCGTAACGGGTCGAGGACACCACATTGCCGGCCGCGTCGTAACGCTGCGTGCTCAGTTGGCCGGCGGCGCTGCGCTCGGCTACCTGCCGGTTCAGCGCATCGTAGTAATAGCTGGTCTTGGCCGTGGTGCCGGCCAGGTCGATCTGCTGCTGCTGCTCCAGCACGTTGCCGACCGCGTCATTGACGAAATCGGTGCGCCAGCCGTTGCCGTCCACCGTCGACACCACGCGGTTGGCCGCGTCGTAGGCGCTGGTGGTGGTGAAGCCGCCGCGCGCCACGCTGATCTGGTTGCCGACCGCGTCGTAGCCGTAGCTGGTGGCGAAACCATTGGCGTCGGTGTGTTCCACCAGGCGGCCGTCGGCATCGTAGCGGTACTGGTTGTGCTTGCCGAGTTCATCCGACTTGTCGGTCAGGTTGCCCGCGGCGTCATAAGTGTAATTGACGGACTGGGTCCAGATCACGTACTCGCGCTTCAGGCGGTTGGCGTAATCGTATTCATAGTTGCGTTCCAGGCCGAGCGCATCGGTCTTCTTGCTGACATTGCCGACCTCGTCGAATTCATAGCGCGTGGTGCCGCCGAGCGCGTCGGTCTCGCTGGTACGGCGGTTGTTTTCGTCGTAGGTCCAGCTGGTCTTCACAGCCAGCGCGGTGCCGGCGCCGAGCACGCGCTCGGTCTCGTTGCCCACCGCATCGTAGGCATGGGTGGTGCGCACGCCGTCGGCGTCCTTCTGCAGCACCAGGCGGCGGTTGCCATCGTATTCGAAGACGGTGGTGGCGCCGGCGGTGCTGGTGGCGGTCAGGCGATTGCCCACGGCATCGTAGCTGAAGCTGGTCTTCTGGCCCAGCGCGTCGGTCTGCTGCAGCAGGTCGCCGCGCGCATTGTAGGCGTAGCCGGTACGGCGGCCCAGCGCGTCGACCGTGGCGGTGCGGCGTCCCAGCACATCGTACTCGTAGCTGGTGGCCTGGCCCAGGGCGTTGGTGCTGGACAGCTGGCGGCGCAGGCCGTCAAAGCTGGCGGTGCTGGTATGGCCGTTGGCATCGGTGACCGCGATCTGGTTGCCGACTGCGTCGTAGCCGTAGCTGGTGACGTTGGACAGCGGATCGGTGCTGGTGGCCAGGCGGTTCAGCGCGTCGTAGCTGTAGTTCCAGGTACCGATGCCGTCCGCGTGCGTCAGCGTGTTGCCGACCTTGTCATAGGTCCAGCGCTGGGAGAAGCCGCTGCTATCCTGCTGGGTGAGGCGGCTGAGGCCGTCATAGTAGTAGTAGGTGGTGAAGCCGCGCGCGTTCCTCATGGTGGCGCGGTTGCCCAGCTTGTCGTACGTGAACCAGGTGGTGTGGCCCAGGGCATCGGTGACGCTTGCCACGCGGTTGTCGGCGTCGTAGGCGTAGCTGGTGGTGTGGCCGTTGGCATCGGTCACGCCGACGCGGTTGCCCACGCCGTCGTAGCTGAAGCGGGTCACGTTGCCCAGTGCGTCGGTGCTGCTGTCCTGGCGGTTCAGCGCATCGTAGCTGGCCAGCGTTGCGAAGCCGGCCGCGTCGACCGTGCGCAGGCGGTTGCCGTTCTGGTCGTACTCGTAGCGGGTCACGCCGCCCATCACGTCGGTCGTGCTCAGCAGGCGGTTGTCGGCGTCATAGGTATGGCTGGTGGCGTTGCCGGCAGCATCGGTTTCCTTGACCAGGTTGCCCAGCGCATCGTATGCGTAGCTGCGCTTGCCGCCCAGTGCATCGGTCTCGCCCACGACACGGCCCAGGCCGTCGTAGCTGTAGCGCGTGACGTTGCCGTTGGCGTCGGTCTGGCTGGTCACGTGGCCCAGGGCATCGTACGCGAAGCGGGTCACGCCGCCCAGCGCGTCGGTGACGCTGGTCTGGCGGCGCAGCGCGTCGTAGCTGTAGCTGGTCGTGTTGCCGTTGGCGTCGGTGCGGCTGAGGCGGTTGCCCACCGCGTCCACCGTATAGCTTTCCTCGTTGCCGAGAACGTCCTTGGTGCGCACCAGCGCGCCGGCCTGGTTATAGTAGTAGCTCGTGTACTTCTGGTTGGCATCGCGGACTTGGCTCAGGTTGCCCACACCGTCGTAACTCGTTTCGGTGTAGTTGCCCAGCGCGTCGATGACACTGACGCGGCGGTTCAACTTGTCGTAGCCATACTTGGTCGTGTTGCCGCGGGCATCCTGGACGCTGGTGCAACTGCCGTTGGCGTCGTAGCCGTACCTGGTCACATTGCCCAGGGCGTCGGTCTTGGTGCTGACGCGGTTGTCGGCATCGTAGGCCAGCGTCGTCACGTTGCCGCGGGCATCGGTGATGGCGACACGGT
Organism: Pseudoduganella sp. S-14; assembly: GCF_049913285.1. Lineage (GTDB taxonomy): Bacteria > Pseudomonadota > Gammaproteobacteria > Burkholderiales > Burkholderiaceae_D > Rugamonas. The sequence goes on from NZ_CP183991.1 coordinate 6,094,021, forward strand.
TGCCGGCCACATCGTACGCGTACGACACAGCAGCGCCCATGGCGTCGGTCTGCTTGACGAGGCGGTTGTCGCCGTCGTAGGCGAACAAGGTGCGGCCGCCGGCGGCATCCTGCGCCGCCAGGCGGTTGCCGACCGCATCGTACTCGTGGCTGGTCTCGCCGCCCAGGGCATTGGTTTCCTTCAGCAGGCGGCCCAGCAGGTCGTAGCTCCAGCGCGTGCTGAAGCCCAGCGCGTCGGTGCTGCTGGTTTCGTGGCCGGCGGCATCGTAGACGTGGGTGGTCACGCCGCCCATGGCGTCGGTCTCCTTCAGCAGGCGGCCGGCGGCATCGTAGCTGTACTCGGTGCGCGCGCCGTTGGCGTCGACCATGGCGGTGCGGTTGCCCAGGATGTCGTACTCGTAGGTGGTGACATTGCCCAGCGCGTCGGTCTTGCTGATGACGCGATTGCCTTTGTCGTAGGCATAGGTGCAAGGGTTGCCATTGCCGTCGCGGACGACGATCCGGTTGCCGAAGGCATCGAGCTCATAGGACTGCTGGCGCTCGTTGCCTTCGCGGAAGTCGGTCTCGACCAGGCGGCGGTCGGCGTCGACGCTCTGGCCGAAGTAGGAGCCGGTGCCGTCGTACGTATAGCGGCGGTCGCCATTCTTGTCGTAGGCGTGCTGGATCTTGTTGCCCAGCGCGTCGGTGACCATCAGCAGGCGGTGCTCGCCGTCGTACTGGTAGGTCGTGGCATTGCCCAGGGCATCGGTGACCTTGACCAGGTTGCCGACCGCGTCGTATTCGCTGCGCTGGACGTTGCCTTCCGCGCTGCGGCTGAGCACCTCGCGGTTGTTGGCATCATACTCATAGCTGGTGGTGTGGCCGTTGGCGTCGGTGACGCTCAGGCGGTTGCCCACTGCGTCGTAGGTGGCGCTGCTGATGCCGCCCAGGGCATCGGTGGTGGACGTCACGCGGCCCAGGGCGTCGTAGGCGCTCCTGGTGACGCCGCCCAGCACGTCGGTCACGGCAACGCGCTGGCCCAGCACGTCATAGCTGTAGCTGCTGGTCTGGCCCAGCACGTCGGTTGAGGACAGCAGCAGGTGGCCTTCGTCATAGGTGTAGCTGACGGCATTGCCCTGTGCATTGACTTCGCGCACCAGGTTGCCGACCGCGTCGTACTCGCGGGTGGAAATGCCGCCCAGGCTGTCGACGCTGCGCACCAGGCGGTTCAGCGCGTCGTATTCGTAGGCCGTGACCTGGTCGTGCGCATCGTCGGCCAGCGGCAGGTCGATGCGGAAGCTGTCGCGGTCGCCCCACCATGGGTCCGGCAGTTGGCCGTCGACCTTGTTGGCATAGCGGGTCTGGCGCACGATGTTGCCGTTTTCGTCGTATTCGTAGTGGGTCAGGTAGCCCAGCGCCGACACGCTGTCCGTCAGGCGGTTGTTGTCGTCGTAGAAGTAGCGCGTGGCGTTCTGCAGCGCGTCCGTGCGCATCAGCACGTTGCCGTTGCTGTCGCGCGTGAGATTGTCGCTCAGGCCATCGGTGCTGTCGTGCCCGCTCACCCGGCCGACCTGGTCAAACCAGGTGCTCTTCCAGTTGCCGAGGGCATCCGTGACACGGGACACCTGGTGGTGTTCGCGCACGTCGAACCTCGTGATATTGCCCAGCGCGTCGGTATGGCTGATGCGGTCATCGGCCGCATCGTAGGCATTGGTCGAGGTATGGCCGTTGGCGTCGGTCGTGCTGGTCAGGTTGCCGACCTTGTCGTAGCCGTAGGTGGTGGCGCCGCCCAGGGCATCGGTGGTCTTGACCAGGCGGTCCAGCACATCGTAGGCATAGGCGGTGCTGCTGCCGGCGCCGTCGGTGGTGCTGGTACGGTTGCCGTTGACGTCGTAGGCGTAGCGGGTCACCGTGCCGCGTGCATCGGTTTGCTCCACCAGGCGGTTATCGGCGTCGTACACGCTGGCCGTGGTGCGGCCCAGCGCATCGGTGGTGCCGGTGCGGTTGCCCTTAGCGTCATAGCGGTACTGCGTCACGCCGCCCAGGGCGTCGGTGCTGCTGACCAGGCGGTTCAGCAGGTCATAGGTGTAGCGCGTGGTATTGCCGCGCGCATCGGTCGAGGCGACCATGTTGCCGTTCGCGTCGTATTCGCTGCTGGTGGCAAAGCCCATCGGGTCGGTGCTGCCGATGCGGCGGTTCTCCTTGTCGTAGCTGTACGACGTCATGCGGCCGCGTGCATCCGTGACCATGGTGCGGTTGCCGGCGTCGTCGTAGCGGTATTCGACCCGCCTCCAGTCTTCGTTGCGGTAGCCGACCAGGCGGCCTGCCGCGTCATGGGCGTAGCCGCCGTCCTTGTTCTCGGCTTCGTCGTAGTTGCGATAGAGATTGGCCTGGTGGATTGCGTTATAGGTATAACGCTCGCGTTCCTCCCAGTAGTCCCAGTTGCCGTTGTCGCGCAGCAGCGTCGAGCGGGTCATGCGGTGCAGCGGATCGTATTCGTACTCGCGGACATGGCCGTTCGCATCTTCGACCCGGGTGCGGTTGCCGCCGGCGTCGTACTCGTAGCGCGTCTCGCCGCCCAGGGCATCGGTGGCCAGCAGCAGCTGGTTGATCGCATCGTAGGCATAGGTGGTCACCGCGCCGTTCGGGCGCGTGCGGCTCAGCTGGTTGCCGACGGCGTCATAGGTGAAGGTGGTGGCGGCACCCAGCGCGTCGGTGCTCGCTACCATGCGATACAGCTTGTCGTAGGCGTACTGGGTGATGCCGCCGGCTGCGTCGGTCTGGCTCAGCACATTGCCAACCGCGTCATAGGTGGACGAGGTGACGCCGCCCAGGGCGTCGGTGGTGCCGACCAGGCGGTTCAGTGCGTCCCAGCGCTGCAGCGTGGTCGCGCCGCGCGGATCGGTGGTGCTGACCAGGTTGGCATTGGCGTCGTAGGCATAGGTCGTGACATTGCCCAGCGCCGAAGTCTGGCTGATGCGGCGGTTCGCAGCATCGTAGGCGAAACTGGTCTCATTGCCGTCCGGGTCGATGGAAGCGGTCATGTTGCCGTTCGCATCGTATTCGTATTCGGTCGGCGGCAGGCCGCCATGCGATTCGCTCGCCACGCGGTCGCACGGGTCGAACGTGCGGTTGATGGTGAAGTGCAGCTCCATGTCGTCGACGCCGCCACCCTCTTCGCCGCCCCAGATCTGCTCGTAGTAGCGGTCTTCGAAGATGATGTTGCCCACGCCGTCGTAGCCGTAGTCGGTCACATGGCGCGGCCCGTAGTGCGGCTCCTCCCAATCACCGCCGTAGGACAGCGCGCCAGGAACCAGCATTGCCTCGCCGCCGGCCTTGGTCAGCGTCAGGGTTTCGCCCCAGCCAGGGGTATGCATCATGTGCTCTTCGCGTACCAGGCGGTCGTTGGCGTCGTAGTGATAGAAGGTCTCGTAGCCGAGCGGGTCGTCCTTCTCGATGCGGTTGCCGACTGCGTCGTAATAGTAGTAAGTCGTATTACGGTTGGCGTCGTATTCCCGGACCATCCGGTGCAGCGCATCGTAATGGAATTCCGATACGTTGCCGTTCTTGTCCTCCACGCTGATGCGGTTGCCCACTTCGTCGTAGGCGTAGGTTTCCTTGTTGCCCAGCGCGTCGACCAGCGTTGCGACGCGGTTCAGCGCATCGAAGTGGTATTCGGTGGCGTTGCCGTTCTTGTCGGTGATGCTGGTGCGGTTGCCGTTGGCGTCGTAGGTGAAGCTCTCGGTATGGCCCAGGGCGTCGGTGGTCGACAGCAGCTGGCTCAGCGCGTCGTAGCTGAACCTGGTCACATTGCCGTTGCGGTCCACCGTTTGCAGCATGTTGCCGGCCGCGTCGTAGCTGCTGGACACCGTATGGCCCAGCGGGTCGGTGGACAGCAGCAGGCGGTCGCTGGCATCGTATTCAAAGGTGGTGACGCCCCCGTTGCGGTCGGTGTAGCGAGTGCGGTTGCCGGCGGCGTCATACTCCACCTTGTCCGCATAGCCTTTCGGATCGGTGGTTTTCACCACGCGGTTGACGGCGTCGTACTCGTAGGTCGTGGTGTGGCCGTTGCCGTCGGTGCGCGCAATGCGGTTGCCTTCGGCGTCGAACTCGAGTTTGGTGGAGTAGCCCATCGGGTCTACCTTCTCCACCTGGCGGTTGACGGCGTCGTACAGGAACTGGGTGCGATGGCCGTTGGCGTCGATGCGCGCGGTCAGGTTGTAGACCGCGTCGTATTCCTGGCGCGTGTGGCCGTCCAGCGCGTCGATCGTGTCGACCAGGTTGTAGACTGCATCGTAGACATACCTGGTGGTGAATCCCAGCGCATCGGTGGTGCTGACGCGGTTGCCCACGGTGTCGTAGGCGTGGCTGGTCGCGTTGCCCAGCGCATCGACCTGCTTGACCATGCGGTTCAGCACATCGTAGTCGAAGCTGGTCTTGTTGCCGTTGCGGTCCGTGCTGCTGGTGCGGTTGCCCAGCACGTCGTAGGTGTAGCTCGCCTTGTTGCCCAGCGCATCGGTCTGCTCAACCAGGCGATTGTTCAGGTCATAGGCAAAGCTGGTCACGCTGCCGAGCTGGTTGGTGGCCGACGTCTTGTTGCCGACGGCATCCCAGGTGAAGGACTGGGTGGCGCCCATCGGGTCGGTCTGGCGCAGCAGCTGGCCCAGTGCATCGTACTCGTACTTGGTCACATGGCCGTTGCGGTCCGTGTTGCTCAGGCGGTTGCCCACCGCGTCGTAAGTGCTGCTGGACACGTTGCCCAGCGCATCGATGGTGCGCAGTTGGCGGTTGGCATCGTCGAACTCGTAGCGCGTGGTGTGGCCGTTGCGGTCGGTGTAGGCGATGCGGTTGCCGGCGGCGTCGTAGGTCGTGCTGTCGGCATTGCCGTTGCCATCGACGGTGCCAACCAGCTGGTTGACGGCGTCGTAGCTGTAGCGGGTTTCGTTGCCGTTGCCATCGACCAGCGAGGTGCGGTTGCCCACTGCGTCATACTGGTAGCTGGTGCTGTTGCCCAGTGCATCGGTGACCGTGGTCAGGCGGTACACCTTGTCGTAGTTGTAATTGGTGCTGTTCTGCTCCGCATCGACCATGGTGATGCGGTTGCCGACGCCGTCATACACATAGCGGGTCGATACCACGCGCTGGTAGGTCTGCTCGTAGCCCTGGTTCCAGTAGTGCTCGTCGAAGCGGTCGAAGATGGTCTTGACCAGGCGGTTCAGCTGGTCGAACTCGTATTCGGTAGCATGGCCCTTGGCATTGGTGCTGCGCACCAGGTTGCCGTTGGCGTCGTACTCGTGGGCGGTGGCGTTGCCCAGCGCGTCGGTGACGGTCACGACGCGGTTTTCCTCGTCGTAGGCATAGGCGGTGACGCCGCCATTGCGGTCGGTCACGGACAGGCGGTTGCCCACCGCGTCATAGGCGTAGCTTTCGGTCTTGCCCAGTGCATTGGTCACGGCGACCAGCTGGTCGTTGGCGTCGTAGGCGTAGGTGGTGGCCTTGCCATTGCGGTCGACCAAGGCAATGCGGTTGCCGACGGCGTCGTACTGGTATTGCTCCTTGCCGCCCAGCGCATTGCTGACGGACAGCAGGCGTCCGTCCGCATCGTAGGCGAAGCTGCTGGTGTGGCCGTTGCGGTCGGTCACCGCGATGCGGTTGCCGGCGTCATCGTAATCGTACTGCTCCGTCTTGCCCAGCGCGTCGGTCTCCGCAATCATGCGGCCGGCCGCGTCGTAGCTGTAGCTGGTCTGGTTGCCGTTGGCGTCGGTGACCGAAGTGCGGTTCACGCCGTCGTAGGCGTTGACGGTCTCCCCGCCCAGCGCGTCCTTGGTGACGGTGAGGCGGTTGATCTGGTCGTAGCTGTATTCGGTGCGGTTCTCGTTGCGGTCGATCATGGCGACGCGGTTGCCCACGCCGTCATATTCGAAGCGGGTCACCAGTTCTACCGTGTAAGGGTCCTGGTAGCCCGTGAAATGGCCGCTTCCGTAGCCGTAGCCGTAGCCGGGGTCGTCGGCGACGACGGCAGCGAAGCTGTTCATGAGGAACCGCGGCGGCTCTTCCGGTTCTCCCGGTTCTCCCGGTTCTCCCGGTTCTTCCGGTTCGGTCGGCGGCACAATGTCGGGATCGACCACCCACTTGATGTCGCCGGCGGCGCTGGTCACGCTGTTGCGGATCGCGATCAGGCGATCGTCGGCGTCGTATTCGAAGTAAGTGCTGTTGCCACGGCGGTCGGTCAACTGGATGCGGTTGCCCACGCCGTCGTAGGAATACACTTCCAGGTGGCCCAGCGCATCACGGCTGCCGATCAGGCGGTTGCCGGCGTCATAGCTGAACTGGCGGGTGTGGCCGTTGCGGTCGGTAGCCGACAGGCGATTGCCGACTGCGTCGTAGGCGTAGCTTTCCTGCTTGCCCAGCGCGTCGGTACGGCTGGCCACGCGGTTCAGTTTGTCGTAAGCCTGCTGCGTGGTGTGGCCGTTGCGGTCGACCGTGCTCAGCAAGTTGCCCATCGCATCGTAGGCATAGCTTTCCTGCTTGCCCAGGGCATCGGCCATCGTGATCTTGCGGTTGACGGCGTCGTACGCGAAGGTGGTGCGGGCGCCGTTCTTGTCGCTCCGGGCCAGCATATTGCCAACCGCGTCGTACTCGAACTGCTCGCGATGGCCCAGCGCATCTTTCGCTTCCAGCAGGCGGTCGGCAGCGTCGTAGCTGAAGGTGCTGCGGGCGCCGTTCTTGTCGGTGAAGGCCAAGCGGTTGCCGGCGCCATCGTACTCGAACAGCTCGGTGTAGCCGAGAGCGTCCTTGCTTTGCACCATGCGGTCGGCGGCGTCGAAGCTGTAGCTGGTGGCGTGGCCGTTCTTGTCAGTGAAGCCGATGCGGTTGCCGACGCCGTCATAGACGTAGGCTTCGGTGTAGCCCAGCGGATCGGTCAGCCCGGTCAGGCGGTTGTCCTTGTCGTAGACGTAGCTGGTGGTGTGGCCGTTGGCGTCGGTGGAGGAAACGCGATTGTCCACCTTGTCGTATTGCCAGCTGTTGCTGAAGCCCAGCGCATTCAGGCTGGACGTCATGCGGTTCTTGGCGTCGAAGCTGTAACGGGTCGTATTGCCGTTGGCATCCTTGAGGGCGACGCGGTTGCCGACATTGTCGTACTCGAAGGCGGTCACGCCGTCCAGGGCGTCGGTCACTTGCAACAGGCGGTTGTTGACGTCGTAGGCGCGGCGCGTGACGTTGCCGTTGGCGTCGGTCTGCGCCAGCAGGTTGCCGACAGCGTCATAGGCGTAATCAAAGCCGTTGTCCAGCGCATCCTGCTGGCGCACCAGGCGGTGTTCGGCATCGTACTTGCTGCGCTTGGTGTGACCATTGGCGTCGGTCACGGCAACCTGGTTGCCGACCGCGTCGTAGCTCATGGTGGTGGTGTTGCCCAGCGCATCGGTGCTGCTCACCATGCGGCCAGCCAGGTCGTAGGCGTAGCGGCGGGTATGGTCGTTGCCGTCGGTCTGTTCCAGCAGGCGGCCCACGGCGTCGTAGGCATAGCGGCTGGCATTGCCCATGGCGTCGGTCTTGACGACCAGGCGGTTGCCGGCGTCGTACTGCGACAGGGTGGCATGGCCATTGGCGTCGGTCAGGTTCACCACGTTGCCCACCGCGTCGTAGAAGCGGCGGGTTTCATAGCCCAGCGGGTCGGTCACCAGGGATACGCGGTTCAGCGCATCGTACGCGAAGGCGGTTACGCCGCCGTTGGCGTCAACGACCGAGGTGCGGTTGCCGACCTGGTCGTAGCCGTAGGCAGTGACGCCGTCCAGCGGATCGGTTACCGAGACCAGCTGGTTCAGCGCGTTGAACGCGCGCCTGGTGGCGTTGCCGTTGCGGTCGCGCTCGAGCAGCTGGTTGCCGACATTGTCGTACTCGAAGATGTTGGCGTTGCCCAAGGCGTCGGCATGCGCCACCAGGCGATTCAGCGCGTCGTATTCGAAGGTGTTGCCGTTGCCGTTGCGGTCCACGACCGACAGGCGGTTGCCGACGGCATCGTAGGTGTAGCTCTCAATGGCGCCCAGCGCGTCGGTGTGCTTCTGCAGGCGGTTGTTGGCGTCGTAGGCGAACTTGTTCTCGGCGCCGATGGCGTCGATGATCGAGACACGATTGCCCACGGCATCGTAGGCGAAGCGCGTTTCCGCGCCCAGCGCGTCGACCTGCACTACCAGGCGGTTGGCGGCGTCGTACTGCGCAGCGGTGCTGGCGCCGTTGGCGTCGGTGCTGCCAACCAGGTTGCCGGCCCCGTCGTAGCTATGGCGGGTCACGCCGCCCAGCGCGTCGGTCACGCGCACCACACGGTTGGCTGCGTCATATTCGCTGGCGGTGACGTTGCCGCGCGCATCGGTCACGCTCAGGCGATTGCCGGCGCGGTCGTAGGCATGGCGGGTCTTGCCGCCCAGGGCGTCGGTCACCTGCACCAGGCGGCCGTCGGCGTCATACTCGAAGGCGGTGGTGTTGCCGCGTGCGTCGATGACGCCGGTGCGGTTGCCCACATGGTCGTAGGCGAACCCGGTCTGCTTGCCCAGCGCATCGGTGGTGGCGGCCAGGCGGTTCAGCGCATCGTAGGCAAAGCTGGTGGTGTTGCCGTTGGCGTCGGTTGCGCTCAGGCGGTTGCCGACGGCGTCATAGCTGACACTGCTGTCGTGGCCCAGGGCATCGGTCTGCTTGACCATGCGGCTCAATGCGTCGTAATGGAAGCTCGTGACACGGCCCAGCGCATCGACCACCGAGGTGCGGTTGCCCAGCACGTCATAGGCGAAGGTGGTGGCGTTGCCCAGCGCGTCGGTCTGTTTCAACAGGCGGCGATTGGCGTCGTAGCTGAAGGCATTGGCATTGCCGTTGGCGTCGACCACGCGCACCTGGTTGCCGACGGCATCGTATTCGTGCTGCGTCATGTTGCCAAGCGCATCGGCCTGGCGCACCAGGCGATTGTTGGCGTCGTAAGCGGCGGTGCTGGTGTGGCCATTGCCGTCCGTGACGGCGACGCGGTTGCCGACCTTGTCGTAGCCATAGCTGCTCGTCTCGCCCAGCGCATTTTTCACCTGGACCAGGCGATTGGCGGCGTCGAAGGTGGACGCGACCATGTGGCCGTTGCCATCGGTCACGCCCACCTGGTTGCCGGCCGCATCGTAGGCATAGGCGGTTTCCACGCCCAGCGCGTCCTGCAGCGACACCAGGCGATTGGCCTGGTCGTAGGTGAAGCGGGTGGTATTGCCGTTGGCGTCGGTGTGCGCGATGCGATTGCCGGCAGCGTCGAAGGCGACCGCCGTCACGCCGCCCAGCGCATCGGTGATGCCGACCTGGCGCTGCAGCTTGTCATAGGCGAAGCGGGTCACGCGGCCCAAGGCGTCGGTGGTGCTGGTGCGGTTGCCGACCGCATCGTACGTGGCGCGCGTCATGCCGCCCAGGGCGTCGATGGCCGCTACCTGGCGGTGCAAGGCGTCGTATTCGAAGCGGGTTGGGTTGCCGGCGGCGTCGACGGCCTCCAGCAGGTTGCCGACCGCGTCGTAGCGCAGCTTGTCGGTCCCGCCCAGGGCGTCGATCGTTTCGACCACGCGGTGCAGCGCGTCGTATGCCGCGCGCACAGTGAAGCCGTTGGCGTCGGTGGTGGCGATGCGGTTGCCCACGGTGTCGTAGGCATAGCCGGTACGGTTGCCCAGCGGGTCGGCCTGGCCCACCATGCGGTCGGCCGCGTCGTACTCGTAGCGGGTGGCGTGGCCGTTGGCGTCGATGCTGGCGGTGCGGTTGCCCACCTTGTCGTACTCGAAGCTGCTGGTGTTGTCCAGCGCGTCGGTCACGCTTGCCACGCGGTTCAGCGCGTCGAAACCGAAGCGGGTGTCGTGTCCGTTGCCGTCAATCATGGCGACGCGGTTGCCGGCGCCATCGTAGACGAAGCGCACGGTATGTCCGAGGGCGTCACGCTGCTCATTGAGGCGGTTGGCGGCATCATAGGCAAAGCTGGTGCTGTTGCCGTTCTCGTCGACGGCCTGGATGCGGTTGCCGGCGGCGTCGTAGGCGAACGCTTTCTTGCCGCCCATGGCATCGGTCTGCGCTGCCAGGCGGCCTGCTGCGTCGTAGCTGAAGGAGGTGGTGCCGCCGGCGGCATCGGTAGTCGATACGCGCTGGCCGGCGGCATCATAGCTGTGGCGGGTGACGCCGCCCAGGGCGTCGGTGACGCTTTGCAGGCGGTCGGCCGCGTCGTAATCGAAGGCCGTGGCATTGCCCAGCGCGTCGGTGCTGTGGATACGGTTGCCGACAGCATCGTAGCTGTGCGTGGTGACCGCACCCAGCGCGTCGGTCTCGCTGACCAGGCGGTAAGCTGCGTCATACGCGGCGCGGCTGGTGGCGCCGTTGGCGTCGGTGGTGGCCAGGCGGTTGCCGACCTTGTCGTATTCGTAGCTGGTGGCGTTACCCAGCGCGTCGGTCTGTTTTACCAGGCGGTTTGCGAGGTCGTACAGGTAGCCGGTCGCATGGTCGTTGGCATCGATGCTGGCGATGCGGTTGCCCACCGCATCGTAGGCGAAGCGGGTCATGCCGCCCAGCGCATCGGTGCGTACGGCGAGGCGGCCGTTGGCGTCGTAGCTGAAGCGAGTGGCATTGCCGTTGCCGTCCGTGCTTTCCACCACGGCGCCTACGGCGTCATAGGCGAAGCTGGTCGAACGTCCAGTGGCGTCCGTCTGGCGCACCAGGCGGTTGTTGGCGTCGAACTCGAAGCCGGTTGCATGGCCGTTGGCATCGATCGCCGTCACACGGTTGCCGGCGTTGTCGTAATGGTATTCCGCCCTGTTGCCCAGCGCATCGGTCTCGGAAACCAGACGGTCGGCGGCGTCGTAGCCATAGCTGGTGACATGGCCGTTGGCGTTGACGGTGGCAATACGATTGCCGGCCTGGTCGTAACGGTGCTCCACACGGTTGCCCAAGGCATCCACGGTGGCGGCCAGGCGCCCGACGGTATCGTAGCTGAAGGAGACCGTATGGCCGTTGGCATCGGTGGTGGACAGGCGCTGGCCGACGGCGTCGTAGGCATGCGTGGTCCGGTGGCCCAGGGCATCGGTGCTGGACACCAGGCGGTTGACGGCGTCGTATGCAAACACCGTCTGGTTGCCGTTGGCGTCGGTCGTTGCCGTGCGGTTGCCAGCCGCATCGTAGCTGTAGGCGGTCACCTCGTTGTCGGGAGCGGTGACGGACAGCAGACGGCTGTTGGCGTCATAGGCGAACAGGGTGCCGCGGCCCAGTGCGTCGGTGGTGGCCACCCGGTTGCCCAGGCGGTCGTAATCGTGGCGGGTGATGTTGCCGAGCGCGTCAGTCTGGTTGACCAGGCGGCCGTTGGCGTCGTAGGCAAAGCGCGTTGCGTTGCCCAGTGCATCGGTGACGACGGTGCGGTTGCCCACGGCGTCGTAATCGAAGCGGGTCATGGCGCCCAGCCCATCGCCTGCTGCAGTCAGGCGGTTCAGTGCATCGTAATGGTTGAAGCGCTGGTGGCCGTTGCCATCGCGGGTCATGATCAGGTTGCCTACGGCGTCATAGACATGCTGGACCGAGTCGCCAGCGGCGTTGGTCTCTTCGACCTTGCGGTTCAGCGCGTCATAGCGGTAGCTGGTGGCATGGCCATTGGCATCCACGCTGGCCAGGCGGTTGCCCACCGCGTCGTAGCTGTAGCGCGTGCTTTGCCCCATCGCGTTGCTGTGCACCACCAGGCGATTGCTGCTGTCGTATGCGAAGCGCGTGGCGTTACCCAGGGCATCGACGGCTGCCGTGCGGTTGCCGACAGCGTCGTATTCGTAGGACGTTCGGGCGCCCAGGGCGTCGATGGTAGCGGTCAGGCGACCGTCGGCGTCGTATTCGAATTTGCTGTCGTGGCCGGCCGGATCGATGCTGCGTACCCGGCGATTCAGTTGGTCATACTCGTGGCTGGTGACCAGGCCGAGCGCGTCCACGCTGCGGGTCAGGCGGTTGCCGGCGTCGTATTCGAAGCGGCTGGTGTTGCCTGCGGCATCGGTCAGCGCGGTGCGGTTGCCAACCGCGTCGTACTGGTAGGCAGTGGCAAAGCCCATGGCATCGGTGCGGCTGACCACGCGGTCCAGCGCGTCGAGCAGGTAGGTGGTGGCGTTGCCGGCAGCGTCGGTGCTGCGCAGCAGGTTGCCCACCGCGTCGTATTCGTTGCGGGTGATATGGCCCAGCGCATCGGTCGACTGCACCATGCGATTGGCGGCGTCGTAGCTGAAATTAGTGGCATTGCCGTTGGCATCCACCACGCTGGTGCGGTTGCCCGCCGCGTCGTAGGCGTAGACGGTAGCACCGCCTTGCGCGTCGGTCACGCGCACCAGGCGGTCTGCGCCATCGTAGGCGAAGGTGGTGGTGTTGCCATTGGCATCGGTCAGGCCGATGCGGTTGCCGCGCGCGTCATAGCTGAAGCGCGTGGTGCCGGCCGCGTCGACCTGCTGGTCCATGCGGTTGGCGCCATCGAAGCGGTAGGCCACGGTATGGCCGTTGGCATCCGTGGTGGCGATGCGGTTGCCGTTGGCATCGTACGCATAGCTGGTACGGTTGCCCAGCGCATCGATGCTGGCGGCCAGGCGGCCGGCGGCGTCGTACTCGGCGCGGGTCACGCCGCCCTTGGCATCGGTCACGCCGATGCGCTGGCCGTTCGGGTCGTAGGCGTAGATGGTCTGCTGGCCCAGGGCGTCGACCTGGCTGGCCAGGCGGTTCAGGCGGTCGTATTCGAAGCGGCTAGTGCGGCCCAGCGCGTCGGTGCTGGTGGTACGGTTGCCATTGGCGTCGTAGGTGTAGGCAGTCACGCCGCCCATGGCGTCGGTTTGCGACAGCAGGCGGTTGCCGGCGTCGTAGACGAAGCTGGTGGCATGGCCGTTGGCGTCGACGGCGCGGGTACGGTTGCCGTCGGCGTCGTACTCGAACCTGCTTGCATGGCCCAGCGCATCCACCGATTCCAGCAGGCGGCCGTTGGCGTCGTAATGGAACTGGGTGACGTGGCCGTCCGGGTCGGTCATGCTGACACGGTTGCCTTCGGCGTCGTAGGCGTAGCGGGTGGTGACGGCCAAGCCGGCCGGGTCGACCACTTCGGCCACGCGGCGGCCCAGCTTGTCGTAGTCGTAGCGTACGCTGGCGCTGTCGACGCCGTTGGCGCCGCGGCTGACGGTCAGGGTGTGGCCCTGCGCGTCGTAGGTATAGCTGGTGTGCAGGTTCAGGCCGGCCGGATCGACCACCACGCGGGTGGCCTGCCCCTTCTGGTCGTAGCTGGTGACGGTCAGCACGCCGTTCGGGTCGCGCTGCGACACCACTTCGCCTTTGGCATCGTAGGTCCAGGTGGTGGTCAGCGCCAGGCCGCCCGCATCGACTACCTGGCTCAGGCGGCGGTCGGCTGCATCGTAAGTGTAGCGGGTGCTGACGCCGTTGCGGTCGATGGTGGCGACCAGGTGGCCGGCGGCATCGTATTCCTTGCGCTCGGCCTTGCCATAGGCATCGGTCGTGGCCAGCAGGCGGCCGTCGGCGTCGTAGCTGAAGCTGGTAGTGTTGCCGTTGCCGTCAGCAAGGGCGATCACTTGCCCTTGTGCGTTGCTGGTGATCGTAGTGACGATGCCGAGCGGCGAAGTGACGGTGGTCTTGTGCAGTGCCGTGTCGTAGGCATAGCGGGTGACATTGCCGCGCGCATCGGTCTGGGTCAGCACGCGGTCGAAAGCGTCGTAGCTGGTGGAACGCACCTGGCCCATGGCGTCATAGCTGGCCACCACGCGGCCGTTGCGGTCAAACGTGTTGCGGGTGACCTGGCCATTGGCGTCGGTCTGCGCCACGGCGCGGCCAAAGGCGTCGTACTCGGTGCTGCGCAGGGCGGCAATGCCGTCGGCGTCGCGCAGGACGGACGTCTGCAGGCCGCGCTTGTCGTAGCTGTAGCGCATGAGTTCCTGCACAGCCGCGCTGATCGGGCGCATTTCCTTGCTCAACTGGCCGAAGGCGTCGTAGCTGCGCACGGTGGCATTGCCCAGCGCGTCGACCAGGCGGGTGGCCTGGCCGCGCACATCGTAATCGGTGTGCAGCAGGCTGTCGCGCAGCGGGTCGGCCGCCACCGCCAGCGCGGCCAGGACCGGGGCGTTGCTGCCGCCGGCCAGGCCGGCGGTATCGATGCGGTTGGCGTAGCTGATGGTGTCGGTGGCCTGGCCGAAGGCGTCGTAGCGGATGCCGCTGACCTCGCCCAGCGCGTTGACGCTATGGGTGCGGCGGCCGGCGCCGTCGTAGAAGTACAGCGTGGACGCACCAAGGGCGTCGGTGCTGCTGACCATGCGGCCGGCGGCGTCATAGCCGTAGCGCTTGGCGTAGCCGGCCCAGATGCCGGTGTCGTGCACGGCGTCGCCGTTGAGCAGGCTGGCGCCCTGGCCGGACAGTTCGGCCACCAGGCGGCCCTGCACGTCGTAGCGCACCAGGGCCGTGCGCTGGTCGGCACTGCCGGCCGCCTGCACGGTCGATACCAGCTTGCCCACCTTGTCGTAGGCGAAATCGCTGCGCACGCCGGCGGCGTCGGTGCTCGATACGAGCTGGTTCAGCTTGTTGTAGCTGAAGGTCGCCTGCTGGTCGGCCGCGCTGGCTTGCGGCAGCATCTGCGCCAGGCGCGCGCCCGGCATGTAGTTGACAGGGTTGGCGAAGCGCTTGACGGCGCTGCGGTTGCCGGCAGCGTCATAGCTGAAGGTGCTCAGGTAGCCTTCGCCGTCGATGGCGCCGGTCTGCTGGCCGCGCGCATTGAAGAACTGGTGCACGCTGATGTCGGCGGCGGAAGACTGTGGACGCAATTGTTCCAGCGAGCCGTTGCTGCGCAGGGCGGCATCGGTCAGGGTGGCATAGCGCACGGTCTCCACCAGCTGGCCGATGGCGTCGTATTTCTGCTCGGTCAGGACGCCCTGGGCATCAAGCTGGCCCACCAGGCGGCTGTCGGCATCGAAGAAGTTGCGGCTGTGGCGGTCCTCGGTGGACGACACCACCTGGATGTCGGCCAGCTGCGGATTGGCCGGCAGCGCGGCGCGGCTGATGGCGTTGTTGTAGCGCACCAGGTCGGTGACGCGGTTGGCGGCGTCGAAGAACTGCTGGGTGACGAAGCCCGCTTCATCCACGGTGTAGACCAGGCGGTTGTCCTTGTCGTAGACCTGGTCGACGCGGCGGTCGGCGGCGCTGGCCAGCGGACGCAGCGTGGCCAGGGTCGCGGCTTGCGGCGCGCCGGCGGCATCCACCAGCTTGCTGCTGTCCACCAGGTTGGCGTAGCGGATGGTGCGCACCAGATTGCCGGCGCCGTCGTACACGCTTTCGGTCAAGGCGCCGAAGCCGTCGATCATGCCGTTGCGGCGGCCCATCTCGTCGTACAGGAACGTAGTGCGCACACCGGTCGCGTCCTGGGTGCAGAACAGGCGGCCGTCGGCATCGTAGAAGTTGCGCACGGTGCCCAGTTCGGCGCCGTTGGCGCTGTCGCTCTGGATCACGCTCACCAGTTCGCCGGCGGCGTCGTAGGTGGAAGTGGTGGCCAGGCCGTTGGCCAGGGTCGACACGGTGCGGTTGTGCGCGTCGTCGTACTGCACCAGCGATTGCTGGCCCAGCGCGTCGGTGCTGGCCAGCAGGCGGTTCAGGCCATCGTAGGCGTAGCTGGTGGTGGCGCCGGCATTGATGGTCTTGAGCAGCAGGCCGGAGGCATCGTATACATAGTTGACGGTGTTGGCGCCATCGGCCACGCCGTTGCCGGCGCCATCCACTTCGGCATAGGTGGTGCTGGCGCTCACCAGACCGCGGAAGTCGTAGGCGAAATCGCTGCGCGCACTGAGGGTCTTGTCCTGCGCCGCAGCCCAGGCAGCCATCTGGGCTTCGCCTGGCGCCGCCCCTTCCGCCAGGGCGGAAGTGTTATAAGTGCCGCCGTTGTAGGCGATCTGCGCCACGCGCTGGCCCTTGGCGTCGTAGCGGTATTCCACCACGTCGCCGGCCGGGTTGATGCGGAAGCGCAGGTGGTTCTTGCTGTCGTAGACGTAGCGGGTGACCAGGGCGCCGCCATTGCCCATGCGCACCGACTCGCTCAGCACGTGGTTGGCGCTGTTGTAGCTGCGTGCCACCACGTTGCCCAGCGCATCCTGCTGGGTGAGCTGGTTGCCGTTGCCATCGTAGGTCATGGTCACGGCATTGCCGTTGCCGTCGGTGACGCTGGTGACGTTGCCGCTGGCGTCATAGGCGTAGCTGGTGCGCACGCGAATGCCGTTGACCGCAGGGCTGAGCACCTGGGTCAGCTGGTTCTTGGCGTCGTAGAAGAAGCTGGTGACAAAGCCCAGCGGATCGGTCATGTCGGTGCGGCCGTTGGCAACGTCGTAGCTCAGGCGGGTGACGCGGCCCAGGCCGTCGGTCATGCTGGCGACGCGGAAGTCCGTGCCCACCTGCACGTAGGTGAACGATTGCACCGTGCCGTCGCTCTGGGTCAGGGTGGCAATGCGGCGGCTGGCGCCGTCGTAGGTGTAGCGGGTGGTGTAGGTGTTGCCGTCGGCCTTGCTGTTATCGTCCGGCGACAGGTCCACCTCCACGCTGGTCAGGCGCTTGCTGCTGTCATAGGTGTAACGGGTGCGGCTGCGGGTGACGCCGCCGCTGACGGTGCGCAGGCCGACCAGGTTGTTGTCGCTGTAATCGAGGTAGAGCACATCGCCCGAGGCCATGGTCACGCTCTGCATCAGGCGGCCGGCATAGGTGAAGGTAGTGGTGTTGCCGTCCACGTCGGTGGCCGAGGTGACCAGGCCCGAGGTGTTGTAGGTCTCGCTGGCCTGGCTGTCGCCGTCGCGCCAGGTCCAGCTCGACGGCACGCTGCCGCTGGCAGGGGTATAGGCCAGCGTGTCATGGGCGCCGGCGCCGTCGGTGGTGACATAGCAGCCGCGCGCCGCGTCAAAGGTATAGGTGGCAGTGCTGCCGTCTTCCTCGGTGCGGCTGGCGATACTGCCGGCCGTGTTCACCTTGCCGCTGACGAAGGCGACGCGCTTGTAGACGCCCAGGCGGAAGTTGTCGCCGTTGTCGCCGTCGCCGAAGACGCCCAGGCGGTCGGTATAGATGCCCTGGCTGTTATACGTGCGCAGGAGCGCGGTGTCGATGCCGTTGGCGGCCAGGAACTCGTCGCGCGACTGGATGACCAGGTTGCCGTTGGCGGCATTCAGATAGGCCTGGTCGCCATTGCGCCCCAAGGCCGCATTGCCGACCGTTCCCCGGTCTCCACCCAACACGAAACGGGAACCGCTTTGCAGGCCCAGTGCACCACCGCTGACAATCGCTACCATGAATTTCTCGTCCGAATAAATTGTTTGTTGGTAAAAGCGGGCATGGAGTCCTCCTCAACATGCCCTTCAAACAATATATCCAGCGTTTCCGGCAAGAATTTAGCGTTTTCTGCAATATTTTTTTTCTAATACGCTTTTATCCAGATGAATATTGCTCCTGATGCAATAAAAATGGCGCCTCAAGGGCGCCATTGCGTATTCTGGAGCGGGTGAAGGGAATCGAACCCTCGTATGAAGCTTGGGAAGCTGCCGTTCTACCATTGAACTACACCCGCGTGCCCCGCATTCTATGTGGCTTTGGCTACGGTTGGCAAGACTGTAACGGTGGCCCTATTGGATGAACGGCCAGCCGTCGGCGGTAAAGCCAAGCGTATTGATGCCCAGCGTCGCCCGCCCGCCATTATTGCCATCATAGTAATGGTAGACGTAGGTAGGCTTGTTATTGTTGCCAGGATCGGTGAACACGCTGCCGCCGCCAGGGCCGATGATATTGCCGTGGGTGCTGAGCAGGATGGTGCCGCCGCCTGCGGTCAGCGCCACGCCGCCGCGGTCCACATAGGGCCCGGTCACGCTGGTGGAGCGGCCGACGATGGTGCGGTAGGTGCTGGTCGAGCCTTTGCAGCATTCGTTGATCGGCGCGAAGTAATAGTAATAGCCGTTGTAGTAGTAGATGAACGGACCTTCTTCGCCAGCCGACGGATTGCCGCGCCTGGCCACCGTGTACACCGGGGCGTTGGTCTTGATCAGGCCGTTGGCCGGGTCAAGCTGCACCAGGTGCGTGCCGTCGGTCCAGGAGCCCCAGGCCATCCACCAGTTGCCGCTGGCGTCGCGGAACGGCGCCGGATCGATCGCGTTATCGGTGGTCGCCCAGAAGCCTGGCGGCGGCGAGGTGGTAGTGCTGTTCCAGGACTTGGTGACGAAACCCTTGTCGGTCCATGGCCCCTGCGGCGACGAGCTGGTGGCGACGCCGATCACCGCTTCCGCTCCGGTGCTTGGCAGGTAGGGAATCGAGTAGTACTGGTAATAGGTGCCGTTCGCCACCATCAGGCTGGGCGCCCAGACGTCGGTATTGGCGCCATTGTTCCATCCCTTCGGCGTCTGCAGGCCGCTCCAGGAACTGAAGTCCGGCCCGATCGAGGGGCAGTTCGGCGCATAGCCGCCCATCTGGGCCGTAGTGCAGCTGGTGTAATTGGTAAAGTTCACGCCGTCGGTCGACGTGGCCAGCGTCTGGTGCGAACCATACAGCCAGTACTTTCCGCTGCCGTCGCGCAGCATGTAGGGGTCGTGCACGAAGATGCCGTTGCCGGCGACGGCGCGCGGCGCAGGGTACGGGCTGGCCCCGGTGTTCACCAGCTGCCATTCCTGGCAGGTGCAGCCGGTCAGGCCCCATTGGTCGATAGTGGCGGTGTTGGCGGTACTCGCCATATACACTTCCAGGTACTTGCCGCTGTTGACGTTCTGGATCAGGAAGTTGCCGCTGGCCGCTTGCGTGACCACCCACAAGTGGTCCGAAGTGCCGTTGTCGGCCCACTGGACGACCTGCGCGCCGTCGGCGGTCGAAGCGTTGGTGACGCCCAGCACCTGGTGCGTCAACATGTTCTCGATGTTGTAGCGCCCATTCCCCATCGGCATGAAGTGCCACAGGTGGTCGGCGGTGCCGTTGTCGGACCACTGGATCACCTTGGAGCCGGCAGCCTGGCTGGCGCCGTCAATGCCCAATACCAGGCCGCTGTTGACGTTCTTGATCTTGTACTGCACGCTGGTATTGATCGTGATCGGCGTGGCTGCGTGCGCGGAAAGCGCCATGCCGATCAGCATGGCGAAACATGACAGAATTCTCTTCATAGATGGTCTCCTTGGAGTTTTTTTAACTGCCAGACCATCGTAGTCATTGATTCGCACGACCACCAATCGTATCTTTTGCATCCGCAATACCCCTTTCGGTATCACGGTTATGGCGTCGCGCCATTGAAAATTCACGCAGCAGCCGGCGCGGAAGGTGCAAAATGCCCGGACCACATAACAGGATAGCTCCCAATGAAAGCAAGCGTCGCCCTCAGCATCGCACTGGCCTTCGCGGCAAATGCCGCCCACGCACAAACGGCAGCGGCAGCCGATCCGATCTCCGCGCTGGTGAACCAGCTCGAACTCGAAAAGTACAAGGCTACCATCAAGAGCCTGACCAGGTTCGGCGACCGGCGCCACGGCACGGAACGCAACCGCCAGGCGCTGGACTGGATCGAGGCGCAGTTGAAAGCGTATGGCTGCTCCAACGTGGAACGCCTGCAGTACCAGTTCACCGAACCGGCCGCGCGCGGCAAGCCGGCGGTGGCGGCGGGTGGCGGCGCGGGCGGACCTCCCGGCCAGGGCGGCAGCACGCTGTTCGGCAACCGCGCGCCCACCGGCGTGAATACCGATCCGATGAAGCAGCCCGATGAACGGCTGCGCGCACTCAACGCCGAACAGACGCCGCAAGGCACCTCGCTGCGCGAGAACGTCTACTGCACCAAGATCGGCAAGACCCGTCCCGACGAAATGATGATCGTCAGCGCGCACATGGACGGCATCGGCTTTGGCGAAGCTGCCAACGACGACGGTTCCGGCACAGCGCTGGTGATGGAGCTGGCGCGCATCTTCAATGCGCCGGGCGTGGAAACCGAGCGCTCGATCCGCTTCGCCCTGTGGAACAACGAGGAAACCGGCTTGAACGGCGCAGCCGCCTACGTCGAGCAGCGCAAGAACCTGCAAGGCATCGAGTCGCCGAAAGGCTCGGGCAAATACCCTGAACCGCGCTGGCTGGGCATGATCCAGCACGACATGATGCTGTTCGACCACGGCATGCCGGTCCCCAAGCTCGACGACGCCGGCAAGCCGGTGCTGGACGCGAAAGGCCACCCGGTCTACGTACTGCCGAAAGAGCAGCGCGCGGAGGCGGACGTGAATATCGAGTTCCAGTCCAACTCGAAACAGGCCGAAGCTTCGGCCAGGCTGGCATGGGACTTCCGCGCGGCGAACGACAAGTACGCGACCAACTATCCGGCTGCGGTCGGCTTCCACATGACCAACACCGACTCCACGCCCTTCATGGACCTGGTGCCTTCGATCTCGCTGCGCGAGAACGAACGCGGGCAGCAGATCGGCTCCGGCTGGAACCCGCACTGGCACCAGCCGACCGACCTGTACTCGAACTATTCGGACAAGGACTTCCTGCTTGGCCTGAACGCTGCGCAGACCACGCTGGCCGGCGTCGCGAAGCTGGTTGGCGCCAGGGTCGTCAAGCCTTAGCGCCACAAAGGGTCGCTCGCCATCAAGGCGGTGGCCCAGTCGGTAAAAGCGCGCACGCGCGATGACAGCCTGCGTGCATACGGGTAGACAAGACTGATCGGCATGCTGCCCAGGTGCCAGTCGGCCAGCACTTCCACCAGCGCGCCGCTGCGCAAATGCTGCGCCGCTTCCGCACGCGGGATATTGAGGATGCCGAGACCCGCCACGCCCGCCGCGACGTATGCAGCGGCGCTATTGAAGCGCATGGCGGGCAGCTGCTCGATCACGTAGCGCTGGTCGCCGCGCTGCAGCGACTGGACGTGCTGGCGGCCTGTCGCTGCAAACACGAAGCCAAGGTAGCGGTGCGCTGGCAGGTCATCCACTGCCGCCAGCCTCGGGGCCGACGCCAGGTAGGACGGCGCAGCGCACAGGCAAAAGCGCATATTCCCCACCGGCCTTGCCACCAGGTCCTGGTCCGCCACCGGCCCGCCGCGCAAGGCGCAATCGATTCCCTCCTGCACCAGGTCCACCACGCGCTCGCCGCAGCCGATATCGAGCCGCACATCCGGATAGCGCGCTGCGAAATCCGGCAAGGCCGGGATGATCAGGCCCGTGCCGACCGGCGATGGCATTTCAACCCTTACACGGCCGCGCGCATCGTGGCGCGAGGACTCCAGTTCGTCCAGGTCGTCGAGCAGCGCGCGGGCGCCTTCGTAATAGGCCGCGCCGTCGGTGGTGGGCGACACGCGGCGGGTGGTCCGGTGCAGCAGCTTCATGCCCAGGTGCGCCTCCAGCCCCTGGATCTGGCCGGAGATGGTGGTCTTCGGCACGCCCAGTGCTTCGGCCGCGCCGACGAAACTCCCTACCTCGACGATGCGGCAGAAGGCGCGCATCGCCTCGAGACGGTCAAAAGCCATGATTGTTCGACTTTCCGTATATTCAAAACGATAAAGACCAGTTTATCCGCAAACTCGTCCAGACTAAAGTGGATTCATCGCTTCTCAGGAGATATCATGAAACGCATCAACTACTACGCCGCCGCCCCGACCGCCATGAAGGCCATGATGGGACTCGAGCGCGCCATCGCCGAATCGCTGCTGCCGCTCTCGCTGCGCGAGCTGGTCAAGATCCGCGCTTCGCAGATCAATGGCTGCGCCTATTGCATCGACATGCACAGCAAGGACGCGCTGAAGCACGGCGAAGACGTGCGCCGCCTGCTGGCGCTGCCGGCCTGGCGCGAAACGCCCTTCTTCGACGAGCGCGAACGCGCCGCGCTGCTGTGGACCGAAACGCTGACCGAACTCTCCAAAAACGGCGCACCGGACCAGGTGTACAGCGAGGTCGCTGCCCAGTTCAGCGAACAGGAGCTGTCGGAACTGACCTTCGTCATCGTCGCCATCAACGCCTGGAACCGCTTTGGCGTCGGCTTTGCGATGGAACTGCCAACTTAACTGAGCGACAACTGTTTTGGTGGAAAAACCACGAAATGGCCACGCTTTCGGCGCGGCCATTCGTCGATCTGCTAGTATGCTCTGCGATCTTTCCCAACTGAAACAAAGTGTCAAAAATGCGCAGCACACTCACCGCAGCCGAACACGAAACCCTGCTTGAAGACGGCAAACCCATCGTCATCACCACCGACCTGCAGGGCCGCCTGACCTACACCAATTCGACGTTCATCGCTGTCGGCGACTACGCCGGCGAGGACCTGATCGGACGCCCGCAAAAGGCCTTCTATCACCCGGACATGCCGGCGCAAATCGACGAGGACATGCTACGCACCACCATGGCGGGCGAACCATGGCGCGGCCTGGTCAAATACCGCCGCAGGAATGGCGGCTATTTCTGGTGCATCGCCAACGTCACCCCCGTGATCGAGAAGAACCGCACGACAGGCTTCATGTCGGTCTGCACCAAACCGAAGCCGCAGCAGGTCAGGGATGCCGAGGCTTTGTACCGCACCGTCAAAGGCCCGAACCCGGATGGCGTGCGCATCGCGCGCGGCGCTGCTGCACCGCGCGGCCGCAAGAAGATCGCCAATGCGCTGCGCGACATCTCACTGTCGCAACGCATGGCGCTGTGCTTCGGCAGCATGGCGCTGCTGGCGCTGGCAATGGCGCTGCATGCCGTGCTGCCCTACCCCGACTCCGTGTTGCACGTGCAGGCGTTGCTGCTGGCGGCGCTGGCACTGTACGGCTGGTACAACCTGCACCGCGCCATCGTGGCGCCGGTCCAGGCCTGCATCAACGCCACCCGCATCCTGGCCGGCGGCGACCTGACCACGCGCATGGCGGTCGACCGCCACGATGAACTGGGCCAGCTGCAGGCCTTCGTGCGCCAGCTGAACCTGAACCTGGCGTCGATACTGGGCGACATCCGCGGCAATTTCGCCCTGACGCGCAGCACCACGACGCAGGTGCGCAGCGCCAACGTCGACCTGGCAGCGCGCACCGAAGCGCAGGCGGCCAACCTGGAACAGACCACGGCGCATATGGGGCTGATTACCGGCACCGTGAGCCAGACCGCCGACAACGTCAATACCGCCAACGGCGTGGCGACCGAAGCGACTGCGCTGGCCGAACGCACCGGCGTCGCCGTGGCGCAGGTGGTGACGGCGATGGACGAGATCCGGCAGTCCTCGCACAAGATCGTCGACATCATCGGCCTGATCGACGGCATCGCTTTCCAGACCAATATCCTGGCCCTCAATGCAGCGGTGGAAGCGGCGCGCGCCGGCGAAAGCGGCCGCGGTTTCGCGGTGGTAGCAAGCGAAGTGCGCAGCCTGGCGCAGCGCAGCGCGGCGGCGGCCAAGGACATCAAAGTCCTGATCGATGCCTCTGCCGGCAAGATCGAAGGCGGCGCCAACGTGGCCACCACGGCCGGCAAGGACATGGATGCGGTGATTTCCGCGATCGGCCGCGTGGCCTCCATCATGGGCGATATCCGCGGTGCGACGCGCGAACAGAGCGACGGCGTCAACCAGGTGAAAGACGCCATCGTGCAGCTTGACGAGGTGACGCGCCAGAACAGCCAGATGGTGGAGGAAGCTTCCGCTGCCACCGGCGTGCTGGACCTGCAGGCGCAGGCCGTCGCCAAGGCACTGGAAGTGTTCAAGCTGCCGCCGCAAGCCGGCGCCGATGCAAGGCGCGCCAGGCTAGCGTAAAGGTGAAGCGGGGGCGCTTACTCGGGCGCCTCGACCTTGTAGCCCTTGGCCTGCAGCACGGCCAGGGGGCCTTTCGGATCGAGCAGGCGCACCAGCGGCAGCACGGCGAAGGTCGAATCATTGGCTTCAAGTGCGCGCTCGGCGTTGGCCAGCCAGTTCTTCTGCATTGTTTCCTTCACCTGCTTCAGCTTCTCGTTCGATTTGAACGCGTCGTTGTTCAGCACTGCGTCGGTGCATGCGGCCTCGCGGTCGGCAAAGCTCAGGGAAGAGATCTTCGACATGTCGCCGACCGCCCATGCATTGGCGCGCGCGCGCATCGCATCGAGATCGGACTCGAGGCGCTCCACTGTCCTGGCAAAGCAAAGCACGTCCGTTCCGGGTGAATTCTTGAATGCGCGCAGGGCCTCGGTCGGGCTTTCGAGTTCGGTCTGGACGTTGCTGGACGTGACCTTCACCTTGTACTGCTTCACCAGCTTGTCGAGCTTCGAATAGACGTCGGTGCGCATGGTCAGGCCGTTCTTTTCCAACCCTTGCTGGTACAGCGTGTCAGCAACGAACATCGGGCGTTCCCGCTCGATGCTGTCGTTCTTGCCGATGTATTTTGTCTTGAGCGCTTGCCAGCGGTCGTAAGTATCGGCGGGCAGCACGTCGATCAGCTTGCCGCCGTCCGGATTATTCTTGATTCCGATGGCAAATGGCAGCATCTTGATGCCGCCCCACCAGCCGACGGAAATGCCAAATGACGGCTTGGGCAGGTATTCCTGGGACTTGGCGATGATGGCTTCCACTTCATGGGAGCGCCAGTCCATCTTGATCGGCAGCGGTGCATAATCGCCGAAGACGTACATCACGTGTTCGCCTTTACTGACCTTCCACAGGCCCGGGCCGGGGCGCTGGCCCGTGATCACAACCGTATCGCCTTCTGATGCCTGGGCGTCTTCCTGCGCCCAGGCGCTTGCCGCCAGCAGGCTGAATGCCACGGCGGTTAGTACTTTCCTTGTCATCCTCTTACTCTTTCTAATTGGTTAAGAGAACGACAATATTACATCAGCGATCTCAGTAGCTATCGTCGAAAGCGAAAATCGGCTTGCGCTTGCTCCACTGGCCGCGCGTGAAGTCAGGGAAGTCCAGCGTCCGGAAATCCTGCGCAATCGATTGCTCGGACAGCGGCGTGATGGCGCTCCACGTCACCGCGTCGTAGATATCGATCGGCATTGGCGCACGCGCCTTGAGCGCTTCCACGAAAGCGTGGATCACGAAGTAGTCCATGCCGCCGTGCCCCGCGCCAGCTGCGTCGCTGGCGTACTTGCGCCACAACGGGTGGTCATACTGGTCCTGGTAGGCCTGGAAGTCGTCCCACTGGTGCGGTTTGCTTTTGCCTTCGATGTGGATGGAATGGTTAACGTCCATCCACAAGCCATTGGTGCCCTGCACGCGGAAGCCCAGCGAGTAAGGACGCGGCAGCGAAGTGTCGTGCTGCAGGATGATGGTCTCGCCGTTCTCGCAGGCCAGCGTGGTGGTTACCACGTCGCCCAGGCTGAACTTCACCTTGCCGCTCGGATGATCGGCGCCGCCCTGCTTGACGATGTAGTCGTGCAGGCCGCGCGCCTTGGTGGCGAAGGTGTTGATGCGGGTGAAGCGGTTGCCGCGGTTGATGTTGGTGTACATCGCGCACGGCCCGATGCCATGGCTTGGATACAGCTCGCCATTGCGCTGCACGGAGTGCTCGGTGCGCCACTTCGCTTCCGACCAGCCCTTGGCGCCGAACTCGATGCCGCTGCCGTATGGCTTGGCCGGATCGCCGTTGTTGAACTTCACGGCGCGCAGGTCGTGCTGGTAGCCGCCCTGCAGGTGCACCAGTTCGCCGAACAGGCCGGAGCGCACCATCTGCAGCACCGCCATCACGTCGCGCCGATAACAAACGTTTTCCAGCAGCATGTACGGCGTGCCGGTCTTGAGCTGGGTGTCCAGCACGTCCCAGTGATCTTTCAGCGTCACGCCTGCTACTACCTCGCAGCCGACAGGCACCCTGGCTTGCATGGCGTCGATCGCCATTTGCGCATGCCATTCCCAAGGCGTGGCGATGATGACGCCATCGAGCTGTTTCGCGTCCAGCATGCGGCGGTAGGCGTGCTTGTCGCCGTCCTCGCCGAAGGTGCGCGGCTTGGCCTTGCCGGCCTTCTCGAACTGCGCCAGGGCTTTGCCCAGCATGATCGGCTCGATATCGCACAGGGCAGCGACTTCCACGTCGTCGCGGCGCACCAGTTCGCGCAGCAGCACCTGGCCGCGCATGCCGGTGCCGATCATGCCGAGCCGGAGCTTTTCGCGGCCGCCCGCCGCAAAGGCGGAAGGCAGCAGCAGGCTGCCCGCCAGCGCGGCGCCAGCGGTGAGGAAGTGTCGTCGATTGAATTGCTTGTCCATCTAGTCGTTACCTCTTTGGTTGGGTCGCAGGTTACCAGAACTTGTAGTTGGCCGAGAGCGAGAAGACGCGGCCGAACAGGTTTTGCTGGTGGTTGTATCCTTCCCATCCGTTCGGGTCGTAGTACGGCCTCTTGTTGGTGACGTTCTTGATGTTCAGGCCCAGGTCCAGGTTCTTGACCGGCTTCCAGTTGAAGCCAAGGTTGACGGTGTAGTACGAAGGCTGGCCCCCGCACAGGTTGTCCGGCAGCGCGACGCCGCCGGCGGTGCAGTTTTCCGGTGCGTTGTCGGTATCGTATGCGCCGAATGCCCATTTGGCCTTGCCGGTGTAGTTCACGAACAGGCTGGTGACCAGGTTCTGATACGTCCAGTCGGCGTTGAAGGTGGCGCGCAGGCGCGGCGAATCGTAGTAACCGACGTAGTTGCCGGAGAAGCCGCTGCCGTCTTCGTAGTTGTAGGTTTCGCGCTTGCGGATGGTGAATGCGGCGCCGGCACCCAGCTTGCCGTATTCGCCCAGCGAGAAGCGCGTACGGGCATCGATGTCGAAGCCGTCCAGCAGGGTGCGGCCGCGGTTCGAGTAGGAATTGATCAGGCCACCCAGGTTGCCCACCGAGTACTTCGGCAGCGGGCCGGTGCAGGCAGCGGCGTTGGCGGGATTGGCGCACATGGCGGCCACGGCCGCCATATTGGCGCGGTCGGCATCGGAAAGCTCGTTGCGGATTGCCTTGTCGGTGCCGGCCAGGCTTGGGCCGTACTGGTCGACCAGCGCGGTGAACAGCTGGTTGAAGTCCTGGCGCACGATTTCGTTGCGGCGGTAGATGAACCAGTAGTCCAGCGAGATGCTGACGTCCTTGGCCGGCTGGAGCACCAGGCCCAGAGTCGAGATCTTGGCTTTTTCCGGCGTCAGGTTCGGGTTCGGCGGGGTCAGGCCGCCCACGGTGGTCGAGCAGTTCGAATTGAGCAGGGTCTTGCCCAGGTCGCGGTCGGTCGCGGTGACAGACATCTGCAGCAGCTTGGCAATGGCGTTGGTTTCGTCGCAGCGCACAGTGTCGCGGATGCCGCCTACCTGGGCGAACACGCCGCCGCTGCCCGATTCGGCCAGGTTGGGAGCACGGAAGCCTTCCGAGTAGGTACCGCGCACCATGATTTCAGGACGGGCGCGCCATTGCACGCCGACTTTCGGCGCCAGATTGGCGGAGAAGTGCGGGTATTTGTCCAGGCGCGCCGCGGCGTTGACTTCCAGCGTGTCGGTCACCGGCACCACCACTTCGCCGAACAGCGCGCTGACAGTGCGCTTGCCGTCGAACCAGGAACCGCCCTGCTGCGTGATCAGGCCATTGGCGGCATCCGGATTGCCGGGGGTATCGAAGCTTTCGCGCATCAGGTTGGTGCCGAAGGCGGCGCGCACTTCACGCTCTCCCAGCTTGAACAGCGTGCCTTCCACCTTGGCGTCGAAAGTAATCAGCTTGGTCCAGGAGTGGATGTCGAAGGTCGGATACGCTTCGCGGATCAGGGCCGCATTGGCTTCGCTGATTTCGCCGAACTTGTAGGCCGGGTTGTCAGCGATATAGCTGCGCCCGGTGACAGGGTCCTTGGTGAAAGGACCGAAGGCCTTTTCGAAGCCTTTGGTATTCACGTTGATGGTCTGGTACAAGGTGGAATGGCTGCCCGCCACGCCCAGTGCGGTTTCAAAGTCCCAGCTACCGGCCAGGTGCCCCTTCAGGCCGGCCAGCACGCGGTAGTTGTCGTCCAGGTTCTTCTGGCCGAAGTGGCCGACCGCATCCTGCAGTACGTAGTTCAGGCCCGCCGCGCCGCCCATTTTGGCGGCCATGTCGGCATCGAGCTTGCCTTTCAGGTAGACGTTGTTGGGGCCAAGGTAAGGGTAGCTGAAGGTGTTCAGCGTGGTGCCGGTATTGCGTGAGAACCAGTTGTTGGTGGTGCCGCTGTTGAAGCTGCGCGGGCCGTTCTCGCCGCGCAGCTTGATGTGGGTAAAGGCTGCTTCGGCAAAGAATTCCAGGTCTTCGCCAAGCTTCTTGCGGCCGGACAGGAAGCCGGTTGCGCGGTCGGAAGTCGGGCCGGTATCGATGGAGTACGGCAGGTTGTTCCACACGCAGCGGGTGCCGGATGCTTCGGCGATCATGGTGGAACAGCCGCTCACTGCGCGCTGGGTGCGGGCGTTGTTCCTGGCCGGATCGAATACGAAGAAGGTGCCGGGGTTGGGCTGGCCCGGTTCACTGCCGACGCCGACGCGGAAGTTCGAAATGAAGTTCGGGTTGTTGACGTAGAAGTAGTCGGGCCGCTTGTCGTAGGTATCGGCCAGCGCGATACGGTCGCGCTTGTACACGTTCAGGGACGCCATGAAGTTGTAGCCGTCGCTGCCGAAGTCGCCCTTCCCGTACACCAGGCTGGCCTGGTGCTCGCCGTAGGCCGACACCTCCTGCGAATGGTCGGTGCTGACCTTCGCTTCCAGGCCCTGGTAGTTTTTCTTGGTGATGACGTTGATCACGCCGGCCACCGCGTCCGAGCCGTACACCGCAGACGCACCATCAGTCAGGATCTCCATGCGCTCGATCGCCGCGGCGGGAATCGAGTCGATATTGACGAACATGGTCTGGAAGCCGGCCGGTGCGCCGTAGAAGGACAGGCGGCGGCCGTTCAGCAGCACCAGGGTTCCTTGCGCGCCGAGGCCACGCAGGTTCGCTTGCGAGGCGCCGTCGGAGCCGGTGAACATGGAACGGAAGTCTTGCTGGGCCGGGCGCGCCGCCGGCAGGTTGTCCAGCACTTGCATCAGGGTGCGGGCGCCCATGTTTTCGATCTGCTTGGCGTCGATGACCTGCACCGGCGATGCGGTTTCGGCGTTGA
Source organism: Pseudoduganella sp. S-14 (assembly GCF_049913285.1). Taxonomy (GTDB): domain Bacteria; phylum Pseudomonadota; class Gammaproteobacteria; order Burkholderiales; family Burkholderiaceae_D; genus Rugamonas. Next base: position 6,123,027 of record NZ_CP183991.1, read on the forward strand.
TGCGCTTCAGGCTCGAGCCTGTCACTTCGACGCGATGGATCTTCTCGCCTTTCTCGCCTTTCTCGTCCTCCCTGTCATCCGCCCCATCTGCCAAGGCCCCGCCAGCAAATCCAATGGCTGCCAGCGCAGCGATCAATTTCCTCAGTTCCACTTGCATCTCCTTTTTTTAGTTTGCAAAACGCCCTCCCCGGTCCGAAGAGGGGTTCGTTCTTAGTGACGAAAAAAGTGCGGTCAGCGCGTCTTGGCGGTGGCGCCTTCTGTGCCTAGCAGTACGGCATTGGCCCAGTTGCCGCAAACCTGGGCTGCTTGGGCGCCGCGCGCCCCCAGGGTCCGCAGGCTGAGTTGCCTCAACCCGCGTACATCGATTTCCGGCTTGACGACGGCAGGCGCAGTCACCAGGCCGCTGTCGTACAGCAGGCGCTCGCCGCTCCAGACCTGGAACTGCAGGCCGCCGGCGCTACGGCAGCTGTCGTCCACGCCCAGGTCGGCGCGCAGCACGTTCCAGTTGCCTTCCAGTTGCAGCTCGATGCGGCTGGCGGGGCCGACGCCCAGTCCCTTGCGGAACCACAGGCCGTTCATGCGCATTTCCTTTCCCTTGCCGGCAGGACGATCGCGTCCGACGCCTTTCGGCAATGGCAGGTCCGACAGGAAGCTTTGCTGCTCCGCGCCTTCCTTCGCACGATGTTCGAGGATGCGGAAGCTGGACAACGCGATCGGCCCCACTTCGGCCGGCTGCATGGCGTTGATTGCCTTGGCCGGCGCCTGCACGGCGGCCGTCACCATCGGGTCGGTGGAAGCCGCGCCTTCGCCTTCCGGGTTCTGCGTGCTGAGCACGCGGAAGCGCAGCAGGCGGCCAGCTGTGGCCGGGAAGTTGATGGTCTGCGTTTCCTTCTGCAGCTTCAGGCGGCCGATGAAGTTCGGCTTGCCCCATTCGCCGTTCGTGTCGGCGATGTAGATTTCATAGTCCCGCACCTGGCCGTGCTTCCAGTGCTCGTCGTTGCGCGGCGCGATCTCGATGCCGTCGACTAGGCGGCGCTCGGTGAAGCCGATGGTCCATTCGTGGGCGCCGGTGCGGATCGACTGGTTGCGGGTGGTGCGGAACCAGGTGGCGGCTTTGTCGTCGAAGGCGTTTTCAAGCGGGTGTCCAGGCTCCTCTGCGGGGCGGTTCACCACCAGCAAGGCGTCCGGCGGCAAGGCGCGGCCCAGTTCAGGGGCTTGCGGGAAGCTGCCGTCTTGCGCGGCCAGCGCTCGCGCACCCTGGACGCTGATTTGCAGTGGCTGGCGGATGTCCTGCTTCGCGGTTTTCACGTGCAGCGTGCCGGTGCGGTCCTGCGGGTCGTAATACCAGCCTTCAGCGGCAGCGTCATAGGCAGCGCGGTCCGCGCGTGCGGGCAGGGTGCGGCTTGCAGCGGCGACCGCCGCCGGGCGCTGGCGCGTCAGCATGCGCAACACGTAGCTTCGGCGTGCCTCCTGGCCTGCGTAGCTGCCTTCCACCGGGGCGATGTCGACGCTCACGGTGTCGCCGGTTTCACGCATGCGCAGGACCTGCCGGCTGAATGCGCCCTTCTGGTACTGGCGCGTGTTGCCGTCGTCTTCGTACAGCGTGAACGAGGATTCGCCATGCGGATACAGGTCCAGCGTCAGTACGTCCTTCGGTTTTTCGCCGTCGTACAGGACTTCCGGATACATCGGCAGGATGGCGCCGGCGCGAACGAAGAGCGGCAGCTTGTCGAGCGTGACCTGCAGGTCGATGTCGCGCCCCGCGGCGCCGGCCGTTGCCTGGCGGCCGTCCCAGTACTCGAACCAGGTTCCCTGCGGCAGATGGATCGCCTTGCGCCAGCCTTGCGACACCGCATGGCTGCGATACACGGGCGCTACCAGCACATCGCGGCCCAGCAGGAACTGGTACTTGTACGCTTCGGTGAAGGCGGCAGGGTCGGATGGGTAATCCCACATCAGGCCGCGCACCAGCGGCGCGCCGGTCTGTTCCGCTTCGTGCGCCAGCGTGTACATGTACGGCGTCAGGCGCAGCTTGAGTTTCAGGTAGCGGCGATTGATGCTGCGGTAAGGCTCGTCGAACCACCACGGATGCTTGCGCGCATTGGCAGACCAGCCCGACATCCCCATCAGCACCGGCGTGAAGGCCTTCCACTGGAGGTCGCGGGTATAGGTTTCGGGGCTGCCGCCAAAGATCGCATCCACGTCGCCGGTCGCATACGCCTGGCCGGACAGGCCGGAGCCCACCAGCGTCGGCACGTGCCAGCGGATGTAGTCCCAGCTTGCACTCTGGTCGCCAGTCCACGCCACCGCATAGCGCTGCGTACCGGCCCAGCCCATCACGGTCCAGATGAAAGGGCGGCTGTCGGAGTTGTCCAGGATGCCGTCGTAAGCCGACTTGTTGGCATCGAGCGAGAACTGGTAGCCCTTGCCGGTCCAGGCCACGTCCAGCTTCTGCACCCGGCTGCCGGCGCTGCCTACTTCCCACTTGATCTTGTCGACGCCGTTCTCGGTCCACAGGCCGGTGCGAAAGCCGTATTTCGCCAGGCCCTGCACGGTTTCCGGCAGGCTGGTATAGCCGCAGCCGTAGCCGTCGTTGGGCAGGATCCAGCCGCCCGGCATATCGTTCTCACGGTATTTGCGCGCCACCGAATCGACAACGTCCGGCGTCTTGCCGCTTGGGCCATCGCTCCAGCCTTTCGGCACGGTGCCCGGCTTCTTCACATTGTCGCCGTCGTTATAGCAATCGGCATCGCCGTATTCCAGCGCCCAGCGCGGCAGCATGCGCGCGCGGCCGGTCCACTCGGTGTAGCGCGCCAGCACGTCGCGCACATCCTTGCCGACGAAGTAGTAGGCATCGAAGCGCGGTTCTGCGTGCTGCAAGGCCACTACGTCCTGCTGGCGCAAGTCGTAGCTGCCGTCGGACCAGGTGTTGCGCAGCATGCCCCAGCCACGCGAACTCATAAGAAATGGCGCCGGGCTTGGGCGGTCGCCCTCTTCCCATCCGCCTGAATACGACACGTCAAGCTGGCGCCCCTTGAACTCGAAACGGCCATTCTGCTGGCCGCCGCCAAAGAAGCGTTCCGCCTTGTCGCTGGACAGGGTCTGCACGCTGGTTCTGTCGCCCAGCTCCAGCGGCTGCACTTCGCGCCACAGCGGCTGCGTTTCGCCAGCGCGGAACAGGCTGAAACGCAAGGGGTTGCGGTCGATGCGCAAGGCCAGTTTCGCAGTGCGCAGCAAAATGTGGTCGGGCTGTTCGCTTACGCTATGCTCAATATGCGCGGCCGGCTTGCCGATCACGATGGCGGCCGCCTTGTCGCCGGCATCGCTCAGTTTGCCTTTGGGGCCAGCCCAGATGCGCAGCACGTCGTCCTGCAGCAGGCTGACGCGCACGATGGCGCCGGATTCTGTCGCGAGGTCCCACGACAGGCCTGCCGCAGCAGCGGCCGGCGCGGCAGCAATGCTGCGCAGTTTTCCGAGCGGGGCTGCCAGGGCGGCGCCAGTAGCCAGCGCCATGGCGGCAGCGGCAATTGCAGTGCGGGTGCGTCTCTTCATAAGCCTGCCTCAGGTGCAATATTTTTCGTTTTGATGGTCCTACTTTAGGAATAAAAGCAAAAAAGGTCAACAAAAAGAAAGGAAACTGCGCTTTTGCACCGATTTTTCACGCATTTTACTTTCGTTTTGTCGATACCGCAGCGCAATATCTTTCACATAGTAGCTATCACGCAACGTAGCATGCTGAATGATGGAAGCTCCGCCACCGTTCCGGCACACCGTTCAGCCAACCATATCTTTCGTTTATCTTTCGTATTTGACTTTTCGAAATATACTATTTATGCTTTCAGCCAACGAATAACTTTTCTTTTTTCGATGACTACCCTCCTCCAGCGTGACCCGCAATCCTGGCGCGATATCAGCGGTCTCGATACCGCCGAAGAGATTGCGCAGCAGCCGGCCCTGTGGCGCGAACTGCGCAGCAGCCTGCAAAGCCGCGCCGCCGACATTGCTGCTTTCGTCGGCGGCTGCCTGCACAATCCGCAGCAGCGCGTGATCCTGACCGGCGCCGGCAGCTCCTCTTATGTCGGCGAGATCGTTGCCGATGAACTGAACGCGGCTTGGCCTGCGCAGGTGCGCGCCGTGGCCAGCACCAGCCTGCTGACCCACCCGGAGCTTTACCTCGATCCGGACGCGCCAACCCTGCTGGTGTCCTTCGCCCGTAGCGGCAGCAGCCCGGAAAGCCTGGCCACGGTCGACCTGGTGCGCGAGCTGGTAGCCGACGCACGCTTCCTGAACATCACCTGCAATGCGCAAGGCCAGCTGGCACGCAAGGGCGATTCCGACGCGCGCACCTTCAACCTGCTGATGCCTGCCGCCAGTTGCGACCGCGGTTTCGCCATGACCAGCAGCTTCAGCTGCATGCTGCTGGCCGCCCTGTGCGTGCTGGGCAGGGGCGAATGGCAGGAGCACCTGGCAGCGCTGGCGCAGGCCGGCGACACCGCATTGCGCGACTGGGCAGCACCGCTGGCCACGCTGGCCGCGCAGCCGGTGCAGCGCGTGGTCTACCTGGGCAGCGGTCCGCTGGAAGCCCTGGCCAGGGAATCCGCGCTGAAAGTCCTGGAACTGACGAGCGGCCGCGTGCTGGCCATGTCGAACACCGCGCTCGGTTTCCGCCACGGCCCGAAGTCGGCGCTGAACAAGCAATCATTGGTTGTGCTGTTCCGCAGCAGCAAGGCGCTGGCGCGCCGTTATGAGGAAGACCTGCTGCAGGAGCTGCGCCGCGAAGGCGTGGCAGGTTCGGTGGTCACCGTCGGCAGCGAATCCGACATCACGGTCGCAGCGCCCGCTTTGCCGGATGCCTGGCTGGCGCCACTCTGGTTGCTGATGGCGCAGCAATACGCCCTGCACCAGTCGGCCGCGCTGGGCCTGGCACCCGACAATCCCTTCGCCGACGGCACCGTCAACCGCGTGGTGCAAGGCGTCACCATCTATCGCCATGACCAGTTCTGAGCAAACCGGCTATCACGGCATCGACATCGGCGGCACCAAGATCGAACTGGTGTCGTGGATCGATGCCGGCGGCGAACTGCGGGAAGTGTTCCGCGAGCGCGTCGCGACGCCGGGCACCGACTTCAATGAATTCGTCGCCGCAATCGCCGGCCTGGCGGCGCGCGGCGATGCAGCGCTTGGCGCGCAGGCACCGGCCGCCGCAGTCGGCATCGGCCTGCCCGGCGTGATCGACAGCGCCACCGGCCGCCAGCTCAGCTCCAACGTGCCGGCCCTGAACGGGCGCCTGGTCGCCGCCGCCCTGCAGGAAGCGCTGGCGCGTCCCGTCGTCATCGGCAACGACTGCCAATGCTTCGCCCTGTCGGAAGCGCAAGGCGGCGCTGCAGCTGGCCTGCCCACCATGTTCGGCGCCATCATCGGCACCGGCGCCGGCGGCGGCTACTGCGTCGACGGCCGCCTGCAACGCGGCTTCAACGCCATCGCCGGCGAGTGGGGCCACTGGACGATTCCCGCGCCGCTGCTGGCCCTCTACAAGCTGCCGGTGCTGGACTGCCCTTGCGGCAAGCAGGGCTGCCTCGAGCGCTATGTCTCCGGCCCCGGCCTGTCGCAGCTGCACGCCCGCCTCGGCGGCGACGGCGCACAGCCGCTGGCGATCGTGGGCCGCGCCAATAACGGCGACGCCCTGGCCGCGCAAGCGCTGGCGATCCACCTCGACCTGCTGGGCCACGCCATGGCCGGCCTGGTGCTGGCCTACGACCCGCACGCCATCGTGCTGGGCGGCGGCCTGTCCAAGCTGGCCCACCTGTACCAGCAACTGCCGGCCGCCATGCGCCGCCACCTGTTCCGCGGTGTGCAAACGCCGCCCGTGCTGCCGCCACGCTTCGGCGATGCCGGCGGTGCACGCGGCGCCGCCCTGCTGGCGCGCCAACAAACCCGGTAAGAGGACCATGAACCAGCCTGCCCGGCTTTCCCCAGTCCTGCAAATCGTCGAGGCGCACCGCGCCGGCCAGGCCGTCGGCCTGTACAGCGTCTGCTGCAGCCACCCCGCCGTGCTGCGCGCCGCCATGCAGGTGGCCGCGCAATACGGCACGCCACTGCTGGTAGAAGCCACCTCCAACCAGGTAGACCAGTTCGGCGGCTACACCGGCATGAAGCCGGCGCAATTCCGCGATTATGTGCATCGCCTGGCGCAGGAGCAGGGCTTCCCGGCCGAACGCCTGGTACTGGGCGGCGACCACCTCGGCCCCAACGCCTGGCAGTCGCAGGACGCGGCCAGCGCCATGGCGCATGCCGACGTGCTGATCGACGCCTATGTGTCGGCCGGCTTCCACAAGATCCACCTCGATTGCAGCATGCGCTGCGCCGACGACGAGCCGGTGCTGAGCGACGAAACCGTGGCCGCCCGCGCGGTCCGCCTGGCCATCATCGCCGAGCAGTCGGCGGCCCGCGCCGGCCTGCCGCCACCGGTGTATGTGATCGGCACCGAAGTGCCTGTGCCGGGCGGCGAGGCATCGCTGGAACAGGCGCTTGCCGTCACCGCGCCGCAAGCGGCGCAGCGCACACTCGAGGTGCACCGCCGCGCCTTCGCCAAAGCCGGCCTCTACGCTGCATGGCAGCGCGTGATCGCCATGGTGGTGCAGCCGGGCGTCGATTTCGACCAGGCCAATGTGCAGCACTACGACGCGCTTGCGGCGGCCGGATTGTCCGCCTTCGCCGCCAGCCAGCCCGGCCTGGTGTTCGAAGCGCATTCCACCGACTACCAGCGCGAAGCGGGCCTGCACCAGATGGTGCGCGACCACTACGCCATCCTCAAGGTCGGCCCGGCCGCCACCTTCGCCCTGCGCGAAGGCTTGCTGGCGCTGTGCCTGATCGAAGAAGCCCTGCTGGGCAAGGAGCAGGCCTCGCGCCTGATGGACGTGCTGGACGAGGCCATGCTGGCCAAGCCGCAGCACTGGCAAAAACATTACCTGGGCAGCGCCGCGGAACAGCGCCTGATGCGCCGCTACGGCCTGTCCGACCGCTGCCGCTATTACTGGGGCGAACCGGCCGTGGCCGCCGCCGTCAGCCAGCTCCTGGCCAACCTGGCCGGCCGCAGCATCCCGCTGCCTTTGCTGAGCCAATACCTGCCGGAGCAATTGCCCGCCGTGCTGCAGGGAGAACTGGCGGCTGCGCCGCAAGCCCTGCTGGAACACAAGGTCGGCCGCGTGCTGGCGCAATATGCGCGCGCCTGCAGCGCCAACGCCGCTGCCGGGCCCGTGGCTGCTGCCATCTGTTAAGCTCGACGTTTTGACAGCCAGCGACAAAAGACATGCGAAATACCAGCCAACGCCGCGAAACCATCCTGCAGGCGATCGTACAACATGGTTCGGTCCAGGTCACCGACCTGGTGGACAAGCTAGGCGTCTCCGCCGTCACCATCCGCAGCGACCTCAGTGTGCTCGAATCCCAGGGCCTGGTGCAGCGCAGCCACGGCGGCGCCCTGCTGGCGCGCACGCCGCCGACCGAGCACACCATCCGCCAGAAGGATTCGCTGAACCAGGCGCAGAAAGAGCAAATCGGCCTGCTGGCCGCCCGCATGGTGCAGCCGGGCGATAACGTGATCATCGACTCCGGCACCACCACCATCTCGCTGGCGCGCCAGCTGCGCGACGCCAGCGACGTGACGGTGCTGACCAATGGCCTGAACATCGCGTGGGAGCTGGCCGACGCGCCGGGCGTGGACCTGATCCTGACCGGCGGCCGCCTGCGCAAGCAATCGCTGTCGCTGCAGGGCGCCCAGGCCGAAGCCTGCCTGTCGGCCTACAACTTCGACAAGCTGTTCCTCGGCGTCGACGGCTTCGACCTGCAGTTCGGCATCACCACCCACCACGAAGCGGAAGCAAACCTGAACCACAAGATGGTGGAGCGCGCCAAGAAAGTCATCGTGCTGACCGACGCTTCCAAGTTCGGCCGCGTCTCGCTGCACCGCATCGTGCAACTGGACCGCGTGCACACCGTCATCACCGACGCCAGCATCAGCGCCGAATACCGCGATGGCCTGGAAAAGCGCGGCATTGAAGTGATCGTCGCGGAGTGAAGATGCTGCAAGGTCGCATCCTCACTCCCGACGGCTGGATCAACGGCAGCATCGCTTTCGGCCAGCGCATCGCCAGCATCACCGAAGGGCCGTCCGGCGCCGGCCTGACCATCCTCCCCGGCTTTGTCGACCTGCACGTGCACGGCGCCTCCGGCGTCGACATCATGGAAGGCGGCGATGCCGGCAGCGTGGTAGCGCGCAGCCACGCGCGGCACGGCACCACCGCGCTGCTCGGCACCACCCTGACCGCCAGGGAGGATTCGATTCGCCACGCCCTGCAAGGCCTGGCCGGCGTCATCGCGCAGCGCCCGCAGCACGGCGCGCGCATGCTGGGCGTGCACCTGGAAGGCCCGTTCCTGAACCGCCGCCGCCTCGGCGCCCAGCCGCCCGACGTGGTGACCGGCAGCCGCGCCCTGGTGGAGAGCTACCACGCCATCGCACCGATCCGCGTGCTGACCATGGCGCCCGAAGTGACGGGCCACCTGGAACTGATTCCGCACCTGAAGAACATGGGCATCCGCGTCCAGATCGGCCACAGCGCCGGCAGCTACGACGACGGCGTGGCTGCCATGCGCGCCGGCGCCGCCGGCTTCACCCACCTGTTCAACGGCATGACCGGCATGAGCCACAAGGAGCCGGGCATGGTGGACGTGGCCATGGCGCATGCGGAATATGCCGAGATCATCCCCGACCTGCTGCACGTGCATCCGGGCGCCATGCGCGCCGCGCTGCGCGCCATTCCGCGCCTGTACGGCGTGACCGACGCCACCTCCGCCACCGGCATGCCGGACGGCGAATACGCGCTCGGCACCCAGCGCGTGTTCAAGTGCATGGGCTGCGTGCGCCTTGCCACCGGTTCGCTGGCCGGCTCGGTGCTGACCATGGACCAGGCCTTGCGCAACTTCGTCAGCCTGGGCATGGACGTGGCGCAAGCTTCGCAGCGCCTGTCGCTCTTCCCTGCCGATTACCTGGGCGAGTCGCAGCGCGGCCGCCTGGCGCCGGGGGCCTGGGCCGACATCGTCGTGCTGGACCAGTCATTACACCCCGTGGCCGTCTTCGTTGAAGGCGAGGCCATCCCACTCTCATAACACTACAGGAGATCCAATGCAGGCCTTATCCATGCGCTATTTACTGTTTATCGCCGGGATGGGCGGCCTGCTTTACGGGATCGATGTCGGCATCATTGCCGGCGCCCTGCCTTACCTTGAGTCGACCGCCTCGGTCGCGTGGAAGCTGAGCGCCCAGCAACTGAGCTTCATCGTTGCTGCGGTGCTGCTCGGTTCCGTGCTGTCTTCGCTGTTCGCCGGCGCCATTGCCGACGCCATCGGACGCCGCTGGGCGATGGTGCTGGCCGGCGCCCTGTTCACCATCAGCATTCCCCTGATCGCGCTGTCGGACGGCTATACCCCGCTGTTGCTGGGGCGCCTGCTGCAAGGGATCAGCGGCGGCTTGATCGGCGTAGTCGTGCCTTTGTACCTGGCCGAATGCCTGCGCGCCGAGCAGCGCGGCCGCGGCGCCGCCCTGTTCCAGCTCCTGCTCACCATCGGCCTGGTGGCGGCAGCCGTGATCGGCCTGGTGCAGGCGCAACATGTCGAAGGCGCGACGCAAGCCGCGCAAGCCTTGGCGGAAACCGCGCGTGCCGCCGCAGTTTTCGACGCCAAGGATCACGCCTGGCGCAGCATCTTCTGGATGTGCCTGGCACCGGGCCTGGTATTCACTTTCGGCAGCGCCTTGCTGGCTGAATCGCCGCGCTGGCTGGTGCAGCGCGGCCGCAGCGAACAAGCCCGCGCCGCCCTGCTGCGCACCCGTGCCGCCGCCGAAGCCGATGCCGAACTGCGCGATATGCAAGCTGCCGCCGGCATGTCCGCGCATGGCGCCGCTGCCGGCGAGCCCACCGAAGGCGACATCGCCGCAGCGCGCGGCGTGGTTGCCGGCCGTGGCGGTGCCGTTGCCACGGCCGCCGACGATCGCCTGCTGAGCCGCCGCTACGTGCTGCCTTTCCTGCTGGCCTGCCTGGTGCTGGCCTGCACGCAGGCGACCGGCATCAATTCCGTGCTGGCCTACGTCGTCAACATCCTGAACCAGGCCGGCCTGCCCGGCGCCACCGCCAACATGGCCGATGTTGGCCTCAAGCTGCTGAACGCCATCATGACCGTGGTGGCCGTGCTGCTGGTCGACCGCAAGGGCCGCAAATTCCTGCTGATGCTGGGCAGCGGCGGCATCGTGATCGCCCTGCTGGCCGCTGGCCTGCTGTTCCGCAGTGCGGAGAGCGAGCGGCGCGACGTCAGCGCCATCGTGGCAGCGCAGGCCAAGGGCGATACCCTGTCGCTGCGCCTCGACACACGGACCCTGAAGGCGCTTGGCGCCCAGCCTGGCGCCGATGCGGCGCCGCAGATGCTTACCGTGTCCTACTCCTATGGCCCGTTCACCAACGTGCAGACGCGCCGCAGTGACGACCCTGCACTGGCGCCAATGGTGCTGTCGCGCGACGACACCGTGCAGCCGGACAGCGTGATCGGCGCCGTCTTCCGCCGCCTGCACCTGAATCCCTTCGCCGACCCGGCGGAAGGGCGCAGCGCGCCGCTGAAAATAGAGCAGGCGCAGATCGGCGCCCTGCCTTCGGCGACGCACGGCTGGCAAGTAACGCTGGCGATCTGCCTGTTCGTGGCCAGCTTCGCCGTCGGCCCCGGCGTCTGCGTCTGGCTCGCGCTATCGGAGCTGATGCCAACCCGCATCCGCTCCAACGGCATGAGTATCGCGCTGCTGGTCAACCAGTTCGTCTCCACTACCATTGCGGCTGTGTTCCTGCCGACTGTTGGCCGGCATGGCTACGCGGCGATGTTCTTCTTCTGGGCTGGATGCACGGTGGTGTACTTCCTGGCCGCCGCCTTCCTGCTGCCGGAGACCAAGGGCAAGACGCTGGAAGAGATCGAAGCGCATTTCGCGCGGTGAAAGGCGTTGCACGCTTGGGGCAATTGCGTCACCATGGCGTTGCACTTGAGCCCCCGGCGCTGTCGCTGTCCGGGTCACGCCGCTGTTGCGGTCGCACGGCGGCAAACCTGCTATCCTGATGTCACATTGATGAATATTTCCGCCCTGCTGCTGGCCGCTGCGATTGCCGCTTCGCCCAGTGATGGCATGTTCGAACCAGGCCTGGTGTCAGACAACGGCGTATTCGGCTTCACGCTGTCGCCCGATGGCCAGCACGCGCTGTGGGTGCAATCAGGCGGCGCCCGAACCAGGCTGGTGATCGTGGAATCGCACAAGGTCGATGGCAAGTGGCAGAAGCCAGCACCGGTGCCGTTCTCCGCCACCGATGGCTCGCGCGACATCGATCCGGCCTTTGCACCCGACGGCAAGTCGATCATCTTCCAGTCCAACCGCCCGGTGCCGGACAAGCCTGCCCGCAAAGGCTTCGACATCTATTCGGTGGCGCTGCAGGACGGCCGCTGGGGGCCGCTGGTCCATCTCGGCCACGACATCAACAGCGATGAATCCGAATCGTCAGGCTCGATTGCCGCCGACGGCACCATCTACTTCATGAAGAATGGCGCCGAAGGCAAATCGGACCTGTGGCGCTCGCGCCGCGTCGAAGGCAGATACGTCGCGCCAGAGCGCATGCCCGAACCGGTCAACAGCGGTCCATGGCGCGAATCGAATCCCTACGTCGCAGCCGACCAGAGCTACCTGCTGTACTTCTCCGACATGCCCGGTGGCGCCGGCGACGTCGACCTGTACATCAGCTTCAACGGCAAGGACGGCTGGAGCACACCGAAGAATATCGGCGCCCCGTTTAACACCGCCCAGGCCGAATTCACGCCCTGGGTGCACGGCAAGCGCCTCTACCTCGCGCGCCAGGCCAAGGACGGCGAGCGTTTCATCGAAAACATCTACAGCTACCCGTTCGACCCTTCCCGCTATCGCTGAGCGGGCCGGCAATCAAATAATTTGTGCAGCGCACAAAACCTGTGTTATACTGCGCTCCGCGGTGAAGTACTCGAGAGCTTCACCCTGTAGCACCAAACATTGGTCACAGGCCGGCACCTTGCAGATAGCATTGGCTGACCGCTTCGCACCGTGCAGATAGCATGGGCTGTAGCAGCGATTGAAACATTGGCATTACATTGAAACGAAGCCCGCCACAACGCGGGCTTTTTTTTCGCACCTCGTCCGCCCGATCGCAAAGGAAAGCACCATGGCAAAAGAAGAACTCATCGAAATGAACGGCGTCGTCACCGAAATCCTGCCGGAACAACGCTTCCGCGTGGACCTGGACAATGGCCACAAGCTGATTGCCTACACCGGCGGGCGCATGAAGAAGAACTTCATCCGTATCATCGCTGGCGACAAGGTAACGCTGGAGTTGTCGCCATATGACCTGAACAAAGGCCGCATCGTCTTCCGTCACATCGAGCAACGCGGCACCTCCGGCCCAAGGCCGCAACAGCGTCGCCGCTAATTTACGCTGAAAGGAGTTGGGGCGCGGCGTGCAATGCGCTTAGCTGGTGTGGTGCGAGGCGGGCGGCAGCGCTGGCGAGGTGGCGCGCGGCGGCTGGCTGGCCGTTGCGTTCGGCCAGCGACAGCCAGCGCCAGGCTTGCTCGGCATCGGCTTGCGTGCCCTGGCCGGCCAGGAACATCAGGCCGGCATTGAGCTGGGCGCGGCCGTGGCCCTGGCGCGCGGCAACCAGGTACCAGGACAGCGCTTGCGTGAAGTCGCGCGGCAGGCCCTGGCCGTTGTCGTAGCGCAGGCCAAGCGTGAAACAGGCCAGCGTGTGGCCTTGCCCGGCGGCCTTGCGGTACCAGGCATTCGCCTGCGCCAGGTCGGGCGCCGGACCGTCGTCGCGGTCGTGGACTTGGCCCAGCATGAATTGCGCGGCCACGTAATCCTGTTCGGCGGCGCGGCGGAACCAGGCCAGCGCCTTGCGCGCGTCCTGCGGCACGCCCTGCCCCGTTTCATGGCGCAGTCCGAGGTCGAACTGCGCGCGCAGGTGGCCCTGGTCGGCGGCCTTGCGGTACCAGAAGATGGCCTCCTGCTGGTCACGCGGCACGCCGTGGCCTTGTTCGTACAGCTGCGCAAGATGGTATTGCGCGGCAGGATGGCCGGCTTCGGCTGCCTTGCGGTACCAGTGCGCGGCTGCGCGCTGGTCCTGCGCCACGCCCTGGCCGTGCTGGTAGCGCTGGCCCAGGTTGTTCTGCGCGCCGGCGTGCCCCAGTTCTGCGGCGCGGCGGTACCACTTCAGCGCCAGCGCTTCGTCGCGCGGCACGCCGTTGCCGTTGTCGTAGATCAGGCCCAGGTTGAACTGCGAACTGACATGGTCCTGCTGCGCCGCTAAGGTGTACCACTTGATGGCGCGCGTGACGTCGGCCGCCACGTCCTGTCCCTTGTCGTAGCGTAGCGCGAGGTTGAACTGGGCGGCGGCGTAGCCTTGTTCGGCGGCCTTGCGGAACCAGCCCAGCGCCTGCTTGCCGTCCTGCGCCACGCCCTGCCCGTTGTCGTAGCGCAGGCCGAGGTTGAACTGGGCGCGGGCGTAGCCCTGGTCGGCGGCCTTGCGGTACCACATGATCGCTTGCGCGAAGTCCTGCGGCACGCCGCGGCCGCTGTCGTACATCATGCCGAGGTTGTTCTGCGCGCCGGGATCGCCCTGGTCGGCGGCCTTGGCGAACCAGTAGCGCGCCTTCTCGGTGTCGTGCGGCACGCCCTGGCCCTTGGCGTACAGCCAGCCCAGGTTGTACTGCGCGGCCGCGTAGCCCTGCTCGGCGGCCAGCTGGTACCAGTGCGCTGCCTCGGCGAAATCGGCGTCCACGCCCTGCCCCTTCTGGAACATCACGCCCAGGTTGTATTGCGCGTGCTCCAGGCCTGCGTTGGCGGCCTGGCGGTACCAGGCCAGCGCCAGCTCGTGGCTTTGCGCCACGCCCTGGCCGTTGAAGTACATGAAACCCAGGCTATGCTGGGCATTGGCCACGCCGCGTTCGGCCAGCTGGCGCACGCGCAGGAATTCGGCGACGTAATGCGCTTCGCTTGCCGGCGCGCCGGCGCCTCCTGCTTCAGTCGTTGCGGGGCGCTGCATGGATGCCTAGCCCTGGCTCGCCAGGCGCAAGCCGGCCGGCAGGGCGATGGCGGGAGCGTCGGCCTGGTTCTGCGCCGCCAGCACTTCCATGAAGGCCGTCAGCGCGATCGGGCGGTAATACAGGTAGCCCTGCATGGTGGCGCAGCCGTTGGCGGCCAGGTAGCGCGCCTGCACTTCGGTCTCCACGCCTTCGGCCACCAGGTGCAGGCCCAGGCCGCGCGCGATCGAGATGATGGCCAGGATCACCGGGTAGTGCCCGTGCTCGTCGTGGATCTCCTTGACGAAGCTCTGGTCGATCTTGATGGTGTGGATCGGGAAGCGGTGCAGGTAGGACAGCGAGGAGTAGCCGGTGCCGAAATCGTCGATGGCCACCGATACGCCGAGCTGGCACAGCTTGTTCAACTGCTCGATGGCGTATTGCGGGTTGCGGATGCAGATGTTCTCGGTGATCTCCACTTCGATCTGCGAGGGCGAGATCTGGTAGCGCACCAGCGCATTGCGCATCTTCTCGAAGAAGTCGCCGCGATCGAGGTATTGCGGCGACAGGTTCAGCGACAGGCGGATATTGTCGGCGCCGGCCGCGTTCCACAGCAGCAGGTCGCGGCACAGGGCGCCGATCATCCAGTCCGAGATCGGCAGCATCAGGCCGTTTTCTTCGGCAAACGGCAGGAACTCGCCGGCCGACAGCAGGCCGCGCGTCGGGTGGTTCCAGCGCATCAGGCCTTCGGCGCCGATGATGCGGCCGCTGGCCATGTCGACCTGCGGCTGGTAATACATTTCCAGCTCGTTATTCTCGAGCGCCTTGCGCAGCGACTGCTCCAGCGCGATCTTCTGGTGCGACATGTCCTGCATCGAGGCGTGATAGAAGCTGTGGCCGTTCTTGCCCTGCGCCTTGACCTGGTACATGGCGATGTCGGCGTGGCGCAGCAGCTCTTCGATCGAATCGCCGTCGTTCGGGTAGACCGCGATGCCGATCGAGGCCGAGATGTGCACCACGTGGCCATCGAGGTCGAACGGCGCCTGCAGCACTTCCTGGAACTTGTCGGCAATGGCCCTGGCGTCGGCGCGGTCGCGCAGCTCGGGCAGCACGATGGTGAATTCGTCGCCGCTGTGGCGCGCCAGCGTGTCGCCCTTGCGCAGGCATTCCTTCAGGCGCCGCGCTGCCTGCTGCAGCAGTTCGTCGCCTTTCACGTGGCCCAGCGTGTCGTTGACCAGCTTGAAGCGGTCAAGGTCGATGAACATCACTGCCAGCTCGGTGAGCTTGCGCTTGGCCTGGATCACGGCCAGGCCCAGGCGGTCCTTGAACAGGATGCGGTTGGGCAGGTCGGTCAGGATGTCGTGGTAGGCCTGGTAGGAGATCATCTCCTCGGCCCGCTTGCGGTCGGTGATGTCGCGCGCCACGCCGTAGGTGCCGAAGAACTCGTGCCGCGCCACTTCCTCGCCCGGCACGTGCATGCCGATCGCATTGAGCGAAATCGTCATCAAGGTATTGCTGAACGTGCGGTCGCCGGCGGCGCTGTTGTTGCACTTCAGGCGCAGCTCGACGTTGCGCGAGGCGCGTTCGTCGACGCGGCGCTCGTTGAACACGTAGCGGGCGCGCTCCTGGTCTTCCTCGTGCACCAGCACCGAGTAGTGGCTGCCGATCAGCTCTTCGCGCGAGTAGCCCAGCAACTGGTAGGCGCGGTCGTTGACGAAGGTGAAGCAGCCCTCGTGGTTCAGGGTGTAGATGATGTCGGGTGAGCTGTCCACCAGGTAGCGGTACATTTTTTCCGAGTTTTCCAGGCGCTGGCCGATGCGCGTGTTCTCCACCGCCAGACGGCGCTTTTGCAGCGCGTTCTCCACCGTCTTGAGCAGCTCGGGCGGGTTGTACGGCTTGCGCAGGTAGTCGTATGCGCCGCGCTTGAGGGCGCCGATGGCGGCCTCGATGCCGGCTTCGCCGCTCATGACAATCACGTCGCAGTCGATCTCGCGCGCGTTCACGAAGTCCATGATGTCATGGCCGCTCATGTCGGGCAGGCGCAGGTCCAGCAGCAGCAGGTCGAATTGCTGGCGGCTCAGGTGGGCCAGCGCTTCGGCGCCATTGCTGGCGGTCACCAGCTGGTAGCTGTCCTGCACCCGCAGCAGCTCGTACAGGGAAGACAGCAGGCGCGGTTCGTCGTCGACCAGCAGCAGGCGTGGCTGGAATTCCGGTGCCGGGGGCGTCGGGATCATCGTGTTCATGCGGGCCTTATACGGAATCCACCGCGCCGCGCGCCTGCACCGGAGCGAGCTGGCTGGCGCTGCCGCGGACCGGCAGCAGGAGTTCAAACGAGGTGCCGTTGGCGCCGCTGCGGCAACTGATCATGCCGTTCATCTTCTTGACCAGGTTGTGCACGATGGACAGGCCCAGGCCGTGATGCTTGCCTTCCTTGCTGCTCTTCACGGCGGTAAACAGGTTGGCCAGCACGTCCTGCGCCAGGCCCGGGCCGGCGTCGGCCACCACCAGCTCGACGTACAGCCGGCGTTCGCGGTTGACCAGGCCGCGGTTGGCCAGCTCGATGCGGCCGCCGCCCGGCTGGGCCTCGATCGCGTTCTTGACCAGGTTGACCAGGATCTGCTTGAGCAGGTCGGCGTCGCCGTCGACTTCCTGCGGGCCGTCCTGCATGCGCGTGATCACCTGCACCGAGGCGGGCAGGAAGTCGGTGGCGCGGAACAGGCGCAGCACGTCTTCCACCACGCGCGCCACATTGGTGACGCAGCCGCCATCGGATGGCTGCAGGTCGGCCAGGCCGTTGATCAGGTGGCCGACGCGGTCGATCTCCTCGTTCAGGATCGACATCTCGGACACCACCGGCTCGCGCCGCGCCAGCTTGGCGTCCAGCACCGACAGGTAGTTCTTGATGATCGACAGCGGGTTGTTCACCTCGTGCACCACGCGCCGCGACGCTTCGCGGTATTCCTCGGCCACGTGCGCCACCTGGCGGCGGACGTGGCCGCGCTCGGACAGGGCGGTTTCCAGCGCATTGGCCGCCTGGCTGCCGAAGGCTTGCAGGAAGCGCCCCTTCTTTTGCAGCAGCGGCAGCTGCCAGGCCGGCAGGCCGCCGACGATCATGCCCAGGCAGCGCTGGCCAGCTACCAGCGGCAGGCACACCAGCGCTTCGCTGCCGATGATGCGGAACAGCTGTTCTTCCGCGATGCCCAGGCCGGCGCCGGCGCCGCTGCCAAGCCGGGCGGCAAACGCCAGCTGGCGCTGGTTGGCGGCATCGGACAGCAAGCCAGGCTTGTTGAGCGGCACGGCAAATTCGGCCAGGCGCTGCTGCGCCTCGCCGCTGCCGGCGCCCTGCAGCGCGTGCCCGGTCGGGCTTTCCAGCAGCATCACCGTGGTTTCCAGGTCAAACAGGATGCGCGCCGAGCGCGTCATCGCGTCCAGCATGCCCGCCTCGCCGTGCTGGCGCGCGAAGCTCTGGCCCATTTCCTGCACCAGCACCATGTTGCGCACTTCTTCCGACAGGCGCGCCTGCACCGGGTCGACCGGCGCGGGCGGCGCGGCGGACGGCGCCGGCACGTCGTCGGCGCCGTCCAGGTCGATGCCCAGCGCTTCGGCGGCGCGCGCCACTTGCCGCGCGGCCGACTTGACGAAGGCGTCCAGCTTGTCTTCCTCAATGCCGCACAGGGCGGCCGCGTCGGCGGCGCCCTGCGGCGCGTCGCCGTGGTAGCACAGCTGGTGCGCCAGGCGCACGATGCGGATCAGGGGATGCGCCGCTTCCAGGCGCATCACCGGCTCGTGGTGGTACAGCACGGAATCGGCCAGGAAGGAGTCGAGGTGCCAGCGCTCGATCAGCCAGGCGCCGGCTTCGGCGTGGGTGATTTCCAGGGTGCGCAGTTCCACCGCGCACAAGTCCTCGTCATCGCGCGCGGTGAAGTTGTAGGCGTATTCCTTGGGCGCGGTGGCCAGCAGTGCCAGGCGGCCCACGTTGTGCAGCAGGCCGGCCAGGTAGGCTTCCTCCACGTGCGGGTAGTCGAGCGCGCGCGCGATATCGCGCGCGATGACGGCCGTGGTCAGCGAGCCTTTCCAGAAGGCGCGCAAGTCGGTGCTGCCGCTGTGCGGGAAACTGTTGAAGGTCTGGAACACCGATTCGGAGATCACCAGCGTCTTGATGGTGTCGGTGCCCAGCGCGACCAGGGCCTGCTCCAGGCCCACCGTGCGGTGGTGGCGCTGGTAGGCCGAGCTGTTGGCCACGGCCAGGATCTTGCTGGCCATCCCCGCATCCTTGGCGATCAGCGCGGCCAGCTCCGGCATGCCGGCATCATCGGCTTGCAGGAGCTCAATCAGCTTGATCAGGATCTGCGGCATGGCGGGTAGCCGCGCGATCAGCAAACGATTGCGGATGTCTTGGTCGGGATGTTGCATGGGGTCTTAGCGGCTGTATTCCGGCTTGCAATCCACTACGCAAATTGGCATAAATATACTATAACTTAGCAGCAATACAAATTTCTGAGGGCAATAAAATGCATTTGTGTAGAAAGAACTACACTCTTGGTAGTCATTTACTTTGCACCAACATTATTTTCAAATAGGCACTATCTTGCGCCGGAGTGCGCGCGCCGTCAACCACAGCCCGAGCGCCGTCAGCGTCAGCGCCAGCTGGCCGCCGGCCAGCCACAGGAAGGAATGCGAGGCCAGCGGCGCCAGCACGCCGGCCACCAGCGCCCCCAGCAGGGTGGTAGCGAACGATTGCACCGAGGCCACCGTGCCGCGGATGTGGGGGAACAGGTCGAGCGCCAGCAGGGTGGCGGCCGGCGCCGCCATCGACATGCCAAAGGTGTAGAAGAACAGCGGCAGCACGCTCCACGGCAGCGCCGGCCCGGCCAGCAGGTGGTAGCCGACGTTGACCGTGGCGGCCGTGATCAGGAAGCAAAAGCCAATGCCGATCTGGCGCGCGAAGCTGGTCTTGCCGGCGATACGGTTGGCCGCCAGCGCGCCGAGGAAGATGCCCGAAACGGCCGGCACGAACAGCCAGGCGAACTGCTCCGGGCCCAGGTGCAGGTGGGCCGGCAGCGCCACCGGTGCGGCCGTGATGTACAGGAACAGGCCGGCAAAGTTGAACGCCACCACTCCGGTCTTCAAATGGAATAGCGGCGAGGCCAGGATGGACGTGTAGTTGCGCCACAGGTAGCGCGGGTTGAAAGGCTGCCGCTTGTCGCGCGGCAGGGTGTCGGGCAGGCGCCGGTAGCAGACGATGAACAGCAGCACCGTGTAGCCGGCCAGCGCCAGGAAGATGGTGCGCCAGTCCGAATACTTGACGATGAGCCCGCCCAGCACCGGCGCCACGGCCGGTGCGATGGAGAAGATCATGGTCACCAGCGACAGCAGGCGCGCGGCGGCGGCATCGGCGTACAGGTCGCGGATGATGGCGCGGCCGACCACCACGCCGGCGCCGGCCGACACGCCCTGCAGCACGCGGAAGAACCACAGGTACTGCACCGAGTGGGCGGCGGCGCAGCCCACGGTGCCGAGCAGGAAGGCCACCAGCGACACCAGGATCACGTTGCGGCGGCCGAACGCGTCCGACAGCGCGCCATGCCACAGCACCATGCCGGCAAAGGCCAGCATGTAGGCCGTCAGCGATTGCTGGACTTCGATCGGCGTCGCATGCAGCGTGGCCTGGATGTTGGGGAAGGCGGGAAGATAGGCGTCAATCGAGAAGGGTCCCAGCATCGACAGGCTGGCCAGCACCGCGGCCAATGCGCTCGGCCCCAGCGGCTTTCGCTGCGGCGCCTCCGGCTCGGGAATAAAAGAAGTTTCGTCGGGCGGCGGCGTATGCAAGGGGTCAGGTCTGTCAAACGGACATATTGCGGCCCGGGACTCGGGCTGCCAAGCCCCACACTGTACCCGCAAAATGTTTGTTTGTCAGACCTGACCCCGACTTTTTACTCGCTAGCCGGCTTGCGGTTGAAGCCTGCCACCATGTCGAAGCGGAACAGGCGGCATTCCAGCGCGCCGTTGAAGAACGGCGTCTTGCGCGATTCTTTCAGGCGCAGCATCTTCGGCAGGCCCAGGTCGGCGGTGAACAGGTAGGCGGTCCAGCCGGAGAAGCGCTGCTTCAGGGTGGTGGAAAACGCGCTGTAGAAGCTTTTCGCCAGCTCGTCTTCCTCCAGGCTGGCGTCGCCGCGCACGCCGATCCGCTCGCCGTACGGCGGGTTGGTCAGCAGGATGCCTGGCGCCGCCGTCGGCGCCTGCACCTGCTGCGCTTCGATCTGCTTGAGCGGCACTTCGAACAGGATGCCTGCGCTCTTCAGGTTGTGGCGCGCCATCGCCACCATGTCGCCGGAAATATCGGAGCCGAAAATGGTCGGCTCGGCCGGCAGCGGGTTGGGCTTGAAGTCGGCCTTCATCTTCTGCCACGGTTCGGGGTCGAAGTCGTGGAATTTCTCGAAGGCGAAGCGGCGCCGCGCGCCGGGCGGGATGCCTTGCACCATCTGCGCGGCTTCGCACAGGATGGTGCCGGAGCCGCACATCGGGTCGAACAGCGGCACGCCCGGCTTCCAGCCGGACACGCGCAGCAGGCCGGCGGCCAGGTTTTCGCGCAGCGGGGCGTCGCCCGTTTCGCTGCGCCAGCCGCGCTTGAACAGCGCTTCGCCGGAAGTGTCGAGGTAGACCATGAACTGGCGCTGGTCGAGGAAGCCGAAGATGCGCATGTCGGGTTCGCGCGTGTTGACCGAGGGGCGCTTGCCGTACATGTCGCGGAAGCGGTCGCAGACGGCGTCCTTGATCTTCAGCGTGGTGAATTCCAGCGACTTCAGTGGCGACTTGATGGCGGTGACGTCGACGCGGATGGTGTGGTGGATGCCAAACCATTCTTCCCACGGCTGGCCCAGCACCAGGTCGTAGATGTCGTTTTCGTTCTGGTAGTGGCACACGCCCATGCGCATCAGCACGCGCGAGGCGATGCGCGAATGCAGGTTGATGCGGTAGGCGTCGTACAGGTCGCCGGAGGCGTGCACGCCGCCGGGGACCTGGTTGTGGACCTTCATGGTCGGGCTCATGGCCGCGATTTCGGTCAGTTCTTCCGCCAGGGCGGATTCCAGGCCACGCGGGCATGGGCAGAAATAAGATGGCATTTGGGGGACCCTTTATCCGTTGTAAAAATCAAAACCGGTAGTTCTGGGTCAGACCCAAGGGTCTGACCCTGGCCTGCGGCGGCCGCGCATTCGGGTCTGACCCTTGGGTCTGACCCGGGTTTGCCGGGTTTAGAAAGGCTTGACGACCACCAGGATGACAATCGCCAGGAGCATCAGCACAGGCACTTCATTGAACCACCGGTAAAACACATGGCCGCGCACATTGGCGCCGCGTTCAAACTTCTTCAGCAGCGAGCCGCAGGCGTGGTGGTAGCCCAGCAGCAGGAACACGAAGAACAGCTTGGCATGCAGCCAGCCCGGCATCGTGGCGCCATATTGCAGCACCACCAGCCAGATGCCGAACACCACCGCCGGCAGCGCCAGCATGGTGGTAAAGCGGTACAGCTTGCGCGCCATCGTCAGCAGGCGTTCGGTCGTCGGGCCCGGCGTTTCCATCGCCAGGTTGACGAAAATCCGCGGCAGGTAGAACAGCCCGGACATCCAGGACACGATGAAGACGATATGCAGCGCTTTGATCCAGAGCATATTTATTTTCTAGTTTCGCCGTGGCCGAACACCACGTATTTGAGGGAGGTCAGGCCTTCCAGCCCGACCGGGCCGCGGGCGTGCAGCTTGTCGTTGGAGATGCCGATCTCGGCGCCCAGGCCGTATTCGAAGCCGTCGGCAAAGCGCGTCGAGGCGTTGATCATCACCGACGAGGAATCGACTTCGCGCAGGAAGCGCATCGCGGCCGAGTAATCCTCGGTGACGATGGCTTCGGTGTGCTTGGACGACCAGGTGTTGCAGTGCTCGATGGCGGCGTCCAGCCCGTCCACCACGCGCACCGCCAGGATCGGCGCCAGGTATTCGGTGGCCCAGTCTTCTTCGGTAGCGTGCGCCAGGTGCGGGTAGCCGGCAGCGGCCAGGATGGCGTAGCTTTCCGCGTCGGCGCGCAGCTCGACCTGCTCGGTGGCGTAGCGCGCAGCCAGCTGCGGCAGCACCTCGGCGGCGATGGCGCGCGCCACCAGCAGCGTTTCCATGGTGTTGCAGGTGCCGTAGCGGTGGCACTTGGCGTTGAAACCGATGTCGAGCGCCTTGGCCATGTCGGCCTTGGCGTCGATGTAGACGTGGCAGATGCCGTCCAGGTGCTTGATCATCGGCACCGTGGCTTCTTCCATCAGGCGCGCGATCAGGCCCTTGCCGCCGCGCGGCACGATCACGTCGACGTACTGCGGCATGGTGATCAGCGCGCCGACGGCGGCGCGGTCGGTGGTGTCGACCACCTGCACGCCGTCAGTCGGCAAGCCGGCGCCCTGCAGGCCTTCGGCGACCAGCTTGGCCAGGGCGCGGTTGCAGTGGATCGCTTCCGAGCCGCCGCGCAGGATGGTGGCGTTGCCGCTCTTGATGCACAGGCCGGCCGCGTCCACCGTCACATTGGGGCGCGCTTCGTAGATGATGCCGATTACGCCCAGCGGCACGCGCATCTGTCCCACCTGGATGCCGGACGGACGGATTTTCACGTTCGAAATTTCGCCCACCGGGTCCGGCAGCGAAACGATCTGGCGCAGGCCTTCCACCATGGTGGCAATGGCCTTGTCGCTCAGCGCCAGGCGGTCCAGCATGGCCGGCGCCAGGCCGGCGGCGCGCGCGGCGGCCAGGTCCTGCTCGTTGGCGGCGCGCAGGGCCGGGGCTTCGCGCTCGATGGCTTCGGCGATCAGTGCCAAAGCACGGTTGCGGGTGGCGCTGTCGGCGCGCGCCATGCCGCGCGATGCGGCGCGGGCGCGCTGGCCGATGTCTTGCATGTACTGCTTGATGTCCATCGCATTCATCCTAATTCGTTATCCTCTGGCGACGCGCAAAGCCAATTGCAGCATGGCGTCCCACTGGTCGCCGGCGAACGCCTTGGCGCGCAGGCCCTTGACCATGCGATCGACCTGTGCGGCCTGCTGCATCGCCGCCTCCAGGGTGGGCAGCGAGATGCGGCGCAGCGC
The DNA here is from genome assembly GCF_049913285.1 of Pseudoduganella sp. S-14. Taxonomy (GTDB): domain Bacteria; phylum Pseudomonadota; class Gammaproteobacteria; order Burkholderiales; family Burkholderiaceae_D; genus Rugamonas. Next base: position 6,146,264 of record NZ_CP183991.1, read on the forward strand.
CGGCTCCATCAGCCGCTCGCGCGGGCCCCAGATGCGGTATTCCTTCAGGAGCGCCGGCAGCGGACGGCCCTGGGCCATGCCTGCCTTTAATTTTAGCAGCGTGCGGATTTCTTCGGAGACGGCCCACAACACCAGCGGCAGCGCTTCGCCTTCGCCTTTCAGGCCTTCCAGCATGCGGATCAGGCGCGCGGTGTCGCCTGACAGCATGGCTTCGGACAGCTTGAACACGTCGTAGCGCGCCACATTGAGCACGGCGTCCTGCACCTGCTCGTGGGCCAGCTTGCCCGGCTCGTGCAGCAAGCCGAGTTTCTGGATTTCCTGGTGTGCCGCCAGCAGGTTGCCTTCGACGCGGTCGGCGATGAAGTCCAGGCTGGCGCGCTCCGCGCTCTGCCCTTGTGCGGCAAGGCGGTTCGCAATCCATCCCGGCAGCGCATTGCGCTCGATGTTCGGGATGTCGATGTACACGGCGGCCTGCTGCAAGGCCGCCACCCACGCCGCCTTCTGCGTCTGCCAGTCCAGCTTGGGCAGGGTGATCAGCGTGAGGTTGTCGGGGGACAGGTCTTTCGCGTAAGCCTGCAGGGCGGCGCCGCCGTCCTTGCCCGGCTTGCCGGTCGGGATGCGCAGCTCGATCAGCTTCTTGTCGCCAAACAGGCTCATGGCCTGGTTGGCGGCCAACAGTTCGCCCCACTTGAAATTGCGCTCGACGGTCAGCACATCGCGCTCGGAATAGCCTTGCGCGCGCGCGGCACGGCGGATCTTGTCGGCCGCCTCCAGCGCCAGCAAGTGCTCGTCGCTGGTGATCACGTACAGCGGGGCCAGCGTCCGGGCGACGTGCTGGTCGAGGGCGTCGGCGCGCAACTGCATGGCGCGCCTTTAACGGACCGGCGGCGCGGCCGGCGCGGTAGGCGCAGTGACGTCAGGCGCCGACAGCACGCCTGGCAGCACGCCGGACGGGGTGGGCGCCGGCGCCGGGCTACCGAGCTTGATGGCGGCCATGCGGCGCATCATCTGCTGCACCAGGTCGGCCTGCATGTCCTTGTACAGCAAGGCTTCTTCCTGCTCTTTCGCCAGCAGCTGGGTTTCGCTGAAGGTGATCGGACGGCCCAGCACGATATTGGTCGGCGCCAGCAGTTCGTTGCCGGCCTTGTCGGTCACGCGGAACAGGATGTTATAGCTGAGCAGGTATTCGCGCACGCGGCCATTGCTGTTCAAGGACAGGATCGACTTGGTGCGGGTTTTTTCCGGGTTGGTCAGCACTTCGATCACGCCGTCCGCTTCGGCCTTGCTCGACACCACGGTGGTGTGGCCGTTGACGCGGATATTGCGCTTGAGTTCAATCGCCAGCGGCGACGACTCCGGCAAGCCCACGTACATGGCGTTGAACGGCAGCGTGTACGTGCCGCCGGCGCCGCGCAGGTGGAAGCCGCAGCCGGTGGCCACGGCAGCCATGCCCAGCGCGGCCAGCGCCAGCATGGAGCGGCGCAGCGCGCCGCGGGAGTTCAGAGTCGTCGTCATCTTTGCCTTACACCACGATATTGACCAATTTGCCCGGTACCACGATGACCTTCTTCGGCGCGCCTTCCAGGAATTTCTGCACGCTTTCCTCGGCCAGCGCCGCCGCTTCGATGGCGGCCTTGTCGGCGGCCTTCGGCACTTTCACCGAGCCGCGCAGCTTGCCGTTCACCTGGATCATCAGCTCGATCTCGGACTGCTCCAGCGCGGCCGGGTCGACCTGCGGCCAGGCCGCGTCGAGGATGTCGCCGTGGTTTTGACCATAGCCCATTTCCTGCCACAGCACGTGGGTGACGTGCGGTGCCACGGGATTCAGCAGGCGCAGGAAGATCGCATAGCCTTCGGCCAGCACGGCCGGCTCGACGCCCTTGGCCGATTCCAGGGTATTCAGCATCTTCATGCAGGCCGACACCACGGTGTTGTACTGGATGCGCTTGATGTCGTAGTCGGCCTGCTGCAGCACCTTGTGCACTTCGCGGCGCAGCGCCTTGCCGTCGTCGGTGGCGGCAACGGCGGCCAGCGGCGAACCGGCGGCGCGGATCGCGTCGCGCTGGGCGAAGCCGAAGTTCCACACGCGCTTCAGGTAGCGGTTGGCGCCTTCCACCCCGGAGCCGGACCATTCCAGCGTCTGCTCAGGCGGCGAAGCGAACATGGTGAACAGGCGCGCGGTGTCGGCGCCGTACTGCTCGATCTGCACCTGCGGGTCGATGCCGTTGTTCTTGGACTTGGACATCTTCTCGATGCCGCCCAGGATGACCGGCTGGCCGTCTGCCTTCAGCACGGCCGATACAGGGCGGCCGCGGTCGTCGGTGGTCAAGGTCACGTCGTCCGGATTGAACCAGTGCTTCTTGCCGGAGGCTTCTTCGCGGTAGTAGGTCTCGTTCAGCACCATGCCTTGCGTCAGCAGGTTGGTGAACGGCTCGTCGAACTTGACCAGGCCGAAGTCGCGCATCACCTTGGTCCAGAAGCGTGCGTACAGCAGGTGCAGCACGGCGTGCTCGATGCCGCCGATGTACTGGTCCATCGGCATCCAGTAGTCGTTGCGCGCGTCGATCATCGCCTTGTCGGAACCCGGCGAGGTATAGCGCATGTAGTACCAGCACGAGTCGACGAAGGTGTCCATGGTGTCGGTCTCGCGGCGTGCAGGCTTGCCGCATTTCGGGCAGTCGCACTTGAGGAAGGCTTCATGCTTGTTCAGCGGGTTCCCGGTTCCGTCCGGCACGCAGTCTTCCGGCAGCACCACTGGCAGGTCCTTTTCAGGCACCGGCACCGAGCCGCAGGAATCGCAGTGGATCATCGGGATCGGAGTGCCCCAGTAGCGCTGGCGCGAAATGCCCCAGTCGCGCAGGCGGAAGGTGGTCTTCTTCTCGCCCAGGCCCTTGGCGGCCAGGTCGGCGGCGATGGCTTCCAGCGCTTCGCTGTAGCGCAGGCCGTCGTACTTGCCGGAATTGGTGACCACGGAGACGGCCTTGTCGCCGTACCATTCCTGCCAGGCGTCGTCGGAATACGACTGGCCTTCGGCGGCGATCACCTGCTTGATTGGCAGATTGTATTTTTTGGCGAAGGCGAAATCGCGCTCGTCATGCGCCGGCACGCCCATCACGGCGCCGTCGCCATAGGTCATCAGGACGTAGTTGCCGATCCAGACTTCCACTTGCTCGCCGGTGATCGGGTGGGTCACGAACAGGCCGGTCGGCATGCCCTTTTTCTCCATCGTCGCCATGTCGGCTTCGATCACAGAGCCCATCTTGCATTCGGCGATGAAGGCCTGCAGTTCCGGATGGTTCTGTGCGGCGTGGGCGGCCAGCGGGTGCTCGGCGGCCACGGCGCAGAAGGTGACGCCCATGATGGTGTCAGGGCGGGTGGTGAACACGAACAGCTTGCCTTCGTTGATCAACTGGCCGTCCGCGCCGGCGATGTTGTGCGGGAAGGCGAAGCGCACGCCGGTCGACTTGCCGATCCAGTTCGACTGCATGATGCGCACGCGCTCAGGCCAGCCTGGCAGCTTGTTGTCGACGTAGTCCAGCAGCTCGTCGGCGTAGTCGGTGATGCGCACGTAGTACATCGGGATCTCGCGCTTTTCGATCAGCGCGCCCGAACGCCAGCCCTTGCCGTCGACCACCTGCTCGTTGGCCAGCACGGTCTGGTCGACCGGGTCCCAGTTCACGGTGCCGGTCTTCTGGTAGATGATGCCTTTTTCCAGCATCTTCAGGAACATCCACTGGTTCCACTTGTAATATTCCGGCTTGCAGGCGGCCATTTCGCGCGACCAGTCGATCGCCAGGCCCATCGACTGCATCTGCTCTTTCATGTGGTCGATGTTGGAGTAGGTCCACTTGGCCGGCGGCACGTTGTTGGCCATCGCCGCATTTTCGGCCGGCATGCCGAAGGCGTCCCAGCCCATCGGCATCAGCACGTTGTAGCCGTTCATCCGCAGGTAGCGGTACATCACGTCATTGATCGTATAGTTGCGCACGTGGCCCATATGCAGCTTGCCCGATGGGTAAGGCAGCATCGAGCAAGCGTAATACTTGCCTTTCGGGAAACGTGGGTCGTTTTCGACGGCTTTGTAGGCGTCGATCGCCTTCCAGTGCGATTGGGCGGCTTTTTCGACTTCTGCTGGACTATATTTTTCTTGCATGATGGAGCGCACTAAAATTGGTGGATATGAACCCTTCATTATAACAATGCATTGGTGCGGCGCGTCAGAATGAGATATCAGGAATTTCCGCCCCCGCCGGGGCTGGCCAGGCTGGTGGACTGCCTGTGGCTGTCCGAAGCCCCCGCCGCGCCTGCCGGCCCGGCGCTTTTGCCCGTCTCGCATCGCGTTTTGCCGGACAATTGCACCGATATCCTGTGGCAGGACAGCGGCGCGGCTTTCTTTGTCGGCATGATGAGCACCTGGTTCGATGTGCCGGCTGCGCGCCGGGTACGCACGGTAGCGGTGCGCTTCCGGCCAGGCGCGGCCAGCCTGTTCGTCGGGTCGGTGCCGCTGGCGAGCCTCATCGACCAGCGCGCCGGCCTGGACCAGCTTTGGGGCCACTCGGCGGCCGACCGGCTCGGCGACAAGCTTTGGTCGGTTGCTCGCAGTGACGCGGAACGCCTGGCGCTGCTGACGGAAGCGCTCTACGCCCGCCTGTCGCTTGCCCCGGCCGGGGCGCGCGCCGCCAGCGCCCTCGCCTCGCGCGTGGCAGCTGCCGCGCCAGCCGGCCAGTCGCTCGCCCTGCATGCCGTGGCGCAGCTTGAAGCCAGCGGCGGGGCCCTACGCGTCGAATCACTGGCGGCAGCGCTGGGCGTTTCGCGCCAATACCTCGCCAAGCAGTTCCGCGAGCATGTCGGCCTGTCGCCCAAGCTCTTCGCCCGTATCTGCCGCTTCCAGGCCGCCCGCGCTGCCGCCCTTGCGGCCGAGCCTGGAAGCCATGGCCACGACTGGGCTACCCTGGCCTTCGACAGCGGCTACTTCGACCAATCCCACCTGATCCGCGATTTCCAGGACTTCACCGGCGCCTCGCCCGACGTCCATTTGGGCGACCGGTGAGCCTTCTCGCTCTGTCGCGAGAACCTTAGATTTTCGGGCTAAATTGGCCTGACCAAAGTGAGATTTCGGTAGATTTTTCCGGAACTTTCGGCGTTTCGCTTGTCTAAAGTTTCGCGCTTAGGCTCAACGCGCCGCGCATGGGATGCCATTTACATCCAGATGCCCGGCTCACGCGAATGGCCCCTGGCCCTGCGCCTGCGCTACGCGCAAGAAGCCGAAGCGCGCCGCGCTGCCTATCGTGCGGCAAAAGCGTAGAAAGAACTGGTCGACAAGCCCGGCTAGTTTCCATTTTTCCAATCGCGGCGGCGGCCGGCATGGCAAGATGCGGCCATTACCTATCACGAGAGGAGAACACGATGATCCAAGGCCTGCGCACCGCGATTTACCCCACCCCCGACCTGGCAGCCGGCAAAGCTTGGTACAGCAAGGTATTCCAGAAGGAGCCCTACTTCGACCAGCCCTTCTACGTCGGCTTTGAAATCGGCGGCTTCGAGCTGGGCCTGCTACCGGACGGCGAACCCGGCAAGGCCGGCAGCCAGGTCTACTGGGGCGTGGCAGACATCGCCAAAGAAGTCGAGCGCATCCTCGCACTGGGAGCAAGCACTCACTCTGGAATCCAGGAAGTGGGCGAAGGCATCAAGGTAGCCGAGCTGGCCGACCCGTTCGGCAACGTTCTCGGCCTGATTGAAAACCCGCATTTCGACAGGGCCAAGGTCGCGTGATACCATGCACCCCCTATGCGCAAACGCAATAACAAATCCATCCTGATCAAGACGCCCGACCAGGTCGAACTGGCCCGCGTGGCCGGCCAGCTGGCGGCCGACGTGCTGACCTTCATCGCACCGCACGTCAAGCCGGGCGTCTCCACCGCCCAGCTGGACCAGCTGTGCAACGACTACATCGTCAACACCCAGAAAGTCATTCCTGCCAACGTCGGCTACGGCGGCTTTACCGGCACCGTCTGCACCTCGGTCAACGAGGTGGTATGCCACGGCATCCCGACCCCGAAGAAAGTGCTGAAGGATGGCGACATCATCAACATCGACGTGGCCGTCATCAAGGACGAATGGTTCGGCGACACCAGCCGCATGTACTACGTCGGCACGCCGTCGAAAGCGGCCCAGAAGCTGTGCGAAGTAACGTATGACGCGATGTGGGCCGGCATCCGCGCGGTCAAGCCGGGCAACCGCCTGGGCGACGTCGGGCACGCGATCCAGAAGCTGGCCGAAGCGGCCGGCTACAGCGTGGTGCGCGATTATTGCGGGCATGGGATTGGCATGGTGTACCACGAAGACCCGCAGGTGCTGCATTACGGCCGCCCGGGCACCGGCCTGCTGCTGGAGCCGGGCATGGTGTTTACCATCGAGCCGATGATCAATGCAGGCAAGCACGCCACGCGCGCGCTGCCGGACGGCTGGACGGTTGTCACGGCCGACAGGTCGCTGTCGGCGCAGTGGGAGCATATGGTGGCGGTGACTGAAACGGGATTTGATGTGTTGACTCTCGCGCCCGGTGAGCAAACCCGGTAAACCTGGGTCTGCCCCTTGGGTCAGACCCTGAATTACCGGGTTTAGCGCAAAGTCAGCTTCAACGCCGGCTTCTCACCATAATCCTCATAGCGCTCATTGATCCCGCCGACGCAGTAGCTGATCTCTTCCAGCAAATCACCCGGCATCTTCTTCGCATCGGTAATGACAATCTCCAGCACTTCATTGGGCTTGAGCCGGAAGCGCGTCATATTGTCCTCATCGCGCAGGTAGGACAGGCAATCCACCCAGGCGTCAATAGTCGCGCCATACCCCGACGGGAACCCAAGTTCCGCCTGGCAGGCAGCATGAAAAGCCGCTTCGTCGCCGATCGCGCCGCCGTTTAAAGTTGCAATAGCCATTATTTCTTTTCCTTCGGATCGGTGACGAAACCAAGACGGGTCAGGCCATGCGACTGCGCCGCCGCCATCACCTGCGCCACCACTTCATAGCGGGTATCCTTGTCCGCGCGCAGCTGCAACTCCGGCTGCTGCGGCAAGCCCGCCGCCTCGGCCAGGCGCTCCCCAAGCTCGCCCGGCTGCAAGGCATCGTTATTCCAGTAAACCGTGCCGGCGGCATCGATGGCCAGGGTCACGGTATCGGCCTCCTGCTGCAGCGCCTTGGCCTGCGCCTTGGGCAGTTCCAGCTGAACCGCATTGGTAAACATCGGCGCGCTGATGATGAAGATCACCAGCAGCACCAGCATCACGTCCACCATCGGCGTGACGTTGATGTCCGCCATGGATTCCTTCTGCCGGTGATGGTTGAAGGAGCCGAATGCCATCAGTTCAATCCCTGGCCAGGTAAGCGTGCAAGTCGTGCGCGAAGGCGTCGAGCTCGGACAGCGTGATGCGGTTGATGCGGTTAAAGCCGTTATACGCCAGCACCGCCGGAATCGCCACGGTCAGCCCGACACCGGTCATGATCAGCGCCTCGCCCACCGGTCCGGCCACCTTGTCGATCTGCACCGTGCCCTGCGCCGACACCGCGGCCAGCGCGTGGTAGATGCCCCACACGGTACCCAGCAAGCCGACAAACGGCGCGGTCGATGCGATCGACGCCAGCAAGGTCAGGCCCGACTCCAGCCGCGTGGTCGAGACATGGATCGCATCGCGCAGCACGCGCGTCACCTGTTCCGAGCGCCCCATTTCGGCGGCGATGCTGCCGCCCTTGGCGTGCGCCAGCTGGTGCGCCCCGGCCTGCGCCACGGCGGCGAAGATACGCTCCTGGTCGCGCGCTGCCATCAGCGCCACGCCATCGGCCACCGAGGGCGCGTCCCAGAATGCCTGCACCACAGGCGCCGCGCGCCGGATGCGCCACGAAGCCCAGCCCTTCCACAGGATGAAGAACCATGAGGCCAGCGACATCGCCAGCAGCAGGTAGGCCACGGCATGGCTGATCGCATCGCCGCGCTGCCAGTAGCTGGCAAAGGTAAAGTGCTCCATCAGCCGTTCAGGCCCAGCACGTCGTACATATCGTACAAGCCGGTCTTCTTGTCGGCCAGCCATTGCGCTGCGCGCAGCGAGCCGTTGGCGTAATGCTGGCGCGAAGAGGACTTGTGGCTGATTTCGATGCGTTCGCCCTCGGTGGCAAACATCACGGTATGGTCGCCGATGATGTCGCCGCCGCGCACGGTGGCGAAGCCGATCGAGGACGGATCGCGCGGGCCGGTCACGCCTTCGCGCGCGAACACGCCGCACTCCTTCAGATCGCGCCCCAGCGCACCGGCAATCACCTCGCCCATCTTCAGCGCGGTGCCGGACGGCGCATCGACCTTGTGGCGGTGGTGCGCCTCGATGATCTCGATGTCGTAGCCCAGGTCGAACTGTTTGGCGGCGAACTCCAGCAGCTTCAGCGTCACGTTGACGCCCACGCTCATGTTCGGCGCGAACACGATCGCGGTCTTTTGCGCCGCAGCCGCAATGGCCGCCTTGCCCGCTTCATCGAAGCCGGTGGTGCCGATCACCATCTTCACGCCATGCTCGGCGCAGTAGGCCAGGTGGGCCAGGGTGCCTTCCGGGCGGGTGAAGTCGATCAGCACGTCGGCGCCGGCCAGGCCGGCGGCCAGGTCGGCGGTGATGGCCACGCCGGCCGGCTGGCCGGTAAAGGCAGCGGCGTCGCTGCCCAGGGCCGGCGCGCCTTCGCGGTCCAGCGCGCCGGACAGGCGTGCCTCGGGCGCCTTCTGCACCGCCTCGATCAACATATGGCCCATGCGGCCGCTGGCGCCGGCGATGGCGATATTCAGTTGCGTCATCTTGCTGTTTCCTCGGTTATTGCCTGGTGCCCGATTCCTGGCCGCCCGGCAGCGGCGCCTTGCCCGGCGCCAGGTTGCCCTTGGCATCCTCGGACTTCTTGAATTCCTTGATCGGGCCGGCGATGCGTGCGATGTATTCCTGTTCGGTCGGCAGGTCGCCGCCCTCGAAGCTGACCACTTTGTCATCCTGGTCGAAGAACACCACCACCGTGCTGGTGGTCAGCTCGCCATTGCCCTTGGCCAGGCGGAACGGGTAGTCCCAGCGCTTGCCGTGGAAGGCATCGGCCATCAGCGGTGTGCCGAGAAGGAACTTGACCTGGTCCTTCGTCATGCCGTTCTTGAGCTGGGCCAGCATCTCCTTCGACACGAAATTGCCCTGCTGGATATCGGGGCGGTAAGGCGAGAAGAACCACAGGAATTTCTGCGTCTTGGTGATCTGGGTGGTCTGGGCCCCCTGCGAGGCTTCCACCGGGGCCACGGTGGCTGGCTTGCTGGCGCAGGCAGCCAACAGGGCGGCAGCCAGCAGCGGAGTGCTACGTTGCAACAAAGACAGCGGGGTCAAACGCATATTATGCATACCTCAATTCCGTGAGCAGAAGTGCCTAAAACGCTATATCATAAAGCACTTCCCGCAACTGACGTTAGCAAACATGAGTAACAGCCCTACCGACCTGAAGGCCTCCGGCCTGAAGGCTACCCTGCCGCGCCTGAAGATCCTCGATATTTTCCAGAGCAGCCCCGTGCGCCACCTGACGGCGGAAGACGTGTACAAGCTGCTGCTGGCCGAAAACATGGACGTCGGCCTGGCCACGGTGTACCGCGTGCTGACCCAGTTCGAACAGGCCGGCTTGCTCAACCGCAACCATTTCGAGAGCGGCAAGGCGATTTTCGAGCTCAACGAAGGCTCGCACCACGACCACCTGGTCTGCCTCGATTGCGGCCGGGTTGAAGAATTCGTCGACGAAGAGATTGAAAAGCGCCAGCAAAGCATCGCCGCCGAGCGCGGCTTCAAGATCGCCGAACACGCACTGGCCATCTACGGCAGTTGCACCAAGGTCAACTGCCCGCACAAGCACTAAAAAACAAATGGGGACGTACCCCATTTTTCTTCGAAAAATAAATGGGGTACGTCCCCATTTATTTTTTTAGTGGTTGCTCAGCGCGTTCGATAGCAGCCGCGACGTGATATCGACAATCGGGATCACCCGCTCGTACGCCATGCGGGTCGGCCCGATCACCCCCAGCGTCCCCACGATCTTGCCGTTGGCCTCATAGGGCGCGGTGACCACGCTCATTTCATCCATCGGCACCAGCTGCGATTCGCCGCCGATGAAAATCTGCACGCCGGAGGCCTTGGACGACACGTCCAGCAGCTGCATCAATCCGGTCTTCTGCTCGAACAGGTCGAACATCGCGCGCAGCGAGCTCATGTTCGAGGACAGGTCGGTCACCGACAATAGGTTGCGCTCGCCGGCGATCACCATATCTTCCGATTCGGCCATGGCCTCGCTGCCCGCCTCCACCGCCGCCTTCATCAGGCGCCCCATATCGTCGCGCAACTGGCGCAGCTCGTGCTGCAGGCGCCCGCGCACGTCCTCGAACGACAGCCCGGAATAGTGCTGGTTGATGAAATTGGCCGACTGCTGCAACTGGGCCGGCGTGTAATCGACGTCGGTCAGCAGGATGCGGTTTTGCACGTCGCCGCCGGGTGAAACGATCACCAGCAGCACCCGCTTTTCGCTCAGGCGCAGGAACTCGATCTGCTGGAACACCGACTCACGGCGCGGCGCCAGCACCACGCCGGCAAACTGGGTCAGCGAGGACAGCATCTGGGCCGCGTTGGCAATCAGCTTTTGCGGCTGCGGCGAGGCCACCTGCAAGCCGGCCTGCACCGCGCGTTCGTCGATGTGCTGCACCGTCAGCAGGGTGTCGACAAAGATGCGGTAGCCGCGCGGGGTCGGCACCCGCCCCGCCGAGGTATGCGGGCTGGCCACATAGCCCTGCTCTTCCAGGTCGGCCATGATGTTGCGGATGGTGGCCGGCGACAGCTCCAGTCCGGAAATCTTGGACAGGGCGCGCGAGCCGACCGGCTGGCCGTCGGCGATGTAACGCTCGACCAGGGCTTTGAGCAGGGTTTGGGCACGGAGATCGAGATGCATAGGCCTATTCTGCCAACTGTTGTTCCAGCCACGCAAGCAGTTCATCGAGCGTGGCGCAAATCGCGTCCGGTTGCGGCGCGCCGTCCGGCAAACCGGCACCGCGGCGGTTCATCCACACTGCGCGCAAGCCGGCCGCCTGCGCCCCCGCCACGTCCAGCGCCAGGTCGTCACCGACGTACACGGCATCGTGCGGCGCCACGCCCAGCGCCTGGCAGGCCGCGCGGAAGATGTCCGGCGCCGGCTTGGCCGCGCCGAAACGGGCCGCCGCCAGCGATACCTCGAAATGGTGGGCCAGCCCGATCACTTCCAGGTCGGCATTGCCATTGGAAATCGTGCCCAGCTGCACATGCTGGCGCAGCCTGAGCAAGCCCGGCAGCACATCATCGTACGGCGTGACGGCATTGCGCGCGGCAAAGAAGTGCGCCATGGCGCCTTCGACACGGGCCCCATCCTCGCCGGCTGCGGCAAAGGCCGCGTGCAGGCTGGCGCGGCGCAGCTGGCCCAGGTCGATCAGCAGTTCCGGCTGGGCCGCCGCCAGTTCGGCGCGGTGCGCGCGCAAGGCATCGACCGACCATTGCGCCGCCACCTTGGGCGCATGGGCCGCCAGCCAGGCGTGCAGCGTCAGCTCCGCTTCAGCGATGACGGGCGCGATCGGCCACAGGGTGTCGTCCAGGTCGAACAGGATGGCTTTCGGCTTCATGGGCGCATTGTACCGCGCCGCGGTTGCAAGCTGTTACAAGGGAAAAGCTGGCCAAATCGGCTATGGAAGGTGCAAATGCACTAAAATAGGCGCCGATTTGACCGCGCGACGCGCGCAACCGACTGGAGAAAGTGGAATGAAGAGTAAGTATCTGTCTGCCGCCGCCGCGCTGCTGTGCGTCGCCGGACTGGCCGCCTGCGGCGGCAAGGGCAATGGCAGCATCGCCCTGGTGGTCCAGGTCCTCGGACTGGACCGCGGCGATCTGGTGCTGCAGAACAATGGCGGCGACGACCTGACCATCACCACCGCTGGCAACGGCAGTTATTCCTTCAAGACGCTGATGGCTCCGGACTCCCAGTTCAATGTGAGCATCAAGAGCGTGCCGGCCAACGTCAGCTGCAAGCTGGCCAACAACACCGGCAAGATCAACTACTACACCTACAACCAGACAGTCGTGACCTGCACCCCCGACCCGTACCCGCTGGGCGGCACGGTCAGCGGCCTGGCCGGCAGCGGCCTGGTGCTGGCCAACGGGGCCCAGACCGTGAACGTGGCCGCCAACGGCAGCTGGCAGTTCGCCACCCCGATCGGCAACGGCAGCGTGTATGGGGTCACCGTGCTGAACCAACCGACCAACCCCAGCCAGAAATGCACGGTTGCCGGTGGCACCAACGGCAACGGTACCGGCAAAATCGAGCCAAGTAAGGATATCAATTTCAACTTGATCGTGACTGTTACCTGCAACTAAGAAAGAGTCCAGATGAAAGCAAAACTCCTTGCCACGGCCCTGCTGGCCGTCGCCCTGGCAGCCTGCGGCGGTAAAGCCAGTTTCACGATTGGCGGCACCATTGCCGGCCTGAACAACAGTGGCCTGAAGCTGAAAACCGCCGCCGGCGACAGCGTCGAAGTGCCGGCCGGCGCCACCACCTTCAGCTTCCCCAACAGCATCAGTTACGGCACCGAATACAAGGTCGAGATCGTGCAGCAGCCAGCGCATATGACTTGCGGCTTCCTGGGCAGCACCAACATCGGTTCGGCTGGCCACACCACCTCGATCAACATCCAGATCAGCTGCGCCCAGAACGCCTACGCCGTCACCGGCACCGTGGAACATTTGACCACCGGCGACCTGGTACTGGTCAACGGCAGCTCGAGCGGCAGCATTACGGTGGCCAAGGGCGCCACCACCTTCGCCTTGCCCAACCTGCTCCCGGTCGGCACCGCCTATGGCATCAGCGTCCTGACCCAGCCGCCTAGCCTGAAATGCGAAGTCTTGAACGGTAGCGGCGTAATGGGCGACGAGCCCCGCAACAACGTGCAAGTGGTCTGCAACCCGGCGTGATATAAGCAAGTGGAATGACTGGAATTCCAAAAATAAATTGGAACAATATGCCGCGACGCAGCATAATTACACCTGTCTCCTCCACTTCTTAACAGAAATGGATTCAGCCCGCTCCCTGAGCGGGCTTTTTTTTTGCTCCGGCGCCGCCGCCCCTCCCCTTCGCCGGGTCAGCCTTGATGGGCGCGCTGCTGGTAAGCTATAGTCGGCTACTTTTCGACAGCGTCCCCACGTAGAAGGCAAGCACCGCTTGAAACAAGAAAAACCACACATGCTGTTCATCTGCCCCACCGTGGCCGGCTATATTGGCGGCACGGAAACAGTGGTCAGCCAGTTCTGCCAGCGGCTCAAGCACAAGGCGCAGATCACGCTGCTCAGCGGCGAGCCCGGCGCAGGCCGCAAACGCCTGGTCGACCTGGAAGGCGTCGAGCTGCTTACCCTGCCGTTCATCGCCCGCGACAGCAAGCTGAACCGCGTGCTCAGCAAGCTGCTCATGACCAGCCCGTTCAAGATTGAGAGCTACAGCTTTTTCCGCTCGCTCGGGCAAAGCGGCATGGACCTGTCGCGCTACGACTACATCGTGACTTTCTACGAAGCCGATGCCTACCTCTTGTCGAAGCGCTACCCGGCGCTGCGCCAGCGTTTCCGCCACTTCCTGCCGGGCGTATCGCTGCGCGGCTTCTTCAAGCACGTGCCGGCCAAGGACGTGTTTTACCTTGGATACCGCGCAGCGGAGAAGACCCGACGGAAATGGGGCCTGGAGATCCAATCGCTGCCGCTGGGCGTGGACGGCGCCTTCTTCCCGCCCAACCCACCGGCCTACCCGGCCGACAAGCGCCTGCTGTACATTGGCCGCCTGGATGGCAGCAAGAACGTGGACTGGCTGACGGACTTTTTCATGCAAAGCGGCCTGGCCCGGCAAGGCTACCACCTCGACATCGTCGGCGACGGCCCGCTGCTGGACAGCCTGCTGGCCAAGTATGGCAACGAGCCAAGCATGACTTTCCACGGCAGGAAGCGCCAAGAAGAAGTGATCGGCATCCTGCGCCTGGCCTTCCTGCTGCTGCACCCGACCGACCATGAAAGCTTTGGCCTGACCATCCTGGAAGCGATGGCAGCCGGGATTCCCGTCCTGACCCACGGACTCGACAGCATCAAGGCCTGGGCCGGCGAACACCCGCGCTACGCCGCTCACCTCGATGCAGCTGCCTGGACCCGGGAAATCCAGAAATTCGAGCAGCCGGCCTACTGGCTCAGCGTCAGCGCCGGCAGCCTCGAGTACGCCAAAGCGTTCACCTGGGAGCGCGTGGCAGACCAGGTGCTGGAACTGATCGCCACCTGACCCCGACTTTTAATCAGACAGGCAGGTTGGCCAGCGCGACGTAGGCTGCCACCGGCACCATTTCCGGGCGGTCTTGCGGGTTGATGCCGGCCGCTTCCAGCTGCTCCGGCGTGAACATGCCAGCCACGCAGTTGCGGATTACTTTCCGGCGCTGCGAGAAGGCTTTCTGCACCACCGCCTCCAGCCGCGCCGGGTCGCAGGCCAGCGGCTGCTCGATCGGGATCATGCGCACAATGGCCGAATCGACTTTCGGCGGCGGGTCGAAGGCGTCCGGCGGCACAATGAACAGCAGGGCCATGCGGTAGCGCCATTGCAGCATCACCGACAGCCGGCTGTAGGCCTTGGTGCCCGGCTCGGCCACCATGCGCTCCACCACTTCCTTTTGCAGCATGAAATGCTGGTCTTGCACGATGGGTGCGAATTCGGCCAGGTGGAACAGCAGCGGCGAGGAGATGTTGTACGGCAGGTTGCCCACCACGCGCAGCTTCTTCCCTTCCGGCACCGGGATGTAGCCGAAGTCGAACTTCAGCGCGTCGCCGGCGTGGATGGTCAGTTTTTCGCGTGGATAGCGCTTTTCCAGGCGCGCCACCAGGTCGCGGTCCAGTTCCACCACGTGCATGTGCGGCAGGGACTTGAGCAGCAGGTCGGTCATGGCGGCCAGGCCGGGGCCGATTTCCACCATGGTGTCGCCGGCGGCCGGCGCAATGGAATCGATGATGTCGCCGAGGACGCGGTCGTCCTGCAGGAAGTTCTGGCCGAAGCGTTTGCGGGCAATGTGTTTCATGGTTGTTCTTTCTGCTTATTGGCTGGCCTGCGCCATCTGCAGCGCCGCCTCCAGTGCGGCCTGCATGCTGGAGCAGTCGGCGAGGCCCAGGCCTTGCGCGGCCAGGTCGAGCGCAGTGCCGTGGTCGACCGAGGTGCGGATCAGCGGCAGGCCGAGCGTGATGTTGATGCCGTGGCCGAAAGTGGCGTACTTCAGCACCGGCAAGCCCTGGTCGTGGTACATGGCCAACACGCAGTCGGCGTCTTTCAGATATTTGGGCTGGAACAGGGTGTCGGCCGGGTACGGGCCGCGCGCATCGATGCCGCGCGCGCGCGCAGCTTCCAGCGCCGGGGTGATGGTATCGATTTCCTCGCGTCCCAGGTAGCCGTTTTCGCCCGCATGCGGGTTCAGGCCCGCCACCAGGATGCGCGGCGCGGCGATGCCGAACTTGCCGCGCAGGTCGGCCTGGATGATGTCCAGCGTTTGCGCCAGGCTCTCCTGCGTGAGCGCAGCGCTGACCTCCTTCAGCGGCAAGTGGGTGGTTGCCAGCGCCACGCGCAAGGGCGGCGCATCTTCCGCGCCGGCGACTGCACGCGGCTGGCCGGCCAGCATCATCACCACGCGCGCGGTCCCGGTCTGCTCGGCAAAGTATTCAGTGTGGCCGGAAAAGGGCACGCCGGCGTCGTTGATGGTGGATTTCTGCACCGGAGCGGTGGCCACGGCTTCGAACCAGCCGGCACGGATGCCTTCGATGGCGGCGTCCAGCGTAGCCAGCACGTAGCGGCCGTTTTCCTTGTCCAACACGCCCGGCTGCACATGGGCGCCGAGCGGGATGTCCAGCGCGCACAGGCGGTCCGCGCCGAAGTGCGGCAGGCCAGCATTGCGCGCCGCCATGGTGGTGACGGCGCTGATGCGGATCTCGGGATCGATGGCCGAGGCGGTCATGGCCAGGAAGGCGGCGTCGCCCACCAGCACCGCATTGACCTGGTGCCGCATGGCCCAGGCGGCGCGGATGGCGATTTCCGGCCCGATGCCGGCCGGCTCGCCGGTGGTGATGGCAATCACTGGACGAACCCCGGGGCGCACACCTGGGCGCCGTGCTTGCAGGTTGGCGCTCATGGTGTCCCCCGCCTGCTTATTTCAACGATTCGTCGCGGAACTCGACGTAGGCGCGGTCGCGCACCTGGCGCTGCCAGTCTTCCACCGCTTCCACCAGCTTGCGCTCGCGCAGGGCATTGCGGGCCGCGGCACGCTGCTTCTCTTTCGAGACGTCGTCGGTCTTGCGCTCCAGCACCTCGATCAGGTGGTAGCCGAAGGACGATTCGATCGGTTCGGACACCTGGCCCGGCTTCAGGCCGTTCATGGCCTGCTCGAATTCGGGCACGGTGTCGCCCGGGTACAGCCAACCGAGGTCGCCGCCCTTGCTGGCGGTGCTGTCGTTGGAGAACAGGCGCGCCAGTTCCTCGAACTTGGCCGCCTTGTTATCCAGGCGCTCCTTCAGTTCCAGCAGCTTGCGCTTGGCGTCGGCCGCGCTCATGGTCGGCGTGACTTTCAGCAGGATGTGGCGGGCATGGGTCTGCTGCACGGTTTCCTGGGCAGCCGCTTCGGCCATGCTGCGCTTGTCGACCAGCTTCAGGATGTGGAAGCCGGCCGCGCTCTTGATGATCGGGGTGTTCTGGCCCGGCTTCAGCTTGTTCAGCGCCTCGGCGAAGATCGGCGGCAGCGCGCTGCCAGGGCGCCAGCCCACGGCGCCGCCCTGCAGCGCGTCGGAGGCGTCGGAATAGGTGGCGGCCATCTTGGCGAAGTCGGCGCCGGTGCGCAGCTGGCGCAGCACTTCCTCGGCGCGCTTCTGGCGCTGGCCCAGCACTTCGGGCGAAGCATTTTCCGGGATGCGCACCATGATCTGCGAGATATTCAGCTCGAACTGATCGGACGCGGCCGCTTTCTCGGCAGCGATGAAGCTGTCCACTTCCGCTTCGCCGATGGTGATCTTGTTGTCGACCTCATACTCGCGCAGGCGCTGCATGATGATCTCTTCGCGGATCTCTTCGCGGAAGGAGGCGAAGGTGGTGCCCTCCTTCTCCATCTGGTTGCGCAGCTGCTGCACCGTCATCTTTTGCTGCTCGGCGATGCGGGCGATGGCGCGGTCGAGCATATTGTCGTCCACCCGCACCCCCATTTCCTTGGCCAGCTGCAGCTGGGCGCGCTCCACGATCATGCGCTCGAGCACCTGCTTGCGCAGTTCGGCCTGGTCAGGCACGGCCAGCTTCTGCTGCTGCATGCGCGCCACGATGGTGGCCGCGCGTTCGTTCAGTTCGCGCTGGGTGATCACTTCATCGTTGACGATGACGGCGATGGCGTCGATCGGCGCGTTGGCCGACTGGCCAGGCGGCGTGAAGCCCTTCAATGGCGCCGCCTTGGCAGCAGCGGCTGCCGGCACTGCCGGCTTGGCAGGCTTGGCGTCCTGCGCCAGGGCCGGGACGGC
The DNA here is from genome assembly GCF_049913285.1 of Pseudoduganella sp. S-14. GTDB lineage: Bacteria > Pseudomonadota > Gammaproteobacteria > Burkholderiales > Burkholderiaceae_D > Rugamonas. The sequence goes on from NZ_CP183991.1 coordinate 6,163,882, forward strand.
AAGGGAAGCACACAGCAGGGCAACAGCTAATTTGATCGGGTGCATATCTGAAACGCTCATGTATCAGTGTGGATGAAATCGAAAGCTTAACGGCCTTCGTTGACGCGGCGATAGCCAGGAATGCTGTTCTTCAGCACCTCCAGCGGGTTGCCGAAACCGAGCTTGGACAAGCCGTTCAACTCCAGCTGGAAGAAGAACTGGGTCGAGGTCTTCTTGGCCGTGGTGACGAAGCGCTGCGCGCCCATGCGGAATACCCAGCAATCGCAGTTGTATTCCAGGCCCACCACGCTTTCCAGCATCTTGTGCTCGCGCAGCGAGTACGACACGCGGCCCACGCCGAACCACTTGTCCGAGATCGGCCACTGGGTCGACAGGTCGGCATTCTTGAAGCTGTCGCGCACATAGCGGTAGCCGGCGTTGAGCACCTTGTAGGTGCCCGGCTGGTACTGCAGCGACATATTCGAGGTGGTGACCTTGCTGGTGCTCGGGTTGTACTGCACCAGGCTGTCGATGCCCCAGGAATTGGAGATGCGGCCGGTGGCCGCCAGCAGCATGTCGGAACGGGTGCTGTTGACCGGCGTGGAATTGTCGATCTGCACGCGCTGGTCGGCGAAGTAGAAGCGCTGGCCGAACGCCAGGCGCAGGCGCTCGGCACCGGACGACTCCAGGAAGCGCGACACGACTGCCGCCGTCACCTGGTTGGCGTCACCAACGCGGTCGGAACCGACGAAACGGTTCTCGCTGAAGATCTGCGAGAAGTTGAAGGTGGCCGGCGCGGTGTCGAAGTTCGGGTACTGGTCCTGCTTGCGGTACGGCGTGTAGACGTAGAACAGGCGCGGCTCCAGGGTCTGCGTCAGCTTCTTGCCGGCAAACTTTGTATCGCGCTCGAAGATCAGCCCCGAGTCGAGCGAGAAGGTCGGTACCGCGCGCTGCAGCGAGCGCGATGGGTCGCTGCCGAAGGCGTCAAGCTGGTAGGCGCTGGCGTTCAGCATCACTTTCGGCGTCACGAAATAGGAAGCGCCGATGATCGGATAGCTGAGCTGCGGCACCGCCACCAGGCGGTTGCCCTTGATCATGTCCGGGTGCCAGAAGCGGGTCAGCTCGGAATCGAGCTGCCAGTCGAAGCCGCCCACGTCGTAACGCGCCGCATGCAGGTTGATGGCCGGCAGGCGGTCGTAGGGGCGCGAGACGAACAGCGATGGGTCCGCGGGATAACCCGGATCCTGCAGCACATGGTATTTCTGCGCGCGCGCTGTCAGGCTCCAGTATTCGCCGCCGTAGTCGGTGCGCAGTTCCTTGAGTAGCTGGCGCTCGGACGAGGAGGCCACGGTCTTGGAAAAGTCGCTCGGGTAGTTGTTGTCCGAAGCGGCGCGCAGGTTCCAGCCATAGGTCCAGTCCTCGGTCAGGTGCTGGGTGTGCACCGTATGCAGCTGCCAGCGGTCGCGGTTGGCTTCCTTGTCGTTGGGCAGGTACTCGAGCAGGGTCCTGCCCTCGTAGTAGTTGCCACCGTCGGTCTCGCCCATGTAGCGGGCCACCGCGCCCAGTTGCAGGCCGCGGCGCGCGATATAGCGCGGGTACAGCGTCAGGTCGCGGTTGGGCGCGATATTGAAGTAATACGGCAGCACCAGCTCGGCCCCGCCGCGCGAGGAGTACGACGGGGTCGGCGGCAGCCAGCCGGAGCGGCGCGCGCCCGAGAGTGAGAACGACATGGCCGGCGTCCCCAGAATCGGCACGTCCTTGAAATAGATCAGGGTGGCGCCGGCGGTGCCGACGTCGCGCCCCTGGTCCAGGTTCAGCGAACGCGCCTTCACATACCAGTCCGGGTTCGGGCCCTGGCAGGTGCTGTAGGTGCCATCCACCACCTGGGCTTCGTCGTCGTTCAGGAAGTTGATGCGCTGCGCCTTGCCTTGGGCGTTATTGGCTTCCAGCTGGTAGGTCGGCTGCAGCGCATAGCCGCGCGCCGTTTCCAGGTTCAGTTTCAGTTCATCGGCCGTGTAATAGTCGCCGAAGCGCCACAGGCGCACATTGCCCTTGGCCTCAAGCTCCTGCTCCACCTGCTGGAAGCTGGCCGAGTCGGCGGTCACGCGCGTCTTGTCGTGCACGACTTCCACGTCGCGCAGCAGGCGCAAGTCGCGTTCGGGGCGGCCGGCCATGTCTTCGGCGCGTATGGTGGTCGGGGCATTCTTGTCTTCCACATGCGGCGGGCGTTTGGCCGCTGGATGCGACTGCGCATGGGCGGACATCGCCGCGGTGGCGGCGGCAATGGCGGTCAAGGCGAACGCCCAGCGCTTTGGGTTGGGGGGTGCCAGGAACCGGGTCATGGGGGGGACGCGTGAAACACCATAAAGGCGATTTTTTAATGTGAATCCCTTATTATATGGGAATCTTTACCACTCACTGGATTTCGCAGGCTGCTTTAATGTCTTTATTGTCTAATTCACCATCCCCAGCCCCCGATCCACGCCTTGCCGAGCTTACCGAATGGCTGCAAGGCACCGGCCTGGTGGACGCCGCTTCGGCGCGCCCTGCCTCCGAGGATGCCAGCTTCCGCCGCTATTTCCGCGTTGACGTGCTGCCGGCACACCGCGCCGCGCACGGCGCCACCCTGGTCGCCATGGACGCCCCGCCGCAGCGCGAAAACGTGCCGGCTTACGTGAAGGTCCAGGGCTTGCTGGAAGCTGCCGGCGTGTCGGTGCCGAAAATCGCTGCCGAAAACGTCGCGCAGGGCTTCCTGCTGCTGTCCGACCTGGGCACCACCACCTACCTGCAGGCGCTGAATCACGATTCGGCCGCCACCCTGTATGCCGAAGCGCTGTCGTCGCTGGTCAAGATCCAGCAGGCAAGCCAGCCCGGCGTGCTGCCGGAATTCGACCGCGCCTTCATGCTGCGCGAGTTGAATATCTTCCCCGAGTGGTATATCGGCAAGCACCTGGCCGCCACCCTGAGCGAGAAGCAGCAGCAGGAACTGGACAAGGTGTTCGAGGCGATTCTGGCCAACTGCCTGGCCCAGCCCCAGGTCTATATGCACCGCGACTACCATTCGCGCAACCTGATGTGGATGGACGAGGGCAACCCCGGCATCCTCGACTTCCAGGACGCGGTATGGGGCCCGGTCACCTACGATGCCGCCTCGCTGCTGCGCGACGCTTACGTCTCGTGGGACGAGGAACTGGTGCTGGACTGGCTGATCCGCTACTGGCAGCACGCGCGCAGCGCCGGCCTGCCGCTGAAGAAGGACTTCGACGAGTTCTACAAGGACTTCGAATACATGGCCTTGCAGCGCCACCTGAAGATCCTCGGCATCTTCTGCCGCCTGAACTACCGCGACGGCAAGCCGCACTACCTGGGCGACCTGCCGACCGTGATGGAATACGTGCGCAAGACCGCCAACCGCTACCGCGACCTGAAGCCGCTGATCAAGCTGCTCGACACGCTGGAAGGCACCGCGCCGCAAGTCGGCTACACCTTCTGAGGGACGACGCATGAAAGCCATGATCCTCGCCGCCGGCCGCGGCGAACGCATGCGGCCCCTGACCGACACCTGCCCCAAGCCGCTCTTGAAAGTACGCGGCCGCCCGCTGATCGTCTGGCACATCCTGAACCTGGTGCGCGCCGGGATCACGGAGATCGTCATCAACCATGCCCACCTCGGCCACATGATCGAGCAAGCGCTGGGCGATGGTTCGCAGTTCGGCGCCCAGATCCAGTATTCGCCGGAAGCGGAAGCGCTGGAAACGGCAGGCGGCATCGCCAATGCCCTGCACCTGCTGGGCGAAGACCCGTTCCTGGTGCTGTCGGGCGATATTTTCTGCCCGCACTTCGATTTTTCCGAAGCGCTGGATGTGCTGAAGGACAAGGACCACCGCGGCGATCCGTATCCGGCCCACGTGCGCGACATCGCCTGGATCTGGCTGACGCCCAACCCGTGGCACAACCCGGAAGGCGACTTCGCCCTGAACCTGTACACCGTTTCCGGCCAGGGCTCGCCGAAGTGGAACTTCGCCAATATCGGCGTGTACCGTCCCGAGATGTTCGCCGGTATCACGCCGGGCCAGAAGGCCGGCCTGGGCAAGCTGCTGTTCGAATACGCCGACCAGGGCCGCATCGGCGGCGAGATCTACCAGGATGAATGGGTCAACGTCGGCACCGTGCGCCAACTGGAAGAACTGAACGCATGAAACCATACTCCGACCGCCGCGCGCGCCTGCTGGCCCAGATGGAAGCGGGCAGCGTGGCAGTCATCGGCACCGCGCCCGAAGCGACGCGCAATGCCGACACCGAATACCCCTACCGCCACGACAGCTCCTTCTATTACCTGACCGGCTTCACCGAGCCGGAAGCTGTGCTGGTGCTCGTGGCGCCGCGCGGCAACGCCGCCGCGCAATCGATATTGTTCTGCCGCGAAAAGCACCTCGAATCCGAAATCTGGGACGGCTACCGCTACGGCCCCGAGGCCGCACGCGAGGCGTTCGGCTTCGACGCCGCCCACCCGGTCGGTGCGCTGGACGAGCACATGGTGCGACACCTGTCCAACGCCAGCGCCCTGTACGCCTCGCTGGCACGCGGCGGCGAAGAGCAGCAGCGGCGCTGGTTCGACGGCGTGCGCAGGCTGTCGCGCAGCGGCACCACCGCGCCGCCCGCGCTGCGCGACCTGCCTTCCCTGGTCGATGAAATGCGGCTGTTCAAGGACGACCACGAGCGTGCCATCATGCTGCGCGCCGGCGAGATCTCCGCAGGCGCCCACGCCCGAGCCATGCGCTTTGCCGGCGCCCGTGGCGCTGGCGCCTTCGAATACGAACTGGAAGCCGAACTGCTGCACGAGTTCCGCCGCCACGGCGCCCAGTTCCCCGCTTACACGCCGATCGTGGCCTCCGGCCCCAACGCCTGCGTCCTGCACTACAACGCCAACAACCGCCGCACCCAGGACGGCGACCTGGTGCTGATCGACGCCGGCTGCGAACTCGATGGCTACGCCTCCGACATTACCCGCACCTTCCCCGTCAACGGCCGCTTCAGCCCCGCCCAGCGCGAACTGTACGACCTGGTGCTGGCTGCGCAGCAAGCCGCCTTCGCCGCCATCAAGCCCGGACGAAAATACCACGACGCCCACGACGCCGCCGTGCAAGTGCTGGCGCAGGGCATGCTGGACTTCGGGCTGCTGCAAGGCACGCTGGACGAAGTGCTGGCCGAGAAAAAATACACGCAGTTCTACATGCACGGCACCGGCCACTGGATCGGCATGGACGTGCATGACGTGGGCCTGTACCGCGACGTAAGTCGCGAAGACAAGCCTTCGCGACTGCTGCAAGCCGGCATGGCGATGACGGTGGAACCTGGCATCTACGTGCGCCCGGCCGAAGGCGTGCCGGAAAAATACTGGAACATCGGCATCCGCATCGAAGACGACGTGATCGTCACCGATGGCGGCTTCCAGCTGTTGACGGGCGGCGCGCCCAAGACAGTGGCCGAGATTGAAGCTCTGATGAAATGACTGATTACGATATCGCCATTTGCGGCGCCGGCCCGGCCGGCATGGCGCTGGCAGCAATGCTGGTAAACCGCGGCGTCGATGCCGCCCGCATCGTGCTGGTGGACACCAAGCCGCTCGAACAGGCCATGCAGGACCCGCGCACCCTGGCCCTGTCCTACGGCAGCCGCCAGATCCTCGAACAGGTCGGCGCCTGGCCGATCCACGCCACCGCGATTCACGAGATTCACGTTTCGCGGCGCGGCCAGTTCGGCCGCAGCATGATCACGCGCGACGAACACAAGCTGCCCGCGCTGGGCTACGTCACGCGCTATGGCGCCATCGTCGAAGCACTGGGCAACGTCTGCCAGCGCCTCGGCATCGCCGCCTTGCGCCCGGTGCGCGTCACCGGCAGCGACGAAGCCGCCGACAGTGTCACCCTGCACCTTGAAAGCGAAGGCCAAAGCCCGCACGCGCTGCGCGCCGCCGTGGTAGTGCAAGCCGAGGGCGGGCTGTTCGGCGAACAGGCCGACAAGGCCGAAACGCGCGACTACCGGCAGACCGCCATCATCGCCCAGGTCAACACCAGCGCCCCGCTGGCGCACCGCGCCTACGAACGCTTCACCAGCGAAGGCCCGCTGGCCCTGCTGCCGCAGGACGACGGCTACTCGCTGGTCTGGTGCGCGCGCCCCGCCAGCGCGCAAGCCATTCTCGCGCTGGACGATGCCGCCTTCCTTGCCAAGCTGGGCGAGACCTTCGGCGAGCGCCTCGGCAAGTTCACGCACGCCACGCGCCGCCTGGCCTTCCCGCTCGGCCTGAACGCCGGCGTGACGGGCAGCGCGCGCAGCGTCGCCATCGGCAATGCCGCGCAAACGCTGCACCCGGTAGCCGGCCAGGGCCTCAATCTGGGCCTGCGCGACGCCACCGAACTGGCACGCGCCCTGGCACGCGGCGCCACGCCACAGGCATTGGAAGAATACGCCGCCCAGCGCAGCCGCGACCGCAAACTGACTGTGCGCCTGACCGACACGATGGCCCGCATCTTCGCCAACGAATCGCTGCTGCAGCCCCTGCTCGGCCTCGGCCTGGCCGCCATCGACCTCGCCGCCCCCGCGCGCGCCGTGCTGGCCGAATTGATGATGTACGGCCGCCGCTAAGGGAAACACCATGCGCCGCCCTGCCTTCGCGCTGCTCGCCGCCCTGCTGGTGCCAGGCGTGCAGGCACGCGACAGGATGTCCTGGCTGATGCCCGACGTGCCGCCTGCCTCGATGCCAGTGGACGGCAAGCCCACCACCGGCATCGCCGACCAGATCGCGCTATACATCAGCGCCCGCTGGCCCGAAGCCGAGCACCGCTTCATCTACGCCAATCCCAAACGCACCTGGCTGATGATCGAGCGCGGCGAGCAAGCCTGCGTGGTGGCCGCCTTGCGCAATGCCGAAAGGGACAAGCTGGCCTACTTCGTCAACACCAACCTGGTGCCGCCGCTGCAGCTGGTGGTGCAGGCCAGCACCCTGCCGCGCCTGCCGCTGAACGCCCATGGCGAAGCCGACCTGCAGAAATTATTGTCCGACCCCGTCTTGCGCGGCATCGTGGTGGAACGCCGCAGCTACGGCGCGGCAGTAGACGAATTGCTGGCCAGGCGCCCCGCCAATTCAAGGCTGGAGACCACCTCGGTCGGCGATTACGGCCGCAATGTGCTGAAGCTGGTGGTGCACGGCCGCGCCGACTACACCCTCGACTACGACTACGCGCTGCAATACGCCAGCAAAGCCGAGCCTGAGATCGGCGCCCTGAAAACGGTACCGATCGCGCAAAACAACAAACCCATGCTGGGCGGCATCGCCTGCCCGCGCAACGCCTGGGGCATGGCGGCAGCGAACCGCATCGACCAGATCGTCGGCACCGCCGAAGGCGCCGCCGCCATGATCAAAGCGCAGAACAGCTGGCACACCCCGGCCTCCCAGCAACGCTACGCCGCCCAGATCAGCGAATTCCAGCGCCAGCGCGCCAAACCCACCCATTAAAACAGTCGAGCCCGTGTCCCACCATGGGGTCACACCCGAAATGGGACACAGGCTCGACTGTTTTAAAAGTAGAGCTCGTGTCCCAAATGGGGTGTGACCCCATGGTGGGACACGGACTCGGCTGTGAGTGCAGGCCTTATTCGACGGCCTTCACCATGTCTTCCAGCACTTTCTTGGCGTCGCCGAAGACCATCATGGTCTTGTCCATGTAGAACAGCTCGTTGTCCAGGCCTGCATAGCCGGAGGCCATCGAGCGTTTGTTGACGATGATGGTTTTCGCCTTGTAGGCCTCGAGGATGGGCATGCCGGCAATCGGGGACTTCGGATCTTTCGCCGCCGGGTTCACCACGTCGTTCGCGCCCAGCACCAGCACCACGTCGGCCTGCGCGAACTCGCTGTTGATGTCTTCCATCTCGAATACCTGGTCATACGGCACTTCGGCTTCCGCCAGCAGCACGTTCATATGGCCCGGCATGCGGCCTGCGACCGGGTGGATCGCGTATTTCACCGTCACGCCGTGGTGGCCGAGTTTTTCGACCAGTTCCTTCAGCGCGTGCTGGGCGCGTGCCACCGCCAGGCCGTAGCCCGGAACGATGATCACGGTTTCGGCGTTCTGCATCAGGAACACGGCGTCATCCGAAGAACCCGACTTCACATTGCGCTGCGCTTGCGCGCCACCTGCCGCCGCAGCGGAGGTGTCGCCGCCAAAGCCGCCCAGGATCACGTTGAAGAACGAGCGATTCATGGCCTTGCACATGATGTAGGACAGGATCGCGCCCGAGGAACCCACCAGCGAACCGGCGATGATCAGCATCGAGTTGTTGAGCGAGAAGCCAATGCCTGCCGCCGCCCAGCCCGAGTAGGAGTTCAGCATCGACACCACCACCGGCATGTCGGCGCCGCCGATCGGGATGATGATCAGCACGCCCAGCACGAAGGCAATCGCCGTCATGACCAGGAATGGGGCCCATGCCGGCTCGCTGCCGCCGCTGAACACGAATACCAGGCCCAGGCCAATCATCACCAGCGCCAGCACCAGGTTCAGCATGTGCTGGCCGCTGAATACGACAGGTGCACCCTGGAACAGGCGGAACTTGTACTTGCCGGCCAGCTTGCCGAAAGCGATCACCGAGCCGCTGAAGGTAATCGCCCCGACAAAGGTGCCGATGAACAGCTCGATGCGGTTACCGACCGGCAGTGCCTGGCCGCGTGCTGCGATGCCGAAGGCATGCGGCTCGGCCACGGCAGCGATGGCGATGCAGACCGCCGCCATGCCGATCAGCGAGTGCATAGCGGCCACCAGCTCCGGCATCTTGGTCATCTCGACGCGCTTGGCGAGGAAGGCGCCGATGCCGCCGCCCACCAGCACACCCAGCGCTACCAGGCCGAGGCCCAGGCCACCGGAACCGGAACGCGCGTGTACATCCAGCCCCATGGAACGCGCCATGGCGGCAACCGCCTCGGCGCTTTCCGCCGCAGCCGACGCGTCGTGCTTGAGGCGCAGGATCAGCGCGATGGTGGTCACGGCGGCAATCGCCATGCCGGCCATGCCGAAGGCATTGCCCTTGCGCGCCGAGGCCGGCGACGACAACCCTTTCAGCGCCTGGATGAAGCAGACAGACGCGATCAGGTACATCATCGTGACAAGGTTCATGGTGATGAAACTCATGCCTTGGCCTCCTTCTCAGCCGGCGCAGCAGCAGCCGCCGCAGGCGCCTTCTTCTCCTTCTTCTTGAACATCTCCAGCATGCGCTGGGTGACCAGGAATCCGCCGAACACGTTGACCGCAGCCAGGGCCACGGCGAGCGTGCCCATGATTTGCCCAACCAGGCCTTCGGTCAGCGCGGCCGCCAGCATGGCGCCCACGATGATGATGGCCGATACTGCATTGGTTACCGCCATCAGCGGCGTATGCAGCGCCGGCGTGACGTTCCAGACCACGTGATAGCCCACGTACACGGCCAGCACGAAGATGATCAGGTTGATGATGGTGTGACTGACTTCCATTCGTCTCTCCTATTTCCGCAACTGCTCGCCGCCGTGGCAGACCAGCGTTGCTTTGATGATTTCATCCTCGCGGTCGATGACCAGCTTGTCCTCCTTGTCGAAGACCAGCTTGAGGAAGTCCAGCACATTGCGCGCATACAGCGCGGAGGCATCCGCCGCCACGTGGCAGGCCAGGTTAGGCTCGCCCACGATATGCACGCCATGCTTGACCACCGTCTTGCCCAGTTCGGACAAGGGACAATTGCCGCCCTGCTCCACCGCCAGGTCGACGATGACGGAGCCGGGCTTCATGGCCTTCACGGTTTCTTCGGAGATCAGCACCGGCGCCGGGCGGCCCGGAATCAGTGCCGTGGTAATGACAATGTCAGCCTGCTTCGCGCGTTCATGCACCAGCTCCGCCTGGCGTTTCATCCATTCGGGTGGCATCGGGCGCGCATAGCCGCCAACGCCCTGCGCGATCTCGCGCTCTTCGTCGGTCAGGTATGGCACGTCGATGAATTTTGCGCCGAGCGACTCCACTTGTTCTTTCACTGGCGGACGCACGTCGGACGCTTCGATCACGGCGCCCAGGCGCTTGGCGGTCGCAATCGCTTGCAGGCCGGCCACGCCGACGCCCATGATCAGCACACGGGCAGCTTTCACGGTCCCTGCTGCGGTCATCAGCATGGGCATGAAACGCTGGTAGGTATTCGCGCCAACCATCACGGCCTTGTAGCCCGCGATATTGGCCTGGGAGGACAGGACGTCCATCGACTGCGCGCGCGTGATACGCGGCACAGCTTCCAATGCAAACGCGGACAGGCCGGAAGCCGCCATGGCCGCAATGTTTTCCCCGTCAAAAGGATTCAGCATGCCGACCAGCACGGCGCCCGGTTTCATCAGGCTGCGCTCCTCGGCGTTCGGGGCGCGTACCTTCAGTACCATTTCCGCGCCCAGAGCCTCTGCCGCGGTGCCAATGGTGGCGCCGGCAGCGGCATATGCTTCGTCCGTCACCGAGGCTGGAATGCCGGCTCCCGCCTGCACAATCACCTGGTGTTTGACTGCTAGTTTCTTGACCGTCTCGGGCGTTGCCGCCACCCTGGTCTCCCCCGGCCTTGACTCGGCCGGTACGCCAATCTTCATAATGCCTCCAAATAGTGGGAAAAACTGACTAAAATCTAACATGAAATGTTCTGCGGCCAACATTACCTATGCCGAATTGTTGCAATGCACAAGCATTTCACGTCGTGGTAACAACGAAGAGGCAAGATCAGGCTACAATGTCGGGTCTTCTGAGGATGGACTAACATGCCGCGTACCTGGAAACCGAATGTCACAGTCGCCGCCGTCATCGAGCGCGACGGGAAGTTTCTTCTGATTGAGGAAGAAACCAGTGACGGCATTCGCCTGAACCAGCCCGCCGGCCACCTCGATCCCCTGGAGTCGCTGGAACAGGCTGTCATCCGCGAAACGCTGGAAGAAACCGCTTACGATTTCACCCCGACCGCCCTGGTAGGCATGTATATGTCGCGCTACCGCTCGGCGCGTACCGGCCAACTGGTGACTTTCCTGCGCTTTGCCTTCTGCGGCGAGGTTGGCGCTTACTATCCGGATCGCCCGCTGGATGAAGGCATCCTGCGCACGCATTGGATGACGCGCGATGAAATCGCGGCCTGCCGCGAACGCCACCGCAGCCCCCTGCTGCTGACCTGTGTGGATGAATACTTGGCAGGAAAGCGCGCCCCCCTGGAAATCCTGCACACCCACGTGTCGGTATTTGAGGAAGTCTGAAGACTTCCTCTAAGTTTGGACGATTTACAACATGAGCAAGAAAAAAGTGGTCATCGGCATGTCCGGTGGCGTTGATTCCTCCGTTTCCGCTTGGTTACTGAAAGAACAAGGCTATGAAGTTGTCGGCCTGTTCATGAAGAACTGGGAAGACGATGACGATTCCGAATATTGCTCCTCGCGCCAGGACTGGATCGACGCGGCCAGCGTGGCCGACGTGGTGGGCGTGGACATCGAAGCTGTTAATTTCGCCGCCGAATACAAGGACCGCGTGTTCGCGGAATTCCTGCGCGAATACCAGGCCGGCCGCACCCCGAACCCGGACGTTTTGTGCAATGCGGAGATCAAGTTCAAGGCCTTCCTCGACCATGCCATGCACCTGGGCGCGGACCTGATCGCCACCGGCCATTATGCGCGCGTGCGCCACAACACCGCCACCGGCCGCCACGAGCTGCTGAAAGCCGTCGACCACACCAAGGACCAGAGCTACTTCCTGCACCGCCTGAACCAGGCGCAGTTGTCGAAGACCCTGTTCCCGCTGGGCGAAATCCCTAAAACCGAAGTGCGCAAGATTGCCGAAAAGCTGCAGCTGCCGAACGCGGCCAAGAAGGATTCCACCGGCATCTGCTTCATCGGCGAGCGGCCATTCCGCGAATTCCTGAACCGCTACCTGTCCTACAAGGCCGGTCCGATCAAGACCCCGGACGGCAAGGTGGTGGGCGAGCACGTCGGCCTGTCCTTCTATACGCTAGGCCAGCGCAAGGGCATCGGTATCGGCGGCGTGAAGACTTACCAGAACGCCGACGGTTCGTCGGACGCCTGGTACGTGGCGCGCAAGGACGTTGAAAACAATACGCTGTGGGTGGTGCAAGGCCACGACCATCCATGGCTGCTGTCGGAAAGCCTGCATGCAGGCCAGGCCAGCTGGGTTGCCGGCGTGGCGCCGGAAGCTGGCCGCATCAGCGCCAAGACCCGCTACCGCCAGGCTGACGTGCCTTGCGACGTCGCTGCCAACGGCGACAGCGAATTCGCGCTGAAATTCATGGATGCCCAGTGGGCAGTCACTCCAGGCCAGTCGGCCGTGCTGTATGACGGCGACGTCTGCCTGGGCGGCGGCATCATCGACGGCTCAAACTTCGTCTGATCCTTCGGCCGGGCTGGCGCCCTGCGCGTCGGCCTGCGCCTTCTGTTGCCGCTTCACCGTAGTGATGATGGTGTTGCGGATGGTCTTCAATACCGTACCGCCATTGAACGGCTTCACGATATAGCCGTTGATGCCCATTGCGTGGGCCTTCTGGATCGTTGCCTGGTCGAATTCCGACGACACCATGAAGATCATGGCTTTCGGCCAGTCCTTGCGCATCGCCAGCATGGCCGGCTCGTCGGCTTCGATGCAGTCGCGCGAGATGCAGATGATCTGCGGCTGGTGCTTGATCAGCAGCACATTGCCCGCCACGCAGGTGTGCGCCTGGCCGACCACGTCGTAGCCGCCGTCGATCAGGACTGTGTTGAGCAGGCCGCGGGCGATAGCGCTGCTGTCGATAAGAACCGCTTTTAACATCAGGGGTTTCAACGGTGGTCCCAGGCCAGCATATTCCAGCTCACGCCGATCCGGACGTCCGTCTTCAGTTGTACCAATTGACGAGAAAGATACAACATCTCGCGCTCTTTTCGTAGGCTTTCGCCGATTTTGTCCTTCAGGATGCCTGCACCGGCCATGATTGCGTCCAGAGTGCCGTATGTGCGCAACAGTTTGGCGGCGGTCTTCACGCCCACATTGGAGACGCCCGGGATGGAGTCGGTTTCGTCGCCCATCAGCGCCAGCAGGTCGGGCAGCATGCCGGGCGTGACGCCCCATTTCTGCTCGACCCAGGCGCGGTCGTGCCATTCGGACTTGAAATGGTCCCAGATGCGGGCGCCCTCGGCGATCAGGCAATGCAGGTCCTTGTCGGTAGTGGCCACCACCGCCTCGCCGCGGTTTTCGCTGAGCCAGCGCGTGACCACGGTGCCGATCACGTCGTCGGCTTCCACTTCGGGGATGGCGATCGGGCACATGCCGATCCTGGTCAGCTGCATATAGAATTCGGGCAGCGCCTCGCGCAGCACTTCCGGCATTGGCTGGCGGCCTTCGCGGTAGCCCTTGTACAGGCTGTGGCGCCAGGTGGGGCCACCGTAATCGAAGGCAGGCAGGATATGGCTCGGCTCGTGGCCGTTGACCAGGCGCTGGAAGGCATTGAACGCATGGCGCATCGCGATCTCGGCTTTGAGGTCCGAGTCCGGTTCCGGACTTGCCTCATACACACGCCGCACAATATTCAAACCGTCAATGGCCAGCAATCTTCCTGTCATAGCCGGCATTTTACCGCACAGCTACTTGCTGTCCCGTATCACTGCGCAGATTCTTTCGAAGCACGCCGCGACGGCAATCGAGCCACAATCTGTTGTAAGAACGCTCCCCTTTAACCAGTTTCACCATGGCCGTTTCCCTCGCTGAGACGCGATCGCACCTCCATCAAGGCAAACCCGAGTAGATTCATTCCCGTCCATTCGGATGGATTCTCTGCATACGGCGAGTTTGCCGCAAAGCCGGTGCCCCACACGAAATCAACGGGACTTGCCTCCACCAGGACTTGCTCGCCAGTGGCGAGCAAGAAGTCGCGCAACGGCGCGTTCTGCGAAAACTTTGCATAGTTGGCCTGCACCACGATATTCCAACGGTTCTCCGCCCAAACCTCTTCATCGAAACCCTGCACCTCACGACCGGCGGCCTTGGCCACGGCGGGATTGGGCGATTGCAGGATGCGGTCAAGCGCGGCGGCATCGCCGAACAGGCGCGCCTTCCCTGCCATCATGAAGTGCTCGGCCGTCGGGTAGCGGATACCATCGACGACAAACGCCGCCTCGAACCACTGGCTGAAGCAGGTCTTCGTGATCGAGCCGTTCTTGGAAGGCTGATGCCCCCAGAACAGGAGCATCGCGGGCTGCCCATGGTCGCGGACGTAATCGCACAACTCGACGACATTTCTCATTTCCGTTCTTCTCCAGTGAACAGTGCTTCAAAGGCGGCAACTGCCGCGCCCTTCCGATCCAGCACGGCAAAGACCACGTGCTCGAATGCGTTGCGGTACTTGGGACTGCGCAGCAGATGCATTGCGAACCAGCGCGCCATGTCCGACGGCTGGTTGCCGAACACGCCGCAGCCCCAGGCGCCGAGCACCAGCGCAGTATGGCCGTGGTGTACGGCCAGCGCCAGCAACATTTCTATACGGGCCAGCATGGCGGCTTCGAGCTCGCCGAGACGCTCCGGCTCATTGCGCGCCACTGCGCCGCGATTGACAGCCGGTGCGGTGACCATCGACGCGAGATACGGTTCGTCCAGCAGGCCATAGTCGTCATCGCGGAATACCGGCACCTTGGGCGAATAAATCATGTCGTCCAGGTAGATGCACGACTTGTGCGCGCGGTTTGCCTGGTACATTTCAGGCTTTTGCACGATGCATGGATAGAGACCGGAGGACTTTGCCAGGTTCTCTTCCTGCGCCTCGGCGCCGCCCAGGAAGCCGCCGCCTGGGTTCTTGGCCGACGCGAAATTCAGGCATAGCGGATCGGCATGGCCAAGCCCGATCAAGCGGCGAGCTGCCGCCAGCGTCGCTTCGTTGCGCACCTCGAATTTGGTCGCGAAGCACTGGCGGCCGCCCTGGCCATTCACCAGTTGCCGGAGCGCCCCCGCCTGGTAATGCACGGTGCCGGCTTTCGCCTGCTCCAGCACGCGAGCGATATCGACATGCTTGCCAAGTGAATTCTCATAGCCGCCAGACGCCACGATGGACAGGGTTTCCCGGGCGATGCGGGAGCGGATTTCTCGATTGATCATTGTGATATTCCTTTTCTTGTTATTTGTTTCCGGATCAAGCAGGAACATCATAATTCACTTAGTGTGTATTTGCAACTAAGTTATATTCATTTTCACACTAAGAACTAGCGCAGCAATTCGTAAGGGCCGCCGCGCTCCAAGGCACGCTGGTAGGCAGGACGGGCATGGATGCGCTGCAGGAAGGCTTGCAGGTGTGGATGGCTGGCGCCGAGGCCGCCGCGCGCTGCGGCAGCTTCAAGGGGGAAGCTCATCTGGATATCGGCGGCGCTGAACTCATTGCCGGCGAACCAGTCGCGGTTGGCGAGTTCAGAGTCCAGGTAGGCCAGGTGGCGGTCGATATTGGGCTGCACGAAGCTCGACATTACCTTCTGCGCAATGGCGCGTTTGATCGGCTTGACGAAAAACGGCGCCGGCGAGGATTCAACCTTGTCGAACACGAGCTTCATCAGCAGCGGCGACATCAGCGAGCCTTCCGCGTAATGCATGAAGTAGCGCCAGCGCAGCTTGTCGGGTGTGCCGGCCGGCGGCACCAGCCGGTCATTGCCGTGCTTCTCTACCAGGTACTCGATAATGGCACCCGACTCGGCAACAATATTGCCCTCATGCTCGATGACCGGCGACTTGCCCAGCGGGTGCACCCTGGTCAGCTCCGGCGGCGCCAGCATGGTCTTCGGGTCGCGCTGGTAGTGCTTGATTTCATAGGCCAGCCCCAGCTCTTCCAGCAACCACAGCACGCGTTGCGAACGGGAGTTATTGAGGTGATGGACAATGATCATGGGCGCGCTCCGCAAGGTTAAAATGGAGCCATGACTTTACCACTGACCCAGGAATCCATCTCAACCCTGGTCCACGCGTTCTACGACGGCGTGCGCGCCGATCCGGAACTGGGGCCGGTGTTCAACGCTGCCATCGACGATTGGGAGCCGCACCTGGCGCGCATGGTGGAGTTCTGGAGCACCACCATGCTGGGCACCAAGAGCTTTCAGGGCAATGTCTACGGCAAACACATGGCACTGCCAGGCGTACAGCCGCAGCACTTTCAGCGCTGGCTTGCGCTGTTCCAGTCGACGGTGGACCGCCTGTTCGAGCCAGCCGTGGCGGAAGAATTCCGCATCGTCGCCAGCCGTATTGCGCAAAGCCTGCAATACGGCTTCTTCGGCCAGGTGCATTTCAGCTGAATGCGTCGGCGGCGCTCATCACCGAATAACTGGCCTGCCAGCGGCGCAGCGCAGCCGGCAATACCTGCATCGGTTGCGGCGCCGCAATGAAGTCGCCGGAAGCTTGCGCGCACCCATTCTCCCGCACCTGCAGCCAGTCAAGCAGGTTGGACACCTCGCAGCAACCTGCATGCCCCTCATCGCGCAGTTCGAGCCGCTGTTGCGCAACGCCTGCCTGCAGCATCAGTCCCTGGATATCGGCCGCAAGGGCGATGGCGTCCGGCGTATCCTTGCTGAACGCCAGCGGCGGCAGGCACAACACCATATCCAGCTTGAAGCCTTCCGCTTCCCACATCCTTAACGCAGCCAGCGCATCGCACACCATGTGCAGCAGGAAGACCCGCTCCAGGCCCGAAGCCGACAATTCGCCGGCAAAATCGCAGTAGTGCAGGACGCCGCTGCCGGGGCAGCGCCAATGGACAGCCGCCAGCACGCTGCCGATGCTGCCGTCACGCGCGGCAACCTGGGGCTGGCACCAGAGTTCAAACTGGCCCAGCTCAAGTGCATTACCAATCAAATTTCACCTCCGCAGAGTAAGAGCGTTGTGGGTACGGGTGGAAGTTCCAGTACTTGTAGTTGTTGGCGTTGTCGATGCCGAAGGCGGCGCTCCAGTGCTTGTCGATGCGGTAGCGCAGGCGCGCATCGACCGTGAAGTATTTGCTGGCGCCCTGGTAGGCAAAGCCGTTGATGTCGGTGTTGTCCAGCGTCGAATACTGCTTGCCGCTGTAGCGGGCAGCCAGCGTGGCGCTCAGCTTGTCGTTCACGCGGTAGGTCGCCACGGTACTGGCGCGCCATTCGGGAATGCGCGGCTGCCATTTGCCGACGCTAGCCGGGAACTTCTCGTTGCGCTTGATCTTCGAATCGGTCCAGGTCAGGCTGGCCTGCATGTCGAGTCCTTCGACCAGCACGTTCTCGTTCGACCAGGCCGTTTCCAGGCCGTGGGTGCGGATCAGGTCAACGTTCTGCACATTGGTCACGTTCGGCGTCACCAGCACATTGGTTTGCGAGTACAACGCGTCGCGGTTGCGCTCGAAGAAGGCCGTGATGCGCAAGGCGGAATTGCCGACCAGGCGTTCGGCGCTCAGCTCCGTGGTCCAGGAGCGCTCGGCCTTCAGGTCCGGATCGTTGTTGATCAGGGTGCCAGTGTTGTTGATGCCGCCCTGGTACAGCTCGGACACGGTCGGCATGCGGATCGCGCGTCCGGTGGAAGCTTTCAACGTCCAGTCCTCGTTGGCCTGGAAGGCCAGCGCCGCCTTGGGCGAGACAAAGTTGTCGCTGCGTTTGGCGTGGTGCACCACGATGGTCGCGTTGGCGGTTTCTCCGTCACGGCCCTCCCAGTGTTCGAAGCGCGCACCGAGCACGGTCTTCCAGTTTGGCGACAACTTCCAGGTATCCTGCAAGTACAGGCTGTCGATGCTGGTGCGGCCGGAGAAAGCCTGATTGCGCGCGCCCGGCTCGCCGTTCAGCCAGTCGCTGGTGGCACGTTCGATTGTCGACAGCTTGTAGGCTGCGCGCTGGTAGCCAAAATCGAAGATGTGGCTGCCGCGCATGCCGTCCGGGCGATACACCCCCTTCAAGGAAAGGGTATTCCAGCCGGTGCCGCCCTGGTCGACGATGCGGCCAGCGCCGCCGCTTGCTGCAGCCGGGCGCGCCGTGGTCGGTGCGCGCAGGATGTCGCGGTTGTAGTCATACAGGCTGGCCGCCACTTCCCAGTCGAACACGCCTTTGGTATTGCTCTTCACCGTCAAGCCGTGCATCAGGTGGCGCAACTCTTCCTTCGTCGAATTGAAGTCGGAAGCAGCCAGCGTGAAGCTGCGGCCATTGATCGAGACTGGCCCGCTGAACACCGGCTTGCCTGTTGTATCACGCAGGTAGGTATTTGGCGAGCCGCTCGCGTCATTCTGCCACCAGCCCAGGGAGTAGCTGGCGCGCACGGTCGGCGAAAAATCGTATGTCACTTTGAACTTGGCGTGGTCTTGCACCGTGCTGTACTGGGTCGCGGTGCCGAGGATGTAGATATCGCGGTTGCTGCGGTCCTTGTCTACGACGGCGCCGGTGACTGGAACGCCCTTTCCACCCGCCGTGCCGCTCGCGATCGCACGTGTGGTGTATGTCTGCGGCTGGCCATCGCTGTCGGTGCGGTTCACGCTGACAAACCAGGACCAGGCGCCGTGGCGGTCGCCAAGCGACATGCTGGACTGGCGCGCGCTCGCGGTCATGTTCGTGTTGTACAACTCAAAGGGCTGGCGCACAAAGGCGACGCGTGCATGCGCTTCGAACTGCTTCGGCATGCGGGTCACGTAATCGACCACCGCACCGACCGAGTTGCCGCCATAGGCCGCCGAGAACGGGCCATACAGTACGTCGACACGTTCGATTTCTTCCGGCGCCACCATGCCCCAGCGCGGCGCGAAGGTGGCGCCGTTGCCCAGGTAGTTCGACAGCAGCACGCCATCTGCATACACCGCCGATCGCGCGCTGTTGCCGGTGCCGGAAGCGCGGGTGGACAGCACGGCATGGTTGTAGTCGCCGATATAGCGCTTGCGCACCAGCAGGCTTGGCAGGTATTTCAGTGCGTCTTCCGCATCGCTGGCGTTGACCTGCTCTTCGATCTGAGCACGGGTAATGCCTTCGATCGTGGTCGGAATCTGGGTCGGCAACGAAGTCGGATGGCTGCCGGCAATGACGACGGTGCCAACCATCTTCAGCGGCGATTCCCCTTCATGATCGGCAAATGCAGGAGCCGAAAAGACGGCCAGCAGCGCGGCGGCCAGGGGAATGAGGCGGGTGTTCATGATGCTTCCTTTCTTGTTCTTGCGAGCGAAGGCCTTGCCACCGCGCCGCCAAAGGGCGCGTGCAATGCAAAGCCGGGAGTACTGCTGCGAAGATTCAAGCGGAAGGCGGGGCGCGCGGCGGCGGCGCAAGGGACACTTGCTGCGGCAACGCGGCCGCGGCCTGCAACGCCGGTTCAATGCGCGATGCCGCCGCCAGCGCCAAGGCAAGGCAGGCAGGTGGCGGCGGTACGGCGGGCAGGTCGGCCTGCACCATGCAGTAGCCGCATTTCTGGACGACGTGGTGGGCTTTTGGTTGGGCGTGGCAGTGTGCGACGTTGTTATCGCCGCAGGCTGCCGCCAGCAAGCTGGACAGCGTTGGCGCGGAGACGGCCATCAGCATCGCAAACAGCGCGATCCTGACTATCCCGGCAATCTGTCTCCTGCTCCAGCCCACGATGGCTCCCACAATGCAACCTCAATAAGTCGCATTGTAGGTACACGTTTGAGGCGGCGATATGCCCTAGATCAAGTTTTCACTTGCCCACAGCGCGAGGGAACTGCTATCGTAAATCTTTCAGTCCTGACAACGCGCTATGGATCATCTAGTGGCTATCGAGTTGGCAGCTCTGTTCGTCGGCCTGTCATGCCTGCCCAATTGGCTCATCGCCCAATGGTATGCCGCTCATGGCTGCCGGCCGGCACTCAGGCGCTCCGCCGCCATCAGCGCCGTGCTGGCGCTGATCGGCATCAGCCTTGTCCTCGGTTCAGTTGCGCTGGAATTGCGCCACGCCAAGCCTATGCTCACTTATGCATTCGGCTTGCTGGGCATCGTGGGCTTGCTGGTCTCGGCCGCGCTGCACACCTTCGACGAAGATTAGGCCGGCGCCGGCATGCGTATCCAGCCTGCGCTTTCCATCACATAAGGCGCGAACAGGAAGTCGCGGATGCCCGCAAGCTGGCCGCCCTGCCACGCGAGCAGGACGAAATGCGCCGGCTTACCCCTGGCATCATGACGGTCGAAGACCAGCATCGCCACTTGCCCTTCCACCGCACCGAGTTCGAAGCGCCACCGGGTTTCTTCGGCATAGCGGGTGAAATAAGGCTTGACGCCGCTGCGTCCCGCCAGGCGCAGCCTGTTGACCAGTTCCAGTTGGACCTCCTCCGCCAGCAGCGCGCGAATCGCATCGAAGTCGCCGTCCTGGAACAGCCGGACGTAATGGGCGACGCGCTCCTTGCCTGCTTCCGGCAGTAGGGGCACGCGTGCATCGGCCGCCTGCCCCGCCAACTGGCGCAAGGCGATGCGCCCGCGCTGGAGCGCCGATTTGGCCGCAGCCGGCGTGCAGCCAGCAATCGCCGCCGCTTCTTCCACCGAATGGCCCAGGACGTCTTTCAGGATCACGGCGCAGCGCTGGAGTTCGGGCAGCTGCATGAACACCTGGAAGCTGACCGTGAGGATCTCGGCTTCCTGCATGGCAGTGCCGCCCTCCATGTCCTCCGTCAGCGGCACCACATTGCTGCGGGCGCGCTGGCGCAGGAAGTCCAGGCAGGTATTGTGCGCGATACGCAGCAGCCAGCCGCCGAGATTTTCCACCACCATGCCCTCGCCACGTGCGCGCAGGGCCTTGAGCAGAGCGTCTTGCAGCACGTCTTCGCCTTCGATGGCCGAACCGGTCATGCGCGCGCAGTAGCGGTGCTGCCGCGGCCTGAGTTCCTGCAAGCGCGCTTCGAATTCTTCGTTGTTCATGCGATCTGGCCCAGGACGGAATCAAAACTTGCCAGCTCGCGGATGCGTGGGAAGTAAGCCTGCATGCGCGAGTCGGCCCGCATGGCGTCGACCGCACGCGGCGACTCCCATTCCGAATAAATGGTCACGCTGCTGCCGTCGAGCGCCGCAATCAGGCGGCTGCCGCGCCAGCCCGCCAGCGTGCTGACGACAGTGTCGATGTTTCCCTTCAGGAGCGCAACAAGCGCGGCCTGGTTGGAAGGCTCGACCTTCAGGTGATTAATGAGGATAACAGTTTCGGTTGTCATGATGTGCCTCCTAGGTTTCGACACAGCTAAGACGAACCGGCGAGCCGAAACGGATCGCGCTTTGGGAATTTTTTTAGCGCTGGACGTGCAGCGTGATGACGCGGTGCGACGGGCCGCCTTCGGAAGGAGGCGCCGGCGAATCGCCGCAACCGCCGCAGGAACCGCAACCACTGCCGCAGCTCGATTCCGTATTGAAGAAGCGCGCCAGCTTTTCTTGCGGCAGCCCGCGACGCGACAGTGCGTAGACGAGCTGCTGGCGCCAGGCGGCTGGCAGGTATTTCCTCGCAGCGTGCAGCGCGGCCGCTGCCACCACGATGCCGGCGATGATTTCCTGCCACATGGCCTAGCCTCCCAGCGCCAGGGCGACGCGGTAAGTGATAAAGGTGGCGCTGTACGCCAGCACGAACATATAGCCCGCCATCATCAGCGGATACTTCATCGAATTGGTTTCGCGGCGCACCACGGTCAGCGTGGACAGGCATTGCGGCGCAAAGACGTACCAGGCCAGCAGCGCCAGCGCGGTCGGCAGGCCCCAGCTGGCCTGGATCACCGGCGCCAGCGAATTGGCCAGCTCGTCGCCGGTCTGCGACAACGCGTACACGGTGCCCAGTGCGCCCACGGCCACTTCGCGCGCGGCCATCCCCGGCACCAGCGCAATGCAGATCTGCCAGTTGAAGCCGATCGGCGCGAAGATGAACTCCAGCGCGCGGCCCAGCATGCCGGCCACGCTGTAGTAGATCGGCGGATGGGTGGCGCCTTCCGGTGCGCCCGGGAAGCTGGACAAGGCCCACAGCAGCACCATCAAGGTCAGGATGGTGGTGCCGACGCGCGTCAGGAAGATCTTGGCGCGCTCGTAGAGGCCGATCGCCAGGTTGCGCATATGCGGCCAGTGGTAGGCCGGCAGCTCCAGCATCAGCGGCTGGTTGCGCTTGGCGCGCATCGAGCGCTTCATGACCCAGGCCACCGCCATGGCGGAAATGATGCCGGCAAAGTAGAGGCAGAACAGCACCAGGCCTTGCAGGTTGAACAGGCCCCAGACTTCGCGGTCCGGAATGAAGGCGGCGATTACCAGTGCGTACACCGGCAGGCGCGCCGAGCAGGTCATCAGCGGCGCAATCATGATGGTGACGATGCGGTCACGCGGGTTCTGGATGGTGCGCGCTGCCATGATGCCGGGAATGGCGCAGGCAAACGACGACAGCAGCGGGATGAAGGCGCGGCCGGAGAGACCGACGCCGCCCATCAGGCGGTCCAGCAGGAAGGCGGCGCGCGGCAGGTAGCCGCAATCTTCCAGCACCAGGATGAAGAAGAACAGGATCAGGATCTGCGGCAGGAACACCAACACGGCGCCGACGCCTCCCAGCACGCCGTCCACCAGCAGGGACCGCAGCACGCCGTCGGCCATGTGCGCTTTTACCAGGACGCCGAGGTGTTCGACGCCGCCGCTGATCATGTCCATCGGCACTTCGGCCCAGCTGAACACGGCCTGGAACACGCAGAACATCAGGACGGCCAAGATGATCGGTCCCATGAAGGGGTGCAACACGAAATGGTCGATCTTTTCGGAGCGGTTGCCGCGGTCGTCGGCATCCTTGACGGCGACCGACAGGATGCGGCGCACCTCGCGCTGGGTTTCCTCAACGCTCACGGCATCGATGGCGGACAGCGGATTGGCGACGCTTTCATAGAACGGCCACAGGCCGTCCAGGGCATCGACCAGGGCTTTCTCGCCGCCGCTCTTCACGGCCACGGTCTCCACCACAGGCATGCCCAGCTCCTGCGACAGCTTGCCCGCATCGACCACGATGCCGCGCTTCTTCGCCACGTCGACCATGTTCAGGCACAGCACCATCGGCAGGCCGAGGCGCTTGATCTCCAGCACCAGGCGCAGGTTCAGGCGCAGGTTGGTGGCATCGACCACGCATACCACCACGTCGGGCGAACGCTCGCCTTCGCGCAGGCCGGCCACCACGTCGCGCGTGATCATTTCATCAGGCGTGTGGGCCGACAGGCTGTAGGCGCCCGGCAGGTCGAGCAGGCGGTACTGGTTGCCGGCCCTGGAGCTGAACTGGCCTTCCTTGCGCTCGATGGTCACCCCGGCATAGTTGGCGACCTTCTGGCGCGCGCCGGTCAAACGGTTGAACAGTGCGGTCTTGCCGCAATTCGGGTTGCCCAGCAGGGCGACCATTGGCTGCTGCGCGACGGCTTGCGCGGCCTTTTCTACTGCACCCATTGCATTTATTCCGGTTGGATCGAGATCAGCGCAGCTTCAAAGCGGCGCAAGGCAAACGTAGCATTGCCGACTTTAATGGCGAGGGGTTCGCCGCCCGGCAGGCCACGCTTGAGCATGCGGATGCGCTCACCAGGCACGAAGCCCAGTTCCATCAGGCGGCGCGCCAGGTCGGCGCCGTCCTCGGTATCTTCGGGATTGCCCGGGGCTATATGGATCACCGTTCCGCTCTGCCCCACCGGCAGGGAATCAAGCTTGATCAGGGTAGGAGCAAGGGTCATGGCGAACTTTCCAAGGCGAAATACGACCTCGCCATTATAAATGAGAATTGTTCTTGAATAGGCTTGCATTGTAGTCCGGTTCGGGTAAAATGGGAACCGTAATGATAATGATTCTCAGTAACGGAATCGCAATCTTAGCCAGAAGGTAATTTTCGAAATGATCGTTTGTGTCTGCAACAACATCTCTGATCGAGAAATCCGTCAAGCCATAGATATGGGTATCAGCTCCATGGACGAGTTGCGCGAAGCGCTCGGCGTGGCCACCTGCTGCGGCAACTGCCTCAGCTACGCGGTGGAAGTGCTGGACGAACATCTGGGCAGCGGAATACAGGAGACTGTGCTCAAGCGCCCGACACTCACCGTGTAAGGAGCGCTTCATGCAATCGATGACTTTCCCGGCTGGCGGCGATTTCGACGCTGGCGTTGGCAGCGCCAGGCTGACCAAGATCGCAGCAGTCGTCGCTTTGCATGCAGTCCTCGGTTATGCCTTTATCAACGGCACCATGCATCGCCTGGTGGACCGTATCCCTGAAGTGGTCAACGTCACGTTTGTGGCGCCGCCGCCACCTCCCCCTCCGGCCTCGCAGCCCAAGACGGTAGAAATCGCGCAGAAAGCGCCTTCGATCACCCCGCCGCCGCTGCCGATGCTGCCGATCGTGATTGAAAATACCATCACCCCGCCGCCTTCGCAGGCGCGCGTGACCGAGCCTGCACCGGCAACGCCGGTCGTGGTGGCGCCGGTTGCTGCAGCGCCAGCGGCGCCTGCCGCACCGGCTGGCCCGCGTGTGATCTCCGCTGTTGAATATATTCGTGCGCCGCAGCCGGTGTACCCGTCGGTGTCGCGTCGTATGGGCGAACAGGGCGTGGTGACCTTGCGCGTGCTGGTCAATGAGAAGGGTTATGCCGAGCAGGCCTCGGTACAGAAGTCGTCCGGCTTCAACAACCTGGACGAGGCTGGCCGTGCTGCTGTCATGCGTGCGCTGTTCAAGCCTTATGTGGAAGATGGGAAGGCGCAGCCAGTGTATGTTGTTGTGCCGATTAATTTCCAGATGTCCTGACACCTGCGTGCAAACGCCGCGGCTTCATTCGAAGTCCGCGGCGTTTGCTTAGGCGGGTCTGACCCTTGGGTCAGACCCTGGTTCACCGGGTTTACAGGTCAGCCCACATCCGCAACAGGTTGTGATAATGCCCTGCCAGGCCGACAGTCGCCTCATCATCGCCATGGGCAGCGCGCAGCTTCTGGATATTCTGGTCCAGCTCGAACAGCATGGTGCGCTTCCAGTCATCGCGCACCATCGACTGTGTCCAAAGGAACGACGCCACGCGCTCGCCCGCAGTCACCGGATTGACGCGATGCACGCTGCTGGCCGGATAGATGATCGCATCTCCCGCCGGCAGCTTGACCTCGTGTGCGCCATAGCTGTCCATCACGGTCAGCTCGCCGCCTTCATACTCTTCAGGTTCGGACAGGAACACGGTGGTAGAAACGTCCGAACGCATCACGTCCGCCGAACCCGCCATATGCCGGATCGCGCCATCGATATGCAGGCCATATGTCTCACCGCCTGCATAGCTATTGAAATACGGCGGCAAAATCTTCAGCGGCAGAGCCGCCGAATAGAACAGCGGGTTTTTCGCCAGCGCCTTGATGATGATATCCCCGAGTTCCAGCGCCAGCGGCGTCCCTTCCGCGATCTGGCGGTTGCGCTTGACTTGCGCGCCCTGCGATCCCACGCTGGCGCGGCCGTCGATCCATTCGGCGGCCGCCAGGCGCTGGCGGAAGGTTTTGACTTGTTCCGGCGTCAGCACGCCGGGGATATGCAGCATCATGATCAGTAGCGGAAGTTCGCAGTCAGGATTGCGGTACGGCCCACGCCAACGCCGGCATAGTGGTTGGAGCCCACCTTGTCGTAGTACAGCTTGTCCGTCAGGTTCTGGATGTTCAACTGCAGGCTGATGTTCTTGTTCACATCATAGCTCGCCATCGCGTCGTAGCGGGTGTAGCCCGGCACGAACTTGGTGTTGTTGATGTTGCTCCACACCTTGGACACGGCATTCACGCCGCCGCCAATGACCAGGCCTTGCATCAGGGTGTAGGAAGTCCACAGCGAAGCGCTCTGCTTCGGCGTTGCCGGGAAGGCATTGCCGTTGAACGGGGAAGCCGCATACACCGGCTTGGCGGTGGTGCCGACGTTCACAAAGCCGTTGTCCTCCACTTCGGAATCGAGCCAGGTGTAGCCGCCAAAGACCTGCCAGTTGGCGGTCAGTGCGCCGCTCACGCCCAGTTCAACACCTTTGACGGATTTCTTGCCGACGTTCTGGGTGGTGCCGTCCACGTTGGTCACGCGCGCGTTGTTCATCTTGCTGGAGAAGATGGCGCCGCTGATCGACAGCTTGCGCGCCAGGATTTCCCACTTGGTGCCCAGTTCGAAGTTCTTGCTGTCCTGCGGTTTCAGGTTCTGCACGGTGGTGGACAACGCGTCCACGCCATCGCCGCCGTCATTGCCTGGCGGAGTGGAGGAAGTGCCGTACGAGACGTAGATGCTGCTGTTGGCAGCCGGCTTGTATACGAGGCCGGCCTGGTAGTTGGCGAAATTGGACTTGTTTTCCGCATCAATTGCTGCCACTACCGGAGTAGCGGCAGTGTTGGCGTTGGTGTGCAGCCCGGTGCGGAACTCGTCCCAGCGCAGGCCCACGTTCAGCAGCCACTGCGGGTTGAATTCGATGGTGTCGAAGCCGTACGCCGAGCGCGAGTTGCTATGCACATTGGTGTTGTTCGGCGCCACGCTGCGCACCTGGCCGACGGTCCATGGATCGTACGGGTTCGGATTGCTCAGGGTGGTGCAGTTATACAGGGTCGCCGCGCCTGCGGTTGGGCAGGTGCTGGTCTTGGTCAGCGGGTTGTTGGTGCCTGGGGTGAAATTGTAGGTGGCGCGCTCGGTCACTTCGCGGCTGACTTCCACGCCGGCGGTAAAGCTGTGCTTGATGCCGGCGGCCATCAGGGAGCCGGTCAGGCTCGATGCGTTGGCCAGCGATTCGGTTTCGGCATTGCGGCTGTTGTGGCGGCGCCATACGGTACCGTACAGCACCACGTTGCCCTTGGAATCGTCGGGCAGGGTGTAGACGTATTCGTTGCCGGTCTTGCCGTAGCGGGTCACGTTGCGGAAGGTCAAGTTATTTCCGAATTCATGCTTGATGTCGATGGTGCCGATGTCGGACTTGGTGTCGCGGAAGTCGCGGTCGACCAGGCCGTAGAAGGTTTCGCTTGCCACGTTGACGGGCTTGCCGACGCCGTTCTTGGCGACATTGGCGCCGGTCGTGAACGGATTGTCGAAGGGCACGCCAGCGTCAGGCAGCTCGCTCGAACGGTAGTGGTAGTAGCTCAGGTTGACCTTGGTCGGGCCGGTCAGGCCGAGCGCAACGCTCGGTGCGAAGCCCCAACGGTCGCCGTAGATTTCATCATGGTGGCCGGCGACATGGTTTTCGTGGCCCATCAGGTTCAGGCGCACGGCGGCGTTATCGCCGATCATGCGGTTCACGTCGGCAGTGGCACGGCGGTACTTCGCAGTGCCCAGGCCAACGCTGGCGTTGCTGAAGTTTTCCGCCTTGGCGGCCTTGGAAACCATATTGATGCCACCGCCTGCGGACGAGCGGCCGCCGTACGCGGAATTCGGGCCCTTCACCACTTCGATCTGCTCCAGCGCGAAGATTTCGCGCGACTGGGAACCGCTGTCGCGGATGCCGTCGATGTAGGTGTCAGTCTGTGCGTTGTAGCCGCGGATGAACAGGTTGTCGCCCACCGGCTGGCCGCCTTCGGCCGCGCCGACGGTGATGCCCGGCACGGTGCGCAGCGCATCGGTCAGGGAAGTGGCGCCGGTCTGGGAAATCACCTCGGTCGGGATCACGGTCACCGATTTCGGGGTATCCAGCAGCGGGGCGGTGAATTTGTCGGAAGCCGATTTCTTGACCTGGAAATCGCTGCCATTTTGGCCGGTAACGACCACTTCCTGCATTTTCTGCTCTGGGGCAGCGGTGTTGGTCTCGGCTTGTGCTACAGGCATCACCAGGGTGGCAGCGATGGCGGCGAGCGTAGCTGGCGCGTGCTTGCGGCTCTTAATATAGGACATGGACAACTCTGAATTGTTGGGATAAAACGCAAATGATAATTGTTTTCATTTGCATTAGCAATGTCGTTAGCAATCCTATGTTGCCCGCATGACTAGGTGGCAGCCCTGCTTCGTGGCAAAATGCCATTATTCCCAACCCGATAAGAAGGAACCCCCATGAAGGGCGACAAAGACGTTATCCGCCTGCTCAATGCGCAGCTGACCAACGAGCTGACAGCGATTAACCAGTACTTCCTGCATGCGCGCATGTACCGTCACTGGGGCCTCGACAAGCTGGGCAAGAAAGAATACGACGAGTCGATCGGCGAGATGAAACATGCCGACCGCCTGATCGACCGTATCCTGATGCTGGACGGCCTGCCTAACCTGCAAGCCCTGCACAAGCTGCTGATCGGCGAAAACACCGAAGAAATGCTGGCCGCCGACCTGAAGCTGGAGAAAGGCGCGCATGTGACCGTGAAGGAAGGCATTGCGCAATCGGAAAAAGTCGGCGATTACGTGTCGCGCGACCTGCTGCTGGATATCCTCAAGGATACCGAGGAGCATATCGAATGGCTGGAAACCCAGCTCGACCTGATCGGGAAAATCGGCATCCAGAACTACCTGCAATCGCAGATGTCGGAAGCCGAGTAATGCCCGGCCAGAGTCCGGAACTGCTGCGGCGCCTGTTGCGCGCCAAGGACAGGATGGACGCTGCCTCGCAAGAGGAATGGCCGGTAAGCCGCCTGGCGGAAGTGAGTTGCGTCTCTGCAACTCACTTCGCCCGCTCTTTCAAGGAGGCTTTCGGCCTCCCACCCCACCGCTACCTGCTCACGCGCCGCATCGAGCGCGCCGTGACGCTGCTGCGCGAAACCGACCTGCCCATTACCGATATCGCCTACTCGACCGGCTGGAACAGCATCGGCACGTTCGGGCGCACCTTCCGCGACATCACCGGCAAGAACCCGGGCGACATCCGGGAACAGGTCCGCGCCGAGGCTGCGCAAGCCGGACGGGTGCCGGCCTGCGTGCTCAGCGCCGCGCACCGGCCCGACCTCACAATGGCAGTTTCGGAGAAGCGACGCCAGGAGAGCGTCCCTACAATGGAGTCTCACTTAAAGGAGACCACCCCATGACTCAAGGTATTCAAACCGTCGGCCTGTATGTTCGTGACCAGGATGAAGCGCTGGCTTTCTATGTCGACAAGCTCGGCTTCAAGGTCCATACCGACGTGCGCAACGGCGACTACCGCTGGCTGACCGTGCAGCATCCTGACCAGCCATCGTTCCAGCTCGGCCTCTACGTGCCGGGTCCGCCTGTCCATGATGCGGCAACCGCGCAGGCGCTGAACGCATTGGTGGCCAAGGGCGCGATGCCGCCCATGGTGCTGGAAGTGGACGATTGTTTCGCCGCCTACGACAAGCTGCACCGGAAAGGCGTGGAATTCAACCAGGAGCCGGTAGAGCGCTACGGCACGGTGGATGCGGGCTTCCGCGACCCGTCCGGCAACGGCTGGAAGATGATCCAGACCCGCCGCAAGGCGGCAGCGGCTTAAGCCAGGCCCCAGGCTGTGCGCCAGGGCGCGTAGAACGCCGGATCCGGCGATACCGCGCCCGCGATGCCGCACACTGCGCCGGCGAACGCGTTGGCGCGCTCCAGGATCTGCGGCGTCTCCCAGCCGCGTGCCCGTCCCGTCAGGAATACGGCGGAAAACGCATCGCCCGCCCCCACCGAATCGACGAACCGGGATGGCATGACCGCCTGGTGGTCGACCACGCGCGAACCCTCGGCGCCAAAGTACATGGCGCCGCGCTCGCCCAGCGTGACCAGCAAGCCCTGGATGGAAAAGTTGTGCATGATGGCACGTGCTTCCGCCTCGACGGCGGCGCAGTCCATGTCTACCGTGTCAGGACAGGTGTGACAGTACCAGGAGAACAATGCCTGCAATTCATCCTCGTTGACCTTGACGGTGTCGGCCCGCTGCAGCGCGGAAAACACCACTGCTTCATCCACCCCGTCGCGCAAGTTCAGGTCAAGGAAATGTTCAGCCTCGCTGGCGCAGTCCAGCACCGCGTTGAGCGCAGCGCGCGAAGTCGGGTCGCGTTGGGCCAGTGTCCCGAAATACACGGTGTCGGGGGAGAAGGCGCGCATCACGTCTACCGCGGCTGCCGCTTCGATATGGTCATAAGCCTGTTCAGCCAGGATGTGGAAGCGGTGGCCGCCTTTGCCATCGCGCTCCACGAGCACGCGGCCGGTCGGCTGCGGGCCGTGCTGCAAGCCCTCCGTGCTCATGCCAAAGCCTGCAAACGCCTCGCGCACCTGGTCGCCGTAACGGTCATTGCCGACGCGCGTCACCATCAGCGCCGGCAGGCCCAGCGCAGCCAGGTTGCGCGCCACGTTGAAGGGGGCGCCGCCGACGATCTGCTGTTCGCCAAAGTCGTCCAGCAGGGCTTCGCCAAATACCAGTATTCGCTCTGACATCGCTGCCCTCCCCCACGTTGATCGGCTCGGGCTATTTTAGCAAAACCGCTTCCTGGCGCGGAGCAGTGTCGGACAGCGGTCGCGCAGCGCGCAGCTTGACGAACAGCACGGCCACAGCGGCGCACAGCAGCAGCGCACCGGCCAGGCGCACCACGTTCGCTGGCTCGCCGTGCAGCAAACTGCGGTAATACAGTGGCAAGGTGAAAATCTGGATGATCATCGGAATCACGATAAACATATTGAAGATGCCCATGTACACCCCGGTGCGTTCGGGCGGAATGCTGCCTGCCAGCATCACGTAGGGATTGCCCATGATGCTGGCCCAGGCCAGGCCGATGCCCAGCATGGGCCACAGCAATTGCAGCGGTTCTCGGATCAACGGAATGCTGAGCATGCCGATGCCGGCAGCCGCCAGGCACAGGCTGTGCGTGATTTTCGGGCCGAAGCGGCGCGTGAACGGCACCAGCGCAAAGGCGGCAAGGAAGGCGACGAAGTTGTAGAAAGCGCCCACCTGCCCGTTCAGCAGGCCCGCCTCGCGGAACCCGGCCGATGCCGGATCGGAAGTCTTGTAGATCGAAGACGCCAGCGCCAGCATGATGTATTGCCAGTAGCAGAACATGGCGTACCACTGGAACAGCTTGACCACGGCCAGTTGCTTCATGGTGGGCGGCATGTCGCGCAGCGCTTCGGCGATTTCCTGCAGGGTGTGGCGCCAGCCGGTGGGTTTCGCACGCAGTTCCGCTTCTTCCTGCGCCGACAGGGGCAATTCCGGCGTGCTCCAGCAGCTCCACAGCACCGAGGCGATCGAGAAGACGGCCCCCAGCAGGAAGGCGCCGATCACGGTGTAGGGAATGTGGTGGCTGTTGACGGCGTCGCGGCTGGTGCCGAGGTAAACCAGGATCGAGGGCGTGAGGTAGGCCAGCGTCTGCCCCAGTCCCGTGAATGCGCTCTGGGTCAGGAAGCCAAGCGAATGCTGGCGCACTGCCAGGCGGTCGCTGACGAAGGCGCGGTACGGTTCCATCGTCACGTTGTTGGCCGCATCGAGTATCCAAAGCAGGCCGGCGGCCATCCACAGCACAGGGCTGAAAGGCATGGCCAGCAGGCCCAGGCTGCAAATCAGGGCGCCGATCAGGAAGTACGGCGTGCGGCGTCCCCAGCGCGAGACGGTGCGGTCGCTCAGGGCGCCAATGACGGGTTGCACCAGCAGGCCGGTGACGGGTCCGGCCAGCCACAGGTAAGGCAGGCTGGCTTCATCGGCGCCCAGGTATTTGTAGATCGGGCTCATGCTGCTCTGCTGCAGTCCGAAGCTGAACTGGATGCCGAAGAAGCCGATGTTCATGTTGACGATCTGCCGGAACGACAGATGCGGTTTGTGCTGCATCATCGCGTGGCTCCTTCCGCTGCGGCCTGCCAGCGCTGGGTCCATGGTTCGTAAAATGCCAGGTCCTGCGGTACTGCGCCGGACAGGCTGCATACGGCGCCGGCAAAGGCGTTGGCGCGCGCCATGGTCAGCGCCAGGTCCCAGCCTTGCACATGGCCGTGCAGGAAGACGGCGGAGAAAGCATCGCCGGCGCCCACCGTGTCGACCAGCTTGTACGGCTCTTCGTTGCCATGCTCGCGAATTACCCGGCCGTCTGCGCCAATATACATCGCGCCGCGCGGGCCGAGCGTGACGACCATTGCCTGCAGGCCGAATTTTTCGATCAGCAGGGAGCACGCCGGTGGCAACTCCGGATCATGTGCCTTTACCAGGCGCGGACCATCCGGCGCATACCAGGCCAGCAAGGCCGCCAGTTCGTCTTCGTTGACTTTCAGGATGTCGGCGTGGCGCAGCGATTCATAGACGCTGCGCTCGGTGTACTGGCCTTCGCGCAGGTTCAGGTCGAGGTAGCGGGTCGCCTGGCTGGCTTCCAGCAGTTCGATCAGCGCAGTGCGCGAAGTCAGGTGGCGCTGGGCCAGGGTGCCGAAGTACAGCACCTGCGGCCTGGCCGGCTCGAACGCGGCGCGTGCGCAGGCGGCATCGATATGGTCATAGGCCTGGCCTGGGAGGATGTGGAAGGCATGGCCTTGCAGTCCGCGTTCCACGACAACACGGCCGGTCGGCCAGGCGGGATCGGTCTGCAAGCCCCATTGCGGCATGCCGTAGCGCTCGAACTCTGCGCGCACGGCGGCGCCGTTGGCGTCCTGGCCGATGCGGGTGATCATCAGGGCCGGCGTGCCCAGGGCGGCCAGGTTGCGCGCCGCGTTGAAAGGCGCGCCGCCGACCACCTGCTCGCTGCCGAAATCATCGACGAGGGCTTCGCCGAACATTGCCACACACATGGCTGTCTCCATCTTGTTTTTCAGTGATCGCGCTCGAGCCAATACATGGCCCATGGCGCCAATGTGATCTCCCCGGACAGCGTGCCGCGCTCGATGGCGTCGGTCCATTGGCCTTGCAGCGCGAACTGCTGCGGCTTGCCCGAGAAATTGTATAGCGCGAGGAAGGCCGGGCCGCGCTGCAGCGCCAGCACTGACGGTGCCGACGAAAGCAGCGAGCGCGGCTCGCCTGCCGCCAACGCCGGCAAGCGCTGGCGAGCTGCCACCAGCGAGCGCAGTGCGGCGTAGACGCGGCCGGCCTGCGTATTGGCCTCGTGACGTTGCGCCAGTCGCTCCTCATCGAATGCTGGGCGCTGCAGCCAGCGGCTGTCCATTGCGCGATCCGGCCGCTGGCGGAAGCTGTAGTCATTGACCTGTCCGAGTTCGTCCCCCATGAACAGCACCGGCAGCGCGCCAAAGCTCAGCGCCAGTCCGTGCAGCAGCATCAGGCGCCGCAAGGCCAGCCCCTCACTTTCGTCATCGGCCGCTCCTTCGAGGCCGACGAGGCTCGCCGCCATGCCGTTGCTGCCATGCGCGGCGCGTGGATCGCTGCTCTGGAAGGCTTCGCCCCGTGCGTAGCTGCCGCCGTCACCTGCGAAGAAGCGCGAGATCGCGGCAAGGCGCGCTTGCGGGTCGCCCGTCTCCGAGGCTTCCGCGCGCAGGACGTTCCAGCCGATATCGTCATGGCAGCGCACGTAACTGAGCCAGCTTGCGTGCGGCGGCAGCGGCGGCGTGCCTTCGACCACCTTGCGCACCAGTGCTGCGTCCTGCTCCGCCAGCGAGCCCCAGGCTGCCGCCATCAGGCTGCTGTGGTAAGCGATATGGCATTCCGGTTGCGCCGCCTGGCCGAAGTAGGCCGGCAGCTCGCGCATCGGCACGATCGCCTCCGCTTTCAACAGCACACCCGGCGCGGCGATGGAGGCCAGGGCACGCAGGGCCTGCAGGATCAGGTGCGCCTCCGGCTGGTTCATGCAGTTGGTGCCTTCCCGCTTCCACAGGAACGCCGTGGAATCGAGACGGAATACTTCGATCCCGCGGTTTGCCAGGCGCAGCAGCGTCGAGGCCATCTCGGCGAATACTTCCGGGTTGGACCAGTTCAAGTCCCACTGGTAGGGATAGAAGGTGGTCCATGCCCAGCCGCCTGCTGCCGGCACTTCGGTGAAATTGCCGGGCGCCGCCTGAGGGAAGACCTGGCCCAGCGTCTTTTCGTAACGGTCCGGCAGCACGCGGTCCGGGAACAGGTGGAAATAGCCGCGCAGGCGCTGGTCGCCGGCGCGGGCGCCCAGCGCCCACGGATGGTCGTCCGCCACATGGTTCAGGATGAAATCCGAGCACAGGCTGATGCCTGCCGCGCGCAGGCTTTCCGTCAGCGCCTCGAGGTCGGCATTGTTGCCGAAGCGCGGCTCCACTTCTTCGAAACTGGCTACCGCAAAGCCGCCGTCATTCTCGCCTTTGCGCATCTTCAGGAAAGGCAGCAGGTGCAGGTAGCGCACGCCCAGTTCCTGCAGGTGCGGAATGCCCCTTGCGACGCCGCGCAGGTCGCCGCCGAGGCGGTCGACGTAGGCGCAATAGCCCAGCATCTGCTGCCCGAGGAACCAGGCTGGCTGTGCAGCGCGTTCGGCGTCAAGCGCCGCCAGCGCCGGGCTGCGTGCGGCGAGCAGCTCCGCTACGGTAGACAGCAGGCGGCCATACCACAGCTCGAAGCCCGGAGTGCGTCCATACAGCGCATGCAGGCAACCGTGCAGCGCCGGCGCATGCTCCGCATAGCGGCGCTCGGCTTGCGCACGGCGCCCCTCCGGCAAGACTTCGAACAGATGGTGGAAGGATGAAGACATCGGCATTGCGGTTTCCAGGTCAGAAGGAGTAGTTCAGGCCCATCTTCACGGCGCGGCCGCCGATCGAACGCGCGGCATGGCCATCGCCCTCAACCTCGGTGTAGCCGATCTTGTTGAACAGGTTGTTGACGCTCAGCGACAGGCTCAGTTGCGAGTTGAACTGGTAGCGTGCGAACAGGTTCACGGTACGGAAGGCCGGCATGTCGATGGTGTTGGCATCGTCCGCCCACGAGCGGCCAGTGCCCACCAGGCTGCCGCCCACGGTCAACGGGCCGGCATTGTAGCTAGGCGCGATCTGGTAGGTGATGCGGGCCTGGCGGCGCGGCGTATGGCCGATGGTGGATTCCTGGCCCGCGGCCGCCCCAACGATCTCGGCATCGGTCCAGGTCAAGCCGCCGTTGATGCGGAAGTCGCCCAGGCTCCATGCCGCTTCCAGCTCCGCGCCCTTGGCGTCGTAACGGTTGGCGGTGCTGATCTGCGTTGTCGCTTCGAAGTTCGATTCGTCGGTCTTGGCCCGGAACAGCGTCAGGAACGCACTGGTGCTGCCGGAACGCCATTTCACCCCGCCTTCCACCTGGCGCACGGTATTGATGTTGATCGGCGCGCTGCCATCGAGCGGCGTGCCGAACAGGATGCGGTCCGCATTGAAAGCCACGCCGTCGCTGACGCGGGCAAACAGCGCCAGGTCGCGATTGAGCTGGTAGTTGCCGCCCACCGAGTACGATGTGTGGTGGATCTTGTAGTCGACCAGTTGCTCGTTGGCCGGTTCGTAGGCCAGGCCATTGGTGGCGATATTGGCCGTACCGTTGGCGCGCTGGCGATCCTGGCGCACGCTGGCGTCAAAGTTCAGCGGGCCTTTTTCCCAGCCCACGTTCAGGTAAGGCGAGAGCAGCTTGTATTCCATGTCGACCGCGCGCATGCAGCAGCCGCCAAAGGCCGGGCCGACATAGCCGGGCGTGGCCGACGCGGTCTGCAGCAAGGCGGGCTTGTCGCCGGTGAGCTGCATCAGGTATTCGTTGAAGTTCCACGTCAGGCCCAGTTTCTGCAGCGAGGTGTACAGGCCGCCGGTGGTGGTCAGCTTGCCGCCGTTGATGGCCAAGGTCTTGGCCAGTTTCAGGTCGTTCAGGGTATTGTCGGCGTTGTCGATCGAGGTGTTGAACACCACGGCGGAGAAGGCCATGCCGTTGTAGGCCTTGCCCTTGTCCGGGCCGGTGGCGATCACGTAATTGCCGGCCACGCCGTTATTGGCTGGGAAAACGCCGAGGAAGCGGCCGCTATTGTTCGATTTGCGGAAGCTGTCGCTCAAGGTAATGCCGTTGCCAAGGTCGAACGAAGCAGCGATGCCAAAGCTGTCGCTCTTGACGCGCAGGCCGTCGTTGACATTGCTCGATGCCTTGCCGTTTTCCTTGGTCAGCGAGATATCGCGCGTCCAGTAGGGCGAGTAGAACGTGGTGTCGCGCGGATCGATGCCGGGGATTTCGCTGATGCGGCCATTGGTGACGCGCACCGGCACCGGCAGCGCAGTCGGCGCCTTGTCGTCCAGGTGCTTGAAGGATAGCCTGATCCAGCCGTTCGACAGTTCCTGCGTAATGTTGCCGCGGATCTGCCCACCTTCTTCCGTGTTCATGCCGGTGTTGCGCTGGCCTTCGCCGCTGCGGTAATGGCCGCCGATGAAGAAGCGGGTCTTTTCCGCCAGGCGGCCGCCGTAGTCGAAGTCGTAGCGCGTTTCGTCGTAACCCAGGCCGCGCTGGATGCCGATATTGCCGCCCTGCTGTTCGCCGGTCTTGCTGATGAAGTTGATGATGCCGCCCGGCGAGTTGGTGGCCAGGGTCGAGGCCGAGCCGCCGCGCACCACTTCCAGGTGGTCCAGCGTGCCGTCGATCTTCACATAGCTGTCCGGCGTGATGAAGTTGAAGTCGCCCGACTGCAGCACGGGCAGGCCGTCTTCCTGCATCTGCACATAG
Organism: Pseudoduganella sp. S-14; assembly: GCF_049913285.1. GTDB lineage: Bacteria > Pseudomonadota > Gammaproteobacteria > Burkholderiales > Burkholderiaceae_D > Rugamonas. The sequence continues at coordinate 6,200,302 of NZ_CP183991.1, forward strand.
CGCGCACCGCCGGCGGAAATCGGCACGCCGCGCACGGTGATGTTGGCATTGCCCTCGCCGCCAGAGGACTCGGCGCGTACGCCGGGCACCGAGCGCAGCACTTCAGCGGCGCTGGTCGGCGCAGACAGGGAAATCGCTTCCGACTCCATGGTGCTGACCGAGATACTGGAGCGCATCTTGGAACTGCGGCTGGCGGTGCCGGTGACCACCACGCGCTCCAGCTTCAAGCCATCGGCAGGCGGCGCGGCAGCAGAAACTGGCGCTGACGCCTGGTCGTCGGCGCGAGCCGGCTGTGCCGCAGCTTCCTGGGAATAGGCGGGTTGGGCGAATGCAGCAGCGATGGCAGCAGCCATGCAGCCACGCTGGGCTGTACGTAAAACCATTGTCTCCTCCGTTGATCGGGCTTATTCATCGGCCATTTGGCCGCGTCTGTTTATCTGCAGATGCCTCATTATTCATCAGCTTTTTGCAAATTGCAATCGATTGCAAAAATTATTTGCAAAACGCTCGTGCGCTAGTGTTTCGGAAAAATGCAAACGGTTGCAATCAGCGCGAGCTGGCGCGCTGGATCAGGGAGGTGGGAAGTTCGATCGAGCGGGCCGGCTGGCCCTCGGTCTGCGCCAGCAGGGCTGCCACCATGGCGCGCCCCGCGTCGCGCACGGGCTGGCGCACCGTGGTCAGGGGAGGATGGAAGTAGGAAGAGAGCTCGATATCGTCATAGCCGACGACGGCCACATCGCCCGGCACCGAGCGCCCCTGCTCGCGCAAGGCGTTAATGGTCATCATGCCCAGCAAGTCGGAACAGGCAAACACCGCGTCGTAGTGCACGCCGCGCTGCGCCAGTTCCGCCACCGCCTCGCGCCCGCCTTCCGGCAGGAAGGAAGCCGCCACGCACAGCTCGGGATCGAGCGCCATGCCGGCCGCCTGCAAGGCCGCGCAATAGCCACGGTAGCGCTGCTCGACTTCCGGCAGGCGCGTATCGCCGAAGAAGGCAATGCGGCGCCGGCCCTCGGCCAGCAAATGCTCGGCAGCCAGGCGGCCGCCGCTCAGGTTATCGCCGCCGACGGTGCAATACAGCTGCTGCGGCATCTGCGCACCCCACACCACCAGCGGCACATGGCGCGCCGCCATTTCGTTCAACTGGTCGTGATGACCCCACTGGCCAATCAGGATGATGCCGATCACGCGGCCGGTATCGAACGGCGTGGCGGCGGAGTCGAGCTGCTCTGCATCGACGCGCGACAGCAGCATGTCGAAACCCTGCTCCGTCAGCGCATCGGCCAGGGAGCCGATCATCGACAGGAAGAAGGGATCGGAAAGGCTCTGGTGCACCTTGGCGTCCGACGGCACCACCACCGCCACCGAGCGGTTCTGCTTCAGGCGCAGGTTCTGTGCGCCGACGTTGATGGTGTACTTGAGCGAGCGCGCCAGCTCCATGATGCGGGTGCGCGTCTCCTCGTTGACCAGCTTGCTGCCGGCCAGCGCGCGCGACACGGTGGAGGTGGACACCCCCGCCAGGCGGGCGATGTCCGCCATCTGCAGGCGTTCCTGGGACGGTAGCTTGGCTGCCATGCGGGGCGGCGTTTACGCTTGCGGGACGGTGTCTTTGAAGGATTGGCGCTCGGACAGCTTGTCGTACAGGCGGCCCAGGTTAGGATGCTTGGCTCGCCAGTCGATATCCGGGAAACGGAAACTCAGCCAGCCCAGGCAGCAGCCCACGGCAACGTCGGCCAGCGAGTAATGGTTGCCGGCACACCAGGGATCGTCATCCAGGCGCTCGGACATCGATGCCAGGCCCAGTTCCACCTTTTGCATCTGGCGCGCGATCCAGGTTTCGCTCTGCTGCTCTGGCGGGCGCTGGTTGCGCTCCAGGCGCATCAGCACCGCTGCATCCAGCACCCCGTCTGCCAGCGCTTCCCAGCACTTGATATTGGCGCGCTCGCGGCCATTCGGCGGCAGCAGCTTGGACACCGGCGACACGGAATCGAGGTACTCGACGATCACGCGCGAATCCTGCATCGCATAGCCGTCTTCCATGATCAGGCAAGGCACTTTGCCGAGCGGATTCAGTTTCTGGATGGTGGTGTCGGGCGCCCAGACGTTTTCCAGTTCCAGTTGATAGTCGAGTTTTTTTTCCGCCAGGACGACACGAACCTTGCGTACATAAGGGCTGGCGAGAGAACCGATTAGTTTCATAGGTGCTGAAAGTGGAGAATTAGACAACAGTATAGCATCGCGCCCCGATAGCAGGCGCAGCGTAGTGGCGGGAGGACGACGACCGGCCAATGGTAAAATCCTGTTTTTTCCCGCCTCCCTTCCCAGCATTATCATGACAACTCCTTACTCCACCCTGTCGGCCCTGTCCCCGCTGGACGGCCGTTATGCTTCGAAAACCGACAAGCTGCGCCCGATCCTGTCCGAATCCGGCTTCATGCACCACCGCGTGAAAGTCGAAATCGCGTGGCTGCAAGCGCTGTCGCTGGCCGGTTTCGCCGAGATCAAGCCGTTTTCCGCGGCCGGCACCGCCCTGCTGGACAAGCTGGCTGCCGAGTTCACCGAAGCCGATGCCGCCCGCATCAAGGAAATCGAAGCCGTCACCAACCATGACGTGAAGGCAGTGGAGTACTGGCTGAAGGAAAAAGTAAAGGACGTGCCTGAGCTGGTGGCCGCTTCCGAGTTCATCCACTTTGCCTGCACCTCGGAAGACATCAACAACACCTCGCACGGCATGATGCTGAAAGCCGCCCGCGACGGCGTGATGGTGCCGGCCCTGAACGGCCTGGTCGCCCGCCTGAAGGACATCGCCCACGCCAACGCCGAGCTGCCGATGCTGAGCCGCACCCACGGCCAGACCGCCAGCCCGACCACCCTGGGCAAGGAATTCGCCAACGTGATCGCCCGCCTGCAGCGCGCCATCGAGCGCATCGCCAAGGTGGAAATCCTGGGCAAGATGAACGGCGCCGTGGGCAACTACAACGCCCACCTGTCGGCCTACCCATCGTTCGACTGGCCTGCGTTCTCGAAGAACGTGATCGAGCAGCGCCTGGGCCTGGTGTTCAACCCCTACACCATCCAGATCGAACCGCACGATTACATGGCCGAGCTGTTTGACGCCTTCGCCCGCGCCAACACCATCCTGCTGGACCTGAACCGTGATATCTGGACGTATGTGTCGCTGGGCTACTTCAAGCAAAAGCTGAAGGCAGGCGAAATCGGTTCCTCCACCATGCCGCACAAGGTCAACCCGATCGACTTCGAAAACTCGGAGGGCAACCTGGGCCTGGCCAATGCCGTGCTGAAGCACCTGTCTGAAAAGCTGCCGGTGTCGCGCATGCAGCGCGACCTGACCGATTCGACCGTGCTGCGCAATATCGGCGTGGGCTTCGGCTACACCCTGCTGGCCTATGACTCGTGCCTGCGCGGCCTGAACAAGCTGGAAGTGAATCCTGCCCGCCTGGAAGCCGACCTGGATGCGTCGTGGGAAGTGCTGGCGGAGCCGGTGCAGACTGTGATGCGCCGCTATGGCATCGAGAATCCGTATGAGCAGTTGAAGGAACTGACTCGCGGCAAGGGTATTACCAAGGAAGCGCTGCGTGAGTTCATTGGCGGCCTGGCGATTCCGCAGGAAGCCAAGGATCATCTGCTGGCGATGACGCCGGCGAACTACACTGGTATTGCTGCTTCGCTGGCCAAGGCCATCTGAAACCGGTAAACCCGGGTCTGACCCAAGGGTCAGACCCTGACTTTCCGGTTTTAAGGAAGCTGTAAGCAAGTTCCGTTACCCTCTGGTATATTAGTCCTAACACGTACTATCTACCAAGGGTCGCAATGGAACGCTACACACGAACCGCTATCGCGCTGCACTGGCTGATCGCCCTGCTGATCGTAGCCGCGTTCATTCTCGGCCTGGTGATGACCGACATCCCGGGCCTGACCCCGACCAAGCTCAAATACTATTCCTGGCACAAATGGATGGGCGTTACGGTGCTCGCCCTGGCCGCAGGCCGCCTGCTGTGGCGCCTGAAGCAGCAACCACCCGCCTTCCCCCGCTCCATGAGCCAGAACCAGGTGAAAGCCGCCGAAGCCGGCCACTGGTTCCTCTACTTCCTGATGTTCGCCGTGCCGATTTCCGGCTACCTGTACACCACCGCTGCCGGCGTACCGGTGGTCTACCTCGGCCTGTTCAAGATCCCATCGCTGTTTGAAGCCAGCCCGGCCCTCAAGGAAATCCTGAAACCGGTACATTACTGGCTGAACATGCTGCTCGCCGCCGTCGTCATCGGCCATATCGGCGCAGCGCTGAAACACCAATTCATCGACAAGGACGGCCTGCTCAAGCGCATGCTGCCATAACCTGGAGCCACACCCATGAAGAAAAGCGTATTACTGGCCTCCCTGCTGGCCGTGGCGGCTGCAGCCAGCGCCGCAGTCCTGAAAGCCGATCCTGCCAAGAGCAGCGTATCGGCCGTGTTCAAGCAAATGAACGTGCCGATCGAATCGAAGTTCAAGAAGCACAATATTGTCATCGACTACAACGCCGCCGCGCCGGACACTTCCAAGGCCACGGTCGAAATCGAAACCGCCAGCCTGGACCTGGGCGAAGCCGAAATGAACGCTGAAGTCGCCAAGAAGGATTGGTTCAACTCGGCCCAGTTCCCTAAAGCCACCTTTGTCTCGACCGCCATCAAAAGCGCCGGTCCGGGCAAGCTGAATGTCAGCGGCAAGCTGACCATCAAGGGCAAGGCCGCCGACGTCACCTTCCCGATCACTGTCAAGGCCGACGGTGGCAAGCAAGTGTTCGACGGCGCGCTGCCGATCAGGCGCCTGGCCTTCAACGTTGGTGAAGGCGAATGGAAAGACACCGGCATGGTTGCGGATGAAGTGACCATCAAGTTCCACGTAGTAGCTCAATAAACCCCTGGAGACACCATGAAACTGAAGTTCCTGACGGCCGCCCTGCTGGCCGTATCCGCTGTTGCCGCCAACGCCGCGAACTACAACATCGACCCAACCCATACCTTCCCAAGCTTTGAAGCCGACCACATGGGCCTGTCGGTATGGCGCGGCAAGTTCGACAAGACCAGCGGCACCATCCAGATGGACCTTGCCGCCAAGACCGGCAGCATGGATATCACCATTGACGCGGCCTCGATCGATTTCGGCATGGACAAGATGAACACCCACGCCAAGTCGCCTGACATGTTCAACGTCGAGAAATTCCCGACCGTGACCTACAAGGGCAAGAACTTCAAGTTTGAAGGCGAGCAGTTGGTGGCCGTGGAAGGCGAACTGACCATGCTGGGCGTGACCAAGCCGGTGACCCTGAAGGTCAACAAGTTCAAATGCATCATGCACCCGCGCTACAAGCGCGAAGTCTGCGGCGCCGACGCCTCGGCTGAGTTCAAGCGCACCGACTTCGGCCTGAACTACGCCACCCCGGCCTTCGCTCCCGAAGTGAAGCTGGCAATCCAGGTCGAAGCCATCAAGGCCGACTGATTCCCGGACAGACTGCCGACAGCAATGGCCGCCTGAGTGCGGCCATTGTTTATTTCCGTACGCGCCCTGGCAAGCGGACAGAGTGGCGGATTGCTTACCGCAGTTTCCGCCGCCTGCCGGGCGTGTGGCGCTAGACGCTTAGGGAATCACCTTCTCGTAGGCCGCCCGTACGGCATCCTTCGCGTGCTCCCAGCTCATGCGCGACTTGCCTTTGATATTTTCCCAATCACGTTCCAGCTGGTCTTTCAGCTCTTCCCACGTGCCACGATAGCGCTGGCGCGCGGTGTAGCCAAGCATATAGGCCGGCTCGTAATCGTCGTAGTCGAAGGTCGGGTTGAAGTAAGCCTCGTTCCGGTAGTGGTCCTGCCAGTAGACCCGCTCTTCGCTGGGGTTGAGCAAGGTGCCGATCCCCTGGCCTGCCATGCCCCCCGCCAGCGCGCCGATGGCGCCGCCCGCTGCCATGCCGACCGGTCCGGCCGCCGCGCCGGCTGCGATACCGGCTGCAGCACCGCCACCGGCGCCGACGCCGGTAGCGAGGTTGTGGCCGTCCTCATCGTCTTCCAGTTTCGGGTTGACGATTTCCGCCGTGCCCTTGCCGACAAAGGCACCCGCCACGCCGCCGATCACGGCACCGGCCACCATGCCCGGCAGGCCCGCAGGCGAGCCGGCAGCAGCACCAGCCAGCGCACCGCCGGTCGTGCCGACGCCGACGCCCACCACGTGCTCGCCTTCGCTTTCTTTCCACGCGCTTTCAATATCGGCCGCATCGACCGAATCGCGCGTATGCACGCCCATCAGGATGCCGCCGGAGCGGATGCCTTCTTCATAGTGCTTGATGCGTTCTTCCGGGATGCCGGCGCCGATCAGGGCGCCCACCAGGCCGCCCGCCACGCCGCCAGCGCCAGCACCTGCCAGCGCGGCCGCCAGCGGACCAGCCACCACGATGCCCAGGCCCGGCAGTACCAGGGTGGTGCCCATTGCCGCCACGGCAGCGAGGGCGGCGCCGATCGCACCGCCGACGCTGGCGCCAATGCCCGCACCCTCGCCTGCTTTCGAACCCAGTTCCGTACCCGGCTCGCCGCTGAAATAGCGCCGGCGGGTATCGTCGCTCATGACGACGTTGATGTCGTCCTTGCCATAGCCGCGTGAGGTGGCGTGCTGCCAGGCACGCTCGGCGCTGTTGCGGTCACGGAACAGGCCGGTCACCATGCGGGATTGCTTGTCTGCAGTGTTCATGGGAATTCCCCCTTTTTGCATGAGTCCCGGACACGATAGGCCGGGGCGTCCTGCATATCTGTACGTTCGCGCACGGAATATCCGTCTCCGCATGTCCTACACTGGAATCATCAACAATAAGGGGGCGGATATGAACTTCATTATCTGGATTGTGATTGGCGGCATCCTGGGCTGGCTGGCCAGCCTGGTCATGAAAACGGACGCGCAACAGGGCATGTTCCTCAACGTGGTGGTCGGTATCGTCGGCGCTCTCCTGGGCGGCTGGCTGTTGTCGCCGCTATTCGGAGCAGGCACCATCAATACGGACGATTTCAGCGTACTGTCGCTGGCGGTCTCGTTCCTCGGAGCGGTGATCCTGCTGGCGATCGTGAACCTGGTCTTCCGCGGACGCGTCAGATAGGGCGTAAACCTTCCTCACAGGCCAGCGCTGCGGCGCTGGCTTTTTTTTCGCCTTCGCGGAATTTCCCGTGGTAAATGGCGTCCAACGCAGCACCTGCGATGGCACAGGGAGCGATGGACCATGACCGTATCAACAATGTCGACAAAGCACTTGAGGAGCACAATGAACTTACTCGGGAGCAAGTTAGAAACATCGTGAAGCGGATGGATGCTGCGCAAGTGCAGGCGATGCGAAATACGCGCGCCTGACGATCCTGATCCTTCCATCCTGGCTCTCGACGCTGTCCACCGAACTCTACCTCCACTTGCGCTGACACATCCAATGCCGCAGCGCAACAATTCAATATTCCAGCAAATTTTCTTCAGTGTTGGGCCGCTTTTTTGGTGTTGACGCCAGGCGCTGCCGTGCCGATACTCTAGGGCGCCTGCAAAAAAGGCCGCCACAACAACCAATTCAATATCCATGAAAAAATCACTCCTCGCGCTCGCCGTCCTGAGCACCACCTCCGCAGCTTTCGCAGACGAAGGCATGTGGATGCCGCAGCAGCTGCCACAAGTAGCCAAGCAACTGAAAGCCGCCGGCCTGAAGCTGGACCCAGCCTCGCTGACCAAACTGACCGAGTTCCCGATGAACGCCATCGTCAGCCTGGGCGGCTGCTCCGCGTCCTTCGTGTCGCCGCAAGGCCTGGTCGTGACCAACCACCACTGCGTGTACAACAGCGTGGCGGTCAACTCCACCAAGGAACGCGACCTGCTGGCCAACGGCTTCGTGGCGCACAGCCTCGACCAGGAACTGCCGGCCGCGCCGGGCAGCCGCGTGTTCGTGACCAAGGAAGTGCTGAACGTCACCGATAAGATCATTACCCCGGAAGTGGCCAAGCTGCAGGGCAAGGCGCGCGTGGACGCGATCGAGAAGAACCAGAAGGCCCTGGTAGCGGAATGCGAAAAAGATGAAGGCCACCGCTGCACGGTGTCGTCCTTCTACGGCGGTCTGGAGTTCTACCAGATCAAGCAGCTGGAAATCCGCGACGTGCGCCTGGTGCACGCGCCGGCAGCGGGCGTCGGCAAATTCGGCGGCGACACCGACAACTGGATGTGGCCGCGCCACACCGGCGACTACGGCTTCTACCGCGCCTACGTGAGCAAGGACGGCAAGGCCGCCGACTACTCCAAGGACAACGTGCCTTACGAGCCCAAGTCGTTCCTGAAGCTGGCGAAAGAGGGCGTGAAGGAAGGCGACTTCGTGATGGTGCTGGGCTACCCTGGCCGCACCAACCGCCACCGCCTGCCGTCCGAAGTGTCGAACACCTTCGGCTTCGAATATCCGGCCTTCATCCAGAACTCGAACGAGACCCTGGCCATCATCGACCGCGAAACCAAGGGCGACCGCGATGCGGCCCTGAAGGTAGCCGGCCGCGTCGCCAACATCAACAACTACTACAAGAACCGCAAGGGCATGTTGAACAGCTACGAAGGCAGCGACGTCCTCGAGCGCAAGACCGCCGAACACGCAGCACTGAAGGCATGGGTGAACGCCGACGCCAAGCGCAAGGCAAGCTTCGGCGCCGACCTGGAAGCCGTGGAAAAGCTGATCGCGCAGCGCGACGCCGAGAACAAGCGCGACTTCTTCTACGACCGCTCCTCGCCAGCCATGCTGACCGTGGCGCGCGCGATGTACCGCCTGGCCAATGAAAGCACCAAGCCTAACGCCGACCGCAAAGCCGGCTACCAGGAACGCGACGTCAAGCGCATCGAGCAATCCGTCAAAGGCGCCAACAAGACGTATGTGGCCAAGGTCGACAAGGCGATCGTGCTGAACAACCTGAAGCAATACAACGCACAGCCGGCTGCCGAGCACAACGCAGTATTCGACTCCGTGCTGGGCATCAAGGCCGGCATGAGCGAAGCCGAACTGTCGGCGGCGCTGGACAAACTGTACGCCGGCTCCAGGCTGGAAGACGGCGAGTTCCGCGCCTCCTGGCTGGGCAAGAAGCCGGAAGACTTCAAGGCCAGCGACGACGCCTTCATCAAGGCAGCCGTGGCACTGTACGACAATGGCATGAAGCAGGAAGCCGCCAACGAAGAACTGGCCGGCAAGATCCAGCAGTCCTACGCGAACTACATGAAAGCCAAGATCGCCTTCATGAATTCGAAAGGCCAGGCGGTGTATCCTGACGCGAACAGCACCTTGCGCGTGACCTTCGGCAAGATCGCCAGCCGCGCGGAAGGCGCTGACGGCACCACTGGCTGGTCCGCCTTCACCACCGTGGCCGGCGTGAAAGCCAAGGCCACCGGCGAAGGCGAGTTCAACGCCCCGCAAGCGCAGCTCGACGCGATCAACAAGAAGCAGTTCGGCAAATACGTCGATCCCAAGCTGAAGTCGGTGCCGGTGAACTTCCTGGCCACGCTGGACATCACCGGCGGCAACTCCGGTTCCGCCGCGCTGAACGCGAAAGCCGAGCTGGTAGGTCTGGCGTTCGACGGCACGCTCGACTCGATCATTTCGGACTGGGACTTCAACAAGGCCAAGACCCGCGACATCCAGGTCGACCTGCGCTACATGCTGTGGAACATGAAGTACATCGACAAGGCCGACAACCTGCTGAAGGAAATGAACGCCGAGTAAGCGTTACAGCCGAGCTCGTGTCCCACCTTGGGGTCACACCCGAAACGGGACACGGCCTCAGCCTAGAGCCACGCATGAGCCGGTGTCTCATTTGGGGTGTGACCCCATGGTGGGACACGGGCTCAGCCGTTTGTGAGCTTGAGGCCGGCGATGCTGGCGATGATGGCGGCGATTAGCAGCAGCCGCAACGGCGTCGCGCTTTCGCCGTATGCCACGATACCTACCAAAGCGGCGCCCGCCGCACCTATCCCCGTAAAAACCGCAAACGCTGTGCCGACCGGCAATTGGCGCAAAGCCATCGTCAGCAGCACGATTGCGCCATTGGCGAACGCCAGGCCGAAGAGGCTGGGCCAGAGCCGGGTCCAGCCTTCGGCGTGCTTGAGCGCGACGGCCATGGCGATGTCCACCAGCGCAGCGGCCAGCAACAGGCCCCAGGCGGCGATCATGGCTTCGCTGCCGCCAGGCCGCGCTGCACGGCCGGACGCGCTCCGATGCGTTCCACCCAATCGGCCACCGCTGGAAAATCGGCCAGCGTGATCCCCAGTTCATGGTGCGAGCGTATCCACGGGAAACTGGCGATATCGGCAATCGTGTACTCGCCCCCGGCCAGGTAGGCCTTGTCGCGCAGGCGTTCTTCGAATACGCCAAACAGGCGCAAGGTTTCGCGGCCATAGCGCTCCAGCGCTTGTTCGTTGCGCGGGCTTCCCTTGGCCACGCCATGGCGGAAGAACCATAACTGGCCCAGCATCGGCCCGATATGCCCCACCTGCAGGAACAGCCATTGCAGCACCACACTGCGCTCGACGCCTGAAGCCGGCAGCAGCTTGCCAGCCTTGTCGGCCAGGTGGATCAGGATCGCGCCCGATTCGAAGATCGGCGTGGTGTCATCCACCAGCAGCGGAATCTTGTGGTTCGGGCTCATGGCGCTGAACGGCGGCTGGTGTTGCTCGCCCGCGGACAGGTTCACATGCTGTACCTTGTGCGGCAGGCCCAGTTCTTCCAGCGCGATGGTGATCTTTTGTCCGTTGGGCGTGTCGGCGGTGTACAGGGTTAGCATGGTCGGCTCCTTTCGTGTTTTGATGGAGTCCAGTGTATGCCCCGCAAAAACGCATTAGAATTCCAAAAAACAGCGGAATGGTTAGGCAAATATGCAGAAACTTGACTGGGAAGACTTGCGCTACTTCGCCGCCGTCGCGCGCCGCGCTTCCATCTCGGCCGCGGCCCGTGAGCTGGGCGTCAACCATTCCACCGTGCTGCGCCGGATCGACAGCCTTGAGCAGTCGCTCGGTGTGCGCCTGTTCGAGCGCCTGCAGTCCGGCTATGTGATGACCGGTGCCGGCGAGACCCTGCGCGGCCGCCTGGGCCCCATCGAGGAGGAAATCGGCAGCGCCCAGCGCGAAGTGGGCGGCCTGGATGAGGAACTGCGCGGCGCCATCCGCCTGACCACCACCGACACGCTGGCGCATGGCCTGCTGATGCCTTACCTGCACCGCTTCCAGGAAGCCCACCCTGCGGTGCAGCTGCAACTGGTCGTCAACAACAGCTTCCTCAACCTCACCCAGCGCGAAGCCGACATGGCGCTGCGTCCGTCGAACACGCCGCCGGCCAACCTGGTCGGGCGCAAGGTGGGTGCCCTGGCGACGGCGCTGTATGCCTCCCACGCCTACCTGCGCCGCGCCGAGCGCGAGGGCATCGCACGCGATGACTGGGCGGCGCACCGCTGGGTGGCGCCGGACGACAGCCTGTCCCACCTGGCGGCCGCCCAATGGCTGGCCGAGCGCGTGCCGCCATCGCAAGTCGCGGTGCGCACCGACAGCCTGGTGACCATGGTCGACGCCGCGCGCAACGGCATGGGCGTGGCGCCCCTGCTTTGCATGCTGGCCGACCGCGAGCGCACGCTGCAGCAGTTGGCGCCGCCCGACGCGCGCTTCCATACCCAGCTCTGGGTGCTGAGCCACCGCGACTTGCGCAACGTGGCGCGCATCAAGGCTCTCAGCCAGTTCCTGTATGACGCCCTGCGACAGGACGCGCACGTTTTCCCCGCTTGATGTACATTGTCCGTTTTACAAGGAGCCACACTCATGACCAAGAAAATCGCTCTCATCGTCGGCAGCCTGCGCAAGGATTCGCTGAACCGCAAATTTGCTAACGCGCTGGTGGACGTGGCGCCAGCCGAGCTGCAATTCGAGTTCGTCGACATCGCCGACCTGCCGCTGTACAACCAGGACCTGGACGACGCCAACACCCCGCCCGCCGCCTGGACCGCTTTCCGCGACAAGCTGCGCAACGTGGACGGCGTGGTCTTCGCGACGCCGGAATACAACCGTGGCACGCCCGGCGCCCTGAAGAACGCCATCGACGTCGGCTCGCGTCCATGGGGCAAGAGCATCTGGAACGCCAAGCCGGTTGGCGTGATTTCCGCCTCCATCGGCGCTGTGGGCGGTTTCGCGGCCAATATGCAGGTGCGCCAGTCCATGGTGACGCTGAACGCGCCCGTCATGGCCGGCCCCGAGGTCTACATCGGCACCGGCCAGAACCTGCTGGGCGAAGACGGCAAGGTCAATAACGACAAGACCAAGGAAGTGCTGGCCGGCTGGGCCGCCGCTTTCGCGAAATGGGTGGAGGCTAATGGCCACAAGGGCTAAACCCGGGGCCAAATGGTAAAATCGCTGATCCCCCACATGCAGAAACCTGAGATCCAGACCATGCAAGAAATGCTCACGCCTTACGAAAAAGGCAATAAAAACCAGACTACCCTCTGGACCGAATGCATCGCCTTCTACGAAGAACTGGCACGCCGCTTCCCGAATATCCTGAAGTTTGAACAGGCAGCCGTATCGGACGGCGGCATCCCCCTGCATGTGGGCGTGGTCAGCGCCGACGGCGTTTTCGACCGCGAAACGATCAAGCGTGAAGGCCGCACGGTCTTCTTCAACAACAACGGCATCCACCCAGGCGAACCGGAAGGCATCGACTCCTGCATGGCGACCGTGCGCGACCTTTGCTTCAAGCCGGAGCTCTTGGCAAGCCTGGGCAAGACCGTGCTGCTGTTCGTCCCGATCTACAACGTGGACGGCTGCCTGAATCGCCAGAACACCTCGCGCGCCAACCAGGACGGCCCCGAGATGTTCGGCTTCCGCGGCAACAGCCGCCACCTGGACCTGAACCGTGACTTCGTCAAGTGCGACACGTTGAACGCGAAGTTCTTCAACCAGCTGATCACGGCCTGGGGCCCGGACGTGATGGTCGACACCCACACCTCCAACGGCGCCGACTACAGCTACACCATGACCCTGATCCACACCCAGTGCGACAAGCTGGGTGGTGAATTGGGCGCCTTCCTGCGCGACACCATGCTGCCGCAGATCTATGAAGACATGGCGGCCGCCGGCTGGCCGACCTGCCCTTACGTGAACCCTGTGGTGGAAACCCCGGACGACGGCATCGCCGACTTCCTGGAAACCGCGCGCTTCTCGACCGGCTTCACCGCGCTGCATAACATCATCGGCTTCATGCCGGAGACGCATATGCTGAAGCCTTACGCCGACCGCTACGAGTCGATGCGCGCCCTGGTCGACACCGTGCGCAACTTCACCGTCAAGCACGGCGAACAGATCAAGGCCTTGCGCGCCGCCACCAAGGCCGCGCAGCGCAAGCAAAAGGAATGGGCCGTCACCTGGCGCATGGACGAAGAGAACCCAGGCACCTTCCACTTCAAGGGCTACGAGGCGCAGCGCAGCCCGTCCAAGCTGGGCGACTACACCCGCCTGTCCTACGACCGCAGCAAGCCATGGTCGCGCGACATCAAGTGGTTCAACCGCTTCCCTGCCGACGCCGTGATCAGGGCGCCGAAGGCCTACGTCGTGCCGCAGCAATGGCGCGAAGCGGTCGAGCGCCTGCAGTGGAACGGCGTGCAGATGACCCGCATCGAAGCGCCGACCACCGTGCAGGCGCAGTACTACCACATCAACAGCGTGACCTCGCGCCCCACCGCCTACGAAGGCCATATGTTCCACGACGAAGTGGAAGTCGAAAAGCGCGAAGCCACGTTTGAGCTGAACGCCGGCGACTGGTACATCTCGCTGGACCAGGACAACGCGCGCTACGCCGTCGAAACCCTGGAACCGCAAGGCCACGATTCCTTCTTCCGCTGGGGCTTCTTCAACTCCGTCCTGGAGCGCAAGGAGAACATCTCCGACTACGTGTTCGAAGACCTGGCCGCCGACATCCTGGCTGCCGAGCCGGAAACCAAGGCCAAGTTCGACAACTGGAAAGCCGCCAACCCGGCGCTGGTGAAGGACAAGGACGCAGTGCTGCACTTCATCTTCCACAACTGCCAGCGACAGCGCGAGCCTGAATGGCGCCGCTACCCTGTCCTGTCGATTGTGTAAGACGGGGACCATGCACTACGCACTAGACCCCCGCACCTTCTTCTACAGTCACTACTTCCACCTGGGCTTGCGCTTCGGCGCCGGCCTGGTGGGCGTTATTGCGCTGGCCATGTGGCTGACCGACACGCACACTGCGATGTCGATCGGCATTGGCGCGCTGTGCACTGCGCTGATGGACATGCCAAGCCCGCTGCGCCACAAGTTCAACGAGATGATGGCATCGGTGCTGCTATGCACCGCCGTCACCCTGCTGATCAGCCTGTGCGGGCCCTATTACTGGCTGTTGATGCCGATGCTGGTGGCGGTGAGCTTTTTCGCCAGCATGATGGTCGTATATGGCAAGAAGTCGATGCCGCTGCAACTGGCGACGCTGTTCATCATGACCATGTCGACCGAGCATGTGCTGACGCCGGCGCAGTCGTTCGCACACGCCGGCCTGTTCATGCTAGGCGCACTGGCTTACCTGGCCTATGCCATGGGCATCGCCTGGGTGCTGCGCCACCGCATCAAGCAGCAAGTGCTGGCGGAAGCGCTGTTCGAGCTGGCGGCCTATATCGACATCAAGGCCGACTTCTACGACACGCGCTACAACCTCACCGAGCAGTTCAACAAGCTGGTGCGCCACCAGGCCTTGCTGGCGGACCGCCAGCAGGCTTCGCGCGACCTGATCCTGCGCGCGCACAACAACCGCAAGGATGCGGTGGTGGTGCAGATCCACGTCTGCATGCTGGACCTGTACGAGCAGGTGCTGGCCACCCATACCGACTACGCTGCGCTGCGTACCCACCTGGTCGACTCGCCCTCCCTGCGCACCCTGCACGACCTGGCGTACAAGGCGGCGCGCGATATCGAATCCGTCGCGTATGCCGTGACCCGCAAGCGCGCCTCCTACCCGGAAGTCGATTACACGCCCGAACTGGCGGCGCTCGAGCAGCAGATCGCCGGCCTGCAGGACGACCTCGACGCCGGCAAGCCGCGGCGTGAAGCGGTCACCGTACTGCGCGCACAGCGCAACAAGATCACCGCCATCATCCGCATGATCGGCGAGCTGCACGTGTCGAGCCAGAAGGTCTACGAAGACACGCCGTTCTGGCGCGACATGGACATGCAGCCTTTCCTGTCGCAGCAGAAGTACGAACTGCAGCTCATGCTGTCGCACTTCCGCATGGATTCGCCGATCTTTCGCTTCGCCTTGCGGGTATCGATGGCGATTGCCGCCGGGCTGGCGATCGGCGCCATGCTGCCGTACAAGGCACACAGTTACTGGATCGTGCTGACCATCGTGATTATCCTGAAGCCCAGCTTCAGCATGACCAAGCAACGCCGCTCGGACCGCATTGTCGGCACCATCATCGGCTGCATCATCACGGCCGTGGTGTTGAAGTTCATGGACCACCCGGCGGCAATCCTGACGGTGCTGGTGCTGTCCTGCATCGCCACCCCGACCTTCATCTACCTGCGCTACCGCTATGCGGCGATTGCAGTGTCGGTGATGATCCTGCTGTGGATGCACTTGGTCGCGCCAAGCAGCAACCTGATCTCCGAGCGCCTGGTGGACACCTTCGTCGGCGCCGCAATCGCGACTGCCTTCAGCTTCGTGCTCGCGAACTGGGAATACCAATCGCTGCCGCACCTGATCAGGCAAGTGCTGTCGGTGAACCTGAGCTATATGGAAGCCAGCTTCGACCTGCTGCAAGGGAAATACCGCAACGACTTCATTTACCGCATCCAGCGCAAGCGGCTGATGGATTCGCTGGCCGCGCTGAGCGCCGCGCTGGTGCGCATGCTGGACGAGCCGGAAAGCAAGCAGCGCGCGGCGGAGGACATCAACCTGTTCATCGTGCAGAACTACTTGCTGGTGGCGCACGTTGCCGCCCTGCGCGCGATCCTGCGCCGCCACGTGCGCGATATCCCGAGCGATGCGGTGAATGCCATGCTGGACGCCAGCCACGCCTCCGTATGCCGCACGCTGACGGTCGCCCTGTCGCGCCATACCGGCGCCACTCCTCCGGCTGCCCCGCTGCGGCGCGAGCCGGTAGCCGAGCCCGAAGTCGCCTGGTCCGGCTGGCCTCTGGTGCAGCGACGCATCCGCCTGCTCCAGGCAGATGCGGATAAAATCATCGTTCATAGTGAAGCGATTGTTCGCAACGTTGCAAACGGTGATTGAGGAATGGGATGTCGCACTGCCAAAGCTGCGGCGCATGCTGCGCCAGTTTCAGGGTTTCGTTCTACTGGGGCGAAGCCGTCCCCGCACACCTGACGGTAGCCATCACGCCCCACCGTGCCGCCATGCGCGGCACGGAATTCAGGCCGGTGCGCTGCATCGCGCTGGAGGGGGAAGTGGGCAAGGCCGTCGGCTGCAGCATCTACGCCGAACGCTCCTCCACCTGCCGCGACTTCACTGAATACACCCCTGAATGCAACAGGGCCCGCGCCATGCACGGGCTTCCGCCAATTTGAGGACGTCATGAAAAGCCAGCTTGAGAAATCGAAGGAGTTCGAAGCACTGCATGACAACGGCGCCTGTTTTGTCATGCCCAACCCGTGGGATTGCGGCTCGGCGCGATTGCTGCAACATCTTGGCTTCATGGCGCTGGCCTCCACCGGCGCCGGCTACGCATTTTCCCAAGGGCGCAGCGACCTGAGCGTCGGCGCACAGGCCATGATGCCTCACCTGGCCGAGCTTGCCGCCGCCACCGACCTTCCAGTCTCGGCGGACTTGCAGAACGGCTTCGGGGATGCACCGGAAGCGGCAGCCCAGGCCATCATCGAAGCTGCCAGGGCGGGTGTGGTCGGCGGCTCCATCGAGGATGCCAGCGGCGATGCCGGCCAGCCGGTCTACGATATTGGTCTGGCTGCCGAAAGGATTCGCGCAGCGGCGCAGGCAGCCCGCTCGCTCGGCTTCAAATTCATGCTGACGGCTCGCGCGGAAAACTATCTCTACGGACGCCCGGATCTCCGGGACACGATCCAGCGCCTGCAGGCCTACCAGGAAGCGGGCGCGGACGTCCTGTTCGCGCCTGGCATCCAGTCGAAAGACGATATCCGTGCCATTGTGTCCTCAGTTGAGCGGCCGCTGAACGTGATCATGGGCTTCCAGGGTGTCCTGCTCACTGTTGACGAACTGCGCGAGCTTGGCGTAGCGCGTGTGAGCCTGGGCGGTTCGCTGGCCCGCGCAGCATATGGCGCCTTGCTGCGAGCGGCAACCGAAGTGCAGTCTTCCGGTACTTTCAGCTATGCAGAAGAGGCCATCCCTGCCAAAGAGATGAACCGCATTTTTTCTGCTGGCGACCCATTTTCCCGCTAGCGGAATCCACTCAAGCCTTGTTTGGTGCGACGTACAGCTTCCTGCCTTTCACATCAAATACGACGCGATGGCTGCGGAAAAACGGCGCGCCCAGGATGCCGTCAAACGGTGCGCCATCGAGGTTGGCATGATAGACCTTCATATCCAGCATCAGCGATCCGCTGATGTCGCGCAACTCGCAAGCCTGAGCCGTGTTACAAGCCAGGCCGCGCTTGACAAGGTTGACCTGCGCGCCGGTATCGAGCACGAACTTGAGCTGCTTGCCGCCCGCGACCAGGGTTACCACCGGACCTTCGGCGCCGTATTGCAGATCAAGCGAGCGCCACTCCGGCGTCGCGAGCAAGCCCGCCTGTTCGGCATCAAGGATCGACATGGTGCGCCTCTTGTAATCGAACAGCAGCGGGAAGTTGGCGAATGCCTCCAGGCCGATCGCACCGCCTTCACGCGCCCGTGTCAGTTCAGCTTCGGGTCCTTCCGGAGCGCCGCCCCATTTCGTGTGGACCTGGCCGGTAACCGGCGCGAGCAGGGTCGAACCAACAATGACCTTTTCAGCCAGGAGGCGCGGCACCTCATAAACGTTGCCGTGAATGTCCTTGAACTTTTTCTTTTCGTCGAGGACCTTGACCGTGCCCGCCTTCTCGACGACCGCGGCAGGCAGCGATATGCCAAGCTTGCCGCCGGAATCGAACATGGCACGGGTCGACGCGGCCCCGACCGCGACGTAGATGAATGGAAGTCCGTTAATCAGTTCGACCGGAACCACATCAGGCGCTGCGACGGCATGCTGGCTGATTGCTGCGGCGAGAACGAAGCTTGAGACGATACGCACTGGTTCGTGTCCTATGCATTGATGAAAGGGCAAGGATACCACCTGGCTTCAAGCGTGGCAGACCCGGTTGCGGCCCGACTCCTTTGCGCGGTAAAGCAGCGCATCAGCCTTTTGCAGCATGGTCTCGGCGCTGCCGGCCGCGATGTCGGCGTAAACGCCCATGCTCATGGTCACCTTCAGGTCCGGCTGTACTTCGTGCCATGGAAAGGCCTCAATCAGCGCACGCAGCTTGTCGCATAAGGCAACAGCTTGCGGTCCTCCGGTTTCGGGGAAGGCCATGACGAACTCCTCGCCGCCGTAGCGCGCAACCAGGTCCGACAGGCGCATATGCTTGCGCAAGATGGCCCCGACGTGGCGCAGAACTGTATCGCCGGTGGCATGCGAATAAGTGTCGTTGATCTTCTTGAAGTGGTCGATATCGCAGATCACCAGCGCCAGCGGGCGCTTGTGCCGCACCGCCTGGTTGAACAGGGTGTTGGCCTGTTCGTCGAAGTGACGGCGGTTATAGAGTTGCGTCAGGGCGTCGCGGATACTGAGTTCGCGCAGTTGCTCTGCTTGTTCGAGGATAGTGGCGTGCGAAGTATTGAGTTCTTCGTGGCTTTGCGCCAGCTGCGCGCTCATGGCGTTGAAGGCAGTTGCCAGTGCGGCTACTTCGTCCTTGCCTTGTACCGGCACCTCCTGCCGCAGCTCGCCTTTCTGCATGCGCTTGACGGCCCTGGTAAGGCCGCTCAGGCTGCGCGACAGGCCGCGGCTCAGCAGCACGCCGAGCAGCGTTGCCAGGCCTGCCGCAGCGGCAATGCCCCACAACAGCGAGTTGTACAGGGCATCCAGGTATTTCTGTTCCTGCGGCGTCGGTGCCAGAGTGCCCTCCGACGACATGTAGGCGACGGTCCGGTTCTTTACCACGATGGCTCGCGCCGAAGAACGCAGGTTTTCGGGCAGTGCTTCGCCATAGTGGAACTGTCCGCCGCCAAGCAGCACACGATAGCCAGCATCGGTCAGGATGAAGCGGAACGGAGGCGGGCCGTCGCGGCGCGGCGGCGGACCCGGATTCTCGCCCGGCGGGTGCTGCTCTCGCGCTCCCGGCATAGGACCAAAGCCATCATGCGGCGGGCGCCGGACAGCGGGCAAGGTGGGATCCGGCGGTGGTCCGCCGCCTTCGCGCGGCACATAGATGCCAGCCTGCGGCGGCGCAAAGCGCGCCTGGTTGTCGATGCGCGGCGGCATGCGCTCCAGCATTTCGCTGGGCAGCTCGGCGCCCGCACGCCGCTCGCCTTCCTGGCGCCGCACGAAACGGTCGAAGGATTCCGTTGCGATGGCGGTCTGCCAGTCGCCATACTCGGCCAGGTAGGCCGTCATGTAGGTGTGGAAATGCTCTGCCGCCTGCTGCCGGCGCAGCGAGTCGACCTTGTAGTTTACGCTGACGTAGGCGACCGCGCCCACCAGGGCCACCGAACCAAGCCCTGTCGCCAGCAGGGCCGTCATCATCTTGTACCGCAATCGCATCGCTTACTTACTCGCCCAGGTAACGTCCAAACCATTCGATGGTGCGCTTGCGCAGGTCCTGCTGGTGCTCCGGCTCGCGGATGCTGTGGCCTTCGCCCTCGTAGATCACCAGCGAGGTCGCCACGCCCATCGCCTTCAGGCCATGCCAGAACTCCATCGACTGCATGGGCGGACATTCGACATCGCGTTCTCCGACGTACACCAGCGTTGGGGTGCGCGCCACCTTGATCGACTCGATCGGCGACAATTGGCGGTAGATCGCCGGGTCGTCGTAAGCGGAAGCTCCGAAGAATGGAATCATCCACTGATCGATGCCGTTCTGTCCGTAGTAGGAGATCCAGTTCGCGATGCCGGCACCGGCAATGGCGGCCTTGAAACGCTGCGAATGCGTCACTCCCCACATGGTCATGAAGCCGCCGTAGGAGTGACCCATGAGACCCATGCGATTGGTATCGACCGGTGCAGCATCCGCCGCGGCGTCGATGCCGGCCAGGATGTCGCGCAGGTCGCCGCCGCCAAAGTCGCGGCGATTGGCGCGGGCGAAGTCCTGGCCCTGGCCGAAGCTGCCGCGCGGATTGGGCAGGAAGACGAAATAGCCCTTTTCCACCAGTTCGCGCAGCAGCGGGTTGCCCTGCTCGCCCGGCGATATGTAGCGCGGCGATGCCGCGGCAGCAGGACCGCCGTGCACCTGCACGATCATCGGATATTTCTTTCCCGGCACCGTGGTGCGGGGACCGATCAGCCAGCCCTGTACGTTAAAGCCTTCGTTCTTCCAACTGATATTCTGTACCGCGACTTGCGGCGCCAGGTGGGCATTGTCGTCGGTGATCGCGCGCATGGCGCCAACCGGGCCGGCCAAGATGGCGGGGGCGTGCTCGAAGTCTTCCTGCAGTGCGGCGGCCTTGCTGCCGTCGTCGCTGAACGACATGCGCCCGTCGCCTGCGCCGGTCGACGCGGCGACGGAGCGCAGGATCGTGCTGTGGCCCTGTAGATCCAAGGACAGCACGGTCGACTTCTCGCCCATCAGGGCATTGGCCAGCAAGTCCTTGCCGCGCCATGCGAGCGAATTGAAGGTGCCTTTGAAGCCAGGCGTCAGGTTGACCGGCTCGCCGCCCGCCAGCGGCACCGTGTAGACGTCGCCGCCCACAGAACCGAAGTCGCTCATCAAGCCGCCTATGAAGGCCACGGTGCGGCCATCGGGCGAGACCCGCGGCATGTTCAGCTGCGTGGCAGGGCTGGCCACGATGCGCAGTGCGCCGCTGGCAGCATCAATGTGAGAAAGCTTGGCCACCCACCAGTTGTTGTCTCCATTGCCTTTGGCGCTGCTGGCAATGAAGCCCTTGCCGTCCGGCGTCCAGTCGTATTCGTAGATGAAGGTATCGGCAGGCGACACCAGCTTGAGCGTGCCGCCAGCGGCCGGAATGGTGGCGATGCGCTGCGCATCTTCCTCTGCGCCGATCTCGCCTACCAGGCGCGCGCCGGCAGCCGTCGCGCCGGTTTCCTTTTTCGCGCCGATGGTGGCCAGCAGCGACAGCATACGTCCGTCCGGCGACCAGCGCGCGGTGCTGGCGACACCTTGCACGGAAGCCAGTGCTCGCGCCTTGCCGCCGGTTGCGATGTACAGCCATGCCGACGAGGCCCGCTTGTCGCTGGCGACGAAGGCCAGCGCCTTGCCGTCCGGCGACCAGGACGGCTTGTCATAACTACATGTGGAGCAAGGATCGAATTCGGCGGCGATGGCGCCGGTCGCGGCATTGCGAACGACCACGGTGGGATGCGGGCGCTTGCCGTTGCCGGTGTCGATGGATTCCAGCGACACCACGCGGTCGCCGGCTGGGGAAATCGCGACCGAGCGGTAGTCGCGGAGGGCGGAGCCCGGAGACCCCGCCTGGGCAACCGCCCCAGAGATTATGGCCGTAGCCAGGAATGCTGTGTGGGCGATGGCTTTGACCTGCATTGTTTATACCTTGTTAAGCCTGGAGTTCCGGATTCCGTAGATGAAGTAGGTTAGCACCGCAACGACCATCCAGATAGTGAAAATCATCTTGGTGGCGTGCGACAGGTTGATCATCAGGTAGCCGCAGGCCAGGATACTCAGGCCCGGCACGAAATACGAGCCGAAAGGCACGCGGAAACCGCCCTTCTTGTATGTGCCAGCTGCGCGCTCCTGCGAACGCAGCACCGGCACCGCAATCGATACCACGATAAAGGCAGTCAGGGTGCCCATCGATACCATGTCCCACAGGAAGGTGGAATCGACGAGGCCAGCGACGATGCCAACCACCACGCTGACGATCAGCGTATTGGCAACAGGCGAATGGGACTTTGGATTCACGCTTTGGAAAGCCTTTGGCACCAGGCCATCCTTGGCGATCGCATACAGGATGCGGGTCTGGCCGTAGATCGTGACCAGGGTCACGGAGAAGACCGAGATCACGGCGCCGGCCGACAGGATCAGCGCAGGCCAGGCCTTCCCGGTCACGTTTTGCAGGATCACGGACAGGCCGGCGGCCTGGCCTTCGAACAAATGCGCCGGCTGGGCGCCCATGGCGGCCATGGCGACCAGCATGTAGAACACGGTCACCAGCAGCAGCGCGGCGATGATGCCGATCGGGACGTTGCGCTTGGGGTTGCGCACTTCTTCGCCGGCGGTGGCAATGGTATCGAGGCCGATAAAGGAGAAAAATACAGTGCCCGCAGCGGCGGCGATGCCGCTGGCGCCCGGTACCCATTCGCCAGGCGTGTGCTTGATGAACGGCGTGAAGTTCGCGGTGTCAAAGCCGGTGAAGGCGACGGCGCAGAAGAAGATCAGGATTGCCAGCTTGATCATCACCATGATCGCATTGGCGGTGGCCGATTCCTTGGCGCCGCGCACCAGCAGGAAACAGCACAGCGCCACCAGGATCACCGGCGGCAAGTTGAAATGGTCCATGTGCCACACCGTGCCGTTCGGGGTCGAGACGATCATCGGCGTGCGCAGGTTTTCCGGGATCTGCCAATGGAAGGCGTTGACCAGGAAGTTATTCAGGTAATCCGACCAGCCGATCGCGGTGGCACTGGCGGCAAGCCCGTATTCGAGCAGCAGGCAGAAGGCAACGATGAAGGCCATGAATTCGCCCAGCGTGCGGTAGGCGAAGGAATAGGCCGAACCGGCTGCCGGCACGCGGAACGAAAGCTCGGCGTAGCACAGCGCAGTCAGTCCGGCGGTCAGCGCCGCCAGCAGGAAGGACAGCACCACGGAAGGACCGGCCTTCGGCACCGCTTCGACCATGGTGAAGAAAATACCGGTGCCGATCGTGGCGCCTACGCCGATCATCGTCAGCGAAAACAGCCCGATGGAGCGGCTAAGGCCCTCCCCGTGCAGGCTCGTGCCGGCATCCGACTCCACCGGGGCCGGCTTGGTACGGGTCAGCTTCTGGACCAGCGATTGATTCACAGGCATATCCTTCAGGACAAAAAAACCCCACGATTATAAGACCTCGCAGTTGCTGTACCTAAAGGATTTTGATGCCGGAATGGCAACCGTGGCGGGCGCCCCACGGAGCCGCGTGTTTTAACGCTGCCCGAGGCGTGTTTCGCCGAACAGCTTTGTCAATTCCCGAGGCTGCGAGCGCCAGTACTGCGGCGGTGCAGCAACCTGGGCGCCCAGGGCGGCCGCCGCATGCCATGGCCAGCGCGGGTTGTACAGCATGGCGCGCGCCAGGCCCACCATGTCTGCCTGGTTGTTGGCGACGATCGCTTCGGCGTGCAACGGCTCGGTGATCAGGCCCACGCCAATGGTTGGCATGCCCGTTTCAGCCTTGATGCGCTGCGCAAAATGAACCTGGTAGCCGGGACCGAGCGGGATCTGCTGCAACGGCGAAACGCCGCCGCTGGAGACGTGGATAAAGTCGGCACCGCGCCGTTTCAACTGATGCGCCAGCGCTACGCACTGTTCGATGTCCCAACCGCCTGCGGCCCAGTCCGAGGCCGAAACGCGCATGCCGATCGCCACTTCGCGTGGCACGGCGGCGCGCACGGCGTCGAACACCTCCAGCGGGAAGCGCATGCGGTTTTCCAGCGTACCGCCGTACTGGTCGCTGCGCTGGTTGGCCAGCGGCGACAGGAACTGGTGCAGCAGGTAGCCGTGGGCGCCGTGCAGTTCGATCGCCTCGATGCCGAGAGCATGCACGCGCAGCGCGGAATCCACGAAATCGGCCTTGACCTTGGCCAGGCCCGCTTGATCGAGTGCCAGCGGCGCAGGATCGGTAGCCGCATGCGGCAGCGCGGAAGGCGCAACCGTCTGCCAGCCGCCGCCCTGCCCCGGCGCCAGGGCCTGCCCGCCTTCGAACGGCGGCGCACTGGAGGCCTTGCGGCCCGCATGCGCAAGCTGCACGGCCAGTTTGATCGGCGAATGGCGGCGAATCACCTGCACGATGGGCGCAAGCGCGCGCTGGTGCTCGTCCGACCAGAGCCCCAGGTCGGCCGGCGAGATGCGGCCTTCCGGCGAGATGGCTGTCGCTTCCAGGATCAGCAAACCGGCGCCGGACAGCGCCAGGTGGCCGTAATGGATCATGTGCCAATCGGTCGCAAGGCCATCGTTGGCGGAGTATTGGCACATGGGTGCGATGGCGATGCGGTTCGCCAGGTCCACCGGGCCCAGAGCATAAGGAGAGAACAGATGGCTCATAAAGTTACAAGTACTTACTATTGATACAGGCTTGCGCCTAGCTCGGCGCGGCATGCATTGATAAGCTGCGAAGCATGCAAAACCGCTACTGAGAAGGAGCCAGCCATGTACCGAAAAATCCCGACCGTTTCGACCCGCTTCAATCCGATGAAGGCGATTTCAGTGAGCGTGCTCCTGCTGACCATGGCTGCAACCTACGCCCTGCACGTCAGCCTCTAACCTTCGTAAGGGCCCAGGTAATCGATCTTGCCGATCTTGACGCCCTGGTTCCGCAAGATGTCGTGCAGCGTCACGACATGGAAGTAAAAATTCGGCAGCGCGAAAGTCAGCAGATAGCTCTCGCCAGTAAAAGTTGGCTTGAAGCTGCCGAAACTTAGTGCCACCTCGCGCGTTTCGCTGTTCGCGAAATGCTCCTCCCCCACGCTTTCGATGTAAGCGATCGTGTTCGCGATGCGCTGCTGCAGCTGCTCGAAGCTGGCTTCGTTGTCGGGGAATTTCGGCGCAGCGATGCCGCTCAGGCGTTCGATGGAGAGTTTGCTGGTATCGCTGGCGCGCTGCACCTGGGCGGTCAGTGGCAGCATGTCGTCGGCCAGTCGGGCCGACAATAGCGTTTCCGGGACTTTGCCGGTTTCCTCCGCGTGGGCTTGCGCCTTGCGCAGCAGGCTTGCCATCACGTTCAGGCCGCGCACGAAAACGGGCGCGGAAACTTTATACATGGACAGCGACATGCGCTACTCCTTTCCGTTGAGTGTCCGGAAAGTGTAGCGCAATCCATCAATTCACGCGCGTGACCATCATTCCGGCCCGCAGGCCGATGCAGACGTCAGGGTTGGGGAATACCACCAGCTCTTCGTCGTGCTGCACGGTGTAGACGGTATCGCCGTCGCGGGCAATTTCATCGCCCTTCTTCAGCGCGGTGAAATTCTGCGTCTCTTTGCCGAAGGCCATTTTGAAGTTGTCGCTCAGTTTGATAATGTTCTGGGCCACCTTGAAGACCTGCGGTTCGCTGGCGACGTGCAGCGGCGCCTTGCCGCGCAGCAGGCGGTCCAGTGCCAGCTTGGCGTCTTCGAACTGCGTGAGGTCATTCTGGCCCAGGGTGCCAATGCGGCCCAGCTCAATCGTGGTGCCGGCGGCGGCGTGGTGCTCGGCGCTGTAGTAGCTGTAGGTGCCTGCCGACGACGGGTTCATGATGATGGCGCCGATGGCGGCTTCGCCCAGCCAGCCGATCAGCTGCTGCTTGGCGACGTCCGCAATCAGGTCGGGGACGATGGCGAAGGTTGGGTAGACGCTCGGGCGGATGGCCGTGTGCAGGTCGAGGTGCCAGCGCTCCTGGCCGGCGCCGGCGAAGAACCCGGTCGTGGCGGCGATCATGACGTCGGCACGGGCGGCTTCGGCGGTACCGGCCAGGGTGCCGCGTTCGGTGCGGAACATGCGGTTCAGGTCCGCGTCGATAAAGCGCTTGGCCTGGCGGATGGCGCCGATGTTTCCGACGCAGAGCATCAAGTCGACTTGCAGCGCTTGCGGTTCTTGCGCCAGGGCGTCGAGCAGGTAGGCGACCAGCTCGATCGGGCCGGTTTCGTCGCCGTGCACGCCGACTGAGAGCAGGACGGCGGGGCGGGCGGACTGCTTACTGCGTATCGTGAGGATGCCGTCGGCGGGTTGGGCAACCGCGAAGCCGGCCTGTTCGAAATTGCGTGCAACCGCGCTGAAGTCTGCTTCAGCGAGGGCGCGGACTGCGGGGGGTAAGGTTTGGTTATCTGCCATTCTTTGTTGCTGTTTTACTTTCTGCTCCGCCAACCCCGGTAAACCTGGGTCAGACCCACGGGTCTGACCCTGTTACGCGGCGGCTGCGGATCGGTTTCAGGCCGCCATGGCGACAGCGTTGACGGCTTCCGACAACGCCCACACATCCAGCATTGCCTGTTCCAGATCTGCCGATGCAGCGTAGCCGGACAAGCCCAGCGTGCAAGTCACCAGCTCCACCGCCTCGACCGCATCATGTCCGTTGGTGGCGCGTGCCAGCACCTGCGACAGCAACTTCTGCTGCGTGCGGCGCAAGGCCTGCTGCGCATAGCTGCGCAGGTGTTCCTGCGACTTCGAAACAGCCGGCAGCTTCAGGCCGCGCTCCAGCGTATCGATGCCCGCCTGCGAACGCAGCGCCAGGCCAACCGCCAGGAAGCCCGGCAGGTCCATGCCCGCAGGACGCTTGACCGACAGCGCAGCGAAGACAAACGCCGCCACGCCTTCCAGCGCATCAACGGCATTCCACGCCTGCACGAACTCCGCGCGCAGGCCGCTGTGCGTTGCCGCTTCCGACTGCACGTCGGCCGCCATCTTGCGCACGGTGGCTGGATCGGCAAACAGCTTGGTCAGCTCGGCGATGCCGGCGCCGCGCAACTGGTCCTTCGGCACGCCCAACACGCCTTCCATCACAGCCTTCAGCATGGCGCGGGTGCGTAGATCGACGCGCATCGCCACGTTGCGCGGCACGTTCAGTGCATCCGCATCCAGATCGTCGAAGACCGGCGCCAGGTCCAGCGCCGACCATGCCTGCCCCCACGCCAGGATCACGTCCTGCTCGCTGCAGTTGTTGGCAGCGGCCAGGTCGCGGATCATCAATGGGCCGCAACGGTTCACCACTTCATTCGCCAGCACAGTCGCCAGGATGGCATTGGACAGCGGATGGTTCAGCGGTGGGCGGGTCGCCACCAGTTGCTCAGGGAAATAAGGACGCAGCACCTTCTCCGCCCAGCTCTCGTCCGTCAGCGGCATGGCCGACAGCAATCGCTTGTAGCGGTTCTTCACGTTGGCGACGACTACCGCCAGTTCCGGCGTGGTCAGGCCGCGGCCATCGGCCTTGCGGCGCGCCAGTTCGGCCACGCTTGGCAGGTGCTCCAGTTCGCGCGACAGCGCGCCCTCTTCTTCCAGGTCGGCGATCAGGTCGGCGTAGCCGTCCTGCACATGGGCTTCCGACTGGGCCTGGAATTCGCGCACCAGCAACCGGGTTTGCTGGGTGTTGTCGCGCAGGACCAGGCGTTCCACTTCCATGGTCATGTCGTTCAGCAGTTGGTTGCGGTCTGCCTCGCTGGTCTGGCCGGCGTTGACTTCCACGTCCAGCCACATCTTGCAGTTCACTTCGTGGTCGGAGCAATCCACGCCGGCCGAGTTGTCGATCGCATCGGTGAAGATGCGGCCGCCGGCCAGGGCGAATTCGATACGGCCGGCCTGGGTCGCACCCAGGTTGCCGCCTTCCGCCACGACCTTGCAGCGCAATTCATTGCCGCTGACGCGGATATTGTCGTTGGCGCGATCCTTCACCTGCGCGTGGGTTTCGGTCGAGGACTTGATGTAGGTACCGATGCCGCCGTTGTAGAACAGGTCCACTGGGGCCAGCAGGATGCGGTGCATCAACTCTTCCGGCGTCAGCGAGCTTTCCTGGATGTCCAGCGCGGCGCGCACTTCGGGCGACAGTTCGATGGTACGGGCCGTACGTGGGAACACGCCGCCGCCTTTCGAGATCAGGTCCTTGTTGTAGTCTTCCCACGAGGAGCGCGGCAGCGCGAACATGCGCTGGCGTTCAGCGAAGGACTTTGCGGTATCCGGATTCGGGTCGAGGAAGATGTGGCGGTGGTCGAACGCCGCCAGCAGCTTGATCTGATGCGACAGCAGCACGCCGTTGCCGAACACGTCGCCCGACATGTCGCCCACGCCCACCACGGTGAACGGGGTGGTGTTCATGTCGTGGCCCATCTCGTAGAAGTGGCGCTTGACCGCTTCGAACGCGCCTTTGGCGGTAATGCCCATCTTCTTGTGATCGTAGCCGTTGGAGCCGCCGGACGCAAACGCGTCACCCAGCCAGAAGCCGCGCTTTACAGCGATGCTGTTGGCGATGTCGGAGAAGGTGGCAGTGCCCTTGTCGGCAGCTACCACCAGGTATGGGTCGTCGTTGTCGTAGCGGACGGTGTCCTCAGGCGGAACGATCTTGCCCAGCACGCGGTTGTCGGTCATTTCCAGCAGGCTGGCGATGAACAGGCGATACACTGCTTCGCCTTCCGCGGCCACCACGTCGCGCGGCGCGTCTTTCGGCATCTGCTTGCAGACGAAGCCGCCCTTGGCGCCGGCAGGAACGATCACGGCGTTTTTCACCATCTGCGCTTTCACCAGGCCCAGCACCTCGGTGCGGTAGTCTTCCATGCGGTCGGACCAGCGCAGGCCGCCGCGCGCGACCGGGCCACCGCGCAGGTGCACGCCTTCAAAGCGGCGCGAGAACACGTAGATCTCGCGGAACGGACGCGGTTCCGGAACCAGGTGCAGGCTGCTGGTGTCGAACTTGAAGATGATCTTGTCGCCCTGGCCGGCATTCTGGAAGTAGTTGGTGCGCAGGGTCGCCAGCATCAGGTCGATCATGGCCGCAAAGATCACTTCGGAGTCGGCGTGGTTGATCGAGGACAGGCGGCCCTTGATGGCCAGCAGCTTGTCCTTGGCGGCGGTGCGGATGGCCTCGGGCAGTGCCGGATCGAAGCGCTCTTTCCATGCGTCGACCAGTTCTTTCACCAGCGCTGGATGGCGGCGCAGGATCTCCGCCATGTAGCGCACGGTGAACTGGGTGCCGGCCTGGCGCCAGTAGCTCATGTAAGCGCGCACCAGCTGTACTTCACGCAGGCGCAGCCCGCCTTCGACAACCAGGCCATTCAGGCGGCCGTCTTCGGCTTCATTGTTGAACAGGGCATTGAACAGGTCTTCCGCCACCTGCACCACGCCAGGGCGGGATAGTTCGAGCGCGCTTTGCGCGTCGACGGCCAGGCTGGTTACGTAGTGTTTCTTGCCGTCCGCGGTGCGGATGGTGTGCGCGGATTCACGCTCGATCGCCACGCCGGCGTTGTGCAGCGCTGGCAGGATCGAGGACAGGGCCGGAACGCCGTCCACCGAATACAGGCGGATGGTAGTGGCGGCATTGCCTTCGGAAGGCAGTTCGACGCGCACGGCGACGCGCTCGTCCACGCCATTGCGCAGGATCTTGTCCAGGTCGTGGAAGGCGACGGCCGGCGGCGTTGCAGCCACGTAGTCGACCGGCAGGGTGGAGCACAGCTTGCGCAGGCTGTTGCGCAGCGGCTCTTCGCCGACCTTGTCGGCCAGCTCGGAGAACTGGTCATGCCAGCCGTCCAGCACCGTCAGCAGCGGCCGCTGGATATCGCTTTCCAGGTCCAGCGGATAGCGCGCTGCGTGGGCGATCAGGTACAGGCGGGCCAGCGGACCGTCCGACACCAGGGTTTGCGAGCTGACATGGGTGGCGCCGGAGCTTTCCTGCAGGGCGCGCGCCAGCGCGTGCGCCACGGAAGCGGAGTAGCGTTCGCGCGGCAGGTAGACCAGCACGTTCAGATGGCGGGCGTAAACGTCGCGGCGGGCGAATACCTTGGCGCGCGGCTGCTTGTACAGCGACACCACTGCGCCGCATACTTCGGCCAGCCATTCCGGTTCCGCTTCCAGCGCTTCGGTGCGCGGCAGCGATTCCAGGATCTCAATGAATTTCTCGGCGCGGAAACCGGTCTCGCGCACGCCGGCGATCTTCAGCACTTGCGCGATGCGGCCGCGCGCGAACGGCAGGCGGGCCAGCGGCGTCAGGTTGGCGGCGCGGGTGAACAGGCCGACGAAGCAATGCTCGCCCAGGATGGCGCCCTTGCCGTCGGTGTGGCGCACGCCGATGAAGTCCAGCGACTGGTCGCGGTGCAGCGTGCCGCCCACGTCGGCCTTCACGATCGACAGCGTGTGGCCGCGCTTGGACAGGGTGTCGAAGTCGCCAGGGATGTTGGCCAGGCAGGTGCCGTAGATCGGGTGCGAGGTGTCTTGCAGCACGCCGATGCGGCTGGGGATGTCGCGCTCAAGTTCGCGTGCGCCAGGCTTGACCTGGTAGTAGGCGTAGCCGTGCACTTCGAAGCCTTCGTCGCGCGCCCATTGCAGGAAGGCCGCTACCTCCTGGCCCTCTTCGCCGTGGCCGGCGGAGTCGGTAGCTACAGCGCTGAAGCGGTCTTTCATCGCAGCCTGGTCGCGTTTCACGACTGCAGCGTCGCGCGCCACCATGTCGATGCGGTCAGTCAGTTCTTTCAGTGCGCCGTCTTCCAGTTTTTCGGACAGCAGGCACAGGACCATCGATTCGAGCTTGTCGCCTTTCTGGCCCACTGCTTCCACGCTGCCATCGGCGCTGCGTCGCACCGGCAGCACGGCGTTCAGCACGCCGTTGGAACCGACGCGTAGCTTGCGCATGGCGATCACGATGGAGTCGACCAGGTATGGCATATCGTCGTTGACGATCAGCAGTGCGGTGGCGTGGCCACCGCGCGCTTCTTCGTATTGGAGTTTGGCGATCTGGCAGCCGGAAGCGGTGCGCTTGGCAAGCTGGGTGAAACCTTCCACAAGGACCGGCGCCAGGCTGCCGGGGGACAGGTCGGCCAGGTCTTCGTCGTCCAGGGAGCCGAGCCAGGCTTCGATCAGTTGGGCGATCGGGCCGCTGGCCTTGACCAGTTCGAGCGTTTGCTTGCGCAACTCTTGTGGCATTTGTTTCATCTGCTTCTCCAAATACGTTGTGGGTATCTTCTTTTCCAAACCGGTAAACCCGGGTACGACCCAAGGGTCGGACCCGCATACGCGGCCGCCGCGTAGCGGGTCTGACCCTTGGGTCAGACCCAGATTTACCGGTTTTACAGATCGTACAGGCCGGGTAGGCCCAGGATCTGTTCCAGCTCTTTCAATGCGGTGTGCACTTCTACAGCCAATTGCGGATCTGCCAAATCTTTCGGTTCCAGATGGTCGCGGTAGTGCTTCTCTACCCACGCGACCAGGCTATGGTACAGCGTTTCGGTCATGATCACACCCTGGTGCATGGCCGCTGCCTCTGCCTCGGTCAACGCCACGCGCAAGCGCAGGCAAGCCGGTCCGCCGCCGTTGCGCATCGACTGGCGCAGGTCGAAGTGGATCAGCTCATCGACCGGGCCGCCGGAAGCGACCAGCTTTTCCAGGAAGGCCGCCACGGCTGGAATCTCCTGGCACTCATGCGGCGTCACCAGGGCCATCTTGCCATCAGGCTTGGACAGCAGCTGCGTGTTGAACAGGTAGGAAGAAACCGCATCGGCCACCGACACTTCGGCCGTCGGCACGCGGATCGCCACCAGCTCGGCGCCCACGTCCTGCATCGCAGCACGGATCGAAGCCAGCGCGCCCTGCTCGTCTGCAAACGCCTGCTCGTGGTAGAACAGCACATTGCCATTGCCCACGGCGATCACGTCGTTGTGAAACACGCCCTGGTCGATTACGTCCGGATTCTGCTGCACGAACACGCAGCGCGCTGGATCGAGGCCATGCAGGCGTGCCACAGCCTTCGATGCTTCCAGCGTATGGCGGGCCGGGAATTTCTTCGGCGCCGGCGCGCTCGGATCGAACTCCACGCGGCCGTACACGAACAGTTCCACGGCCCGATTGCCATGCTGGTCGCACAGGCGGGTATGGTTGGCCGCGCCTTCATCGCCGAAGGCCGGCGTACCAGGCAATGCGTCGTGCACGGCGAAGAAGCGTTCGTCCTTGAAGATGGCGCGCAGGGCGCGAGCCGACTGCACGTGCTCGAACGCGCGGTGCAGCTTGTTATTCAGGTTTGCAGCGGTGAAGTGCACGCGGCCATCACGCGTGTCGGCCGACGGGCTGACAGTGGCGGCGTTGGCCGTCCACATCGGCGAGGCCGAATAGGCGCAAGCCAGCACCACCGGCGAATCGTTGTACGCCTGTGCGATCACTTCGGCGTCGGTACCGCTGTATCCCAGGCTGCGCAGCAATCGGAAATTCGGGCGGTCCTGCGGTGGCAGAAGCGCCTGCGCGAAACCGCGGCTGGCCAGCTCGCGCATTTTGGCCAAGCCCTGCAAGGCAGCCTGCTTCGGATTGGACGCGCTCTTGACGTTGTTGAACGAAGCGACGTTACCGAACGACAGTCCCGCATAGTTGTGCGACGGGCCAACCA
Organism: Pseudoduganella sp. S-14; assembly: GCF_049913285.1. Classification (GTDB taxonomy): domain Bacteria; phylum Pseudomonadota; class Gammaproteobacteria; order Burkholderiales; family Burkholderiaceae_D; genus Rugamonas. Next base: position 6,232,763 of record NZ_CP183991.1, read on the forward strand.
GGCCGTCGAAGTTGTATTCGCGTGCAGTAGGCATGGCCATCCTCAGAAGTTCATGCCAGGCGACAGCTTGGCAGGCATTTCAAGGGCGCCGTTCTCGATCGAAGCGACCGGGTAGGCGCAGTAGTCCGCCGCATAGTATGCGCTAGGACGATGGTTGCCGGACTTGCCGACGCCGCCGAACGGCGCCGAGCTGGCCGCACCGGTGGTCGGGCGGTTCCAGTTCACGATGCCGGCGCGGGCGCGGACCTGGAACTTCTGCCACAGCGATTCGTCGGTCGACAGCAGGGCCGCAGCCAGGCCGTAACCGGTATTGTTGGCGGCGCGGATCGCGGCGTCGAAATCGTCGACGCGGATGATCTGGGCCAGTGGTCCGAACCATTCTTCGTCAGGAATGCCTTGCGCGTCGGTGGTGTCCACGATGCCGGCGGAAACGAAGCCGGTGCCCGGCTCCAGCTGGCGCATTTCCAGCAGCATCTTGCCGCCCTTGGCCACCATGTCGGCCTGCGCCTGCACCAGCTTTTCAGCCACCGCGGCGGAAACCACAGGCCCCATGAACGGCGCCGGTTCAGCAGCCGGAGCGCCTACGCCCAGCTTGGACGCCACTTCCACGAAACGCTTGACGAAGGCATCGCCCTGCTCGCCCTTCTGCACGATCACGCGGCGCGCGCAGGTGCAGCGCTGGCCGGCGGAGATGAAGGAAGACGAAATCGCCATGAACACAGCCGCGTCGATATCGGTCGGGTTCCACACAATCAGAGGATTGTTGCCGCCCATCTCCAGCGCCAGCAGCTTGCCTGGCTGGCCGCCGAACTGCTTGTGCAGCGCCGCGCCGGTCTGGCTGGAGCCGGTGAACAGCACGCCGTCGATTTCCGCATTCTGGCCCAGCGCGATGCCGGTTTCGCGGCCGCCGTTGACCAGGTTGATCACCCCCGCAGGCACGCCAGCCTTTTCCCACAGCGCCACGGTCTTGATGGCGGTGCGCGGTGCGTACTCGCTCGGCTTGAACACCACGGTGTTACCGGCGATCAGCGCAGGCACGATGTGGCCGTTCGGCAGGTGGCCCGGGAAGTTGTAAGGGCCGAACACGCCAAATACGCCGTGCGGACGGTGGCGCAGCACAGCTTCGCCATCGGCAACCTTGTTGCGCGATTCGCCGGTGCGGTTGCCGTAGGAAGTGATCGAGATGTCCACCTTGTTGGCCATGGTGGTCACTTCGGTGCGCGCTTCCCACAGCGGCTTGCCGACTTCTTCGGAAATGGTCTGCGCCAGGTCTTCCGCGTTTTCCTTCAGCAGGTCGCGGAATTTGGTGACGATGGCGATGCGTTCTTCCAGCGGGCGGTAGGCCCAGGCTTCAAAGGCGGCACGCGCAGCATGCGCAGCTTCCGCCACGTCATCGGCAGTGGATTCCTGCGACGAGTAAATGTGCTTGCCGGTGGCCGGATTGGTGGTCACGATGGTCTCGCCGTGGCCAGCTTTCCATTGGCCGTTGATGAAATTGCTCAGTTCAGACATTCTGGTTCTTCCTCACGTTGAGAGACAGGGTGCGCACAGTGTCGCCGGCATGGCAATGCAGCAGTGCTTGTTCCTCGGACGACAGGTCAATGCCGCCGTCGGATGGGTTGGCGTCGGTCAGGATCATGCGGAAGTCCTGCATGACGGTGTTCGACACCAGGTAGGGTTCGGTGGTGTGCAGCGCGCAGGCATGCGCGGTATCGGTATCGCGCGTGACGGATGCCAGTTCGCTGTCGCGCATGGCGCGCAGCTCGGAGACGCGGGCTTGCAGCACCGGGCCGGCGTCGAAGATGTCGACGTAGCCTTCGTAGTGCAGGCCCTCCTGCTCCAGCAGGCGGCGCGCAGGCGCGGTAGCCTGGTGAACCTTGCCGATCGCTTCCTGCGCATCTTTCGGCAGGTAATCGACGTACAGCGGCTGGCGCGGCATCAGCTCGGCGATGAAAGACTTCTTGCCCAGGGCGGTCAGGTCGTCCACATGGTGGAAGTCCATCTTGAAGAAGTAGCGGCCCAAGCCTTCGTAGAACGGCGAGCTGCCGTCTTCCGCCTGGTAGCCGCGCATCTCGGCGATGATCTTCTGCTCGAACAGGTGCGGGAACTGGGCGATGAACAGGAAGCGCGACTTGGACAGCAGCTTGCCGTTATTGCCCTGGCGGTAGTCCGGGTGCAGGAACAGGGAGCACAGCTCGGAGCAGCCAGTCAGGTCGTTGGACAGGTACAGCGTGTCCATGCGGGTGAACACGTTCAGCTCGCGGCTGGAGTGCACCAGGGTGCCGATGCGGTAGTTGTAGAAAGGCTCGGTCAGGCCGACCGCGCCCTTGATGGCGCACACGCCGGCCAGGCGGCCGCTATCGGTGTCTTCCATCACGAACATGTAGTCGCGTTCTTCCGGCGGGATGGTTTCGGCAAAGGACGCCACCGCCACGGCGACGCGGTCGCCCATCATCTTCATGTCCGGCTTGAGCGTGGTCATGCCGGTGCCAACCTGGCTGGCCAGGTTGAACAATCCGTCCAGGTCACTCGCTTTAATGGCGCGTACAACTAGCATAGGTTTTCTCGTTCTTAAATGCGGACGCAGGTCACGGTGTCGCCCTCTTCCACGCGCAGGATGTCCTGGGCGTTCTTCGACAGGCAGACGGTATCGGTATTTTCCAGCGGTGCGCAGTTGATGGTCACCGCGCGGAAGCGCTGGTCAGGGCCGGTGGACACGGCGTAAGTCGCTACCGCGTCGCTGGCTTGCGTGCCTTCGGCGCTGGCAACGCGGCGCGGCAGCGAGGTGGTGAAGGTACGCAGCGCATGCTTGTGCGCCTGCAGGATCGGACCGCCGTCGAAGATGTCGATGTACTCGTCGGCTTCGAAGCCTTCGGAAGTCAGCAAATTGAACGCCAGTTCGCCGCTCGGGTGGATCTGGCCCATCACGGCTTGCGCATCGCCCGGCAGCAACGGCACATACACCGGGTAGTGCGGCATCAGCTCCACGATCAGGGTGCGGTTACGGGCGCCGCCGATCACGCGTTCGGCATCCAGGAAGTCCATCTTGAAGAACTTGCGGCCCAGCGCATCCCAGAACGGCGAGCCGCCGTTTTCATCGGTCAGTCCGGCCAGCGGCACGAAGAAGCGGTCGCCGAAACGGTGCGGCGCCTGCACCGCGTACAGCAGGCGGGAGCGCGACAGCAAGGCCGCTTCCGGACGCTGCGCCACGCTGGCGTCGACGTAGAAGCCCGACAGCTGCGAGTAGGCGGTCAGCTCGGAGCACAGCGTCAGCGCGTGCACGCTGTGGCTGATGTTCAAGTCGCGCGAGACTTGCTGGATGACGTCGTTGCGGAAGGAGAAGTAGGTGCCGTTCGAGCCTGCCGAGGCGTGGATGGCGGCGGTGCCGACGATCTTCCTGTCGGCCAGCGACTCCATCACGAACATGTAGGACTCTTCGCTCGGGATGTCGACGTGGGCGGAGAAGGAAGCGATGGAACGCTCGACTGCCTGCTCGATCTTTTCGCGCGTCTTCGGCAGGGTATGGACACCCGGCATGCTGACCGCGGCCAGTGATTCGAGGGCGGCGATGTCGGCGGTTTCTACCGGACGGACTACGTACATGGGTGCTCCTCTTTTATTCTTCTAGACCCGGTACGGCAGGGTCAGACCCAAGGGTCTGACCCAGATATGCGGCCGCTGTGGGTCAGGGGTACGACCCTTGGGTCGTACCCAGGTTTACCGGGTTTAGGTCTTGGTCAGCTCAGCAATCGCCAGGCGAATGATGCGGTCGGCTTCATCGATCTGCGCATCCGACACCACCAGCGCCGGCGCCAGGCGCACCACGTCGGTACCAGCGATCAGGATCATCAGGCCCTGCGCTTCAGCAGCGCGCTGGATATCCTTGGAACGGCCCTTGAACGGCTCGGCCACAACCAGGCCCAGCAGCAGGCCGGCGCCGCGCACGGCGGAGAACACTTGAGGGAAATCGCGCACCAGGCCTTCCAGCTTGCCGATCAGCTTCTCGGAAGCCTCTTTCACGCGGGCCAGGAAGGCTGGCTGGTTGATGGTTTCCAGCACGGTCAGCGCCACGGTGGCAGCCAGCGGGTTGCCGCCGTAAGTAGTGCCGTGGGTGCCCACTGCCAGGTGCTTGGCCAGTTCGTCAGTGGTCAGCATGGCGCCGATCGGGTAGCCGTTGCCCAGTGCCTTGGCCGAGGTCAGGATGTCCGGGGTCACGCCGTAGCCCTGGTAAGCGAACAGGGAACCGGTACGGCCCATGCCGCACTGCACTTCGTCGAAGATCAGCACGGCGCCGACCTTGTCGCACAGCTCGCGCAGGGTCTTCAGGTATTCTGGATTGCCCGGCATCACGCCGCCTTCGCCCTGCACCGGCTCAACGATCACGGCGCAGACGTCGTCGCCGATGGCAGCCTTGGCCGCTTCGATATCGTTGTAAGGGATGTGGTCGATCGATGGCGGCAGCGGCTCGAAACCTTCGGTGTACTTGGCCTGGCCGCCGACGGACACGGTGAACAGGGTACGGCCGTGGAAGGAGTTCAGGCAGGACACGATGCGCGGCTTCTTGTCGCCGAACTTGGCGTGGGCGACTTTACGGGCCAGCTTCAGGGCCGCTTCGTTGGCTTCGGCGCCGGAGTTGCAGAAGAAGGCGCGGTCGGCGAAGGTGGCTTCGGTCAGGGCCAGGGCCAGGCGCAGCACCGGCTCATTGGTGTAGCCATTGCCCAGGTGCCACAGGGTGTTGGCTTGGCGGGTCAGGGCTTCCACCACGACCGGGTTGCAGTGGCCCAGGGAGGCGACGGCGATGCCGGAGGTGAAATCCAGGTAATGCTTGCCGTTCTGGTCCCACAGGTCCAGGCCCGCTGCTCGCACTGGCACCATCTGGGCAGGTGCGTAAGTCGGGACGATTACCTCGTCGAAAGTGGCGCGGGTTACAGGGCGGGTGGTAACAGTCGAGTCAAGCTTGGCGTTCATGGCAAATCCCCATCAATGGTAAGGTGTACTGCATTGTAAAAGCGGGGATGCTAAAACTCTTTTGAATCTGCGACAAGGATTTTCAAAATTGTCCAAGCAGCTTGAAAGTCGGGGTCAGGTCTGGCAATCCGCCACTTTTTTCGCATTGCGGAAAAAGTGGCGGATTGCCAGACCTCGTATATTGAATCTGCACCTTTGGAAGAAGATATTAGGATTCTGAAGGCGGCGGGGCAAGGTCTCACCGAACAGAGTGGAAGCCATTGAGCTTGTGGGTCAGATAGGTGACCTTGCCCACTTGTTCATCTGGACGCCGGACGGTATCTTAGGTCGCCCCTTGGGTAAGCCTGCATACGAGAAAGGTGGACGAGATGAATACGCCGGTCGTAGGGATTGATGTCAGCAAGCGTAAGTTGGATGTAGCCTTGCTAGTTGATGGCAAAGTCAAGGCGAAAGCAGTTCCGAACTCCCAAGAAGGATTCGCAGAGCTGGAAGTCTGGCTGAACAAGCAGAAGATTTCTCTGCTGGAAACCCATATTTGCCTTGAGTCGACAGGCGTCTATAGCGAACCTATCGCCCTGTATTGGTTTGACAAAGGGATTAAAGTCAGCTTGGTCAATCCGAACTGCATCAAAAGTTTTGGCAGCAGCGAGAATATCCGCAACAAGAACGACCAAGTTGATGCTGGATTAATTGCTCGCTACTGTGCAGCGATGGCGCCGCCATCTTGGGATGCGCCATCACGTGAACAGCGCCAGTTACGGGCCTGGGGCAACAGGCTGACTGCACTTCAAGATATGCGCCAGCAGGAGTTGAATCGTTTAGAAGCGCATGAAACAGCCAAACAACAGGATGTTATCCCTCATGTCCAGGCTCATATCAAATGGCTGGATGCGCAAATTGCGCAAATAGCACGGGATATCGACGATCACATTGACCGCCATCCAGGGCTTAAACAGGATGCAGAGCTCATTGAAAGCATTCCCGGGCTAGGCCGTACGACAGCGGTAAAGGTCTTAGGCCACGTGGGGGATGTTCGGCGCTTCGGAAATGCGAAGGCGCTTGCAGCGTTCATCGGGGTCACACCCAGGCAACGACAATCCGGAACCTCAATACGAGGCCGGACAATGATGACTCGTATGGGGAACAAACACCTGCGAGCAGCTTTATTCCTGCCAAGCCTCGTTGCAAAACGTCACAACCCTATCCTGAAGCAGTTTGGCCAACGTTTAGAGGCCAACGGCCTCTCCAAAATGGCCGTCGCCGGCGCAATTATGCGCAAGTTAGTGCACTTGATTTACGGGGTAGTTAAGTCAGGCAAGCCCTTTGACCCGAAATACATGGAAAAAAGGCTTGCCGTCCAAGACGGTATCTGACCCCGACTTTAGCCTTGCAATTTGCGCTGCCGCTCTTCGCGGGGAGTATTGCCGAACAGCGTGCCAAAGGCGGTCGAAAAGTGCGACCCCGACGAGAATCCGCACATCAGCCCAACCTGCACTATGGAATGATTTGTTTCTAAAAGTAATTGCCGTGCCCGTTGCAGGCGCAGTTCGAGGTAATAGCGCGAAGGCAGCGCCCCCAGGTACTGCTTGAACAAACGCTCAAGCTGGCGCCGTGACAAGCCCACCAGCCCGGCGATATCGTCGGTCGACAAGGGCTCCTCGATATTCGCCTCCATCAGGGTCACCGCCTCCGACAGCTTGGGCTGCAGCGCCCCGAAACGCGCCTGCAAGGCCACCCGCTGCCGCTCTTCCGACGAACGCACGCGGTCGATACACAAGGCTTCCTTGATCTCGGCCTGCACATTGGCGCCGAACAGCGCTTCGATCAGGGTCAGTGAAAAGTCGAGCGAAGCAGCCCCGCCGCAGCAGGAAATCAGCCGTCCATCGATCTCGAACAAATTCGGTGTGAGTATGGCGCGCTCGGTGACATCCTCGGTTTCCGCATAGAGCGCCCATGGCAGGGCGATGCGTGCGCCGCCCGCCGCTCCAGTCTGGGCCAGCCACAACACGCCGGCGCCAACCCCGCCCCAATACTCCGCCTCGCGGCAACACTCGATCACCGCACGCAGTTCGGCATCAGCCGGGCGAGCCGCCCCCTCGTCCGCGACAAACAGGGCCAGTTGCCAATCGCCGGCCAGGCCCGATGCAGCGGCCAGCTGGGACGGCGTCATCACGTCGAGCTGGAAACCGCCCTTCAGAAGGCGCTGGGCCAGCCGCAAGGGCTGCGCCAAGCCGGACCAGGCCAGGCTGTCCGGCTCGCCCGCATTCACCAGCAGCATGCGCAGCGGCTGCTCCCGGGTCAGGCGACTAAGTTGGGCAAATGACATCTTCTATTCAGGGACAAGCGCCGACGCCGGGCGCTCAGGGGTATTCCATTGGCTGACAATCATACCGGAGATCAACAGTACCGCTCCCAGCAGCTGCAACACGCCCATCGTCTCGCCCAGCCAGAAGTAGCCGAAGATGGCCGCGCTGGCGGGTTCGAAGGCATAGATCACCGCCGCCTCGTTGGCGGTGGCGTGGCTCTGTCCCCAGGTTTGCAGGGAAATGATGGCCGCCGTGGCGATCACGCCAAGATAGGCCAGGTTCCATTTATAGGTCGCCAGGCCTTGCCAGATGTAGGTGTAGTAGTCCTTCGCATCATGCGGCACGTCGATCACCCCGCGCGGCACTTCACGCAGCAGTATCCACAGTCCGGCAAACAGGGCCACGGTCCAGATCTGGGCCACCGTCAACGTCATCAGGCGGTCCACCTTGCGCGAGAACTGCTCCATGACCTTGATGTAGAGGCCGAACAGGAAGGCCGCCGCCAGTGCCAGCGAGTCGCCGCGGTTCCAGCTGAAGCTGCCCTCCCAGCACAGGGCGAACAGGCCGCCCACGGCCAGGACCAGGGCCAGCACGATGCGCTTGTCCGGCCACTTGCCCATGGCAATCCCCAGCAGCGGCACCACCAGCACGTTCAGGCCGCAGATGAAGGCGTTGCGGTTGGAAGAAGTCAGGCTCAGGCCTTCGACCTGGGTCAGGTAACAGAAGAACAGCAGCACGCCGGCCAGGAAGCCATAGTGCAGGTCACGCCATGTGGCGCGCAGCAGGAAGGGGGACAACAGCACACCGGCAATCGCGAAGCGCGACAACACGATCCAGTTGGCCGACAGGTTGTCGGTCATCTCCTTCATGGCCGGGAAGGTGGTGCCCCAGACAATGGTCACCACCAGCAGGGCCAGGATACCGCGTGCGTGCAGGGGCATGGCATTAGTACATCATGTTATGAGTTTGCATATAGTAACCGATGGAGGCCGAGGCTGGCGGGCGCTATAATCCGGTGTCATGGGCGAACGATATTTGAAAAGCATCCGGCTGCTGGCCGAATGCATGCAAGGGTTTGAGAGGTGGTCCGGCGAACACGTTCGCCAACTTGGCCTCACCCACGCGCAATTCGATATCATTGCCACACTGGGCAACACCCCAGGCATGAGCTACAAGGAGCTGGGCGAACGCACCCTGATCACCAAGGGCACCCTGACCGGCGTCATCGAACGCCTGGAACAGAAGGGCCTGGTGGAACGGGAACGCAATGCCGACGACAAGCGCTCCTTTTTCGTGCGCCTGACCCCGGCGGGCGAGCAGCTCTTTGCCGAAGTGTTTCCTGTTATCGTCGCTAAAGGCGTACAGTTGTTTTCGGACTATAGCGACGCCGATTATGAAGCCCTGGAACGCACCCTGGCCGGGCTGAAGGCCACGATCAGTGCCGGTACACCACTATAAAGAACGAGAAGAATGTTAAAGACCACCCTGCTGGATGGCATCAAGCCAGCCAAATTCGACAAGCAAATCACCGGCAACCTGCTGCTGGAAAACACCAGTGCCGACCTGGTGCGCAAGGAAAAACTGCTGATTGGCATCCGCAATGAAGACGGCGAGATCTACCGCCTGATCGGCGCCACCAAGCACAACAGCTTTACCAATGCAGTGGAAGAACTCGAAGACCTGGAACTGGTCGACGAACTGGGCGATGTCGAAGGCACCGTGGAAGGGTGCGACGCCATCTTCGGCGAAGGCTAAGCTGGGCGTAAAGCCAGTTTTTTCATCAAAATAACCACCCTGTCCTAGTTCCAAAGGGCAATTTCTGCATATAATTTTCGCATGGACAGACTGGAAGCCTTCAAAGCAATTGCCGCCCAAGCGGGCCGCGGTGAGCTTACTTTTCCCACCAATATCGACGCGTCGATCAAGCTGCAGCGCGCGCTGAACGATGACAATTGCCATATCGACCTGGCAGCCAAGCTGGTGCAGGCCGACCCGCTGCTGGCGGCGCGCACGGTGGCAATTGCCAACTCGGTGGCCTACAACCGCTCCGGCATGGAGATTTCCAGCGTGAAGACGGCTGTGCAGCGCCTTGGCGTGCGCACCCTGCAGTCCCTGGTGACCTCGGTGATCGTGCGTCAGCTCGGCACCAAGATCCGCAATCCCCTGCTCAAGGCCAAGGCCAACCAGCTATGGGAGCACACCGCCCACGTGGCGGCGCTGGCGCAGGTGATTGCACGGCGCGTGTCCCATGTCGATCCCGATACCGCCATGTTTGCCGGCATCGTGCACGAGGTGGGCGGCTTCTACATGCTGTCGCAGGCCGAAGCCTATCCGGCAGCGATGGAAGGCGATCCGGAAGAATGGACCACCTACGGCGAAGTGCCGATCGGCCGCGGCGTCCTGCAAAAGCTGATGATTCCCGAGAACGTGATGAAGGCCGTGGAAGCCATGTGGGAAGGCATGCGCGCCCTGCCGCCCGAGAACCTGGGCGACACGCTGCTGCTGGCCAACGACTTGTCGCCGATCGCCTCGCCGCTGCACGCCCGCCCGGGTGCAACCTCGGTGGCAGCGGCCAGCACCATCGACTTCGCTGTCGGCGACGGCACGCTGGCCACGATCATGGAAGAGTCAGCGGAGGAAGTGAAGTCCCTTACTTCCGCCTTGCTTCACTGATAAAAGTCTGGGTCAGGTCTGGCAATCCGCCAAAATGGCGGATTGCCTGACCCCGACTTTATTTAATGAAGTAACCGGAGACGCGCCAGTTGCCGTCCGACCCTTTCATCGGGGTGACGGTTTCCACTGCGCTGGCCTTGTTTTCGAATTGGGTGGCGAACTGCAGGACGAAGTAGTCGCCTGCCGGGGCGCCCGGCAAGTTGTGCGCGAACTGGGCACTGGCCAGGCGGCGCGACTTGACTGCGCCCAAGGGCATGCGCACATTGCGCAGCGCCTGTTCCCAGCCCGGCTTGCTGATCGCGCCCTGGAACACCGGGGCGGCCTTGTCCCAGCTGGCGCCATAACGGCCGGCATCCGTCAGCGCCAGCCATTCGCTGGCGGCGGTCTTGGCGGTATCGCCTGACGCTGCATCTTGCGCAAACACGGCGCCGCCCAGCAATAAACCAGCAAACAGCAAAGAGGCTCGCATAGTCGTTCTCCAACGCTGTGGGGGACCGCCAATTTTACATGCAGGCGCGCGCGATCGTGGCGGCGAATTGGCGCAGTTCAGGCACCGCAGTCGCCTCCCAATAGCCGGCCCTGAGCCAGGGACCGATGTAATGCAGGCCTGGTGTCGGCTTGCCGTCTGCACCAAGCACGGTGCAGTCGGCGCCGGTTTCCACGCCGAGGCCCAGCGCGTCGGCCTGCATCAGGCCATCGGCCAGGAGCTGCCGCACCAGGGGCATCGATGCGCGGCGCGGGCTGGCGCAACTGCCAGTGCAGTTGATGATGCGGGCGGCGCGCAATTCGATGCGTGCCTCGCTGCCGCGCGGCTGCACCGTCAGGACCGCCAGTTCCGCCTCGTCGCGGATGCCGATGACGCGTCCTGCCGACACGCGCAGCGCGCCGCGCTCCAGTGCCGCCGCCAGCTCCTGCTGCACCATCGGCGGCAACTGGTGCCGATGCACGTCCCAATACGGCCGCACATGGCGCAGGAAGCGGCGCCGCTCGACTGCGGGCCAGGCTTGCCAGATGCCCGCGGACTGTTGGCGCAAGGCTGCCAGCGCATCGTGCCAGTCCAGGCCCGCCGCTTCAAGGCGCTCCACCTGCCGCATGAAAGCGTGCAAGGCCGCGCGAACGGTTGGCGCTTCGTCGCGCAGCAGCGGGCTGCCTGCCAGGTGGCCGCAAGGCGGCTTGCTGGGCTGCGGCAGCAGGCCATGGCGCGACAGCGCATGCACGCACTGCGAGGGATTGCGGCGCAGGAGCTGCAGCGCGATATCGACCGCCGTCAGGCCGCTGCCCAGCAGCAGCACCGGGTCGCGAACGCCAACGGTGGACAACAGGTCTGCGCGCCATGGATCCGGTACGTAATGCGCACTGTCGGCCAGCGTGCCATGCGCCATTTCCGGCGGTGGCGCGGGAAGGTGGCCGAAGGCCAGCACCACCCGGTCCGCCTCGATTCGGCGGCCGTCTTCCAGCATCGCTTCCAGCCTGCCGCAAGTTTCGGTTTGCAAGCGGCATACGCTGCCACTGATGCAGTCGAGGCTGGCGTGGCGTGGCGCCTGGTCTTGCGCCTGGCGCAGTGCCCATTCCAGATAATCGCCGTACACGCTGCGGGCGACGTAGGAACTCCCGGTCACGCGGCTGTCGCGCAGCGCTGCATAGCGCAGGAAGTGTTCCGGATCATCGGGCAGGACGCTCATTTTTGCCGCCACCACGTTGAGCAAATGCTGCTGGCTTTGCGTCCCGTATGCCATGCCGCGCGCCAGCCGTCCGCTGCGGTTCAGCAGCAGCACGCGCAAAGGCTGGCGGCCCGCGAGGCGCAGCATCTGTATCGCGCACGCTACACCGGAAAAACCCGCACCTACGATCAGCACGGTGCGCATGCTGCCCTCCTGCATCGCGTATATAGTCGCATCATGGACTCCTTGATCATATCGCGCCGCGAGCGCGAAGAAATGCATGGCCATCGCGGCGCGGTAGTCTGGTTCACGGGCCTGTCCGGCGCCGGCAAGACAACACTGGCCCGCGCCGTCGAACAGCGCCTGTTCCATGCCGGCCGCCAGGTCGTGCTGCTGGATGGCGACAGCCTGCGCCAGGGCCTGTGCGCCGACCTTGGCTTTTCTCCCGAAGACCGCAGCGAGAACCTGCGCCGTGCCGGCGAAACCGCCCGCCTGTTCGCCGAAGCCGGCATCATCGTGCTGGCGGCCTTCATTTCGCCGCTGCGCGCCGACCGCGCCCGCGTGCGCGCCATGCAGGCCGGAGACGACTTCATCGAAGCCTGGTGCAAATGCCCGCTGGAAGTCTGCGAACAGCGCGACGTCAAAGGACTGTACCGCCGCGCACGCGCCGGAGAGGTGAAACAGTTCACCGGCGTGTCCGCGCCTTACGAAGCGCCGCTGGCGCCCGAACTGTCGCTCGATACTGCGCGCGCGCCCCTGGCCGATTGCGTCGAGCTGGTTTTGGCCGAGTTGCGCTCGCGCGGCGTGCTGCACGCGCCGGGCAGCAGCTCGTCCAGCAGTTCCAGGCAAATGCGGGCAGCCTGGTCGCCAGAGTCCAGTTCCGCGTGCCACGCCGACACCGACACGGCCACCAAGGGGTAGTTACGCAGGCTGCGGAACAGTTCCGCCATCTCTTCCACGCGCGGTCCGGCCGGCACATGGTATTTGAGCGCCGGCATGCGCTGGGCTTCGTCCAGCACGTCGGTATCGAAATGCACGTAGAGAGTTTCGTGCCGCGACAGGTTGCCCAATACCTGGTCCAGGGTGCAACGCACGACCGCCGAACGCTCCAAGGCCACGTCTTCGCCCGGGTCAAGGTCGCGCGCATCGGACAGCAGCACCAGCTCTTCCGGATAGGGATGCATGCCGACCGCTTCGCGCAAGGCGGCGATGCTGTCGCGGCGGTTCTGGCGGCGGTCCTGGCGGCCGACCAGCATGGCCAGCGGCATGCCGCCCAGGTATTGGGTGTGCGTGGTAGCCCAGGTGTGAAAGTCGCCGTGCGCATCCAGCCACAGCATGCGTTGCGGCTCGCGACCGGCGCGCTGCAAACCCGCCATCACGCCCATGGTCGACACGCAGTCGCCGGCAATGCTGACCGGGAGCTCGCCGGCCGCCGCCGCCGCGGCGACCTGCTCGGCCAGCACGGCATACACGCGACCCATGCTGAGCATCTGCTCATCCTTATCCACCAGTTCGGTGGCCGTCGATTGCGGCGACTCCAGCACGGCCCAGGGCTGCGAATCGAGCGACTGCACGCGCAGCAGGCCATCACGCCGCTTGCCCATCAGGTAAGGCACCAGCAGCCGGCGGGTCATTGCCACTGCTCCGGCGCCGCGCCATAGCCCAGCGCGTGCATCATGTCGGCCACTTCCGGGCGCCGCGCCAAGGGCAGCAGCTGGCTGCTGCGCTTTCGCCAGCGGCCCGGTGCGGGGGTCTCGGTTGCCATCGTTACCGGCAGCTCGGGCGGCTGCGGCATCGGAGGCAGGCCAAGCCACTCACAGGTCCGGTCCAGCACGCCCGCCGGATCGGACAGGAAGGATTCGAAGCGCACTGGCAGCGCGGCCACGCCACTGCCGGCGATATGGCGGTGGCTGGACAGCCATTGGTTCAGGCACACCTCCTCCAGCGGCGCGTTGACATAACTGCGCCAGTTGGGCGGCAGGTCGAATTTCCACCAGCGCTGGCCGCCATCGCACTGTTCCGAATAACCGTCGATGGCCAGCGTTACGCCGTGCTTTTGCATATCGTGCGCATGGAAACCGATGGGCGACAGCCAGCCATCGATCAGGCCGTTGACGCAGGCGGCAACGCTGCGCACCAGGTGCACATAGCGCACCTGGGCATGCGGGAACAACTGCTCATAGAAGCCGTAGCGATAAGCGTCGGATGGCGTCTTGAACAGCAAGACCTTGCTGGCTGCATCATCTTCGGTGAAATGCCGGGCACGCATTGCCGGCGAAACGAAGGGCGGCTCTTCGATCTTGACCGCCTCGTTGAAGGGCCGCCGCTGCCCCGGTCCCTGGCCGCCGTCGTAGTAATCGCGCCGCCACGGCTCGCGCCAGAACACGGCGCCCAGCACCGCATGCTGCAATTCCTGCTCGCTGGGCGCGTCGGCGCCCTGGCTGGGCAACAGCGCCTCGTCGAGGGCACGCTCCATCTGGGCAAAGGCCAGCGGTTGCGCGAACAGTGCAGGGAACTGCAGCAGCAGGCGCTTGCGCCAGCGCGCCTTCAACTCCGGCAAAGGTGCGATGCCGCCTTCGGGCACGGTCAGGCTGTCGAAGATCTCGTCGGCCAGCGCGTCGGGATTGCGCAGGCGAGCGATGGCATCGCTGGTGCATGCTGGATCGTAGCCGAAGCCGTCGCCGCTCAAGGCCAGGAAGGGCTCCGCTTCGCCGTCAAGGCTGGCGACGCCGGGATGGCGCGCCAGCACCGCCTTGAACAGCGTCGACCCGGAACGCGAACTGGTGAGGATGACGGCGACACGCCTTACCTGTGCACGCCAGGGCGCGTGCGGCACTGCCCGCAACTGGCGGATGGTGTCAATCAGCCCGTCCATGCCTTGCCCCCGGCTTGATCAGGAAGGCAAAGAACTGGCGCTCCTGGTCGCGTTCGGCCGCGCTGCGCGCCATCAGCCGGATGCTGAAGCCGGCCTGTTTCGCCAGCCGCCGCACCTCGTCCACCGCGCCGAAATTCGAGTGCGCGAAGTAGATGCGTCCGCCCGGCTTCAGGTAGCGCGCCGCCTGCTCGAAGAACTGGGTATTGGTGCGGAAATCGGTATCCCACTGCGAACGCGCCACCACGTCGGGCGCCGGCTTGTCGCGGAACGGCAGGTTGGCGGTGATGACGTCGAACTGTTCATCGCCCACGTTCTCGAACAGGTCGGAGCGGCGTACTTCCATCACGCCCTCGAATCCGTGCGCTTTCAGGTTGTGGCGCGCGCTGCGGATGGCGGCCGGATTGACGTCCAGCGCCAGCACGCGCGACGCGCCCTGGTAGCAGGCGAAGATCGCAATCACGCCGGAGCCGGTGCCTACATCGAGCACGCTCTCTCCCGGCTTGATGCGGAAATTGCGCACCAGCGGCTGGCTGTCCAGGAAGGGCCAGAAGGTGTTGGGGTAGACGTGGAATTTCTTGCCAAGGTAGGTGATCGTGCGCCCGCCTTCAGGTACGGACTTGAACGCTTTTTGTCGCGTGGCTTGCCAGCGGTCGACTTGCTCTGGCGTGGGAAGTGCAGATGTTCGCATACCTGGCCCCTTGTCTGATGCTTGCCATGCTATCGAGTCTGCCAGGCAAGGGCAAGCACGGATGAAACCGTGCGCAGGAACTGTTGGATGCTTACATTGCTCCCGGTTTGAAAGTCGGGGTCAGCCAGGCGGCGATGGCGCGGCCGATGGCTTCGGGGTGGTCTTGCTGGAGGTTGTGGGTGCCTTCACCGAGTTCGAGCAGCTTGCAGTTTGCGAGCTTACCAGCGTAGCGCTCGGCGACCGGGCGCGGCGTCAGCACGCCGTTCGGGCTGAACAGGATCAGTTTCGGATATTGGGCCGTGGCCATGATGGCTTCGTTGCGTTCGATCAGCTGGTACACATCGGCTGGCTCGCCGCCAATCGGCATCATGCGCGGGAAGGCCAGCATCGGCTTGCGCGATTCGGGCGTCGGGAAAGGCGCGCGATAGGCATCCATCTCTTCCGCCGTCAGCGGGCGCAGCGCGCCTTTCGGCAGCATCTGCTCGATGAAGAAGTTCTGCTGCAGAACGAACTCTTCGCCGCTGCCCGGTGCGCGCATCAGCTTGAAGCGCTCGCGCGCCTCTTGGAGCGGGTGGAAGTCTTCCCATGTCGGGCTGGGACGCACGAACTCCATCAGGGCCACGCCGCGTACCTTGGCCGGGTAGCGCGCCGCCAGGTGAATGGCCAGTGCGCCGCCCCAGTCCTGGCCGACCAGCGTGAACTCCTCGATCTCCATCTGCTGCAGGAAGGCCTCGAGGTAGGCCGCGTGTTCGAGAAAGCTGTAGGCGATATCGGGCTTGCCGGAAGCGCCGAAGCCGATCAGGTCCGGCGCCAGGCACCAGGCTTTGGCGGCCACATGCGGCATGATGTCGCGCCAGATGAAGGAGTGCGTCGGATTGCCGTGCAAGAAGATCACGGCGCGCGCGCTGCGTTCGCCGAGCTCGCGATAAGCGATGGTGGAATCCAGTACGGGGACGTTCTGCATGATGTCTCTCTCAGAAAAAAATGCCCACTCCAAAGAGTGGGCCAAGTCCAAAACTAGGGATGTCCTGAAAGAGACGGCTCCATCTTATGTTCGGGACTGGCCTCACTCTGTGCGTCAACTCACACAAACCTTAAAAAGGCCATGGGGTCTCGGTTTGCTGCCATGCCGGCAGTTGCTGGACGCGTTCGGCCCAGGCCAGAAGGTGCGGATGTTGATCGACGGGAACTTTGGCGCGGCTGACGTACATCATCGGTGCAGCCACCGCAAAATCTGCCAGCGTCAGCTTGTCGCCGCTCAGCCATTGGCGCGTGGCCAGGTGCTTGTCGAGCACGGCGGCGTGTTCATGCACATACCGTTCGCCTTTCGCGATCTCGACCGGATCAGGGCCCTCGCCGGTCACCAGTTTCTTCCACAGGTATTCCCAGGTCAGGATGCCGATGGCTGGTGCGAAGTGCTGGGCGCCGAAGAACATCCAGCGGTTGACGTCGGCGCGCTCTTTCAGACCGGTCGGGTACAGGTCGCTCGCGCCGTGCTTGTCGGCCAGGTACTGCATGATGGCGCAGGATTCCCACAGGTGCAGGCCATCGTCTTCCAGCACCGGCACCTTGCCGCAGATGTTCACTTCTTCCAGGCGCTTGCGGTCGGCCTCGCTGGCGAAGTCGATGATCACTTCATCGAGCTTGATGCCAAGCTGGCTTGCGGTCAGCAATACACGGCGGGCGTTGGAGGACAGTGGGTTGTGATAGAGGCGCATCGTTAAACTCCTTGGTGGTTTGATCGAATGCGCCTATCGTAACCAAGGTCCCCTGACAGTTCCTGTCAGGAGTCGTCTTTGATGGCGTTTTCTTCGCGCCAGACTTTGAGCAATTCGTGGCGCGGTGCAGGGTAGCGTTCTGCAAGTGCTTCGGCATGCGCGATGCGGTCAATGCGGAAGTGGCGGTTGGCCTTGCGCATCTCGCACCAGGCGGCAAGGATGCGGCGTCCTTCGAAGAAGGCCAGCGCGAACGGCCACACCGTGCGCTCGGATGAAGAACCGTTTTCGTCCTTGTACTGGATGCGCATCTTGTGATGACGGCGGATCGCTTCGCGCGCGGGCTGCACGAATTCATCGTGCTCCGGCGTGTCGCGCATCAGCGGCACCCACAAGCTGGTGTCGGCCATGTCGTCGCGCAGATCTTTCGGCGTGGCGGTGGCGATCTTGGCCAGCGCATTGGCCGCGGCTTGCGCCAGCGCCGGGTCGCCCTGGCGGCGCACCCAGCGCGCGCCCAGCACCAGCGCTTCCAGTTCATCGGTGTCGAACATCAGCGGCGGCAGGAAGAAGCCGCTGCGCAGCAGGTAGCCAAGGCCGGCCGAGCCTTCCACTGGCGCGCCGAGTTCGGCCAGGGTTTGCATGTCGCGGTAAATCGTGCGTTCGGATACGCCCAGCTTTTCCGCCAGCGCGGCCGCAGTCACCGGACGGCGGCTGCCGCGCATGGCATCCATGAGCTGGAACAGGCGGCCGGTACGGCTCATTGCTGCTCCCCATTTTACGAGGCGTGCAGCTTAACATAGTTATAATCCGGGAATGAGCAAGAACCTCCCTACCAAGAACCCTGCCACCAAAAGCCGCGCACTCGGCAAAGTCACCTTGTCGGATGTCGCCGCCCTCGCCGGCGTCGCCCCCATGACGGCGTCGCGCGCCATCAATCAACCGGAGCTGGTGTCGTCGGTCCTGCGCGAGCGCGTGGAGAAGGCGGTGCAAGACCTCGGCTACGTGCCGAACCGCGCAGCGCGCGCCCTCGCCTCGGCGCAGTCGAGGGTCATCGTGGTGCTGGTGCCATCGCTGGCAAACGCGGTGTTCACAGCGGTGCTGGCCGGCGTGCAGGATGCGCTCGACCCGTGCAACTACCAGATCCTGATCGGTAACACGCGCTATTCGGACGCGGAAGAAGAGAAGCTGCTGGCGACTTATATGCAGTCCAATCCGGACGGTATCCTGCTGTGCGGATTGACCCACAGCCCGCGGGTGCAGCAGATGCTGGCCACTTCGCGGGTGCCGGTGGTGTCGATGATGGACCTGTCCTCGGAACCGGGCGCGATGTCGGTCGGCTTCTCGCAGGAGGATGCCGGCTACACCATCACGCGCTACCTGATCGACAAGGGCCGCAAGCGCATCGGCTACATGGCCGCCCAGCTCGACGAACGTACCCTGAAGCGCGGCGACGGCTACCGCAAGGCCATGGAGGAAGCCGGCCTGGCCGACCCGATGCTGGAGCTGATGTGTCCGGACCCGTCCACCATCGCCCTGGGCGCCGAGCTGCTGGGCCGCATGCTGGCCAATATGCCGGGCCTGGACGCGATCTTCTGCTGCAACGACGACCTGGCACATGGCGCCATCTTCCAGTGCCAGCGGCGCGGCATCAAGGTACCGGAGCAGCTCGCCATCTGCGGCTTCAACGACCTGCCCGCGTCGGCCTGGATGAAGCCTTCGGTCACCACGGTCGGCACCCCGCGCTACCAGACGGGTTTCGAAGCGGCCAACCTGCTGTTGGCAACCATCCGCGGCAACGACGTCCCGGCCCGCCGTATCGACCTTGGCTTCACGCTGATGGCGCGCGAGAGCGCATAACGACACCAGCGCAAATAAAAAAGCAGCCTCGCGGCTGCTTTTTTTTCCAACTGCGCTTGCTTAAACTACGGCGCCGTCGGTCTCGTCTTTTTCCTTGACCGGCTTGATCAGGTCTTCGCGCTTCACGCCCAGCCACATGGCCACGGCAGCAGCAACGAACACGGAAGAGTAAATACCAAAGCAGATACCGATGGTCAGCGCGATGGCGAAGTAGTGCAGGGTCGGGCCGCCCAGGAACAGCATCGACAGCACCATCATCTGGGTACAACCGTGGGTGATGATGGTACGCGAGATGGTGGAGGTGATTGCGTTGTCGATCACTTCATGCACGGACATCTTGCGCTGCTTGCGGAAGTTCTCGCGGATCCGGTCGAAGATAACCACCGATTCGTTGACGGAGTAACCCAGCACCGCCAGCACGGCGGCCAGCACGGTCAGCGAGAATTCCCACTGGAAGAAGGCGAAGAAGCCCAGGATGATCACCACGTCGTGCAAGTTCGCGACGATGGCGGCCACTGCGAATTTCCATTCGAAGCGGATGGCCAGGTAGATCATCACGCCAACCACCACCATGATCAGGGCGTTCAGGCCGTTCTGCGCCAGCTCATCGCCGACCTGCGGGCCGACGAATTCAACCTTCTGCAGCGACACGCCTTCGGAACCGTCGGCATGGATACAAGCGCTCTTCATTTCATGGGCGCCCTTGTCGGTCACCTTGTCGACCGACTTGACGCTGCCCTGCTCAGCCTTGCACAGCTCGCTGAATACCTTGGCAGCTGTATCGGCAGCGGTGGTGCCTGCCACGTTCGGCAGGCGGATCAAGGCGTCGCGCGCCGTGTCGATGCTCGACACCTCAGGGTGGTAGCCCAGCCCGGTCAAGGTCTCGCGCACCTTTTCCAGGTTGGCTGCCTGCGCGTACTTCACTTCCATCACGGTACCGCCGGTGAACTCCACCGAGAAGTGCAGGCCCTTGGTGGCCAGGAAGAACACTGCTGCCACGAAGGTCAGCGCCGAAATCACGTTGAAGACCAACGCGTGGCGCATGAACGGGATGTCTTTACGGATGCGGAAAAATTCCATCTCTATTCCTTAGTTCGCAGGTTTCCAGACGGTGCCGATCGACAGCGACTGCAGTTTCTTCTTACGGCCGTACCACAGGTTCACCACGCCGCGCGAAACGAAGACTGCGGAGAACATCGAGGTCAGGATGCCCAGGCTGTGCACCACGGCGAAGCCGCGCACCGCACCGGAACCGAACACCAGCAGCGCGATACCCACGATCAGGGTGGTCACGTTGGAGTCAAGGATGGTGTGCCAGGCGTGCTCGAAGCCGGCGGCAATCGCCGACTGCGGGTTGGCGCCATTGCGCAGCTCTTCGCGGATACGCTCGTTGATCAGCACGTTGGCGTCAATTGCCATGCCCAGCGCCAGCGCGATAGCCGCGATGCCCGGCAGGGTCAGCGTGGCTTGCAGGCGGGACAGCACAGCGATCAGCAGCAGCAGGTTCACTGCCAGCGCCAGCACGCTGAAGGCGCCGAACATCATGTAGTAGATGATCATGAAGACCGCGATGGCGGCAAAGCCGTACATCGTGGAGTGGAAGCCCTTGGCGATGTTTTCAGCGCCCAGTGCAGGACCCACGGTACGCTGCTCGATCACTTCCATCGGCGCGTAAAGGGCGCCGGCGCGCAGCAGCAGCGCCAGTTCGGCGGAGTTCTCCGCGCTGCCCATGCCGGTGATCTGGAAGCGGCTACCCAGTTCGCTCTGGATGGTCGCCACGGACAGCACTTCGGCCTTCTTCTTTTCGAACAGCACGATGGCCATCTTCTTGCCGACGCGATCGCGGGTTGCATCGCGCATCTTGCGGCCACCGTCGCCGTTCAGGTCGATGCTGACGGCAGGCTGCTGGTTCTGGTCGAAAGTGGCGGTTGCGCTGGAGATGTAATCGCCGGTCAGCACCACGTCCTTGGACAGCACGACAGGCACGCCTTTGCCAACGGTGAACAGTTCCGAGTTGTACGGAATCGCAGCGCTCAGCTCAGTGCCAGGGGTGACGGTTTCGTCGACCATGCGCACTTCCAGGGTGGCGGTACGGCCGATGATGTCTTTCGCGTGCGCAGCATCTTGCACGCCTGGCAGTTGCACCACGATGCGGTCAGGGCCTTGCTGCTGGATCACCGGCTCGGACACGCCGAGTTCATTCACGCGCTTGCCCAGGGTGGCAATATTCTGCTGCACGCCGTTGTCCAGGGTGGCTTTCAGGGCCGCCGGCTTCAGCGTCACGACCAGGCGCAGTTCGTCGCCTTCGGTGGCGTCGACCACGTCCATATCCGGCTGCTGGTCCTTGATGATGCCCTTGGCCTGCTGGCGCAGTGCATCGTCGCGGAACTTGACGATGATGGTGTCGTTCACGCGGTCGATGCCGGCGTGGCGCACATTCTTCTCGCGCAGCTGGTTCTTGATGGCAGCCTGGGTACCCTGGATACGCTTGGTTACCGCAGCCTTGGTGTCAACCTGCATCAGGAAGTGCACGCCGCCGCGCAGGTCCAGGCCCAGGTACATTGGCAGTGCGCCCACGGCGCGCATCCAGTCCGGCGTATTCGATACCAGGTTGACGGTAACGACATAGGTCGGGTCGTTCGGGTCCGGGTTCAGGCCTTTTTCAAGCGCCAGGCGGCCCTTGAACTGGGCGTCGGTATCGGCAAAGCGGGCGCGCACGTAGGTATGCATGCCGGAGCCGTCCAGCGCTACGCCGTCATTCTTGACGTTAGCCTGTTTCAGCAGCGAGTCCACCTGGGTCGCCAGGGCATTCGTGACCTTGACAGTGGCCTTGGCGCTGGTGATCTGCAGTGCAGGTGTCTGGCCGAAGTAGTTAGGCGCCGTGTACAGGGCGCCAAGCAGCACCACCACGACGATAAGGATGTATTTCCAGATTGGATAACGATTCATAGTCTTCAGCGTTCAGGCGTGGGCGGCGGTTCGCCCCCGCTCCGGTTATCACAGGCTCTTCAGGGTGCCTTTCGGCAGCTGGGAGGAAATGGCGTGCTTTTGCACCCAGACTTCGGTGCCCTGGGACACTTCGATGGCCACGTTCTGGTCGTTCACCTTGGTCACTTTGCCCATGATGCCGCCGATGGTCACCACTTCGTCGCCCTTGGCCAGGGCTTCCATCATGGCTTTCTGCTCTTTCGCGCGCTTTTGCTGCGGGCGAATCATCAGGAAGTACATCACCACAAACATCAGGATCAGTGGTGCGAAGGTGGTCAGGCTGCCCATGGCGCCGGCGTCGGCTGCGGTTTGGGCGTATGCGTTGGAAATGAACACGGTGACTCCAGTTGTTCTAGTTGAAAACGAGTTAAAAAATCAAGCGGTGTATTCTAGCACCGCACTTGCTGCCGACCTATATATAGGCGACTTGTCAGGATTTAAATACCACGCGCGCGATCTGCGTGGAATTGCTGGACCCAGTCCGGGAAGCGGTCCGCGTCCAGGGCATCGCGCATCTGCTGCATGATGTCGAGGTAGTAATGCAGGTTGTGGATGGTGTTCAGGCGTGCCCCCAGGATCTCCTGCGCGCGGTGCAGGTGGTGCAGGTAGGCGCGGCTGAAGTTGCGGCAGGTGTAGCAGGAGCAGGTCGGGTCCAGCGGCTCCTTATCATCCTTATAACGCGCATTCTTGATCTTGACGTCGCCAAAGCGGGTGAAGATCCAGCCGTTGCGGGCATTCCGGGTCGGCATCACGCAGTCGAACATGTCGACGCCGTTGGCCACGCCGTTCACCAGGTCTTCCGGCGTGCCGACGCCCATCAGGTAGTGCGGCTTGTTCTCCGGCAGGCGCGGGCCGACGTGCTGCAGGATGCGCATCATGTCTTCTTTTGGCTCGCCGACGGACAAGCCGCCGATGGCCAGGCCCGGGAAGTCGATTTCCTGGAGGCCTGCCAGCGATTCGTCGCGCAGGTTTTCGTACATGCCGCCCTGGACGATGCCGAACAGTGCGTTCGGGTTCTCGCCAGCCTTGAACTCATTCATCGAGCGTTGGGCCCAACGCAGCGACATGCGCATCGACTTCGCCGCTTCTTCCAGCGTGGCCGGACGGCCATCGATTTCGTACGGGGTGCATTCGTCGAACTGCATCACGATGTCGGAATTCAGCACGCGCTGGATCTGCATCGAGATTTCCGGCGACAGGAACAGCTTGTCGCCGTTGATCGGCGAATTGAAGGTCACGCCTTCCTCGGTGATCTTGCGCATTTCGCCCAGGGAGAACACCTGGAAGCCGCCGGAGTCGGTCAGGATCGGCTTGTCCCAGCCCATGAAGCCGTGCAGGCCGCCGAACTTGGACATTACGTCGTTACCGGGGCGCAGCCACAGGTGGAAGGTGTTGCCGAGGATGATCTGGGCGCCGATTTCCTTCAGCTCCAACGGCGACATGGCCTTGACGGAGCCGTAGGTACCGACCGGCATGAAGATCGGGGTCTGCACCTCGCCGTGATTGAGCTTGACCGTGCCGCGGCGGGCGTGGGTCTTGCCGGTGGTGTCTTTTTTGATGAGTTTAAATTCCAGCATCGGTATTCCTTATGCTCTGTTGTGCGTCGTCAGCAGCATAGCGTCGCCATAGCTGAAGAAGCGGTATTCGTTCGCGATCGCGTGCTGGTAGGCATGGCGGATCTCGGTAAAGCCTGCGAAAGCGCTGACCAGCATCAGCAGGGTCGATTTAGGCAGGTGGAAGTTGGTGATCAGCCGCGTCACCGTCTTGAATTTGTAGCCCGGAGTGATGAACAGGTTGGTGTCGCCGCTGCCCGCTTCCAGGCTGCCGCCCTGGGAGGCCGATTCCAGCGCGCGCAGCGAGGTCGTGCCCACCGCCACCACGTCGCGGCCGGCGGCGCGCGCTTCACGCACGGCGCCCACGGTTTCCTGCGGCATGGTGTACCACTCGGTATGCATCTTGTGCTCGGCCAGGTTTTCGGTGCGTACCGGCTGGAAGGTGCCGGCGCCCACGTGCAGGGTCACGTAGGCGAACTTCACGCCCTTGGCGCGCAGCTTGTCGAGCAGCGCTTCATCGAAATGCAGGCCGGCGGTTGGCGCCGCCACGGCACCCGGCACCTTGTTGAACACGGTCTGGTAGCGGGTTTCGTCCACTTCGCCAGGCGCGTGCTCGATATAGGGCGGCAGAGGCAGGCGACCGTACTGCTCGATCAGGTCGAACACATCTGCCTCGAAATGCAGGGTATAGAACTCGCCGGCGCGCTCGCCCACCGTCACGTCGAAGGCATCGGCCAGGCGGATCTTCACGCCGGGGCCGGGCGACTTCGAGGCACGCACCTGGGCCAGCACGGTGCGGGTGTCCAGCACGCGCTCCACCAGCGCCTCCACCTTGCCGCCGCTGTCCTTGACGCCGAAGAAACGGGCCTTGAGCACGCGGGTGTTGTTCATCACCAGCAGGTCGCCAGCCTGGAGCAGGTCGACGATGTCGGTGAACTGGCGGTCGTGCAGAGTCTTGCCGTCCACGTGCAGGAGGCGCGACGCGCTGCGGTCCGGCAGAGGAAATTGCGCAATTCGCTCTGGCGGCAAGTTAAAATCGAAGTCGGATAGCGAGTACATTGACGGACTACTAAAACTGTTGGGCAACCCTCTATTTTACGATACCTGCCCAAAATTCACGCAAAAATGCCGGAACCGAAGCAAAAAAAGCCCGCAGCACCAAAAAAACCGGCCGCCACCGCCGAGAGCAAGCTTGCCAAGCTTGGCCTGCGCACGGACATGGACCTGGTGCTGCACCTCCCCATGCGCTATGAGGATGAGACGGAAGTCCTGACGATCCGCGAGGCCTGCATGCGCGGCGGCGAAGTGTCGCAGGTGGAGGGCGTGGTCACCTCCAACGAAATCGCTTACAAGCCGCGCCGCCAGCTGCTGGTGCATATCGCCGACGAAACGGGCGATATCCAGCTGCGCTTCATGAACTTTTACGGCAGCCAGGTCAAGCAGTTGGCCGAAGGTACCCGCGTGCGGGCGCGCGGCGAAGTGCGGCATGGCTTCTTCGGCGCCGAGATGGTGCACCCGGCCTACAAAATCGTGAACGAAGGCGCGGCGCTGCCGACTTCCCTGACGCCGGTCTACCCTTCCGGCGAAGGCCTGTCGCAACTGGTGCTGCGCCGCGCGATCGCAGACGCAATGAAGCGCGTGGACTGGACCGACACCCTGCCGCCGGAAATCATCAAGGCCATGCGCTTGCACCCGCTCGAGGCGGCCGTGCGCACCTTGCACTACCCGCCGGCCGAGATCGACGAGAATGCCCTGGTCGATCGCAGCCACCCGGCCTGGACCCGCGTGAAGTTCGACGAACTGCTGGCACAGCAGCTTTCCCTGAAGCGAGCGCAGCGCGCACGCCGGGCCAAGGGCGCCGCGGTACTGGGCAAGGCCGGCTCGCTGTCGTCGGCCTTCGAAGCCTCGCTGCCGTTCAAGCTGACGAAAGCCCAGCAGCGCGTGCTGAAGGAAATCCGCGCCGACATCAAGCAGCCCTACCCGATGCAGCGCCTGCTGCAAGGCGACGTAGGCAGCGGCAAGACCATTGTAGCCGCGCTGTCGGCCGCGCAGGCAATCGACAGCGGCTACCAGGCAGCGCTGATGGCGCCGACCGAGATCCTGGCCGACCAGCATTTCCGCAAGATCGCGGCCTGGCTGGAACCGCTGGGCGTGAAGGTCGCGTGGCTGACCGGCAGCCTGAAAAAGAAAGAGAAGGAGGCCGCTTACGCGCTGGTGGAATCGGGCGAGGCGCAGCTGGTGATCGGCACCCACGCCATCATCCAGGATACGGTGCAGTTTGCAAAGCTCGGCCTGGTGATCGTGGACGAGCAGCACCGCTTTGGCGTTGGCCAGCGCCTGACCTTGCGCAACAAGGGCAATGGCGACAATGTGCCGCACCAGTTGATGATGTCCGCCACGCCGATCCCGCGCACCCTGGCCATGACCTACTACGCCGACCTGGAAGTATCGGTAATCGACGAGCTGCCCCCCGGCCGCACACCGATCGTCACTGCCGTGGTCGACCAGAACCGCCGCGACGAAGTGATCGCCCGCGTCCATGCTGCCGCGCTGGAAGGTCGCCAGGCTTACTGGGTCTGCCCGCTGATTGAAGAATCGGAAGCGCTGCAGCTCCAGACGGCAACCGAAACCTACGAGACCCTCGCTGCCGCCCTGCCCGACCTGCGCGTCGGCCTGGTGCACGGCCGCTTGAAGCCAGCTGAAAAGGCGGAGGTGATGGACGCATTTGTCGCCGGCGATATCCATGTCCTGGTCGCGACGACCGTGATCGAAGTCGGCGTCGACGTACCGAATTCCTCCTTGATGGTGATCGAACACGCCGAACGCTTCGGCCTCTCGCAACTGCACCAGCTGCGCGGCCGCGTGGGCCGAGGTTCGGCAGCGTCGGTCTGCCTGCTGCTATACCAAAGTCCGCTCGGCCCGATCGCCAAGCAGCGCCTGATGACGATGCGCGAAACCACCGATGGCTTTGAGATCGCGCGCCGCGACCTGGAAATCCGCGGCCCCGGCGAATTCCTGGGCGCGCGCCAATCCGGCCAGGCCATGCTGCGCTTCGCCGACCTGGAGACCGACGGCTGGCTGGTCGACCAGGCGCGCGACGTGGCGCACGCGCTGCTGCATGAGGCGACGCCCGCCAACAAGGCTACGGTGGAAGCCCACCTGGAACGCTGGCTGGGCGGCCGCGAAGAATTCCTGAAAGTTTGACAAAGCGGGCGCCAGATTGCGGGCGCTGCTGTGAAATTTTCCGCTCCCGTTAAGCAAGGAGCGGATATGACGGCCGCGAGCTGCTCGGCTGTACCACCTCGACACCTTCGACTTGCGGCGTCAGCAAATTCTCCCACGTTTTCGGCGACAGTGTGGATCTCAGTGCCAACCACATTGCAGATTCGGACAATGGCGGCTCGGACTGGTATTGGTCGGAGGTCCGGCACGATACCGGCATAGCGTCTCATTCAACCTGCGCCATGCTTGTTGCCGGCTTGCTGCTCATGGGTTTGCTAGCGCCACGCGCCGGCTTTCCGGTTCAGCGCTCAAAGATGCAGCTAACGTAATCCTGCACCACAAGCTGCATGCGATCGGTGTTGCCAATCTGGCCGGGGAACCTGGAAGCGGTCCGGTTCGCGCAGAGGTCTGAGCGCTGGCGCATGCGGTCGATGCACTCCGATTCCGACAGGCCGTACTTGTTGCGTGCGCAGGCCCTTTCCAGTTTGCTGCCCACATCCTTCAACATGCTGACGTCGGCGCTCGATGCCTGCAGCACCGCATTCGCGACCGCTGCGCCAGAATCCGGCTCCTGCTCGGCCTCGACGACTTGTACCTTCTCCGCCTCGCCGTTTTTTTTGCGATGTTCGAGCACTGTATTCAAGCCCCATCCCAGCGCAACAACGATGGCGACTTTAACTACCAAGCCAAGGTTCCAGCTGTGCTTGACCGGTACGGATTCGGGGCCGGCCCGCATACGCTCGCGCATGCGCGGGTCTAATGCTGGCTCTGCTGGACTCCCTGCCTTGGCATAGCAAACCCCGCAAGCAGGGCATTGCCATTCGGGACTAGTCGCATCCTTTGGACGCAGGTGGTCGCACTTCGGGCAAATAATTGTTCTATCCATAGCCTCGCCTGGGCAGCGCCCGTTACTTCTTTTTCGTTAGTGCCTCATACAGAGCATTCTGGTTGAATCCTCTTACCACGCTCTTGTCGTAGACGACGAAGGCTGGAACGGCCTCGGTATTGAGCAGCTTCAGCATCCGATAGCATTTCTCGCTCTTGTGGATGTCGCATTCGGACCTGGTGGCACTTCGGGCACACAACTTCGTTAACATAGGCTGCCAATCAATTCCTGCTTGTCGGCGTGGCGACCAGCGACTCCACCTCCGCGGTCAGCGAAATGATGCGGGGGAGGCCATCGACCAGCGCGATCTCGGCTTTCTGCTTGCTGAGCGACTCCATGCGTTCTCCCGGCAGCAGCACCACCTCCTTTGCCACGTCGCGCGCCGTGGCGCTGTGGCCATTCGCGGCCAATGACACTTCACGGTTGCTGACCTCATACGTCGATTGCAGCTGCACCTTCCAAAGCTCTTCCAGCATGGCCTTGTATTCGTTCACGCTCATGCGCGAAAGGCCGCCGCCCCGGCCGGGCATCGAGACCATGATCATGGCATTCGGCGCGAAATTGGTCATCAGCCGGTCGGCGTCGTGGCGCTGGACCGAGGTTTCCACACTCTCCATCACCGTGAGCACTTCGGCCTTGGTGAGCCGCTTGCCGCTGCAGGCCACCATGGCGGCAAGCACCGTGGCAATTATTGCAATTTTTTTCATATACGCAATGATACATTATGTGACATGTGTCGCATAAACTCCTTGCCTTGGTGCGACACATGTCGCACAATGCAGTGAAACGTCACAAGGAGCTCCCATGGCCATTCCATCCATTACCGAATTAACGCTGCTCAAGGCACTTTGGAAACAGCATCCGCTCAGCGCCCGTGAAATCCATGACCGCGTGGAGGAAGAACTGGCCTGGTCCTTCTCTTCCACCCGCAAGACCCTTGAACGCATGCTGGAGAAAGGCATGATCAGCCAGCATTCCGCCCATGGCATGAACGTATACGCGCCAGTGGCCGAAAAGGTTGAAACGCTGGCGGAATTTGCCCACGATTTCAGCCATCGCGTGATGGAAATGAACGCGCCGCTGCCGGTGAACATGTTTACCGGCTCCAAGCTGGTCAACCAGCATGAGTTGAAAGAGCTGGAGCAACTGCTCAGCGAATGGCCGGAAGACAAGGAGTAAATAATGTTCGCCCTGGTATTCCTGCAGGCGAGCATCGTTAGCCTGCTGACTGGCGCCGGCGCCTGGCTGTTGCTGCATGCCGCCGCGCGCGCCTGGCCCGGACTTGAGGCGAGGCGGACACCGTGGCTGCTGGCCGCCGCCGCCATCGCCGGCACCCTGGCGCTCGGCCTGCTTCCCTCGGCCGTCCGGCCGAGCATCGTTCCCGCCATCGAGCTGCCCGGAGTGCGCGCCGCCGCCAATCCCGGTCCCGGCCACGCCCCTGCCGGCGTGCTGGCCACCGACCAGGGCGCAGCCGGCAACGATGCCGGCTTCGACGACGGCGATGCCGCATTGATCGCGCCATCCCCCGCCCTGCTCTGGCTCGGCTATTCCTGGCTGGCCCTGTACACCGCCGGACTTGCAGCAACAGCAGCAAAATGGCTGCGCGCCAAGCGTCACCTGGACGCGCTGTTGGCCGCCTCGACGCGTCTTGACTGTGCAGCCCTTGCCGCCCATGCAGGCTTTGAATCCCTGCACCGCAACCTGCCGGAAGTGCGCGAAATCGACGCCCCGATCGGCCCCATGCTGGCGGGCCTCGCGCGCCCAGTCCTGCTGCTGCCGCGCCACCTGCGCGACTTCGACCCGGCACAACAACGCCTGGTGATAGAACACGAACTCACCCACCTCGCCCGCCGCGACCCGCTTTGGATGCACGCCAGCTTCCTGCTGCAAGCGATCCAGTGGTTCAACCCGATGGTGGCCCGGCTTGGCAAGCGGCTGGCCTGGGCGCAGGAACTGGGTTGCGACCGCAACGTACTGCAGGGTCTTCCTCCCGCACAGCGCCGTCACTACGCCGCAGCCCTGGTGACGCAAATGCGCACGCAAGCCTTGCCCGACCATGGCACTGCCCTGGCCTTCGGTAGCCGCACGGTCGATGCCGTCGCCGCCCGCATCCGCATGATCCGCGACGGCGTGCCCGCCATGCCGCGCGCCGTCAACTCCGCCCTGAGCTACGCCGCCCTGCCTGCCGTGCTGGCCGCCAGCGTCTTGCTGCAGCCGGCGCTGGCCTGGCGCCTCCACGATGCCGCCCCGGCAGCCCAGCCAGCGCCTGCCGCAGCTGCGCAGCCTGCCGGCCTGCCGCATTGGCAAGCCCCCATGGAAAGCATGCGTGTCAGCGCGTTCTTCGGCATCCTGCACGCTCCCACGGGCCGGCTGCACAGAGGCATGGATTTCGCAGTCCCGACCGGCACCCGAATCGTGGCGCCCGCCGAGGGCGTGGTCATCGCCTCGACCAATCGCTACGCGGGCGAGGACAAGTGGGGCGAACTGATCGTCATCGAACACGCGAACGGCCTGCGGTCCTTGTACGCCCACATGGACAAGCGCATGGTCAGGCTGGGCGAACGCGTCGCCGCCGGCCAGCAAATCGGCACTTCCGGCGCCAGCGGCAAAGCCACCGGTCCTCACCTGCACATGGAAGTCAGCCTCGATGGCGACAACATCGACCCGCAAGCCGTGCTAGGCAAGCTCGAAGGCAACGCCACCAGGACCGCGCTGCGACGCCTGAAGGCAAGCCGCGCCAGCTAATCCACCCCGCCGCCACTGACCACATGCCGCGCGCTGCCCGGCAGTGGCGGCGCTCGTCCCAAGGAAACGCGATGTATAAGATTTTCATGCTTGCCGCCGCGCTGGCAAGCCAGGCCGCATCCGCACAACAGGTCATCGAGATCAAAAGCGCAAAGCTCGACCAGCGCAAGGAAGACACGGCCAGCACCGTCGTCCTGAGCCGCGAGGAGCTGGCCGCGCATGGCGACCGCACCGTGGCCGACGCCTTGCGCCGCCTGCCCGGCATTACCATCGGCGACAGCGCCGGCATTCGCATGCGCGGCCTTGGCAAGGGCTATACGCAAATCCTGCTGAACGGCCAGCCCGCACCCAATGGTTTCTCGCTTGACAGCCTGCCGCCGGAAGTGATCGAACGGGTCGAAGTCCTGCGCACCGCGTCCGCCGTGCTGGGCACGCAAGGCATCGCCGGCACCATCAACATCGTGCTGCGCAAATCCGTCAGCCGCGGCAACCGGGAAATACAGCTCGGGATGGACAGCCTGCACGGCGCATGGTCGCCGCGCCTCGCCGTGCAATCCACCGGCAAGGCGGATGGCTGGTCGCATAACGTCAGCGCCGTACTGTCGCGCAGCAGCACGCCTGCCGAGCGCAGCATCACCGACAGCGCACCCGGCATGCTGCGCACCATCCGTTCACACGAGAACAACGTTGGCGACTCGCTCAACCTCAGTACGCGCCTGGGCTGGACCAGCGCCGGTGGCGACAGCCTCGCCCTGCACACCATCGCCACCGTGAACCGCCGCGACATCGGCTACCACTCGCAAGAGGCGGTGCAGCTCGGCGCACCGGGCGACTTTGCAGCAGTGCAAAGCCGCTTCCGCATGCGCGGCCATTTCCTGCGCAGCGAGCTGACATGGCAACGCAGCCTGGGCAGCGGTGCGCAATGGGAGCTCAAGATAGGCGGCAACACCGCGCCGCGCGATACCGATTTCGATTTCGTCGGCTTGCCGCTGGCCGGCCCTGGCCCGACCGTGCGCCATGTCGACGGCGACATCCGTGAACACGGCTTCAACTACGGCGGCAAGTATTCCCACCCGCTCGGCAACGGGCATGCACTGGTAGCAGGCTGGGACGGCTCCGCTCTCGATCGCATGCAGACACGCATCGAGCATGAATACAACCATGCCGGAGCGCTCAACTTCCTGCGCGACGACCGCTACGATGGCCGCATCGGCCGCCTGGCAGCTTTCGCGCAGGATGAATGGAAGCGCGATGCCGACTCGTGGTCTGCTGGCCTGCGCTGGGAAACCATGCGCACCGACGCCCACGACCGCAATACGGCGCCGGTACGCCAGCGCAGCACCGTCGTCAGCCCTGTGCTGGAATGGATGCGCAAGCTTCCCGGCGGCAGCCAGTTGCGCGCCGGCGCCAGCCGCAGCTACAAGGCGCCCAATATGCTCGACCTGATCCCGCGCCGCTTCACCTCGGACAATAACAACAGCCCGACCAATCCCGACACCCAGGGCAATCCTTCCTTGCGGCCCGAACTGGCATGGGGCTTTGATGCCGGCATCGACTACTATTTCGCCAAGGACAGCCTGCTCAGCGCCAGCATCTACGCGCGCGATATCGACAACGTGATCCTGCCCACGCTGTACCGCGACGGCGAACGCTGGGTCAGCATGCCGGCCAACCATGGCGGCGCGCGCGTGCACGGCCTCACACTGGAGCTGCGCAGCCCGCTCACGGCTTCGTTATCCATGCGCGCCAACGCCACCTTCAACCGCTCGCGCCTCGACAGCGTACCCGGTCCCGACAACCGGCTCGCGGCACAAACCCCGCTGAGCAGCAGCGCCGCCCTCAGCTACCGGCACGCCGCGTTCACGCTCGATGCCGAGTTTTCCTATGAAGCCGGCGGCCCGAGCCGCGATTCAGCCAGTTTCGTTTCCAGCGCCCCCTGGCAGCGCAAGCTGGACCTGCGCGCCACCTGGAAGCTGTCGCCGCGCCAGGAATTCCGCCTGGCCTTGACCGACGTGCTGCATCCCGACCGCGCCAGCAGCGACCGTTACGAGGGCCTTGCCTGGCGCCAGACCACTATCAGCACGCGCGGCGGCACGACCTTGCGGCTGAACTATAAGCAAAACCTCAACTAACGAAAGACTTATTGTCTGTTACTTACGAATTTGCCAGAAAGCATGTTGTTATGCGAAACTCGCCCGCTATGCCAAAGATCACCAACATCCTCCTGATGGCCATGCTGGCCGCCGCCAACTTCGTGCAGCCCGCCGCCGCGATGCCCGAGCCATTGGACATCCCGCCGCCGCAGGAAGAGAAAGAGCCGAAAGAGTCGCTCCTGCGGCAATGGCGCCTGCCACTGGAAGGCGGCCGCGTCAGCAGCTTCTTCGGCGCCGCCCGCGGACGCCGCGCACACGGCGGCATCGACTTCTCCGTGCCGCACAATACGCCGGTGATGGCCACCAACGACGGCACCGTGGTGGCATCCGGCATGGGCTACCTGGGCGACCGCAAATACGGCAACGTGGTGGTGATCGAACATGAAGGCGGGCTGCGCTCGCTGTACGCCCACCTGAACAAGCGCAATGTGAGCGTGGGCGACAGCGTGACTGCCGGAGAATTGATCGGCCTGTCCGGCGCCACTGGCCACGCCACCGGTCCGCACCTGCACCTGGAAGCGTACCAGGACGGCACCCGCATCGACCCGAATCGCTTCATGCTGGCCAACCTGGAAGACAACGCCCTGCCGTCCGCCATGAACGCCAAGCGCACCGGTGTCGAAGAAGTCCCGCCGGCGCCGCACAAGGCCGGCAAGGGCAGGAAGGGCAAAGCCGCGCGCGACGCCGGCGACAGGTCTTCAAAGAAGAAAACCCAGGTGGCCCAGAAAACCGGCAAGTCCCGCAAGCAGGCTTAACGGGATTTTGCCTCGTTCAGGGCGGCAATCAATTCGTTATAGTCCAAGCCCTCATGCAGGCGCTTGCCGCGCACGACGAACAGGGGGAAGCCGGTTCCGTGCAAGCGATCGAACCGGTCCTTGCAATGAAGGTCGCCTTCAACGTCGCACTCGGTAAAAGGGATGTCGTTGGCGGCGAAGGTCTCTTTTGCAGCCTTGCAGTAGCCGCACCAAGGCGCGGAATACAGCACGATGTCGGCCCGTTTTGCTCCCGCAGCTGCGGCCTGCAAGCGTTCGTCAACAGTCTCCATGGCCGTGTTGCCCTCAGCATCCGGGCCGCGCATTTGCGAAAGGTACTTGGTAACGCCCCATCCAGCCGCGACGAATAGAATGATCTTGAACAGTGGCCCCCAATTCCAAGCTTGCTTCACTTGCACAGGCGCAGGAGTATAACGCGCTGCCGCGGAGGCAGAAGGTTCATTGGCCTTGGCATAGACAACGCCGCATGAAGGACATTGCCACTCGGGATTGGTGGCATCCGGTGGCCGCACCTGGCTGCACTTCGGGCAAATAATGGTCTTGGACATACAGGCTCCGAATAAAGTAACTAGAGTTCGGCCCTCAGGCTGCCGCGTACCGCAAACCGGTGCGCTAGCCCCAGTGCATTGACGGGCGTGTCGCTGCAAATCCTGAAACCGACGTAATCGCCAGCCGGCTCCAGCCAGGCCTGCTTTTGCGCGTCGACTACCCGCCAGGCGCCGTCGATATAAAGTTCGGCCCAGTTATGATAGTCGCCGGGCACCGGCGCCATATCCCGCGGCGCCACATATCCGCCCAGTACGCGCGATGGAATCCCGCT
This sequence comes from Pseudoduganella sp. S-14, assembly GCF_049913285.1. Classification (GTDB taxonomy): domain Bacteria; phylum Pseudomonadota; class Gammaproteobacteria; order Burkholderiales; family Burkholderiaceae_D; genus Rugamonas. The sequence continues at coordinate 6,266,646 of NZ_CP183991.1, forward strand.
CGCCCGGGCCAATGCGGCCACTAATTGCGCATATTCGGTGCAATCGCCGCGCCGGTGTTCTAGCGCGTACAATGCCCCGTAATCGTCCGACAAATAGCCAGCATAATTCAAATTGTCGCGCACCCACTCGAAAATCTCGCGGGCAGTCGCCAGCGCCGTCGCTGCTTTCAACTGCTGTGCAAGCACCTGGATAGCCGGGTGGCCGGTTTCGATATATCGCTCTGTCCGCAGCCATTCGCCTGGCTGGCCTGCCGGCGAGGGCATCGAACCATCCGCCATGTCGACCGTCACGGTCAGGCCCAGTTGCTTGCGGCCATATGGCGGAAACGAGTCCAGCTTAAGTTCCAGCCAATTATGCCCCAGCCGGTCGGTCTGCAACGTATGCTGCGCAGCCAGTTCGACACTGCGCAGCTTCTGGCCCCGCTCCAGGTTCGCCGGCAGGTAGCAGAGGAACTGCTGCGTCCCAAGCGCCTCGCCGCCAGGGTTGCTCAGCGCAAGGCTAAAGCGCAGGCGGCGCGTCGCACTGGCTGCAATGGCCGGCCCAGCGGGCAGCGCCAGCAGCACCAGCGCTCCGGTCGAGAGTACAAATTGGCGCCTGTGCATGGCGCCTCAACCGTTGCATGGAGGCTTGCGCGGCCCACGGGCATGCGCCTGCCAGACCGCTCGCTGCTCGCGCAAGCGCAGCGCAAATTCGTCCTGTCCTCCCGTATAAGCCAACAGCGGTATCGGCGCAAGCGCCTGTCGCAGAGCCTGGATCTCGCCGTCCGTGGTGGCCGGCGGCATCGCCAGTACCACCACGTTCAGCGGGCTGCCCCTGGTTTCCTTCTTGCGCCGCTCGAGCACGGCGCGGATTGCTTCCGGCGTCGCCTTGGCAATCGGCACCGCAAACGACAATTCGCGCTTGAAGCGTTCCGGCGGCACTGCCAGCAGCACGACATTATCCAGGTCCTGCCCTTCGGCCCAGAACTCCTCGGCACTTAGCCGTGCCAGCGAGGCAGACGATGGGGCTGAGCCGTCAACGGGCAGGCCGGCATCCATCCAGGCCGGCATGCCGCCCCGCAGGACGCGCACCTGGCTGTAGCCATTGGCACGCAAAACCGCGCAGGTTCGGAAGTCATCGCCCTCCGCCTTGCCTGAGCCAATCAGAAGGACCGGCTTGTCGCGCCAGTGGTTCTGGGTGCGCAACTGGGAAGCCGTGACCCCGATCGCATCCTGCGCATGGAAACGTTCAAATTCCGAGGACGCCCGCAAGTCGGCCAGCACCAGGCCAGGCTGCCGCAGGTAGTTCGCTGCCGCGGCTGGTGCAAGCGCACAAGTGAAGTCCGGCTGCTTTGCCTGGGCCGCCCCGGCTTGCCCTGCAGCCCCTGTCGGTGCTTCCTGGTTCCCGCGGCAGACGGCTGGTGGAATGCCCTTCAACGCGTCCGGCATCTCGCTGCCGGGGCGCACTTGCGCCTGCGCGTCGAAGGAAAAGTGGAACAGCGCTGCGGCCAGAAGGCTTCCCGTGTTACGTGCAATCTTCATTTTTTCTCCTGAACCTGCGGTTTTGCTGCCTGCCCTGGCACCGCCGCCTCGTTGAAGTCAGCCGGATAGGTGAACACCCACTCGGAATATTTGCTACGGCCCGCAAAGCCAAAGTCATCCGCCTCGAAGTTGGCTTGCTTGATCGGCCGCCGTTCCGACAGCGAGTGCACGCCGACAATACGCCCCGCCACCTTGAGCAGCCCCCATTCGGCGCGGCCCGTCATCGGGTCGACGAAGACCTTGCGCAAATGGCGGCGCACTCCCGGCACACGCGGATCGGTCAGCAAGTCCTCAAGCGACGCGGGGTACTCCTTCACGTTGCTCGCCTCGTGGTAACGCTCGATCGCCGTGCGGAACTGGCGGCCGATGGCCAGCAACTGCTGTTCCCTGTCGCGCTGCGCGGCGGTAGCGTCGATCTCGGCCGCGACTGTCAAGCCAATGCCCATCAGCGCCACCAGCAACAGCACCCACAGGTAGCTGAACCCGCTTTGGCGCCGCGCCTTAGAAACTCTCATACGGCGTTCCATCCTTGGCCGCTCCCCCGGCGCCGCTGCGCACGTCGCCAATGCCCTGTTCGCCGGGATCACGCGCCGGCAGTGTGACCCAGGTCATCGCCGAATCGGTCACAGGGTCGACCGGCACTGCGCGCAGGTATCGGCGCTCAACCAGCTGCTCCAGCGAATCAGGATAGCGGCCATAGTCCGCATGGTGCTTGTCCAGCGAGGCACGCAAGACTTTCAGGTTTTCCTTGAGCGCGACCTCGCGCGAGCGGTCAACGGAGCCGAGATAGCGCGGCAAAGCTACCGTCAGCAGCACGGCAATGATGGCCAGTACTGTCAGCAACTCGACCAGGGTGAAGGCGCCCTGGCGGGCAGTATGCGAAGTATTCACCATTGCTTGTATCGCACTCCATTCATGCCGACCTTTTCGGAGCGCGAATAGACATCGAATACGTCTTCGCCCGCACGCGGGTCGTCGGGTGGCGATGCATAGCTGCGCAGTCCCCAGCCGTTTGCCAGGCCGTCCTGCATTGGATCGCCAGGCAGCCGGCGCAGGAAATAGAGCTTGCGTCGTCCCAGGCTGCGCTGGTCATCCACGCCTTCCACCAATTGTTCCAACGTCTTGGGATAGCCCGATTCGCCCAGGCGCACGAGGATCCTGCCCTGGTCGGCAGCGCGCTTGTAGGCGTCCAGCGCGTCGCGGATTTGCGTCAGAGCCGCGCGCAACTCGCGCTCACGGTTGCGCTGTGTCGCGACCTGGGCCATCGGCACCGCCACCAGCACCAGCACCGCCATGATCGCCAGGGTCATGAGCAATTCGACGAAGCTAAAGCCGCCCTGCCTGCGCATGGCATGCCTCATTGTACGATGCGCAGCACGTGCTCGACCGGCAGCGGCGCCAGGCTTGCGGGCGCCGGTTCCGGGCTGGCCGACAAGAGCTGGACGCGGCTGTCGCCAGCGCGCAGCGCCATGAAGGTCACCGCAACCAAGGTTCCCATGCCGTTCACGCCGGCGTCCTTGCCGCCTTGCGACTGGCGCACCGTGGCCGCGAAGATCTTGCCTTGCGCAGCGTCGAGGCGCTGGTTGAAACTGGTCTGGCCCTTGTCCTGGCGGAAGAAGTCGCCTTCCTGTACCCCAGCCACCTGCAATACTTTCGGATCGAAGCCGAGCAGCAGCGGCATGCCGCGCAATGCGTGCTGGCTGGAAGTGCGCAGCACCACGGTGAACTGCTCGCCCACCTTGACCTGCGGCGGCCCTTGCCAGTTGAAGTTCAGCCCTACCGGGCCGCTGGCCGCCGGCTGCGCGCCAGGCGTCGCCGCGGCAGGCGAGGCAGCCGGTACTGCGCCGGCAGATCCTTCGGCCGCCAGCGCCTTGCCGTCCGCCGCAGGTGCCGGCTCCACCTCGGACAGGGACAGTGACGGCGCTCCGACGTTCGTCTCCGTGCCGGAATCGAATTCGGCCGACAGCATGTCCGGACGGCGGATCGCCCGCACCACGTGCGGCGTGATCGACAACAGGATTTCACTACGCTGGGTGTCATCCTTCTGGGTGCCGAACAGGCGGCCTGCGATCGGTAACTGGCCCAGCAACGGCACCTTGTTGCCGCTGGAACGGTCTTCGTCGCTGATCAGGCCAGCCAGTACCTGGGTTTCGCCGTCCTTCAGGCGCAGCACCGTGTTGGCGCCGCGCGTGCCGATTTGGTAAGTCAGCGTGCCGGTCTTGCTGATGATCTCGCGTACCAGGTTGGATACTTCCAGGTTGACCTTGATGCCCACTTCGTCATCCAGGTAGATCAACGGTTCCGCTTCAAGTTTCAATCCGACGTCGACGTAGCTGACCGACTCCGTGACGAAGCCCGTCGCCAGAGAGGTGGTGGTAATCACCGGCACGCGGTCGCCGATCTGGATCTTGGCCTTTTCCTTGTTGCGCACACGGATGCGCGGATTGGCGAGGATGTTGCCGTTCTGATCCTCCGCGCGGGCGTTGACAGTGACGCCGCCAATGGTGGCGCCGATGGAGTCGCTGTTCAAGCTACGCAACTTCGACAAGGTCAACGGATTGGTGGCGGACTGGAGCGGCGCCAGGCTTAGCTGGCCCGGCCACTGGATGCCGAGTTCCATCAGACGCGATCGCTTCACTTCCATGATCTCCACATCCAGAACGACTTCCGGGTCGGCAAGGTCATGCAGCGCCACCAGCTTCTCCGCCATCTGGATCGCTTCCGGCGTATCGCGCATGACGATCACGCCCAGGCGCTCGTCCACCACCAGGTCGCGCGTCTTGAGGATGGTCTTGATCGAGTTCGCCATGGTCTTGGCGTCGGCATTGGTCAGGAAGAAGCTGCGCACGGCCAGGGTCTGGTAGTCCTTCTGCTTTTGCTGCGTGCTCGGATAGATCAGCACCGTATTCTGGTTCAGTACTTTCTGTTCCAGCTGGTTGGTGACCAGCAACACGCGCAGCGCGTCCTCGGTAGTGGTCTGCTTGGCAAACACTGTTACCTTGAGGTCGGGCCGGATATCCTTGTCATAGAAGAAGTTCAGGCCCGACACCTTGGCCACCACTTCCAGCACGGACTTGAGCGGCGCCTCGCGGAATTCGAGCGAGATCGGCTTGCGGAAGGCCGGACCCAGCTTGCCCTCGCCCTGGCGCTCCTTGGCGCGTGTTTCGTCGATGCGGGTCTTGAGCTGCAAGGCTTCGCGCTGCAGCGGATTTTCAGCCAGGACCGGGCGCAGCTTGTCCAGCGCGGCCGTCATGTCGGTGCTGCCGCCCTTGCGCACCAGGGCATCCACTTCAGCCAGCACCAGCTTGTGCCGACGCGCCATGACCACGCTTTCCATGCCCTGGCGCGCCATGGCGTTCTCGGGATCGAAAGTCTGCAATTCACGGTATGCCTTTTCCGCTTCGCTCAGGCGCCCTTCGCGGCGAGCGGTTTCGCCCGCCGCCAGCAAGCCATGGGTTGCCGCCGAACGCTGGCTCGCCAGTCCAATCCTGTATTCCGCATTTTTCGGCGACAGTTTGACCGCTTCCTCCAGCCGGGCCAGGCCCTGGGCATGCTTGCCTTCAGCCAGCAAGGCATTGCCATCGCGGTAGGCCTGCATGGCGCCGCAGCCGGCCAACAGCACGGCGGCGAGGAAGGCAACGCACAGACGCGCCAGGTGGGGGTATGGCATTTTCATTCTCGTATTCATCGTTTACAGCGAACCGCCAAGGTCCAGCGATTGCAATTGATTCAGCGGCAGGTAGCGCAGTTGCATGGTTGTCGGGCCGATGCTTTCCACTTTGTAGTGCTCGGCCACCGTGTCGCCCACCTTCACCGCCAGGTTCTGCTCCTGGTAGAACAGGAAAACAGTCGCCACCGTCCCATCCTGGTGACGGCCAAAGACTTTGAAAGGCGGCGGCGGCATGGACGGCTGCGGCGGCGGTGCGGCGGCGGCCGGAACCGGCGGACCGGGCTGCGCCGCAACCGGCAGCGCATTCCATGATGGCGCCGCGAACAGCGCACGCTCGTCCTGCTCCGCGTCTTCACCGTCGCGCGGGCGCAGCGCCAGCACGTCAAGCTCGGCGCCCTGGGCCGCAACGGCAGGGCGCTCGCTGCGCGCGGTGCGGGCGGCCGGAGCCGATACCGCATTGGCCGGTTCTTCATCCGACGGTGCGAACCACGCCGCCAGCAAAGTCGCCGCGAGGGCGCCGCCCAGCATCATTTGCTTCCGCGTGGCCTTCATTGCGCACCTCCCGGCGGTGCCTGCACCAGCAATACCCACTCCATGCGCGTTTCCAGTTGCAGCGAGTCCGACTGCTGGCGTTTGTATTGCAGCGACTCCAGCGCCAGCATGCGATGGCGGCGCAAGGCTGCCGCGACAAAATTGTTCACGGCCGGTGCCGTGCCCACCACGGGAAGGCTCAGGCGATAGCGTGTAAAGCCTCCCGCGCTGTCATCCTGCAAGCGATACTGGCCGCGTTGCAGGACCAATCCTTCTGCAGCGGCCAGCGCCAGCAGGTCTTCGACAACTTGCGGCGCCTCCTGCACCGGTTTCAAGCCGCTGTCGAAAGCGCGCAAGCGGCTGCGCGCATCGTCCACAGGCGCCTGTACCAGCGGCGCCGCCGGCTTATCCTGCTGCCGCGACTGGAGCTGCGCCAGGTGCGCCGCAACTTGCTGCCGGCCATGCCAGGCCCCGGCAGCCAGGGTTGCGCCCACGATGGCAGCCACGCCGGCCCAACCGGCAATGGCCAGGCCGCGCGCCGCAAGGCGCCGCCCTTCCCACACCAGGCGGGCGCTGGCCTGCCCGAGTTGATACTGCATGTTCATTCCCGCCATACGGCCTCCACGGTGAAGCGGTACGGTTGTCCGGGAGCCTCCGGCGCCACCTGGTGTTCGCTCAAATAGGCATCCTTGAAGTGCTGGCCTTGCGCAACAAAGGCAGCGTAGCGTGCCATGTCGGCGCCGGTCCGGGCTTCGGCCTGGATGCGCAGGCGTCCAGCACCTGCAGCCTGTCCGCCGCCGACGTCGACCCCGAGCACAGCCACTTGCAGTTCCTGCGGCGGCACCAGGGCGCGCAACACCGGGCCTACTGGCTGGTTCAGTTGGCGGATGGCGGCATTGACCGCCGGAATCCGCGCCAGTTCATCACGGTTCCACGCAACTGGCGCTGGTGCGCTGCGCTGCGCGGCGCGCGCCGCCAATTGCTGCTTTGATTCCAACTGCTGCGCGGCCTGCCTGACCTGCCATGCCTGCTGCCCCCATGCCCCAGCCAAGGCCACGCACACCATGGCAACCAGCCATGCCGGGCGGGTGTCCCCTGGCCGCGCAGCGACGCCATCGAGGCTGCCCGCATGCTTCGAGCGTGCCGCCAGCACCAGCGCCGGCGGCACGCCGTCCATCCCTGGCAGGGCTGCCGCTTCAAATGGGGAACCTGGCGCGATCGTGCCGCCAAGGTCGAACAGGCAAACCTGCTCCAGCGTTGCCAGCTGCGGATCGCGCAGGCACAACCTGCGCCATAAGGCCGACAGTTCCTGCCCAGCGCCGGCAGGGCCGGCGGAACGCGTCGTCACCTCGAGGATGTTGCGTGCGCCATGCGCCAGCGTCATCGCCGCCCCCTCGAGCACGGCCAAGGCAGCGGGTCCAGTGCCGCGCTTGCGCGGCAGTTGCGACCAGGCCGCCAGCGAGCGAGCCTGCACGGAGCGCAAGGGAGCGCCTGTCCGAGCCGCGAACTGGCGCAGCGCTTCCATGACTTCGGCTGGATAGCACAGCACCATGCGGGGCGCTCCGAACGGCGCGTCGTCCAGCACTACGGTGTCGGCCGCCCCGACCTCGATCCCGGCCTGCACCAGGTGCTGGCGCGCCAGTTGCGCCGCGTGCGCAGGCACTGCCACGACGGAATTCCAGGGCATGACGGCCGAGCCCAACCAGCTGTCCGGCAGGACAACGTGAATGGCTGCTGGCACGGCGCCGGGCTCAAGGGACTCCAACGCTTGCGCCAGGAGCGCGGCGTGGCTCAGCGCAACGCCATCCATCGCAGCAAACGGCAAATGGCGCACGCTGTCGGCCTGCCAGCCATTCGCAGCAGTCACGCCAAGGTCGATGCCTTGCCCGCCGACCGCCAGCACCAGGGTGTTTGGCTTAACCTGTAACACGGCCCACCTCCTCCAGCGTGGTTTCACCGTCCTGCACGGCCTGCAGCGCCGCCGAGCGCAGCGAGATCAGCCCGCTCTTGGCCGCCTGCTCCTTCAGTGCGGAAATCGGCGCCTGCGCCACGATCATTTCGCGCAGCGTATCGTCGATCAGCATCACTTCCGCCACCGCCTTGCGCCCCTTGTAGCCGGCGCCGCGGCACTGGCCGCAACCGCAGCCGGCGCGGAAACGCCAGCCCTGCACGTCCTGCGGGGTCAAGCCCGCTTCCGCCAGTTGCGCGGCATCCGGCGTCACGTCTTCGGCGCAATGCGGACAATTCACGCGCAGCAGGCGCTGCGCCACAATGCCGTTCAGGGCGGCCGCGAAACTGTAGCCATCCACGCCCATGTGCAGGAAACGTCCCAGCACGTCGAACACATTGTTGGCGTGCACCGTAGTGAACACCAGGTGGCCGGTCAGCGCCGCTTGCACGGCAATCTGCGCCGTTTCATCGTCGCGGATCTCACCCACCATGATCTTGTCCGGATCGTGACGCAGGATCGAGCGCAGGCCGCGTGCGAACGACAGGCCCTTCTTCTCGTTGACGGGAATCTGCAGCACACGGGGCAGGCGGTACTCCACCGGGTCTTCGATGGTGACGATCTTGTCGCGTCCGGTGTGGATTTCGGTAATCGCCGCATACAGCGTGGTGGTCTTGCCCGAGCCGGTAGGTCCGGTCACCAGCAGCATGCCGTGCGGCTTGGCTGCCAGCCGGCGGATTGCGGCGATGGCCGGCTGGGCAAGGCCCAGGTGTTCCAGTCGCAGCGCACGCGCCTCTTCGGTCAGCGATTGGCGGTCCAGCAAGCGCAGCACCGCATCTTCGCCGAAGATGTTCGGCATGACCGAGACACGGAAGTCGATCTCGCGCGCGTTGACGCGCACCTTGAAACGTCCATCCTGCGGGACGCGGCGCTCGGCGATATCCAGGTCGGCCATGACCTTGATGCGGGAAACAATCTGCTCCGCCATGTCCTGGCCCTGCACCTGGGTAATCGGCACCAGCACGCCGTCGATGCGGTACAGCACATGCAGGCAGCCGGCGTCGCACTCGAGGTGGATATCGCTGGCCTGCAGCTTCAAGGCGTCGTACAGCGTGGAGTTGACCAGCTTGACCACGGCGCTCGATTCACTGTTGATGCTGGCCAGGGTAATAACGGCCGCGACTTCTTCATCATCGTCGCCGGCATGGTCGGCCTCGAAGCCGTCCATGGCACGCAGCTGCTGCTCCTGCCGCACGAAGAAGGCTTGCAGCTCTTCCGGCAGCACCAGGGCCGGCGCTGGCGCAGCCTGGCCACAACGGCGCAGCGCCCACTCCTCGGCCGCGCCGTCGAATGGGTCCGACAGCAGCAGCCAGCGCTGGCCACCGACGTCGCTGGCGACGGCCAGGCCGCGCTGCACGCACTCGGTGTATGGAACCAATTCGAAATCGGGCTCCATGGCCTGCAGCTCCGCCATGAAGACCGCGCGATAGCCGAATTGCTGCGCCAGGGCAGCCAGCACCACCTGTGCCGACCAGCCCGAAACCTGGGCCAGCGCAGCGGGCAAGGACATATCCTGCGCGGCACACAATGTGCGCGCCTGTTCGAAATGCGCAGCGGTGAGCTGCAGGGGCGGGGCTTCACGCGTCACTGCAAACTCCCCGCCAGGTCAAAGATAGGCATGTACATCAACACCACCACCGAGCCGATCACCAGCCCGATCACCATCATCAATACCGGCTCGAGCAGGCGCGATGCCCAATCGACCCAGCGCGAAAATTCATCGTCGGCAAAGCGCGCCGCACGCTCCAGCATGTCGCCCATCTGGCCGGAACGCTCGCCGACCTTGACCAGCGACTCGGCCACCTCACTGGCCAGTCCGGCCGCCACCAGGGCCACCGACAAGCTTTGCCCCTGTTCGACCGCCAGCCGGCTGCTCGCCAGCCTTGCCTGTTGTTCAGGCCCCAGCAAGCCTTGCACCATGCCCATGGCACGCGCCAGCGGGATGCCGGCCGCCAGCAACAGGCTGAGTGCGCGGTAGAAGCGGGCCAATCGGAATTCATTGGCGCGCGCCGCCAGCCATGGCATGCGCAGCACCTGTTCCAGCAGCCAGCCACGGCCCTGTGGCCGCGCCAGCGTCCAGACCGCGGCGGCAATCACAGTCGCCAGCACAGTCAGGCCGCCCTGCCAATGCTGGTAAAGCGTCTTGCCGAACGCCAGCAGCATGGCCGACATCCAAGGGATCTCGCGCCCGGAGGATTCGTACACCACGGAGAAGCGCGGCACCACGTAGCCAAGCAGGAACAAGGTAACGAAGCCGCCCACGCCCAGCAGCATGGCCGGGTAGATCGCAGCCGACACCAGCTTCTTGCGCAGGGTCTCGAACTGCACCTGGTAGGCGACGTAACGCGTCAGCGCCTGCGGCAGGTCGCCGGTGCGCTCGGAGGCGCGGACGGTCGCTACATAAACTTCGGAAAAATGTTGCGGCATGCCCGACAGGACGTCGGACAGGTTGCGCCCTTCGCGCAGCGCCTCCAGCAGCTGGCCCAGTACGGCGCGATGGGCCTCATGGCGTTCCTTGGCATGCAGCGTGGTCACTGCCTCGGCCAGGTTCATGCCGGCCTCCAGCAAGGCCAGAAGCTCCTGGCTGAAGCGCACCAACGGGAACGGCGCGCGCGATGAGGTGCCGCCGGCTACCTCCGCCAGCGGCGTTTCGATTGACAGCACGCGCAAGCCTCGTCCCGCAGCGCGGCGCACTGCCTCTGCTTCGGAGAGATCGGTGAATTCCAGCGACTGCCGCCGCCCATCCGCGCCCTGGACCGTCAGGAGCAGGCGGGAACTGCGCACACCGCCGGCACCAGGACGACTGCTTGCTTGCATCTTGCCAAATATAATTACAAAATAGCAAAGATTATACGCTATCTGTGGCTAGCTCAGCGAGTCACTTGCACGCTCCATCTCACGGCCCCGCGCAGGATTTGCCCCACGCCGGTATTGCCGCCCTTGGCCTTGACGACCATCGTATTCAGCGCAACGCCGGTTTCGAAGGTATTGATGGCACCAAACTGCAGCGTGCCCGAAACTTCGGTACCGGCACCCGGCGCCAAAGTCGACGAACCGGGTGCCGGCAGCGACGGCGTCGCTGTGGCGCCGAGTAGCGACGAACCCAGGTTGCTCAGGCGGGCGCGAACCGTAAACTCCGACCAGATGGCATCCAACCGGCGCTCGGATACGATCTGGATGTCACAGATACGCAAAGTCTCATCGCCAGTGCTTGAACTCGCGTAAGAAAATCGGCCGGCGTTGCCCATCACCACGCGCCCGGCAAAATTCAGGTCCTCCGTGAGGATCGGCCCAAACTGGCTGGCAAACGGCACCATTTGCTTATGGCAGAGCGGCTCACCGAACGCACCGAACAGCATCGTTCCACTCTCCCGTGGCTGGGACCGGAACAAGAAATCATAGTCGGCTGTTGAGGCTTTGCCACCGAATGGGAAATGCATCGGTTTGCCGGACGCGCCAGTCCAGGCGAGGCCAAGCGTGGCCGTGCTGCCCTCGTAGATCAGCCCCGGATCGCCTAACGTCAACGTGCCCGTCTGCACCGGGTTGGGAACCACAACCGTACCCGGGGCATAGGTCTTGCTGACGCCCTGGCCATCCTGCAGCACGACGAAGATGTTGTAGGCACCGGGTGCTAGTGCTGAAATGTCCCATTCATATCGGCCACCGGTTGCGCCCAGCGGCTGCCGCAAGCCTTCAACCACAGGCGAGCCGCTGAAGCCGGATTTGCTCAGGCTGTAATACAGTGACACCAGAGGCTGGCGGTTCGGGTCCGCCCCTTCCCATGCGATGGTGGCGAATTTCCTGGCTGTCGTGCCGGTCCCGTTAATGACCGGCAAAACCACGCGCGCCGGCTGTACCAGTTCCAGCGCAGCCGGTTGCGCCACGCCGCCATGTACATAAAACCGGGACGGGACGCTCCATGCGCTTGCCGTACCGTTGCCGTCAATGGCGCGCACGCGCCACCAATACCACGACTTGTCCGGCAAGACGCTCGGGACGATCAAAGCGCTGTTGTGCGAAACACCTTCCGTCACCTTTTGCGTCAAGCCCGAATCCTTGAACACTTCGAAACGGTACTGCACAGGCGAGCCTTCGGGATCCAGTACTGGATTCGCTTCCAGGCTTGGCTGCTGCAGCGAGGTCCACGCACCATTGCCCGGATTGCGGGCCAGCGGCACAGGCGGCGCCTCATTGGTGGTATTCACCATGAACTCACCGACGACCCAAGGCGACTCCGCCTTGCCATCGCTTGCCTTGACGCGCCACCAGTAGCGGCCGTTCTCGGCCAGGTCGGCGACGCTCCAACTAGTGGAAGTGCTTCCTGCCGGCACCATGCCAGACACGCGCTTGGCGCCGGAATCGAAGGTGTTGGTCCTGTCGAGCTCAAACACATAGCTGACTGGCGAACCCTCCGGATCAACGGCGTTGTTGACCGTCAGGCTGGCACTGGCCTGGTCCAGCACGCTGCCCAGCTGCGGCAGCACCAATGTCGGCGTTCCGGGCGCCTGGTTGGTCGTGTTGACCGTGAACGCGCGTGGAATCGCGGTCTTCCATCCCCCTGCGCGGGATTTGGCTACGACGCGCCAGTAATATCTGGTCTGATTGACCAGCGAGGTTGGCACCGTCCAGCTGGTGTAACCGCCGGGCATTTCCGCGATGTCGGCCGACTGCGCTGCAATCGTGGTCAGCTCGGCATCCTTGTAGACTACTACCGCGTATGCCGTCGGCGAACCGTCGACCGATTGCGCATTGGTCCACGACAGGGTTGGGGTAGCGCTCGGCACTTCAGCATCGACAGCCGGGCTGGTGGCGTTGAACGTTGTCGGCTTCACCAAGGCGGAAGCGATCGTGAACCGACCGTACACCCACGCGCTATACAAGGTGCCGTCAAAGCTTCGCACACGCCACCAGTACTTGCCGCTATAGCCGAGCTCGAGCGGCGGCGTCCAAGTCGTCGGTTGGACGACGGTCGCACCGTTTGCATCCACGGTGGCCGCCGCCTTGTCGACGATACCGGTAGCCACCAGTTGGGCATCCTGGGCATCGGTATACAGTTCGAACTGCACCTGTTTGGTCGCATCGTCCTGCGCACTAGATGTCAGGACTGCGAAGGTCGGCTTCATTGCGCTGACGGCGCCCACCACGCTGCCGGACAACGGCGCGCTGATGGCCGGCAGGCCTGGACCTGCCGGTACCGCTGCGCCGGTAACCGTGACCGTCGCGACCCGCTGTGCATTACGCGCGCCATCGTCGGCGGTGTAGGTGATGAGATAGTTGCCAGCCGAACCTTTTTCCGGCGTCCAGTCGAACACGGCGCGCGCCAGGCCTGGATACTGCGGATCGGCAGCCTGCTGGGTGAAGCGGGCGCCGGCCGGCAGCGGTGCAGCGCTCAGCGCAACTGGCTTGCCCGCAGCGCTGCTGCCTTCAACGATAAAGGAAACCTGCTTGCCCTCTTCCACCGTGTGGTCCGCAATGAACTGCAGCTCTGGCGGGCGATCAATGGCCGATGGCGGATCGAAGTCGGTGCTATACACGCCGGTGGTCGCTACGTCGAAGAAGTTGACGTAGTACTCCCACTTCTTAGTGTCCTTGTTGCGGGTCTTGGACAGCCATGCGTTCTCCGGCGCCATGATTTTGGCGTCGGAGCGGATGATGCGGCCAATTGGACGAGTGCCGCTATACGGATCTTTCAGGCGCACGTAGGCAAAGCCCGGCGTTGCAGGGAAATTCAGCGTGTAGGTATCGACACCGTTGGCGCTTGGACCGACGACCAGGGCGGCAGCGGCACTGCGATCCGTTACATCGGAATCAGGACCGTTGGACTCGAACACTTTCACGCCCGTCGGCTCCAGCGCGAGATAGTCGCGCACTGCGTCGCGGCCCGGCAGATCGACGCGCACGTCGTGCAGCAGGATGTGCGCGTTCGTGGCCTGCATGAGCGAGGTCAGCGAACCGCCCAGTTCATCGGCGTGCGAGAACTTTGCGCCGAACTCGGTGAACTTGCCGGCCAGCGTGGTCTGCATGATCCAGCGCCCCATCTTGCTGGTGCCGCCGGCGATATCGCCGAACTTCATCAACAGGGAATTCTGCGCGGGCGAGTCATCGACGAAGCTGCCCAGAAGCTGGAAGCCGATCAACAGGCCCTGGTTGTTCTCAACGATTTTCGGCTGGGCGGAATCGATGGTCAGGTTGGCGGCCTTGGCCAAGCCGGTATTCTTCACACGCACGCCGAGGGTAAATGGCTCGGCCGCTTCGACGATTGGCGTCAGCGGATCGTCGGCCACCACGTCCTGGGTCATGAAGTAATCCAAGGTCAGCGACGGCAGTGGCTTGACGGTGATCACGTCCGGATCGACTTCCAGCGTCTGCACTTCGCCCTGGAATTTGTACTTCAGCGTGGCGCCGACCAGGTACTTCTTGCCAAATGGCGTGGTGCCCGCAGCACCTGGCGCCGGGATCATCAGCCAATCGATGGTGGCAGTCGTCTTCGGCTGAACGACACCGGTGCCATCGACCGAAGCAATGCCGTCCAGGTTCGAAATACGAACGAAGAACTTTGCGCTGATGTCGCTCGAATTCGATGTAACGGCAACCGGCAAGCCCAGTTCATCGGTCACCCGCATCGACACGCTGATGTCGGAGATCTGGTCACCGTCAACGTTGTTCGTAATGCGCATGGCCGCATCAAAGGCCTGCCGCTCGAGCGTCAGCTCTTGCTTGATTTCGATTTTGACTTTGGCGCAGGAAGTCTCCTGTGCATTAAGGGCGGGAGTACAGATCAGAATTATTGACGCTGCAAATCCAAGGAGTGTGTTGCGTGACCAGCTAAAGTTCATCATTATTGAAATATAAATTCATCCTACTACTTACCTGCAAATGTTACTCGTCTTGCCATCGGCAGAAGGCGGGTTTAATGGTTCACACCTCTTATCTTTGTATAAACAATTCAACAGTTTGCAGCGCTCTTTCAAGGCAATCATCAGAAACCACGCGTATTTTTAATGTGGCAACCCCAGTAAAGCCACTCCTGCAACACCAAGCATTCGGCTCTCGGAAGCTTTGGCCAACGCGCAAGGAAGAAATTGTCAGACCAATCTAGATTGGGAGTCCGATCCAGCAAGTCAATAATATTTACAGCCAAAGTTAAATCGGGCGCATCATCTTCCAAAGATGCTTTTAATACTCCGGCAAGAAGTAGCAGAATACTTCTGGAGACAGCAGGGTCAGAGCGTCAAAATTCCCTTGTAACAATTCGCTGATTGCATCTCACCGTCGGAAGAGTTCGGATATCAAAACCATGTCCCTCCAAAATCAAAATCAGGGCTTCCTCGAGCCAGCTAACTCATCCGCTGTGCCATTGGATTCCGTATAAGAATTCGAGCTACCCTATCACGCAATTTGGGACTTCAACACTCTAATAGATAGCATTACAAAAGACAGAAATCACCCGGCATGATTCAATCCAGACTTGCAAGCCCAGAGAGAAATACTCGTAAGGAGTTTGCTGCGCGTCGTCCGACACCCAAATCGCTTCACCAATTTCGTCAGGATCTCCAACTTGCGCTATTAATTCACTTGGTGTCATTCCAATCAAAGAAACACCGTTTATTGCACATTCGCGAAAACAGGCGATACAAACCACGGCGTCATCTCTAACGTAAATCTCCATCTCGTCATTTTTTTTGAATGTTCGCCATCCTGTTACTGGATCATAGCCTTCGATATGCTCGACATATCCCGCCATTATAAGCGTTTGACAACTCGCGTTGAATGGTATGTTGCCGACGCAGACTCTCGGATTGATTTCGTTCATTCTTACCCCTTTGTCCAATGCGTTTCACCCTTAGCTCTCTTTTGGGCAGTCTGAGTAATGTTCTTTATCTTCTGTTCAATCTGTTGTCGCTCTTTCCTCGATGTCGCATTTTTTAAAGATTCCTTCAATTTTTCGATTTGTTTTTGAGCCTTTGACATTGCATTTGGATCGCCGTGTCGATCAGACTTTCCAGTCTTTGGCCGACGATCGTCGTTTGGGTCTCCAGTTGCCGATCCATCTCCGTCTCCAGCACCGCTGTCTGCATCACTACCAGGTTGATCAGCCGGAATATCACTCTCCGGAGAGCCCTCTTCCGGAATACCTTCTGGCTCTGCTGTCGGCGAGCCATCCCTGGATTCCTCCGGATCACTTGCCGATGTAGTTGTACCTGCATCTTCGCCCTGGCTTTCTGACATGATAGGAGGCGGAGGTGCGGGCAAACAATACTCTGCTGGCGGCGGGGCAAGCGACTTCCCAAAGATAAAGGTCGCAGCTGCAACGAATGCATATGGCGCGACCCTTCGAACAATCTCCCGAGTTACCCATGGCGCTATGAACTCCGCAGCCAGTGGAATCGCCCAGATAAACTCTCCAGTAGGGTCGACCGACCGCGTTGGATTTGCTCCCGCATAAACATAGCGGTTCAATCCTCCCGCGATCCCAATCGGATCACTTGTGATATAGCGCCCAATCGCTGGATCATAGTACCGGCGGAAGTTGTAATGCAGGCCTGTTTCGGCATCTTCGATTTGCCCTGGCAAGCGCAAGTTGCTAACAATTGTCGCGCGCTCGGGCGAAGATGGCGGTGTAGTAATAGATGCTCGGCCAAATTCGTCAAAGTCTGCCGACCAAACTACAGCGCCAGTCTTGTCGGTGGCCTGAAGCGGAGTCCCGAGTCGATCATGGTGATAGTAGGCCACAACGTCCCGTCCATCGCTCCCTTTGGTTTTCACGAACAAGACGCCAGTCGTGAAAACCCGGTTCGGAACTGGCCCATACTGACTAACGATCGCAGGAGACGTGTCCTCGGCGATTGTGCCATCACCGTTCAGCGAAATTTCTTGCTCGGCCTCTGCGATCAGACCTTCGTCCGCATAAAGGTAGAAAGTACGTTTAGCCTTTTCCAACACATCGAGAGTTTTGGTTCTGAACTGTTCGCGCCAAATGCGACGGTCCAACGGATCATACCCATAACGAGCGATCAGCTCGCCGTTGCCGCCAGTTACTTCGATCAATCTGTTCTGTGAGTCGTACGAAAAATTCGTGACTAGCCCAGCCTCGTTCTTCCTTACCAGATTCCCTGCGTTGTCGTATTCGAAAGTCGTCGCTGACGTGCCGGTGCCAATCTTCTGTAGCCGGTTATTGGCGTCATAAACCCATTCACCTGCGATCTTGCTATCAGATAGGCGGTTATCAGCCGAATCATATACATAGGAACGCGTATCAGTGCCAAAAATTCCGCCATTGTCAGTCCTGACCTTAACCAAACGCTCTGCAGAATCAAGTTCATATGTGTTTTTGCGCTCGCGCGAAGAATAGTCGAGAACATCCTTGCGGATAACGGAAATTACGTTCTGGCGATTGTCATGCTGATACTCCAAACTGAGATTCGCGGGAGCTGATTCCGAAGCTCGGACATCCAATGATTTCAGATTGAACAAACCATCGTAAACACGCTGCTCCCTCCCACCACCGGGCAGTAACGTAGTGCTGGGAGTCCGCCATTTGTACGCAGCAACTTGAATGTTTCCTTCCCCAGGAACTCCGACAGATTCAAGTACTCCATGAGCGGAATAGGAGTAGCGAATAGAGGTTCCATCTGGCCAGTTCAAGAATGTCTTAAAGCCAGCTGCACTGTAGCCATAGCCAAATTGAAGCTTGTAACCATTGGGGTATGTCACTGTCGTGCCATTGCGCCGGCCCAGTTCGTCATAGGCATACACCGTGCTGTTGATCTGACTACGGCTGTGGTCGTTGTCGTGAACGTTCTTCAGCGTGTTATCAATATTCCAGCCGAGACTAACAGTTCGCACCTTATCGCCGTTCGCTTGCAACGTAACTGTCTCGATGACGCGGTTCAGGGCATCGTACGAAAGAAGAGTCTTATTGCCATTTGAATTAACTATCTCTATAAGATTACCGGTAGCGTCATAGACGTAGGTTTCGGTTTGGCCTAATGGCAGGACTTGTTTAATACGGCGATTCATTCGGTCGTATTCGAATCTGGTAATACGGCCGTCAGCATCGGCAATTTGAATTAAATTCCCATGAATGTCACGGAGCGTCTTGGTCGACTTTCCCGCCGCGTCCATAATCTCGGTAACTTCACCCAGAAGGTTGTATGCGAGCCTGATTTCCTTCCCTGCAGTTTCCGAACGAGTGAGGTAACCCCGACTATCGTAAGTCCTATTCTGCGCAAACTGCCCGGCGCCATCCAATTTTTCGAAAACAAACTCCTTACTTGTAACCCTTGCCGCAGCGTCAAATTTGATCGCCTTAGAATAGGTTGGGTATGTAATCGAAGTAGCGAAACGACTGAAAGCGCGAGTGGAACTCGTGGTAGCCTCTTCTGAAGGCAGCTCGTAGCCGTAGCGCGTTGCATTTCCCATAGCGTCGGTACGTTTGATAAGGCGCTTAAAGTTGTCGTACTCAAATACTTGAGTACGACCATCCGCATCGATCTCTGAAGTAGTCAGGCCATTTTCGTCGTATGTAAATTTGGTGCTTCCGCCCTTGCCGTCTTCAATTCGTACAACCTGGCTCAGCGCGTTGTAGGACATCAGCAATGCGTTGCCCAGCTCATCCGTTCGGCTGAGGAGGTTGCCAACTTTGTCATAAGCAAAGGATCGCGTTTGGCCAAGAGGAGCGTTAACCTTCAGCGGTCGGCCATTCGCATCGAGGTCAAAAGTCGTCTTGTTGTTGCGAGGGTCCGTATATTCAACCAGATCGCCATTGGAGTTGTATACATAAAGGCGAACACCGCCTTCAGCATCGATCGTCTTTTTTATATTGCCGCGAGTGTCGTATTCAAATTTGAAAGTAGAGTCCGGAGTTGTCACGCCATTTGACTCGATGCGTCCACGTGCTGTGGCTTGAGTTGGCAAACCGAGGTCATTGTTGATAAACGTGACTTCTCGCTCCAACGGAGTACCCGCAGCTTGAACAGACTTCGTAATGTTCCCGTTCTCGTCGTGCTCATGCTTCGAGATCATTCCACCTGCATCGACGTGTTTAGTCATGCGCAGGTTGGTTGCTGAGTACTCCTTGGTGCTAATTGCACCATCTGGATAGTCAATACGAGTAGTAAGCCCAAATTCGTTGGCGGTCAGCTTGGTACGATAGCCGGCAGCGTTGGTCCGATAGGACTCACGCCCATCGTTTCCGAATTCACTTGCTAGCTGACCGTTGATCTCTTTCCGAATCTGAATGCCATCAGCATCGTAAATATCTTCAATAATGCGTCGACCTATAGCCGACGTTTCAGCGTAAGTCGTCCGAACGGAGTATTGCTTCTTTAATTTATCGTAGGCGTAGTCATATGTCTTTTGAATGCCACTAGCCGTTACTTCCTTAAGCCTTCGGCCAGTCTTCCCCACATATTCGATACGATGCACATGCCCCTCTCCATCGGTAACCGAGGTGAGACGTTTAATGTCGTCGTATCCATAGTTCGTCGGGTTACCTACGGGATCGGTAAACTTGACTAGAGGAGGGAAGCTTTGCTGAACGCTAAAGTCGTAGTCGTATTTGACGACACGTGGTGCGTAGTTTTCACCTGGCAGCAATACTTCGCGGACTTCACGCAAGATTGAGGGATGAGTCGGATCATAAACGAACGTCATGACGGGGTTACCACCACGGTCCTTCACGACCTTCAAACGTCGACCATGCTCTGGCGCTGGAATTTCCTCGTATTCCAGGGTCGCGGTCAGTCCATTTAGATTGCCATAGGCTACAACGCGCCCAACCTCGTTGTACTCGATCCATTCGCCTAAGCGATCTTGCCAGCGGAAATAGGAGCGACCATTTTCATTTGCGTAACGAATGAAATAGCGGCTAGAGCTGCCCTTTTGCTGGTAGATGCCCGTGCTGTCAGCCTCAAATTCGGCGCCATTACGCACGATCCCAGTGAGCATAGAGCCGTAATAGGCCTCTTGGTCCAGCCCAAAAGGTCCATAAACAACACCAAATGTTTCCGAAGATGTTGGGGGCGGAGCGGACGCATTTCCCTCACCGCCGCCTCCACCACCAGACGGGATGTAGTGACGCAACCCAAGCGACGTCCAATGCGAGGAGAACACCCAATGGTTGCCGTTATACGCACGACTCCAAGTCACGTATCCATTTGCCACCTTGATGCGCAAATCCACCGCGTCAAACTGGAGCTTGCCACTTGGCATATTGGCGACGACTTCATAGTAGTTTGGGATGCCGGTGTCAATACTTTGCCCAGCAGCTTTAGCCACTTGTGGATGCAACAAAGCGCCCAACAGAAAGAGTCCGGCGACACCCAGGATTCGGCCAAATTTATGCTGCATATTCTTAGTCATCTATTGCAATCTCTCACCAATACATCAGTTGCGTGAACCGCCGCCACCACCACCGCCACCGTGGCAACTGCCACCGCCAGCACAGGAAGACTTTCCGCCAAGTGGTTGTGGTGCAGTCGTAGTCCCGGAACCTCCCCAGCCGCCACCACCGCCACCTCCTCCGCCGCCACCGCCGAGGCCGCCTACTGGCACTGAACAAGCGCCACTCTGGCCAAACCAGGAGCTGGTTGCGAAGCCATTGGTCACCACGCCGTTTTTACAGGTGCACTGGTGGCTGGTACTCATCGAAGTGCTGTAGGTCGAGCAGCCGCCGCCCGATGCCGTGCCGACGTTGGCAGCGCCATCAAGCGACTGCAATGCCACCACGCGGTAGTGCAGCGTCACACGCTGTTTCGCTTCCAGTGTTTCCGGTACGTCCTCCAGGAACTCGAAGCGGAAGTAGTTGTCCGATGCTGGCAGCTTCGGTTTCACCTTGTCAGCGCGGAGCAGGCCGTAGTTGGTGATATTCAGCTCGCCGTGGAACACGTCGCCTGGGTTCATCTTCGGCAAGTTCGTGCTAAGCGGCTCGATCACCACCACTGCCGTCGGCACGTCGGTTTCATAGGTCGCGTTCAGCACGATTTCGTAACGGTCCTGCAGGGTGATCTCCTTCACGCTCCACTCCACCGTCACCGACGTGTAGTCCAGGAAGACCGGCAGCGTGGTCGTCATGCCCGGCTTCACCTGCACGCGGCCGCCTAGTTCCTGGTGGTTGGCTGCGCGGATGCGGTACTTGTAGCGGCCGGCCGGCAGGTTGGCGCTCATTGCCTCGCCCACCACGTCGGTCTTCAGGTCTGCCATCACAGCCGGCACGTCTTCGTTCTGCAGCGTGATCGATGCATTCGCCAGGCCTTCAATCAGCTTGCCGTCTTTGCCCACCGTCGCGGTGTAGATGTCCGATGCCTTGAACAGCAGCTTGCCTTCACCGCTCTGGGTCAGGTTCACGTACACGTTCAGTGCTTGCTGGCCAAAATTGTCGCCAACGATATTCAGTTTGTACTCGTAGACACCTTCGACCGCATTCGCTGGCGGCGTGAACGACAGGTCGATCGCGCGCGCTTCGCCGACTGGCAGCGTGCCGTCGGCCTGGCTGGCGATGGTGACCCATGCCGGTGCCGGGCTGCCGTCCGCTTTGCTGAGGGTAAAGCGCAGGTTCTTCGCATCCTGCGTACCGTTGTTACGCAGCGTGAAGGACTCGATCTGGGTGCTGCCTTGCGCCAGGCCAGTCTCCACGAAGGTCGGGGTCGCGATCAGGAATGGTTTCGCTTCGGACAGCGTGTAGTTCACGTTGACCTTGCCGATCGGCGTACCCATGCTTTCATCGCTCACCACGTCGAACACCAGGCTGCCGGATGGCTGCGCCGTTTCGCTGGCCTTGAAGGTGACCGGCGTATTCAGGGTCTGGCGTTCGCTCAAGGTGACCGGGGCGGCGGTCTGCACTTCAATGCCGTCCGGCAGCGTGCCGGTGGATTGGCTTGCAGCGTTGAGCACCAGGCGCACATTGGTGGCGGAGGTGCCGGAGCCTGCCTTGGCTACGAATGGAATCGTGAACGGCATGTTCTTCGCCAGGTCCAGCTTGTACGGCGTTGGGCCCACGGTGACGCGGTTGATGGTGAAGGCCTTCTGCTCCGGACGGTCGGTGATATCCGGGTGTACGGCACTGACCTTGAACAGGCCCGCATCAGTCACGGTCGGCGTGAACTCGTAGCGGAAGTTGCCGGAGGCATCTGTCATCACCGAGAAGTTACGCTCGAAGCCTTGCTGGTTGAAGATCACCTTCAGGCGGGTGAACGGCAGCGGTGCGCTACCGGCGCGGTCCAGTGCACGGCCGCTGACGGTGATCTTGTCGCTGCCGAAGGAACTGACCGGCGAGACGCTGGTCACTTCACCGACATACATGGTGTCGACCAGCGAGATCGCTTTCTCGCTGCCGCGACCAGCGACAATCACTTCGTCTGCCTGGCCGGTGTGGTAGCGCAGCTTGTCCACTTCCAGGCGCACGCGCACCTTAGTCGGGCTGGATGCCGGAATATTCAGTTCGAATACGTCCGACACGTAGCTGGCACCGGCAGGAATCCGGGCGACAGTCATGCCGTTCGGCAGGGTCACGACGTTGGCGCCCAGTGCCTGCTTGTATGGCTGGGTTGCCAGGATGTTGCCGTCGTTGTCGACAATCTTGAAGCGCAGTTCGGACGATGGATCGGTGCCGTTAGCAATTGCCGTCAGCAGCTCCACATCCACTGCACTGGTATTCTCGATGGTCAGCTTCAACTTGCCGGTACCGCCGCGCGTGAATTCGTCGGTCGACATGCCAACCACCAGCGAGCCTTCCAGCACGTCGATGGCCTGGTCGCGCGCGATCTTCACTTGTTCGCCTTCGTTCGGCGCAATCTCCAGGCCGACCACGGCTTGCGGTGCGCCCGGCATTTCGGCGTAACCGCCGACGATCACCGGCACCAGGCGGGTTTCGTTGGCGGCCAGGGTGAAGACATCGGATTTATGGTCCTTGAACTGCGTCGCTTCCTTGTTGACCGGCACGCGCACCGTGGCGCGCACGCCCTGGATGGCGCTGGACGAGGAATTGCCAACCTGTACCTGCAGCTTGTTCATGATGCCGCGCTGCAGTGGCAGGCCACCGGCGATCTGCGCGAACACGTTCGGCATGGTCAGGCTGCGCGCCAGTTCCATATTGTTGGCATCGACTGCGGCAACGGTGTAACGGCGTTCACCGCTGGTGTAGCCGGTATCGGTCAACGTCGTCGCCGTAATTGGCGCAGGAGTCAGTTTGACTTTGCTTGCATCCGGGCCGACATACACCTGGTAGCCCTTGATGTTGCCGTTCGGCGCCAGCCAGTTCAGCACCGGCAGGTTATTGCCATACTGTTCCACGCTCAGGTTACGCACTGGCAGCAAGCTGGCGTTCAGGTAGTCCGAATTGGAGATCGCGGATTCATTGCCGGCGGCGTCAACCGCGGTCACCACGTAGGCGCCTTCGGTCGGCGACGGGTTGCCGTCAACGGCTGCGGTGCCCTTGATGCCGGTCTTGATCGGCGTCAGGCCTGTGATGCTGCCAATGCTGGTGCCGCTGCTGCGGTACAAGCGATAGTTGTCGACCGTGCTGGCTGCAGGAGCCTGCCAGCTTGCCTGGATACCTTGGCCGGTAAGCTGCAAGTGCAAGCTTTGCGGTGCGCCAGGTGCGGTAGCGCTGGCAGTGACTTCGGCTGGGATGCTCTGCTCGGACAGGGCTTCCTGGCCGTTGGAGGAGCGCACCGAGGCGACTGCGTAGGTGTACACGCCGTCTTGCGCAACCTGGTCGATGTACTCGGTGCCGCTGCTGCGTACCAGGGCTTCCAGTGCTCCCTGGTTCGGGGCGCGGCGGTAGATCTGGTATGACAGCGCGTCCGGCACGGCTTTCCATGCCAGCTGTACTTTACCGCCCGGCAGCGCCTTGGCAGTGAAGCCGAATGGCGATGCCAGTGGCGGCAGGCTGCCTTGATAGACCTGGAAGCGGTTCAGTGCCGACACGGTGGTCGATACGTTATTCAGGTCGTCACGCGCTTCGTTGGAGAAGCTCAGGGTTTCCAGGCCGGCGGCGCCGGCGTCGGAAGGCAGCGTGAAGGTGACCTTGTAGGTCGTCGCATTCACTGGCACCAGGGTGCCCACGCTCTGGTAGGAACGTACTGGGCCAGACAGCAGGTATTTCACGACCGGGGTACCGGTTGGCGCCTTGCTGTAGGTGAAGGTTGCCTGGATCGCTGGCGAACTTTCATTCTTGATCGGCGATGCCGGGTTCAGGACGATGCCGCTCAGTGCCGGACCCTGGGTATCGATCTTCAGCGTGGCGCCCTGCTGGATTTCGGTACCGCGGTTACCGGCAGCGTCGCGTGCCGAGAATAGCGCATTGGCGGTACCGGCCGGGGTCGACGCGTCAATCGTGAAGCTGCCGGCGTAGCGCATGTCGCCGGTCTTGGACAGGGTCACAGTGATCGGCGCACCGCCTTGCGGCACGATCGACAGGTATGGCATCGTCGGCAGCACTTCGCTGACGGCCATTTCCAGGTTGACCTTGCCCTGGCCAATACGGCCGGTGGAGGCATCGACCATGCCCAGCGGGGTATAGGTGATATTCACCGCTTTCGGCGCGGTCGTATCCGACGTTGCCGCCACGACGTTGCTTGGTGCCGATGGCGTGCCGATACTGTTGACCGCGACAACGCGGTAGTACCACCCGCCGTCAGCTGGCGGCATGTCTTCATACGATGCCGTGGTCAATGGGGCGCCATTGATACGAGTGGCATATTCGATCGCGGTGAACGCGTGGTCCGCGCGATAGATGTTGTAGCCGACTGCGTTGGCGTCCGTGGTACGCACCCAATTCAGTTGCACTTTACCGGCAGCCTGCACGGTTGCCGACAGGCTGCCTGGGCTGGAAGGAACGCTGCGGTCCAGCGTCATGCGCAGTGCGCCGGAGGCGGTGCTGGTGCCGTATTGGTCGTTGGCGGTTGCGGTAATCAGGTTCTCGCCGTCCACCAGGTCGACGGTGCCGTTGAAGCGGCCATCGCTGCCTGCCTTGATTGCCGCGCCAGATGGCTGGCCATTGACCAGCAACTGGATGTTGCGGCCGGCCTGGGCGGTGCCGCTGATGCCTTGGGACACGTTGCGGGTCACGATGCCGTTGCCGGTCATCGACAGCACCGGTGCGTCCGGTGCCGCGTGGGCGACGGTCACGCTGTAATTCAGCGTGCTGGAATTACCCAGCGAGTCGTAGGCGCGCAGGCCAAGCGCATGGGTGCCGTTGGCGACATCTTCAAGGTTCAGCGACAGCGAGAACGTGCCGCTGCCGCTGGCTTGCGTGCGAATCACGCCGTCCAGCAGCAATTCAATGCGCGAGACGCCGCTTGCATCGGTCGCGGAAAGGGCGATGGTGCCATTGCGGGCCAGGATGGCGCCTTCCGCCAGGTCAACACCGGCGATCTTGATGGCGCTCATTTCCGGGCCAGCGGTGTCCGGTGGCACGACCACGTGCGACACGGTGACCGGCACGCTGCGCTCGGTGCTGCGGCCTGCCACGTCGTTGGCGACGACCTTGATGGCATGGTCGCCGTCGGCAACGCCTTCGATGTCCCAAGTATAGGTGTATGGCGCGGCGGTACGCGTTGCCACCAGCGTGCCGTCAATGTAGATCAGCACATTGCGCATGCCGCCCGCGTCGCTCGCGTTGGCGGTAATGGTGGTGTTGCGCTTGATGATGGCATTGGCCATTGGGCTGGCCAGCTCCAGCACTGGTGCCGAGGTGTCGACCAGTTGGGCTGGCAAGGAAACGGCACCAATCTCGCCGTTCGCGCTGCGGTACTGGACGGTGATGTTCTTGCTGCCGTCGCCAGCCGAGGTGTCGAACGGGATTGCCGTGCCGTCTGCCGGCATCGGCACGAAGTTCACGCCGGCAAAGGCGCCATTCTCGGCGATACGGTATTCAACTGCATTGACGCACGCCAACGCCAGCTGCATGCGGTGCTGCACATGGTATGGCGCAGGATTCAGCAGCGTTACGCGGGGATTCAGCAGCTGTGCCGCAGCAACGAAGCTGCCGAAGTTGACGCCAGCCGAAATCTTGTCGCCCTGGCCGGACGGGTTGGCGGTGGCATTGCTTGGACCGGTGGAATTGCCCCACCAGTTGCCGGTCGCCTGGATGATGGACACCGGGGTTTTGTTCTCAATGGCGGCCGTCGTGTTGCCGACGAACTGGCCGCCCGTGATGGATGCGGTGGTGTCGTATGCCTCGACACCGGTGGCGTTGCGCATGAAGCTTGCGCCGCTCAAGACCGGGTTGGCGCCTGCGCCCAGGCGCAGGCCCAGCACGTTGTCGTTCAACTGCAGGAAAGGCGCAGTCGGACTGACGCCGCGCAGGTTAAGGGCTGCATTGCCATCGGCGCCCGCGTAACGCACCAGCATGCCGGAACCCAGTTGCACGCCCAAGGCCTGCGCGGATTTCTCGATGCTGATGCCGCGCCAGTCGCCGGCACGCGGCGCTTGCGAAGTGGGATTGGTACGCCCGCCGGCCGCGTCGTCGTTCTGGCTGGTGAAGGTGGCGTTGTTGCCGATCGTGATCTGGTCACGCACGACCAGTTGCGCATCCGAACCGAACTTGATAACCACGCCATCGGCGATCCGCAGTTCGGCGGCGCCGCTCCACTGGGTCGCGAAGGCGGCCCCAATGCAAACGGCCAGGATTGGGCGGCGCCAGTTCGCCGGCACGCGTTTCAGCCGTGTAGCCAAGGAAACGGCGCGCCCGGCGCCGTTGAGACGGATCTTTGTCATTACCACTCTTTTCTGCATATGACGAACTTTTTGTTCTTTTCCTTAGCTACACGCGCTGGAGCGCGCTTCAGATACCTGCGAGGGTTGCTGCCGGAACCTTGTATTCCTTGCCGCTAACGGTGATCAGGGTGGCCAATTGTTCACCGGCGCCCAGTACGGATTCCAGGCGGACCTGGGCTACGTTTTCATTACCTGCAAGCGGAGCGAGGGCAGCAGCCGCCTGACCGCCAACGGTGTAGGTGATGGAGGCCTGGATAGTGTTGGAGCCGCCGGTGAGGGCGATGTCGATCGAGGTTGTCGCACTGGCTTTGGTGCCCGTGGTAGGGGCGCCAACAACCTTGGTTGCGGTGGCAAGGCCTGCCTGCGCGACGGCCAGCGTAACAATGCTGCCGACCGGTACGCCGGTGGTGTTAATCACCACGCTCTGGTTACCCGGCTCGTCAAAGCTCAAGTCCCCGTAACCGGTGGGATTTTCTGGAACCGGCTTGCCGCCGATGCTGGCAATCGTCAGGCCTGGCGTACCGCCAGGAATAACGATTGGGCCTGGGAGGTCGTAAGTGAACGAAGGAGTGGTGGCGGCGCTACGCTCCATGACCGCGGCTTCCAGACGGATGCGGCCTGGGCCAGCGTAGGTGTAGCTGGTGTCTGGAGACTGGCAAATTCCGAACGCCGGATCACCTGCCGCAGCCGCATTCCCACTGCCGCTAGTGCCGTTATGCGCGCCGCCCTTGGCGTAGATGGGGCCGTCGCCCCGAATGATGTTTGCAACAAGGCGTACCGCACCGCCGCTGCCGGCACCGCCCTCTGAAGCGCCAGAAATATAGTTCGCATTGCCGCCGTTCGCGTAGATGCCGCCAGTAAGGTTGATCACTCCGGATGACGCAATCAGGATGGCCCCGCCGCCGCCGCCGCCGCCGCCGCCAGCAACGCGGTTGCCACCGGCACCACCACCGCCGCCCGAGCCACCAACCAGCGGAATCAAGTTCACATTGCCATATCCAGGCACTTCGGGGTGTGCGCATTTGACGGTGCTTGCCGGAAACGCCGCCAACCTGCCGCCATATGCGCCACCGGTTCCATGGCGCAGGAAGGGCACTGTACTCGAGCTTGCCATGCCGCTTGGCCCCGGCAGGAGTACACCGCCGCCAGCGCCGCCGCCAGGACCTAAGCCCGGGCTGCCCGCATTGAAAGTTGGCTCGCCGTTGGCTTTCCATTGCGAGGCGTCGATAAACGAGCCGCCTCGGCCGCCGTCAAAACCACCAGGACCACCTTTGCCGCCTTGCTGGCTAATGTCGACCGCCGTAGCATTGACGTTGATGCTGCCGGCGATCGTGACATCACCGCTCGCCAGGATGGTGACCGGCGTGTTGGCTGCGTTACGCCTGAAGGTGACTGTGGCGGCAGTGTTGATCGTAACGGTGGTGTAGTTCAACACGCCATCGGGCGGCAGGTCGATTGTGATGCTGGTGTACGCGGGTACGACTAGCGCACCGTTGGCGCCGGTACTACCGCTGTTGAATGCTGCCATACTGTTGGCGCTGAGAGCAGCCATGATGCTGGCCAGTGCCAGCTTGACCATCGGCTTGTTCGATTTCATATTCTTCATTCCTTCTTTCGCTTACTGAGTCTTTTTAACTGTTACGCCAACAATGCGGGAATAGGTTGAGACTTCGCCCACCGCTGCCCCCGCTGTACTGAACACTTGCACACCGACTGGCCTGCCGCTGAACGTTGCCGTGCCTTCGTATGGATTGCCTGCCCTGAAGACCTGTACACCCACAGGCTTCCCAGTCACCGCAACACCGCCGTTAAACACGTTCGGTGCAAAGAACACACGCACGTCGACAGGTGCAGACAGGATTGGACCGATGACCGTTCCGTCAGCAATGCTGCCGACATAGACCGGGAATTTGATCGTGGCGAGGGTTGGGGAGGTAACAGTCAACATGGTCGTGCCGACTTTCAGGCCACTTAGCGTGACGGCTGCCTGCTGCGATCCGGCCGGAATCGTCAGCCGCGCAGGCGACACAGTCGCAATGTCCGGGTCATCCAGCGCCAGGGAAAGGTCATGCGCGATAACATCCACAGACGACAGGCGCAACGTGATACTGTTGGCTTGCGCGGTAGGCGCGATGGATATCTGGCCAGGGTCGGTCGAAATGGCAGGCGCGCCGTTGACCAAGCTGACTTTGACCGTAGCCGAGGTATCCGGCGCCAAGGCATTGGTCACCAGCAGCGCCTTCTCGCCGATTGGCGCCTGTTGGGCCGCTGTCAGCTTGAAGTTGGCCGTGGTTTCAGTAGTCACCAGGTCGCTGAGGGCAATGCCAGAGTCCTGCGGTAATGCGATGCTCGCACCATTCAGGTAGGTACCTGTCATCTGGAACGATGCACTGGCTCCGATGCGCAGGTAAGACGGTGTCATGCTGGTGACGCGAACGGTCGGCTTGGCCGGGATCACTTCAAGTACAGCTGGCAGCCGGACCAGGCCTGCGGAAGTCTGTACAACCAGGTTCACCTTGCCAGTTGGCTGGTCGCGGGTGACTGCGATGCGGATTGGCACGCTCGTATCGCTGGCGCCCGCGCTGATGGACGCGGTAACACCTGCGGCATCCGTGCTGACACGCTCCGCTCCAGCCAGTCGCGAGCCACTGAGAACCGCGTCGATGGTATCGCCCTGCTGGACAGTCGCTGGCGTCACTGTATTGATGATTGGGCGTGCCCCAACCGACAGCTCGCCGGTGGCCACCACGTAAGGAATGCCGCGCAGGTTCCATTGCACATTCCCCGTGATATCGCCGGCCGGCACGCTGATGCCGTTCACCGCGTTACCGGAAGCCTGCAGGCCTACACCGCTTGGAGACGAGCGCAGGTCCATCTGGATGGCGGCGCCGCTGCTATTGCGGATGTCCACGTAGTTCAGCGTCGGCGACGCGCCCTGGATGCGAATCCCCTTGCCGTAATTGACCTGGACCCACTCCAGCCGCGTGGCAGTCGACGTGCCCTCCTGGAAGCTGAGGTTGCCCCACGCACCGGCGGACGGGCTGCCGCCTGGTATGTCGGATGAAGCCGTCAGCACAATGGGAGTGGCCGCGGAGCCTTCGGCACGCAGCGTGCCGTTACTCACCACCAGGTTCGCATTCACTCCCATGCGCACCGTCACGCCAGGTTCGATCGTCAGGACGGCACCCGCTTCGATCGCCACGTCGGCATCGACAATGTATGGGCTACCGCTGGCACTCCATGTCTGGTTCGTGCGGATGGGTTCCGACACGGTGGTCTGGGCATGCGCCAGGCCGGTCAGCAGCAGCGCGCCGATGGCGGCGCGCGCTGGTGGCCGCAATGCGGCCCAGATGACTTTCAAAACCAACCAACACCTCGAATTCCGGCCCGAAACGGGCATCCCTATGCGCAATAGATGTGTCTAACGCGCAAAAAAAGTTGCAAAACTCGAAATGATAGTTAATTGAAAATATTTCGTCAATGAAAATAATTTTATTTATGCATCTATTTTCTGCAATTTTTAGAAATTGAACGCTCTCAAAGGCAGAGGTAAATGCGGTTGGCCAGGTCGAGCACGAAGGCCGGGCGCAGGTAAGCCATGAACGCCAGCGTCAGCACGGCTGCGCCGAGCGCCCACAGGCCGATACGGAGCAGCCGCTGTTTCATCTCAAGCCGCCTTCAGGCCAGGTTCGCTGCGCAGCAGCGGGCGCTCGTCGATCGGCAGGTTGGCCAAGCCGGCAAAGATGCCCAGGCCGAGGGTAATGCCCCACACCACGTCGTAGCTGCCAAGCCTGTCGAACAGGTAGCCGCCCAGCCAGACGCCGATGAAACTGCCCACCTGGTGCGACAGGAACACCACGCCCGCCAGCATCGACATGTGCTTCAAGCCGAACACGCCAGCGATGATGCCGTTGGTGAGCGGCACCGTGGCCAGCCACAGGAAGCCGATGGCGGCGGCGAACAGGTAGACCGACATTTGCGACAACGGCGCCAGCAGGAACAGGCCGATCACCACCGAGCGCGCGAAATAGATCGAGGAAAGCAGGTAGCGCTTGGGCATGCGCCCGCCCAGTTGGCCGGCGGTGAACGAGCCGAAAATATTGAACAGGCCAATCAGCGCCAGCGCCGTCACCGCCACGCCCGGCGTGGCAATGCCCTTGTCCTTCAGGTAGGCTGGCAGGTGGGCGCCAACAAAGACCAGCTGGAAGCCGCACACGAAATAACCCGCCACCAGCAGCAGGAAGGACCGGGTGCCCATCGCTTCGCGCATTGCCTCGCCCACGCTCTGATGGGCGGCGCCGCTTGCCACTTCATGCTTCGGCTCGCGCATGAAACTCGTCATGGGGATCATCAGCAGGAACACCACGCCCGCCAGTGCGTAGAAGGCGTGCTGCCAGCCAATGGTGGAGATCAGCTGCTGCTCGACGGGCATCATCAGGAACTGGCCGAAGGAGCTGGCCGCGCCCGAAACGCCGAAGGCCCAGGAGCGCTTTTCCACCGGCGCGGCCCGGCCGATGATGCCGCTCACCGCGCCGAAGGCGGTACACGCCAGGCCAAGGCCGATGAATACGCCGGAGCCGATGATGAACAGCGTCGGCTGGGTCACCGTGGCCATCCACAGCAAGCCAGCCATATAGGAGATGGCGCCGGTGACCACGACACGCGGGGTGCCCCAGCGGTCCGCCACCATGCCTGCGAAGGGACCAAAGGCGCCCCACAACAGGTTTTGCAGCGCCAGCGCCAGCGAATAGGTTTCGCGGCTCCAGCCATTGGCCTGCGAAATCGGCTGCATCCAGAAGCCGAAGCCATGGCGCACGCCCATCGACAGCGTCAGCACGACGCCGGTGGCGAGCAGGATCGTCTTAAGATTGAGTTGGCGGTCGTTGCTTGGCATGGCGCGCATCCTGGCTGGCAAAGAAAGCCAGTGTAAAGGATGCCGCCGAATCCTGCTGGCGGCCCGCCAAAACGGCTTTAACGCTTCCAGTAGCTCATGCGGCCGCTCATGGTGATCGTGCCGGCGCCGGTCAGCATGTCTTCGCTGCCCTGCAGCTGGCCGCCGCCGCT
This sequence comes from Pseudoduganella sp. S-14, assembly GCF_049913285.1. GTDB lineage: Bacteria > Pseudomonadota > Gammaproteobacteria > Burkholderiales > Burkholderiaceae_D > Rugamonas. Next base: position 6,298,160 of record NZ_CP183991.1, read on the forward strand.
GGCGAAGATGTACTGGCCGGTGCCGCCAACGATCTGGAAGGTGGCGCCGCTGAAGACGTAATTGGTGCCTTGGCCGGTCGGCACGAACTGGCCGCTGTAGTTCGCGTAGATCTGGTCGCCCGACAGCGTCATGATGATGAAACGGCCGCGGCTGAAATTGTAGATGGCGCCGTCCTGGGTGATGCAATCGTTGGCGACGTAGGCGACACGGCCCAGCAGCGTGCTGCTGCCGTGGCCGGTGATGGTGCCGCCGAATTGGGAGGGGCAGCGTGGCGACGGTCCGGGCACTTCCTGGATCACGCCCGTGACTTGAAGATCAGTAGTGACCCATTGCGCCGAAGCGGCGCTGGATGCCAATGCCAGCGCCGCCCCGCCTGCCAGCTTCAGGATTGCTTGATGCATACCACCCTCCAACCAAAGTTAAAAATACGATAATAACTTTATGATAAATGAAAGGGCTAATGGTTTTTTGTAAAGAGTTGTCGCGTGTGGCGCGGGCGACAATCCGGCTTCAATCCCCCGCTTCAATCCACGCTATAGCGCACGCCAAGCTGGGCACGCAGCGCATCGAGCACGCCCATCAGCTCGACGGTTTCGTCGAGCTGCATTTCCGGGCTTTCCAGCAGGCCTTCGCGCAGGCAGCGCCCGACTTCCATCGCCTCGTGGGCATAGCCGTTGCCGATGCGCGGGAAGTGGAATTCGCGCTCGCTGCCATCGTTCATGACAATGGTGAAGCGTTCGGCGTGGTGGAAGCGGCCGTGCAGGCGCAGGAAGCCCTTGTCGCCGCACACGCTCAGGGTGGCCGGGGTGCGGGTGTTCAGGCTGCAGCTACAGGCGGAAAGCGAGCCGTCCACGTGGTTCAGTACGAAATTGGCCTGCACGTCGACGCCGTTCGGCGCCAGTTCGCCAACGCCGCGCGCCGCCTTGACCGGGCCGAGGAAGAAGGCGGCCATCGACAGCGGGTAGATGCCCAGGTCGAGCAGCGCGCCGCCGCCCAGCGCAGGGTTGAACAGGCGATGTTCAGGGCCGGCATCGGCCGCGAAACCCAGGTCAGCCTGCAGGTTGCGCACATTGCCGATTTCGCCCATGTCGATCATGCGCTTGGCTTCCAGGATGGCCGGCTGGAAGCGGGTCCACATGGCTTCCATCACGAACAGCTTGCGTTCGCGCGCCAGGTCCACGATTTCCCGGGCCTCGCGGCGATTCAGGGTGAAGGCCTTTTCCACCAGCAGCGCCTTGCCGCCCTTCAGGCACATGATGGCGTTCTCGTGGTGCATGGCGTGCGGGGTGGCGATGTAGATCACGTCCACGCCGGGGTCGTCGGCCAGCGCCTGGTAGTCGCCGTGGGCCCGTGTTGCGCCATATTCCTTGGCGAACTCGGTAGCGCTATCTACGCTGCGCGAGGCAACGGCCGCCAGTTCGATATCGGGGACGTCGCGCAGCGCCGTGGCGAAAGCCTTGGCGATCTTGCCGGTGCCGAGGATGCCCCAGCGGATAATCTTGTCCATTCAAAAGCTCCTTTCAAGCGGGCTTCCGCTTCGGGCGGAATACCGTGTCGTCTGCGTAAAAAGCGTCATCCTGCTGCGGCCACCAGCCGGGAATGCCCAGCACCGGCAACGGCGTGAAGCCGCCCTTGCCCAGCCCCTCGCCGGCCAGGCGCGCGGCCTCGTCGCGGTCCAGCCATGCGCGGCGGCCGGCGTCGTCCAGCGCCCAGTAGTGGTCGCCAGCCAGCACCACGCGCGCGTGGGCGGTAATCGCCTTGTAGGGCGCCACCAGCTTCTCCATCAGCGCGTGGCCGAACAGCCAGGCTTCCGCGTCGCGGCCGAACATGGCTGCGCGTTCCACGAAGGCTTCGCGCCAGCGGTGGCTGCGCAGGGCTTCCACCAGGGCCGCGCCTTCGGCATTGTCGCGCACTACCAGCAGGGCCGAGTTTTCGTCATAAATAGTAGCAGCATCGCGCGCGGGGCCGCGCGATTTGCCCACGCCATCCTGCGCGATCTGCGCGGCCTGCAGGGCGTTGAGCTGGCGCTTGATGGAGGGGAATGTCAGCCACACCAGGCCGTTGAAGAAATCGTGCAGGTTGTCTCGCGTCGGCACCTGGCCGGTGGCGCCGATGAATTCTTCGTAGGCCATGCCTTCCGGCAGGGAAGCCTGCGGCACGAAGCGCAGCGGCCGGCCTGCATGGTTGACCAGCGCCAGGGCGGCCGCTTGTTCACAGAAAGGCTGGACGACGCTGGGCAGGGCGAGGTCGATGCGGGAAGCGGCATCCCGCACCGAGGCATACCAGGCGCGAGACCAGTCGATCTCCTGGAACACTTAGGCCATTTTCCAGTTGATCGTTTCGCCGGCGTTCAGCGGGATCAGTTTCGAATCGCCGAAAGGCAGGTCGGCCGGCAGCGTCCACTGCTCGCGCTTCAGGGTGATGGTGCCCTTGTTCGGCTCCAGGCCGTAGAAGGCCGGACCGTTCAAGGAAGCGAAGGCTTCCAGCTTGTCCAGCGCGCCGGCGCGGGCGAAGGCTTCGGTGTACAGCTCCATCGCGTGCAGCGCGGTGTAGCAGCCGGCGCAGCCGCAGGCCGCTTCCTTGGCGCCCTGCGCGTGCGGCGCGGAGTCGGTGCCGAGGAAGAAACGCTCGTCGCCGCTGGTCGCCGCGGTCACCAAGGCCAGGCGGTGTTCTTCGCGCTTCAGCACCGGCAGGCAGTAGTAATGCGGGCGAATGCCGCCCTTGAAGATCTCGTTGCGGTTGTACAGCAGGTGGTGGGCGGTGATGGTGGCGGCGATCGGGCCTTCCGCTTCGGCCACGTATTGCGCCGCATCTTTGGTGGTGATGTGCTCGAACACGATGTTCAGGGCCGGCAGGTCCTTGCGCAGCGGGCGCATCACGCGCTCGATGAAGACGGCTTCACGGTCGAACAAGTCGATGTCCTGGTCGGTCACTTCGCCATGCACCAGGAAAGGCATGCCTACCTCCTGCATGGTTTCCAGCACCTTGTAGCATTTGGCCAGGTCGGTCACGCCGGCGTCGGAATTGGTGGTGGCGCCGGCGGGGTACAGCTTGACCGCATGTACGAAGCCGCTGTCGGCGGCGCGGATGATTTCGTCCGGCGAGGTGTTGTCGGTCAGGTAGAGCGTCATCAGCGGCTCGAAGTCCATGCCTTGCGGCAGGGCGGCCAGGATGCGGTCGCGGTAGGCGGCGGCCTGCGCCACGGTGGTGACAGGAGGTTTCAAATTTGGCATCACGATCGCGCGGCCGAACTGGCGCGCGGTGTCCGGCAGGACGCTGGCCATGGTGGCGCCGTCACGCAGGTGAAGGTGCCAGTCGTCTGGGCGGGTGATGGTGATGCTGTGCGGGATCTCGAAGTCACTCATGGCGGCAAGGCTTTCCTTTAAAACGAATCCCGCCATTTTACCTGTTGAACCCCACCTGCCGCGAGAATGTGCGATATTGGCGCTTCCCCCCGCAATCCCTTGAGGAGGCAAGCGATGGCTAGCAAGAATACAGTCTGTCTTTGGTATAACGGCGACGCGCTGGATGCCGCCACCTTCTACGCAAAAACCTTCCCGGATAGTGCCGTCGGCGCCATCAACCGGGCGCCGGGCGACTACCCGGACGGCAAGCTGGGCGACGTCCTCGTGGTCGAGTTCACGGTCGCCGGCATTCCCTGCATCGGCCTGAATGGCGGCCCCCTTTTCAAGCACAGCGAAGCCTTTTCATTCCAGATTGCGACGGACGACCAGGCGGAAACCGACCGCCTGTGGAACGCCATCGTCAGCAACGGCGGCCAGGAAAGCGCCTGCGGCTGGTGCAAGGACCGCTGGGGCCTGTCCTGGCAGATCACGCCGCGCGCCCTGATGGAGGCAATTTCCGACCCGGACCGCGCGGCTGCCAAACGCGCTTTCGATGCGATGATGGACATGAAGAAAATCGACATCGCCAAGATCGAGAAAGCGCGGCGCGGCGCCGCTTAAGCGCCGGGCGGCGCCGGATGCTGGTCCGCGTAGCGGCGCGCGGATTCCAGCATCGCATCCAGTTGGCCGCGGTCGTAGACCTTGCCGTGGCTGACGACCATGCGCACCTTGCGGATGTTGGCGATGTCTTGCAGCGGATTGGCGTCCAGCACGAGCAGGTCGGCTGCCTTGCCTTTGTGCACGGCGCCGTAGCGCTCCTGCTTGCCGAGGAAGCGCGGGCCGTTGATCACTGACGCTTGCAGCGCCTGCTGCGGCGTCAGGCCGTATTTGACGAAGATGCCCAGCTCGTCGTGCAGGCCCCGGCCCGGATAATCGAAAGAATTCAGGAAGCCCGCATCAGTGCCGGCGATGATGTTGACGCCTTCCTGCTGCATCAGCGGCAGCAGCGAGGCTGCCTTCTCGTAGGCGGCATGACGGTAGGCGATAGCGGCCACATCGTCCTTTGCCGCGCGCTGCACGCGCCACTCGTACGTCTTGCGCAGGCCCTGGCCGATGTATTTCAGGTAGGTGTCGCTCGCGTGGTTGTCCTGGTCCAGGTAGGCGGTGACTTGCGAGCCTACCAGGGTCGGTGTGATCGACATGCCGGCTGCCGCCATGCGGCGGAAGGTAGCGCGTGCGGTCGCTTCGTCAAAGCTTTCCAGGCTGGCGCGCATGGCTTCGCGGCCAGTGATCTTGCCCTCAGCAACTTGCGCCGTCAGTTCGGCTTCACGCGGCGTTGATCCGCGCAGCGCATAGGATTGATGTTCGATGCTGCCCAGGCCAGCCTGCATCACCTGGTCCAGCGTGAGCTGCACCGGCAGGTGGCCGGAGGTTTGCATGCCGCGTGCCTTGGCCTGGCGCACCGCTTCCAGGAAGATCTCCGGCTTCATGGTGTTCTCGGTGATCTTCACGAAGTCCACGCTGCGCGACTGCAGGTAGTCCAGCGCCTTGCCGACTTCTTCCGGCGTGCCGACTTCAATGGTGCCTTTCCACAGCGGCTTGTAGCCTTCCAGCTTGGGGCCGGAGGCGAGGATGGTCGGGCCCACCAGCTTGCCCTGGTTGATCAGGTCGCGCCAATCGAGCACAGTATCGGACAGGTCGCCGGCGCAATCGCGCACCGTCGTGATGCCGTGCGCGAGGTAGAGGCCCAGCAGCTGCCTGTTTTCTTCGATCAGGGCGGGACCGCCGCCGAAGTGCACGTGGGTATCCCACAAGCCCGGCATCAGGTACTTGCCAGGCAGTTTGACAGTGCGCCTGGGAGAGTAGTCTTTCAACTTTGCGTTGTCGACAACGGCGATGATGTCGCCACCTTTCAGCAGCACGGCCTTGCCCTGCACCAGTTGGCCGGATGCCACGTCGACAATCACTGCCTGCGTCAGGGCCACATCTGCAAGCACGCGTCCCGCAGCTTGCGCGCTGCCGAACGCCCCCAGCACCAGCAAGGCACCCACCGAAAGTTTCGTCGTCTTCATGCACCACATGGTACACAGCGGGCAGCACGCGCACCAGGCAGGAAAACAAAGCGGTACACCCATGATACATGCCGAAACATTGCGAAAGGCCAAACCTGTCAGAGCTTTCGGGGTGGCTTGCGCACCCTGTCTGTGGGACAGTGCTGAAATTACCCATTTTGGCGTGCTGAGCAAGCCATTTTCAGCAGTTTTCAGCAACTAAAAAAAGGGATTTCAGCACCTCCACAGACAGCCGGTACACGGTCACCGGATAATGGCGATGCGGCGTTGCATGCGGCGCACCAGCCAGGACATCAGCGTGCACAGGACGAAATACACCAGCGCCACGAAGAGGTACATCTCAACCAGCCGTCCGTCGCGCTGGGCGATCTTGCTGGCCGCGCCGACGAAGTCGGGGATGGAAAGTACATAAACCAGCGACACATCCTGGAACAGGACGATCGTCTGCGTCAGCAATACCGGCAGCATATTGCGGAAAGCCTGTGGCAGCACGACTTTCCACATGGTTTGCCAGTAATTCATGCCCAGCGCTTGCGCCGCCTGGACCTGTCCTTTTGGAATTGCCTGTATGCCGCCGCGCATGATCTCGCAATAGTAGGCAGCCTGGAACAGGGTGAAGGTAATCAGCGCTGACAGGAAGGTGCCTACCTTGACCGGCTCGGAAGCGCCGATGATCCATGCGGCGATGTAAGGCACCAGGAAGTAGAACCAGAAGATCACCAGCACCAGCGGCACGGCGCGCACCAGGTTCACATAGCACGCAGCAGCCAGTGACAGCGCGCGCAACGACGACAGGCGCGCCATCGCCAGCAAGGTGCCCAGCGCCACGCCGCCCAGCATGGCCAGCACGGTCAGCTTGAGCGTGAACACCATGCCGACCTGGAACAGGTAGATCCATGAATTGGCGATCACGCTGAAGTCAAAGTTCGAAAACATCACGCGGCCCTCCGTGCTTCGCCGCCGAGCGTGCCTGGCAATGCAAGGTGGCGCTCGAGCACGGTCATGCCGGCAACGACGATGATATTGACGATCACGTAGATTACCGTGGCGGCGGCAAACGCTTCAAAGAACTGGAAGGAGAATTCCTGCATCGAGCGCGCGCTGGCAGTGAGCTCCATCAAGCCGATGGTGAGCGCAACGGAGCTATTCTTGATGATATTGAGGAACTCGCTGGCCAGCGGCGGCAGCACGATGCGCAAGCCAAGCGGCAGCAGCACGTATTCATAGGACTGCATGCGTGACAGCCCAAGGGCCAGCGCGGCCAGGCGCTGGCCGCCTGCCAGCGCGTTGATGCCGGCCGCCACCTGCACCGCAACCCGCGCGGATGTGAAGAATCCAAGGCACAGCACGGCCGTGACGAAAGGCGCGTTCGGCAGCGCCTTGAGCCAGTCGCCCGCGGCACGCGGCAGCAGCTCGGGCAGCACGAAGAACCACAGGAACATCTGCACCAGCAGCGGAATATTGCGGAACACTTCCACCCAGCAGATGGCAAAGCGGCGCAGCCAGCGATTGGGCGCGGTGCGCAGGGTGCCGACCGCGACGCCCAGCGCCAGTGCGATCACCCAGCCGGCCAGCGAGGTGGCCAGCGTCCACGCCAGGCCGGACCACAAGGTATCCCAATAACTGTGCACACCGTCCGGGGACAGTTCCCAGAAGATGCGCCAGTTCCAGTTGTAATGCATGCTATCTGTATGCCGCGGGGTCCGGCGAATCGGTCGGCTTGGCCAGTACCGCCTTCAGCGTGGCCGGCATCGGGAAGTTCAGGTTCACGCCGCGCGGCGGGATCGGGCTCATGAACCACTTGTTGTAGATGCGCTGGATCTCGGCGGACTGGTAGATCTTGCGCAAGGCCTCGTCCACCGACTTCTTGAACGGCATGTCGTTCTTGCGCATCATGATGCCGTAGGGTTCAACCGACATCGCCTCCTTGCTGACGGCGAAATCGACCGGCGCCTTGGACGTTGCCACCTGCGCTGCCAGCAGGATGTCGTCATTGGCCTCGGCTTCGGCGCGGCCCGTCTCCAGCATCAGGAACGATTCCGGATGGTCCTTGCCGATCAGAATCTTCATGCCAAGCTTGCGCTCACTATTCAGGATGGTCATTTGCTTGAGCGTGGTGGTGCCGGCAGTAGCCACGAGCACCCTGCCCTTCATGTCATCCAGCGACTGGATATTGGCCGACTTCTTGGCCAGCAGCCGGCTCGATATCACGAACATGGTCGGCGCGAACGCCACCTGCTGCTGGCGCTCCGCATTATTGGTGGTAGAGCCGCATTCGAGGTCGATGGTGCCATTGGCCATCAGCGGGATGCGGTTGGCGGAGGTGACGGGGTTATAGGCCACCTTCAGCCCCGGCATGGCGAGCTGCGTTTTCAGGTGTTCGACGACTTTCAGGCACAGGTCCACTGAATAGCCCTGGTACTGCTGCTTGTCATCGAGATAAGAAAATGGAATGGAGCCGTCGCGTACGCCCAACACCACCTGGCCGCTGCGTTTGATCTTGGCGAGGGTGCCGGTGGGCTCCTGGGCGCTGGCCGCAGCGGCCAGGCAGAAAAGGGGAAGCAGGCGCAGAAAGGTCATGGTGTCCTCCGCTGGCGGGGACGACGACCCGCCCTGTTAGTGGATGATACGCGCTAAAAAGTCCCGCGCGCGCTCGGAACGGGGGGCGCCGAAGAATTCGTCCTTGCTGCAGTCTTCCAGGATGCGGCCCTGGTCCATGAAGACCACGCGGTTGGCCACCTTGCGGGCGAAGCCCATTTCGTGGGTCACCACCATCATGGTCATGCCGTCCTGCGCCAGCCCGACCATAACGTCCAGCACCTCATTGATCATTTCCGGGTCCAGGGCGGACGTCGGCTCGTCGAACAGCATGGCAATCGGGTCCATCGCCAAGGCGCGGGCGATGGCCACGCGCTGCTGCTGGCCGCCCGAGAGCTGGTTGGGAAATTTGTCCTGGTGCGCCAGCAGGCCGACGCGGTCGAGATACTTCAGGCCTTTTTCGTTGGCCTCGTCCTGTGAGCGGCCCAGCACTTTTACCTGGCCCAGGGTCAGGTTTTCGCGCACCGAAAGGTGGGGAAACAGCTCGAAATTCTGGAATACCATGCCGATCCGGGCACGCAAAGCCGACAAATCCGTGCCTTTGGCGCCGACCGAGGTGCCATCGACAATGATTTCACCCTTCTGGAACGGTTCCAGCCCGTTGACCGTCTTGATCAGGGTCGATTTGCCCGAGCCGGACGGTCCGCAGATCACCATGACGTCGCCTTTGGCCACCTCGGTACTGCAGTCCGTGAGCACCTGAAAGTTGCCAAACCATTTACTTAAGTCTTTAATTGCGATCATCTTTTTCCGGTTTCAGCAGTTTTATTCTTGCTTGACAGTGGCCTAGAACCGCAAGGATACTTCGGGACTTGCTTAATAGCTCATCAAATAGCTATTCATTCTAACGGCAAATCCGCCCTACTTCAGGAATCTTGCTTATGGCCAACAAAAACCGCCTGACCACTTATATCCTCGTCGGCCTGGCGTTGGGTATCCTCACCGGCTACGCCATCAATGTCTCGCAAGCGGCGCCACAAGCGACCAGCTTCGCGGACTACATGACCCTCATCACCACCCTGTTCCTGCGCCTGATCAAGATGATCATCGCGCCGCTGGTGTTCTCGACCCTGATGGTCGGCATCGCGAAAATGGGCGACACCAAGGAAGTTGGCCGCGTCGGCATCAAGACCCTGGGCTGGTTCTTCCTCGCGTCCGTGTTGTCGCTGACGCTGGGCCTGATCATGGTGAACATCTTCCGTCCGGGCGATGCGCTGCTGGGCCACATCCCGACCGACGGTGCTGCAGCTGCCGCTTCGCTGCAGACTTCCAGCCTGTCGCTGAAAGAATTCATCACCCACCTGGTGCCGTCCTCGATCATCGACGGCATGGCCAAGAACGAGATCCTGCAGATCGTGGTGTTCTCGCTGTTCTTCGGTACCGCAGCTGCCGCTGTGGGCAAAAAGGCGGAACCGCTGATCGACGCCGTCGACGGCATCGCACACATCATGCTGAAGGTGACCGGCTACGTGATGCAGTTCGCACCGTTCGCCGTGTTCGCAGCCGTTGCCGGCACCATCGCCAAGAGCGGCGTCGGCGTGCTGCAAACCTACGGCGTGTTCATGGCCGAGTTCTACCTGTCCATCGGCGTGCTGTGGGCGATCCTGATTTTCGCCGGCTTCCTGTTCCTCGGCAAGCGCGTGATGAAGCTGATGTCGGAAGTCAAAGAGCCGACCCTGCTGGCCTTCTCCACCGCCTCCTCCGAAGCGGCTTTCCCGAAAACCCTGGAAGGCCTGGAGCGCTTTGGCGTGCGTAACCGCATCGCCGCCTTCGTCCTGCCGATCGGCTACTCCTTCAACCTGGATGGCTCGATGATGTACTGCACCTTCGCCACGGTGTTCATCGCGCAGGCTTACGGCATCAATATGGACCTGGGCACCCAGATCACCATGATGGCCGTGCTGATGCTGACCTCCAAGGGCATGGCCGGCGTGCCGCGCGCATCGCTGGTCGTGATTGCCGCCACCCTGTCGCAGTTCAAGATTCCCGAGGCGGGCCTGGTCCTGCTGCTGGGCATCGACCACTTCCTGGACATGGCGCGTTCCGCCACCAACGTGGTCGGCAACTCCATTGCCACCGCAGTGGTGGCGAAGTGGGAAGGGGAACTGACTAACACCGACGACCGCGAACTGTCGGAGCGCCCGCTGCCTTAATTACGTGCAGGACAAAAGCCGGGGTCAGGTCTGGCAATCCGCCACATTTTTGGCAATGCAAAAAATGTGGCGGATTGCCAGACCTGACCCCGGCTTTTTTTAGGTTCTTCACGGATTCCCGGGAAACGCGGCTTTGATCTTCAGGAAGAAGAAGTCAGAGTCGCGGTAACCATATGCCATCCGTTTCATAACCTTGATCTTGTTGTTAATACCCTCGAGCTGGCCGGTATGCATAGGCCAGCGCATGCGGGCCAAAATGCCCTTCCAGTAGAGGCTTAGCCTTCTGGCGAAGCGGATCAGCGGTTCGATGGCGCTGCTTTTAGCCATGGCTTGCCAGATGCGCCAAGCCGATCGCCAGCGCCAGGGATCAGTTGGTGTCCAGAGTTCCTTCAAGCTCGCCTTCATTACATAGACTGTCATCAGCGCCTGGTTCGCCGTCAGAAGCTCAGTGAGTTTCGGCCTCTGGTCTGACGGCACATTATCGACGTTGCGTAGTAGCAGCCACCGTGCACGCTTTACATACTGGCGACCGGCCTTATCGTCGCGCAGCCGATTCGCTTCATCGACCCGCACCCGATCAATGACCTCGCGGCCATATTTAGCGATGACGTGGAACAGGTCATAGACAACCCTGGCTCTTCGACAGTGATGTTTCACCTCGAGGTCAAATGCGGTATTCATATCCATCGCCACCGCTCGAATGCGCCGACAGCGTTCAGGGCCAAGCCAGGCAAAGAATGGCCGGATCGCTTCTCTACTACGCCCCTCACAGACCCAAATTACGCGCCGAGTGTCTGCATCCAGCACCACTGTCGCGTAACGATGCCCTTTGAACAGCGCGAATTCATCCATGACCAGCCTTGTCGGCTGGGGTGGCGGCAAGGCCGCCACCCTACGCTCCAGATCCAAGCGGTGTATCTGACGGACGGTTCCCCAATGAAGCCCAGTGAGTTCGCAAACGTGAGCAATCGGTAGTTTCTCACTCCAGTGCGCAACGAACTGCGCCAAGCGCCGCGACACGCGTGAATGCCGATCGAGCCAACTAATGTGCTGGGTGCAGCATCGACAACAACCGGGGCAGCGCAACCGATTGACGGCAACGCTCAGAAATACAGCCATGCCAGCCATCGGTAGATCGCGCACCGTCCGCCAGACGGTTTCATGGATCACTGATGCACGGGCACCGCAATTTGAGCAGATCAGGGGCGAGCCTGGATCGGCAATTAACCGCAAACGAAGCCGGCTACCAGCAATTTCCAGAGATGAAATGCGAAAGCCTTCCCAGAAAGGGAGGCTGAGACTATGATTTGGCATGAGAGCAGTGGGTTGGTTAAAGGGTTTGGTCGCACAAACACAATAACTCTTCCTTACTGCTCTCTTGCGTTTACAGCATGGTCATCCCGCTAATCCGCGATGAACCTTTTTTTATGCACTGTTCTTCAGGAGCTGGTGGTAGAAGCGGATCATGTCCGCGTAACCCTTCACCGACATGCGCTCGTTGGTGCCGTGGAAGCGCGGGAGGTCTTCGGGATGGGCGCGCACGGGGCCGAATTTCAGCACGCTGTCGCTCATCCCATCGAAATAACGCGAGTCGGTGGCGCCAATCATCAGGCCCGGTGTAACCACAACGTCAGGGAAGACTTGGCGGATGGTGCGATTCACTGCCGCAAAGGGCGCGCCGTCCTGGCGTGCGACGCGCGAGGCTTCGGTATTGAAGTCGCCTTCCGGTGTGATGCGGATCCTGTCGTTGCCGATCGCCTTGCGCATATGCTGCTCCACTGCAGCCAGCGTGTCGCCAGGCAGCAGGCGGAAGTTGACGGTGGCGCTGGCCGTACCCGGCAACACATTGTCCTTGACGCCGGCGTTGACGATGGTCAGTGCGGTGGTGGTGCGGATCAGCGCATTCGTGCTGGGCGTCTTGGCCAGCATCCGTTCCAGCATCGGCTTGAACAGCCAGAAGTTTGACAGTGCCACGCGGTTCATGCCGCTCATTTCCGGGGCCATCGCCTCGAAGCTTTGCTGCGGCAGACCTGCCATGCGGACCGGCATCGGATTCGCTTCCAGCGCAACCAGGGCCTTGCTCATCATGCCGATGGCGGTGTCCGGCGGCGGCATCGAGGAATGGCCCGGCGCGGTTTCCAGTTCCAGCTTGTAGCTGGCATACCCCTTCTCCGCCACGCCAACCATGGCGGCGCCTGGCTGCAGGCCGGGCACCATGCCGTGCACGATCATCAGGCCTTCGTCCAGTACGTATTCGAGCTTGACGCCGCGCGACTTGAGCAACTCCGCAATTTTCGCCGCACCGCGCTTGCCGCCGACTTCCTCGTCGGCGCCGTAGGCCAGGTAGACGGTGCGGCGCGGCTGGAAGCCGGCGGCCAACAACATTTCGATGGCTTCCATCTGGGCGTAGAGGTTGCCCTTGTCGTCCCACGAGCCGCGGCCCCAGATGAAACCATCACGCACCACGCCAGCGAATGGTTGCTGCTCCCAGTTCTTTTCCGTGCCGGGCGCGATCGGAACCACGTCCTGGTGCGCCATCCACATCACCGGGGCGGCCTTGGCATCGCTGCCCTGCCAGGTATAGAGCAGTGCCTTGCCATTGACGTTCTGGCGTTTCAGGGCGGTATGCAGGCGGGGGAAGCTGGCTTGCAGGTGGGCGTGCAGTTTGTCGAATTCGGCGGCGTTGGCATCGGCATCCTTGTAGTCGGAAATGGTGACGAAGCGCAGGGCTTCGCTCAGTCGCTGCGCCGCTGCGGCTTCGTCGATTGCCAGCGCCGGAGCTTTCTCCACCACCAGCTGCTTGCTGCCGCTGCGGGCCGTATTGACGCAGACCGCAACAGCCAACACACCAATTGCCGCAACGGCTACTGCCAGAACCTTCTTCACCGCCATCCGCTGTCCTCCTGTCAGTTGACCAATTCGCCGCTTGCCGGCGAAACCTGTTCCCGCTCGCCGCGCGCTTGCTGGCGCTCCCACATCTGGGCGTACAGGCCTTCGCGCGCCAGCAATGCTGCGTGCGTGCCGCGTTCCACAATCTTGCCGTGATCGAGCACCAGAATCTGCTGGGCGTCGGCGATGGTCGACAGGCGGTGGGCGATCACCATCGTCGTACGATTCTTCGCGATCTCCTTCAACTGCGCCTGTATCGCCTGTTCGGCTTTGGAGTCCAGCGCGGAAGTGGCTTCGTCGAAGATCAGGATGGCTGGATCCTTTAATAGCGTGCGGGCAATCGCCACGCGCTGCTTCTCACCGCCCGACAATTTCAGCCCGCGCTCGCCCACCATGCTGTCGTAGCCGTCCGGCAGGCTGGCGATGAAGTCGTGAATCGATGCCGCGCGTGCCGCGGCGATGATCTCGTCCTTGCTGGCGCCTGGACGGCCGTAGGCGATGTTGTATTCGATGGTGTCGTTGAACAGCACCGTATCCTGCGGCACGATACCGATCGCATGGCGCAGCGAGTGCTGCGTGATGTCGCGCAGATCCTGGCCGTCGATGGTGATGGTGCCGCTGTTCACTTCGTAGAAGCGGTACAGCAGGCGCGACAGCGTCGACTTGCCCGAGCCGCTGTGGCCCACCACGGCCGTCGTGGTGCCGGCCGGGATGGTGAAGTCGACATCGAACAGGATCTGGCGTTTCGGGTCGTAGCTGAAGTCAACGTGGTTGAAGCGCACCTCGGCGCCTTGCGGCTGCAGCGGCCTGGCGTGCGCCGCGTCGTCGACTTCGCGGTTCTCGTCCAGCAGCGAGAACAGGCGCTCCATGTCGGCCAGGCTTTGCTTGATCTCGCGGTAGATCACGCCGAGGAAGTTCAGCGGAATGTAGAGCTGGATCATGAAGGCGTTCACCAGCACCAGGTCGCCCAGCGTCATCTTGCCGTCGATGACGCCCTGCGTCGCGCGCCACAGGATCAGCGTGACGGCAATCGCGATGATGGCCGACTGTCCGGTGTTCAGCAAGGACAGCGAGGTCTGCGATTTCACCGCCGCCTTCTCGTAGCGCTGCAGGCCCTCGTCGTAGCGATTGGCCTCGTAATCCTCGTTGCCGAAGTACTTGACGGTCTCGTAGTTCAGCAGCGAGTCGATGGCCTTGGTGTTGGCCTTCGAATCGAGGTCGTTCATGGTGCGGCGGAAGTGCGTGCGCCAGTTCGTCACCACGATGGTAAAGGTGATGTAGATCGCCAGCGCCGAGAAGGTGATCACCGAGAACCAGATGTCGTAATGCGTGACCAGGTAACCCAGCACCAGGGTGATCTCGACCAGCGTCGGCAGGATGTTGAACAGCGTGTACGAAATCAGCGAGCTGACGCCACGCGTGCCGCGCTCGATATCGCGCGTCATGCCGCCGGTCTGGCGATTCAGGTGGAAGCGCAGCGACAGCGAATGCAGGTGGCGGAATACCTTCAGCGCAATGGTGCGCACTGCGCGCTGCGTCACGCGCGCAAACAGGAACTCGCGCAGCTCGGTGAACATGGTGGTGGACAGGCGCAGCAGGCCGTAAGCCACCAGCGTTGCCAGCGGCAGCACCAGCAGGGCATGCGGGTCGCCCGGCTTGATGGTCATGTCGTCGACCAGCTTCTTCAGCACGACCGGGACGCCGACGTTGGCGGCCTTGGCGCCGACCAGCGCCAGCAGGGCGGCCAGCACGCGCCATTTGTACACCCAAAGATAGGGCAGCAATGTTTTCAGAGTGGCAATGTCGCCGCGCGCATTACTGCCGGACTTGCCCGGTGGAGGTGGTGGGGTATTCGAATAGCGTCGCATACGTGCGTGGGCTGGCTGGTTTAAAATCCCATCAATTGTAGTCCTTCATGAGAATTTGCGATGACCTCCCAAGAACAAACTTCCCGCGGCCTTCCGCCTGGAAAAATGCCTGAACTGCGCGTGATGCCCTCGCCGTCCGACGCCAATGTGTATGGCGACGTATTCGGCGGCTGGATCATGGCGCAAGTCGACATTGCCGGCTCCCTGCCTGCCACCCGCCGCGCCAACGGACGCGTCGCCACCATCGCGGTGAATTCCTTCCTGTTCAAGCATCCGGTCTTCGTCGGCGACCTGCTGACCTTCTACGCCGATATCGTCAAGGTCGGCAATACCTCGATTACCGTCAACGTGGAAGTCTATGCAGAGCGCAACCGCCTGCAGGCCAATATCGTCAAGGTCACCGAAGCCACGCTGACCTACGTCGCCACCGGCCCTGACCGCAAGCCGCGCCCGGTGCCGCCGCTGGAAACGCTGCTGTAATCCGATGCACGACGGGCGCCGCCTCCTGCTCCAGGCTGCGGCCCGCGTCGCCGCGCTGGCAGTGCTGGCGCCCCATCTCCCCGCGCAAGCACGCAGCGCCGCCAATGGCGCCTACCCTTTCACGCTGGGCGTCGCCTCCGGCGCCCCGTTGCCCGACTCCGTCATCCTCTGGACCCGGCTGCTGCCCGATCCGCTGAATGCGGCATCGATGCCGCCGATTGCTCAGCAGGTGCGCTGGGAAGTGGCGCACGATGAAGCCTTCACCCGCATCGCAGCGAAAGGCGTGGCCGTTGCCGCGCCTGCGCTGGCGCACAGCGTCAACGTCGATGTGCGCGGGCTCGAGCCGGACCGCTGGTACTGGTACCGTTTCATGCTCGGCGATGCCGTCAGCCCCGTCGGCCGCACACGCACCGCGCCAGCCCCCGGCAGCATGCCGGCCGCGTTGAAGCTGGCAGTCGCCTCCTGCCAGCATTGGGAATTCGGCCATTACGCCGCCCACCGCCACATTGCGCAAGCCGCGCCCGACCTGGTAGCCTTCCTTGGCGATTATATTTACGAATGGGGTCCCTACAGCCTGCAACATCCCGCGACGGTCCTGCGCCGCAACGAAAGTTTCACCCTGGCCGACTACCGCGCGCGCTATGCGCAGTACAAGAGCGATCCCGACCTTCAGGCCGCACACCATGCCGCGCCCTGGCTGCTGACCTGGGACGACCACGAAGTGACCAACGATTACAGCCCAACGCGCGATGAATTGCTGTCGCCAGACTTCGTGCAGCGCCGGACCGCAGCCTACCAGGCCTACTTCGAGCACCAGCCGCTGCGCGCCCAGCGCATCTACCAGCGCTACGACTGGGGACAACTGGCGCGCTTCCACATCCTCGACACGCGCCAGTACCGTTCGATCCATGCCTGCCAGCCGACGGGGCGCGGCGGTTCCAGCTCGGTCTACCGCCGCTCCTGCGCTGCCCTGGCCGACCCGCGCCGCAGCATGCTGGGCAGCGCGCAGGAACAATGGCTGGCGCAAGGGCTGAAGGAATCAAGGGCGCGCTGGAATATCCTCGCGCAGCAAACCCTGATGGCGCAGATGTCGCAGCTTCCCCTGGCCAGCGACAGCGACGGCCGCTTCTGGACCGATGGATGGGACGGTTACGCCGCGGCGCGCGCCCGCCTGCTCGAATCCGTGCGCAGCGCGCGCAATCCGCTGGTGCTGTCGGGCGACGTGCATACTTTCTTTGCCGCCGATTTACGGCGCGATCCCGCGCGCGCGGCCGGCCCCGGCAATGCGGTGGTCGCAACGGAATTCTGCGGCACTTCCGTCACCTCCAGTTCGCGCCCCCAGGCGCGCACGCAGCAATACGTCGACATGAACCGCGACATGCATTTCGGCCGCAGCGACAAGCGCGGCTTCATGCTGCTGGACTTGCGCCCCGCGCGTGGCGCGGTGCTGTTCCAGGGCCTGGACAATGTGCGCGACGCGAACAGCGCGCTGTCCACGCTGGCGTCGTTCTCGGTTGCCGACGGCAAGCCCGGCCCGCGCAGGGAAAGCTAGGCGCGGAATGGTGCGCTTTCTTCCTTGCGCCGTGCCGCCAGCCCGGCATGCGGCACCAGGCGGCCTTCGACGGGCGCGCTGATATTACGCAGCATGGCCTCGGCTGCGCCAACAAGGTCGCCGCAATCGATCCGGCGCAGCACCAGCATCGCGCCGCCGGCGCCGAGATTGTGCGTGTAGCTGACCAGCGCATCGAACTGCGCCTGCGTGAGGGGATGATGGCTGACCTGGCGCTGCACGGCGCGTTCTGCGCTGCGCACCGACAGGTCGAACGCTGCTTCGACCTGGTCGGGCGTCATGCCGGGACGGGAGACTTCGTAGTAGCCGCGCAGGCCTTCGCGCTGTCGCAGCGCGCGCCGGCCTTCGGTGCTGAGGGTGAGTGCGAAATTGTAAAGAAGGCCCATATGGTTTCCGGTGGCTGCCAAGGTGGTACGTTCCACTCTACAGCCGGTCCGGAGCCATATGCTGCGCCAGATCAAACTTGCCGGCTTATGCTGCTTTCTTTTCGTCGCGCAGTTGGCGGCGCAGGATCTTGCCGACGTTGGTCTTCGGCAGTTCATCACGGAACTCAATGTACTTCGGCTTCTTATAAGCGGTCAACTCGTGCTTGCAGAACTCGAGCAGCGCTTCCGCCGTCAGGTTCGGATCCTTGCGGACAACGAACAATTTCACCGCTTCGCCGGAGTTCGCATCGGGTACACCAACACAAGCAACTTCCAGCACGCCTGGGTGCGCAGCCACCACGCCTTCCACTTCGTTCGGGTACACATTGAAGCCCGACACCAGGATCATGTCCTTCTTGCGGTCGACGATGCGTACGAAGCCTTTCTCGTCCATGATGCCGACGTCGCCGGTCTTGAAGAAGCCTTCAGGGGTGATCGATTTCGCGGTTTCGTCAGGACGGTTCCAGTAGCCCGCCATGACCTGCGGGCCGCGGATCGCGATTTCGCCGGCGGAACCGAGCGGCACTTCCTTGCCGTCGTCGTCCAGGATCGCCAATTCGGTCGATGGAATCGGCACGCCGATGGTGCCGGTGAATTCCTTGATGTCGACGCGGTTGGCGGTAGCCACCGGCGAAGTCTCGGACAGGCCGTAGCCTTCGATGATCGGGGTGCCGGTCACCTTCAGCCAGCGGTCAGCCACCGACTGCTGCACGGCCATGCCGCCGCCGTTGCAGATCTTGTAGCTGGAGAAGTCCAGCTTGGAGAAATCAGGATTGTTCAGCAGCGCGTTGTACAGCGTATTCACGGCCGGGAACACGGTCACAGGGTACTTGGCCAGCTCTTTCACGAAGCCCGGGATATCGCGCGGGTTCGGGACCAGGATGTTCATGCCGCCCAGCTTCCAGCCCATGAAGCAGGAAATGGTCAGCGAGTAGATATGGTACAGCGGCAGCGCGGCGACGAACACCATCTGCTTTTCGCTAGGCGCCATCTGCAGCCAGGCTTCGTTCTGCAGCATGTTGGCCACCACGTTACGGTGCAGCAGCACGGCGCCTTTCGACACGCCGGTCGTGCCGCCGGTGTACTGCAGGAAGGCGATATCGTCAGGCTTCTGGTCGGCCGGCTTCAGGGTCAGGCGCGAGCCTTCGGACAGCACTTGCTTGAAGCTGACGTGGCCGGGGATGTTCCAGGCCGGCACCATCTTCTTCACATTGCGCACCACGAAGTTGACGATCATGCCCTTCAGGCCGCCCAGCAGGTCGCCCATCGACGCCACGATCACATGCTTGACCGGGGTCGAAGCCAGGACTTGCTGCACGGTGGTGGCAAAGTTTTCCAGCACGATCACGGCTTCCGCGCCGGAGTCGTTCAGCTGGTGCTGCAGTTCGCGCGGGGTGTACAGCGGGTTGACGTTGACCACCACGTAGCCGGCGCGGATGATGCCCGCCAGCGCGACCGGATATTGCAGCACGTTAGGCAGCATGATGGCGACGCGCGCACCCGGCTTCAGGCCCTTGGACTGCAGCCAGGCGCCGAATTGCTTCGACAGCTGGTCCACCTCGGAGTAAGTCAGGAACTTGTCCATGCAGACGTAAGCGTTGCGGCTTGCGTACTTCTGGAACGATTCCTCCATCAGGTGGGTCACGGAGCGGTACTGCGAAATATCGATCTCCGCAGGAACGCCTTCAGGGTAAGACTTCAGCCAGATTTTTTCCATCGTATTGCCTTTCGTGTGCCTTGCCGCTTACGCGGCCTTCTTGTCGTCGGCAGGCTTCTCGTCGCGCAGCATGCGGCGCAGGATCTTGCCAACGTTGGTTTTAGGGAGCTCGGTGCGGAACTCGATATATTTCGGCTTCTTGTAGCCGGTCAGGTTTTGCTTACAGTGCTCCATCAGCGCCTCCACGGTCAGGTTCGGGTCTTTCTTCACCACGAACACCTTGACCGCTTCGCCGGAATGCTCGTCCGGCACGCCGATGCAGGCGCATTCCAGCACGCCAGGATGCGCCGCCACCACGTCTTCGATTTCATTCGGGTAGACATTGAAACCGGAGACCAGGATCATGTCCTTCTTGCGGTCCACGATCTTGACGTAGCCGCGCTCGTCCATCACGCCCACGTCGCCGGATTTGAAGTAGCCGTCGGCCGTCATGACCTTGGCGGTTTCCTCCGGACGGTTCCAGTAGCCAGCCATCACCTGCGGGCCGCGGATCGCGATTTCGCCCGGCGTGCCAAGCGGAACTTCGCCGCCCGCATCGTCCAAAATCGCCACTTCGGTGGAAGGAATCGGCAAGCCGATCATGCCGGAGAATTCGGTGCTGTCGAAGCGATTCGCAGTTGCCACCGGCGCGGTCTCGGACAAGCCGTAGCCTTCCACGATGGTGACGCCGGTTATCTTGAGCCAGCGGTCGGCCACGGCCTTCTGCACCGCCATGCCGCCGCCGTTGGCGACCTTCAGGCCGGAGAAGTCCAGCTTGGTGAAGTCGGGATGGTTCAGCAGCGCGTTGTACAGCGTGTTCACGGCCGGCAGCATGTTGAAGCGGTACTTGGCCAGCTCCTTGATAAAGGCGCCGATATCGCGCGGGTTCGGGATCAGCACATTCAGGCCCCCCTCGCGGATGCCCCACATGGCGCACACGGTCAGCGCGAAGATGTGGTACAGCGGCAGCGCGCAAATGATGGTGCGCTCGTCCGGCGGCAGGTCCGCCAGCTTCGGCGCCGACCAGGCCTGCATCTGCAGCAGGTTGGCGATGATATTGCGGTGGGTCAGGGTCGCGCCCTTCGACACGCCGGTGGTGCCGCCGGTGTACTGCAGGAAGGCGATGTCTTCATGGCGCAGTTCGACGGGCGTCAGCTTCATGCTGCGTGCGTGGCCCAGTGCGTCCTTGAAGCGCACCGCGTTCGGCAGCGAGAATGGCGGCACCAGCTTCTTCACGTTGCGCACCACGAAGTTGACGATCATGCCTTTCAGGCCGCCCAGCATCTCGCCCATGTTGGCGACGATGATGTGCTTGACCTGGGTGCGCGGCAGCACCTGTTCCAGGGTGGTCGCGAAATTCTCGAGGATGATGATGGCTTCCGCGCCCGAGTCATTGAGCTGGTGCTCCAGTTCGCGCGGCGTGTACAGAGGGTTGACGTTGACGACGGTGTAGCCGGCGCGCAGGATGGCGGCGATGGCAATCGGATATTGCAGCACGTTCGGCATCATGACGGCCACGCGCGCGCCCTTTTTCATGCCGCGGCTTTGCAGCCATGCGCCCAGGCGCCTGGAATGCTGATCAAGGTCGGCATAGGTGATGAATTTGTCCATGCACACGAAGGCATTGCGCGACGCGTACTTCTGGAACGATTCTTCAAGCAGGTGAACCAGGGAGCGGTATTGCGTCGCGTCGATTTCGCTCGGCACGCCGGGGGGATACGACTTCAACCAGATTTTTTCCATCCTGTGCCTCTTTGTCTCAGTTTTATATGTTTTTATTTGCGAAAATAGAACGGCCGTGCTTTCCCGCACTCTAGATGCTATCGTGCAGCATGGCACAGGGCAAGCTATTTTCCGGGTTTGGAACGGGTACTCTAGCGGGCCTCCGTGCTGCAAAGCAGCATAGATTGTGCGTCAATTGACGGCGCCCGGCTCCTTGGCAGCGGCGGCCGTCGTGGTCTCATTGGCTTGCGCCATAGAGTGCGCCAGTTCGTGCAGCCTGTCATGTCGTTCCACGGATGGCAGGTTGCTCATGCTCCGCACCGCAGCATAAAACTGTGGGAATGCTTTTTCTTTCACAAGCAAAGCGCGGAAACCTGGCAGCAAATCATTATAGGTTGCAACAGATGCCAAATGGGCATTATTCAACGGTTCCGCAAAGAATCGGTCATAGCCGTTGTAGCCACGCCAGTTGGCCTTGAGGACTTTGTACTCTTCCTGCAAGGCGGCAAAGATGCGCAGCTTTTCCTCGCGCTTCTTCCTGGCGCTGGCCTTGCTCGCATAGTTGTCTGCCAGCATCTGGCGATGCTTCACCAGCAGGTCCATAAAGTCCTGGCGCCGCACGTTGTAGCGGGCATAGGCTTCGCGCATGGCATCGTTGCCATACAGCTCGAGCCAGTGGTTGACGCCAGCCTCTTCCACCGCCGAGGCAAAGGCTTCGTTGAATTTGGAATCGCCTTGCACGTACACCACCTGGTGCGCCAGTTCGTGGAAGATCAGGCGCGCCAGCTCGGCATCGGAGTGGTTGATGAAGGTCGACAGCAGCGGGTCGCTGAGCCAGCCCAACGTGGAGTAAGCCGGCACGCCGCCGACCTGCACGTCGTTGCCTTCCTTGCGCAGCTCTTCGGCATACGCTTCGGCATCGGCCTTGTCGTAATACCCGCGGTAGCTGACGCAGCCTGCGATCGGGAAGCACCATTGCACCGGGCGCAGCGACAGTTCGGGCGTGGCGACCACATTCCACAACACATACTGCCGGTTCAGGGGAGCGTAATTCTTGTAGCTGGCGTTGTCGGGCAGCCCAAGCTCCTTGACTGCGAATTTGCGGATCAGCTTGGCCTTCTCGAGGCGGGCTTTGAGCTTGGGATCGGTGGACGGGTCGCCGATCCAGTCGTCGACCGGACGGGCATCAGACCAGAGCGCGTACTGGCCCTGGGCAGCCTGGAAGTAGTACTTGAATTGCGCACAACCAGCCAGGAGGCCGGCGCACAGACCCGCCGTCGCCAGGTATCTGGCGCGCAGTTTCAGGTGTGCTAACGTGCGCATAAATCATTCTCAGGCGGCTTTCTCGACTTGGACCAGTGTATCGTAAAAAGTCGGCGCGCGACCCATGTCAGTCAGCCGTTGGCTGGTCACCTCATTGGCGTTCTTGCCATCGCCGGCCAGCTTCTTCCACCAGATCGACAGCCCTACCACAAGGCCTTGGCGGGCCTTCGGCGTCACGCGTGCCTTGCACACGAAGGAGCCGCGATCGTTGAAGATGCGCACCATATCGCCGTGGATGATGCCACGTGTTGCCGCATCGTCAGGACTGATGTCGAGCTGCGGTTCGCCCTCCGTGGCACGCAAGCTTTGCACATTGACAAAGGTCGAGTTCAGGAAGTTGCGCGCTGGCGGAGATATCATCGCAAGCGGGTATTTTGCCGCCAGATCGGGGGCAGATGCTGCAGATTCGTAGTTTGCGATATAGGTTGGCAGCGGGTCCAGGCCATCCTGCTTCATGCTTTCTGAGTAGAACTCACATTTTCCGGACGGTGTGGGGAAATTGCCGCATGCAAAGGGTGCATCTGGAACTTCCAGTTTCTGCCAGCCCTTCTGCTTGAGTGACTCCCAGTCGAATTGTACGAATGCCACCGACGCCAGCGCGTCATCGCTGTCGCGGAAACATGGGTCGTCAAAGCCCATGCGTGCCGCCAGCAGGCGGAAGATCTCGGTGTTCGGCTTGGCTTCGCCCATCGGCGCAATGGCCGGGTTATTGGCCATCATGTACAGGTGGCCGTAGGCGCCGTGTGCGTCGGTATGCTCGAGTTGCGTGGTGGCTGGCAGCACGATGTCGGCATAGTCGGCGGTGTCGGTCTGGAAATGTTCCAGCACCACGGTGAACAGGTCTTCACGTGCAAAGCCCGCCTGCACTTTGGACGAATCCGGCGCGACCGCCAGCGGGTTCGAGTTGTACACGATGACCGCCTTGACCTGCGGGCCAAACTCCGGCGAGGCCGGGCGCAGCAGGTCGTCGCCGATGGTCGTCATATTGATGGTGCGCGGCTGTTTCGCCAGCAAGTCCGGGCGCTGCAGCGCGGCCAGGTTTTTCTTGAAGGTGCCGGATGCCGACAGCTGCACGCCGCCTGCCGCGTGGCGCCAGGCGCCCACCAGGGCTGGCAGGCAAGCAATATTGCGTACCGCCATGCCACCGCCATGCACGCGCTGCACGCCGTAATTCATGCGGATGGCGACTGGCTCGCCGCGCTTGGCAGTTTCGCCATAGTCGCGCGCCAGGCCTTCCACTTCCTCGACGGTAATGCCGCAGGTGGCCGCCACGCGCTCCGGCGTCCATTCCGCCACGCGCTGGCGCAGCGCTTCAAAGCCTATGGTGTGGTCGGCAATGTATTCGTGGTCCAGCAGGTCGTCGCGCACCAGGATGTGCATCAGGCCCAGCGCCAGCGCCGCGTCCGTACCCGGCAGCAGCGCAATGTGCTGGTGGCATTTCTCCGCCGTCAAGGAGCGGTAGGGGTCGATGGCAATCAGCTTGGCGCCATTGCGCTTGGCTTCCTGGGCACGGGTCCAGAAATGCAGGTTCGATGCAATCGGGTTGCCGCCCCAGATGATGAGCAGCCTGGCATGCTGGAATTGCTCGATATCGGTGCCGATCGAGGCGCCGACCGTGTATTTGTAGCCGGTGGCGCCAGCCGTGGCGCAGATGGTCCGGTCCAGCAGCGAGGCGCCGATCTTGTGGAAGAAGCGGGACGACATCGATTCGCCCTGCACCAGGCCCATGGTGCCCGCGTAGCTGTAGGGCAAGATGGCTTCCGGCTCGGTCGCCGCCAGCGGTTTCAGGCGCGCCGTGATCTCGTCCAGTGCCTGCTCCCAGCTGATGCGTTCGAACTTGCCCTCGCCCTTCTTGCCGACGCGGCGCATCGGGTACAGCAGGCGGTCCGGCGAATAGGTACGTTCGGTATAGCGGGAAACCTTGGTGCACAGCACCCCGGCGGTCGTCGGGTGATCCGGATCGCCTTTCACCTCGGTCGCCACGCCGTCTTCGACGGTGACGAGCAGGGCGCAGGTATCGGGGCAATCGTGCGGGCAGGTGGCGCGGACTTGTGTGGATGACATCTTGATCTGGGTTAGCGACGGCTGAAAACAGTATCGTAAACGATTCCGGAAAACCGCACCGGGAGGCTAGAATGGCAAGACCGATGGAGAACAACAATGAAACTGATCGACCCGATTATCGCGTTTCAGTCCGAGTTGCAGCAGATCCGACGCGACCTGCATGCCCACCCGGAACTCTGCTATGAAGAAGAACGTACCGCCGATGTCGTTTGCGCCAGGCTGACCGAATGGGGCATCCCCTTCGAGCGCGGCCTGGGCAAGACCGGCGTGGTTGGCATCATCCGTAACGGCACCTCCGAACGCGCCATTGGCTTGCGCGCCGACATGGACGCCCTGCCGATGCAGGAGATCAACACCTTCGCCCAC
Source organism: Pseudoduganella sp. S-14 (assembly GCF_049913285.1). Taxonomy (GTDB): domain Bacteria; phylum Pseudomonadota; class Gammaproteobacteria; order Burkholderiales; family Burkholderiaceae_D; genus Rugamonas. The sequence continues at coordinate 6,322,731 of NZ_CP183991.1, forward strand.
GCCTCGAAGCACCCCGGCAAGATGCACGCCTGCGGCCATGACGGCCACACCGCCATGCTGCTCGGTGCGGCCCACCACCTGGCCAGGCACCGCAATTTCGACGGCACCGTTTACCTGGTGTTCCAGCCGGCCGAAGAAGGTGGTGCCGGCGCGCGTGAAATGATCAAGGATGGCCTGTTCGAGCGCTTCCCGATGGATGCGATCTACGGCATGCACAACTGGCCCGGCATGGCGCAAGGCGCGCTGGGCGCTTGTGAAGGGCCGATGATGGCCTCTTCCAATGAATTCCATGTGACCGTGCGCGGCAAGGGCGCCCACGCGGCGCAGCCGCACAAGGGCATCGACCCGATCATGATCGCGGTGCAGATTGCGCAAGCGTGGCAGACCATCGTCACGCGCAACAAGAGCCCTTTGGACACGGCCGTGCTGTCGATCACGCAGATCCACGCCGGCAGCGCCACCAATGTGATCCCCGACGATGCCAAGCTGGTCGGCACCGTGCGCACCTTCACTACCGAGGTGCTGGACATGGTGGAGAAGCGCATGCAGTCGCTGGCGGAAGGCATTGCCGCCGCCTTCGACGCGGAAGTGGAGTTCATTTTCCGCCGCAATTATCCGCCACTGGTGAATCACGCCAAGGAAACCCGCTTCGCGCTGGACGTCATGAAGTCGGTGGTCGGCGCATCGATGGTCGATGCCAATGTCGAGCCGACCATGGGCGCCGAGGACTTTGCCTTCTTCCTGCAGGAAAAGCCCGGCTGCTACATCTTCATCGGCAATGGCGAGGGCGAGCACCGGGACGGCGGCCATGGCCTCGGCCCCTGCGTGCTGCACAACGCCAGCTACGACTTCAACGACCGCTTGCTGCCGATCGGCGCCAGCTTCTGGGTGCACCTCGCAGAAGCCGCACTGCCGCAAGCCCGTTAAGGAAGCTTGTCGGCCTGCGCGCCGAGCCGCACGCCTTCGTTCAGCCGCTCCAGCGCCAGCAGCGCGGCTGAATGATCGGCGCGCGGATAGACATCCTTGATCGACTCATAGCGCTCCGTCACCAGGCTGGTGACGGGCAGCGCCACGCCCGCCGCCGCGGCGGCAGCCAGGATATTGTGCTGGTCCTTCAACTGCGTCAGCACCTGCCCGCCCGGCAGGAAATTCCGCTCCAGCATGCGCTGGCCGTGCACTTCCAGCACGCGGCTCTCGGCAAAGCCGCCGCGGATCGCCTCGCGTACCGCCACCGGGTCTGCTCCCGCCGCCTGCGCCAGCAACAAGGCCTCCGCCACGATGTTGATGGTGGCGCCGACGATCAACTGGTTGCACAGCTTTGCCACCTGTCCGCTGCCAGCCGGACCAACCAGCCTGGGCTTGCCCATCGCTTCCAGCACCGGCCGCGCCGCTTCGAAATCGGCCGCACTGCCGCCCGCCATGATGGCCAGCGAACCCGCTTGCGCGCCGCCGACACCGCCCGACACCGGAGCATCGATGAAGCGATGCCCACGCCCGGCCAGCAATGCGTGGAAAGCCTGTGCCTCGTCCTGCCGCGTCGAGCTCATGTCGATCCACAGCGTGCCGGGACGCAGCGCATCGAGCGCAGCATCGATCACGCCGCCGACTGCATCGCCCGCCGACAGCATCGATACCACCACCGCCGCATCGGCCACCGCATGCGGCAGCACGTCGTCGGGGTCCGCCCCGGCGGCCGCCAGCACGCCGGCCTTGCCCGCTGTACGGTTCCAGGCCGTGACCTTGAAACCTGCCGCCAGCAGGCGCAGGACCATCGGCTCCCCCATCAAGCCAATGCCAAGAAATGCAATTCGCAGAGGATGCGCCACAATAAGCTCCAGATATGCCAGTATTGCAGTAATTCTAACAATTAAGGGGCCGCCTGAAATAAATTCAGAACGAAAGTAAAATTGCCGTCATTGCCTCAGCAAATATGAAGACTGCGGCAAGGACTAGAGAGAAAAACATGCAAATCAAAAAACTGTTCGCCATTGCTGCCGCTGCATTGGCAGCGCAATCCGCTTTCGCCTTCGACACCAATTCCGCCTACGTGGAGGCCGGCTCCGCTTCCAAGATCCGCATGGTGCGCCTGGGCGCCACGCAGGACCTCAACCCTGAATGGAGCTGGTTCAATTCCAACGGCACGCATGTCACCGGCTACTGGGACGCCAGTATCGGCTTCTGGCAGGCCCGCCAATGGCTCAACGTGCCCGGCGACAAGGAGAACCTCTTCGACGTCGGCTTCACGCCGGTCCTCCGCTTCGAGAATACCAGCAAGAAGGGCTTTTACGTGGAAGGCGGCATCGGCGCGCACGTGCTTTCCAAGACCTACAAGAACAACGATGACGGCCTGTCGACTGCCTTCCAGTTCGGCGACCATATCGCCGTCGGCTATGTCTTCGACAACAAGTGGGAAGTCGCCCTCAAGGCGCAGCACTACTCGAATGGCGGCATCAAGAAGCCCAACAGCGGCGTCGACGTGATCATGCTGAAAGCAGCTTACCACTACTGATTCACTTCTTGCGGTAGCGCTGCACGCCCTTTGGCAGCAGGTTAAACACGCGCACCATCGCGTGCAGCTGCCAGGGAAAGATGCAGCACGCCTGCCTGCCAGCGATGGCGCGGGTAATGCGGCGCACGGCCTCTTCTTCGGTCTGCAGGAAAGGCTTGCGCTGCGCGCTTCCGCCATTCAGGCCCCTCAGCTTCTGCGTATCGACATAACCCGGAACCACTGCCGTCACATCGATTCCGTGCGGCGCCAGCGCCTTGCGATAGGAATCGCTGATGGCAATCGCGGCGCGCTTGCTCGCGCTGTACAGCGAGCCGTTCGGATATTCGTGCAGCAGCCCGGCAATCGAAGCCACCACCACCATCTGGCCGCATCCACTGTGCAGCATGGCCTGCGCTCCCGCATCGAAAGCATGGCACAGGCCGGAGACATTGGTGCGCACCACGGGCAGGCTGCGCATGCGGTCCTGCGCCAGCGCCCTGGCATCGGCATACTGTCCGGCGGTGACGATCAGCAGGTCCAGCCCTCCTTGCGCGAAATCGCCGACCGCATCGAACACTGCCTGGCGGTCGCCGATGTCGAAGCCATAGCGCAGCAAGCCGGCTTGCGCGGTGATGGGGTGCCCGTCCAGGCGCGACGGGTCGCGTCCGCACAAGGCCAGCTCGGCGCCCTGCTGCGCATAGTGCCTGGCCAGGGCCAGCCCGATGCCGCTGGTTCCGCCGATGATCATGACCCTCATTGCCTTCCCCTGTTGAACCTCGTTGCGTGGCGCAGGCGCAGCCCCGGACTGGCATACGCTTCCATGCCGCGCTGGTAACCATACTGCCATTGCGCCTCGACGTCCATCGCATACTCCGCCAGGCTGGGTGGCATCACCAGCCTGATGCGGTTGCCCAGCCAGTCGATGCGCTTTCGCATGCCGCTGCCGCGCAGCGCGCTCGATATGTCGCTGGTGTCGACCCAGGCATGGGCATGCTGCGCGTGCACGTGCCTCAGCCGCGCGTTGCCATCGATGCCGAGAACCTTGCGCAGCGCCGGAATTGCCAGCACCTGGCCGAATGGCGGCTTGGCTTCCATCGTCACGTGCCGTGCCAGGCCATGCGCAATCTCGATCGGGAACAGGTCGATCACGCCGCCCATATAGTGTGCGCCGCCATGCTGGTGGCAGGCGAAATAGAGCATGTCCGTGATCGAGCTGCGCACGGCGTCGGCAACCGGCATGGCGCTGTCCAGCAGCAGCCCGGGCGCGACCGCGCCGCAGCTCCATGCGGGCGAACTGGCCGGCGCCTGCCATCCTTGCAGCAGGCTGCATGCGCGGTCGGGACCAAGCAGGACTTCCGCGAACAGGGCACGGTTGCCGCGCGCCTGGCCCGCCTGCTCCCGGCCGAATAGCAGTTTCGCAGCGACGATGGCAAGTGCCGGGGACTGCGGGCGCGCCACCGGCAACGGCAGCGCTTCCGGCAGCTCGAACATGTAATTGTCGAACACGTCGGGCACACGGCTGGCCCTGCTGCGCGACAGGCCGCGCAGCAGGGCGGCGCCCAGCACCGGCAGCGCACTCACGTGCGGCGCTGCGCGCATGCGGCACAGGAACTGGTACATCTCGGGAGAGACAAGCCACTGCTTGCGCTGCGCGGCATCCGGCAGGGCATGGATGATGGCTGCCGCCAGCGAACCGCCGCAACTGGCGAGGATGATGTCGGGCGCCATGCCGCTGTCTTCGGCCGCAGCGTGCATGCCAAGGTAATAGCCGAAGCGAAATCCTCCTCCCGCCATCACCATGCAGCGCTCGTACTTTTGGTCTTCACTCATATCACGTGACATAATGCCATGAATGCAACTCCTGCACCTGATCATCAACGCCCTGCTATTCGGGCTTTGCTACACGCTCACGAACCATGCTGCCGAAACGGCGCAGGTCCAGCGCACGCTGGCGCTTCCGTTCGAGCAAGCCATCCCGTTCCTGCCGTGGATGATCGTTCCCTATGCCAGTTCAGGGCCCTTGCTGGCCTGGACCTTCTTCAAGGTCCGCCAAGGAGACGCGCTGCGTGTTTATAGCCGCCGCCTGATGCTCGCCACCGTTGCCGCCAGCCTGGTGTTCGCGATTTTTCCTGCCCGCTTCCCGGCCGCCAGGGTGCTGCCCGAGCACGCATTCCTGCAGCTAGCGTATGGCTTGCTTGACGCCTCGGACCGGCCTTACAACCAGTTCCCGTCCCTGCACATCACCTACTGCATCCTGCTGTGGCTCGCGCTGCGGCCAGCCATTGCAAGCCGGACCTGGCGCATTGTGCTGGCTGGCTGGCTGCTGCTGGTTGGCGCCAGCACGCTGCTGACCTGGCAGCATGCCGTGGCCGATATCGCCGGCGGCATCGCGCTGGCTGCCGCCGCCTGCCATGCAGTGCGCGCCGGCGCCACCACCCGCCAAAGCGTCGCGTTCTATTACGCCATGATGGCAGGACTGGCGCTACTGACCGCCAGCCTGTTCGCGCCCGCATGGCTCTGGCTCTACCTGGCCGCCAGCCTGCTGCTGGTGGCGCTGGCATACGCCCGCCGCAACGCTGCTTTCCTGTGCAAGAACCAGGGCCGGCATCCACCCTGGATCTGGTTGCTGTTCTGGCCCTACCTTGCCGGCTACGCCGCCACCTGGCTGCTGGTGCGCTGGCGCCAGCATGGCAAGCCGCCTTTCGCGCAGGCGACCGATGGCCTGTGGGTAGGCCGCCGCCTGAGCGCCAGCGAAGCGCAGCAACTGCCGCCGGGCTGCAGCATCATCGACCTGAGCGCAGAGCTCAGCGAAACCGAAATGCTGCGGCGCGGCCGTTACCGGCACCTTCCCCTGATGGACCTGCAGGCCCCAAGCCGCCAACAGGTTCGTACTATTCTTGCCGCTATCGACACCGAGCGCAGCCAGGGCCGCCCGGTCTACCTGCACTGCGCGATGGGTTACAGCCGCAGCCTTTTCATCGCCCGCATCTATCTTAATTCCTACACTTCATGAGCATTTCGATCTACCAGCTTAAACCGCGCTTCCAGCAACTGCTGCGTCCATTCCTCAACCTGCTCACGCGGCTCGGCATTACGCCGAACCAGGTCACCCTGGCAGCAATGGTGCTGTCGGTGGGCTACGGCGCGGCACTGGCATTGGCGCCGCAATGCCTTGGGTTATGGCTTGGCCTGCCCTTCTTCCTGCTGTTGCGCATGGCGCTCAATGCCATCGATGGCATGCTGGCCAACGCGACCGGCAACAAGACAGCCCTGGGCGCTTTGCTGAACGAGTTGTGCGACCAGGTGTCCGACGTCGCGCTGTACCTGCCAGCGGCCATGCTGGCGGGCGTCTTCACGCACCTGCTGGTGCTGGTCGTGGTGTTTGCACTGCTGGCCGAATTCGCCGGGGTGCTGGCCAGCAGCATCGGTGTCGCGCGCCGTTTCGATGGCCCGATGGGCAAGAGCGACCGCGCCTTTGCCTTCGGCCTGCTTGGCCTGCTGGTCTGGGCAGGCGTTGCGCCGCTCTGGCACAACGCCTTGCTTGCGGTGGTGCTGCTGCTGTCGCTGGTGACGGTATTTAACCGCCTGCGCCAGGCGCTGCGCCTTTCTCCGCAAGTGAAACAGTAAAGATACCTTCCAGTCCTATCATTGTCCGCAGCTTGCGGCAACCGGCCAGCGCGACCAGGCCATCCATCTCAGCCTGCGCACGCGGGCGCATGCGCCACGGCTCGCCGCGGTGGTTGGTCAGCGTGTAGGCGATCATGTCCAGCTGCGGATGCCATGGCTGGCCGGTGTACAGCAAGCTGCCGCCTTCACGCAGGCTGGCCGAGACGCCACGCAGCGACTGCAGCACCATCGTGTTGTCGCTGAACAGCTCGTAGAGGCCCGATACCACGGCGATGTCGTAGCGCCCTTCCTGGCCCTGGTAGCTGTCGGCGCTGAAGGCATCGCGTCGGCAGTATTCGATGCGGGCGCTGACCTGCAGCTTTTCCGCCAGCTTCCTGGCCTGGTCCAGGTTGTGCTGCTCGTAGTCGCACAGCGTGACTTCTATCTCCCGGTCCTGGAAGCGCTTGACGGTCTCCAGCACGTAGCGCGCAGAACCTGCGGCGATGTCGAGGATGCGCACCGGACCAGGGCCCTGGTGCGCCGCGATCTGCTCCGCCAGCATGTGCTGCATCTGCATCTTGCGCAGGCGGATACCGCGCCATCCCACCGCATCCAGGTAGCCGCGGTCCATCATGCCGCCGAAGCCAAGCTTGCCGCCCGCCTGGTTGCGATATACATAGTCCAGCGATTCGCCCGAATCAAAACCGTGGCGCAGGCCGATCTTCATGCCATCGCTCAGCGGTCCCATTAGCTTCAGCATATTGCGCTGCAAGCCGAACCAGGCGCGCGTCAGCGCATTGCCGGTCCGGTTCTCCAGCAGCGCCGCGTAGTGCTGCGCACCTTGCCCTTCCCGGTCGGCAGCCGCGAAACGCACCGGCGATGCCGGCTGCGATGCGAAGCACTCGTCGATAAAGCTGCGGCTAGCCTGCATCGCAACAGAAGTGTCTTCCTCGTAGAAGATGGCGTGGCGGCAGCGCTGCAGCCTGACATAACGCTTCATCTGCGATGACAGGCGCTCGAAGAACAACTGCTGCGGCGCTTCGTGCACGACATAGTCCTGGTCGGCGGCCAGCATCAGCACCGGCGTGTCGATGGCGGCGGCATCGTGCACGATGCGTTGCGCCGTATCGGCAAGCTCCAGCAGGATTTGGGCCGAAATGCTCTTGGCGATCAGCGGGTCTTGCTCATAGGTGCGCGCCTGCTCCGCCGAATGCGTCAGCATGGTCGGGCGAATATAACTGGTCACGAACAACTCCGGCTTGAAGCGCCGCGCAAAGCGCAGGCCCGGCTTTGCCAGCGGCACATACAGTTTGATCGCAAAGGCCGCGGCAGCCATGACCAGGCCGCGCACGCGCGGAGCATAGTCATGCAGCCAGGTCGCCGCCACGACAGCGCCAACGCTGTTGGCGATGACCAGCACATCCTCGATCGCAAATCCGTGCTTGCTGCAGATATGGCGCACGAAGCTATCCAGGTCTTCCACCATGGTGGCGAAACTTGGCGCGGAGCCGCGCTCACCCGGCGAATAGCCGTGTCCGCGCGCATCGTAAGCAAAAGCCCAGTCGCCGTGGAATCCGAATTGCTCGACCAGCGTGCCGATACGGCCAGAATGTTCATGCCCGCGATGCAGGAATACCAGCGCACGTGGCGCTCCGCTGCGCGGCGCCAGCGGCATCCAGCTACGGTAGAACAGGCGCGTGCCGTCGGCCGCTTCAAATCCGGACTGGCTCTCACGCCAGGCAAGGCCTCGTTCAATCTTCATTCTTTTTTCCTTATCGATAATTGAGCAACAGGTAAAGCAGTGGCGCCGTCACCACCAGGCTATCGGCGCGGTCCAGCATTCCGCCGTGGCCGGGAATCAGGTTTGAAAAGTCCTTGATGCCAAGCTTGCGTTTCGCTGCAGAGAACATCACGTCGCCGGCAAAGCCGCCAACGGACAGCAGCACCGCGATCGCCGCCATCCACGCTGGCCGGCCCAGGCCAAAGTAGGCGCCCATGGCGAGCGACAGCAAGACGGAAACCACGACGCCGCCCAGCAAGCCTTGCCAGGTCTTCTGCGGGCTAATCTGGGGAACAATCTTCTGCTTGCCGAACAGCTTGCCGCTGGTGAACTGGGCGATGTCATTCAAGGCCGTCACGATGAACAGGTAAAACAGCCAGGACAGGTTTTCCCTCGGCCCGAAAGGCAGCTGGACAAAGGCCGGGACGAAGCTGATGCCGAAACAGGTCAGCGCGAACAGCAGCCAGGGCAGCGCAGCCAGTTCGCGCGAGTGCAACAGGTACACAGCAGCGGCGCCGGCGGCCAGGGCAAATGCCATGGGCAGGGAAGCCGGCGCATAAGTGCCAGCGCATGCGGCGATGAACAGGCTCGCGACGGCAGCGGTCCGGAAGCGGCCGGAAGCCTGCCCGCAATATGGTGCAAGCTCCCGCGCAGCCAGGCCGCAAATGACGAGTGCAAGCAACGGCGCCCCGACCGGATAGAGGATCAGGCCGCAGCTGACAATGGGGAAGATGAACCACCAGGCATTCACCTGGTCACGCAACTGGCTGGTACGCGAGCCAAGCGCCAAACCCACACCTGTTGAAACGATACCCAGCAGCACATACAGGGCAGCCATTGCGTATCCAAGCTGCGCATTGAAGATTCCATTCATGACTTGCATTTTGCCAACAAGTGGACGATGCACCATCACACATTGTCACGACGCGCAAAAAAAAACCGCCAGGGTGTCCCGGCGGCTCCTGAGCTTCGCTGCGCGGCTTATTCTGCCACGTCGGCGCCCACGTTAATGGCAGCGTAGGCGCGCTGGACTGCTTTCGCTTCGGCGCTATTGGCGCCGTATAGTTCCTGCGCTGCTGCCAGCACTTTCAAACGAGCATCCGCGTAGTTCGTCGACGAGGTGAACTTGGTGGTATTGGCGCGGAACCAGATACGATAGGCCTTGTCGATGCCAATGCCGGTCATGTTCTTGGGCGACTGGGTCAGGTATGGCGAGTAGTAGTCGCTGGTCGACACCGAGCTCGATCCCATCGCCAGGAAGTAGAACATGCGGTTGTTCGGGCCACTGCTGTAGTGCACGTCCAGGCGCTTGATGGTGGACTTCCACGCGTCAGGCGACTTGCCATCCTTGCTTGGCTTGTACATCCAGCGCAGCGGTTGACCGTTCTTGGAAATTTCCTTGCCCATCATCCAGTCGTTGCTCGACGGGACAGGCAGGGAAGTGCCGGTGCCGCCGGCGCGCGCATAAGCTTCCACCGCTTCGCCCGAAATATCGGACGAGGATTCATTCAGTCCGCCGGATTCGCCGCGGTAGGTCAGGTTGGAGGTGGCGGCAGTGATTCCGTGGCCCATTTCGTGGCCGATCACGTCGATCGAACCCAGGTTGTTGAAGTAGCTGCCGCCGTCGCCGATGAACATGCACTTGCAGCTGTCGGAGTAGTAAGCGTTGTCATAGGCGGTGTTGACGTGCACGGCAATGTAGGTCGCGGTGTTATTGCCGTCCAGCGAAGACCAGTTCAGCACATTCTTGTGCATGTCGTAGGTATTCATCAGGCCCCACAGTGCATTCACTGCAGCAGTCTGGCCATTGGCGTTGGTAGTGCTGCCGCCGGAGATGTACTGCTTGCCATCACCCCATACATTGGTGGCATTGGTATATACGGCGCCGGCGCTGGTGCCGTGGTTGGCATTGGTGATCGCCATGGCGCCGAACGTACCTCCGGTGCCGCGGCTGCCGTCGATCATCTTGTAGACACCGCCGGACAGGGTGGTGTTGATCGGCACGTCGCCGTTGTACTGGCTATGGCCCGTGCCGACCACGTTCTGCATTGCATTCCACTGGTCCAGGATACGGCCATCGCGCGCGCTCACGATGGTGTCGTGGTAGCCGCCATGGCTGCGGGTTTTTACCAGGTAAGCCAGCTCGTAGCCGGCAATGACGTCTTGCACGTCAACCGCGTTCAGGTCTGCCTCGGCCTTGTTCTCCGCACCCGGTGCACGCACGGTCTTCATCATCGGGAAGATGACCAGTTCGGCGGACGGTGGATCGATTTCTGCGCCGGCGACTGTCAGGCTGCGGTTTGCCTTGGCGATAGCTGCTTTGCTGCTAATGGATGGCTTTACGTCGAAACGCTTGCCCGACAGGCCCTGGCGGCGTTCGCCAACTGATTCGCTGACGATGTTGCCGGCCTGGTCGGTGACAACAACGGTCTCGGATTCAAAGATGCGCACACCCTTGTAGGTGTGGTTGATGCGGCTGATTGCCCGGCCCTGTTCGCCAGGATGCTGGCTGGCGATGGCGTAGCCGTGGTCCGCATCCAGGCCAAATTTACCCCGCTCACCGTTCAGGGTGGAGACCAGGCGTGCTTTCTCCTGGGCGGAGAAGGCAACAGGGCTGGCCATCATGCTGGGGGCGGCGCTGGCGTGTGCAGCAACCATGGCGATCGCGGCTGCGATCAGGCTTTTGCGAAATTCCATTTTTGTCTCCAAGTGTCCCGATGAGGTAGGGTGTTAATGGGAATCTAACACTATCGGCGACTGGAGGCTGAGTCAAAATTTCTACAAATTGAGACAAATTTTTGCCACTTGTCTCGGATACAACTTTCAAAAGCAAAAAGCCCGCTGGCACATGCCTAGCGGGCTTTTCTAATAAGAGCCTGACGATAACCTACTTTCACACTGGTTGCAGCACTATCATCGGCGCAAAGTCGTTTCACGGTCCTGTTCGGGATGGGAAGGGGTGGGACCGACTTGCTATGGTCATCAGGCATGACTTGTCAACAATCCGGGAAGAAGTAAAAGTGGGGTAGTGTTCTCAAACACTGTGTAAGTGCTACATAACCGTCAAGGTTATAGGGACAAGCCATACGGGCAATTAGTATCAGTTAGCTTAATGCATTACTGCACTTCCACACCTGACCTATCAACGTCCTGGTCTCGAACGACCCTTCAAGGAGCTCAAGGCTCCGGGAAATCTCATCTTAAGGCAAGTTTCCCGCTTAGATGCTTTCAGCGGTTATCTCTTCCGAACTTAGCTACCCGGCAATGCCACTGGCGTGACAACCGGTACACCAGAGGTTCGTCCACTCCGGTCCTCTCGTACTAGGAGCAGCCCCCTTCAAATTTCCAACGCCCACGGCAGATAGGGACCAAACTGTCTCACGACGTTTTAAACCCAGCTCACGTACCACTTTAAATGGCGAACAGCCATACCCTTGGGACCGGCTACAGCCCCAGGATGTGATGAGCCGACATCGAGGTGCCAAACTCCCCCGTCGATATGAACTCTTGGGAGGAATCAGCCTGTTATCCCCAGAGTACCTTTTATCCGTTGAGCGATGGCCCTTCCATACAGAACCACCGGATCACTATGTCCTACTTTCGTACCTGCTCGACTTGTCGGTCTCGCAGTTAAGCACGCTTATGCCATTGCACTATTAGCACGATGTCCGACCGTACCTAGCGTACCTTCGAACTCCTCCGTTACACTTTGGGAGGAGACCGCCCCAGTCAAACTGCCTACCATGCACTGTCCCCGATCCGGATTACGGACCAAGGTTAGAACCTCAAACAAACCAGGGTGGTATTTCAAGGATGGCTCCATAGGAACTGGCGTCCCTACTTCAAAGCCTCCCACCTATCCTACACAGATTGGTTCAAAGTCCAATGCAAAGCTACAGTAAAGGTTCATGGGGTCTTTCCGTCTAGCCGCGGGTAGATTGCATCATCACAAACACTTCAACTTCGCTGAGTCTCGGGAGGAGACAGTGTGGCCATCGTTACGCCATTCGTGCAGGTCGGAACTTACCCGACAAGGAATTTCGCTACCTTAGGACCGTTATAGTTACGGCCGCCGTTTACTGGGACTTCAATCAAGAGCTTGCACCCCATCATTTAATCTTCCAGCACCGGGCAGGCGTCACACCCTATACGTCCACTTTCGTGTTTGCAGAGTGCTGTGTTTTTATTAAACAGTCGCAGCCACCAGTTTATTGCAACCTTTTCGCCCTTCCACAGTAAAGTGGTCAAGCTACCGAGGCGTACCTTATCCCGAAGTTACGGTACCAATTTGCCGAGTTCCTTCTCCCGAGTTCTCTCAAGCGCCTTAGAATACTCATCTCGCCCACCTGTGTCGGTTTGCGGTACGGTCTCGTATGACTGAAGCTTAGAGGCTTTTCTTGGAACCACTTCCGATTGCTTCGCGAGATAAACCCGCTCGTCCCAGTCCCTTGAATTACGCGCCCGGATTTGCCTAAGCGCCTTCTATGAACCAGAAACTGCCTATTCCAACAGGCAGACAACCTTCCGCGATCCGTCCCCCCATCGCATCATACGACGGTGCAGGAATATTAACCTGCTTCCCATCAGCTACGCATCTCTGCCTCGCCTTAGGGGCCGACTCACCCTGCTCCGATGAACGTTGAACAGGAAACCTTGGGCTTACGGCGTGCGGGCTTTTCACCCGCATTATCGCTACTCATGTCAGCATTCGCACTTCTGATACCTCCAGCATCCTTCACAAGACACCTTCGCAGGCTTACAGAACGCTCTCCTACCATATGCTTACGCATATCCGCAGCTTCGGTGACTGGCTTAGCCCCGTTACATCTTCCGCGCAGGACGACTCGATCAGTGAGCTATTACGCTTTCTTTAAATGATGGCTGCTTCTAAGCCAACATCCTGACTGTTTTAGCCTTCCCACTTCGTTTTCCACTTAGCCAATCTTTGGGACCTTAGCTGGCGGTCTGGGTTGTTTCCCTCTTGACACCGGACGTTAGCACCCGATGTCTGTCTCCCAAGCTCGCACTCAACGGTATTCGGAGTTTGCAATGGTTTGGTAAGTCGCGATGACCCCCTAGCCATAACAGTGCTCTACCCCCGTCGGTGATACTTGAGGCACTACCTAAATAGTTTTCGGAGAGAACCAGCTATTTCCAAGTTTGTTTAGCCTTTCACCCCTATCCACAGCTCATCCCCTAATTTTTCAACATTAGTGGGTTCGGTCCTCCAGTGCGTGTTACCGCACCTTCAACCTGGCCATGGATAGATCACTTGGTTTCGGGTCTACACCCAGCGACTGGCGCCCTGTTCGGACTCGATTTCTCTACGGCTCCCCTATCTGGTTAACCTCGCCACTGAATGTAAGTCGCTGACCCATTATACAAAAGGTACGCCGTCACCCCTTACGAGGCTCCGACTGTTTGTATGCACACGGTTTCAGGATCTATTTCACTCCCCTCCCGGGGTTCTTTTCGCCTTTCCCTCACGGTACTGGTTCACTATCGGTCGATTACGAGTATTTAGCCTTGGAGGATGGTCCCCCCATGTTCAGACAGGATTTCTCGTGTCCCGCCCTACTTGTCGTACGCTTAGTACCACCGCTTGGATTTCATGTACGGGGCTATCACCCGCTATGGCCAGAGTTTCCAATCTGTTCCATTATCCAAACGACTATCACGTACAGGCTCTTCCCATTTCGCTCGCCACTACTTTGGGAATCTCGGTTGATTTCTTTTCCTGCAGCTACTTAGATGTTTCAGTTCGCCGCGTTCGCTTCACACACCTATGTATTCAGTGAGTGATGACCTATAAGGCCGGGTTTCCCCATTCGGAAATCTTCGGATCAATGCTTGTTTGTCAGCTCCCCGAAGCTTATCGCAGACTTCTACGTCCTTCATCGCCTGTAATCGCCAAGGCATCCACCATGTGCACTTATTCACTTGTCCCTATAACCTTGACGGCTATAAGTTCAAGCACTTACTACTGTGTTTGATGAGTTTTACTACTACCCTAAGTGATATCTTTCGATATCGCTTAATAAAACTTTTACTTCTTCCAGATTGTTAAAGAACGGTACTACTTTTATGTCTGCGTCTGCGCACACATAAAAGCATTTGGTGGAGGATGACGGGATCGAACCGACGACCCCCTGCTTGCAAAGCAGGTGCTCTCCCAGCTGAGCTAATCCCCCTGGGTGGTACTGGTAGGGCTGGTTGGGCTCGAACCAACGACCCCCGCGTTATCAACACGGTGCTCTAACCAGCTGAGCTACAGCCCCATTTGTTCTTCGTATTACAACAGCCGATAAGTGTGGACGTTTGAGTCTGATGCCGACTCTAGAAAGGAGGTGATCCAGCCGCACCTTCCGATACGGCTACCTTGTTACGACTTCACCCCAGTCACGAATCCCACCGTGGTAGGCGCCCTCCTTGCGGTTAAGCTACCCACTTCTGGTGAAACCCGCTCCCATGGTGTGACGGGCGGTGTGTACAAGACCCGGGAACGTATTCACCGCGACATGCTGATCCGCGATTACTAGCGATTCCAACTTCATGTAGTCGAGTTGCAGACTACAATCCGGACTACGATACACTTTCTGGGATTAGCTCCCCCTCGCGGGTTGGCGGCCCTCTGTATGTACCATTGTATGACGTGTGAAGCCCTACCCATAAGGGCCATGAGGACTTGACGTCATCCCCACCTTCCTCCGGTTTGTCACCGGCAGTCTCATTAGAGTGCTCTTGCGTAGCAACTAATGACAAGGGTTGCGCTCGTTGCGGGACTTAACCCAACATCTCACGACACGAGCTGACGACAGCCATGCAGCACCTGTGTGCAGGTTCTCTTTCGAGCACTCCCGGATCTCTCCAGGATTCCTGCCATGTCAAGGGTAGGTAAGGTTTTTCGCGTTGCATCGAATTAATCCACATCATCCACCGCTTGTGCGGGTCCCCGTCAATTCCTTTGAGTTTTAATCTTGCGACCGTACTCCCCAGGCGGTCTACTTCACGCGTTAGCTGCGTTACTAAGTCAATTAAGACCCAACAACTAGTAGACATCGTTTAGGGCGTGGACTACCAGGGTATCTAATCCTGTTTGCTCCCCACGCTTTCGTGCATGAGCGTCAGTTTTGACCCAGGGGGCTGCCTTCGCCATCGGTGTTCCTCCACATCTCTACGCATTTCACTGCTACACGTGGAATTCTACCCCCCTCTGCCAAACTCTAGCCTCGCAGTCTCCATCGCCATTCCCAGGTTAAGCCCGGGGATTTCACGACAGACTTACGAAACCGCCTGCGCACGCTTTACGCCCAGTAATTCCGATTAACGCTTGCACCCTACGTATTACCGCGGCTGCTGGCACGTAGTTAGCCGGTGCTTATTCTTCAGGTACCGTCAGCAGATCTGGATATTAGCCAGACCCTTTTCTTCCCTGACAAAAGAGCTTTACAACCCGAAGGCCTTCTTCACTCACGCGGCATTGCTGGATCAGGGTTGCCCCCATTGTCCAAAATTCCCCACTGCTGCCTCCCGTAGGAGTCTGGACCGTGTCTCAGTTCCAGTGTGGCTGGTCGTCCTCTCAGACCAGCTACTGATCGTTGCCTTGGTGAGCCTTTACCTCACCAACTAGCTAATCAGATATCGGCCGCTCCAGGAGCACAAGGTCTTGCGATCCCCTGCTTTCATCCTTAGATCGTATGCGGTATTAGCGTAACTTTCGCTACGTTATCCCCCACTCTTGGGTACGTTCCGATATATTACTCACCCGTTCGCCACTCGCCGCCAGGCCGAAGCCCGCGCTGCCGTTCGACTTGCATGTGTAAAGCATGCCGCCAGCGTTCAATCTGAGCCAGGATCAAACTCTTCAGTTCAATCTCTGTTTTTCGGTATTGCTACCGAGGTCACTCACTCAAAATACTGACGAATCTCTTTCGAGATTACGTTTAATTTTGTGCGAGCGTTATAACGTATATTTTGAGCATCGAGCCCGAAGGCTCGGGCATATCGTCAAACGCCCACACTTATCGACTGTTGATTTTTAAAGATCGCTGCCTTGTTTATTCGACGAAGCGTTGTGTTCGTCATCAGCAGAGGAGCGAGATTATGCGGTACAGCGTGCAACTCGTCAACCCCTTCTTTTTCTCGTTTCGCTTTACTGATTTGTCAGCGCTGCGTTGCGAGGGACAGAACTATAACCAAACGCCTGGTGTTTTGCAAGTGCATAGTTCGCCATCACGACTGCGCAAGCGATCCAGGCAGACCACAATGTATGCGAAAGGAAGTGGGCACCGCGCAGTTGCTGCACAAAGCCGACCCCTAATGCAAACGCCATCGTCAAGGCGCCGACGCTCAAGGCCTTGCGCGGCTGCTCCGGCCACCAGAAGGCCGACAATGCAATCAGCCACAAGGCACTGGACGCGTGCCCACCCGGCAGGCAGTGGCCGGCTTCGACACCGGCCGGCATCAATTCGAGCAAGCGGATATAAGGCGCGTGGCCGCCATAGCGTTCCAGGTCCCACGGGCAGTGCGAGGTGCTGGCGCGCTTCAGCAAGCTCACCACGACCGGTACGCTGATGGCCGACATGCCAAGAACCCTTACGCCCAGGCGCTGTGCGGGAATCCAATGCAGTTGCGGACGCCAGATGTCCCACAGCGCCAGCACCACGGCGGCACCGGCCAGGCATGACAGCAGGGCCTTGAGGATGACATGGTTGAATTGCTCGGTAAACCAGGTGTGCTGCAAAGGGAAGACGCCACGCGCACGGTCGTACACCAGGTCTGCCAGACGCAAGTCAACATCCGTAAACTGGCCGAGCAACAGGATCAGGACGGCCGACGCCGCCAGCGCCAGCAATCCCCAGGATTTCTTAAGCATCATTGATACACGCATGGAACATGTCTAATTTGGGGTTGTAAACTGCGGTATTCACGTTCAGCATGCCGAGCGCGGAATGGAATACGTTATCGTGCGAGAACGGCTGGCTGCTGCGCGCAGCCAGGCAGTTGCGGTCAAGGTGGAAGCGCTGGCTGAAACCGTCCGACAGCCACAGCATCATCGGTACCTTGCGCTGCTCCTCCGGCGAAAAGATGTACGGGGCACCATGCAGGTACATATTCTTCTCACCCAGCGATTCGCCATGATCGGAGAAATACAGCATGGAAGCCGGCACCCCCGAGTCTTTCAGCACCTTGATGGTCTTGTCGAGGAAATAGTCGGTGTACAGGATGGTGTTGTCGTAGGCTGCCGTGATTTGCTCGCGCGTGCACTGCTCCAGTTCATTGGTCTGGCATACCGGGCCGAACCTCTTGAATTCGGCCGGGTAGCGCTTCCAGTACGCGGGGCCATGGCTACCTTTCTGGTGCAGCACAATGACCAGGTCTCTCCTGGCGTCGCGGATCAGCTCCGGCAGTCCTTCGAGCAGGTGTTCGTCGTAGCACTCTTCGGAATTGCACAACGGATTGCCGGCGACAGGCTTGGACATGTCTTCAAAGCGCACACGGTCGCACACTCCCTTGCAACCGGAATTATTGTCGCGCCAGATCACCTCCAGCCCGGCGTGCTGCAGCACGTCCAGCAGGCCTTCCTTGCTGCGCGCCTTGTCTTCCGAATAATCCTCGCGCGTGAGGTCGGAAAACACACAGGGGACCGAGACCGCCGTGGCAGTACCGCACGAGCTCACATTAGTGAAGTTGACCAGCGACTGCACTCGCGCCAGGCGCGGGTTGGTTTCGCGCCCATAGCCGTTCAAGGAAAAATTCATGGCGCGCGCAGTCTCGCCGACCACGATGATGGTCACCGTACGCTGGCTGGTGCCCGCCGCGGCCCACAAGCTGCCCCTGGCGGCATCCGTGCCGAGGGGCGCGATCACGGTCGCCGTCGCCCATTTACGTTTGAGGTAGCTGTTCGTGGCCTGGAACACATTGGTAGGCGTCAGCATGAAGCGCAGTTCGCGGTGCTCGCGAATGGCCGGCGCCAGGGTTTTGAACAGCACGATCAACAAGCCGGCAGCAAGCAGCAGCGAACCGGCCACCAGCCCAGTATTGACCAGCACCTCGCGACGCAGGGAACCATAACGCACCGGCAGCCGCCAGATCAGCCACGAGGGGATCACGCCCAGCAGCAGCACCGATTGCACCAGCTTCCAGCTAAACAGCTCGCCGGCTTCACGCACATCGGTTTCCACCACGTTCTGCACCATGGAGGCATCGACCACGATGCCGTACTGGGACATGAAATAGGCCGTCAACGAGGACAGCAGCAATAGCGCGATCACAACAGGCTTGAACAGGCGGCGGAAATTCACCAGCGCCAGCACCCCGCCGAACAGCAGCACCAGCAGCAGCGCGGCTCCAAGATAGACCAGCAGGTTGGCGACCTGGAACCCGCCCGTAGCCGACACGAAGCCCTTCCAGAAGCTGATGTTATAGATCAGGACCAGGAAGGAAGCTGTGGCAAGGGGAAGAAAGGCCGAATGAATGCGAGGAAATTTCATCCTCGCACGATAGCTTGCAGCAGGTAAAGGCTACGTCAAGGCGGCGTTAAGTTTGCGTTAAATCAGCTGGGAAGCCGATGGAGAAATGGGTACCGCCGCCCTCGCGTTGCTGGACATGCAACTCGGCGCCAAGATAAACACAGATGCGCTGCACCAGCCCCAGGCCGAGGCCGGTGCCGGACGAGGCGCCATCGCCCTCGGGGCCCGATTCGCCGCGCAGGCGCGCCAGGGCTGCCGCAGGCAGGCCTGGCCCGGTGTCTTCCACTACGATCGAACGTTGCTCCAGGCGCAGCACAACTTCGCCCCGCTCCGTGTAGGCGCACGCGTTGCGCAGCAGGTTGCCGATCGCGGCCTGCAGCAGCTCGCGCGAGCCGTGGACGGTGAAGTCGGCCCCATTCAGATAGCGCAATGCGACAGGCTTGCCGGCCACCAGGGGCTGGCAGCGCGCAGCCTCATATTCCGCCAGCTCGGCAACCGACTGCGGCGGCGATTCCAAGCCTTGCGGCGAACGGGCCAGGCGCAGCAGCACGCTGGCCACGTCGCTGGCTTCGCGCGCGGCGCGGTAGATCCGTTCGGCCGGCGCATGCAAGCCAGGCTCGCCCTCGGTACGCGCGATCAGCACTTCCGCCGCGCCGCTGATCACGGTCAGGGGCGTGCGCAATTCGTGGCTCACGTCCCCGGTGAAGAATCGTTCACGGTCGAGGAATTGCTTGAGCTCCCCGGTGCGGCCGGCAAAGGCGCGCGCCAGGACGCCCAGTTCGTCGTTGCGCTCAAGGCAGGGCAATTCTTCCTGGCGCTGTTCGACAGCCTGCGACAGCAGGGTTATCGGCGTGACAATACGGTTGGCGAGGAAGCGCGCGAGCACCAGCGAACAGATGACAAAAGTGAGGAAGCCTGCAGCGAACATCGAATAGACCACGATCTCGATCGTTTCATAATCGCTGTCGTGATCGACCACCACGAATTCCCCATGGCCGTCGTTCCCTGCCAGCACGTGCAGGTCGGTTCCATCGACGGTGATCTCGCGAACGCCATGCGGCAGCCCGCGCAGCGAGCGCGGGATGTCGGCGCCGTGGTGGAAGGTCAGGCCGGCCGGCATCTGCACCGGCATGCCACCGGTATGGCGAGGCGCGGCCCATAAAGCCACTTCTTCCAGGCGCTCGTCGACCAGTTTTTCCTCGATGCCTTCCACTGCCAGGGCGGCAATAACGGCAAACACGGCGGAGACTGCGACCGCAAAAGTCATGTAGGCGCCGACAATGCGTCGGCGCAGCGAATCAGTTTTCTTCATCTGCGTTCACCAGCTTGTAACCGATGCCCGGAATCGTGCGCAGCATGGCAAAAGGATAAGGTTTGTCCAATGCCTGGCGCAGCGCATGGATGTGGGTGCGCAACGCGTCGCTGTCGGGACGCTCGTCGCCCCACACCTCGTGTTCCAGCGCATCCCGGGTGACGATGCGGGGTGCTTCCTTCATCAGGCTTTTGAGGATGGTATAGCCGGTACGGGTCAACCCCAAGGGGCGTCCGGCGCGCCGCACCTCGTAATTGACAGTATCGAAAGTCAGGTCGCCGAACTGCAGCACCGGCGCCGCCGCCTGCACGCCACGGGCGCGCCGCACCAGGGCGCGCAGCCGGATTTCCAGCTCCACCAGTGAAAAAGGCTTGACCAGGTAGTCGTCGGCGCCGCTCTCGAAGCCTGCGACCTTGTCTTCCAGCGTGTCGCGCGCGGTCAGCATCAACACCGGGGTGGCCTTTCCGAGCTCCCCGCGCAGCTTGCGGCACAGCTCCATGCCATTCAGGCCGGGCAACATCACGTCGAGCACCACGGCGTCGTATTCATTCTCGGTTGCCAGCGCCAGCCCACCGTAACCATTGGCTGCCGTATCCAGCACGTAGCCCTTGGGCTCAAGGAAGCCGTACAGGTTGGCGACAATATCCTTATTGTCTTCAATGATAAGTATGCGCATACGGGCATTATAATTCCGCGATGACTATCCCACACATCACCCCACTCAAAGACGAAGCGCTTGCGGCCAAGCTGGATCGCGCCATCAACAACAAGACCAAGCCCCTGGGCAGCCTGGGTGCGCTGGAGGGACTGGCACACAAGATTGGCATGATCCAGCAGACCACCAGCCCGCAGCTGCGCGAGCCTGCCATCCTGGTGTTTGCGGGCGACCATGGGGTGGTGGCGGAAGGAATTTCCGCCTTCCCGCAGGATGTGACCTGGCAGATGGTGGAGAACTTCCTGGCCGGCGGCGCCGCCATCAATGTCTTCGCGCGCCAGAACGGCTGCGCGCTGAAAGTCGTGGATGCGGGCGTCAAGCATGATTTCGGGACGCGCGAAGGCCTGGTTAACCGCAAGATCGCCCCAGGTACCGCCAATTTTGCGCAACAGCCGGCCATGTCGGTGCAGCAGTGCATGGAGGCGATCGAGTGCGGCATGGACCTGGTGGCCGAGCTGCCGGGCAATGTCCTGGGCTTCGGCGAAATGGGGATCGGCAATACCACCGCCGCCGCGGCGCTGATGCATCGCCTGACCGGCATTCCGGTCGCCGATTGCGTGGGGGCAGGCACCGGCCTGGCGCCGGAAGGCGTGCAGCACAAGCAGCGCGTGATCGAAGCGGCCATGAACCTGCACGCCGACGCGCAGGGCGGACTGCAGGCGCTGGCGACGTTCGGCGGCCTGGAAATCGCGATGATGGTCGGCGCCATGCTGAAGGCAGCCGAACGCCGCATGGTGCTGCTGGTTGACGGCTTCATCGTTACCAGCGCCCTGCTGGTCGCGTCGCGCGTGCAACCGGCGGTACTGGATTACTGCGTGTTCTCGCATTGCTCCGGCGAGAATGGCCACAAGCGCATGCTGGACTTCCTTGGCGGCCGCCCGCTGCTGGACCTGGGCTTGCGCCTGGGCGAAGGCACAGGCGCCGCGCTGGCCGTGCCGCTGCTGCATGCCGCCGTCAACTTCCTGAACCAGATGGCGACTTTCGAGTCGGCCCAGGTCAGCGAGAAGTCCGAGTAAGCGCCCATGCAGCAGTTGCGCCTGTTCTTCATCGCACTGCAGTTCTTCACGCGCCTGCCTATCCCGCGCTGGGTCGGTTTCGAGCCGGCCTGGCTGCACCATGCCTCGCGCTACTTCCCCGCCGTGGGGCTGGTGGTGGCGGCGATTGCGGGCGGAGTGTACGCGGCGGCGGCGCTGGTGCTGCCGCCGCTGCTTGCCGTGCTGCTTTCCACCGCCGCCGGCATTTATGCCACCGGAGCCTTCCACGAGGACGGGTTTGCCGATAGCTGCGACGGCCTGGGCGGCGGCCACACACGCGAGCGGGTGCTGGACATCATGAAGGATTCCCGCATCGGCGCGTATGGAGCCATCGGCATCGGCCTGATGCTGGCAACCAAGGTGGCGGCGCTGGCCAGCATGCCGAAGCTGGCGGTGCTTGGCGCCCTGCTGGCGGCCCATCCGCTGTCGCGCCTCATGGCCTGTTCGCTGATCTGGCGCATGGAGTATGCGCGCGCGGAGGGCAAGGCCAAGCCGCTGGCGCAGGAAATGCGCGGCGGCGAGTTCGCCATCGCGACGCTGACGTCCGCGCTGCCCGCGGCGGGCGCGGTGGTCGCAGGCTGGCTGCCGCCGGCTGCATTGGGCGCCGGCCTGGCCGGCATGTTGCTGGCGACGCTCTGGCTGGCGCGCAAGTTCCGCCAACGCCTGGGCGGCTATACCGGCGACTGCCTTGGCGCAGTCCAGCAATTGACCGAAGCCGTGTTCTACGTCGCGGCACTGGCCTGCATGTGGAACTGATCCTCGTCCGCCATCCGCAGCCCGATGTCGCGCCCGGCCTGTGCTACGGCAGCAGCGACATCCCGGCCGCAGCGGGCGCCCTGGCTGCCGGCCACGCCGCCCTGGCGCCGCAACTGGCCAGCGCCCTCGCCCGCGGCTACCGTCTGTACTCCAGCCCTCTGCGGCGCTGCACGTCCCTGGCCTCCCTGCTGGGCGCCTTCACGCCCGACCCACGCCTGGTGGAAATGGATTTCGGCGCCTGGGAGCTGCGCAGCTGGCCCGACGTCGCGCGCGCCGAGGTCGATGCCTGGGCCGCCGACCTGCTCGATTACCGCCCTGGCGGCGGAGAAACCGTGCGCGAGGTGGCACGCCGCGTGCAATCCTTCCTCGATGAGTTGCAGCACGACGCCATTGTCGTCTGCCACGCCGGCACCATGCGCCTGATGGCGGCCATCGCCGCCGGTGAGCCCTTGCAGCAGGCGGCCGCCAGGCCAAACCACATCAAGTATTGCGGGATCCTTCGCTTGTCCTGGCCAGCCAAGTCCGTATAATGGCGGGGTTTTGGTGCCCGCAATCGAATTCTCGAATGCAGTTAAACGGGAAACACGGCGCTGTCCCTGACAGCCAACGTGTGCTGCCCCCGCAACGGTAAGCAAGTGCCGCCTTCAATGTGCGGCAGCGACCTCCCGGCCACTGTGCGCAAGCATGGGAAGGCCAGGCCGCCAGACTTGCCAGCCCGGATACCGGCCAGACCAGGTGGGAACGCGCCCTGCGCCCGTTCCTGTTCATGCCGGCTTACGGGGACGTGGGCCGGCGGCTCGTTACGAAAGTTGTCATGTCCTTTCCCCTTACCCGGCAAGCGGCCCTCGCGTCGCTGGCACTGGCCGTTGCCGCACCTGCCGTCCAGGCTCAAACCCAGGCTGCCGTCCTGAATTCCGTGCTGGTCACCGCCACCCGCACGCCGCAAGCAGCACGCGACGTCATCAGCGACACGCTCAGCATCGGCCCGGAGGAAATCGCGCGCAGCGGCGCCGGCTCCATCACCGAATTGCTGCAGCGCCAGCGCGGCATCGAAGTGAGCCGCAACGGCGGACCGGGCACCAATGCCAGCGTGTTCCTGCGCGGCTCCAACGGCAACCAGGTCATCGTCCTGATCGACGGCGTGCGCATCGCCTCCGCCAGCAGCGGCGCGACCGCCTGGAATGCCATTCCGCTGCCCGCCATCGACCATATCGAAGTCGTGTACGGCCCGTTGAGCACCCTGTACGGCGCCGATGCCATCGGCGGCGTGGTGCAGATCTTCACGAAGAAGGGCCAGGGCAGCCCGGCGATCGACGCCGGCGTATTGGCAGGCACTTACGGCACCCGCGCCGGCACCGCAGGCATTGCCGGCAGCGCCGGCGCCTTCAACTATGCCCTCAGCGCGGGCAAGGAACGCTCCGACGGCTTCTCCGCCACGCTGCCGGCCAGCACCAGCTACAACAGCGATGACGACGGCTACGACCGCAAGCATGCCAACGGCCAACTGGCCTGGCAAGTCGCGCCCGGCCACGAGCTGGGCGTGCAGTTCCTGCATAGCGACCAGGAAGCGGATTACGATAGCGGCACCAAGGTGCGCGCCTGGAGCACGCAGAAGCTCGACACCGCCGCGCTTTACTCGCGCAACCGCCTGAGCGACGCCTGGCAGATGACGACGCAGGCCGCGCAATCGCGCGACAAGTCCGGCAGCTTTGCCGCCACCGCCAGCCAGATCGATACCAAGCAGACGCAGTTCAGTTGGCAGAACGATATCGCGCTGGGCACCGACAGCCTGCAACTGCTGGCCGAACATCGCAAGGAAGAAATCGAATCCAACACCGCCGCCCTGGTGCGTGAGCGCAGCACCACCTCCTGGGCCGCCAGCTACAACATGAAACGCGGCGACCACCTGCTGGCCGCCGCCGCCCGCAACGACGACAGCTCGCAGTATGGCTCCAAGAACACCGGCTCGCTCGGCTATGCCTACCGCATCACGCCTGGGCTGCGCGTCAACGCCAGCTACGGCTCCAGCTTCCGCGCGCCTACCTTCAATGAGCTGTACTACCCCGGCTACGGCTTGCCCGCCAATCGTCCGGAAGAAGGCCGCAACCGCGAAATAGGCATCGCCTTCGAACAGGACGGCACAGCGCTGGGCGCCGTGGCATATCGCAACAAGCTGACCGACCTGCTGGTGAACATCGCCCCTTGCCCGCTGCCCGGCTTCCGCTCTGGCTGCGCCTACAACGTCAACCAGGCCACGCTGGAAGGCTTCTCCCTGTCGGCGCACCAGCAGCTGGGCAGCAATTTCACGCTGTCCGCCAGCGCCGACCTGCAGAACCCGCAAGACGACATCAGCGGCAAGCTGCTGGTGCGCCGCGCCAAGCGCCACGGCAGCGTAGCGCTGGAATATACTGCGGGCAGCCTGAGTACCGGCGCCGAGTGGCAGCTTTCCGGCTACCGCTTCGATGACGCGGCCAACCGCAACCGCCTGGGCGGCTACGGCTTGCTGAACCTGTATGCGGCATGGGGATTCGACCGCTCCTGGACTGCCACCCTGCGCTGGAACAACGTGGCCGACAAACACTATGAACTGGCGCGCAATTACGCCACCGCCGGTTCCACCGTGTATGCCGGCCTGCGCTTCAGCTACAAATAAATGAGATAAGCTGCCCGCTATGCATCCTCTTTCCGCCAACCTGCGCATGCGCGCCGTCACCGTCATCATCCTGCTGATGCTGTTATCGCTGGCCAGCCTGGTTGCTGCCGGCATGATCGGTTCGGTCAGCATTCCGCTGGCCGACATGCCTGGCGCGCTGCGGGAGTTCATCAGCGGGCAGCCGGCCTCATTGCCCGGCCACCTGCTAGGCCTGCGCGCCGAACGCGCGGCGACGGCTTTCGTCACCGGCGCCTCCCTGTCGCTGGCCGGCGTGATGATGCAGGCCTTGCTGCGCAATCCGCTGGCCGATCCTTATGTGCTGGGCATTTCGTCCGGCGCATCGGTGGGGGCACTGGCGGCATTGCTGTTCATGTGCGCGGCGTGGATGGTGGATGCCGCCTCTTTCGCCGGCGCGGTCGCGGTATCGATGATGCTGTACTTCCTGGCGCGGCGCGACCTGCGCGGCGGCACCGCCGCGGAAGGCGGTACTGCGCTGCTGCTGTTGACCGGGGTGATCCTGTCTTCGGGCTGCATCGCCCTGGTCACCCTGATGCTGTCGATCGCGCCCGAAAGCCGCCTGCGCACCATGGTGTTCTGGCTGATCGGCGACCTGTCCGGTTCCCCGATCCGCTGGCTGCCGTGGATCGTGCTGGCCGGCGGGCTGGCGTTCGCCCTGCGTACGGCGCGCTCGCTGAACGTCATGGCGCTGCATGCGGAAGCGGCTGCCACCCTGGGCATTCGCGTCGGCGCATTGCGCAAAGGCCTGTTCTTCTGTTCCGGCCTGCTGACCGCCAGCGCGGTGACCACGGCCGGCAGCATCGGCTTTGTCGGCCTTATCGTGCCGCACGCCTGCCGGTTCGCCTTCGGCCCAGACCACCGCTTGCTGGTGCCAAGCGCCGCGTTGGTAGGCGGCGCCTACCTGGTGCTGGCCGACACCGTGGCGCGTACCATCATCGCACCGCAGCAACTGCCCGCGGGCGTGGTGACTGCGCTGGTGGGCACGCCGGTCTTCCTGTACCAACTGCATCGGCTGAGGAAATAAGATGATCGGCACCCATCAACTGCGCCTTGCCATGGGCAAGCGCACCCTGATCGACAGGCTGGACTGGCAGGTCGGCGACGGCGAATGCTGGAGCGTGATCGGCCGCAACGGCGCCGGCAAGAGCACCTTGCTGCGCACCCTGGCCGGACTGCGCCAGCCGGAAGCCGGCCATGTCAGCATCGACCGCCGTGCACTTGGCGAATGGCCGCTGCAGGAACTGGCTCTCAAGCGCGCCTTCCTGGCGCAGGCCCGCAGCGATGCCTTCTCGTACTCCGTGATCGAAACCGTGCTGTCGGCGCGCCATCCCTACCACGACAACCGGTATTGGGAAAACAGCGACGACCACCAGGCCGCCATTGCCGCCCTGGCCGCAATGGAAGTCGACCACCTGGCGGCACGCGACGTGCGCACGCTGTCCGGCGGTGAGCGCCAGCGCGTGGCCATCGCCGCCATGCTGGCGCAGGATACGCCGCTGCTGCTGCTCGACGAACCAGCCAACGCGCTGGACCTTGCGCACCAGGTCAGCGTCATGTCGCTGCTGTCCAGACTTTGCCGCGAGCAGCGCAAGACCGTGGTGATGGTTGGCCATGACCTGACGCTGGCGCACAGCGTCTCTTCCCACGCACTGCTGCTGATGGGCGACGGGCGCTGGCTGGCGGGCCCGGTCGAGGAAGTGATGCAGCCCGCAGTCCTCAGCGAATACCTCGACCATCCAATCGAAATCGTCCGCCACGGCGAACGCACCATCTTCATTCCCGGGAGCCCCCAATGAGCGATATCAACGACCGCCACCGCGACCGCATGGCGCGCAAGAAGGCCATTATCGACGCCAAGATCGCGGCAGCCGACAAGAACATCGGCGTCCTGATCGTCAACACCGGCAATGGCAAGGGCAAGAGCTCGAGCGGCTTCGGCATGGCGATGCGTGCCATGGGGCATGGCATGAAAGTGGGCGTGGTGCAGTTCATCAAAGGCGCCATGTCGACTGGCGAAGAACAGTTCCTGCGCCGCTTCCCGGAAGAGTGCAGCTTCCACGCCATGGGCGAAGGCTATACCTGGGAAACGCAGAACCGCGAGCGCGATATCGAAAAGGCGCAGCAGGCCTGGCAGCAGGCGCGCGCTTTCCTGCGCGATCCATCCTACGGCATGGTGGTGCTGGATGAGCTGAACATCGCCCTGAAGTACCGCTACCTGGACGTGCACGACGTGATTGCCGACCTGCTGGATCGTCCGGAGATGCAGCATGCCGTGGTTACCGGCCGCGCCGCGCCGCAGGAACTGATCGACGTCGCGGATACCGTCACTGAAATGACCGTGGTCAAGCACGCGTTCAAGGCCGGCATCGCAGCGCAGCCGGGCACGGAATGGTAGCCCGCGCCGTCCTGATTGCCGCTGCCGCATCCGGCCAGGGCAAGACCACTGTCACGGCAGCGCTGGCGCGCAAGCTGGCAAGCGCCGGGCGCCGCGTGCGGGTCTTCAAGTGCGGACCGGATTTCATCGACCCGATGGTGCTGGCACGCGCTTGCGGCTCGCCGGTCGAATCGCTCGACCTGTGGATGGTTGGCGCTGAACGCTGCCGCGCCCTGCTGGCCGAGGCGGCGGCGCAGGCCGATGCAATCCTGGTCGAAGGCGTGATGGGCCTTTACGATGGCACGCCTTCCGCCGCCGACCTGTCGCGCGAATTCGGCTTGCCGGTACTGGCCGTGATCGATGCCGGGGCCATGGCGCAAACGGCCGGAGCGTTGGTGCACGGCTTGCGCGATTATGGGCCGGTGGCCATGGCAGGCGTGGTGGCGAACCGCATCGCCAGCGCTGGACATGCGGCCATGGTCGCGGCATCCCTGCGCGACATCCCGCTGCTGGGCACCCTGCCCAAGCAGGCCGCATCGCTGCCCGAACGGCATCTGGGTCTTGTATTGCCGGACGAAGTCGCCGGCCTCGATGCATTGCTCGACACGCTGGCTGGCCAGCTGACGCTGGATCTCGCAGCCTGGGACGCCTTGCCAGTCATGCACATTGCGCCTGGCGCCGACGCTGCTGTGGGCAACGGCGGGCCAGGGCGGCCTCTTGAAGGCTCCCGCATTGCCATCGCACGCGACGCGGCCTTCATGTTCCTCTACCCTGCCAACCTGTCGACGCTGGAAGCGCTCGGCGCGCAGCTCGACTACTTTTCGCCGCTGGCCGACGAGCCGGTGCCGCGCGAAGCCACGGCCGTTTACCTGCCTGGCGGCTATCCCGAACTGCACGCCGCCGCGCTCTCCGCCGGACAGCGCTGGCAGGCATCGCTGCGCGCCGCCCATGCCGGCGGCCTGCCCATCGTCGCCGAGTGCGGCGGCATGATGGCGCTCGCGGACTCGCTGCAGGACAAGGAAGGCAATGACTGGCCGATGGCCGGCCTGTTGCCCGGCAAGGTCGCCATGCAGGCCCGCCTTGCCGGCCTGGGGGCGCAAGCGATGCCTAGCGCACAGGGCCCGCTGCGCGGCCATACCTTCCATTACTCGCGCCTGGAGACCTCAGTGCCAGCCGCCGCGACGACGCAAAAGCATCCAGGCGGCGCCGCGGGCGAAGCCGTTTACCGCGTGGGTTCGCTGCAAGCGTCCTACTTCCACGGCTACTTCCCATCCAACCCGGCCGCGGTGGCGGCCTTGTTCTTGCGGAGCGCTGCATGACACGCACACTGGTCTTTGGCGGCGCCCGTTCCGGCAAGAGCGCCCACGCCGAGCAGCTTGCCGCGGCTTCCGGCAAGGAAGTGGTCTACATCGCCACAGCCGCCGCGGGCGATGCCGAGATGACGACCCGTATCGCCCAACACCGCGCGCAGCGCCCCCAGCACTGGCGCACCGTAGAAGAGCCGGTCGCACTTGCAGCCGCCTTGGCCGAATGGCGGGCACCGCACCGCCTGGTGCTGGTCGACTGCCTGACATTGTGGCTGTCCAATCTGATGTTCAGCGACGGTACGCAATATCCGGAGGTCGGCACGATCGACCTTCCGGCGCGCTTTCACGAGCAACGCGCGGCCCTGCTTGGCGAGCTGGCGGTTGAACGCGGCGACGTCGTGCTGGTGTCGAATGAAGTCGGCATGGGCATCGTGCCCTGGGGCGCCGTCTCGCGCAGCTATGCCGACGAAGCCGGCCGCCTGAACCAGTCGGTTGCCGCCGCCTGCGACCGGGTCGCCTTTGTCGCGGCCGGCCTGCCGCTGATGATGAAAGGCGCCTGATGCTGCTGGCTGGCCTGGACTGGATCACATTCGCTACCGCGCTGCTGGCCGGCGTCCTGCTCGACGCCATCCTGGGCGAAGTCTCGCGCCTGCACCCGCTGGTCGGCTTCGGCCGCCTGGCCAACGCAATCGAAGCGCGCCTGAACCGCTCCCGCGCCGCCGCCCCGGCTGCAGCCATCGCCCGTTTCGCTCGCGGCGCACTTGCCTGGGCGCTCGCCGTGCTGCCTCTCACGTTGCTGGCCGCATGGACCTTCGCGCAACCGCTGCCCGCCGCAGCACAGGCAGTCCTGCACGCCACCATCCTGTACTTCTGCCTTGGCCTGCGCAGCCTGCGCGACCACATGCTCCCGATCGGCCAGGCCCTGCAATCCACGGACCTGCCAGCCGCCCGCGCCCTGACCGCCCGCATCGTCAGCCGCGACACCGAACAGGCCACCGTTTCCGAACTCGCCAAGGCCGCCACCGAATCAATGCTGGAGAACGGCAATGACGCCGTCTTCGGCACCCTGTTCTGGTTCGCCATCGCCGGCGGGCCCGGCGCCCTGCTGTTCCGCCTTGCAAACACGCTCGACGCCATGTGGGGCTATCGCACGGAACGTTTCAACCTGTTCGGCCGTAGTGCGGCCCGCATCGACGACGCGCTCAACTATCTGCCGGCCCGCCTGACCGCAATGAGCTACGCCCTGCTGGCCCCCGGCACAGGAAGCACGCGCCGCGCACTGGCCTGCTGGCGCAAGCAAGCTGCGGCCTGGAGCAGTCCCAACGCGGGCCCGGTGATGTCCACTGGAGCCGGCGCACTCGGCCTGCAACTGGGCGGCGCGGCAAGCTATGGCGGCCAGACCGAACAGCGCCCGCCGCTTGGCGAAGGCGCCGACGCGTCGGCCGCCGACATTACGCGCGCCTGGCGCCTGGTGCGCAACACAAGCGGGCTATGGATTGCCGTCATGCTCGCCATCGCCTATGGAGTACATCATGCTTGAACACGGCGGCAAGCTGCGCGAAGCAGCGCAGCGCTACGGCCGCAACGACTGGCTGGACTTGTCGACCGGCCTGAATCCCGGCGGCTATCCAGCGCCAGCCTTGGCCCCCGACGCCTGGCATCGACTGCCCGAGCACGACCCGGCCCTGCTGCAAGCCGCGCAGTGCTACTACCGCGCACCGCGCATGCTGGCAGTCGCGGGAACACAGGCGGCAATCCAGGCCCTGCCCCGCCTGCGCGCGCCATCGCGCGTGGTGGTCGCCAGCCCAAGCTATGCCGAGCACCTGCATCATTGGTCGCAGCATGGCCACCGCACCAGCCCGGTTCCTTACAGCGAACTTGACGCCGCCGTGGCCACGGCCGGCGTTGTGGTGGTCTGCAACCCGAACAACCCTACCGGCGCCTTCGTACCGCGCACAACCCTTCTCCAGTGGGCGGAAGCGCTGGCAACTCGCGGCGGCTGGCTGGTCGTCGACGAGGCCTTCGCCGACACCGATGACACCCACAGCCTTGCCGACGCCACCCAGGCCGCTGGCCTGGTCGTGCTACGCTCCGTCGGCAAGTTCTTCGGCCTGGCGGGATTGCGCCTCGGCTTCGTCGCAGCGCGCGACGACATCCTCGCACCGCTGGCCGACATGCTTGGCCCCTGGGCCGTGAGCGGACCGGCGCAGCAAGTCGCACGCGCCGCGCTGGAGGACCGCGCATGGCAGGGCGCCGCGCAGGAAAAGCTGCACGCCGCCGGCACCCGGCTGCGCGCGCTGCTGGCCAGCCACGGCATCGTCAGCAACGGCACGTCGCTGTTCCAATGGTGGCCTGAACCGCTTGCCGATGAATTCCACGACCACATGGCGCGCCGCGGCATCTGGGTACGCCTGTTCCGCGAAGCGGCGCGCGGCATCCGCCTCGGCCTGCCGCCCGACGAGACAGGCTGGCAGCGCCTTGAACTGGCATTGAACGAATGGATGAACCGATGAAAAGTTATCTGCTGATCTGCGCGCTGTGCGCCGCCCAACTGCAGGCGCACGCCGCCATCACCGTCAACGACGATGACGGCAAGCCGGTCACCCTGCAAAAGCCGGCGCAGCGCGTCGTCGCACTGGCGCCGCACGTCACGGAACTGCTGTTCGCAGCCGGCGGCGCCGAAAAAATCGTGGGTGCGGTCAGCTACAGCGACTATCCCGAAGCCGCCAAGCAGATTCCCCGCGTCGGCGACAATCGCCAGGTCGACATGGAGCGCCTGCTGGCGTTGAAGCCGGACCTGCTGGTAATCTGGCGCCACGGCACCTCCGAGCGCCAGATCGACCAGCTGCGCCAGCTCGGCATCCCGATGTTCCACAGCGAGCCGAAAAAGCTGGACCAGATCGCCGACAACCTGGAAAAGATGGGCAAGCTGCTTGGCACCGAGCCCGCCGCCAACGCGGCAGCGAAGGAACTGCGCCAGAAGCTGGCAGCCCTGCGCGCGCAATATGCGGCGCGTCCGCCGGTGCGCACCTTCTACCAGGTATGGGACAAGCCGCTCTACACCCTGAACGGCGAACACATCGTCAGCGACGCACTGAAAGCATGCGGCGGCCAGAACATCTTCGCCGACCAGAAGGTCACGGCGCCCGTAGTGAGCGTGGAGGCCGTGCTGGAAGCCGATCCCGAAGCAGTCTTCGCCACGGCGGAAAAGGACTACGGCGGGGTCGGCCTGTGGCGCCCTTACAAGACGTTCAAGGCGACCAGGCAGGGCAACCTGTTCACGATCGACGGCAGCCTGCTCAATCGCGCCGGTCCGCGCATGATCGCCGGCACCGCAGTGCTGTGCGAAAAGCTGGAAGAAGCCCGCAAGCACCGTCCTGCAAAATGAGCTTCCCTTACCGCACCCTGATGGTCCAGGGCACCACGTCCGACGCCGGCAAGAGCACCATTGTCGCGGCCCTGTGCCGCCTGCT
This sequence comes from Pseudoduganella sp. S-14, assembly GCF_049913285.1. Taxonomy (GTDB): domain Bacteria; phylum Pseudomonadota; class Gammaproteobacteria; order Burkholderiales; family Burkholderiaceae_D; genus Rugamonas. The sequence goes on from NZ_CP183991.1 coordinate 6,354,719, forward strand.
GAAACAGCGCGGCGTGCGCGTCGCGCCCTTCAAGCCGCAGAACATGGCGCTCAATAGCGCGGTCACCATCGACGGCGGCGAAATCGGACGCGCCCAGGCGCTGCAGGCGATTGCGGCCGGCATTCCGTCGCACACCGACATGAATCCCGTGCTGCTCAAGCCAAGCAGCGATATCGGTGTCCAGGTTATCATCCACGGCAAGGTGCGTGGCGACATGAACGCGCGCGACTACCACCAGTACAAGACCGTCGCCATGGCGGCCGTCCTGGAATCCCACCGGCGCCTGTCGGCGCAGTACGAAACCGTGGTAGTGGAAGGCGCCGGAAGCCCGGCGGAAATCAACCTGCGCGACCGCGATATCGCCAACATGGGCTTCGCGGAAGCCGTCGACTGCCCCGTCATCCTGTGCGCCGACATCGACCGCGGCGGCGTGTTCGCCCACATCGTCGGTACCCTTTCCTGCCTGTCGGAGAGCGAACGCCGTCGCGTCATCGGCTTCGTCATCAACCGCTTCCGCGGCGACATCAAGCTGCTGGAGCCGGGCCTGGACTGGCTGGAACAACAAACCGGCAAGCCCGTGCTTGCAGTGCTGCCCTACCTGCATGGCCTGTACCTGGATGCCGAAGACGCGGTGCAAGCCGTGCAGGCCGAGCGCGGCGCCTTCCGCGTGGTGGTGCCTAGCCTGCCGCGCATGAGCAACCATACCGACTTCGATGCGCTGCGCGCCCACCCCGGCGTCGACCTGCGCTTTGTGCGCAAGGGCGAAGCAATCCCGCCTGCCGACCTGCTCATCCTCCCGGGAAGCAAGAACACGCGCGACGACCTGGCCGCGCTGAAAGAAGGCGGCTGGCCGCAGGCGATCGCACGCCACCTGCGCTATGGCGGCAAGGTGATCGGCATTTGCGGCGGCTTCCAGATGCTGGGCACCCAGGTGGACGATCCGCACGGCGTGGAAGGCCAGGCCGGCAGCGAAACGGGCCTGGGCTTGCTGGACATGCGAACGGATCTCACGCGCGACAAACGCCTGGCACAAGTTTCCGGCCAATGCGCCTTCGACGCTGCGCCAGTCAGCGGCTACGAAATCCACATGGGCGTGTCGCACGGCCCCGCCCTGGCGCAACCAGCCTTCTTTATCGATGGCCGGCCGGAGGGCGCCATCTCGGCCGACGCCCAGGTGCTCGGCACCTACCTGCACGGGCTGTTCGACCACCCGCAAGCCGGCCGCGCCTTGCTGCATTGGGCCGGCCTGGCAACGCAGCACACTGTCGATACCAACGCCTTGCGCGAAGCTAGCCTGGATCGGCTGGCTGCCGCCTGCGAACCGCTGATGGAAGCGCTGCTCAAGACGGCGTAGGAATTGCTTTATTTGCAAACACTTGCGAGATTGGCTAACATCGTCCTGTTGAGTAACCGGATTTCATGTCAAGGCCCGCACTACAGTGAAGCTGATTCGGAAAAGCAGCCTGGTTCGCAGGCAAAAAGACGCCACCATCCATTGCGAGATTGAGCTCTGCGAAGTGGCGGGCGCAGTGGCAGGATCTCCTGGCCGATACCTGGTCAACCTGCGTCAGGGCCGCACCGGCGAAGAGTGGCGCGAGAGCACGCGCACGCCGCAGCCGGTCGACTGGCAAGCCGCCGAAACCCTGTTTGAACTGGCGCTGATCGAACGCGCTGCGCAAGGTTTCGTCGACCCGGCAACCGCGCCCGAACCGGCCCTGCCGCAAAGCGCGGCATCCGCTCCAGCCCCGGCGCAAACGCCATCCGATCCTGCCGCCGTCGCGCTTCTGCAGCAACTGCAAGCCGGAAACTGGAAAAAGCTGGACCAGCACCAGCGCAACCGGGTCATCTGGCGCACCGGCGAGCGCCGCCTGCGCGGCGCCGTCCCCGCCATGGTCGACCTGATAGCGCGCGGCGACGTCATGCAGGATTACTGCCTGGCCTGGGCTATCGGCCGCTGCGGCGATGCCGGAGCCGCCGTCGCCATGCAGGAACTGCATGCGCGCGGCCGCAGCGATGCCGTGCGCCGCATCGCCCTGCAAGCCTGGCTGATCCTGGCCGACGGCGCTGCGCTGCAGGCGCACGCGGCCCGCTTGCTGGCCGACTGGCCGGCAGTCCTGCGCAACGCCTGGGACCAGCAGGATGAAGAAAAACTGCTGTCGATTGCCGCCGGCGACGACGAGTGGCAAGGCCTGTCGAAGTCGGACTGGCTGGAGCAGTTGCACCAGGTGGCCTTCAGCCAGCCGATGGCGCGCCGACTGCTGCGCACCCACCTGAAGCGGATGCGCCTGCGCGCCGGGACTTTCCGCGCCGTGCGCCATATCTACAAGGCAGCCGAGATGGCCGGCGATGCCGAGCTTTGGGGCCTGATCCAGCAGCGCTTTGACACGGATACCCATACCAGCAGCAGCCAGTGGATTTATGTGCGCCGCGCTTACGTCAAGTACGCGCAGGAAGCCTCGCGTCCCGACAGCAAGGTGGCTTACGGCCTGCGCACGCGCGACTACCTGCGCCGGCGTGGCTGGCGCACACTGCGCCGGCTTGCGGAGGACGGCGACCCGGCCTACGTCCGCATGGCGCTCGGTGTCCTGGCTGCGATGGATGACAGCGACGCCGGCCAGGCAAGCGCCCGCGGTGGCCGTTTCTACGACAGCTACAGCCACTGGATGGTCTTCAACCGCATGCTGCGCGCGCGCGGCCATTGGCTTAGCAATCGCCCGGGCACGAGCTGGTACCAGCCGCACCCGATCCAGCCCGATGACAGGCGCCAGGAAGCCTTCCCCGAGCTGTGGGATGCGCAGCCGCAGGCCCTGCTCTCGCTGATGCAGCAAAGCCGCTGCGCCGGCGTGCACGAATTCGCGGCGCGCGCGCTGGCCGACAACAAGGCCTTCTGCGCCGCCCTGGAGCCGGGCGTGATCCGCGAATTGCTGCGCAGCCCCTACCTGTCGACGGCACGCTTTGCCTTCCAGGTGGCGCGCCAGCGCTTCGAACCGGGCATTCCGCCAACCGAGTGGCTGCTGCTCCTGATCCAGTGCACCTTGCCGGAAGCGACCCAATATGCGCTGGACTGCATCGTGCGCGACCCGCTGAACTATGCTGCCGACCCGCTGCTGGTCGCGACCATCGCCTGCGCTCCGCTGGAGGCGGTACGCCGCCAGGGCCGCATGTTGTGCCAGGTCGCTGCGACCTTGCCAGGCCAGGCTCCGGCCATTGTCATGCAGCTGCTCGACTGGCTGGACAACTGTGCCGACATCGACGATGCGCGCAACGCCGTGCCGCCGATTGGCGCCGACCTGCATTGGCTGATCGAGAATCCGCTGCGCGATGCCGCAGCAGGCGCACCATACGAACGCTTGCTGCAACTGCTCGGCCATGCGCTGGCTGCGGTGCGGCTGCTGGCCTGCCAATGGCTGATATTGCATCCTGCGCCCACCGGCATGCTGCCGGGCTCCAGGCTGGCCATGTTGCTGAAGGATGAAGATGCCGAAGTGCGCGGCGCAGCGGTACGCCTGTTCGGCACGCTGCCGGACCAGGTGCTGTGCGCGCAAACGGACCTGATCATCGCCTTTGCCACCAGCGCCGAGGCAAGCGTACGGCGCGGCGTCGATCCGGTCATCCAGCGCCTGAGCGTCGCCGATGCCGGCTTCCGCCAGGCGCTGCTGGCCGGCCTGCTCGACGCGCTGTTCCGCAGCGAAACCGGCGAAGGCATGCATGCCGACCTGGTGGCCTGGGTCACCGGTCCCCTGAAGGATGAGGGGCAACTGGCCGATACCGCCTTGCTGGCGCGCCTGCTGGCCGCGCGCAGCAAAGGCGCCCTGCTGCTCGGCGCACGCCTGCTGCCCGGCTTCCGCCCCGAACAGTTTGACGTCGCGGCCTGGGCCGCTTTCGGACGCAACCCCACGGCCAGCGTGCGGCAATGGGCTTTCCAGGCTTATCGTTCCGCTCCCCAGCGCGTACGCAGCCAGATGGAGGCGGCGCTGCGCATTTTCGACAGCCGCTTCGACGACAGCCGCGAGTTCGCCTCGGCCTTCTTTACCGAGGCCTGCACCCGCGACGACTGGACTCCGCTGCTGCTGGTAAACCTGTGCGACCACCAGGACCCGGCGGCGCAACGCTTCGGCCGCGCCATGATCACCAGGCATTTCGATGTCGGCGACGTGACCGAGCTGCTGGACAAGTTGAGCCAGCACCCTTCCGCCAACATGCAGCTGTTCGTCAGCTCCTGGCTGGAAAGCGCCTGCGCCGGCGACGTGCACAAGCTGCAGCGCATGGAACCCTACTTCCTCAGCGTGCTGTCGCAAGTGAATCGCGGCCGTGTCGTGAAAGGCCGCGTGCAGGCATTCCTGCGCGCGCAGGCCGAACTGTCGGAAGAAATCGCCGCCTTTGTGGCCAGGGTATTCGCACGCCAGGTACTGACTGTCGCCATCGCCGACAAGGCGCACTACATCGAAGGCCTGCGCGCCATCCAGCAGCGTTATCCCGGGCTGCCCGCAGCCATCACGATCCATACGCCAGCAGCCATCGCCGGCCGGGGAAGCAAGACATGAGATTCCAGTACCGCTACTACGGCGAGACCTACGTCAGCAACAGCGCCGCGTCGACCGATATGCGCTTCGTGCCTGACACCCTGCGCGCGCCGACCCACTTTGTCGCCGACATCAACAAGCACATCCCTTTCCGCGAGGCGATCTCCGCCCTGCACGATGTCGTGGTAGCCGACCAGCGCTACCAGCCCAAGGACAAGACAGCCTACAAGGAATGGGTAGCGCAAAACGAAGGCATGATGCTGGCGCAGTTCCAGGCCCGCGGCAGCGAGTTGAAAGAGCAGTTGCAGCCGCTGCAAGCTGAATTGCGTGCGCTGCGCGAGCGCAAGTCGAAGCTGATGAAGCCCTTCTACGATGCGCAAGCGCGGTACTACAAGTACCTGTACCAGACCAACCGCGAACTTTGGATCGCGCTCGACCCGGTCATTACCGTGCATCCGGACCGGGTGTTCTTCGAGTGCTTCAGCCGCGACGAATCGAGCTACGCCTCGCTCAGTTGCAGCCACAATGTATTCGACCACATCGGCGACTTCGCCTGCGGCACCACCAATATCGACTACTCGGAAAGCCTGTACGGCGAATTCCAGAAGATCCGCGACTACAAGAGCACCAGGCTGTCGATCGATCCGGGCGGCTTCCAAGTCAGGACCGCCAACGATCCCGAGTTCATCGAAGAGAAAATCGACGTGCCCGACACCTGGGTGCGCGGCTTCCTGCAAGTCAGCAGCGCAATGAACATGGTAGCGCGCCGGCTGGACCTGCACCCGATGGACGTGCACAACTTCTGCCTGCAGATGCGGCGCAAGAAGGAACGCGTCGGCCCGCGCTCGATCCGTTTCGTGCTGGCGCCGGGAGAACCGGTGCGCGCGGTGTTCGAACCTTGGAACGAGGAAGTGGTTTGCCGCCGCTCCATCTATCAGGGCAACGTGGCGGAAGAAGTTCGCGTCTGGGGCCGCCGCCGCCTGATGCTGCTGGAACGCCTGATTCCCGTCGCCCAGAGCTTCACGGTGCACCTGATGGGCAGCGGCCTGCCAAGCTTCTGGATCGCCAATATGCCCGGCATGCAGTTCACGCTTGGCCTTTCCGGCTGGACCGCCAATGACTGGTCGCATGCCGGCCAGTTCGATTTGCTCGCGCCACGCGGCGAGGTCGACAACGACAGCAAGGAAAAAGTCTTTGCCGCGCTGGGCAAACGCTGGTTCGCCACCAGCGCCCAGTTGTCGCTCGACACCGGCCTCGATCGCATGCTGGTCGAACGCGCGCTGACCCTGTACACCCAGGCCGGCCGCGTGATCTACGACCTGGTGAATGAAGTCTACCGGTTGCGCGAACTGGCGCGCGAGCCACTGCCGCTGGACACGCTGCGTTTCGCCAGCCCCGAGGAGGAGGAGGCCCGGAAGCTGGTCGCCCTCCATGCAATGAGCGCCCACGCAGTGGAAGCGGTTGCCGACGGCAGTATCCGCCTGAACGCACAGGCAAAGCAAGGCGATCGACAGTACCAGGTCATGCTGCGGCTGGATGCCGACGAACGCATCGTCGATGGCGCCTGCCAATGCAACTTCTTCACGTTCAACCGCATGCACAAAGGTCCTTGCGCGCACATGCTGGCGCTGCGCATGTCGCGGCAGCAGGCGGCTTGAGGATGACGATCGATATGAAAAAAGCAAATGAACTGATATACTCGTTCCAGCAAACACGGCGGGATGGCTCTTGCAACCCGAACGGTGGATCGCCGTTCACGTCTTCAGCTCTTCCCATGCGCCACTGGCACGCTCTTCACAGTGCCATACTGACACCGGTGCCGCAAGACGGTGTGACTGCCCTGCAGTCCATTCGCAGCACCGGTGTCGTATGGCATCGAGTGGAGCGCCCCAGTCTTAAAGGCTCTTCGATGACAATCCCGCCGTGTCTGCATCTTTCGCGCTCGCCTCGCAAGGAGGCCATGCAATGAGCGCCACGGAATCCAGCCCCGTCACCACGCGCGCAGAATTGATGGAGCGCCTGCGAAACAGCTCGCGTCAGGAAGTCGTGCTGGGCGAGATGCAGCGCCTCGGCTTCTGGCCTGCGAATACCGGCGAGCCTACCGAACTGGAAGAAGTCGTCAAGCGCGAAGCGGAACTCAGCAGCGCCCTGCACCGCCTTGGCCAGGAACTGCGTACCATCCAGGACCCGGAACAGGCCCTCAAGGCGATGCGCAAGGAGCGCATGGCCAAAGCGCGGCAACGGCGGGAAGAGACCCGCCAGAAGCGTGCCCGCGAACGTTTTGAACGCGCCAAGGCCTGGCATCAGCGCCAGTCCGCCGAACTGCTCTACCTGGGCGAGGGCGTTTCCGCCGGCCTGAACCACGCCGAGAGCGATGCCGAAAAGCTGGCGCGCTGGTCGCTGCCTGCAATGAACAACGCGAGCGAACTCGCAAGCGCCATCGGCATCACGCTGCCCGAGCTGCGCTTCCTGAGTTTCGAGCGCCGCGTATCGCGCATCAGCCACTACCGCCGCTTCGCCATGCCGAAGAAAACCGGCGGCGAACGCATCATCTCCGCACCAATGCCGCGGGTGAAGCGCCTGCAGTATTGGGTGCTGGACAACATCCTGGCCAAGGTGCCGCTGCACCCTGCCGCGCATGGTTTCATCCCTGGCCGTTCGATTGTCAGCAACGCCCGGCCTCACGTGGGCAAGTCCGTGGTCATCAACCTGGACCTGAAGAATTTTTTCCCGTCCATCAGCCTGCCGCGCGTCAAGGGCGTATTCCGGGAACTGGGTTACAGCGAACAACTTGCCACCACGCTCGGGCTGGTTTGCACGGAGACGCCTGTTGAAGAAGTCAGCGTTGACGGTGAAAAGTTCTTTGTCGCCACCGGCGAGCGCGCCCTGCCCCAAGGTGCGCCGAGCAGCCCGGCGCTGACCAACATCCTGTGCCGGCGTCTCGACGCTCGCGTGCAAAGCTGCGCCGCAAAGCTTGGCTTCACCTACACCCGCTATGCCGACGACCTGACTTTCTCCGGCGATGCCGCCGCGCGCAAGCTGGCCGGCAAGCTGCTATGGCGCGTCAAGCAGATCATTGCCGACGAAGGCTTCACGCCTCACCCGGACAAGCAGCATGTGATGAGCGATGCGCATTGCCAGAGCGTGACCGGCATCGTGGTCAACAAGAAGCTGTCCCTCGACCGCGATACCTTGCGCCGCTTCCGCGCGACCCTGTTCCAGGTCGAAAAAGACGGCCCGGCCGGCAAGCAATGGAACGGCAATGAAAACGTGATCGATGCGCTCGAAGGTTACGCGCAGTTCATCAAGATGGTCGACGCGGAGAAAGGAACACCGTTACTGCAACAGGTGCGGGCAGCGCGCGCTAAATGGATTTCGCAGGCGCCGGCAGCAAGCGCAGCTGTCGCACGCCGCAGCAGCGGCTTCCGCGCCTTGTCGGCACAGGGCAAGGAACCGTGGGCCGGCTTCTGGCAAGCTGCAATACCGGCTGCCCCCGTGCTGGAGAAAACGCAGGAGCAGTTGACGCAGGCAAAAGCCGCCGCAAAGCAAAAGCCTGCTGCGCCCGCAAGCTCTCCTTCGAGGCCAGCGGCAAGGCCCGCTACCGCGCCGCAGCCTCCCGCGCGCGAAAGCCGCGGGATATTCACCGGACGTCCGTGGGTAGCTATCCTCATCCAGCTCTACTTCGCCATGACCCTGTGCCTGAACTTCCGCACGCCGATTCCATTCGTCGCTGCCGTGGTACTTGCAGTGCTGGCATGGCGAAATTTCAGCGCTGGCTGGCCGCGCTATTTCTTCACCATGTTCGTAGCGGTGATTGCGACAGTAGTGCTGCGGCACGCTTAAGTCGAAAAAAAACCGCCAGGTGTGCCTGGCGGTTCTCATGCAGGGCCGAGCAGCTTATTCAGCGACGTCTGCACCCACGTTGATCGCGGCGTAAGCGCGCATGGCCGCCTTGGCTTCAACACTGCCAACGCCGTACAGTTCCTGCGCCGCTGCCACGACTGCTGCACGTGCGTCAGCATAGGTCGAGCCGGAAGTCAGCTTGGTGGTGTTGGCCTTGAACCAGATGCGGTATGCCTTGTCGATGCCGATGCCGGTCATGTTTTTCGGGGCCTGGGTCAGGTACTGGGAGTAGTAGTCGCTGGTGGACACCGAGCTCGAACCCATGGCCAGGAAGTAGAACATGCGGTTATTAGGGCCGCTGCTGTAGTGCGGATCGAGGCGCTTCAGGGAAGTGCTCCATGCATTCGGGCTCTTGCCGTCCTTGCTTGGCTTGTACAGCCAGCGCAGCGGGGTACCGGTCTTCGAGATTTCCTTGCCCATCATCCAGTCGTTGCCGGCGTTGACGACGCTGCCGGTACCGCCGCTGCGTGCGTAGGCTTCCACCGCTTCGCCGTTGATGTCGGACGACGATTCGTTCAGGCCGCCGGACTCGCCGCGGTAGGTCAGGTTGGAGGTTGCAGCGGTCACGCCGTGGCCCATTTCGTGGCCGATCACGTCGATCGAACCAAGGCTGTAGAAGCTGGAACCGTCGCCGATGTACATGCACTTGCAGGAATCGGTGTAGAAGGCGTTGTCGTAAGCGGTGCCCACGTGAACGGCGATGTAGGTCGCGGTGTTGTTACCGTCCAGCGACTTCCAGCCCAGCACATTGCTCATCGTGTCGTAGGTGTTCTGCAGGCCCCACAGCGCATTGACGGCAGCGGTCTGGCCGTTGGCGTTGGTGGTGCTGCCGCCGGAAATGTAGTTCTGGCCATCGCCCCACACGTTGGTGCTGTTGGTGTAGATCACGCCCGGAGTCGGGCTGGAGGTCGAAGCATGGTTGGCGTTGGTGATTGCAGCACCGCCGAACTGGCCGCCGACGCCGCGGGTTGAATCGAGCATCTGGTAGGTGGAGCCGGACAGGGTGGTCTGGACCGGAACATCGCCGTTGTACTGGCTATGGCCGGTGCCGACCACGCTCTGCACCATGCTCCACTGGTCCAGCAGGCTGCCGTCCCTGGCGTTCACGATGGTATTGTGGAACACGGCTTCCTGTCCCTTGGTCATGCGGGTCTTCACCAGGTAGGCGAGCTGGTAGCTGTCCACCACGTCTTTCACGTCCAGTGCATTCAGGTCGGCTTCGGCCTTGGATTCGGCGCCGGCAACGCGCACGGTCTTCATGACCGGGAAGATGATCAGTTCAGCGGACGGCGGGTCGATGTGGCTGGCGGCTGCCGGCAGGGTTGCCATTGCCTTGGAAATGGCGGCGCTGCCCGACAGGGTTGGCTTCACGTCGAAGCGCTTGGCAGACAGGCTGCCGCGGCGGTCGGTCACCGATTCGCCAACGATACTGCCGGCCTTGTCGGTCACGATCACGGACTCGGATTCAAAAATGCGCACGCCCTTGTAGGTGTGGCTCATGCGGCTGATGGCCTGGCCCGAAGCGCCCGGATGCTGGGAGGCGATGCTGTAGCCGTGGTCAGTATCCAGGCCAAACTTGCCGCGTTCGCCGTTCAGGGTTGCCAGCAGGCGTGCCTTTTCCTGGGCGGAGAATGCGACTGGGCTGGCCATCATGCTGGCCGCGCCAGCTTGTGCTGCTACAAGGGTGATCGCTGCCGCGATCAGGGTCTTGCGAATCTTCATTTTTGCTCCATTAGTCCCGTGATGGTCTGGTGTTCTGTCGTCCGGTTTCTCCGGCTCGAATACCAACACTAGCTAGGTTGCATGGAGCTAGTCAACGTTTGCACAAAATTGAGACAACTTTCTGTTGTATGTCGCATTTGAGACTTTCGAAAGAAAACGGCCTGCCTTGCCTTCATTCGCAAGACAGGCCTGGACCAGTTTGCGGCCCGCGTCAGTGCGGCACCATTCCGGTAAACACATAGGCCTGCAAGACCGTCATCAGCCCAACGATGGCGGCAAACAGCAGGCTGTGCTTGAGCGTGAAGCGGAACAATTCGGACTCCCGTCCGACCAGGCCCGTGGCGGCGCAGGCAACGGCAATCGACTGCGGCGAGATCATCTTGCCGGTCACGCCACCGGTCGTATTCGCGGCCACCAGCAGCGTATCGGATACCCCGACCTGGTGCGCGGTGGTGTTCTGCAGGGAGCAGAACAAGGCATTCGACGAGGTATCGGAGCCGGTCAGGAACACGCCGAGCCAGCCGAGGAAAGGCGAGAAGAACGGGAAGGCCGCGCCGGTTCCGGCCAGCACCAATGCCAGCGTGGACGACATGCCCGAGTAGTTGGCGACGAACGCAAACGCCAGTACCAGCCCAATCGACAGCACGGGACGGCGCAGTTCAAGCACGGTGTCGCGCAAGGCCCGCAAGCCGTTGCCCAGGCTAAAGCGCAGCAAGACCATCGACAGCAGCGTCGAAACCAGGATCGCCGTGCCGACGGCCGAGACCAGGTCCAGCTTGAAGACCGCCTCATATGCCTTGGGCGCTGCTACAATCGGCGCCATCTTGACCACCATCATGTCCAGGTATGGCACGTGGAACTTCAGCACAGTGCCGGCCAGTGCGCCTTTGGCTGCAAACAGCGCCTTGAATTGCGGCAGGCTCCACACCGTCACCACTGCAGTCAGCAGGCCAAACGGCGCCCAGGCGCGCATCGTTTGCGCGGTGGTGTATGGCGATTTGCTGCGGCTGCGCGGCTCCGTGCCCGCTGCCGCAGCACCGCCGAACGGCGACATGGCCGCCGTGCCGCCCCCCATCGAAATGGTATTGCGGGCGCCAGCCCTGGCGCTGGCAGGCTGCCATACCTTCAGGAAGCCGGTCAGGGCGCCCAGGCTGACCAGGGCGGAGGTGATGTCAGGCAGTTCCGGACCAATATAGTTGGAGGTGATGTACTGCGTGACGGCAAAACTGCCGCCGGCCACCAGCGCTGCGGGCCAGGTCTCCTTGATGCCGCGCTTGCCGTCCATCATGAACACCAGCCAGAAAGGCACCAGCAGCGACAGCAGCGGCAACTGGCGGCCGGCCATGGCGCCGATGTTCATCGCGTCGAGGCCAGTGACCTGCCCCGCAACGATAATGGGAATGCCCATGGCGCCAAAGGCCACCGGCGCGGTATTGGCAATCAGGCACAGGCCGGCCGCGTACAGCGGATTGAAGCCCAGGCCAACCAGCAGCGCGGAGGTGATCGCCACCGGCGCGCCAAAGCCTGCCGCACCTTCCAGGAAGGCGCCGAAGGAAAACCCGATCAGCAGCATCTGCAGGCGCTGGTCGTCCGTAATCGATACCACCGACGCGCGGATGATTTCGAGCTGGCCGGTACGTTCAACCACCTTGTACAGGAACACCGCGCTGATAATGATCCAGGCGATGGGCCACATTCCGTAAGCAAAGCCGTAGCCCGCAGCAGCCAGCGCCTGCGGCACCGGCATGCCATAACAGAAAATCGCGACTGCAATCGACAATGCCAACGTCACGGCGGCGGCGACATGGCCTTTGAGGCGCCAGACTGCCAGCGCCACAAAGAAAAAGAGAATGGGAATGGCGGCGACCAGGGCCGACAGCCCCAGGCTGCCCAACGGGGCATAGATCTGGTTCCAGGTTTGCATTTGACTCTCCTCCAATGGTTTGAAATTTTTCTTATGCCGGCGCCAGGCGCCGTAATGGGTGCAACAATCCTTATTCCGCCTGCCCCCTTTCCCGCAACAGGTCGGACAGGCTGCGCCTGGCCGGCACCAGCGGTGCACGATGACGTGTCCACCCCAGTTGGGAGGACGGAGCAAAAGCACGCAGCCGGGTCGCCATCCAACGGAACCAGCGATAGACTAAGGGGCGCGCGAAGGCGCCGCTCCAGAAGCGCCACACCAGCCGGTCACCGCGGCTGAAGCTGGCCCCCTGGCCGCGCAGCGGACGCTCTACCTGCTGTGCAGGATCGCGGTTCGCCTCGGTGCGCAGCCGTACCAGCAGCGACGGAATCGGAATGCGCACCGGACATACTTCGGCACAGGCGCCGCACAGGCTGGAAGCTGTCACCAGGTCGGCCGTCTCCTCCAGTCCCAGCAGATGCGGGGAAATGATCTTGCCGATCGGCCCCGGATACGTGGTGCCGTATGCATGCCCGCCCACTCGCTCATATACCGGGCAGTGGTTCATGCAAGCGCCGCAGCGGATGCACTGCAAGGTGGCACGCAACTGCTGGTCGGCATAGGCCTGTGTGCGTCCGTTATCGAGCAGCACCACGTGCATTTCGCGCGGACCATCCAGTTCGCCGGCCCGGCGCGGCCCTGTGACCAGGTTGAAATAAGTAGTAATGGCCTGGCCGGTGGCCGAGCGCGTCAAGAGGCTCGCCAGCGGCACAATATGCTCCAGCCTTGCCACCACCTTCTCCATGCCCATCAGGGCGATATGCACATCCGGCACCGTGGTCGACAAACGGCCGTTGCCCTCGTTCTCCACCAGCCACAGGGTGCCGGTATCGGCTGCCGCAAAGTTGACGCCGGACAGGCCGATATCCGCATCGGCGAATTTCTGACGCAAGCTGCGCCGGCCTGCCAGGATCAGCGTGTCGACATCTTCTGTATAGGGTGTGCCGGGCAAGTGGCGTTCGAACAAGGCGCCAATCTCGGCGCGCGTCTTGTGCAGGGCCGGCATGACGATATGCGAAGGCTTTTCCTGCGCCAGCTGCACGATGTATTCGCCCATGTCGGATTCGATACAGTCGATGCCGCGTTCGGCCATGTAGTGGTTCAGTTCCACCTCTTCGCTGGCCATCGACTTGCCTTTGACGATGCTGCGGGCACCGTGGCGCTGCGCGATTTCGTGAATGATGGCGTTGGCTTCATCCGCCGTCGCGGCCCAGTGCACGTGCACGCCCAATGCCTGCAGGCTGGATTCGAACTGCACCAGCAGGTCCGGCAGGTTGGCCAGCGCATGCTGGCGTATCGCTTCGCCCAGGTCGCGCAGTTGTTCCAGTTCGTCAGTGTCGGGGAATTGGTTGCTGCGCTTGGCTTGCAGGAAATCCATCGCGCCGCGCATGCTGGAGCGCAGGGCCTGGTCCTGCAAGGCTCCGCTGACCCGCTCACGAAAATCGGCCGGCGAAACAAAGTGCATTGGCCGCGCGTTCATGCCTGCACCTCCATGTCGTCATCGACGATCACCACCCACAGTGCGGCTGGCCCGTGCGCGCCGTAGGCCAGGGTTTGCTGGATATCCGAGGTTTTTGAAGGGCCCGATACCAGCACCAGGTTGGTCGGCATGCCGGCGCACCAGCGCTCGGCGTGCACGGCCGCATGCAGGTCGGCATGCAGCGTGCTCGCATACACCAGCGCCACGTGCAGCGGCGGCACAAGCGATACGGTACGCGGCGTGCCCGCATCGGGCGCCAGCACCAGCGTTCCGGTGGCTGCGATTCCGGAACGCGCCACGGTAAAGCCTGCATCCACCGAGGAGAACAATGAGTCCTTCCACGCTTCCAGCGGCTGCGCGAACGAGAGGGCCTGCATCCCGGCCGGCAGTGCAGAAGCCAGCGCCGCGCCTTCGGCGGTGGCACGATCGAGCAGCAAGCGCTGCACGCCGGCCCGCCCAAGCCTGTCGGCCAACAGTGAGGGCCATTTCGCGGCGCTGCTACGCCAGACTTCCGTGCGCACCGAAGTCATGACGCTCTCCATGACGTCCGCACGCTGCTTCGGCGAGGCTGCGCGCAGGGCGCCACGTGCATGATGCTGGTTGATGCGCGACTCCAGGTCGCGGCTGTCCGGCGTCGCGGCCGGCGCGGCAATGCGCAAGGCGCCGAGGATGCGCTCGCGGCTACCCATGCTGCTCATTGCGCACCTCCAGCCTGCTCCGGCGCGGCGGCATGGCCGTTCAGGCGGCGCCACAGGAAGCTGGCCATATGCTCCACTTTGAGCGGCGCCCCTTGGTGCTGCGCTGCATGACCGATATTCAGCAGGCAGCCGCAGTCGGCAGAAACCAGGCGCGTGCAGCCTGTCGCGCAGGCCGCAGCGATCTTGTCGGCGACCATCGCGCCGGAAATGTCGGGATGCTTGAGCGAGAAGGTGCCGCCAAAACCACAGCACTCCGATTCGCGCTGATGCTCCACGCGTGTCACGCCAGGCAAGGAGTCGAGCAATGCCACGCCATGCTCCCTGGTGCCCATTTCACGCCGGGCGCCGCAAGAGGTGTGCAGCACCACTTTTTCATTGCCCTGCGCAGGCGCAGCCTGGAAGTCGACGTGCAGCACATGCAGCAGGAATTCGCTCAGTTCGTAGATGCGCCCTGAAAGCTCACGCGCTTTGGCGGCAGCCTCCGGATCGTCTTTGAACAGTTCCGGCCAGTGATGCCTCATCATGCCCGCGCAAGAGCCGGACGGCACTATCACTGGCCATGGCTGCGGGAACAAGTCCAACTGCGCGCGCACCACGGCTTGCGCCTGCTCAGGGTTGCCGCTGCTGTAGGCGGGCTGGCCGCAGCAGCTTTGGCCACGTGGGAAGTGCACGGTGACGCCCTGCTGCTCGAGCAGGCGTACAGCATCGAGCCCCGCTTCCGGCATGAACAAGTCGACCACGCAGGTACCGAACAGGTACACGTGTTGATGGCGCTGGCTTGCCAGCGATGGGTAGTGTCGGGACCTCATGGCGCGTCTCCTCTGTTTTGCTTATTCCGTCGACAGGTCCCATAATTCCCGCATGCCGGCGGCGCCGCAAACTGGTTGGACCAGGAGCCGCAAAAGGAGATCGTCAAGATGAAAACAAGCGGGCTGGTAGAAGATGTACAACGCCAACTGGAAGTGGCGCTGCTGGATGGCCGCTATCCCGCCAACGCCAAGCTGCCGTCGGAGCGAGTGCTCGCCGAGCAGTTCTCGGTGTCGCGCAATACGATACGCGAGGCGCTGCAAAGGATGGTGGCCCGAGGCCTGCTGCGCAGCCGCCCTGGCGCGGGCATGTTCGTGGGCGATCAACTACGCACCGGCAGCTCATCGCCGTGGGCGCAACTGGTCGTCGATCATCCGGTGCTATTGAGTGAGGTGCTGGAGTTTCGCCGTGTACTGGAAGGCGCCACGGCCTATTACGCCGCGCTGCGCGGTACTGATGCAGAGTATGCCGGCATTCGCGCCCTGCTGGCGGGGCTTGAGCAAGCGCGCCAGGACGATCACGCCGCAAAGGAAGCGGCACTCGACGCGGAACTGCATGAGGCCATCGCACTGGCATCTCACAACAGCATGTTCCTGCACCTGCATGCCAGCGTGCTGGGAATACTGCGCGAACACATTACGCTGAATGGCTCCAATTTGCGGGCACTGGATGACGAGGTATCCGGCCAGCTATTGCAACAGCACCGCGCAATCTGCCAAGCCATTTGCGCGCGCAAGCCGGAGGCGGCGCGCACCGCGATGCAAGCGCATATCGACTACGTGGCGGGCAAGCTGGAGGCGGCCTGACTGGTCCAACCAGTAACCCATCGGACGCGCAAAACAAAAAGCCCGATGGCACATGCCTAGCGGGCTTTTCTAATAAGAGCCTGACGATAACCTACTTTCACACTGGTTGCAGCACTATCATCGGCGCAAAGTCGTTTCACGGTCCTGTTCGGGATGGGAAGGGGTGGGACCGACTTGCTATGGTCATCAGGCATGACTTGTCAACAATCCGGGAAGAAGTAAAAGCGGGGGGTAGTGTTCTCAAACACTGTGTAAGTGCTACATAACCGTCAAGGTTATAGGGACAAGCCGTACGGGCAATTAGTATCAGTTAGCTTAATGCATTACTGCACTTCCACACCTGACCTATCAACGTCCTGGTCTCGAACGACCCTTCAAGGAGCTCAAGGCTCCGGGAAATCTCATCTTAAGGCAAGTTTCCCGCTTAGATGCTTTCAGCGGTTATCTCTTCCGAACTTAGCTACCCGGCAATGCCACTGGCGTGACAACCGGTACACCAGAGGTTCGTCCACTCCGGTCCTCTCGTACTAGGAGCAGCCCCCTTCAAATTTCCAACGCCCACGGCAGATAGGGACCAAACTGTCTCACGACGTTTTAAACCCAGCTCACGTACCACTTTAAATGGCGAACAGCCATACCCTTGGGACCGGCTACAGCCCCAGGATGTGATGAGCCGACATCGAGGTGCCAAACTCCCCCGTCGATATGAACTCTTGGGAGGAATCAGCCTGTTATCCCCAGAGTACCTTTTATCCGTTGAGCGATGGCCCTTCCATACAGAACCACCGGATCACTATGTCCTACTTTCGTACCTGCTCGACTTGTCGGTCTCGCAGTTAAGCACGCTTATGCCATTGCACTATTAGCACGATGTCCGACCGTACCTAGCGTACCTTCGAACTCCTCCGTTACCGTTTGGGAGGAGACCGCCCCAGTCAAACTGCCTACCATGCACTGTCCCCGATCCGGATTACGGACCAAGGTTAGAACCTCAAACAAACCAGGGTGGTATTTCAAGGATGGCTCCATAGGAACTGGCGTCCCTACTTCAAAGCCTCCCACCTATCCTACACAGATTGGTTCAAAGTCCAATGCAAAGCTACAGTAAAGGTTCATGGGGTCTTTCCGTCTAGCCGCGGGTAGATTGCATCATCACAAACACTTCAACTTCGCTGAGTCTCGGGAGGAGACAGTGTGGCCATCGTTACGCCATTCGTGCAGGTCGGAACTTACCCGACAAGGAATTTCGCTACCTTAGGACCGTTATAGTTACGGCCGCCGTTTACTGGGACTTCAATCAAGAGCTTGCACCCCATCATTTAATCTTCCAGCACCGGGCAGGCGTCACACCCTATACGTCCACTTTCGTGTTTGCAGAGTGCTGTGTTTTTATTAAACAGTCGCAGCCACCAGTTTATTGCAACCTTTTCGCCCTTCCACAGTAAAGTGGTCAAGCTACCGAGGCGTACCTTATCCCGAAGTTACGGTACCAATTTGCCGAGTTCCTTCTCCCGAGTTCTCTCAAGCGCCTTAGAATACTCATCTCGCCCACCTGTGTCGGTTTGCGGTACGGTCTCGTATGACTGAAGCTTAGAGGCTTTTCTTGGAACCACTTCCGATTGCTTCGCGAGATAAACCCGCTCGTCCCAGTCCCTTGAATTACGCGCCCGGATTTGCCTAAGCGCCTTCTATGAACCAGAAACTGCCTATTCCAACAGGCAGACAACCTTCCGCGATCCGTCCCCCCATCGCATCATACGACGGTGCAGGAATATTAACCTGCTTCCCATCAGCTACGCATCTCTGCCTCGCCTTAGGGGCCGACTCACCCTGCTCCGATGAACGTTGAACAGGAAACCTTGGGCTTACGGCGTGCGGGCTTTTCACCCGCATTATCGCTACTCATGTCAGCATTCGCACTTCTGATACCTCCAGCATCCTTCACAAGACACCTTCGCAGGCTTACAGAACGCTCTCCTACCATATCCTTGCGGATATCCGCAGCTTCGGTGACTGGCTTAGCCCCGTTACATCTTCCGCGCAGGACGACTCGATCAGTGAGCTATTACGCTTTCTTTAAATGATGGCTGCTTCTAAGCCAACATCCTGACTGTTTTAGCCTTCCCACTTCGTTTTCCACTTAGCCAATCTTTGGGACCTTAGCTGGCGGTCTGGGTTGTTTCCCTCTTGACACCGGACGTTAGCACCCGATGTCTGTCTCCCAAGCTCGCACTCAACGGTATTCGGAGTTTGCAATGGTTTGGTAAGTCGCGATGACCCCCTAGCCATAACAGTGCTCTACCCCCGTCGGTGATACTTGAGGCACTACCTAAATAGTTTTCGGAGAGAACCAGCTATTTCCAAGTTTGTTTAGCCTTTCACCCCTATCCACAGCTCATCCCCTAATTTTTCAACATTAGTGGGTTCGGTCCTCCAGTGCGTGTTACCGCACCTTCAACCTGGCCATGGATAGATCACTTGGTTTCGGGTCTACACCCAGCGACTGGCGCCCTGTTCGGACTCGATTTCTCTACGGCTCCCCTATTCGGTTAACCTCGCCACTGAATGTAAGTCGCTGACCCATTATACAAAAGGTACGCCGTCACCCCTTACGAGGCTCCGACTGTTTGTATGCACACGGTTTCAGGATCTATTTCACTCCCCTCCCGGGGTTCTTTTCGCCTTTCCCTCACGGTACTGGTTCACTATCGGTCGATTACGAGTATTTAGCCTTGGAGGATGGTCCCCCCATGTTCAGACAGGATTTCTCGTGTCCCGCCCTACTTGTCGTACGCTTAGTACCACCGCTTGGATTTCATGTACGGGGCTATCACCCGCTATGGCCAGAGTTTCCAATCTGTTCCATTATCCAAACGACTATCACGTACAGGCTCTTCCCATTTCGCTCGCCACTACTTTGGGAATCTCGGTTGATTTCTTTTCCTGCAGCTACTTAGATGTTTCAGTTCGCCGCGTTCGCTTCACACACCTATGTATTCAGTGAGTGATGACCTATAAGGCCGGGTTTCCCCATTCGGAAATCTTCGGATCAATGCTTGTTTGTCAGCTCCCCGAAGCTTATCGCAGACTTCTACGTCCTTCATCGCCTGTAATCGCCAAGGCATCCACCATGTGCACTTATTCACTTGTCCCTATAACCTTGACGGCTACAAGTTCAAGCACTTACTACTGTGTTTGATGAGTTTTACTACTACCCTAAGTGATATCTTGCGATATCGCTTAATAAAACTTTTACTTCTTCCAGATTGTTAAAGAACGATGAACATAAAGTTCAAACCTAAGCGTGGTCGCTTACGTTTGAAATCTTGTTCCAACAGCCGATAAGTGTGAGCGTTTGAGTCTGATGCCGACTCTAGAAAGGAGGTGATCCAGCCGCACCTTCCGATACGGCTACCTTGTTACGACTTCACCCCAGTCACGAATCCCACCGTGGTAGGCGCCCTCCTTGCGGTTAAGCTACCCACTTCTGGTGAAACCCGCTCCCATGGTGTGACGGGCGGTGTGTACAAGACCCGGGAACGTATTCACCGCGACATGCTGATCCGCGATTACTAGCGATTCCAACTTCATGTAGTCGAGTTGCAGACTACAATCCGGACTACGATACACTTTCTGGGATTAGCTCCCCCTCGCGGGTTGGCGGCCCTCTGTATGTACCATTGTATGACGTGTGAAGCCCTACCCATAAGGGCCATGAGGACTTGACGTCATCCCCACCTTCCTCCGGTTTGTCACCGGCAGTCTCATTAGAGTGCTCTTGCGTAGCAACTAATGACAAGGGTTGCGCTCGTTGCGGGACTTAACCCAACATCTCACGACACGAGCTGACGACAGCCATGCAGCACCTGTGTGCAGGTTCTCTTTCGAGCACTCCCGGATCTCTCCAGGATTCCTGCCATGTCAAGGGTAGGTAAGGTTTTTCGCGTTGCATCGAATTAATCCACATCATCCACCGCTTGTGCGGGTCCCCGTCAATTCCTTTGAGTTTTAATCTTGCGACCGTACTCCCCAGGCGGTCTACTTCACGCGTTAGCTGCGTTACTAAGTCAATTAAGACCCAACAACTAGTAGACATCGTTTAGGGCGTGGACTACCAGGGTATCTAATCCTGTTTGCTCCCCACGCTTTCGTGCATGAGCGTCAGTTTTGACCCAGGGGGCTGCCTTCGCCATCGGTGTTCCTCCACATCTCTACGCATTTCACTGCTACACGTGGAATTCTACCCCCCTCTGCCAAACTCTAGCCTCGCAGTCTCCATCGCCATTCCCAGGTTAAGCCCGGGGATTTCACGACAGACTTACGAAACCGCCTGCGCACGCTTTACGCCCAGTAATTCCGATTAACGCTTGCACCCTACGTATTACCGCGGCTGCTGGCACGTAGTTAGCCGGTGCTTATTCTTCAGGTACCGTCAGCAGATCTGGATATTAGCCAGACCCTTTTCTTCCCTGACAAAAGAGCTTTACAACCCGAAGGCCTTCTTCACTCACGCGGCATTGCTGGATCAGGGTTGCCCCCATTGTCCAAAATTCCCCACTGCTGCCTCCCGTAGGAGTCTGGACCGTGTCTCAGTTCCAGTGTGGCTGGTCGTCCTCTCAGACCAGCTACTGATCGTTGCCTTGGTGAGCCTTTACCTCACCAACTAGCTAATCAGATATCGGCCGCTCCAGGAGCACAAGGTCTTGCGATCCCCTGCTTTCATCCTTAGATCGTATGCGGTATTAGCGTAACTTTCGCTACGTTATCCCCCACTCTTGGGTACGTTCCGATATATTACTCACCCGTTCGCCACTCGCCGCCAGGCCGAAGCCCGCGCTGCCGTTCGACTTGCATGTGTAAAGCATGCCGCCAGCGTTCAATCTGAGCCAGGATCAAACTCTTCAGTTCAATCTCTGTTTTTCGATATTGCTATCGAGGTCACTCACTCAAAATACTGACGAATCTCTTTCGAGATTACGTTTAATTTTGTGCGAGCGTTATAACGTATATTTTGAGCATCGGACCCGAAGGTCCGGACATATCGTCAAACGCCCACACTTATCGACTGTTGATTTTTAAAGATCGCTGCCTTGTTTGTTCGACGAAGCGTTGTGTTCGTCAGCAGCAGAGAAGCGAGATTATGCGGTACAGCGTGCAACTCGTCAACCCCTTCTTTTTCTCGTTTCGCTTTACTGATTTGTCAGCGCTGCGTTGCGAGGGACAGAACTATAGCCGACTGGCTCCCAGAGCGCAAGGGGTATCTGGCATCTTGTTTGCTTGCTTAACAATGCAACGCGTCTGGCAATCTGCTTTTGTTCAGTTTTGACACAGGTGCTACATTAAAGAAAGCCGCAAAGGCTGCTGGGGGAGACATGCAACAGGAAACTGTTCCAAATGTGAACAACGCAATCATCGAGACTGCGCATCTGCGCTCACGCACTTATGGCCTCGATCCATGCAGCGACGTAGACCTGGGGCCCATCGACCGCTGCTCCCTGTCCAATATCATTGAACAGAACCGCTTGCTGCACACGCATGCCGTGCCGGCGATGGAAACGCTCTACCAGCAAATCGTGAACACTCATAATATGGTGATCCTGACGGATGCCAAAGGCGTGATCCTGCACTCCCTTGGTGACGAGGACTTCCTGGAAAAGGCCAACCGCGTCGCCTTGCAGGCCGGCGCCACCTGGTCCGAGCAATGTAAAGGCACTAATGCGATCGGCACCGCCATCGCCGAAGCCAAGCCGGCCCTGGTGCATGCCGATCAACATTTCCTGCAAGCCAACCACTTCCTGACCTGCTCCGCGGCGCCGATTACCGACCATGCTGGCAATGTGATTGGCGTGCTCGATGTCTCGGGCGACCAGCGCTCCTTCCATAAGCACACCATGGCCTTGGTGCGGATGTCGGCCCTGATGGTCGAGAACCAGCTGTTTGCCGCCGCCTTTGAAGACGTCATCACCCTGCACTTCCACGCCCGTGCTGAATTTATAGGCACGTTGATGGAGGGTATCGCCTCATTTACGCCTGGCGGACGCTTCATCGCAGCCAACCGCGCCGGCTTGTTCCAGTTGGGACTATCTTTCGCAGCCCTGCAATCGCACACATTCAGTTCCTTGTTCGGGCTGCCGGTTTCGGCACTGTTCGACCACTATCGCACTGCGGCACCTGGCCTGCTCGACCTTTGTCTGCATAGCGGCGTGCGCGTGTTCGGCCGCGCCCAGCTTCGTCTGGCAAACAATCATTTCCAGCACCCGATCATTTCAGCGCGTGAGGAGAGTCATCCGGTGCAGACCAATCCAGCCCAGACGGCGCGTCGGCTGTCCGGCCTGCGCTACCTGCGCACCGGCGACCAGCAGCTCGAGGCGGTGATCGACAAGGTCACCCGCGTGTTGGGCAAGGATATCCCGATCATGATCATGGGCGAAACCGGCACCGGCAAGGAACTGCTGGCGCAGGCCATCCACAACGACTCGCCCCGTGCCCAGGGCCCCTTCGTGCCGGTCAATTGCGCATCAATCCCTGAAACCCTGATCGAGTCTGAACTGTTCGGCTATGAGGATGGAGCGTTCACCGGCGCCCGCAAGAAGGGCGCAATCGGCAAGATCCTTCAAGCCAATGGCGGCACCCTGTTCCTCGACGAGATAGGCGACATGCCGTTTCCCTTGCAGGCGCGCCTGCTACGGGTGCTGCAAGAGCGAATGGTCACGCCGCTTGGCAGTGGCAAGTCGATTCCGGTAAATGTGGAAGTAATTTGCGCCACCAACCATAACTTGCGCGACCGCATGGCGAAGGGACTGTTCCGCGAAGACCTGTATTATCGGCTGAACGGTCTGGTCGTGAAGCTGCCGCCGCTGCGCGAGCGCACCGACCTGGAAACCGTGGTCAACAAGATCCTGACGACCGATAGCGGCGGCAGACGCTATACGGTTTCACCCGAGTTGATGCAGCTCTTCTTGCGTCACAAATGGCCCGGTAATTTCCGCCAGCTCACCAACCTGTTACGCACCGGCGTGGTGATGGCCGGCGACGAGGGCGAGATCAGCATGCAGCATATGCCGGACGACTTCCTGGACGACATGCGTGAGGCACAGGCGGACGTCGCCACCGATGGCACTCCCGCGCCATCCGCCGCCGTTTCGAGCGTCGCTGCGACTGCTGCAACAATGCCCTGCACCGGCGCTCGGCTGGAAGACATGGAGCAGACCCTCATCGTGCGTACGCTCGAAGCGCACGGCGGCAATGTCTCCGCCACCGCCCGCGCCCTGGGCGTTTCGCGCAACACGATCTATCGCAAGCTGCCCCATCTCAAGTAGCGCCTTAGAAGAAGAGGATGCCGCCAAAGGAGGCGCCATTCATCTTGGCCTCGGCGCCGGTGAAGGACTTCGAGCGCGTCTGCCCTACTTCGCCGACCAGCGTGATGGCGCCGGTCAACGCGTAATAGGCGCCGGCAGTGAGGTTGGCGTTCGATTTCAGGCCATTCGTGCCGGCCGTGTCGTCGTCGTTCTTGCTGATGCCATAACCTAGGCCAAGCTTCAGTTTTTCGCTGGCCTTGAAAGTTCCTTGCAGCAGACAGTGCGTGCTGCGTACATTGCCCTGGTCCGCATCCGACAACACGCCAAGTCCTTTGCCTCCCTGATAATTGGCCAGCAGGCCAAAGGCGCCATGCTGCAGCGAAGCTCCAGCCTCCCATCCCGACATGGTGAAGTCCGGCACGCTCGCGGCCACACCCTTGAACTTCTGCGATTTCGCGCCAAGCCAGGCTTTAAATGGGCCGTCCGAATATGTGAGCTGCGCCTGTACCTGCGGATTGGAGCGGGTGGTGTACTGGGCCGTCGAAACGATGGGCGAATCGGCTACCGGATTGAACACGCCGGCATCCACGCTGAACCCGGACAGCTTGGGCGAGCTGTATGCCATCTGCCCGTAATATCCAACGTAGGCATAGCCAGCGCCGATGTGGCCCAGCGCGACGCGGCCACGCTGCGTGGCCTGCACTGGCGCCCCGGCGCCGATCAGCGTCATGTCGCCGAAGATGGCATTAGCGCCGAAGATGCCGTTGTCCCGCCCCAGCTTGAAGGTCCCCAGGTCTGCATTACCGAAGCTGAAATAGGCCTGGCGCACGTCGACTTCACTATTCTGCGCGATAGCGCTGTCGGTCGCAGTAGCGTGATAAATGCCAATATGCGCTTTGATGTCGAAGCCGGACTGCTTGGTGGTAGCTGAAGTTACCAGCCCGTTTGGCAACAGGCCGTTGCCGATGGTAGTACGGCGGTCCTCGCCGCCGCAGCCGATACCTTCAGTAGCCAGCGCCAGCCCGCCTACGACGTCCCCGCTGCACGATACATAGGTGTAATAGGCGTTGACGATGCCCCCAACGTTCACGTTCCAGTCGCCGGCCTTGATGTCGACGGCGTAGGCTGCTGGGGCAAGCATTGCGCCGGCGGTGGCGGCGAGCACGATCTTATTCATTGTTGTCTCCTCGGTTTGATTGATGGATGCTGCACAAGGGATAGGGCAATTTACGTGCCGGTGCCGCGCACCGGGACGCCAGGCGATTCCCCAGTCTGCGCTGCGCAATATCGGATCAGCACTGTTCAAAAAAAAAGCGGCCCGCAGGCCGCCAATGCAACACATGGAGATCGTTTACTTCGGCGCCAGCTTGAAGACCCACACCGAGCCGCCCTGTTCAAGCAGGTTCACTTTCTTCGCCACCTCGCCGCCCCACAGCGGCACTGCACCGCCCCAGCCGGAAACCACGGCCACGTATTGCGTGCCGCCGTCCTGCCAGGTGATTGGCGGCGCCACGACGCCCGATCCGGTCTGGAATTTCCACAGTTCCTTGCCGGTCTGCGCATCAAGCGCCTTCAGGTAGCCTTCCGGCGTGCCATAGAACACCAGGCCGCCGGCAGTCGCCATCGCACCACCCCACAGTGGAGCGTTGTTCTTCACCTCCCACTTGATCTTGCCGGTTTTCGGGTCGACCGCTCGCAGGGCGCCGATGTAATCGTCGAACAGCGGCTTGATGGTGAAGCCCGCCCCGAGGTATGCGCCGCCTTTCTTGTAGCTGATCGGCTCATTCCAGATGTCCATGCCCCACTCGTTTGCCGGAACGTAGAACAGCTTTGTCTGCGGGCTGTAGGCCATCGGCTGCTGGTTTTTCGCGCCAAGGAAGGCCGGCGCAGCGAAGACCGAAGCGCCCTTCTTGCCCTCTTCACCCTTGGTCGGGTCGCCTGGACGGCCTTCGACGATGTAGTTCGGACGTCCCGTCTTCAAGTCAATGCCGCTGGCCCAGGTGATCTTGCGGACGAAAGGGAAGGCGTTCTGCAGCTTGCCGTCGTTGGCATCGATCACGTAGAAGAAGCCGTTGCGGTCGGCCTTGCCGCCATAACGCTTGCCGTCCATGTCGAAGGTGACGAACTCGTTGGCACCGTCGAAGTCCCAGGCATCGTTCGGCGTATTCTGATAAGCCCATTTAATAGCGCCGGTTTTCGGGTCGAGCGCCACGGTGGACGAGGAATACAGGTTGTCGCCGGGGCGCAGGTGGCTGTTCCATGGCGCCGGATTGCCGGTACCAAAGTAGGCCAGGCCTGTCTTCGGATCATAGGTGCCGCCCATCCAGGTCGAGGCGCCACCGGTCTTCCACAGCTCGCCCGGCCAGGACTGGTTGACCGAGCCGGTAACGCCGGTCTCCGTTGCCTTGCCTTCGCTGTCGTACTTGTAGCCCATATGTCCCTCGACCGTCGGGCGCATCCACAGCAGTTCGCCGGTCTTCGGGTCACGGCCCTCCACACGGCCGACGATGCCGAACTCGCCGCCCGAAACGCCGGTCAACAACACGCCATTGGCGACCAGCGGCGCGGCAGTCATCGAGTAGCCTGCTGCGTAGTCGTCCACCTTCTCCTTCCAGACCACTTTGCCGGTTTCCTGGTCCAGTGCGACCAGCTGCGCATCCAGCGTGCCGAAGATCACCAGATTGTCATACAGCGCCGCGCCGCGATTGACCACGTCACAGCAAGGCATGATGGCGTCCGGCAGGCGATGCTCATACTTCCACAGCTTGCTGCCGGTCTTGAGGTCGATGGCGAAGATGCGCGAGTAGGAAGCGGTCACGAACATCTTGCCGTTGTAGATCAGCGGCTGCGATTCCTGGCCGCGCTGCTTCTCGCCGCCGAACGAGAACGACCACGCCGGCACAAGGCGGCTGACGTTTTGCGTGTTGATCTGCTTGAGCAGCGAGTAGCGCTGCCCTTCCGAGCCCATGCCGGAGGAAAGCACGCTGCCGGTATCCTTCGCAGCGTTTTCCAGCATTGTCGTGGTCACGCTGGCAGCCTGCGCCAGCGTCGCCGCCCCCAGCAGCATTCCCATGGTGATGTATTTCACGTCCTGTCTCCTTTGTTATGGTCTATTTGCCCCAGTGCCATGCATTCCTCGTCGGTGAACAGGCGCGAACGAAGCAGGAAGCGTTTGCCGGTGCCGTTATCGAGCGAGAACATGCCGCCGATGCCGGCCACCACGTCCACGATCAGTTGGGTGTGTTCCCAGTACCCGTACTGTTCAAGCCCGATGTAGAAAGGCGCGCCGCCCAGGCTGCCGAGGTAGACGTCGGTCTCGCTGACGTCGAACTCGCCTGCTGGATAGCACATCGGCGTGCTGCCGTCGCAGCAACCGCCAGACTGGAAAAACATGATCGGTCCGTGCTGCTGGTGCAACTGGTCGATGAATTCCAGCGCCGGTGCGGTCGCCGTGACCCTGGCAATTGCGTTATCCATGCCTCGCCTCGCCTTTCCGGCCTCAGAAGAAGCCCAGCGCGTTAGGGTTGTAGCTGACCAGCAGGTTCTTGGTCTGCTGGTAGTGGTCGAGCATCATCTTGTGGGTCTCGCGGCCAATGCCCGACTGCTTGTAGCCCCCGAACGCAGCGTGGGCCGGATAGAGGTGGTAGCAGTTGGTCCAGACGCGGCCGGCCTGGATGGCGCGGCCCATGCGGAAGGCGCGGCTGCCGTCGCGGCTCCAGACACCGGCGCCCAGGCCGTACAGGGTGTCGTTGGCAATCGCCAGCGCTTCGTCTTCGTCCTTGAAGGTAGTGACCGACACCACCGGGCCAAAGATCTCTTCCTGGAAGATGCGCATGGTGTTGTCGCCCTTGAATACGGTTGGACGCACGTAATAGCCGCCTTCCAGGTCGCCAGCCAGCACCTTGCGCTCGCCGCCTGCCAGCAGTTGCGCGCCTTCCTGTCGGCCGATGTCCATATAAGACAGGATCTTTTCAAGCTGCTCCTGCGAAGCCTGGGCACCGATCATGGTGCCGTGGTCAAGCGGGTTGCCTTGTTTGATAGCTGCCACACGCTGCAGCGCACGTTGGATGAAGCGTTCGTAGATCGATTCCTGGATCAGCACGCGCGATGGGCAGGTGCAGACTTCGCCCTGGTTCAGCGCGAACATGGCAAAACCTTCCAGGCATTTATCGAAGAAGGCGTCGTCGGCCGACATCACGTCTTCGAAGAAGATGTTGGGCGACTTGCCACCCAGTTCCAGCGTGACCGGGATCAGGTTCTGCGCCGCATAGCCCATGATCAGGCGGCCGGTGCCGGTTTCGCCGGTGAAGGCCACCTTGGCGATACGCTTGCTCGAAGCCAGCGGCTTGCCCGCTTCCAGGCCGAAGCCGTTCACCACATTCAGCACACCAGGCGGCAGCAGGTCGCCGATCAGTTCCAGCAGCACCATGATGGAGGCCGGGGTTTGCTCGGCTGGCTTGAGCACGACACAGTTGCCGGCGGCCAGCGCAGGGGCCAACTTCCATACAGCCATCAGGATCGGGAAGTTCCATGGAATGATCTGGCCGACTACGCCGAGCGGTTCATGGAAGTGATAAGCATAGGTTTCGGAGTCGACCTGCGCGACCGTCCCTTCCTGGGCGCGAATGCACCCGGCGAAGTAGCGGAAATGGTCGATCGCCAGCGGAATGTCGGCCGCCATCGTCTCGCGGATCGGCTTGCCGTTGTCGATGGTTTCGGCGGTCGCGATGAGCTGCAGGTTCTGCTCCATGCGGTCAGCCATCCTGTTCAGGATATTGGCGCGCTCGGTGGGTGAAGTCTTGCCCCATGCGGCCTTGGCAGCGTGCGCGGCATCCAGCGCGAGCTCGACGTCCTCGGCGGTGGAGCGTGCGATCTCGCAGAACGGCAAGCCGGTGATCGGCGTGATATTAGCGAAGTATTCGCCCTTGACCGGCGGGACGAATTTGCCGCCGATGAAGTTGTCGTAACGAGTCTTGAAGGGATTGGCGACGCCCAGTTTGCTGATGTCGGCGAGATTCATGTCGTCCTCTATATTGAGTGGTTGTGGGTACTGCCTTATTCGCAATTGCCGTGCCAGCGGGTTTTGCTCCGTGGCCGAAGCGCCGTGCAACAACAACTGTTCCAAACTTGAACAACTGTTGCGCAAATCAACGGATCACCACGCCCCAGGGCAGTTCGCCGACCGGAATATCAGCCACCTTGCGTGCGGCGGCGGTATCGATCACCGAGACGTTGTTGGAGCGGCCATTGGCGACATACAGCTTGCTGCCGTCCGGAGTGATGGCCATATTCCAGGGACGCTTGCCGACTGCAATCGTGGCGGTGACTTCATTGCGGGCGGTATCGATGCGCATCACGCTGCCATCCATACCGTTGGAGACGTACACGCTACGCCCGTCCGGGTGGACGGCGATGCCGTTCGCATTGCGCCCGGCGGGAATGATGGCCAGCGTGCGCAGCGTGACCGCGTCGATCACATACACGGCATTCGCCATTTCGCATGCCACGTACACCCGGCTGGAATCGGGCGCGAAACCGATTCCGCGTGGCCGCAGGCCTACCGCGACGGAACCGGCCTGGCGGCGTTGC
The DNA here is from genome assembly GCF_049913285.1 of Pseudoduganella sp. S-14. Taxonomy (GTDB): domain Bacteria; phylum Pseudomonadota; class Gammaproteobacteria; order Burkholderiales; family Burkholderiaceae_D; genus Rugamonas. Next base: position 6,383,505 of record NZ_CP183991.1, read on the forward strand.
GCCACGTCGATCACATCGACCTGCTCCGCCTCCTCGGCACTGACATAGAGGTAGCGGCTGTCCGGGCTGAAGACAGCGTGCTCCGGATTGCGGCCTTGCACCGGGATATCCGCCAGCCGCGCATGGGTGGCGACATCGAACAGCGCCACGCTATTGCCCTCTTCCACCGCAACCGCCACCAGCTTGCCGTCCGGAGAGACGCTGACGCCCTCCGGCGAGCGGCCCAGCGCCAGCGTTACGCTGCTGCCGGCCGCGCTGTCGATGGCCAGCAGGCTACCGCTGGAGGCATCGCTGACGAAAAGTTGGCGCCCGCCCGGATCGCTGCCGATGCCACGCGGCCGTTTGCCGGCATTGAGCTGGCGTACCACGCTGTCGGTGGCGGTATCGATGACGCTGATGGTGCCGGACTTCTCGTTCGGCACGTAGGCGAATGGCGCGGCAATGGCGATGCTGGCGGCGCCTGCAGCGCACAACGCTGCGAACAGGTTTGCCTTCATGATGTCTCCTTTGGTATGGTGTGTGCCCGTTAGTTATGCAAGCGATATGCCAGCAAACGTGCGGCTGTCGCCGGCTTGGCAGGCATATTGCTTATGTGATCGGGAGACCCGCGCAGCGGGCACGCTGAACCGATCCGAGGAGACTGAAAATGCACCCCATCCGCTTGAACGCCATCGCAGCCTTGCTGGCCAGCCTGTTTTCACCCATGCAGGCGCATGCTGCGCCGGCCGAAGCCGCGCCGGAAGGCGCTGCAATCGCCGACGTCGTCGTCATCAGCGGCAGCCGCGTCGAGCATTCCAGCTTCGACCTTCCGGCCGCGATCAGCGTGCTCGATGCGCTGCACATCCGTGACGGGCAGTTGCGCGTGAATGCATCGGAGTCCCTGGCCGCCGTTCCAGGCGTGGTGGTGCAGAACCGGCAAAACTACGCGCAGGACTTGCAGATTTCTTCGCGCGGATTTGGCGCCCGGTCGGCTTTCGGCGTGCGCGGCGTGCGCCTGGTCACCGATGGCATCCCGGCCAGCATGCCGGACGGCCAGGGCCAGGCCGCTACCTTCAACCTGGACATGGCAGAGCGCATCGAGGTGCTGCGCGGCCCCTACTCCGCCATCTACGGCAACCATGCCGGCGGCGTGATCCAGCTCTTTACCCGCGACGGCGAAGGTGCTCCGACGGTGGAAGCCAGCTTTGCCGCTGGCAGCGACGGGCTGCGCAAGACCGACCTGAATGCGCAGGGCAGCGCTGCCGGTATCGGCTATGTGCTGGATGCCTCGCGCTTCGATACCGACGGTTACCGCGAACACAGCGCCGCCCGCCGCGAGCAGGCGATGGCCAAACTGACCATGCAGCCGCTACCCGGTGCGAAGCTGGTGCTGGTCGCCAACGGTCTGCGACAGGACGACACGCAAGATCCGCTGGGCGTAACCTGGGCCACCTGGCAACGCGATCCGCGCAATGGCGAAATCGATGCCACCGACACGCAAGTACCCAAGCGCACGCTTGCCGAGCGCTATAACACCCGCAAGAGCATTGACCACCAGCAGGGCGGCGCCAGCTGGGACCAGCGCTTCGAGTCCGGCCGGCTGCACGCCGGCCTGTGGGCCGGCAACCGCCGCGTGACCCAGTTCCAGGCGTTTTCCAAAGGCTTCCAGGCGCCGGCCAGCCATTCAGGCGGCGTGGTCGACTTCGACCGCGATTTCTACGGCTCCGACATCAACTGGCAGGACATGCGCGAACTGGCTGGCGGCAGGCTGACGACCACGGTGGGTGTCGAGTACGGCCGATCGAGCGATGACCGCAAGGGGTATGAAAACTTCATCGGCAATACCTTCGGTGTGCAAGGCAAGTTGCGGCGCGACGAGCAGGATGTGGTGTCCAGCACCGATCCTTACCTGCAAACGGAATGGCAGGGCGAACGCTGGCAATTCACGGCCGGCCTGCGCCACAGCCGCATGCGGGTATCGGTGGATGACCATTTCCTCGGCAATGGCAATGACAGCGGTGCCCTGCGCTACAGCCGCACTACGCCCCTGCTGGGAGTGTTGTACAAGCTGTCGCCGGCGGTGAACCTGTATGCGACGGCGGCGCGCGGCTTCGAGGCGCCAACCTTGAATGAACTGTTCTATTCCGGCACCGGCGCCGGTTTCAACTTCCAGTTGCGCCCCGCGCGCAGTACACACATCGAAGCAGGCATCAAGGCACGTGCCGGCGATACCAGCATCGATGCCGCATTGTTCCAGGTGCGCACGCGCGACGAGCTGGTGGTCGACGCCGCGAGTGGCGGCCGCACCAGCTACCGCAACGCCAGCGAAACCTTGCGGCAGGGCGCCGAGGTATCGCTGAACAGCAAGCTGGACGCCGGCTTCAGCACGCGCGTGGCAGCCACCCTGCTGAAGGCGACTTACGAGAAGCCCTTTGGCAGCGTGCGTGAAGGCGCCCGCCTGCCTGGCGTGCCGCGCGCCAGCCTGTTTGCCGAACTGGCATGGAAGTCCAGCGGCGAGCACTTCACTGCAGCGCTGGAATCACTTTCGGTGGCCAGCGTGTATGCCGAAGATGCGAATGCCGACAAGCCGGCGCCCGGCTACAGCATCCTGAATGCGCGTGTGGTCGCAAAGCAGTCGATAGGCGGATGGCGCATCAGCGAATTTGCGCGCCTGAACAATCTGGCCGATCGCCGTTACGTCGGTTCCGTGATTGTCGGCGACAGCAACAAGCGCTATTACGAAGCCGCTCCTGGCCGCAATTGGGTAATAGGCGTCAGCGCCCAGTACCAGTTCTAGAAATTGATGCGCAGCCCGGCCGTCACAATACGTGGCGCGCCGGGCGCCACGAAGCGCGCCTCCTGCGCCTGGTTTGTAGAGAAGAAGTCGGCAGCCATCGCGCCGAAGGTTTCATAGCGGCGATTGGTGGCGTTATTGATACGCACCTGCCATTCCCATTTTTCATTCGGACGGTAGCTGGCTTGCAAGCCAAGCAGGGTATGGCCGCCAACGCGCCAGCCCGGCCGCGCGCCATCTTCGTTGCCAAGGATGGCCATGCTGGAGGTGGCGTGCAGGGTAGCGCTCAACGACAGTGCCTCCGACACATGCCAATCTGCGCCAAGCTTGAAGGTGTGCCGCGGCAGGCCAGCCATCCGTGTGCCTTTCCGTACCGGCACGTCGCGGCTGCCGGTGAACAGGCGGCCGCCGGCGCCGTACGCGGCATCGAGGAAGCTGTAGGCAATCGTCAACTGCACACTGGCAGCGAGCATGCTGGCCGTGATGTCTGCCCCTTGGTGCCGTGTGCGGGGGAAATTGGCAAAGTAGCCGTGCTGGGAAACGCCGGCAGTGCGGAACAGGATGTCGTCCCTGTTTTGCGTGCGATAGACGGCCAGCGAAACTTGCTGGCCATCCTGCTTCCAGCGAGCGCCCGCTTCCACGGTACGTGACACGACCTGCTTCAGGTATGGATCCGATTGCAGGCCGACTGGCAAGCGGCAGGGTTGCTCGGGGTCCGCGCATCCCAGCTCGATCACGGTCGGCACGCGGTTGCTTTGGGAGGCATTGGCGAACAGTGTGAGCACCGGAGCCGCCTGGTAGTTCAAGCCGAGCGCTGGATTCAGTTTACGGTAGGTGAAGCGTTCGTGCTGCCCCGCGCCGTCATCGCGCCGGAGGGTGTTTGACAGGCGCGACCGGGCGTAACGCGCGGAGGCGGTCAGGGACCATGCACTGCCCAGCGTCCAGGTATCGCTTGCGAACAGGGAAGCGCTACGGGCGGTGCCATCGACCGCAGCTTCCAGTTCCGGCTCGCTGCCGGTCAGCACCAGCACTTCGCGCCGTGCGCCGAACTCGCCGGCCTGGCTGAACTGCGCTAAGGATACGCTGCTGCGGTCAAACGTCGTCCCAAGCGCCAGCCGGTGCGCACCGAGTGTATGCTGCCAGCTCGCACTCGCGCCCTGGCTGCGCTGCCGTGTCACGGCCGTGTTGAAGTTGGCCGGCACCGGAGCGCCGCTGCGGCTATCCTCCGCCTCGTCGCCGACGTCGCCGTTCACGCCATCGCGCCGGCTGCTGCGGGCGTAAGCGGACAAGGATAGCTGCGCGCTCCCATCGAGATGCCTGAGCAGGCTGGCCTGCACCTGGCGCAACTGGTTGCGGTTGCGGTCAGGACTGGTGTACACCGCACGCCGGTCGGTTTGGTACAAGCGGTCCGGCAGCAGGCCGTTTCCCACCAGCCGGCTACCACCCGCAAGCACCGATATGTCCCATTCGAAGGGCCCTGCGCTGCACCCTGCCTTGGCGAACAGCCTGGCCAACTGCCCCGGCGACGCCGCCCGCCAGCCGCGGTCGTGGAGCAACGTGGCCGCCACATAACTATGCCAGCCGCCGTCGCCACGCGCCCCGTGCGACAGTTCCACTTGCCGCCGCCCGTAACTGGCGCCGGCAACACTGATGCTGCCGCCCGGATCGTCCCGTCCATTGCGCGTCACCAGCACCAGCGCCCCGCCCAGCGTATTCAGGCCATACAACGGGTTCGATCCCGACGCCAGCAGTACTTGCCCGATGGCCGCTTCCGGCAGCATGTCCCAATTCACGACATCGCCGAACGGCTCGTTCACCCGCACGCCGTCGAGATAGACCGACAAGCCCTGCGCAGTGCCAAGCAGCGGCGAAGCCCGGAAGCCCCGATATGTCAGGTCATGCTGGTAGGGACTGCCGGAAACCTCATTCAGGTTGACGCCAGCCAGCGTGCGCGCCAAGGTTTCCGCCAGGGTCTCGCCCTGCTGCGGCGCGGCGCCAAGCTGCACGGCATACGGCAGCAGGCGGCGGTCGGTGACGAGGGCGCCTACAGGTGCAATGCCGACGATTTCCACCGACGGAATACCGCCGCCGGTACCGCCTCCTTCGCCACGCGCTGCCGCAGCAAGGAGCGCCAGCAGCCCGCCCAAGGCGCTGCGCTTCATGGCCTTGCCAGTTGCACGCCATGGCGTGCAAAGATCTCCTTCAGCTCACCGCTGGCAGCCAGTTCATTCAAGGCAGCCTGCAGTTTACGCGCCACCTCCGTATTATCCTTGCGCACCGCCATGCCAACCGCCCACCCAGCGCGCGGCAGGCGCTGGAAGCTTACCTGCTCCACCGGGAATGCAGGGTCGCCACGCAATTCGGACTCGATTTCCGAACGGGTCGCCAACACCGCATCGAGCTCCCCCGCCTTCAGCTTTTGCAAAGCCTCGGCCGCAGTGTGGAACAAATGCACCTGGTCGCGGAAACGGCCGTTGCCCTCTCCAAGCATCACCATGCCCGCCAGGGAGACCTGCTCCACTCCGATGCGCTTGCCCGCGAGGGAAGCCATGCCATCGAACACGGGAACGCTGCGTGCGCTGCGCACCAGGCGCACTGCCTCCACGTGGTAGGGCGCGAAGATCTCCACCTTGTCGTTGGACGCCATCAGCGCGCGGTCCACCGGTACGTGTAGCATGACGTCCGCCGGGCCGTAGCCCAGGTAGTGTCCCTTCCACACCATATTGCGCAGGTCGTCGTTCAGGTTTTCACCCGCCGGGAAAGGCAGCAGGCTCAGTTTCAGCGATAGCTTGCGGGCCAGCGCCGCAGCCAGGTCGATATCGACGCCCTGGCCTTTGTCGGAGAATGGGGCGAACTCCTGGTAGACGGCGACCTTCAGGATGCCGGTTTCAGCATGTACCGGCAGTGCGGCGACCAGCAAGGCGCAGCAGATCAGCAGCATGGCGCGGAGGCCACACAGGCGCAGGGTAAGCATGGCGGCCTCGCATCAATTGGTAACGCGACGGGTTTCCAGGTAGGTCTTGATGGCCCACATGGCTTCCTGGTTGAAGACGCCCTCGAACGGAGGCATGTACACGGCGCCGTTACGCACCTTGCCGCCGCGGATCGAGGTCAGGAAGTAGCGGTCGATCTCCTTGTAGCACGCCTGCTTCTTGGTCTCGTTGCGCATGCCAACGCAGTCGCGATCGAGCATGCGCAGGTCTGGGGCAATGCCGCCGGAAACTGCTTCCAGGCCGTGGCAGCGGGCGCAATTCTGGTTATAGGCGGAAGAGCCGATCTTCAGCGCCAGCTTGTTGTCTTTGTAAGGGTTTTCATCGCGCCACTTATCGCCGAGGACTGGCAGGCCGGTGGTGTCGACGCCCTGCGGCGTCACATTGCCGTGTGCGACGGCGAACAATGAGGTGGTGACTGCGGCCGCTGCGGCAACGGCAAGGATCAGGCGTTTCATGGATGTCTCCTGCATGGCGTGGTTGTAATACCCATGCAGGAGCAAACGGCGTGCCATGATTTTCCGCCTTGCTGGGCAGGACAGCTGCTCCAGTTTGGAACACCTGTCACAGGCCAGGTGTCACATCAGGGATAGACGAAGGACTTCACCAAGGTCAGTTCGCCCGCGGCACGCAGCGGCACCATGAAGGTCTGCTGCTTTTCGCTCGGCGTGTTCTCATTGGTGATGATCGAGACGGTGGCCACGGTGATGACCTGTTTCTCGGAGTTGCCGCCGAAATAATTCACATAGACGTGGTAGTTGCCTTTGGCCGGCGCCGGGCTGGAATAGATCTCCGGGCCATAGCCGCCGGTGACGTCGACATCCAGTCCGCTGCCGTCGGGCAGCATGCGCTGGCCGAACCAGGAGTGGCCGCCATTCGGCGTGATCACGTGCAGGTCGACATCGGTGCCCGGACTGTCCCAGGACAGCACAACCCGCAGGCGCGATTTGGTCTTGCCGCTGTAGCTGTCATAGAACTGGCTGCGCGCCCGGCTCCTGCCGTCCGGAGAGCGCACCTCGACGCCGTTCGAGCCGGGGCCAAAGATGTATGGACGCGCAAAGCTGCCATCTTCCTGCAACTCGACCGGCATGGCCACGCCGTTGACAATCAGCTTGGCCGGCTTGCTCCGGCCGGCACCCGCGATCTTGCCGCGGATCTGCGCCGTTTCGGCCTGCCCTGGCTGCATGTTCACGACCGATGCCGGGTAGTTCACGGTCTGGCTGTACTGCTCCTCGCTGCCGCCCGAATGGCGCCAGCCGCTCTTGGGCGATTCAATGCTCACTTGCGCCATGGCGCAGGCGGGCAACAGCAACAGCGGGAGGCAGAGTTTCTTCATGTGCTCAATATACAAAGGATTTAACAAGGGTCAGGTCGCCGATCTTGCGCAGGGGGACAACGAAATCCTGCCGCTTCTCGCTCGCTGTGTTTTCATTGAATACCAGGGTGATGCGCGTCGTGATGATGGGACGCTGGCGCGTAGCTTCGTCAAAGTGGTAGCCCGAGCTGCCAAAGTTACCCCAGTAGTTCACCCAGACCTGGTAGGTGCCGTGCAAGGGCGAGGTCATGGTGAACATTTCCGGACCGGGACCGTCTACGCTGTCCGCATCCAGTCCGCCGCCATTGGTGAGGAATGGGTGCGCAAAGAAGGCGTGCTGGCCATCCGGCGTAATGATGTGCAGGTCGATCTCGGCCTGGTTATCGTCCCAGGCACCGATGATGCGCAAGCGCGGTTGCGCGCGGCTGGTGTCCGCCTCGTAGAACTGCATGCGCTTCAGGGACTTGCCGTCCGGCGAACGGATTTCAACGCTGTTGGAGCCGGAACCAAACGCATAGCCGCGCGCATAGCGGCCTTCGTCGTCCGTGTACAGCGGCGTCGGATTGCCGTTCACGATCAACTGGTGGAAGGGGCGCTTGGTGCTGATCTTGGCCAATTGGCCGCGGATCATGGTGCGGTTTTTCTGCGCGCCACGGTCGATCAGCGAATATGGATAGCTGACGGCGAGCTCGCCGGACTTGTCGGTCATGCCGGCACGATTCCAGCCGCCGACGGGTCCCGTCAGCGTCTTGTCCTGCGCCAGAACAGGGGTGGCGGCCAGCGCCAGCATCAGCGCGGCGCTCAATTGGATGCGTGTTTTCACATAGCCTCCTGTGAGAGATCATTCAGGCGGCGCGCCAGGCGCTCCACATGGTCTTCGTCCTGCCCACGCGGGTGCCGGCGCAGCCCGATGTGCAGGTATTCGTGCGCCAGCGTAATGCGGTCTTCGCGCGTCGCCAGCGGCCGCATGAAGATGCGGTTGCGCGACTGTTCGGAATACGGCGAACCGGCCGTCAGTGCGCACACGGCCGGCAACTGTACCGGCGCTTCGTAGCCATCCTCGCGGCGCAGCATGCGCTCCCAGCGCGGCAGCGCATAGGCCAGCCACTGTTCGTTCTTTGTGAGGCGCGCACAGGTGCTTCCGGTATTTCCCGCAATGGCGAGGGTTGTGCGTGGGTAGGCCGCGGCCAGGATGTCGTCGAAACCTTTGCCGGTACGCGCCTGCGCCTGCGCGTCGCTCCAGGACAGGACGTTGGCACTGCCTTTGGTGCTGTGGTACTGCACCTGCGCGCCATCGAGCACCAGCTGATCCGTCCAGCGCGCCACTTCCAGTGCGGCGGCGCTGGCAGGATTGGGACTGACGCGCTGGGTGGCGCTGCTGTCTGCTATGTGCTGGCAGGATTCGGCACGGCGCGCGTTCTGCTGCAGGTAAGTCCGGGCTGCTATCGCGAAGGCACGTGCAGCTTCCGGCTCGGTAGTGCTGGCCTCGCGGTCGATCACACGCGCAACGTATTCGTTCACGCCCATACGGCCGCGAATCTGCGGTTTGCCATTCGCGTCGTTCGCCAGCGTCAACTCACCGCTGCTGCGGATCGGCAGGCTCTTGCCGTTCTCGAACTGGACTACGTAGCGGCCATTCAGCGCACCGGGCGCCGCCAGGCCGTCCGCCGTGCGCACGGAACGCACCGGGTAACGGGCGAAATAGTCGACCATTACGCAGCCGCTGTCTTCAGCAGCCTGCACGGGCGGCAAGGCTGCGGCAATTTGCGGCGCCCATTTCTGGAAGATGCCGGTGCTGCTGTCGCTGCCGCCAAACCATACCGGCGTGCCGTCGGCAAGCCAACCGGCCGCACCGCCCAGCCTTGCATCCGCGCGCCTGGGGTGATGCCAGGAGTAGGTCTTCACGCGCAGCTGGCTGCCGAACCAGCGCACGCTGCCAGCACCGCGGCCGTCCAGCACCACACGCAGCAGGGCTGCTTCCGCTTCCGTGCGGCTCGCAGGAGGAATGCTGCCCAGTACACGCAACAGGCTGCCAAGCGTCACAAGGCGCGCTGGCTCCAGGCGGGCTGGATCGGCCAGCCAGGCGAATTCACCGGCCGGCGCACTGCCAAGCCGGCGCGTCCAGTATGCCTGCCACGGACGCTGTGCGATTCCAAGGCGTTCCGGTGCGAAGAACAGGCCGCAGGATTGGGCCAGCGCGGCGTCCCGGCCGATGCTGCCGCCGGCTTCGCAGCAATACACTTCCTCCTGCTTCCGACCGCCGCAGTTGTAGTCGGGAGTGGGGAGCTTGCTGTCCACCGCGTACACGTAGACAAACAGCTTCCACAGGCTGCCGAGCGGGATCTCGGTGTTGGCCGCCATCGTTTGCGCCGCCGATGCGCTGCGCTGCTGCAGCTGCACTGCCTGTACCTTACCATCGCGCCACCACGCCAGGTCGAGCGAGGCCGCCGCAGCGACAGGCGCGGCGCAGGCCAACAGCAAAGCGGGCAGCCGGCGCAGCGACATTACTCGACTTTCAGTGTACGCATGGTCTTGCCGCCGCCTTCAAAAGCTTTTTGCTCCGGCTGGTACATGCGGTGGAAGCGGCTCGGCGGCAGGGTGTAGCTGCCCTTCTGGCCGAAGCGCAGCAGGTGGCGCACGACCACTTCTCCGCTCAATGGCTCGATCGGCACGGCATAGCCGTCGCGGCGCTCGACGTGGCGTGCACGCTCCAGTTGCACAGGCTCGTCGCCTGCCAGCTTCATGCCCCAGGTGGTCGATTCCACCATCGCGCCTGGCGGCAGGGCCACTTCCAGCAAGCCAAAGCGTTGCGTGGCGCTGCCGGCTTTGAGCTTGATCTCATCCATGTACAGTTCGTCCGTGCGCAGTGCTTCGCCCGGTTTGACCAATTCCATGGTGTAGCCCTTGGAGCCAGCTTTCATGCGCAGGATGCGACGTTCGATGCCGACATCCAGCGAATGCGCTTCGACGGCGCGGCTGTCGTATTGCACGATCGCGACGGTACCAGCCGGCGCGGCCTGCGCCAGCTTCAGTTGCTCAGGCAATGCCTTGGCGTCGGTCCAGCGCCATACCGGCTGGCCGCTACGGCTGTCCATCTGCTGCCATGCGCCTTCCAGCGCCGCCACAGGCGGCCTTGCGGCAGGCGATCCACCCAGTTTCTTCTGCACCCAGACCAGGGTCAGGGCACGGTCCATGGTCGGCATGTCGGCACGCACGGCCGACAGCACTGCGTCTGCCTGGGTTGCAGGCAGTTCACCGGCCAGCATCAGCAGGGCCTGCGCCACCGGCGCCGGCGAGGCGCGCAGCGCTGCCCATGCTTGCGGCAATTGCTGCTGCAACTGCGCCGGCAGGGCGATGCCGTTCTGCGCGGCGACGACCGACGTCAGCCCGACCGCCATGGAGCGGGTTACGCTGTCCTGCCCATCAGCCAGCAGCACGCTGCTGGTGACGCCCTGCTTGCGCGGCGTAGCGCCGACTTCCAGGCTCGACGCATCCGCGACCAGGCTTTCCGCCAGAGTCTTCGTCGGCAGGCCCATCTCATGCATCATCCACAGGCTCATGGCGCGCTCCAGCGGCGCATTGTTCTTGCCATGCTCGCTGTAGACGCTGACCAGGTTGTTCCAGTGCTCGCCCGGCAGCTCCAGGCGCAGGGCGCGCGAGGCATACCAGTCGGCGTAGTAAGCGTAGGACGTCATCAACGCATCGCCCTGGGTTGCCGGGCCCCACCAGCTGAAGACGGCATTCGGGCCGGCCATGGACACCAGACGCAGGCGCTGCGCCTGCATGATGGCCATCAGGCGCTCGCGTACCGGGCCGGCATCCGCCGGCATGCTTTGTGTAGCCATGGTCAGCGGGATCAGGCGGCTGGCCGTCTGCTCCACGCAGCCATACGGGTAGTCGATCAGGTCATCGGCAATGCGGGCGAAGTGGCTCGCCGCGCCTTGCGCGAACGAGACGCGGATATTGCGTGCATCGGCCGGCAGTTTCAGCGCGTTGTCGGTGCCGGTCAGCGCGACGCTCATGCTGCGCGGGCTAGTCCAGGCTGCAGGCTGCTCCTGCACCTTGGTATCCAGCGCATCAACCAGCTTGCCGTCCTGCTTCACTTCCAGGCGCAGCGGCGCGGTGCCGACGTCGACCGGGAATTCGACGTAGTTCACGCCCGGCTTGGCCGACAGCTTCTCCACTTTAGGCTGCGGACCGCCGGACAGCGTCACCTCCAGGGATTTCGTATCGCTGGTCTGGTTGAAGATGGCGACGGAAGCGCGCGGCGCGTCGCCGGTGCGCAGCCAGTCCGGCGACGTCCACTTGGCGTAGAACGATTTGTCCGAGCGCAGGTAGCCGGTGCGCTGACCGACGCGGCCCAGCGCATCCATGGCACGGCCAGTGATGCGCCAACGGGTCAGCGCATCCGGCATGGTGAAGATGACGCGCGCCTTGCCGTCTGCATCGGTCTTCAGCGACGGCGCCCAGAACGCGGTATCGATATTGTCGCGGCGCGGGCGTTCCAGCACTTTCACGCCACGTTCGTTGTAGTTGTGGCGTGCCGGCACGTTCTCGCGGCGGCCTTGCGCCATGTCGTAGCTGATGAAGGACAGGCTGGCCGTGGTGCGCACGTTGTTGCGGCGCGGGTGGTAGAAGAAGTCCGCGATGTCGGGTGCGATTTCCGGCTGCAGCACGTAAATCATTTCGTCCACCACTCCCAGCGCCACCAAGGTGGACAGCGGCTTGCCATCCAGCTGTGCCGTCACGTCGAGCGTAACTTTTTCGCCCGGCTGGTAGACCTCCTTGTCGGTCTTGAAGGTCAGCGCAATACGCGGCTCAATCACCTGCAAGCCGGCGTTCTGGAACACAAAGTCGCCATTGCGGGTGTACGCCACGGAGAAGGTCATGTTCGGCCCGTGCTCCTCCTTGACCGGGATACGTACGCGCCACTGGTTCTTCGCCACGCGCTTGGCCTGGTACCAGTCGGCGCTGCCGCTCATCAAACCGTATTGCTCCACCTTGTCGCGTTCCATGGTCAGCAGGGCCTGGTCGACCGCGTCGGAGAAGGTTACCAGCGCTTCGGCAGTCTCGCCTGGGCGATAGCGCACCTTGTCCATCACGATCTCGATGCTGCCCGGTGCCGCCTGCAAGCCTTCGCCGCTGACCCAGTGGCTGGCGCCCGCCAGCAGGTTGCCGCGCTCGTCGCGCAGCGAGAGCTGGTAGGAGCCTGGCTTGGCGAAGTTCACGTCCCAGCCTTTGGCGGCAGGATCGAATTTCCCTTCGGTCTTTTCCTGTTTCTCGAGCTGCACCATCTCCCAGCGCACCGGGCGTGCCGCACCCTGACCGTCCGCCACCAGGTCGAAGTGCACCTGCTGGCCTGGTTCGGAGAAGGAGCGCGCAGCCTTCAATTGGTAGCTGCTGATGGAGCGTTCGATCATCAGCTCGCGCGTCGCCTTGACGCGGTAGGCCGCACCGTCGGTCGCCATCACGGTCAGCACATAGCGCGACGGATCGGCGGCCGGCGGCAGCGTGAACGAGTAGTCGCCGCTGCGGTCGGTCTCCGCTTCCTCAGTCTTCAGCTGCACCGGGAACATGCCGCTGTAGCGCAATTCGCCCTCCACCATGGTGTTTTGCTGGCCGCGCAGGGACAGCGACAGCTTGGCGTTCTTTACAGGTTTGCCGTCCGGGTAGCGCAGGGAGATCGTGCCGCTGACTTTTTCGCCGGTCTTGAATTCCGGCTTGGCCGGCTGGACGTTGATCTCGAAGTGAGGCTTGACGTATTCCGCCACGCGGAACGCCGCACCGTACAGGCCATCCTTGTAGCTGAAGCGCAGCTCATAGCCGCCAGCGGTGGCCTGCTCCGGCAGGCGGAAACGGGTTTCCGTGCCAGTTTCCGGCGACAGTTGCAGGGTTTGCGTCAGCACCGGCGTGCCGTTTGGATCGAACACGGTCAGGCCGACCGGCGCCGCAGCGGCAGCCTGCGACAGGCGCGCCGACTTGAATTCGCGGCCGAGGAACTTGACGTTCACTTCATCGCCAGGACGGTACAGGGGACGATCTGTCACCGCATACATCTTGGTGTTATAGATCTCGCTGTCGTAGTAGAAGTTCTCCGACACGAACACGCCGCCGCTACGGTCTTCGCCGATCACATAGGTGTGCTCGGGGCTGCTGCGCTCCATCGACACTACGCCGTCCTTGGCGGTCGTGCCGGATTGCAGAACGCCGGTGCCGTCGGTCCACATCACGTTGGCATCGGCCACGGCGGCGCTGTTGTCGCGGCGCGCGGCCCATACCAGCATCTGGCCGGATGACACCTTGGTCACCGCCATGGTGTCGGATACGAATACCAGCGTGGTCGCACGGTGCTCGCCGATGATGGCTTCCACCAGGTACAGGCCGGGCTTGCGCTTGCCGACGGGGATCATCACATTACCGCTATTGCCGGCAATGAATTCGCTGCTGGAGCCATCCATCTTGACGCCCTTCGGCGGCTCGATTGCCTTCGCCTGCCAGATCGGATAGCGGAAGCTGTCCACCATCTCGAAGCCCTTGATCGGCTTGTACTGCGGGTTGTTGGCGAATACGGTCGCGCGCTTCATCGCTTCGCCGTTCGTCGCCAGCTTGGGCTGGTTCGCAGTCACCGCGTGGCGGGCTTCGGACGAGAAGATCCGTCGCCATGCCAGGCGCGATTGCTTCCACCAGCTGTCCCACAGGTAGCTCAGGGCATTGGCCAGGCCTTCGCCCTGGTAATTGCCGTCCACCTGGACCCGGTGCAGGTTACGCTGCTTCTTCAGGAATTCCAGCGGCTGCGGCACGCGGTACACCACGATGTCCGCACCGGAATACTGTTCAAGCTGCGAGCGGCCGAAGTCGCGGCCTGGCACTTCCAGGCGCACGCGCGCCTCGTCCGTGCTGCCATAGCTGGCATCGGACAGCAGGAAGAACGGCTCGCCCTTGAACAGCGTATAACCGCTGGACGGCGCCTCCTGTGCCGACGCACCGGCCAGCGCGGTCAGCGCCAGCAGGCCTGCGAGGCACAGCTTCAGGACAGAAATGACAGCCGGAACACGCCGGCGAAGTTGGGATTGTTGACCGCTGGTTGCCACCGCGTGTCCTTCCATGTCGTTAGTTGTTGAATATCGACGGTACGCAGACCGTTATCTGTTGGGGTGACGGTGCCCGTGTGGTAAGCGATATGCGCCCCCATCCACACCATCAGATGTTGTTCATCGCCCTGGTCGTAGAACAGCAGGTCGCCGGGAAGCGCCTGGCTGATTTCTCGCGCCACGAAGCGGCTGTTGTGCTGTACCAGCGCCAGCGCCGTGACGAAGTGGCCTACCTTGCCCTCGCCTTGCACCCAGCGGTTGCGCAGGGCTGCCTGTTGCGGCGTCAGGTCCAGTTCCGGTGGCAGGCGCCGGTCGCTGGCGATGCCGTTGGCACGCATCCACCTGGCGTCGTGCACGGACAAGGCTTCGTTGACGGCAAAGCGCACCAGGCCCGCGCAATCGCGGTGGTGCCAGCGCGGCGAAGGCCCTTGCTCGACCTGGGCGCTGATGATGCGCAGCATCCACGCCTGGAAAGCGCGCGACTGTGCCTGCGACAGGCGTACCTGCGCATCATTGGCACTGGTCAGCGCCAGCACCCGTGGCGCCGCTACAGCAGCGGCGCACGCGGCCAGCAGGTGCAGCGTACTGCGACGCTTCATTTGCCCGCTGCCTGCCATTCCAATGGCTGCCACGCAATGCCTTTGCTTGGCACGGACTTGAGAACCATGCGGTAAGGCGGATACTTCTTCAGCGCCTGCAGGCGCGGCACCAGGTGCGCGTCGACTGCGCCGCGCAGGACCGGCTCGCGCTGGCTTGGCAGGGTATTGAAGCTCTCTTCTTCGATCAGCTTGGCGAGCGAAGCCGGTGCGATCAGGCCGACAGTATGCTTGG
Source organism: Pseudoduganella sp. S-14 (assembly GCF_049913285.1). Classification (GTDB taxonomy): domain Bacteria; phylum Pseudomonadota; class Gammaproteobacteria; order Burkholderiales; family Burkholderiaceae_D; genus Rugamonas. The sequence continues at coordinate 6,398,505 of NZ_CP183991.1, forward strand.
CATCCGGCAGCAGGTCCGAGGCGGCGGGCATTTCCTTGCGCTTCACAGCCAATACCTGATCGACCAGCTTGGCGTCAGCCGAGAAAACCACGGTCTTGCCGCTGATCGCCAGCGTTGGCGTGGTGTCGCCCTGCGCAGTGGAAACCGCGCCGCTCCAGCGCAATTCACCCTTCTTGCCTTGCTGCTTCTCGACACCCTTGCCGTCGCGGATCGCCGTCTGGAACAGGCTTTCAAACAGCGCCTCGTTGCCGCCGGCGCGGTTGGCCACGAATACCGGCGTATGCAGGCGGGAGTTGCCATACCAGCAGGCGGCAGCCGGACCACTCAACTCGGTCGCCAGTGGCAGCACCGGCTGGCTGGTCTTGCCGCTGATGCTTTTCAGCACCGGCTGCAGGCTGTTCCAATCCACCGGCAGCGTGAAGCAGCTGCTTGGGTTGTACGGCAGCGCGCTCCACAGGGCGCTGCTGTCATAGCCTTCTTTCGGCAGCTTGGCCGCATCCAGCAGCACCTGCGAGCGCCACGCTCCCTTGCTGAAATCGAAGCGCAGCGCTTCCAGGCCGCTGAAAAATGGCTGGTAGCCGAAGGACAGGAAATCGGCCTTGATGGCGATGCTATGGCCGTCCTGCGCCGATTTCTCGAAGTGGAACTGGTCGTGGAAGACTTTCTGCTGCGCGGCATCCTTCCCCAGCAGCTTGGCGACCGTGGTCTGCGCCTTGTCGTCGCTCACCTTGCGGTCGGAGCCATACAGCATGCCAGGGTGGGACAGGATCACCATGCGTTCGCCATGGGCTGCAAACAGCAGGTTCCGCTGGTAGGCATAGTTCAACGCGTACACCGGCACCTTATCGCCATCGACGCGCAATTCGCCGGCGACGGTGAGCTGGGTATCCTTCAGCGCCACCTTGCCCGCTTCTTCCAGCACGCGCGCCAGCTTGCCGCGTGAGACGGAGATCACATAATGTTTGAGGGAGCCATCAGCATCGCGCCACATGGCCACTTCCGCCGGTTCGTCCAGCACCATGCGAATCAACTGGTCGCCCCATCCCAGCTCATGCTCGTAGGCGATGCGGCGCAGGCTGCCCTTCAGGCCCAGGCGGTCTTCGGTCTGCTCGTAATAGAACAGGAAGTCCTCGCGCAGCACGTCACGCGCCAGCGGCACGGTCAGCAAATCACGCGGCAGGCTGGAAAGGCTTTTGGTGACGACCAGGGCATCCGGCTTGGATAGGTCGATCTTCAGGCTGTTGACAGGGCCAGTCATGGCGCCCCAGCCAAAAGCCCGGTAGGCGAAAACGCCGCCGGCAACGACAGCAACTGCCGCGGCGATCTTGGCCAAAGTCTTTTTGTTCATGGCGGGTCCGGCAAAGTTATATTAAATACAACGACGCCAAATTTTGCCACGGAGTAACCAAATTAGCTAGCTATTTTCGCAAGCGTGCTTGCCTCGCGTTTGTCGAAAGTGATCGACACCGGCAGGAAGCGCGCGATCACTTCCGCGTTGGTGCGGGTATGCTGCGAAAGGATGTCCATGGTGAAGCTGCCGCTGCCGGCCAGCGCCATCGGAACCAGCAACTGGTCGGCCAGGTGTTCGCTGACCGCAGCGCCCGACGCGATAAAGCGGCGGGCTTGCGCCACGGCGTCGCGCGCCACTTCCTCCGCACGCCGGGCTTTTTCGCCGAAGGCGACGAAGACTTCCGTCACGTGTTCATGATCCAGCGTGATCAACAGTGCGTTGCCGGGGCCCCAGTTGTCCGGCAGCGTCTTGAAACGCAACTGGTCGCCAGACCAGCCCATGGCACTTGCCACGCAATCCAGTTCGCGCTTCGCAACGCCACCCGGCACGGCAGCAACCAAGCTCTCAGCGTAGGCTTCGCGCCGCTCTCCGCGCGCATCCAATGCCAGGTGACGCCAGGCTGCCAGCGGTTTCACGGTGGCCCGTACTGCGCCGCCGCCTGCGGGATAAAAGCCCGTGCGCTCCAGGTGGAATTCGACCTGCGCGCCCATATCGGCCATGGCGCGGCCATAAGCGCGCTGCAGGAATTCGGCCGGCGGCGCCTTGGAGTTATGGGTGCCACCGCTGACGCGTACTACGGACTCACCCGGCGCATACAGCAATGCCGGCACCACGGTCTGCAATACCAGCGTGGAACTGCCGGCCGTACCGATCTGGAATTCATACACGCCGGCCTTGATCGCACCAGGCGCGAACGACAGGCTGGTAGAGCCAAGGGCGTCGCCCTCGACTTTCGCGCCGGAGATTTCCGCGGCCGCCTTGACCGAAGCAAGGTGCTGACGCATCAAGCCCGGTTTCGAGCGGTTGGCGCGGATGTTCGAGATACGGAACGGCTGGCCGGTAATCATCGAGAGCGTCAGCGCGGTGCGCAGCACCTGGCCGCCGCCCTCCCCTTGGGAACCATCAATTTCAATCATTCTTGTTTTTATCCTTGTTCTTACCCTTTGACGCACACCACCTGCTTCAGGGTATGCACAACTTCAACCAGCTCTTCCTGCGCCTTCATGACGGCCTCGATGTCTTTGTAGGCCATCGGTATCTCGTCGATCACGCCTTCATCCTTACGGCATTCGACACCTTCGGTCGCCTTCACCTGGTCTTCCAGCGAGAAGCGGCGCTTCGCCTCGTTGCGGCTCATGGTACGTCCGGCACCGTGGCTGCAGCTGTTGAAGCTCTCCGGGTTGCCTTTTCCGCGCACGATGAAGCTCTTCGCCCCCATCGAACCCGGGATGATCCCCAGTTCGCCTTCGCGTGCGGACACTGCACCCTTACGGGTCACCAGCACGTCCTTACCGAAGTGGCGCTCTTTCTGCACATAGTTGTGGTGGCAGTTCACTGCTTCCACGTGCGTCTGGAAAGGCTTGGTGATGACGGTACGCACGGAGGCGATCAGGTTCTGCATCATCACTTCACGGTTCATGCGGGCGAACTTCTGCGCCCAACCCACCGCCTCAACGTAGTCGTCATAGTGCTGGGTACCTTCTTCCAGGTAGGCCAGGTCCTTATCCGGCAGGTTGGCGATATGGGTACGCATATCCTGCTGCGCCAGTTCGATGAAGTGGGAGCCGATGGCATTACCGACCCCGCGCGAACCGGAGTGCAGCATGAACCACACCGAACCTTCTTCATCCAGGCACACTTCAACGAAGTGGTTACCCGAACCCAGGGTACCCAGGTGTCGGTGGTTGTTGGTGTTTTTCAGCTTCGGCGTTTTCTCGCAGATCACGTCGAATTCATCCTTCAACTGCCCCCAGGCGACGTCCACGGCCGACGGCGGGTTCTCCCACGAACCGCGGTCGCGGCCGCGGAACTTCGGCGTCAAGCCGTGCGGGATCGCTTTCTCAATCGCGCTACGCAGCGGACCCAGGTTGTCCGGCAGGTCACGCGCGTTCAACGTGGTCTTGGCGGCCATCATCCCGCACCCGATATCCACCCCAACTGCCGCCGGAATGATCGCACCCAAGGTCGGGATTACGCTACCGATGGTCGAACCTTTGCCCAGGTGGACGTCCGGCATCACCGCAATATGCTTGTAGATGAAGGGCATCTTGGCGGTATTGGACAGCTGCTGGCGCGCCTCCGATTCGACCGGCACGCCCTTGGTCCACATCTTCACCGGGCTACCACCCGACACTTCCATCACTTCGAACTCTTTATCTTTCATCATAATTCTCATCTTCTAACGATTAATCTGCGCCGACAAGGGTGGAGACCACGCCATTCCACACCGTGCGGCCTTTGCCGGGAAGCGGCTCGGTGTGCCAGCTGACGGTTGTGTGGCGGCGGCTGGTGGAAATATTCATCGCCGCGTGCACGCCGCCGTAGCTGCGTTTTACGGTTTTCTTGCCGACTGCGCCGGCGCTGATGGTCCAAGCCTTGATTTGTGATTCCGCCATTTTGATCTCCTTTCGTCTTTGCGTATCTCTTCTATTGCAATGGGTGTGCCAGCTTGCTAAGTCATTGATAAATATAGATTCATGGAAATCAATGATTGTGGTAAATTATCTCTAAAGATAAATGTTTATATGCAATGAAAAAGAAGATCGTCATCCTGGGTTTCCTCGGTTCGCAACTGGACGGCGGCCCACGCACCCCGGCGCGCTGGGAAAAATGGCGCCCGAGCATCTCGCTCCTGCAGCATGAAGACCTGGTTGTCGACCGCTTCGAGCTATTGGCCAGCGCCCACCACACCACCCTGGCGCGGCAGATCGAGGAGGACATGCACGCTGTATCGCCGGAGACTGTCGTGCAGCGGCATACGCTGCCCATCAACGACTGGTGGGATTTCGAAGACGTCTACAGCCAGCTATTCGACTTCGCCCGCAATTACCGCTTCGATACCGAGAACGAGGAATACTGGGTGCACATCACGACCGGCACCCACGTTGCGCAGATCTGCCTGTTCCTGATGACCGAAGCGCGCTACTTCCCCGGCCGCCTGCTGCAGACATCCCCATCGCGCCGCGTGGTGCCAGGCAAGACTGGCGACTACGTCCTGATCGACCTGGACCTGTCACGCTACGACCAGATCGCGCAGCGCTTCTCCAATGCGCAGCGCGAGGGCGTGGAATTCCTGAAGTCCGGCATCGCCACCCGCAACCCGCACTTCAACCTGATGATCGACGAGATCGAACATGTGGCCGCGCGTTCGCGCGCGCCAATGCTGCTGATGGGGCCAACCGGTGCCGGCAAGTCTTTCCTGGCGCGGCGCATGTATGAGTTGAAGAAGGCACGCCACCAGGTCGATGGCGCCTTCGTCGAGATCAACTGCGCCACGCTGCACGGGGACGGCGCCGGCTCAACCCTGTTCGGCCACGTTAAGGGCGCCTTCACCGGCGCTGCATCGGACCGCCCCGGCTTGCTGCGCACTGCGCATAAAGGCCTGCTGTTCCTCGACGAGATTGGCGAGCTTGGACTGGACGAGCAGGCCATGCTGCTCAAGGCAGTTGAAGAGAAACGCTTCCTGCCAATGGGCGGCGACCATGAAGTACGCAGCGATTTTCAGCTGATCGCAGGTACCAACCGCGACCTGGCGCGCGAAGTAGCTGCCGGCCGCTTCCGCGAAGACCTGTTCGCCCGAATCAACCTGTGGACCTACTCCCTGCCCGGCCTGGGCGACCGGCCGGAAGACATCGAGCCCAATCTGGACTACCTGCTGGCACAATTCGGCGCCGAGAACGGTTCGATGGTGCGCTTCAATACGGAGGCGCGCCTGCAGTACATGCGCTTTGCGGCCTCGCCGGACGCGCTTTGGAACGGCAACTTCCGTGACCTGTCTGCCTCAGTCACCCGCATGGCAACGCTGGCCGATGCAGGACGCATCACGGCGCCGATCGTCACAGCGGAAATCGCGCGCCTGCAGCGCCAATGGCAGCCGCTGGCAGAAGGCGTGAAGGCCGATGTCACGCTCGACGGGTTGTTCGACCAAGAAGCGCTTGAGCAGATCGACCTGTTCGACCGCATGCAACTGGAATCCGTGATCGCCATTTGCCGCCAGTCGAAGACCATGTCCGACGCCGGCCGCAAGCTGTTCGCGGCCTCGCGCCTCGGCAAGGCAAAGCCGAACGACGCGGACCGCCTGAAAAAATACCTGGCCCGCTTTGGCCTTGGGTGGGAACAGGTCAGCTAGATCTTCGCGCGCACATGGCAGGTGTTGAAGCGTTCGCTCTGCTCGAATCCTATCGTCACCGGCAGGAAATGCGTAATTACTTCCGCATTGGTGATCGCGTGTTGCGACACATGGTCCAGCGTGTAGGCGCCCCCGCCTGCCAACGCCATCGGCAGCATTACCTGGTCACCCAGATGCTCCCCCACAGCCGCTCCCGAGGCCAGGTAACGCCGCGCCTCCAGCGCAGCCTCGCGTGCGACTGCCTCGGCGCGGACACCGCGATCCCCGATCGCTGAGAACACCTCCGTCACGGTCTCGCTCTCAATGGTCAGCAAGATTGCGTTGCCCGGACTAGCCGACGATGGCGACAGCACTTCGCGCAGTTGTTCGCCTTCCCACCCCAGCAGGTTACGCACGGTCGCGTATTGGCGTTGCGCCACCTGAGCCGGCAGGCGCGCCGCAATCGCCTGCGCGTAGGCTTGCAGCAAGCCGCCCCGGTCGAGCAGGTCGAGCCGACGCAACTGCTTGCAGGGCCAGACATTGGCCGAGATGCCGCCTCCGCCAGCCGGATAGAAGCCATAACGTTCAATATCAATCTCGACGTCCGCCCCCATGGCCGCGAGCACGCGGCAGTAGGCCCGTTGCAGGAATTCGGCTGGCGGCGCCTTGGGATTATGCGTGCCTCCCGCGACTGTCACGACGGTCGGCTGTTCAGCGAACAGCAAGGCAGGAATCAAGGTTTGCAGCACCAGCGTTGTGCTGCCGGCAGTGCCGATATCGAAGTCGTATACGCCCCCGCTCACACGGCCGGGCGTGAATTCCAATGACGTCGAGCCGACTTCGGCGTGGGTGACAGTCGCTGCGCAGGCGATAGCTGCTGCGCGTACCGCCGATAGGTGCTGGCGCCGCAAGCCGGGTGGTTGGCGATTGGCGCGGATATTCCGGATGCGGAAAGCCTGCCCGGTGATCATCGACAGAGTCAGCGACGTGCGCAGGATCTGGCCCCCACCTTCGCCCGTCGAACCGTCCAGTTCAATCATCGCGCACCTCCCTGCCGGCATTATGCTGCTGCCGGCAGGGAGCCGGCGCACGATCATCAGTAAGTGTTCAGTGCTTTCGAGAACTTGATCAACCACAAGCGGCTTGGACGCTCGCGGTCGTCGCCGCGCGCAACGCGAATCGTGTTCGCCGCGTTGCAGCCGGCCGCATTGCTGGTGACGATGGTGCCGTTCGCATCGACGTTGCACTTGGTGACGTCGGCATCCGCAACAGCGTCGCCGGATGGCGTGAAGATTTTGGTCTTGAGGCCGAAGTCATTATCGTTCGCCAGTGCCAGCGTATTGCCGTCAACGATGGTCAGGCCTTCCGCCTTTTCCGCCAGCCAGCCGATGGCATTCAGGTCCAGCAGCAAAGTCTTCTTCAGCGTGACCACCTTGGACCAGTCGGCGCCGTTGACCGCCACTGCACCCATCGAGCTCTTTTCCAGGTCGGAGGTGGCCGGGTTGAACGCCGCGGCGTTGATGTCGGTCGCGCCACCGATTTCCACCAGCATCAGTTTGTTGAACACCTTGCCGCCTGGTGCGGCGCCTTGCTCGATCACGATGAACTTCCCGTTGCCCAGTGCGACCATGTCTCCCAACTTCGCGTTGCCTGTGCGGCCATCCGCGTAATCGGCGCCGTTCAATGGATAGGCAAACATGCGGCCCGTGACGCCGGTGACTGGATCGAATTCGATCCAGCGAGTGAAGCGTGCAAAACGTTCCACCTGTTCGTTCTTGCCGGTCGCCGAGTACAACGCGCTGCCATCGGTCAGGGGACTTTGCAGGAAGCCGTGCAACTTGTCGGTCGCAGTGTCGAGCGCCATGCCCTCCATGCCGCGGTTGGCGCGGCGCTTGGCAAAGATCGCAGGCAGGCCGCTGCCTGGAGCATAGCGCGACTGAATCGCGCCGCTCGTGGCATCGATCTTCACGATGAAGGGACCGTATTCATCGGAGACCCACAGCGCATTGCGCTTCTTGTCGAAAGCAATGGCTTCGGTATCCAGGCCATTCACGCTATATACCGCCTTGGTCGTGACGTCGTATTTCATTGCATCGAAGACCGACACTTCAGCGGAATTGCCCAGCGTGCCGGCCGGGATGGCCAGGCCGGAGCTGTTGGTATTTGCGGAGACCTTGATCGGCAGCGTGGAGTTCAGCACGGCGCCGCCCTTACCGACAGTGATGATGCCGATCGATGGCGTGAAGCTAGGCGACGGAAAGATCTTGGCTCCCATGGTGCCGCTGCCGCCTGGATTAAGGACGTTCGGACCATCGCCGTTCGGACCACGGTCGGTCAACCCATAAAATTCCAGGTCGCCGTTGGCGGTCGTGCCTTTGAACGCCAGTGCAGAACCGTAGGACGGCAGGAAGCCCAATGGGAAATCGGCCTTCACCTTTGCATTGCTGCCTTCATACGGAATGTAGAAGCTGTTCCCTGCCTGCACCTGGTAGCGCGTCACGGTAACCGTGGCAGCTCCCTGGGTAAAGGTTTCCTGAACCGGCGTGCCAACCTTGGAGGCCAGCGTGTCTTCGAAGTGTTCGCGCACCAGCTGGCGGCGGTCGTCATCGACGCCGCGTGCGGCATAGGCAGTGCCGGCGGCAACCAGGTTGGCGGCCATGGCCTTGTTGAAGTCTGCTGCAGAGGCGCCGAAATCGACCGGCCTGCCAGCCAGTGCAGTCTTCACGTCGGCCGTGATCTTGATGCCGTTCGAGGGATCATTGTCTTCATCCAGCAACTGCAGTGCCAGCAGGCGGTTCACGACCTTGGCGTCCTTGACGTCGGTCGCGCCGGCCAGTTGCAGCGGGGTGATGATGGACGCGCATGCAGCGCTGCCCAAGGCAAGGCCGCCAACGCTGAAACTGACGGTGTCGCCTTCCTTGCAGGTGAACTCGCCCTTGGTGCCGGTTGCAGCCTTGGCTGCCGTGCCGGCAACGTAGTCCGCGCCCTCCACCGCGCCATCGACGAAGGCGCCATTAACGGACAGTTTGACAGGTTCATTGCTATCGCCGCCGCCGCATGCGGCAAGTGCGATGGCAAGGGGAAGGAGCGACAGGGATTTCATGCTGGCCTCTGGGGATTAAAAGGCGCAGCTTAACGATCGGAAGTGACGTGCCGATGACAGAAAAGCAAAAAGGCCCGCTCTTCAGCGGGCCTTTTTGGCTTGTTACTTAGTCTGACGATAACCTACTTTCACACTGGTTGCAGCACTATCATCGGCGCAGAGTCATTTCACGGTCCTGTTCGGGATGGGAAGGGGTGGGACTGACTTGCTATGGTCATCAGACTGACCGGTACTTGGTTCGCGCTTGGCGCGTCACCATGAATTATTAGCTTGACGATAACCTACTTTCACACTGGTTGCAGCACTATCATCGGCGCCAAGTCGTTTCACGGTCCTGTTCGGGATGGGAAGGGGTGGGACCGACTGGCTATGGTCATCAAGCATGACTTGTGTGCAGCGCGCCTGGCGCGCTGCGCAATCTGGGAAGAAGTAAAGTTGGGTAGTGTTCTCAAACACTGTGTAAGTGCTACATAACCGTCAAGGTTATAGGGACAAGCCGTACGGGCAATTAGTATCAGTTAGCTTAATGCATTACTGCACTTCCACACCTGACCTATCAACGTCCTGGTCTCGAACGACCCTTCAAGGAGCTCAAGGCTCCGGGAAATCTCATCTTAAGGCAAGTTTCCCGCTTAGATGCTTTCAGCGGTTATCTCTTCCGAACTTAGCTACCCGGCAATGCCACTGGCGTGACAACCGGTACACCAGAGGTTCGTCCACTCCGGTCCTCTCGTACTAGGAGCAGCCCCCTTCAAATTTCCAACGCCCACGGCAGATAGGGACCAAACTGTCTCACGACGTTTTAAACCCAGCTCACGTACCACTTTAAATGGCGAACAGCCATACCCTTGGGACCGGCTACAGCCCCAGGATGTGATGAGCCGACATCGAGGTGCCAAACTCCCCCGTCGATATGAACTCTTGGGAGGAATCAGCCTGTTATCCCCAGAGTACCTTTTATCCGTTGAGCGATGGCCCTTCCATACAGAACCACCGGATCACTATGTCCTACTTTCGTACCTGCTCGACTTGTCGGTCTCGCAGTTAAGCACGCTTATGCCATTGCACTATTAGCACGATGTCCGACCGTACCTAGCGTACCTTCGAACTCCTCCGTTACCGTTTGGGAGGAGACCGCCCCAGTCAAACTGCCTACCATGCACTGTCCCCGATCCGGATTACGGACCAAGGTTAGAACCTCAAACAAACCAGGGTGGTATTTCAAGGATGGCTCCATAGGAACTGGCGTCCCTACTTCAAAGCCTCCCACCTATCCTACACAGATTGGTTCAAAGTCCAATGCAAAGCTACAGTAAAGGTTCATGGGGTCTTTCCGTCTAGCCGCGGGTAGATTGCATCATCACAAACACTTCAACTTCGCTGAGTCTCGGGAGGAGACAGTGTGGCCATCGTTACGCCATTCGTGCAGGTCGGAACTTACCCGACAAGGAATTTCGCTACCTTAGGACCGTTATAGTTACGGCCGCCGTTTACTGGGACTTCAATCAAGAGCTTGCACCCCATCATTTAATCTTCCAGCACCGGGCAGGCGTCACACCCTATACGTCCACTTTCGTGTTTGCAGAGTGCTGTGTTTTTATTAAACAGTCGCAGCCACCAGTTTATTGCAACCTTTTCGCCCTTCCACAGTAAAGTGGTCAAGCTACCGAGGCGTACCTTATCCCGAAGTTACGGTACCAATTTGCCGAGTTCCTTCTCCCGAGTTCTCTCAAGCGCCTTAGAATACTCATCTCGCCCACCTGTGTCGGTTTGCGGTACGGTCTCGTATGACTGAAGCTTAGAGGCTTTTCTTGGAACCACTTCCGATTGCTTCGCGAGATAAACCCGCTCGTCCCAGTCCCTTGAATTACGCGCCCGGATTTGCCTAAGCGCCTTCTATGAACCAGCAACTGCCTATTCCAACAGGCAGACAACCTTCCGCGATCCGTCCCCCCATCGCATCATACGACGGTGCAGGAATATTAACCTGCTTCCCATCAGCTACGCATCTCTGCCTCGCCTTAGGGGCCGACTCACCCTGCTCCGATGAACGTTGAACAGGAAACCTTGGGCTTACGGCGTGCGGGCTTTTCACCCGCATTATCGCTACTCATGTCAGCATTCGCACTTCTGATACCTCCAGCATCCTTCACAAGACACCTTCGCAGGCTTACAGAACGCTCTCCTACCATATGCTTACGCATATCCGCAGCTTCGGTGACTGGCTTAGCCCCGTTACATCTTCCGCGCAGGACGACTCGATCAGTGAGCTATTACGCTTTCTTTAAATGATGGCTGCTTCTAAGCCAACATCCTGACTGTTTTAGCCTTCCCACTTCGTTTTCCACTTAGCCAATCTTTGGGACCTTAGCTGGCGGTCTGGGTTGTTTCCCTCTTGACACCGGACGTTAGCACCCGATGTCTGTCTCCCAAGCTCGCACTCAACGGTATTCGGAGTTTGCAATGGTTTGGTAAGTCGCGATGACCCCCTAGCCATAACAGTGCTCTACCCCCGTCGGTGATACTTGAGGCACTACCTAAATAGTTTTCGGAGAGAACCAGCTATTTCCAAGTTTGTTTAGCCTTTCACCCCTATCCACAGCTCATCCCCTAATTTTTCAACATTAGTGGGTTCGGTCCTCCAGTGCGTGTTACCGCACCTTCAACCTGGCCATGGATAGATCACTTGGTTTCGGGTCTACACCCAGCGACTGGCGCCCTGTTCGGACTCGATTTCTCTACGGCTCCCCTATTCGGTTAACCTCGCCACTGAATGTAAGTCGCTGACCCATTATACAAAAGGTACGCCGTCACCCCTTACGAGGCTCCGACTGTTTGTATGCACACGGTTTCAGGATCTATTTCACTCCCCTCCCGGGGTTCTTTTCGCCTTTCCCTCACGGTACTGGTTCACTATCGGTCGATTACGAGTATTTAGCCTTGGAGGATGGTCCCCCCATGTTCAGACAGGATTTCTCGTGTCCCGCCCTACTTGTCGTATGCTTAGTACCACCGCTCTGATTTCGCGTACGGGGCTATCACCCGCTATGGCTCCTGTTTCCAGAGGATTCCACTATCAGAACGACTATCACATACAGGCTCTTCCCATTTCGCTCGCCACTACTTTGGGAATCTCGGTTGATTTCTTTTCCTGCAGCTACTTAGATGTTTCAGTTCGCCGCGTTCGCTTCACACACCTATGTATTCAGTGAGTGATGACCTATAAGGCCGGGTTTCCCCATTCGGAAATCTTCGGATCAATGCTTGTTTGTCAGCTCCCCGAAGCTTATCGCAGACTTCTACGTCCTTCATCGCCTGTAATCGCCAAGGCATCCACCATGTGCACTTATTCACTTGTCCCTATAACCTTGACGGCTATAAGTTCAAGCACTTACTACTGTGTTTGATGAGTTTTACTACTACCCTAAGTGATATCTTTTCGATATCGCTTAATAAAACTTTTACTTCTTCCAGATTGTTAAAGAACGATGAACATAAAGTTCAAACCTAAGCGTGGTCGCTTACGTTTGAAATCTTGTTCCAACAGCCGATAAGTGTGAGCGTTTGAGTCTGATGCCGACTCTAGAAAGGAGGTGATCCAGCCGCACCTTCCGATACGGCTACCTTGTTACGACTTCACCCCAGTCACGAATCCCACCGTGGTAGGCGCCCTCCTTGCGGTTAAGCTACCCACTTCTGGTGAAACCCGCTCCCATGGTGTGACGGGCGGTGTGTACAAGACCCGGGAACGTATTCACCGCGACATGCTGATCCGCGATTACTAGCGATTCCAACTTCATGTAGTCGAGTTGCAGACTACAATCCGGACTACGATACACTTTCTGGGATTAGCTCCCCCTCGCGGGTTGGCGGCCCTCTGTATGTACCATTGTATGACGTGTGAAGCCCTACCCATAAGGGCCATGAGGACTTGACGTCATCCCCACCTTCCTCCGGTTTGTCACCGGCAGTCTCATTAGAGTGCTCTTGCGTAGCAACTAATGACAAGGGTTGCGCTCGTTGCGGGACTTAACCCAACATCTCACGACACGAGCTGACGACAGCCATGCAGCACCTGTGTGCAGGTTCTCTTTCGAGCACTCCCAGATCTCTCCAGGATTCCTGCCATGTCAAGGGTAGGTAAGGTTTTTCGCGTTGCATCGAATTAATCCACATCATCCACCGCTTGTGCGGGTCCCCGTCAATTCCTTTGAGTTTTAATCTTGCGACCGTACTCCCCAGGCGGTCTACTTCACGCGTTAGCTGCGTTACTAAGTCAATTAAGACCCAACAACTAGTAGACATCGTTTAGGGCGTGGACTACCAGGGTATCTAATCCTGTTTGCTCCCCACGCTTTCGTGCATGAGCGTCAGTTTTGACCCAGGGGGCTGCCTTCGCCATCGGTGTTCCTCCACATCTCTACGCATTTCACTGCTACACGTGGAATTCTACCCCCCTCTGCCAAACTCTAGCCTCGCAGTCTCCATCGCCATTCCCAGGTTAAGCCCGGGGATTTCACGACAGACTTACGAAACCGCCTGCGCACGCTTTACGCCCAGTAATTCCGATTAACGCTTGCACCCTACGTATTACCGCGGCTGCTGGCACGTAGTTAGCCGGTGCTTATTCTTCAGGTACCGTCAGCAGATCTGGATATTAGCCAGACCCTTTTCTTCCCTGACAAAAGAGCTTTACAACCCGAAGGCCTTCTTCACTCACGCGGCATTGCTGGATCAGGGTTGCCCCCATTGTCCAAAATTCCCCACTGCTGCCTCCCGTAGGAGTCTGGACCGTGTCTCAGTTCCAGTGTGGCTGGTCGTCCTCTCAGACCAGCTACTGATCGTTGCCTTGGTGAGCCTTTACCTCACCAACTAGCTAATCAGATATCGGCCGCTCCAGGAGCACAAGGTCTTGCGATCCCCTGCTTTCATCCTTAGATCGTATGCGGTATTAGCGTAACTTTCGCTACGTTATCCCCCACTCTTGGGTACGTTCCGATATATTACTCACCCGTTCGCCACTCGCCGCCAGGCCGAAGCCCGCGCTGCCGTTCGACTTGCATGTGTAAAGCATGCCGCCAGCGTTCAATCTGAGCCAGGATCAAACTCTTCAGTTCAATCTCTGTTTTTCGATATTGCTATCGAGGTCACTCACTCAAAATACTGACGAAATCTCATTAAGAGATTTACGTTTAATTTTGTGCGAGCGTTATAACGTATATTTTGAGCATCGGACCCGAAGGTCCGGGCATATCGTCAAACGCCCACACTTATCGACTGTTGATTTTTAAAGATCGCTGCCTTGTTTGTTCGACGAAGCGTTGTGTTCGTCAGCAGCAGAGAAGCGAGATTATGCAGTGTTTCGTATAACTCGTCAACCCCATCTTTTTCGCTTCGCTGCGTTGTCGTTTGACTGCGCTGCGTTGCGAGGGACAGAACTATAGCGGACCCTCGGCCTGCGCGCAAGGGTAAAATGTCAGGTTTCGCAAATCGGTTTCGCTGCTGTCATGACTATCCTGCTTTCCACCCTCAATGCGCGCTACACCCATGCCTCGCTCGGGCTGCGCTACCTGCTCGCCAATATGGGGGAGCTGCAGGCGCAGACGCGCATCCAGGAATTCGTGATCGGCGCGAAGACGACCGAGATGGTGGAGCGCATCCTGGCGACGCAGCCGAAGATCGTCGGTTTCGGCGTCTATATATGGAATGTTGAAGAGACCTGCCGCCTGGTGGCAACGCTGAAGCGCGTGGCACCACACCTGGTTATTGTCCTTGGCGGACCGGAAGTATCGTACGAAACGGGGGAGCAGGAGATCGCACGCCTGGCCGACTACGTAGTGACCGGCTGGGGCGACGTCACCTTCCCTAAGCTGTGCGGCGAAATCCTGAACGGTCCGAAGCCCTTGATGAAGGTACACGCAGGCGTGCAGCCGCCCATGGCGGAGATCAAGCTGCCTTATTCGATCTACTCGGATGAAGATATCGCGCACCGCACCTTATATGTAGAAGCCTCGCGCGGCTGTCCGTTCAAGTGCGAGTTCTGCCTGTCGTCGCTGGACAAGACCGCATGGCCGTTCAATATCGAGACATTCCTGGCGGAGATGGAAGCGCTGCACGCCCGCGGCGCCCGCACCTTCAAGTTCGTTGACCGCACCTTCAACCTGAATATCAAGACCAGCCTGAAGATCATGCAGTTCTTCCTGGATAAGCTGGCCGCCGCGCCAGACGATCCGGTATATGCCCACTTCGAGCTGGTGCCGGATCATTTGCCGGATGCACTGAAGGAAGGCATCGCGAAGTTCCCCCCAGGGACGCTGCAATTCGAAATCGGCATCCAGAGTTTCAACCCTGTCGTACAGGCCAACATCTCGCGCAAGCAGGATAACGCCAAGGCTGCCGACAATATCCGCTGGCTTTGCGAGCATTCGGACGTGCACATGCACGTCGACCTGATTGCCGGCCTGCCGGGCGAAACCGTCGAGAGTTTCGCGGAAGGCTTCGACAAGCTGTGGGCCCTTGGTCCGCATGAAATCCAGTTCGGCATCCTGAAGCGGCTGCGCGGCACGCCGATCATCCGCCATACGCAGGAATTCGGGATGGTATACGACCCCTACCCGCCATATACGATCCTGGCCAACCGCGATATTGATTTTTCAACCATGCAGCGACTGGTGCGGTTCGCGCGCTATTGGGATCTTGTGGCGAATTCGGGACGGTTCACGCATACCGTGCCGGTGCTGCTGGGTGACACTCCGTTTAAATCGTTTATGGCGTTTTCCGATTGGCTTTATGCCAACACGGACGCAACGCACCGGATTGCGCTGGACCGGCTGGCAGTGATGGTCGGGCGCTGGCTGGGGGTTGCGGGCATGGACGCTGCTGCGGCAGCTGAACTGCTGGCCCGCGATGGACATGGGGTGAAACAGAAGTCGGCGGCGCCTGCAAGCGCTGCGCCGGCACGGCAGGTGCGACACCTGGCAGCGTGACCCGCGCTGAGTGGCGCGGCAGGCGAAACTCTTTTACACTGGTGGCATGCCTATTGCTCAAGAGCCAACGTTATCTATCAGCCCAGACGGGCGCACGGTTTCAGCCGGGGGAACCTGGCAAGTCAGTGCACTCGCAAGCAAGCGGGTAATGAAGGCGATATCCGGTTGCCTGGATCATGTGAAAGATATCCACGCAGTCGAGTGGGATTTGAGCGGTGTTGAAATGCTGGACCACGTCGGCGCGCAACTGCTGTGGAGCACCTGGGACTACAAGCGCCCGGCCAAACTGAAGCTGGTCAACGGCCAGGAAGAAATCTTCAAACGCATCGAGACTGCCGGCAAGCTGGAAATGCCGCGCCCGCGCAAGGAGCGCTTCGGCTGGGTAACCACGCTAGGCTTTGGCGTCCTGCACTTCCTCGAACATATGCGGGGCTTCGTGCAGTTGATTGGCTCGGTGGTGCAGGACGTGGGGCGCTTTGCCACGCAACCGATGCGCGGGCCGTGGCGCGAAATCTCGGCCAATATTTTCCATGCCGGTTTCCAGGCGCTGGGTATTACCGCGCTGGTGGGCTTCCTGATCGGCGTGGTGCTGTCTTACCTGTCGGCGCAGCAACTGCGTAATTTTGGCGGCGACATTTACCTGGTCAACCTGCTCGGCATGTCGATCGTGCGCGAGCTGGGTCCATTGATGGCGGCCATCCTGGTAGCGGGCCGCTCCGGATCGGCCATCACGGCGCAACTGGGCGTGATGCGCGTGACGGAAGAACTGGATGCGATGCTCGTCATGGGCATTTCGCACGGCTATCGCCTGATCATGCCG
This sequence comes from Pseudoduganella sp. S-14, assembly GCF_049913285.1. Lineage (GTDB taxonomy): Bacteria > Pseudomonadota > Gammaproteobacteria > Burkholderiales > Burkholderiaceae_D > Rugamonas. Next base: position 6,415,032 of record NZ_CP183991.1, read on the forward strand.
AAAGTGGTCGCGCTGGCGATCTCCATGCCGCTGCTGGTGATCTGGACCGACGCGGCGGCGCTGATCGGCGGCATGATTGCTGCGAAAGTGGAACTGAACCTGTCGATCCGCTACTTCATCATGAAGCTGCCGCAGGTCGTGCCGCTGGCGAACTATTACATCGGCCTGTTCAAGGGCGCGGTGTTCGGCATGCTGATTGCGATGGTGTCATGCCACTTTGGCTTGCGCATCGAGCCGAATACGGAAAGCCTTGGCCGCGGCACCACCACCTCGGTGGTCACGGCAATTACGGTGGTGATCCTGGCGAACGCGGTATTTGCGATCGTCTTCAATGGAGTGGGTTACTGATGAATGACCTGCCACAACAAGAAGAAGAAAACTGCGGCTGCCCCGAGAGCGAGAGCAAGCTGACACTCGATGGCAGCGTGCCTGCGGTGGAGATCACCAACCTGCAGACCAAATTCGGCCGCACCGTCATCCACAATGACCTGAACCTGACCATCGAGAATGGCGAAATCCTGTCGATCGTGGGCGGTTCAGGCACCGGCAAGACCGTCCTGCTGCGGCAGATGCTGGGACTGGAGCGTCCAACCAGGGGTTGTGTGCGCGTCTTCGGCGAGGACATCACGGTCGCTTCCCAGGGCCACCTGCAGGAACTGCGCAACCACTGGGGCATGCTGTTCCAGCAGGGCGCGCTGTATTCCGCATTGACGGTGTTCGAAAACGTGGCGCAGCCGATGATGGAACTCGGCACCCTGCCCCCGCACCTGATCCGCGATGCGGTGCTGCTGAAAATGAATATGGTGGGCCTGGGGCCGGAACATGCGAATAAGATGCCGAGCGACCTGTCGGGCGGCATGATCAAGCGCGTGGCGCTGGCACGCGCCTTGGCGCTGGAGCCGAAGCTGCTGTTCCTGGACGAGCCTACCGCCGGCCTGGACCCGGACCTGTCGGAAAGCTTCGTGTCGCTGATCAAGTCCCTGCACCGCGAGCTGCGCCTGACCGTGGTGATGGTGACGCACGACCTGGACACGCTGTTCGCGCTGTCCACGCGCATTGCGGTACTGGCGGAAAAACATGTGTTGGCGATCGGGCCAACCCGCGAGGTGATCAAGACCGATCATCCGTTTATCAAGGAATTCTTCCTGGGCGACCGCGGCAAGCGCGCGCTGGAGGCCCTGGAATAAGGAGCAAGGCATGGAAAACAGATCGCACGCTTTGATGACAGGCATCTTCACGATCTCGCTGCTGATCGCGGCGATCCTGTTCGGCATCTGGTTCAATCGCGACCGGGTGAAGTACGACCCTTACCTGATTGCGACCACGCAGTCGGTGCCTGGGCTGAATCCTCAAGCTTCGGTGCGTTATCGCGGGCTGGAAATCGGCAAGGTGGACGACATCGATTTCGACCCCAAGCTGGCTGGCCAGATCCTGATCCACTTGAGCATCGACCCCGCGACGCCGATTACCAAGACCACGTATGCGACGCTGGGCTACCAGGGCGTGACCGGCATCGCCTATATCCAGCTCGATGACGAATCTGTCGGATCGCCCGCGCTGGAAACCAGCAAGCAAAACCCGAGCCGCATCCCGCTGCAACCGGGCCTGTTCGACCAGCTTGAAAAGCGCGGCACGGCAATCCTGGAAAAGGCGGAAGAAGTAAGCAAAAAGCTGGATACCCTGCTCAGCCCCGATAACCAGAAGAAGATGCTGGGCGCCTTCAGCGACGTAAGCGAGGCAGCCAACTCTTACAAGGACCTGGCGGCGAAGCTCGATCCGGCGGTGCAGAAGATCCCTGCGCTGGTGGAACACGGCGATCGCGCCTTGCAATCGGTGGATACGCTGGCCAACGAGGCAAGCAAGGTGGCGCGCACGCTGCAGGGGCCGGACGGCGCCGTGCAGCGCATTACCGCTTCCGTCGATCGCGCGACGACTTCGGTCGAGGCGGTAGCCAGCGGGGTTGAACTGGAGACCCTGCCGGGCGTGACCGGGCTGGCCGACGAAACCAAGTCTTCCATGCGCGCCATTCGCCGCACCATGAATAATATTAGCGATCGCCCTTCGAGTATCCTGTTTGGCGCGCCCGGCACGCCGCCGGGACCGGGTGAACCTGGCTTTGACCCGACGGGAAAATAAAGGCAAATAAGGACCAGCAATGAAGAAAAACAAACTCCTGATCGCCGTTGCAGCAGCCGCCGCGCTGGCCGCCTGCGCCAGCAAGGGGCCGCAGCCGACCTCCTACGACTTCGGGCCGATGGGCGCGCCGTTGCCGGCAGCCAGCCTGGCGCCCGCCACCGCAGGCAGCAGCGGCACCGACGGCATCAATGGCAGCAATGGCGCCGCCGGCCAGGCAGCTGGAATTCCGGCCCTGGTCGTATCGGACGTGAGCGGGCCGGCTTCGCTGGACACGCAGCGCATGTTCTACCGCCTGATGTATGCCGACGCTCGCCAGTCGCGTCCTTATGCCTACAACAACTGGTCGGTGACGCCGCTGCAGCTGATGTCGCAGCGCCTGAAAGCCCGCATCGCGCAATCCGGCGTCAAGGTGGTGTCGACCACCGATGCGGCTGGCGGCCTGCCCCTGCTGCGCCTCGAGGCAGACGAGTTCTCGCAAAACTTCGACAGCGCCACCCGGAGCAGCGCCAGCATCACCCTGCGCGCCTCCGTTTTCCGCAACCACAAGCTGGTCGACCAGCGCACCTTCAGCCGCACTGCGCAGGCACCGAGCGCCGACGCGGCAGGCGGCGCCAGCGCCCTGGCCGAAAGCACCGACGGCATCGCCGCCGACATCCTGGCCTGGCTGGCAAGCATGCCCAAGTAAACCATGAGCGAAGAAGCGCCCGCCCCAGCCCCCGCGCCGACGCCTGCCCCGGCCGCCAAGCCGCCGGTCCGTACCGGCTCACCGGTGGCACGCGCCACCCTGCTCGCTTATACGGTGCTGATCGTGTATGCGAGCTGGTTCCCCTTCTCCGGCTGGCAGAACCAGGGGCTGTCGCCGCTGATCTTCCTCGAATGGACGTCGCTGCCGCGCTACTGGACGGGTTTTGATGCCGGCATCAACGTGATCGGCTACATCCCTTTCGGCATGCTGCTGGTGTATGCGATGCGTCCCAGGGTCACCGGCTTCTGGGTCTTCCTGCTGGCCAGCGTTGCCGGCATGCTGGTCTCCGGCGCGATGGAGGCGGTGCAGACCTACCTGCCGACCCGCGTTTCCTCCAACCTGGACTTCTACACCAACAGCGCAGGTTCGATCATCGGCGCCTTCATCGGCGCGCTGACCGCGCACAAGCTGATGGACACCAGCAATGCCTACAAGCTGCGCCAGCGCTGGTTCGCCCAGCACGCCAGCCAGGGCCTGGTGCTGGTGGCGCTATGGCCGCTGACGCAGATCTACCCGCAAGGCTTCCTGTTCGGCCTTGGCCAGCTGCTGCCGATCCTGTCCGAGTGGCTCAGCGAATTGCTGGACATGGAGATCGACCTGGCCGCCATGGTGCGGCCGGATGTAACGCTGACGGTAGAGCAGTACTGGCTGTCCGAGACCATCGTCACCGCCTGTGGCATGGTGGGCGCCGCCCTGACCCTGCTGTGCATCCTGCGCAAGCCGGCCCCGCGCGCGCCGCTGGTCGCCCTGCTGGTGGTCGCCGCCGTGCTGGTGAAATCACTCTCGACCGCGCTGCAGCTCGGCCCCGACTCGGCCTTCGTATGGGTCACGCCGGGCGCGCAGGGCGGCTTCCTGATCGGCGTGATCATGCTGGGCGGCCTGATTTTCGCGCCCCACGTGGCGCAACGGCGGCTGGCAGTGGCGACGCTGCTGCTCAGCCTTTTGATCGTCAACACGACCCCGACCAATCCCTACTTCAGCGAGACGCTGCAGACCTGGGTGCGGGCGAAATTCCTCAACTTCTACGGCGCGGCCCAGTTCCTGTCGCTGGCGTGGCCATTGGCAGCCCTCTGGTACCTTTGCCTGCCATCGCACAAGCTGAACAAGGAAACCCGGGAAACCCCGGTAAAATAAGCGCCTGCATTAAGAAAGGCTTCAGATGAGCGACAACCAATACTACAAGCATCACGTGTTCTTCTGTACGAACCATCGTGATGACGGCCGCGAAAGTTGCGGCCCGCGCGGCGCCGAAGCCGCCCAGAAGCACGCCAAGAAACGCTGCAAGGAACTGAACCTGAACGGCGAAGGCAAGGTGCGCATCAATTCCGCCGGTTGCCTGGACCGCTGCGAACACGGCCCGGTGGCCGTGGTCTACCCCGAAGGCACCTGGTACACCTACGTTGACACCGCCGATATCGACGAAATCGTCGACAGCCACCTGGTCAACGGCAAAGAAGTAGAGCGCCTGAAAATCAAATGATGAACAAGTTTTCCGAGAAGTTTACGCTGCAGGGCGGCGCCGGCCTGATGGAAGGCCTGATCGACCTGCCGGCCGGTACGCCGAAAGGCATCGCCCTGGTGGCCCACCCGCATCCGCTGTACGGCGGCACCATGGAAAACAAGGTGGCGCAGACCCTGGCACGCACCTTCGTCACGCTGGGCTATGTGGCCGCGCGCATCAATTTCCGCGGCGTGGGCGCCTCCGAAGGCGTGCATGACCACGGCCATGGCGAAACCGACGACATGATGATCCTGTACCAGCACATGGTGCAGCGCTACCCGGGCCTGCCGGTGTCGCTGTCGGGCTTCTCGTTCGGCACCTTCGTGCAATCGCACCTGGCGCAGCGTCTGGCCGCTGCCGGCACCCCGGCGGAACGCCTGGTGCTGGTCGGTACCGCCGCTGCCAAGTGGCAGATCGCCGACGTACCGGCAGACACCATCCTGATCCACGGCGAGAACGATGAAACCATCCCGTTGATCGACGTGCTGGATTACGCACGCCCGCAGGACATTCCTGTGGTCGTGATTCCCGGCGCCGACCATTTCTTCCACCGCAAGCTCGGTCACATCAAGAATTGGGTGATCGCCTTGTGGGGATCGAAAGCACAATAATTTCCCCCGCAACCCCTCATAGTAAGAACAAGCACCAATGAAAAAGATCATCGCTGCACTGGCAACCAGTGTGCTGCTCATGACTTCCGCGGTGGCGCAGACGCTGCCGCCGCCGACCATCGCCGCCAAATCCTGGCTGCTGCTGGATTCCTCCAGCGGCCAGGTGATCGCCGCCCAGGACCCGGATTCGCGCGTGGAACCGGCTTCCCTGACCAAGATCATGACCGCCTACCTGACCTTCCAGGCCATCAAGGACAAGAAACTGACCCTGGACCAGAAGGTGAACGTCTCGGTCAAGGCATGGAAAGTGGACTCCAGCTCGTCGAAGATGTTCATCGACCCGGCTACCCCGGTCTCCATCAACGACCTGCTGTATGGCCTGATGGTCCAATCCGGCAATGACGCCGCCGTGGCACTGGCGGAAGCCGTGGCCGGCGACGAATCGACCTTCGTCACCCTGATGAACCGTGAAGCGCAGCGCATGGGCATGACCAACTCCCACTTCGCCAACGCGCACGGCCTGCCTTCGCCGGAGAACTACACCACGGCGCGCGACCTGTCCGTCCTGGCGCGCCATGTGATCCAGGATTACCCTGAGTTCTACAAGATCGATTCGGTGAAGAGCTTCACCTACAACAAGATCACCCAGCAAAACCGCAACCGCCTGCTGTGGCTCGACCCGACCGTGGACGGCATGAAGACCGGTCATACCGAGTCCGCCGGCTACTGCATGGTCGCTTCGGCCAAGCGCCCGGCCGGCAACCTGGAGCGCCGCCTGATCTCGGTGGTGATGGGCACCAATTCCGACGGCACCCGTACCGCGGAAAGCCAAAAACTGCTGAACTGGGGCTTCCAAAATTTCGACACCGTCAAGCTGTATTCCAAGGGCCAAGCCGTGTATACGCCTGAAATCTGGAAGGGCTCGCAGGCGACCATGAAGATCGGCTTCACCAACGACGTGCTGGTAACCGTGCCGAAAGGCGTGGCAGCCAAGATGAAGCCTGTGCTGGAGCGCAAGGACCCGCTGGTAGCCCCAATCGCCGCCAACACCCGCGTCGGCACGCTGAAGATGATGGTGGACGGCAAACCACTGCTGGAACTGCCGGTCGTGGCGCTGGAAACGGTTGACCAGGCTTCGATCTTCGGCCGCGCATGGGATTCCGTGCGCCTGTGGATGAAGTAATGGCGAAACTGGGTCTTTCCCGCATCGTCGCAGGCATGTGGCGCATGACCGAATGGGACATGACGCCGCAGCAGCGGCTGGCCTTCATCGAGCAGTGCATTGCGCTGGGCGTGACTTCCTTCGACCATGCCGACATTTACGGCGGCTATGGCGTGGAGGGCCTGTTCGGCGAGGCGCTGGCGTTGAAGCCTGCGCTGCGCGAGCAGCTACAGATCGTCAGCAAGTGCGGCATCAAGCTGGTTTCCGGCCGCCGGCCGACGCATACCATCCAGCATTACGACACCAGCTCAGCCCATATCGTGGCGTCGGTGGAGAATTCGCTGAAGGAGCTGCGCACGGATTACCTGGATTTGCTGCTGATTCATCGTCCGGACCCTTTGATGGACTTCGATGAGGTGGCAAATACGTTCCAGCGCTTGCGGTCTGAGGGGAAGGTGCGGGAGTTCGGGGTGTCGAACTTTTCGCGGCACCAGTTCGAGACGCTGAACAGGCGTTTGCCGCTGGTGACCAACCAGGTGGAGTTTTCTCCGCTGCACCTGGAACCGATGTTTGATGAGACTTTCGATGGGCTGCAGGACCTGGGCGTGCAGCCGATGATCTGGTCGCCTTTGGGCGGCGGGCGTTTGTTCACTGCCGGCGACGAGCAGGGGGAACGGCTGCGCCTGAAGATCAAGGAAGTAGCGGATGAATTGAATCGTCCGTTTGCGAGCGTGGTGTTTGCGTGGATTATGCAGTTGCCTTGCAGGCCGGTGCCCTTGACCGGCTCCGGCCGCATCGAGTCGATCGAGGTGGCGGTGGAGGCAACGCAGTTTTCGCTGAGCAGGCCGCAGTGGTTTGAGATCCTGCGCGCGGCGCGGGGACATGAAGTGGCCTGAAAACCGGCACCGATACGCAGCGGCCGCTGGACAGGTGTCAGACCCTGTAGGTCTGACACCGAATTACCGGTTTTGGTCAGTCATCCGCATAAACCTGCGGCGGCGCAATCCCCTTCCACCCGCCACGCCAGGCCAGGTTCAGCCCCACGGTGAACGCAATGTACACCACAAAGAACAGCACAAAGTAATACGCCCGCAGCCAGACCAGCAGCCCCACATTCACCGCCAGCAGCACCAGTGCCGCAGTACTCTTCTTCTGCTTCGAGCTTGGGAAGCGAATAGTCGACACCATCAGGCTGCCCACCACAAACAGCAGCGCCACGACGAAATACCCCTCGAGGCTGGAATCCGGAAACTCCGGCCACGCCACCACCACCGAGGCCACGCAAGCCGCGCCCGCGGTAATCGGCATGCCCACGAAGTACTTCGGATCGGTCCGTCCCACGTTCACATTAAAGCGCGCCAGCCGCAGCGCACCGCAAGCGACGAAGAAGAACGACGCAATTCCGCCCATCCGCAGCAGGGTCGGATCCGCCGGTCCCATCTGCACGAAGCCATAGCAATACAGCAGCACCGCGGGCGCGCAGCCGAAGTTCATCACGTCGGCAATCGAATCGAGCTGCACGCCGAAGTCGGAACCGGTACCGGTGGCGCGCGCCACGAAGCCATCCAGCGCGTCGAAGATTCCCGCCAGCACCAGCAAAGCCGCCGCCAGGCGATAGTCCTGCGCCAACCCAAGGTGGGCGTTGTCGACGGAGATCACAATACTGGCAAAGCCGCAGGCGATCGAGAGCAGCGTTACCGTGCTTGGTAAGGCAAATTTGGCGCGTTGAAGTCGCTGATGTCGTTGAGTGTTCAAATTAAAGGCAATGATGATCAAAAAAGAAAGGCTATTTTACCTTGCTCGGGGATTTACAAAAGAAACACATATTGCCTGAAATTGGCATAGAATCGCGCCATAAAGGAGTTCATCATGAACACGCTCAATAAGTGGCATCAGAAGTTGCCAGCCCTGCTGGTCGCAACCTTGCTTACCGCTTGCGGCGGGGGCGGCGGCGGCGACAGTTCCGCGCCGCCGGTGCTGAACCCGCCGGTTACCAATCCGCCAACCACATCGTGCGTTGTATCGCCGACCGGACTGCCCGGCGCCACGGGCGATACGGCCATCGACGGCTTCAACTGGTTCAATTACCGCCGCGCCGACATTGGCCTGGCTATGTTGTCATGTAATGAATTCCTGAACAAGGCTGCCCTGGCGCACTCGAACTACCTGCGCCTGAATAACATCGTGTCGCACGACGAGGTATCCGGCAACCCTGGCTTTACTGGCGCCACGTTGCCGGACCGTCTGGCCAACGCCGGCTACATCCTGGGGGACAACAACTATGCCTATGGTGAAGTGATTTCCGCTGCCAGCGACCGCTCTGGCTTCTACCACGCGGAGGAGTTGATCGCTGCGATCTATCACCGCTTCGTGATCTTCGAACCCCAGTTCCGCGAGATGGGTACTGGCGCCTCGACCTCGGGCAGCGGCTACACCTATTTCACATCCGACATGGCGACCCACAACGGCTTTGGCGCCGGGCTGGGTAAAGGCAACACTGTAACTTATCCGAAGAATGGCCAGGTTTCTGTCCCGACCTCGTTCGACAGTGATACCGAATCGCCGGACCCGGTGCCGAACCTGAACCGTGTCGGCTATCCGGTCAGCATTCACTCGGATATCACTACCACCGATGGCATCAAGGTGACCGCGGCAAACTTCACGATCCGCCCGCGCGGAGGTTCGCCGCTCGCCACGCGCCTGTTGACGAACGCGACGGACTCGGAACACACGCGGAAACAGTCCGCAGCCATTGTTCCGCTGACAACGCTGCTGTCCAACACGACGTATGACGTCAACTTCGTTGGCACGGTCGACGGCGTCGACGTGTCGAAAAATTGGTCATTTACGACAAAATAGAGTCCCGCCCCTAGCCCACATCGGGACAGAGTGCTAAATTCTGTCCTGATGAACAAGCTTCTTTCCAGCGCACCAATACGCCAGCGCCTCGACATCGAGGAGGGGCTGGACCGCCTGATGGGCGAACGTGCGCTGTATCTTCAGATCCTGCGCCGCTTCCTGCAGGACTATCGCGATTCGTGTGAACGTATCCAGTCGCTGCTTGCGCAGCAGCTGGACGCCAAGGCGCAGCTGGCAGCGCACTCCCTGAAAGGTTCCGCCGGACTGATTGGCGCACAGCTGGTGCACGACCAGGCGGTGCTGGTGGAAAACGCGATTGCCGACGGCGCCGACCCTGCCGCCCTGGTAGCGCAACTCGCGGTGCTGCTGCGCGAGACTTGCGGCAGCATTGACGATCTCTTACGCGAGCATGGCGACAAAGCCGCAGCGAGCGAAACGCCCGCAGTCGATCCAGCGCAATTGCGTGCACTGATCGAAGAACTGGTGGGACTGTTGCGTGAAGGTGATGGCGCGGCCATCGACCTGGTAGAGAAATCGGCGACGATTCTTGCAACTGCGCTGGGCGTGCCAACCTTCCAGATGATTGCGGCGGCTACGCATGCATTCGATTTCGAGACTGCGCTGGACGTGCTGGAGATGGAACTCTAGCCGCTATCAACCGGAGAAGTGCGCCTCTTCATCGAAGGAATCCGCGCACTCCTTGCCGCAGAACCGGCGCACTGCATCCAAGGGTTTTTCGCAGTACCAGCAGGAGCCTTTGGGAGGCAGCGATTGACGCACGCCGCTTGGACGCTCGGCCGTTGCGACACTTTGTGCGGGTGGGATTTCCTGTTGCGTCTCCACGATATTCCCCTTTACTGACAAGCCCTGGAACCAAGGTTACTGCTTTGCGCGGACAGGAGCATGACCTGCCTCAACAAAATAATAGCAGGATTAAATCAGTGGCATAGGGGACGCAACGTGCGTCAGCGCACCAAAAGAAACATAAATATTCCAATGGGATGCGCCGGCGCGATAGGACTTAGTTCCGTGACATCACTATGATGCGGAAGCCGCGAAGATGCCTTATCTTTGCATCCCGATTTCACTGCAACTGCCAAACCCATGTCACGTTCCGAACGCCTGCTCAATCTCTTGCAAGTCCTGCGGCGCTACCGTCGCCCGGTCAGCGGCCAGGTCCTGGCCAATGAACTTGGCGTCAGCATCCGCACCTTGTATCGCGATATCGCCAGCCTGCAGGCCCAAGGGGCCATGATCGAAGGCGAGCCGCGTATCGGCTACGTCATGAAGCCCGGCTTCATGCTGCCGCCCTTGATGTTTGGCTCGGAAGAACTGGATGCCTTGGTGCTGGGCATGCGCTGGGTCGCGGATCGTTGCGACCCGACGCTGGCCGAGGGAGCCATGAATGTAGTGGCCAAGGTTTCAGCCGTGTTGCCTGCAGAGTTGCGACGCGAGTTGGATGAGTCGGCGCTGCTGGTTGGCGCCCCATTGCGCAGGCCGGGCAACCCGCCGTCTCCCGACATGCTGCGCAATGCCGTGCGTTCCGAGCGGAAGCTGCTGATCACTTACGTCGATGGCAGCGGCATCGAGACGCAACGCGTGGTGTGGCCTTTTGCCTTGGTTTATTTTGACCAGGCCAGGGTGCTGATGTGCTGGTGCGAGCTGAGAAACGGCTTCCGCAACTTCCGTGCAGACCGGATTCTGGCGACAGGGGAGACGCATGAACGCTATCCGAAGCGACGCGCCGCCCTGCTGCGCGAATGGCGCAAGGCCCATCGTGAAGCCGCCGAATCAATACTGCCAGAATCTGGCAGGATAGGAACTTAAACTGAGCCCTCTTTCAAACCAGGAGCTCAGAATGAAATTCGCATCGGTACGCGTGGTGACGCAGGATCTCGAAAGCATGATCGCGTTTTACCAGCACCTTTCCGGTATCACGGCAAACCGTCCTGCAGAGGGTTTTGCAGAAATCCACTTCAACGGGGCCGTGCTGGCACTTTCTTCAGAACGGCTGATCGCCCTGTTCAATGTGGGGGCGGCAAAAGCAGCAGCCAATCAATCAGCGATCCTGGAGTTTGAAGTCAGCGACGTGGATGCAGTGTTCGAGCGGGTTGCCGGCAATGACGTGAATATCGTCATGCCGACAACGACAATGCCGTGGGGGAACCGCTCCTTGCTGCTACGCGACCCTGACGGCAATCTCGTCAACATCTTCTCCCGTCCCGCGAATTAGCCACGGTGCTTCATTTGCCGATGCAGAAGCGGGAGAAGATCACGCCCAGCAGGTCGTCCGAGGAAAACTCGCCGGTGATGGTGGAAAGCTGCACTTGCGCGAGGCGCAGTTCTTCCGCGAACAGGTCCAGCGACTGGTCGGTTTGCGCGGCGTGCTGGCCGGCATAGTCGAGGTGCCGGGACGCGTTGCGCAAGGCGATCAGATGGCGTTCGCGCGCGAGGTAGAGCGACTCGCCGGTCTGCTGCCAGCCGGCGATGCGCAGCAGTTCTGCACGCAGCAGGTCGATGCCGGTCTTCTCGTTGGCGGACAGGTAGATGTGCGTTGCATCGGCCATCTGGTCGACCGATGGCTTGTGGCCGGACAGGTCGATCTTGTTCCAGATGCGCAGCACGGGCACGCCTTGCGGGAAGTTGGCGACGATGGTTTCGTCATGCCGGGTCGGGCCGTGGTCGGCGTCCAGCAAGTGCAGGATGACGTCTGCCTTTCCCACTTCGCCCCAGGTACGCTCGATGCCGATGCGCTCCACCACATCCACCGTTTCATCGTGGCCGCGGATGCCGGCGGTATCGATGATGTTGAGCGGGATGCCTTCGATCTGGATGGTCTCGCTGACCTTGTCGCGCGTGGTGCCGGCGATCGGCGTGACGATGGCCACTTCGGCGCCGGCCAGTGCGTTCAGGAGTGAGGACTTGCCTACGTTCGGCTGGCCGACCAGCACCACGTTCAGGCCTTCACGCAGCAGCGCCCCTTGCGAGGCTTGCTTGAAGACCTGGTCGAGGGCTTCGACGATGCCTTTCAGCTGGCCGCGCGCGTCGGATTTTTCGAGGAAGTCGATTTCTTCTTCCGGGAAGTCGAGCGTGGCTTCCACCAGCATGCGCAGGTGGGTGACGCGCTCCACCAGGGCGTGGATGGTTTGCGAGAAGGCGCCGCTCAGGCTTGCGCTGGCGGATTTGGCGGCGGCTTCGGTGGAGGCGTCGATCAGGTCGGCCACGGCTTCGGCCTGGGCCAGGTCCAGCTTGTCGTTCAGGTAGGCGCGGCGGGTGAATTCGCCGGGTTCGGCAAGGCGCACGCCTTGTTCGGCGCCGGCTTCCAGTACACGCTGCAGCAGCATCTGCAGGACGATCGGGCCGCCGTGGCCTTGCAGTTCGATGACGTCTTCGCCGGTATAGGAGTGCGGGCCCTTGAAGTAGATTGCGATGCCCTGGTCGATCACGGTGCCGTCGGCTTGCGTGAAGGGGATGTAGGTGGCATGGCGGGGCTTGAGGTCCGTTCCGTTGAACAAGGCTTTTGCCAGCGCCTGCAGGTTCTTGCCGGATGCGCGGACGACGCCAATGCCGCCGCGGCCGGGGGCGGTGGCGATTGCTGCGATGGGGGAGGAGTCTAAGTTCATGGTTTGCTGATTTTATTCTTAAACCCTGTAAACCTGGGTCAGACCCAGATCTCCCGGGTTTAAAAAAAGCCCGCGTCTGGCGCGGGCTTTTCAGGATTTACTTGGCAGTGCCAATTTCAAGTTTTTTAGTGATCACCCACTGCTGCGCAATCGACAGCAGGTTGTTCACCACCCAGTACAGCACCAGGCCGGACGGGAAGAAGAAGAACATGACCGAGAAGGCAATCGGCATGAACATCATCATCTTGGCCTGTACCGGATCCGCAGGCTGCGGGTTCAGGCGGGTGGTGATGTACATCGAAATCGCGTACAGGATCGGCAGGATCGCCCATGGGTCATGCTGGGTCAGGTCGGTAATCCACAGCGCCCATGGAGCGCCGCGCATTTCAACCGACGCATTCAGCACCCAGTACAAGGCGATAAACACCGGCATCTGCACCAGGATAGGCAGGCAGCCGCCGAGAGGATTGATCTTCTCGGTCTTGTACAGCTCCATCATGGCCTGGTTCATCTTCTGCGGGTCGCCTTTGTAGCGCTCGCGGATGGCGGTCATCTTCGGCGTCACGGTCTTCATCTTCGCCATCGAGCGGAAGGAAGCGGCGGACAGCGGGAAGAACAGCAGCTTGATCGCCACGGTGAACGCGATGATGGTCCAGCCCCAGTTGCCGACCACGGAGTGGATGGCAGCCATTGCAGCCCACATCGGGCGCGCCACGATAGCCAGCCAGCCGTAGTCCTTGACCAGGTCCAGGCCTTCGGTGACTTGCTTCAGGGTGTCGGTGTCTTGCGGGCCGGAGTACAGGCGGGCATTGTTGGTCACCGAGGCGCCAGGCGCCAGGTTGCCCAGCGGCTGCACCACGCCGATCGAGTACAGGTTGTCGCCTTCTTTCTTGGTGAAGATGTCGCGCGGCAGCTTGTCCTGCGGGATGAAGGCGGACACGAAGAAGTGCTGAGCAATCGCGACCCAGCCGTCGTTGGACTTGGTCACGTGGTCAGGCGTGAATGGCTTGCCTGGGTTCTCCTTCTGCGCCTCGGCATCCTTCTCGATCTTCTTGAACTCGTACTTCTTGTAGTGGCTCTCCGAGGTGTACATGGTCGGCGCGATGAACGATGGGTTCATGAAGCCGGAACCTGCCGGTGGAGTGCCGTCATGTTTCAGTTGCAGGTAGAGCTGCGGCGCCATCGCGGCGGCGCTGGTGTTGGTGACGGTGTGCTGCACGTCTACCACGTAGTCGCCCTTCTTGAAGGTGAAGGTCTTGGTCAGCTTGACGCCGCCCTGCTCCGCTTCCAGCACCAGTTTCACCTGGTTGCCGTCGTTCAGCATGCGCGGGCCTGGCTGCGCCACGAAGGCGGTCTGGTGGTTAGGCAGGCCGGGCGCGCCAACCAGGCCGGTTTCGCCCAGGTAGACATGTTTGCCGTCCTCGCTGAACAGCACCTCGGTGTTGTTGCCGCCCTTAGGTTTGCAGAACTCGAACAGGCCCCAGCATCCGCCCAGCCAGCCCGGATCGGCGCTGCCCTTGTGCTTCAGCAGTTCCAGGCGCTTGATGGTGCCGCCCAGGGTGTCGATATCGACGCGCATCACGTCGGTGGTGATGGTCACCACTTCGGTCTTGATCGGGGCAGCAACCGCGGTGCCGTTCACTGCAGCAGCGGCGGCGGCAGCAGGAGCTGGCGTGCCGGCGGCAGTCGCGGAGGCCGAAGCCACGGCGGCTGGCTTGGCAGGAGCCGGAGCAAACATGGACGGCTTGCCGGTCGAGATCATCCAGTTATTCCACAGGATAACCAGCGAGACCGCGAAGACGATCCACAGGATTGAGCGTTTATTGATATCCATTCGGTTCTTCAGGAGTGGTTGAAGTGCTTGGGCGGCACGGGATCGACCCCGCCCGCGTTCCAGGGATGGCAGCGGCAAACCCGGCGCAAGGCCAGGTAACTGCCATGAGCCGCACCATGCTCGCGCACAGCTTCGAGCGCATAGTTGGAGCAGCTAGGGTAAAAACGGCAACTCGGTGCACCCATCAGCGGACGGATGACCCATTGGTAAAATCGCAGCAGGATGGTCAGCAGCGTTTTCATTTTGCCGGCCTGGCCTTATTGGCTTGTGCAAAGAGGCGCGTCAGTTCCTGGCGCAGTTCGGCCTTCAGCTTGGTCGTGGTGGCCGGGCCGTCCTTGCTATTGACGGGGCGCGACAGGCGTACCACGCAATCAATGCAGGGAAGGTCGGTAACGCGGAACAGTTCGCGCGTGACGCGCTTGATGGTGTTGCGGGTAACCGCGCGCGGCGCAAAGCGTTTGGCAACGACAATGCCCAGCCGCGCATTCGGCAGCTGGTTCTGGCGGGTATAGAGCACGAAGTGCGCGCTCTTCTGCGTTGGCCGCAAACTAAAAACGGATGAAAATTCATCCGTTTTTATGATGCGCCGAGCGCGAGCGAAGTCGTGTCTGCCTTCGCCTGTCGAGCTGTTAGGACAGCTGTCCACGCGATCAGCTAACAAGCGTGCTTAAACTACAGCCAGACGCTTGCGGCCTTTTGCACGACGTGCGTTCAGGACTTGACGGCCACCACGGGTAGCCATACGGGCGCGGAAGCCGTGGGTGCGCTTGCGACGCACAACGGAAGGTTGGTAAGTACGTTTCATGTTGGTCTCGCTTAAAAATACAAAATCGGGACGGGAAAGGTGTCCCTAAAAATGTTGGTGCCAATGACATTTCGCGCACTGCGCCAATCTCACTGCCCGCTAAATCCGCGCATCGTATCTGAAAAATTACGGACTACGGGCGGGGAACCCAGAATTATCAGGATTTTTCGGTTTACTGTCAACCACTTAAACCGGCCCGCGGCAGCCGCGCAGGCGGGTCAGACCCTTGGGTCTGACCCTGGGTTACCGGTTTGGTTGCAAAAAACCCAACCCCAGCACGGTTGTGCAAAATTTCTGGTTAACCTGTGGATAACTTCCGACTTAGCGGCTAGAATAGCGCGTTACGTGTGGCGATTACGAACGCCCTCCCACACTTTTTGCATATAGATAGATTC